>NZ_FOSZ01000008.1 GCF_900114415.1 Shimia haliotis | reverse complement strand
TTCCAAGCGCTTCCTTCAGCAAATCGTTCTGCATGCTTTTCTCAGCATACATCTTCTTGAGCCGCTTATTCTCTTCGTCCAGTTCCTTCATGCGCGCCATCAAGCTGGCGTCCATCCCGCCATACTTGGATCGCCATTTGTAAAAGCTTGCGCTGCTCATGCCGTGTTCTCGGCACAGATCAGAGACCGGCACACCGTTCTCTGCCTGCTTCAGGATCGCCATGATCTGTGCATCGCTGTACTTCGACTTTTTCATCAGAATCTCCTCTTTCATCATTCGAGAAAATTCTACTTTCAGACACACCTAAATTTCGGGGGGATTACCCCCCAACTGTTTTGAATGTCCCAAAAACGGGCCCTTGCCATTGATGCTACCGGTTGTGGCCATGCGTTTGATGTGCAGGCGGAGCGGCGTTGACGCTTATGGGCGCACAGTATTGTACAGTGCCAGAAACTCTTCGTCGGTTAGGAAGTCGCGTTTGGCGATACCTGCGTCTTTGACCTTTTGCAGAAGGGCAGCATTCTGTTCGTCGTTCAGTTCAGACAACCCAAGTTCACCAACTTTGTAGGTGATGGAAGCCTTGCCACTCTTTTTGCCGAGCACAACTTCGCCAACCCGCCCCGTCAACGCAGGATGTGTTCCAAACATAACCATAGGATCATGCATCACATATTGGATTCCGATGCCTGATTCACGGATGAAATTGCCATGTCCCAGAACGGGTTTGTTGCGTGCAATTGGGATATTGGAAAGCTCGGAAATGAGGGATGCGAGTTCAGGCAGCTTGTCCATCTTGTACTCTGTGTCATACCCGTACAGCAGATGTAGACCCAGCATTAGCTCTTCCAACGCGGCGTTGCCTGTGCGTTCGCCCAGACCGTTGGCACAGCTGTGCACAACCTCTGCGCCGGCAGCAACAGCGGCGAGCTCCGTTGCGACGCCCATTCCGAAGTCGTTGTGTGTGTGAATTTCGATGGGCAGGCCCGTCATGCCTTTGACCCAGCCAACCATGTATTTGATGGCCTCAGGGGTGGCGCAGCCCATTGTGTCGACGATACCGATCGAATCCGGCGGGCTCTCGTTCATGATGCCTTTGCAAAGGTTTTCGAGATCCTCGCGACGAGCGCGCGTGGTGTCGTATGGAAAGAAGACAGCGTAAAGACCTTGCTCGCGGGCGTAGTTGATAACATCGCGACTCTTTTTGAAGACGTCTTCCCATGTCCACCCGAACTGAGTCACCAACTTTGGGTAGCCGATTGGAACTTCGATGATCACGCCGTCCGCACCACATTCCAACGCCATGTCGATGTCTTGTTTCATTGCGCGTGCGAACGTGAAAATTTTGGATTTCAGCCCAAGTTTGGTGATTTCTTTGATCGCTTCGGCGTCTTGGGGCGACACTGCCGGCATTCCGGCCTCGATGCGGTCCACACCGACTTCGCTGAGCTTTGACGCAATTCGGATTTTGTCGTCTATCGAGAACACCACGCCCGGCGTCTGTTCCCCGTCTCGCAGCGTTGCATCGTGGATTTGAACGCTTGGTGGCAAAAGAAGAGACTCGCGCA
Organism: Shimia haliotis; assembly: GCF_900114415.1. GTDB lineage: Bacteria > Pseudomonadota > Alphaproteobacteria > Rhodobacterales > Rhodobacteraceae > Shimia > Shimia haliotis. Next base: position 154,708 of record NZ_FOSZ01000008.1, on the reverse strand, counting down.
CCTCGGGCTGGAAGTTGTAGGGGCTCACCCACCACTTTCCTTCTTGAAAATGACTTTCACGCATTTGCGTTCCTTTCGAATGGCATTGTCCTCAGCTGCACATCTTTTATCGCGGATATCCCTTAAGTGCAATAAAAAACGATTTTTTGCCAGGTTTGATGGAACCGTATGGGATTTTGAGTTTGGGAGGTTTGGCTTAGAACAGCACCTTTGAGAAGGGGAGTGCATAAACTCGTGCATAAAGATTCATCCTATGGGTATGCATTTATTATAAAATTTTTTGCTTCGGCGGTTTTTGGACAGCGCGGGAAGCAGACGAATTTCCGCGGCACGCGGATCATCAGCAGCCAACGGTGCGAGAAATATCGATATAATTTGATCTCGGCGGACTATTTTGGTTTAGTCGCGTCTATGAATAGTTTGCCCGATACCGCCCAAGGAAATCAGTCTTCCACCCAACGTACATATTTGACGTTGCGAAATGAGATCATCACCGGAAGGTTGGAACCTGGAAAGAGATTGAAAGTGGAGGCTCTAAAAGAGAGCTATGGCACGGGAGCTTCGCCAATCCGCGAAGCGCTAAGTCTTTTGACCTCGGACCAGCTGGTCGAGCGGCTTGATCAAAGGGGCTTTCGTGTCGCCGAAACCAGCCGTCAACAATTTCAGGAAATTCTGAACTTGCGGTGCACACTTGAGGATATGGCGCTTCGCCAAAGTGTTGCAAACGGGGGGCGCGAGTGGGAGGACCAGTTGGTTCTTGTTCATCATTACATGGGCAAAACGGATCGTTCCGAAACCGAGCTGTTTGAAGAGCGTCACAAGAGTTTTCACATGACTTTGCTGTCCGCATGTGAATCGCCGATCCTTTTGCGACTATGCAGCCAATTGTATGACTTAAACGTTCGCTACCGGTTCTTGGCGGGCCGTTCAAAGTCGTACGGGAGCCGGAATGTCGAGGATGAACATCAAGCGATTTTGGATGCAGCCGTCGCGCGTGAGGTTGAGGAAAGCTCAAGGTTGCTCATGGAGCATTACAGAAGCACTGGCGCGTTCCTAGCGGAGCAAATTGACTAAGTGTAACCGGCCTTGGGGGGAGTGCTTGTGCTGCATTTGTATCACGGAAAAACGAGCGTGTGCTCCGCCAAAGTACGCGTTGGGCTAGCGGAGTTGGAGCTCGATTGGACCGGCCAAATTTTGGACCTTGGTCACGGCGAGCAAAATGAGGATTGGTACCTTGCTCTCAACCCCAAGGGGGTTGTGCCGACTTTGATTGATGACGAATTGGTCGTTGTAGAGTCCAGCGTTATTCTTGAGTACCTTGCCGCGACGGCGGGAGCTTTTTTGATGCCTTCCGATCCAAGGGAGTGCATTCGTGCAAAAATGTGGTTGTCGGATTGTATTGACGTGCATGCCGCAATTAACACGATGACCTTCGCAACTTCGAAACGCCGTCAGATACTGGCTTCAAAAACACCTGCTCAAATTGCGTCTTCGATTGCCAGGATGGCAAATCCAGCCAATGCGAATAAGCGGAGAGAAATCCTGACCAACGGGATAGATTCAGAGCATGTGGTGTCAGCATTTTTCGCACTTACGATGCTGTTCGACAAAATGGAGCGCGCCTTGGCGAGTTCGACATGGCTTCTGGGCGACCATTACACATTGGCCGATACAAGCCTCATAGCGTATGTTGACCGACTTGCCCGGCTGGGGTTGTCAGGCATGTGGACGGAAAGCGCGCCGAGTGTGACGCGGTGGCTGGCGAACTCGCGTGATCGAGCGAGCTATTCTACCGCGATCAAGAATTACGCGGGGCCACCCGAGGAAGAAAGTGCTGCCGAATCCGCGGGCAAAAATTGGGAACAGGTAGCCCGAAAATGGGCCGCCTTTAACGCTTGAGCCAACAACTACTCGATTTGATTTTATTGAAGCGGTGCTGATCAGGTCGGTGCAGCAAATGCGGATTTCACCGAAGCGGTTATTCTTTTATTGAACGCTTGAAGGCCGCTGCCTTCCAGCGAGGTGAGAACTTCAAGAGTTTGAGAATGTGGCACTATGATAGTGGAAATCGAGTTTTCTAAAAAATGCTCTATTCTGTCCTTGCCGCTTGTGCCCGGTTGGCTTGCTTGGCAAGCGCGCGAACCGAACTAGATGCGGCCACTTCAAAGTTACAGTCGAACAGTTCAATGTTTTGGGAAATCTTTGGTAAATCATAAAGATAGTTCACCATGACGCCAGCGGCCTGAGCGATGCCTTTTTCGGAAACATCTGCGTCTGTGTGTATCTTGTGAACCAGCGCGCCATTTGCCAAATGAAAGCGCGCCACCGGATCTAGCGGTCGCCCATCGGATTTCTTTTTGTCCAGAAGATAGTGCGCGGCCATTTGCTTGAGTTTTTGAGAGTCTTCGGGCAAACGCGCAAGCCCTTCCTTTTTGGCCCAGTGTGTTAGGCCTGGCACCGGCGACAAGGTCACAAAACGTTTGAGGTTCGGCATTTCCAGGGAGAGTTCGCGAACCACGTGTTTGATGAGGGAATTTCCGAATGAAATCCCGGCCAGCCCAGCTTGGCAATTTGAAATGGAATAAAACACAGCAGTGTCTGTCGCTTCTGCCTGATGCTCTTGCCGCTCTTCACTCAGTAGTGATTGGATAGAGTCCGGTATGCCTTTTGTTAGGGCAACTTCGACAAAAATGAGGGGCTCATCAGGCATTGCAGGGTGGAAAAACGCAAAGCACTTGCGATCGGCCGGCAGGAGCCTTCGCCGCAGGTCGTCCCAATTTTGAATTTCGTGAACCGCCTCATAGGCAATGATTTTTTCCAAGATCGACGCTGGAGATTCCCAAGTGATTTGGCGCAGGACCAGGAAACCGCGATTGAACCAACTGTGGAACAGGTGCAAGAGGTCTCGATCCGTTCTGCCCAACTCGGGTTGATCCCGCATTCGCTTAAGCAGTTTCGCCCGCAATTGCACCAGATCCGTTGTTGCGTTTGAAGCTTGGTTCAATTTGCGAAACAGCTCTTGCCGCTTTGGCTCTGCGGCTTGGGCAAGGGCAGCGTATGTCGAGGGTGTCGGCGCTTCTTTGTATGCTTTTGCCATTTCCAGAACGCGGTCCGCATCGACATCAAGCTCATCATTCAAAAAGTGAAAAAATGAGTCTCGGTCATCTTCTGACTGCGACTTCACTGTTTGTAGAATATCTTCTGCCAGCTGCAGGCCTGAAGCTTCTGACGGCGCATCTAGCAAGGCAATGCAAAGCGCCGAAACCGCGCCATCTATCGGAGTGTTCCGTTGAAAAGGTTGGCGCTCTAGCAGCGATGAGAGCATTTCAGTCAGCGAACTGGAGCTTACCATTGTCGGTCTCCGTTTATCGCAGGGAGGCTTTGCCGGTCGAAAGACCTACCGAGATCGACAGGCTCCCTTCATTGACCAGCCATTTGCGCAGGGTGAAACTACGCGCACCTTCCGCATGCATTGGGTCAGCCTCAGCCATACCCTTTGCTTCTTCCATGGTGTTGGCTCGATAAACTATTAGCCCAGCTCCCTGCATCAGTTCCCCGGTGGAATCAGACATGGGGCCGGCAAGGACCAACTTGCCACTCAGTTCCATTTCTCGCTGAAACTCGAGATGTGCGGGCAGGGTGGCCTTCACCTTTTCTGGCGCACCAGATGGCGTTGATTCCACGACATAAAGTTCTAGCGCCAGGGCCCCGCGATCCCGGGCCATTTTCCTGTACTCATTCCAAGCGACCATTGCATAACCTCCATTTTCCCAGTCAATATTAAAATATCGATTTTATTTGACAAGAGAAAACATCATCGTCAAAATAAGTTGAAGAGACGAAGCGCTCTCACGTAACCGAATTGACTTGGTGGCAGTGGGGGAGTTCGCGGGACATTTGGAACTACAACGGGAAATAATGATGGCAGGGTTAACTGGCGACGCTCTGGAAGTCGCGCGATCAGAGGCACAGGCTGCAGTGCGGTCGCTTCGTGAGCGAAAGGCAGATTTGGACGCTGATTCAATTGATGTGATCCTTGGAGATGCACGTTCTCACTATGCGTGGCAAGATAGACCTGTTTCAGACGAGCTATTGCATCGTCTCTATGAGATCACTGCTGCCGGACCGACCAGCATGAATACATGTCCTGCCCGCTTTGTGTTTGTGACCTCTCAAAAGGGCAAGGAACGGCTGGCGAAATCCCTGAAAGACAAGAACATTGACAAGATGATGGCTGCGCCAGTCACGGCAATTATTGCGCATGATCTGGAATTCTGGCGCGACCTGCCCTTTCTGTTTCCACATGAAGACCGACGGCCCCATTTCGAAGGCAAACCGGAGCACTCTGAAACCACTGCGTTCCGCAATGGCACGCTTCAGGGTGCCTATTTCATGATCGCCGCCCGCGCCCTCGGACTAGATGTCGGCGCTATGAGCGGTTTCTCAAATGCCATCGTGGACGAAGAGTTCTTTGCGGGCACCACCCTACGTTCCAACTTTTTGTGCAATCTTGGTTACGCAGACGAAACCGCGCTGTTCCAGAAACTACCGCGATTCGTCTTCGATCAAGTTTGCTCATTCGCTTAAGGACCAAAAGCCATGGCTATTCGTCAAAAATCCGTCGTGAAGGTCAAAATGTCTGGGTTTGCCAGTAGCCATAGCCACTGCGTGGTTCATACGCGCGATCTGTCATTGACAATCGACGAGCCGGTTGAGCGCGGCGGCACCAACTTGGGTTTTTCTCCCACAGAAACCGCTTACGCCGCTCTGGTGGGGTGCACAAACACCATCGGACATAAGTGCGCTGCCAAGCTGGGTGTCGACATCGGCAATCTCGAGTTTGAGATGGAGATCGACTTCGACCGGCGCGGTGTGTTGTTGCAAGAAGAGATTGAGGTCCCGTTCAAGGCCATTCGACTGGATGTGACCGCAAGTGGCGCTGCCAGCATCGAGGAACTGGCACAGGTTGCGGCGGAAACCGAGAAATACTGTGCCGTTTCAAAGATGTACAAAAATGCAGGCACAGACGTGGAAGTCAGCTGGACCAAGAAGTGACTTCATAAAGTAAAACCATCAAGGGAGGACACGATGGGATTGATGAACAAGGGTATTGCGCTGGGAGCGCTGATGGCCGGACTGGCCGCAGCTCCTGCATTTGCGACTGAAACGATCAAGGCGGTCGTCATCGACGGCTACCCTGCACGGGCGCTTTGGGTGAAAGAATTCTCCAACTTCTTTATCCCTGAAGTGGATAAGAAGCTCGCCAAAACCGGCAACTACCAAATGGAATGGCAAGAGAGCTATGGCGGTTCGATTGTGAAGCCCAAAGGCGTACTCGAAGGCGTGAAGTTGGGATTGGGCGACATCGGTATCGTCACCACGATTTTTCACAGCTCTAAACTGCCCTCGCAAGCACTTTCCGCGGTGACACCTTTTGTGGCTGCAGATGCCCGTGCGGTGGCCAAGGCGGTGGATGAAATCGCCAAAGAATACCCCACCATGCAAAATGAATTTGCCAAGCAAAATCAGGTCTATCTGGCAACTGGCGTGGTGCTCGACACCTACCAAGTCTTTTCAAAGGACCCTGTAAGCTCCGTTAGCGACATGGAAGGCGCCAAAGTGGCGGGTGCAGGTATGAACCTGCGCTATCTTGAAGGCATTGACGGCGCGGCTGGTGTGCGTGGAGGATTGACCGACTTCTACAACATGCTGGACACCGGATTGGTGGACAAGGCCATGTTGTGGCCAGAGGCCGCAAAGACATTCAAGATCGCTGAAGTGGCGCCCTATATGCTCAAAGCAGACCTTGGCGCGGTGAATTCCAAAACGATCACCGTGAACAAGGATTATTGGGATGACCTACCCGATGAAGTGAAAACCGCTTTGCAGGAAGTGGCCGTGATGTATCGTGATCACGTGGCAGGGATTGCCATGGATCGAGCCGCTGAAAGCCGCGACGCCTACACTGCAGCAGGCGGCACAATTGTCGAAGCCAGCGCCGAAGACCGCGCAAAATGGGCTGCGGCGATGCCAAACATCGCGGCGGAATGGGCCAAGACGCTGGATGACAAAGGTGAACCAGGCACGGAAATGCTGGGCGCCTATCTGGGCAAGCTGGAGGCCGCTGGCTACACCGGCGTGCGCAACTGGACCGAGTGATCGGCACCTAAGGAACGGAAAGGGCCAAACGTGAAAAACCCTCTTGGAAACCTTGCTTTGGCCCTCTCCAAGCCGATCACCGGCGTGGCCATCGGCGCAAATGCTATTGGCACGCTGGTGGTCTTGGGATTGGTGCTTGTGGTGAACTTCGACGTGGTGGCACGTGGCGTTTTTAACGCGCCCTTCCGCGGCGCTTATGAAGTGGTGCAATTTGCCATGGTGCTGATTGTGTTTCTCCAGCTACCCGACGTGGTGCGCGTGAGCCGCCTGACACGATCTGACGGGTTTCTAGTGGTCATCGGACACCGCTATCCCCGCTTCGCAGCAGGTCTGCGACACGTCATCGATACGGTCAGCGCGATCTTTATGACAGCGATCGCCATAACAATCTGGCCAGAATTTTTGGATATGCTCGACACCCGTGATTATTTCGGCGTCCCCGGAATCTTTACGGCGCCTTGGTGGCCCATCAAGCTTACCATTTTTGCCAGTGCGGCACTCTGTGCAGTGTTGTTCGCTCTAAAAGTGCTCACCCCGGCAGAAAAACCCGAGCTGATCCGTGCTCCTGAACATGAGGACAAAAAATGAGTCCCCTTGAAATTGGCATGGCTTCTGTCGTTGCCATCGTCGTCCTGATTTATCTTGGGATGTACATCCCCATTGCGCTTGGCGTCGTGTCGTTTGTCTCAATCTGGTTGATGCGTGACAACTTCGACTTGGCCATGAACCTGCTAAAGGTTGCCGTTGGCGACAGCGTCATGGAATACACTTTTGCCACAGTGCCTCTCTTCACCTTTATGGGTTTGGTGGTGTCCAAGGCCGGGCTGGGCGCGGATGTCTACGACGTCATGAGTACTGGCTTCCGGCGAGTCAAAGGCGGCATCGGTATGGCCACCGTGGGCGCGAATGCGGTATTTGCCGCCGTCACCGGCTCCTCTATTGCCTCTGCCTCTGTCTTTTCTAAGGTCTCTGTTCCGCAGATGCTTAAATACGATTACAACCCACGCTTTGCTGTCGGGGTTGTTGCAGGTTCGTCGGTGTTGGGGATGATCATTCCTCCCTCCGCAATGCTAATCATTTACTCCTTTGTGGCAGAGCAATCCGTCGGCGAAATGTTTCTGGCAGGCGTCGTACCGGGGCTGATGCTCGCGGTGGCCTATGTTGCGGCTATTTGGGTCATGGGACGGTTTTTTCCTAAATTTGTTGGCGGACGCCCATCCGAAGATTTTGAGCCGCTTCCCTGGGGAGATATCGCCACCAAACTGGGGCCAACGCTTGGCCTGATCGTGGTGGTGCTGGGCGGCATTTACACCGGCTGGCTCACCCCAGTTGAAGCAGGTGCGACGGGGTCACTGGTGGCTCTTGTGATCGCGCTACTGCGTCGCCGCATGAGCCTGCGCGGCTTCTGGGAAGCTTTGCTGGAAACCGGTCATATAACGGCGTCGATCCTCTTTCTGATCACGGCGGCGTCGATTTACTCCCGCATGCTGGGCCTTGCCGGGCTTCCCAATGAATTGGGCGACATGCTCGCCAACAGCCAAGCCAGCTTCTTTACTGTTATGCTGCTTTATGTGCTGCTGATGCTGTTCCTGGGCACCTTGCTGGACACGGCCTCGATCATCCTGATCGTGGTGCCGCTGTTTCTTCCCTTGGTCGAGCCGATGGGGCTAAGCCTAGTCTGGTTTGGTATCATCACAGTTGTGGGGGCGGAGATCGGCCTGCTCACACCTCCGCTCGGCATCTCATGCTTTGTGATCAAAGCCACCCTCAACGATGACCGCATCTCTCTCAAGGATGTCTTCCTTGGCGCGTTGCCCTTCGCTGGCGTGATGCTCATCGTGCTCATTCTGCTGATCCGGTATCCGGCGCTCAGCCTTGCTATTCTGAACTAGGAGGCGCCCATGCGTTCCGTCACCAAAGACAACATCACTGAAGTATTCACTTCCTACTTCGGCGAAGGCACTGACCCTCGGGTCAAAGAAGTTCTTTCGTCTCTTGCTCAGCACATGCACGATTTTGCGCGGGAGGTGAACCTCACGCACGATGAGTGGCGAATGGGCATTGATTTTCTCACGCGCGCCGGAGAAATCACCACTCCGGAACGGCAGGAGTTTGTGCTGCTGTCGGACGTGATGGGCCTGTCTTCACTGGTCGACATGCTGCACTCCACCCCAGAGGCGACAAGTTCATCGGTACTGGGGCCGTTTCACGTGTCCAACCCTCCTCCGCTGGCTATTGGTGGCGATATGAAACGGGATTTTGAAGGTGAGGTGGTTTTGGTCGAAGGCACCGTGCGCGACACCGAAGGTAATCCGATTTCCGGAGCGACTATCGACATCTGGCAAACCGCGCCAAATGGACTTTACTCCAGTCAGGATGAGGATCAGGACATCCACTCTTTCCACGGGTTGATGACGGCCGATGAGAACGGACGCTACGCGTTTACCACCGTCCGCCCTGTGGAATACACGGTGCCGTCTGATGGCCCGGTAGGCGATATTCTGAATGCCGCAGGTCGCCACCCTTGGCGGCCAAGCCATCTGCATTACATCGTGAGCGCCGATGGACACCGCTCGCTGGTCACCGAGGTTTTCCCGGACGATGATCCTTATCTGGATCAGGATACCGTTTTTGGTGTGCGCGACGACTTGGTCATGACGTATGTGAAGCAGCCCGCCGGTAGCTTTCCAGAGGGGTTTGCGCTCTCGGGCAGCGTGGATGATGCTTACTCACGCGTGGACTTTGATTTGGTTTTGGCAAAAGCCTAACCGGAAATTTGCGTCCAACGCTTGCACAACAAGCTGCCAAACCCAACTGACCAGATCGGCTTTGTTTGGCAGCGCTTGGCAATCCCGGAGTTGGCTCTCCCAAACGAAGGGCATGACCTACTGGGTTTGGCGGATCGGGCCTGCTGAGTCTGATTGATTTTGGCAAGTCAGGTCCGGCCTGAACGTCTCGGGCCGCAGAAATGGACCGGAAACCTGCATGGGTCGAGGCGTTAAGGGAAATAGCGCGCATTTTGGGGCGTCTCAGGGGCTTTGAAAGGCGATAGCTCATACGCTCGTGGCGGAAGGTGCCAATTTGGTTCTTGTGGCGCTCTTGATGTCTTTGACGATCTTCTCGCTGGGGCTATTTGTTGTCTTTCTCATCTTCCACGCTTTGGTGGTCACGATGAGCCCGAAACACTCCCTTATCAAATCGCCCTTTTTGGCCCCATAAGCGCTGACGTCAGACACTGGCTATGCACAGCGGCAATCACCAAAAATTGCTTGGAGCTGGACGCGCTCGGGCTGATCATTTTTCCCGGTTTTTCCAAAGGCCTCGATCGGATCGCAGGTCCGCATTGGTGTTTTTGCCTGCGAACTGTCACCTTCACCGCCTCCCAGAAGAGATGAACTGTGTGTAGACCGCCAACCGCATCAACCAGATGATGGAAGTCAGAAAACCTTTTCTTTAGGTCTTGGGCCTACAAGCGCTCCTAATGACACTCGCGAGGATCGCAAAATGAAAAAGACTGCTGTGCTTTTTGCTCTTTTGGCGCCAACCGCCGCTTTGGCACAAGAGGCTTCTCTGAACCTGTTCACGGAAATCAACCGCCCGTATTCCTATATGGAGGGAGAGCGACTCTCGGGGCATGCTGTTGATTTCATGAAAGAAGCTTTGGCGCGCTCAGGTGTTATGGCCTCAATGGAACTTACAAAGTGGTCACGCGCCATTACCTTGGCCGAGCAACAAGACAACACCTGTGTTTTTACCACGGCTCGCACGGAAGAAAGGGAAGAAAAATTCCAGTGGGTTGGTCCTATGTACACATCCAGTGAATACCTGTTGCAACGCGTTGGGAGCAACACAGATGTTTCATCCCTTGAGGAAGCGCTGACCAAAACGATCGGCACCCAAGCCGGGGACTACACCGTGCAAAAACTCAAAAAACAGGGCGCCACAAACATCGACCTCGCCGCGGATCAGAGCATGACTTTAAAGAAACTCAAGGCCGGCCGTCTCGACTATGCCATTGTTTGGGGAAATGCCGCAGCGGCCGCGACCGAGAGTGGAGAGTTGGAAGTGGCAATGGAGGCCTCACAGACGTCCGTTTACCTTGCGTGCAGCAAGACAACCGACGCGGTTCTGATCGAGAAATTGGATCGAGCGATCCACTCGATTGTTGATGACGGCACCCGCGACGCCTTCATGTCAAAATACGACCAATAGGATTTACTGCCGCAGGGGCGCCGTGCTTCAGAATGGGCGTCCATGTGGCTTTCATAGTGACAGCAAGTGGACAAGCACCACGATTGCAAGACGCGATGTAGCAAAACCGTGGCTTTGGTGCGCACTCCATAGGTCGGAACAGCACAAAGACTACAGCCAGCAGGAGCAGAATATGAACGTTGCGAATAAGCGGGCCAACCGTGGGTCCATTATGGGGCGCCTTCTACTCCCCATTCTCGCCTGCGTCATCATTTCCAATGCAGCCTACACCGCGTTTTGGGTGAATAAACAAAGCTCTGCCTTGGTGCAGGCTTTCGAAAACGAACTAACACTTGCGCAAACATTTATTGCCCCTCCGGTCGCTGCGGCCGTTTGGGACTTCAATACGGATGCCGCGGCAGGTGCTATTCACGGCATCACTCAAATGGAAAACGCGCTGTTTGCGCGGGTGTTTGTGGATGGGGACATTTTTGCCGAAGTGGCGGTTGAGGATAGCTCGGGTTCAGAGTGGTCTCAGGGCGTATCCGACGTTTTGACGATGGAAGGCGAGAGTGCACAACTCGAGCGTGACAGCGTCAAATACGTCAAATTCCCAATCCTTCACACGGATGGAACAACAGTCGCACAGATGGTTCTCGGATTTCACAACGGTGCGATCGACGCGGTTGTTCAGTCGCTCTATGTCCAATCGGCGGTTACCGGACTTGTGCTGGTGTTGATCATGGCGTCGATTGTCTATTTTTCAGCCGCATCAGTCACCAAACCTTTGGCGCGAATCGTGGCCCGCATCTCGGCCTTGCGCCAAGGCGATCTTGACAGTCCGGTTCCTGCGACGGAACGCAACGATGAACTTGGCCGCTTGGCGGGCGCCGTGGGCGAGTTTGTCGACACAATGAGAGCCAACGCCGTGCTTGAGGACCAATCCAAAGCGGCCTCCAAGGAACAGGCAGAAGTCGTCGGCGAGCTTGCAAGAGGCCTGAACCAGCTGGCCAAAGGTTTGCTAAGCCATCGTATCGAAGCCGAAATGAGCGGCGACTATGTAAAGCTGAGATCTGATTTCAATGAAACCGCCTCGGCGCTTGACGATGTGATTGGCGGAGTATTGTCGACCATCGGCCAAATCGAACAGCAAACACATCAAATGGCCGACGGCACGCGGGATCTGGCCAAGCGTACCGAAAACCAGGCGGCGACGCTTGAGGAAACGGCTGCTGCCCTTGGGCAGATCACTCAAAGCGTCCGGTTTGCTTCGGGGCAGGCTAAAGAGGTCGAGACCACAGTGTCCGAAACAAGGGTCCAGGCGGAGCTTGGAGGAGACATTGTCAAACGTGCCGTCGTTGCCATGCGAGAGATCGAAGATTCCGCGGGGCAAATCTCTGCAATCAACAGCGTTATTGAGGACATTTCCTTTCAAACCAACCTTTTGGCGCTCAACGCCGGTGTAGAGGCTGCGCGGGCCGGAGATGCGGGGCGTGGATTTGCTGTTGTTGCGTCCGAAGTTCGGTCATTGGCATTGCGGGCCTCCACGTCGGCCAACGAAATCAGCGATTTGATCAACACCAGCTCCGAAAAAGTCGCGGTTGGTGTGGAGCTGGTTGACGAAGCGGGCAAAGCGATTGATGCGATCGTCGAACAAATTCAGGAAGTTTCCAAACTGGCGATGCAAATTGCCGAGTCCTCGCGAGAACAGGCGAGTTCGATTACTGAAATCAATTCGGGCGTCACTGATCTTGATCGGGTGACACAACAAAACGCGACGTTGGTGGAACATTCCTCGGAACAAGGTCGCGCGCTTCAGGTTGCCGCCTCGGCATTGGCAGAACAGGTTGCTGCATTCAAACCTTCGGCGCGCTTGAAAACTGCGCAAGTCGGCTTAGCCAGTGTTCCGCACCCGTCCAGTGTCCAGTCATCTTTTTGCGGCAACTGAGCTGGAGGGCCACGAGTGAAACGATAGACGGCGGTCCTCTGCGAGGGCCGCTTTCCTTTTGGCGCGACCCTTGTCAACAAGGCCTGTGGCCACTAGAGGTGACGCAAACTCGCGCTGTGCCTGAGGGCGCGGTATACGCTGTCCTTTTCTAGAAACGCCGGTCCTATGTCTAACATCGTCGAACGTATCTTCCCCGATCATCTGCCCACGCCAGAAGAGTTGGCGCAACGGTTTCCCAAGCGCGACCTGCCCGAAGGTGCAATGGTCACTCGGGTAGGGCCAAGCCCGACCGGTTTCATGCACATCGGCACGCTCTATGTGGGGCGCCTCTGCGCCCAATTCGCGCGCCAGACCGGTGGTGTGTCGATCTTGCGTATCGAGGATACCGACAAGAAACGCGAAGTCGAAGGCGCGGTGGATTTCATCACTCATGCGTTTGACCACTTCGGTGTGAGCTTTGACGAAGGCGTTGGTGTGGATGGTGCCGATATGGGCGCCTATGGTCCTTATCGTCAGAGCCAGCGCAAAGAGATTTATCAGGCCTACGTGAAACACCTCTTGGCAACCGGCAAGGCCTATCCTTGCTTCGCGACCGGCGAAGAGCTTGAGGCGATGCGGGACAAGCAGCAATTACGCAAGATGCGGACCGGCTATTATGGCGTCTGGGCCGAGTGGCGCGATCGCCCGGAAGAGGATGTTCAGGCAGCTTTGGATGCGGGCATTCCATTTGTGATCCGCTTCCGTTCCGAAGGCAAAATTGAACGTAAACTGAAGTTCGAAGACCTGCTGTTTGGCGAGCGCAAGCTGCCTGAAAACGATCAGGACATCGTCATTATGAAGGCCGACGGATTGCCGACCTATCATTTTGCTCATGTGGTGGATGATCATTTGATGGGCACGACCCATGTGATCCGTGGCGACGAATGGCTGTCCTCGGTTCCGACGCACCTGCAATTGTTTGAAGCGCTGGAGTGGGAGACACCTAAGTTCGCGCACATCGCGCCGATTAACAAGATGGACGGCACCTCGCGGCGCAAGCTTTCCAAGCGTAAAGATCCCGAGGCAAGCGTCGGCTATTTCGAGGAGCTGGGATATTCCAACGAAGCGGTCCTAGACTATCTGATGACGCTGGCGGATGCCGGATTTGAGGATTGGTCGAACGAGAATCCTGGAACCTCGTCTTGGGAATTCCCGCTGACGATGCGCGGGCTCAAAGGCTCCAGCGGACCGCTCTTTGACTTTGAAAAGCTCGGCAACATCAGCCGCAATTTTGTGGCGACACTAAAAAGCCCCGCAGTTTACGACCGCGTATTGCCTTGGGCGGAAAAACATGACGCCGATCTTGCGGATATGCTGAAAGCCGACCCCGACCGCGCACGGGCCATCATTGCGATTGAGCGTGATGAGGCGCAGAACGTGCGCAAGGACATCGAGAAATGGTCCGATGTGAAAGCGGAGCTTGAGTTCTTCTTTGACGATCGCTTTACCCTATCCGCGGATGAGGCACGTGGCATGATAGACTATCTGGATGCGAACGAGCTGGCGACCTTGGTCAGCGAATTTCTCGAAGGGTACGATCCGGCGGATGACAACGCGACTTGGTTTGGCAAAATCAAGGAGTTGGGCGGCGCGCATGGGTTTGCAATGCGTCCGAAGGATTTCAAGAAAAACCCCGACGACTACAAAGGCACGGTGGCTCATGTCGCTCGGGTGTTCCGTATCTTGCTGGCAGGCAAAGAGCGCACACCAGACTTGTATTCCATCATGCAAGTGATGGGACCGGATCAGGTGAAAGCGCGGGTGTCTTTGGTGCTCTAAAGGCCATAAAGCTCTGAAGTTTAGGGAAAAGGCGGCGCATATTGTGCCGCCTTTTTTCGTTGTGGCACACCGAAGTGACGGAAGGTCATTTGCTCAAAAGCTGGACCAAACAGCACCGCGGCTGCTTCACTGTTTGTGGAATAGAAGGCTTTGCGCTCTGGGGAGGGACTGTTGTGAGCTATGATTTTGTAATTGTCGGCGGAGGATCTGCAGGAGCAACGATAGCGTCGCGCTTGAGCGAAGATCCAAATACCAAAGTGTGCCTGCTGGAGGCCGGAGGCAAAGGCGACGGCATTCTTGTGCGGGCGCCGATGGGCGTGATCGCGATGCTGCCGGGCTATGGCAAGATCAACAATTGGGCTTTTGAGACCGTGCCGCAGAAAGGCCTGAAGGGACGCAAAGGCTATCAACCACGCGGCAAGGCATTGGGTGGTTCAAGCGCAATCAACGCCATGCTCTATGTACGCGGTCAAAAAGAAGACTATGACGGCTGGTCCGATCTGGGATGCGACGGCTGGGGCTGGGATGAGGTGCTGCCATACTTCAAAAAAGCCGAGAACAACGTCAACGGAAGTGACGATTTTCACGGTGATTCCGGGCCGTTGCACGTGTCCAACCCCAAAGCGCCGCGGCCGATTTCCCGTGCGTTTGTCGAGGCCAGTGGCGAGTTGCAAATCCGCGAAACCGCGGACTTTAACGACGGCGACAACGAGGGTGCGGGCCTTTATCAGTGCACCCAATTTCACGCCCCTGAGAAGAATGGTGAGCGCTGCTCTGCGGCGGCAGGCTACTTGCACCCCGTTATGGATTCGCGCCCTAACCTGACTGTCATTACCGGTGCCCATGCGACCAAGGTTTTGCTCGAAGGCAAGCGTGCCGTCGGTGTTGCCTATCGTCAGGGTCGCACGGACAAAGAGGTCCGAGCCAGCAAAGAGGTGATCTTGTGTGGCGGGGCTTTCCAGAGCCCGCAGTTGTTGCAACTCTCCGGCATTGGACGTGCAGAAGACATCACGCCTCACGGCATTGAAATGCAACACGAATTGGCCGGAGTGGGGCAGAACCTGCAAGACCACATCGATTTTATTCTGGCCTATAAAACAAAGGACACGGACAATATCGGTGTTGGCCTGCGCGGCACTGCAAAACTGACGGGAGAAATCCTGAAGTGGCGCAAAGATGGGAACTCAATGATTGCCTCCACAATAGCGGAAGCCGGCTCCTTCTTCAAAACAGATGGCGCACTAGATCGCCCCGATGTTCAAACCCATTTCGTAATTTCTATTGTGGATGATCACGCGCGCAAACTTCATTTGGGGCACGGGTATTCCTGCCATGTCTGTGTCTTGCGGCCCTATAGCCGCGGCGAGGTGACACTCAATTCCGCAGACCCGCTGGCACCTCCGAAAATCGATCCGAACTTTTTTGGAGATGAACGGGACATGCAAACGATGATCAAAGGCGCCAAGATGACGCGTTCGGTCATGGAGGCGCCGTCGATGGTCAAATACAAACACAAAGAGCTGTTCGGCGTGCACGACAACATGACCGACGCAGAGTGGGAGGACCACATCCGTTCGCGTGCAGATACCGTTTATCATCCGGTGGGCACGTGCAAAATGGGCACGGATGACATGGCGGTTGTCGACCCCGAGTTGAAAGTGCGCGGCCTGGAAGGTCTGCGGGTTGCCGACGCGTCGGTGATGCCGACGCTGGTCAGTGGCAACACCAATGCACCGACCATCATGATCGGTGAAAAATGCGCGGACATGGTTAAAGAAACATACGCCTGAACAGGCGTCGGTATCGCATCGGTATTGCGTCGGTAAACCGTCAGTCCAATTTTTGGGCCACGCTGGGAGCTTCCCAGGGGCGGTGCGCCGGTTCCTTGTTTTTTTCAAGGGCACGGATTTTGCTGTCGTGTGTTCGCAAGATTTCAACGATGCTGTCAAACGCCCGACGGACAGTGCGCGTGGAATACTTCAGGTTGGTGCAAAATGCGTAATAGCTGACTTCGTGGATTGTGTTGTTGAACAGCGGGACAAGCTGACCGGTTTCCAACTCGAATTCGCAGAGTACAGGATCGGCAAGAATCGCGCCACGACCGCGCACGGCCGCGTTGATGGTCATCGAGAAGTCATCGTAGTACGTGTTGGCACATCCCGCACTCGTGGATCCGGCAAATTCGACCAGCCAGGAATTCCAACTGTCGCGATCGGCGCCGTGCAACAAAGGCATCCGCCGTAAATCCAGAGGCCGGGTCGGAGGCGGATAGCGTTCCAGCAGTGACGGCGCGCAAGCGGGGAACCCGTGGATGTCGAGCAAGTGCTCGCGGTGCACATTGTGCCAATTCCGGTGTTGGTTGTGATCTATGACAATGTCTGCAGCATCGGGAAACGCTGTGTGGGCAATTGATGCGGTTTTAACGTCCAGCGTCACGCCAGAGGCCGCAGAGCGCGCAACGTCGCCCAGTGGCATGATAACCTTGGAAAGGAACGCCGGATCGCAATGCAGGGTCATATGTTCGCCCGGACCACGTCTAAGAAGCAGATCTGTGGTGTTCTGCATCAGATCAAGCGCGCTGCCGTACCCCTTGAGAAGTTCCTGGCCTGCAGAGTTCAGGTACAGGCGGCCTTTGACGCGGGAAAACAGTTCTTGTTCGAACCACTCTTCAATGTGCTTGATTTGCTGACTGACCGCACTGTGGGTCACGTTGAGTTCATCGGCTGCATGCCCGAGATGTTCATGTCGGGCAACGGCTTCAAACGCGCGAATGGCGTTCAATGGAGGGATATTTCGGTGCATTCAGTCGCGCTCGTCGTGCGTTTTGCTACGGTTGGCACAGGTTTACAGGTCACGCGGGCAGAGTCCAGTTGACCGCCCGCGTTTGGCTGAAATCAGCCTGCTGTTGGTGTGTCAGACTGTTTAGCAGGAATCAGGCGACGGACAAAAAACTCAATGAGTATGACGGAACCCGCTATACCAATAAGTGTCGGAGCACTCTCAGTTAGGCTTATTCGCCCATCCATGACGTCAGGGAAAACAAGTACGACGCAAGCAATTGCCAGAACAAACGCCTGCATCAACGCCACGATCCACGCGCCAATCATACCACCTGGCACGCGGAATGGTCGTGGCGTGTCAGGATGAGTTTCGCGCAACCGGACGAAAGACGCGATCATGAAGAAATAGGTGACGAAGAGAAGGAAGCTGGCAAAGGCAAATAGGCTCCAAAAGAGCTCATCCGCGTTCGCGGACATAAAGGTGTAGATCACCAAAGCAATGGTCGCGACTACGCCGGTGAGGACATTGGCGCCGACTGGGCTTCCGGATGCGTTGCGCTTGCCAAAGACAGCTGGCATTTCGTTCGCGTCAGCTCCTTCTGCTGCAGCTCTCGAAGAGGCCATAAGCCAAGGAACAATGTATGTGACCAGCGCCACGATGGCGATGAGCGACAGGCTGACCGTCAGCGCACGTCCGGCGGGGTGATCCCCGAAAAGGATCGAGAACGTCTGGGTAATACCTCCCACGAGGCTGAGTTGATCATTGGGCAGGGCCACGATCATCGCTGCGATGGCAAGACTATAGAGCACCAGAACAATGCTTAGCGCGAGGAACAGGCCGAGCGGGATGTTGCGTCGTGGGTTCTTCAAGGCGCCTCCCATACAGGCGACTGTTTCCGCGCCCACGATCAGGTAGACCAGTGTCGGGGCGTAGCGGAAGCCGTCGTCAAAACGCGGCATCATAGATTCCAGGGTAAGCTCTTGTGCGGGACCGTGGACGCTGACAAAGCTGATCCCACCAATGACGAGGGCCAAGAGCACAATCACCTTGGACGCTCCGCCGACAAAATTGACCAAGTTGCCGGTCGCCGCAGGTGCATTGCAAATAAATACAGTGAACCAGACCATAGAAATGGCGAGGCAGGTTTGAACCCAGACAGGGGCGTCGGGGAAGAACAGCAGAGACAGAATTCCCGAAGCGATCAGATAGACGGCAGGCATCCAAAACGGCACATTGATCCAGTAAAACCACGCCACACGCGCCGCATGGCGGGGGCCGAGAGATTTATGCGCCCAGTCATAAATTGCGCCGTCCGCAGGGAAGGCAGTGCCAAGTTCGGAATTCATCAAAAGGTTGGGAATCAGGAATACCACGATCACCACGGCCCACCATCCGAAGACTGTTGGGCCAACAGCGGCCGTTGCCGCGAGACCGTCAAAACCGATCATGCCTGAGAATACGAAGAAAATGATGCCCAAAAGGCCGATCTTCTTAGCAGGTGCGCTGCTGTCCATGAGAATCCTTGTTTGCAGGAAATCCGCTGTGGATGGTGGTCCACAATAGTTCGTTGTTTGTCGGCTCACTATCTCTGAAAATGTAGGATGACAAAAGAAAAATGCCGGGCAATTGCCCGGCATTTGAGTTTTGACCGATTATACGGAAGGTACTTGCTGCGTAATGCAGTGGACGTTGCCGCCACCCAACAGGATTTCGCGGGCCTGAACGCCGACGATTTCGTGCTCGGGGAAGGCTTTCTGAAGCACCTCACGGGCCGCATCGTCGTGCTTTGCGTCCAGCAGCGGCAGGATGATCCGGCCGTTGGTGACGAGGAAGTTGGCGTAAGAACCAGCCATCCGTTCACCTGCTTCACGCTCCATGCCTTCGGACATATCGATGCCTGCGGCTTCTTCTTCAGTGAAGTAGAGCGGGCCAGGGATCGTCACTTTGAAGATTTCCAGCGAACGGCCTTTGGCGTCGGTAACATTCGAGAGGAACTCGTATGCGCGCTGAGAGATCTCGTACTGAGGATCGTCTTTGTCTTCGGTCCAGGACAGAATGATTTTGCCAGGGCCGGCGACGTGGATCAGGTTGTCGATGTGACCGTTGGTTTCGTCGTTGTAGAGACCGTCGGGCAACCAGATAACTTTTTCCATACCGAGGTGATCCTTGAGCGACTGCTCGATCTCTTCCTTGGTCATGTCGGGGTTGCGCGAAGGGTGCAGCAGGCATTCTTCGTTGGTGTAAAGGGTGCCGTCGCCATCGGTGTGGATCGAGCCGCCTTCCAGAACGAAACCAGCTTTGTAGCTTTCGTCGCGGTGGATGCCGCAGATTTTTCCAGCGACTTCGTTGTCGCGGTTCCAAGGCCAGTACAGGCCGTCAACAAATCCGCCCCATGCGTTGAATTCCCACTGAACGCCGCGGCGTTCGCCTTTACCGTTCACAACATAGGTCGGGCCAATGTCGCGCATCCAGCTGTCGTTGGTGGACATTTCGACAACCCGGATGTTTTCGGGAAGACGGGAACGGGCGTTGTCGTATTGGTCGGCGGAAACAGTCATCGTGACTGGGGTCACTTCGGCGATGGCTTTTGCAACTTCTACGAATGTCGCTTGTGCCGGCTTGGCACCATTGCGCCAGTTGTCGTTACGTTCGGGCCATGCCATCCAGATTTCGTCGTGCGGGGCGTGTTCGCCAGGCATGAAGAAGCCGTCTGCGGCGGGGAGAGTTGTGTGAACTTTGCTCATTGTTCTGATCCTACACAGGAAAAGTGGGGAGTTGAGGTTGGCGGCCTTTACTTATGGCCGCCAACGCCAGTTTTCTAGTTACTCAGCCGGAGCAGCATTTTTGTTTGCTTCAGCGGTTTCTTTGTTGGCTTTCCAGATCAGGACTTCGCCACCCAGCATGGCAATCAGAAGACCTGCGCCAACGGTGTAGAAGTATTCCATGTCCATCGGCGTGCCGGGTGCCCAGAAGAAGAACACAAGACCAGCGATCAGGATCAGGGTTGGCACAACCGAGCAGTAGAGTGCTGTCGGGAGGCCGCCTGGGATGGTGTAGCCGCGCGGAGTTTCCGTGTCAGTCAGACGCAGCTTCAAGAAGGCTGGGAACATCATGACATAGGAGGCCAGCAGACCGATCGCGCCGAGCGAGAAGACGTTCCAGAAGAGGTCTTCGTTGCCGGTAACCGCAACCATGATCAGATACGCAACCATGGTTCCTGTCGCCATCCAACCGTTTGCCCAGGAGGCGGTGGTCGGCATGCCGGTTTTCTCGGACACTTTGGCGAAGGCTTTCGGCATCAGGCCTTGTTCAGCGGAGTAAACAACGGTCTGGTTCACGCCCATTGCCCAGGTCACAACGTTGGAGACCAGAGTATAGAGAACCATGATACCAACGGCCCAAACCAGAACTTTTGCTGCGCCAGTGTTGCCGAAGACGAGAATGAACGCATCGATCACGCCCGAGCTGTCGGAGATTTCGGCCAGCGGGATAACCGCGAGGATGCCGAGGGACGCCAGCAGGTAGAAGAAGGTGATCAGAATGCCGCCTAGAACGGTGGCTTTCGGGATGTCGCGGACAGGATCTTTGAAGGTCGAGGCTGCGCCTGCGATGATCTCAAAACCCATCACGTTGAAGATAATGATCGGCAGGTAGGTGCCGCCATCAGCAAACGACGGCAGAGTGTCTGCCAGCGTGAACGGGTTTGCGAAGCCTTGGGTAAAGCCGACGTACAGACCGCCAACGCCCAAAATGATCATGATCGCGGATTTGAAGATCGCACCCAGCGACGCGATCCAGGTCAGACGTTCAACGTCGAAAGTCGCGATCCAGGAGGTCAACCAGCTCATTGCCGTCGCAAAGATTGCGATTGCGAAGGAACCGAACTCAACGCCGATCATTTGGCCGACGATGATTGCGAACATGTAGTAAACCGCCGGAACCCAGAGGGAGTAGTTTACCCAATAGAGCCAGGAAGTGCGTGCTGCGGCGCCGCGACCGAATGCGCGGTTTACCCAGTCAACGATGGCACCTTCATCCTTGTAGGTGGTGCCGAGCTCGGCAGTCACGAGGCCATACGGCAGGAAGAAGATAAAGAAGAACAGTATCCACCAGCCAATGGCCGAGGGACCAATCATGGCAGACGCGGCCACGGTGTCGATCACTAGGATCGAACTCACAGCAACCAACAGAATGCCCATCATGCTTACAGATTTTTTCTCTGACATGGTCATTTCCAATTCTAAGTTGGTGTTGTTCAGGAACAAAATATCAAAGATTAAATTCGTTGCCTGAATGGAGGAGGTGGTGGGCGGTTACGCCCACCATAGAAGCAGACCGCGACGCGACCCGCTAAATTAAACCAGTTCGGTTTCTTGGCAGCGGCTGGTCACTGTTGTGCCGGCTGTGCCTTCGAGCATCGCAACGGCATCTTCCAAGTTGCCGATCAGCGCGTTGCCACCGGTGGCGCGAGAGAATTCGCAAGCGGCTTCCACTTTCGGGCCCATCGAGCCATCGGGGAAGTCGAATTTTGCAAATTCGTTCGGCGACACTTTGCGGATCGCTGCCTGCTCGTCGGTGCCCCAGTTCAGGTAAACGGAGTCAACGTCGGTCAGGATCATCAGCGCGTCTGCGTTGATTTCGCGAGCCAGCAGAGCCGCGGCGCGGTCTTTGTCGATCACGGCTTCAACACCGTGCAGTGTGCCATCTTCTGCATATGCGGTCGGGATACCGCCGCCACCTGCACAGATCACCAGAGCGCCGTTTTCGATCAGCAGCTTGATGGTTTCAACTTCGAAGATGCGCTTAGGCAGAGGGGACGCCACAACACGACGGAAGTATTCACCGTCGGCTTTGAACTCATAGCCTTTTTCGGCTGCCAGTTTGTCAGCTTGCTCTTTGCTGTAAACAGGGCCGATGAACTTGGTCGGGTTCTGGAAAGCTGGGTCAGTCGGGTCGACTTCGATTTGGGTCAGAAGTGTCGCGAACTTTTGGTCAACAGGCAACAGGTTGCCCACTTGCTGTTCCAGCATGTAGCCGATCTGGCCAACAGATTCCGCACCCAATACGTCCAGGGGATACGCGTCCACATCGGTGTAGGCAGAAGCTTGAAGCGCCAGCAGGCCGACTTGTGGGCCGTTGCCGTGTGCGATCACAACTTCGTTTGTTTCCGCCAGTTTGGCGAGCGATTGCGCGGCCTTGCGGATGTTTTCCATCTGGTTTTCAGCGGTCATCGCCTGACCACGTTGTAGAAGAGCGTTGCCGCCGAGTGCTACCACAATTCTCATGTTGCGTTCCTATTTCTTAGAGAAGGAGGGAGAGAGGGAGGAGGAGAGGAGGGGAGTTCCCGTGGCGCGAGGGAAGCGCCACGGGGTCGTTCAGCCAGATCAGAGGTTCGCGAGGAAGCCGTTGATCTTGTCGGCGTGTGCTTTGACCACGTCGGCCGAAGGTTTCGGCATGTCTTTGTGGGTGAAGTACACCAGCAGAGCCATCTGAGCGGTCAGGCGGTTTTCTGCTTCGTCCATGATCACGGAGCGGTCGCCGTCCATGACTTCGCGAGTGGTTTCACGCTGGTCGTTTGCAGGCAGGCAGTGCATGAACATTGCTTGCGGGCCAGCCAGGTCCATCAGGCGCTGGTCAACAACGTACTCAGGCATAAATGTTGCCAGACGCTCTTCTTTTTCTGCCTCTTGACCGAACCAGTAGAAGGAGTCTGCAACCAGAATGTCGAAGCCTTTGACTGCGTTTACGTCGTCGGTCATCACGAAGGAGCCGCCGTACTCTTTGCAGTTGTCTTCGATCATGCCGACCACTTGCTCGTTCATGTGGTATTTTTTCGGGCCAACGTGGGCGTATTCGATGCCGAACTTGGTGCAGATCATTGCGAGTTCGTTGGACACGTTGGTCGCGTCACCAACAAAGGCCACTTTCAGATCGTCGATCTTTTTGCCTTCGGGCAGGTGCTCGATCATGGTGAAGATGTCAGCCATCATCTGAGTTGGGTGCAGCCAGTCGCACAGGCCGTTGATAACCGGTACGGACGCGCCTTTGGCGAGACCAGCAACGGTGGAGTGTACGTCAACACGCGCCATGATCACGTCAACCATGCGGGACAGAACCTTGCCGGTGTCTTCCAGCGATTCTTTGGAACCGAGGTGGATGTCGTTGGGGGAAAGGAACTGTGCGTGGCCGCCGAGGATGGTGGCTGCGGCTTCGAAGGAAACACGAGTACGGGTCGAAGGCTGTTCGAAGATCATGCCAACGGTTTTGCCTTCGAAGAGCTGCGGCACGGCGTTTTCACGGCGTGCGTCTTTCAGCATCTTCATCAGGTCGAGGATCTCTTGCAGTTCCGCGCGGGTGAAGTCCTGAGTTTTCAGGAAGTGGCGCAGGTTCGGTTTTTCGAGATTGGTTGCGGTGGAAGAGGGGAGTTTCATGGCGTTGTGTTCCATTCTCAAAGTTAAAACAGGACGGGCACATGCCCGCCAATTTGTGAGGATTGATGCCGGTGCTCTGTTGCAGAGCTTTCGGTATCTCCTTCGTGAAAGAGATTTAGTAACGTCAGGTCGCCGGTGAAATTTCAAAATTCTGACCGCATTGTAAGATAAACTTACAGCCGGGATATGTAGGCAAATTGAACGTTAAGAAATCGAATGGTATTTGGTTAAAAGGTAATTAGATCAATATCTTATTGGTGTCTTCGGGCTGTGCCAATTTTTACTGAAGATGTATGGCAGAAGCCCAAAATCACGGATCTTGACCGATTTTATCATGGGTTTGGCAGGAAATGCCAGCGAAGCGTAAAGGTTCTCTAAAATTGCATGTGCATAGACGCGAGGCATGATCGCGGACACACTTAAGATCTGTTGGATGTGAGGCGGAGACCCAGCGCCACTTAGTATGAAACCGGGCCGTCTGCGTTGTTCAACATCACGCCGAGAATCGGTTTCACCTCAGACAAGATCTGCTCCACCTTCGTGATATCTTCGGCAGAAGACACACCGCCGCCGGCAACGATCAACACCGCATCCACATTCGGAAGAAAGGCGAGCACGTCGTCAAATTCCAGCGCGGGCGGCATGTCAAATAGCACAAGGTCAGGTGACAGAAGGTCACTCAGCTCATCCAGTACGTCACCGGTCATCGTCGCCTGAAACATCTCTGCGGAGTTGTCAGCTGGCGAAGTGCTCAGGCCAAACGCGAGGTTGGGCCGTGTGGCAATCAGAAAATCCTCTGGCGCGATTTCACCGGACAGGTAGGCGGCCATGTCCTCTGGTGCTTCAATGTTCAACATATCCGCGAGGTGGGGCTTGCGCAGATCCATATCCATCACAACCGTTCTGGTGTTGCTGAGGCGTGCGGCGGCATAGGCCAGATTTAGGGTGACAAAAGAGCTGCCACAGCCGCGCGTCGGCGCAGCGACGGCGACACGGGACCAGCCATTGTCAGACAGCGCCTGCAACATACGCGTGCGCAACATGTCAAAGGCGGCATGGGCCGGATGGGCGCGGGTGGCGCTCACGACTTTGGCGGCCTTAAGTTGCGCGTCATCAGGAACGGCCACGGCAAGGCTATCCCAGAATACATCGGGGTCATGCACGGCAGGAAGGTTCCCCTCCGGCGCGGGGGACAGGTCGTCCAAGTGCTTTTTCTGCTCGTCGTTCATGACATGTATCCATGTGTCCTGACTGGCAAACTATCAGGCAAATGCAGACAAAACAAAGGCGCCATTGCGGAGATTGGGCGTCAGCAGATGCCGTTTAGCCGGATCGCCTTTAGGCGCGGTGCCAGTTGGTGAATGACTCAGCGATTGTCGACTGCAGAGCGGCATAGCGAGGAGAGCCTGTTTCGCAGTAAAAATCATGCGCGGCTTCAGGCAGGATTTGCACGTGCGTTGGAACAGTCGCGCACCAGTGATCATTTGGGCGATGCGGGTCCGATCCGCCAAAGACGGTCAATGTCGGCACCGACACGGGTGTTTCGTTGCGCAAGCGCGTGCTTGAGATGCACACCAACCCAAGAAACGGCACGTGACGCGCGGCTTGCCATAGGGCGGTGCCACCTGCGCTATACCCGAGTGCGACAGTGGGCGTGTTTGAAAGCTTCGTGATGGTGTCGACAACGCGTCCCATAGCACCACGTTCAAAGAGATGCGCGTGCAGTGCTTCACCGGCCAAATCAGGCCGACCGGACAGGTTGGCAAGGTCGCAACGGATGATTTCGGTACTGCTCAGGCCTTCCGACAGGCAGCAACCACGTGCTGGGCGTCCAAAGATGTCGCCCACCACCAGAAGGCGCAAATCAGAAGCCAAGCAGGTTGGCCTCATCAATCGCCTTGGTCAGGAACTCATCGCGGCGGGCTTCGGGCTGCCAGCCAAGAATCTGTTTCGGATGTGTGTTGTCAAATGGGGAATAGTGCGCGCGGCTTTGCCAATCGGCGAGCGAAGGATTGGACAGCCCGCCATGGCGGAAGACGTGCTTTTTTAGCCAATATTTGACGCTGGCAGAACCATACAGCACGGCCAGGTGGCTGGGCTTCACCTTGATGCGGGCGCCAAGGCGGGCGGAGATGGCGTCGAAATAATCCCGCGCCGACAGCATCGGCTCACCAACAAGGTTAAAGGATTGCCCCAATGCGGCGTCGCTTTCGGCCATGAGGATCAAAGCGTCGGCCACATCTTCATTCAACACAAAAGGAATCACGTGTTTGCCATTGCCCCAGATGCGGACCGCGCCCGCGCCATGCCAGCGCCCGATGCCCCAATGTTGCAGCGGGCCTCCGTGCCCCACCACGATTCCGGGGCGTGCGACAACCAGCGGCAGGTCGTGTTTTCGGTGCATCTCCATCAATCGCGCCTCACACTCCGCCTTGGAGCGGGCATAGATGTTGCGCGCTTCCATCTCGCCGAAATCGGTTTCTTCCGTGATGGTCGTGGCGGGATCGGACATGTCATAGCTGGCGATCGTGCCGGTGTAGATGAAACGCGACACACCCGCCGCATTGGCGGCCCGGGCGATGCTTTCGGTGACTTCGACATCGTTTTTCAGGGCGGCTTCCCACGTTGCGTCCATGGATTTGCCGAGGTGATAGGCGATCTCGATCCCGTCAAAGGCGGCGGCAAGTTGGCCGGGGTCGGTGAGCGAGGCGCCGAAGAGTTCGACGTGATCCGAGATGTCGTCAAAGGGGCCGGAGTGTCCGCGCGAAAGCACCCGCACGTCGCGCCCTTTGGCAACCCAAGCGCGGGTCAGTGCGCGGCCAATAAAGCCAGTGCCGCCAATGATAAGCACGGTTGGTTTCGGTTTCTTGCGGCTGGCAGGTTTGGGTTTCTTGTCCGGATTCGGTAACAGGCCGATGGCCGCGTCAATGGCCGACATAACTTTGGTGGCACTGTCGCCATGGAACCGTGCATCCAGCGGGCGGCCAGAGCGGATGGAGCTATAAAACGCACCCGCTAGTCCCGCGAAACTGAGGCCGTAGGGGCTTTTACGGTTAAGCGACACCAACTGGCGCGCGCCGTTCACCATGCCTTCGCGCAAATGCTGACCTGCAAGCCCCATTTGGCGCAGAAATGGGTTGGCTACGATGTCTGCGGCGTTTTCGGCGTCCACGACCAGCACGTCGTGCGCGTAGTCATAGCGCGCTGTGGCGGTGGAGCCATGCAGCGTCACTGAGCGGTCGTCCATGGTTTCCACCAACGACAGGTTGATGGTGATGCTTACGTCTCCGGCGCTGGCAAAAATGCGGATTCCTTGCGGGCGGGCGGTATCGCCTGGAATGGCGACGGGTTTTGAAAGCGCCACGTGATGCACGTCGATTTCGCCAAAAAGATCCACTGCAAAGGCAAAGAGATGCGGGCCAAGTTCCAGCAAAAGGTTCCTTGTCTCCGCCAGCAGCCAAAGGCCAAAAGGCCCGGAGCGCAGGGGCGCAAGAGGGAAATGCCAGTTGATTTCGGCGGCGGCAATGCGCCCGATGTCGCCGGCCTCAAGGCGGGTTTTCAGACGCTGATATCCGGGTGTGCCCATAAAATTGTGGCCGGCTGCAAAAGTGCGACCGGTCTCTTTGGCAATGGCGGTGATCTCGGCAGTCTCAGACCCTGAAAGCGCCACGGGTTTTTCCACCAACACATGAGCCCCGCCGCGCAGACAGGTTTCAGCCAAGGCGCGGTGCGTTTGTGGGGGCGTGACGATGTGAATGGCGTCGGCAACCCCTGCGGCCAACATGGCGTCGAGATCAGTGTAGGCGGTGAGCCCGTAAGCCTGCGCCAGGGCGTCTGCCGCCGCGGCGGAACGGTCACAAACAGCGACCAGTTCCACCCCCGGAGTGGCCTTGATCGCGCCAGCGTGCCAGTCGGCGATGTAACCTGCACCAAGAAGGGCGGCGCGGATCGGGCGGTTGGGGTCCAAAGCACTCATGGTCATTTATACTCGATAATCTGCATCGCGCGGCCACTCAGGCGGCGCCAATGAAATAGGGTCATGCCCAAGACGTTGGGCAGCTTGGAGAGCGTCAATAGACGGGCGTGGCGTCGGGCTTCCCACGCGGGCAGGCCATCTGCAATCAACCCTTTGGTGGTGCGGACATAGTTCATGCCATAAAGCGCCACGACGATCAAAAAGAGCAACGCAGACTCGGTCAGACCGATCAGTAGCAACAGCGGAAGCAGCAGGCCATAGACCACGGCTCGTACCTGTTCGCGCCGGAAATAGGGTGGGTGCATCCAGCCGACCTGTGCAAAGCCGTGGCCGGTGCGCACCGCGCGTTGCCACCATTGGCCAAACCGCAGCATAGCGGCGTCATGGCGGGTCATTTCAACGGGAATACGGCGCAGACCCCAGCCTGATTTGGCAAGCCGCACGCAAAATTCGTCATCCTCGGCGGCGATGACTGTGGCGTCAAATCCCCCAGCTTGCTCGAAAGCTTTTGAGCGTACCATCATGTCGCCCCCGCAGGCGGTGATCACGCCTGCCGGACGCCGCCATTCGAATTCGCACATGGCGTTATAAACTGAGCGTTCCGGATAAAGTTCGGCGCGCCAGCCGGTCACGAGGCCAAGGTCGGGATCGTCGCGCAGGGCCTTTTCGCCTGCAGCGATCCAGCCGTCCATGACCATGCAGTCTCCGTCCACAAACATAACAAACTCGGGCAGATCTCCGGTCTGCGCCAACGCGTCAAACCCTGCCTGCCGCGCGCGAGCTGCGGTGAAGGGTTTGTCGCGTTCCAATTCAACGACCAGAGCACCAACCTTGCGCGCCTCGGCGATGGAATTGTCCCAGCTGCCGCTGTCGACGTAAACGATTTCGACGCCCTGCGCGGTCAGCGACGCCAAGCAAGCGACGAGGCGTTTGCCTTCGTTGCGTCCGATAACGATTGCCGTTGTCATTGCGCGGTGCCCTCAAACAATTGGGCCAGCCGGGCGGCTTCGGTGGTCACGGTAAAGGCGGCCTGCACCCGCTGGCGGCCCTTCGCGCCCATGTCCGCCGCGCGCGAGGGATCAGACAGGATGGTCGCAATGGCGCGGCTGAGCGCGTCGGTGTCACCTGGAGGCACCAACAAACCGGCTTGCCCGTTTTCCACCAATTCCGGCACGCCGGCGATTTGCGTGGTGACAACGGGGCGGGCAGCGGCCATGGCTTCCATCAGGACAACCGGCACACCTTCGGCGAAGCTGGGCAAGACAAACAGGTCCGTTTCAGCCAAAGCTTCTGCCACTTCGGTCTGGTTCTTGTAGCCGACAAACTCGACATGTTCGGCAAGGCCGGCGGTCTGCGCCTGATGTTCCAGTGCCTTGCGGCCTTCGCCATCGCCAATGACGGTCAGCTTCAGGTCTTTGAAATCCTCAATCAACGGCACCAAAGCCCGCAGCAGGATCGGCAGGCCTTTGACCGGCGCGAGGCGGCCCACAAAAAGCAAGCGATGCCCCGATGGTGGCTTGGTGTCGGCATAGAGGTCCGGATCAACGCCGCAATGGATGATATGCAGCTTGTGCCAGTGTTTTGGATCGGACAGCGCCATGGCTTGCGAGCGACAGAAATGGCTGATGCAGGCCACCGATTTCGCGCGTGCGATCTTCTCGTCCAGCCGCCAGTGATCCGGCGCAAAGAAGATATCCGGACCGTGCAGCGTGAAGCTGTAGGGGATACCCGACATTTCCGACATGAGCATCGCAACCGTGCAGGAGGATTTCGCGATGTGGTTGTGCAAATGGCGCACGTTTTTGCGGCGCAGATGTTGAGCGAGAACCGCAGCCTCGGCGAAATAGAAAAGCTGAAACAGAAACCCGCGCAGGCCGGGTGGGGCGGTTTTCAGTGCCAGAAAAAGCGCGCGGAAGTACGCGCCCGGACGGCGGGCAAGTGCCGCGAAATGTGCGGTGATCAAGGTGATCGGGGATTTGGCGGCGGCCAGCACATGGAACGTGTTCGCAGCCTCTTGGCGTTGTTCTTCGCCCACATGATGCTCTGATCCGGTGCGCCGGATCGAGCAGGTGTCCACCGTTAAGCCTTGGTCACGTAAAGCGGCGACCTCGCGCTGGATAAACGTGTCCGTCGCGCGGGGGTATTCGCCAGTCAAATAGGCAATGGGCTTGGGAGTCTCGGTCACTGGGTTTGCTCGTTTTTTATGCTATTTCGCATAGCGGTCTCAAAGGGCAGATTTGTGACGGGGCCAAGGCGTTTGTGCATCAGGTGGTTCGAATAGGTGAGAGGCTTGTGGCGCGCTTCCAGAATCGGGCGGCGTAACAGGCCAGGCATTTCAGGTGTTTCGGGTGTGATCGCCGCCAACAGCCGCATCATTGCCAAAGGCAGCGGAAACACAAGCTTTGGCCAGCCGCTGGCACGGAAGGCGCGCAGGAATTGTGCTCGCGTCGGCAGAGCATCATCCACCACGTTTAGGGCCTCCACGCCGTTAGCGGCTTGGCTTGCTTTCACCAGACATTCCGCCGCCAGTTCGACGTCACACAAGGGCACGGTTCCACCGCCATCCAACCGCAAAAGAACCGGCCCGAACGCGGGGCCAATATGGGCGTTGAACAGGCGGGTTGGCCCCCAGACAGCCCCAAGACGCAGTTTGGTAAGGGAGAATTTGTGCAACACCGCAGCGGCGTGCAGCATGTCCTCTTGCTCATACTTTGCCGCTGCATAGGCATCACGACCTTTGACGCCGATCTTACAGGCTTCGTCCAGCGTCGCGCCATCCGCCAAGGTGGTCGCGTCATAGACCGAGATCGACCCCGCCAGCACCACATGCGGCACCTCGGCTTTGACCACCGCTTCAATCAGCGTTTGCGTGGCCTCCAGCGTGTCGTTTTCGTGATCACCGGCCATCGCGGCGGCGCAGTGGATCACCGACTGCACCCCGTCCAGATAGTCGGCGAGGTTTTCGGTGCTTGCCAGATCCAGAATGGTGATGTCGATACCCGCATCCTGCCGCCAGTGGGCTGGCACGGTTTCTGGGCGTCGGGCAAAAACACGCAGCTCCAGCCCTGCGACGCGCGCGGCCTCCACCGTGCGACGCCCGATAAATCCGGTCGCGCCGGTGATCGCTATGGGTGAGATCATTGCGCCCATGGCATCGGTTCAATGGGGTCACAACGGGTGGTCATGTCCTGCGCAATACCATCCTCTCCGGCGTTTTGCATTGCCAGCGTAACCTCGGTCAGGTGAAGGCCAAAATCGCTGCTCAAGCGGCAGGACCGCCCCTCGGCCATAGCATCCAGCATTTCGGCGGGGCCAAGTGCGAAATTCATCGTGGCTGCACCCCAGCGGTCCACCTTGGGGTGGGTTTCGCCACTCAGTCGCAGACGTTTGCCAAGCGGGTTTTCAAACAAGCGTCGCCGCAATGTCATGCGTTTGTGGAACTTCACAGGCGCATCATTGTCCCAGCTTTGTTTCACCTGAAGCACGCCTTTGTCGCCAAACAGCCGGATCCGGTGGTCGTGGCTTGCGACGATCGAACAGGTCAGCCGCGCGGTTACGCCGCTTTCGAAAAACAGGGTCGCGGTGGCAAAATCAGGAGTGCCGGTCACAGGCTTGTCGGGGATCGCTTCGGTTGAGGCCGCGACCACACGGCGCACCGACCCGAACATCGCAATCAGCCACGTCAGATAATACCCCGCATGTTCCAAAGTGCAGCCCACAGCAAATTCGTCGTCGGCAGGCCAAGGCGCTCCGCTATCGCTTTGCCAGTCCTCAAAAGGGGCCTGAGGAACAAACCCGTCATCCAATTCAGCATACACGAGCCGCACCGGCCCAGCGACGTCGTCCCGAACGGCTTTGGCGAGCGTCTGAGCGGCTTCACCAAGCACGGAGCATGGGGCAGAGGCCAACAACAGCCCTTTGGCTTCGGCCAGTTCCGTCAGTTCGATCGCCTGCGCCAGTTCGGTTGCCAGCGGCTTTTCCGAGTAAACGTGATGCCTTGCCTCAAGACACAGCTTGCTGACGTCATAATGCGCCGAGGGGTTGGTCAGGTTCAGAACAAGCGAACCGACGGGCAAGTTGCCCAGAAAACGCTCCATGCTGTCGACACCGCGCAGTTTCCAATGGTCGCAGAAGGCGGCCATTCGGGAAGGGTCGTGGTCAAAAACCTGCGACACGGCGATGTCAGGATGTCGGGCGAAGGACCGCATATAAAGATCGGCCACAAACCCACATCCGATTATCGACACACTGCGCGCGACGGGAGCACTCATAACTTTGGTCCTTTGTTCAATGGCTTGGCACAAATATAGGGTTTCTTTGCAACGTGACCAGAAAGACGAATAAAATCGGCATCAGATGTGGCGAAACGGGCGCAAATGGCAGGTTTTGGCTGATCTTAAGCTGCCAAATGGGGGGCTGCGGTGTTAGCGTAAGGCAAAACTCGGGGACACAGGCGTGAAATTCCAAACGGTTGCAGGAGAGGTCACGGTCAATCTGGCCGATTTGGCTGCGTTGCAGGATGCGGTGAACGCGCGATTCTCGGCCTCGCGCGGGTTTGCGCTGGCGACCATAAATCTGGATCACCTTGTGAAGCTGAGGAAGGATCACGGGTTTGCAACGGCCTATCTGGCGCAGGATTTTGTGGTGGCGGACGGCAATCCGGTGGTTTGGCTGTCGCGCATTGCAAAGCAGCCCGTAACCCTTTTGCCAGGCTCCGAGCTGGTGGTGCCATTGGCGCTTATGGCCGCGCAAGCGGGTGTTTCGGTGGCCTTGGTTGGCAGCACGCAGCAGGCGTTGGATGCGGCAGGCGATGCACTTGAGGCGGAGGTCGGCGGGTTGAACGTGGTCTGCAAGATTGCGCCGCCATTGGGGTTTGATCCGACGGGTGATGGGGCCGCCGAGGTTTTGGCTCAGATCAATGCCAGCGGGGCCGGATTGGCCTTTCTTGCGCTGGGCGCTCCCAAGCAAGAAATGCTGGCAGCGCGTGGGCGGGAATTGGCACCGTCGGTTGGATTTGCCAGCATCGGAGCAGGTCTGGATTTTCTCGCCGGAACACAGAAACGCGCGCCGAAATGGGTGCAGGCAATTGCCATGGAATGGCTTTGGCGCATGCTCAGTAGTCCGGCTCGGCTCGTGGGGCGCTATGCACGGTGTTTCGCGATATTGCCCGCGTTGGTCCGTGAGGCGCGTGCATTACGAAAAAGGGCACAGCCATAACCAAACCGAGGGTTAAAGTCGTCGTGCTTTGCGTTTCCGCAGCATCAATACGTCTTTTAGGCGCCCTTTCAGACCACGTGCGGGCAAAATCTCGCGGTCCATTTCCCACACCGTGCCGTTCAGCGACCGGTCCTCGTTCAAGGCGAGCGACGCACCCCATTTGGCCGCTGTTGCAGGATCCAAACCATCGGGCAATCCCATGTCGGTCTTTAACATGCCTGGCATCCAGGTGCTGATCACAATCCCTGGAATGCGGTCGCCAAGATCGGCGACCAAGGCTCTGGAAAACACCGAGCATGCGCCCTTGGAGACCGAGTAGGCCCCGCTGCATGGCATCGGCGCGATATCGGCAAAGCTGGATACATTGACGATCCGCCCCACACCGCTGGCCCCCATGTCGTTGAGGGCTGCGCGTGTGCAGGCCACCATGCCTCCGAGGTTGATATTGACCGTTTGCATGAAACTTTCTGTGGTTTCGTCCAGAATGTCGCGATGCGGATATACGCCTGCGTTGTTGACCAGGATCGTCACCGGCGCCGGCATTTTGGCAAAGGCCTCGCGTACGGCTTCGGGATCGGAGACATCGGTCGGCATCGCGGTGAACCTGTCGCCAGCCAAGGCAGCGGTTTGTGCAAGAGCATCACTGCGCCGACCCAGCCCGACCACGCGCTGACCCCGCCCGCAAAGCTCTATGGCCAAAGCCCGTCCGAGGCCGGAGCCCGCGCCCGTGACCACCGCCACACCCTCACTCAGCTTAGCCATCGCGTGCCTCCTTTTTCAGTTCCGCAATGATCTGGTCCCCCACCCGCAAAGCATTCGCAGCAATCGTCAGGCTCGGGTTCACGCCCATTGACGTCGGCATAAAGCTCGCATCCGCCACCCATAGATTGGCAACTTCATGGGCACGGCAATTGCGGTTCAGCACGCTTGTTGCGGGATCATCGCCAAACCGCAGCGTGCCGCAGGGATGGCCCCAGTTCAACTCTGGCCCTGTGCCGAGAAACACAGTCCGCATCCCTCTAAGACCATGGCGAATGGCCCGCCGAAATGCCTTGCGCCTTGCGCGCAGCTCTGGCGCGAAGCGATAGGTTACTTTCAGTTGGCGTGGATTATCGGGGTCAAATGTGACGCGATTGTCGGCATAGGGCAGGTCTTCGAGAATGCCGACAAACAACTTGGCCTCACCAAACACCCGCACGGCGATCGCCGCCGGAATGCGTGTCAGTTGTCGCAGCGGGCGCAGGTTACGCAGAGCGGAGCGGTCAAAGGCCACGTTCAGATAGTGTACGATCTCGCCATACCGCGCCGCGATCCCCATGGCCTGCACCATCCCAAAACGGGTTGTGCCGTCGCGATAAGTGTCACGAAACGCCAAAGCCTTGGTCGCGGCGCTGCCTTTGTGCGCCCGTCCGGGCCAGAGAGCGAACATCTCGTTCAGGTGAAACATCAGGTTGCGCCCGACAAGACCGGATCCGTTCGCAAGATCTGACCCCAAAAGCAAGCGCGGCGAGGTGAGTGCACCAGCCGCAAGCACAAAGGCGCGGGCGGAGAGGGTGATCTCTTTGCCCTGTTGCAGGGCGGTGAGGGTTGTGACGCCGTGCGCGTCTGCGTTCAAGCGCACAACCTCGGTCAATTCCAGCAATGCCGCCTTGCCTGTGGCAAGGGCCATTTCGACGCCAGCCGAGCGGCCGTCCATCTTGCAGTTTCGCGGGCATTTGCGACCAAGGCACGACGCGCAGGCGTCGAGATAGCGCATGGCCATATGCCCCTGATAGGGGTGCAGGCCTGCATCTTTCATGGCCAAAAATAGCGCCTTGTCCGCGTCGGGCATCTCGGGGCCGTCGGGCAGGGGATCCCCATCTCCGAGCGGATCGGGCGTGCCGCAAACGGAAAACATCTCTTCGGCTTGTGCGAAATAGGGGCGCATTTCCTCATAGCTGACCGGCCAACCGCCGGTCGGGTGCGGGATGTCATCACTTGTGTTCAGGTCGTGCGGTTCTGGCCGTTCCAAGGTCGCCGCATAAAAAACGGAGCTTCCGCCCACACCAGCCCCCAAAGGCGGGTTAAAGGTGGTCGTTACGCCGTCGACGGTGGTTGTCATCGGTTCGGGCCAAAAACCGCGCACCAGCCGCGCTTCCTGATCCCAAATGTCCGCGTTGAGTTCGGTTTCTTCGGCGCGCAGACCGCTCGGCCCACGCTCGACGAACAGCACCGACAGACCCGCTTCGGCCAGCCGCCGCCCAATGGTGCCGCCGCCCATGCCGGTACCTATGACGATCACGTCATAGGGTTTGGACCGGTCCGCCATCACCGACGCTCCGGCTCCAAGGTGGCAAAAAACGCCCCGCATATGCGCCGAACGAAGGGCGGGGCCAGCCTTTTAGACAGCATTCCCTCGATCTCGATTCTGTAGCTCAGGTTCATCGCTTCCCTCATGACACGCAGAAAATACCCCTTGTAGCATTGCTGCAAGAGCCGCACGCGCTTGAACAGGGACGTTGCACGACAAGAGAGGTTTTGCGACAACGGTTTAGAGGCAATTTGAAGGCAACTCACGTGGCACAGGATCAGATGGTATCAGCAGAGATCGTGGATATGAGTCGGGAAACCATCACCGGTTTTTGGGATGCGGGGCCAAAGTTGCTGCGAGCTATCCGCCGCTATCAGGCCGCCAGGTCTCGTGGCGGGCTCATGGGAGGGGTTGCCGCAAAATACTGGGTGATCGTGCATCGCTTCTGGTCGGTGATGACGCAGTCGGAGGTGCATCTCAATATGCGCATCGATGGCGGTCTGCGTCTGCCGCATCCGACGGGGATCATTGTCCATCCCGACGCCGTGATCGGCCCCAATTGTCAGTTGATGCATCAGGTGACTTTGGCGGGCGCGGTGACGTTGGGCGGGCATGTTGACATCGGCGCGGGGGCCAAGGTGATCGGACCGTTGACTGTTGGTAATCACGCCGAAATCGGTGCCAATGCTGTTGTGACCAAAGATGTTCCCGCCGGTGCCGTGGTTGCTGGGGTTCCTGCGAAGCTAATCGGCTCACGCCTGAAGGAGTAAGTTGGCCGACCTGTCCTCGGGGAGGCCTTTAGAGCACTGTCCTGCGTTTCAAGACGGTCTGCGTGCCGACTTTGGTGCCGTCTGTCTGCGGGTTGCCCGCTTTGCGTCGTCTTGCCAATCGTTCTGCGTGCCCAAAAAGCGTTCCCGCAATCAGCCATGTGGTTGGCGTCAACGTGGCGTTGGGCAGCAAATCAATCAGGTTGAAACCCAACATCAGCGCCAGCGATCCCAAATAGGGTGACAGGCCCGGATCGGTGTCCTCCCCAAGATGCGATCGATCCATTAACGTGTAACGCGCTTTGCGCTCGAAACGCTCCCTATCCATACGCGAGATGTGGCGTAGTTCCCGCCAAACAAGAAAAATCGGCAGGCTCATCAGGCCGAACTGGGATATATACCCTACCCAACCCCAGACGCCGATAACGATCACCCAGTACCCATCAGACACTGATGTAATGTGGCCTGTATCGGCATCGTGAAGGTGGTTTCGCCCCCAGATCCCCCAGCCAAAGAAAGGTTTGAGGAATGCCCGTTCAACGAGTTTGTCTTCGTTCTCGAACCTGAAGGCCAAAGATTGCGCCCGTTCGCCGCTTATGGCTTCAGCTTGCGCCAGTATGGCGTCAGTCGGTACGAGGTCGGCGGACTTCAGTACCGGATAGCTGAGTGTGATTATCGCCAAAACGGCGGCAATTTTCACCTGCATGCGCGTGTTCAGGAATAGGATTAACGCTCCGGCCGCGCCCGCATAAACCAACGTGGCCAGTGTTTTGCACAGCACCAGAACACCAAAAAGATAGAATGCGGCGATCATGTATTTTGCGCGGCTTGTGCTGCGGTCGGCCCGCCAGAGGGCCAGCGCCGCAAGCAGGCAGGTCAGCACGAAATAGGCCAGCCAGATGCCGTGATACAGAAAAACCATCGGACGATACCCGCCTTGGCGGATGGTCTGGCTGAACAGGTGTTGGAAATAGCCGTATACCCAATTGTTAAGCTGTGGGCTAAGGCGCACCTCCATCAGGATCGGCAGAGAATAGGCAAGGCCCGCAATCACCAACGCCAACAACAGGTCGCGTTGATCTTCTCGTGTTGTCAGGTATTGCCGCGCCATTAGAAAACCGATCACGAGGATGAACCGGTTGATCGGCTGCGCAATTGCGTCCTGAAGATAGAGCCCGCGAATAAAGGTCTCGGTAAAGATCAACGGCTCAGGGTTGGTGAAAACCGTAACAATCGGACTGAGGACAAACACAACGAGCAACCAGCGCGCCATGACATTGTCCGGCATTAGTCGCGGGCGGTTTTCACCGCGCAACACAAAAAAGGCGACGATCAGGATGGCGACATTGGGCAAAGATGTTTTGTCGAGCGCCGGCATCAAAGGAAAGTCGATTGCCGCTGGCGGGGGCGGCAACAACAGATAGGCCCCCAGCAGCGACCAGATCAGCGCCCGCCCGGGAGGCAAAGCAAGATAAAGCCGCCAGATCACAACCGGCCAGATCACAAGCATCACTGTAGCGAGTGTGTTTGGCATGGGGCGGTCAAAATCCTCGGGCTAGGAACCAAAAAGGCGCGCAGCCACTATAGCGCGCACCTTCAAATTGTCAGCGGCGGGACTTCAGACCCCAGTCGCCAATGCAACAACAAACACTGTGCGCCAGATCACTGCCGCATCGGTACGAAGCGAAAGGGCGCGGTCATAGTTGCTGTCGTGGATGGCCCGTTCGGCAAAGCTGCTCTCGTTGCGCTCCGAGATCTGCCAGAATCCGGTGATGCCGGGGCGCATCGTGAAATAGGCCGTTCCTGGGTAAAGTTCCAACTGTTCCGGCATCATCGGGCGCGGACCGACGACAGACATATCGCCGCGCAGAACGTTCAGAAACTGGGGCAGTTCATCCAGTGAGGTCTTGCGGATGATGCGTCCGATTGGCGTGATGCGCGGGTCATCAGTCAGCTTTTGCTTTTCATCCCATTCCATGCGTGCGGCTGCATTGGTCCGCAAATAAGCCTCGAGCTTGGAATGTGCATCCGGCACCATCGAGCGAAGCTTGAGCATATAGAAGATCTTGCCGTCCTTGCCGACACGCTCTTGACGATAGAACGGGGATCCGCCGTCACGCATGATCAAAAGCGCAAGCACGCAAGTGACAAAACCGACAGGCAAAGCGATGATCGCTACAAACAGGATGTCCAACACCCGCTTGGCAAGGTGTCGGTAAAACCCACGCCCTTCGGGCGCAACTTCAAAGCTCTGCGCAAAGTCTTTTCGCGAATAGATCGCCATCGGCGTCATCCCCACTAACACATCGTTTGAGGCACTTTGGGAGAGTGTTTTCCGGTGAGCAGGTGTCAAAGCTTTCCTGTCGCGCCAAACTATAGGCGCGTCACAAATGCTATGACTGTCGTATAAAGCGCCCGGCAGCGGGGCTTATCGCTCATCAGTCTTTCGTATTCCCAAGGTGCTCCCGTCAAAGAAGCGCCCACCCAAGGACATATATTAGTCACAATTTAATAGAAATCCACTGAGACTTTGCGTCACTTTTGGGTAAATTATTGATTTAATTCACAAATTTAATATTCTAAAAATGGAAGTCGTGGTGAAAATGGTTAATTTTCGCCCCTGCTGATATAGGATTGGAAACGGTTCTATCTCGACTTGTGTGATTGTTTCGAAATTCAGGTTTTCCATACCCGTCAAATTTGGCCGGAAAATGCGGGAATAAGGATTGATTCGGAGAATGTGGTCAAATTGTGGCGGCTTATCGCCCGAATCTCAGGGCGAATCCCGCCAAAGCAGTTGCAGCCGCCAACACAATTCCGATCTTTGCGAAACTCAACCAACGCCGTGCGCGTCGTTGGCCCGGCGTTTCGATCACAGGAATAACCGCAACCGCACGTAGGCCCAGTTGCCGTTCCAACTGGCCTCGTGTCCAGATCACTGGGCTGCGCATCTCGGTAAGGAACACCAAAGTCAGCGCCACAGCGGCGCTCAACATACCACCCATGGCGAGGCTTTTCTTGCGCGACGGCGCGATTGGCCAATCCGGAGGCAAGGCCTCCTCAAGCACGGCAAAGCTGTCGGATTGGCTGGAGGCTTCCAGCATCTGGTTCATCTCCGCCTGCGCTTTGCCGACAGTCACAGCCTCGTATTGATCCTCAAGCTTGCCCAGTTCGCGTTGCAGCTTGCTGAATTCTTGCTCCAATCCCGGCGTTTCGGCGATCTCAGCTTCGATCTGCGCGATTTGCACCTGATACAGGGACGCTTCTTCCTGAAGTCGTGCCACGCGCTGAGCTCGGACCGTGCCTGCGCCAGTCTGACCTCCATCTTGAAGCGACAGGATTTGGCGTTGCACTTCGAGCTCGATTTCCTGAAGGTCGGCCAATCGCAACCGCAAACTCTCTACACCGCCTGGCAAGATAACGGCGTTCTGACGTTTGAATTCTGCGATTTCTGCCTCTAGCGCAGTGATTGCGGCGCCGATCCGGCGTTCTTCGCCGTCAAAGAAATCCAAGGTTTCGCGCACGCGGGCGGCACGGCTTTCAGCCTCTGCGGCCAGCACGTTGTTCACCAACTCATTGGCAACGTTGGCCGCAAGAACGGGGTCGGTCATCCGAACGGACACGAGCAGCGCCGAGGGGCTGATGTCCTGACGCCAACGCAACTGCGGGTCAGTGATGTGCTGCACCCGCGCCGCGCGACGCAGCAAATCAACCTTTTGCAGGTCAGAAAGATCGGTGTTTCGATAGAGACCAAACTTGTCGATGATCGCCAGCAGGTTGTCGCGCGCCATGACGCGCTGCTCTACGATCTGAAGTTTTTGCAGCATGTCCGCGTTCAGAGAGCCGCGTGTGCCTTCTCTGGTCTGGATGGACGGCTGTTCGATCTGGATGGTAGCGAATGTTTCGTATTCCCGAGGAAGCGACAATGTATAGAACAGGGACATCACAAGGCCGAGCGCAATCACGGACACCCACAGAAGAGCCCTTCTGCGGAGCATGCTTCGCACTTCGCCAAGAGACTGAAACCTGTCCATGCCTGATCCTCAAGAGTCGTTCCGGCGCCCTTTTTCGCGCTCTGTTGCCAGAAACTATGGTGAATGAATATGGTTATCCCGTGGCGCAAAAGGGGAAATTGGCGTTTTCCGATCCTTGCACAGCGCCCAGCGTGACCATCGATAGAATGTGCCCACCTGCCATGCCGCATTGGCCTGAAACTGTGCTCCCCATCCGGATCGTGCCGATTTCACGGTGAAAGGTTGCGGTGAAGCCGCTGCGCACAGCGTTGAACGTAATAGAAGCCGCGTCAAAGCCGAACACCTGTCGCGTAATCGGATACTGGGCCTTAAACACCGCTTCTTTGGCGGAAAACAGGCATCGCGCCAGCAGTAGGCGGTCCGTTTCCGGCAGCGCCGACAGCATATCGCGGTCCTGTTCAGTGCAGATCGCCTTCAACAGCTGCGGCTTAAGAGCTTGTGCGGGTTCGATGTCGACACCCAGAGTGCGAAACAGTGATTTTGGCGCGACAATGGCCAACGCAGCCAGACGGTTGTGCGTGATTGACCCCGCAATGCCTTCGGGAAAGACCGGCGTGCGATCAGCCCCTTTCGGAATCGCCACACCTGCATGGTTGATCGCTCTTAGAGCTTCGCGCGCGGCGCGACGGCCGGCTGCGAACTCGCGTTTTCGCTTCGGAATTGCGTTGGCGATGGCTGGGGCTTCTGCCGGCAACACTGTGGCGGGGCTGACTGTGGGATCGGCCACGCCGACGCCCACGTCACGCGGCGCAAAGCGACGCGCCAGATCACGCAATGCCGGCAGATCTGAGTCCGGACCGGTCATGTTCGCGCCCTCCGGCGTGCCCGCATTGCCCTGCGTTTGCTCATCATCTCCGAGCGCGCGTCTGATCGCTCTGCGATGTCGTCTGCCGTGGTAGGTTGCGGTGCGTCAGCCGGACGGGCGCCGCCTGTCAATTCCTCGATTCTGGACACAAGCCCGCCCATGGTTGGGAACCGGAAAATATCGGTGATCGAAAGCTTCGCCGCGCCGGTCTCTGCACGAATGTCACGATGGGCTTGCACTGCCAAAAGGCTATGCCCGCCTATGTCAAAGAAGTTGTCGGTTGCATTGACGTCTGCAACGCCAAGCACGCGGGCCCAAATCGCCGCCACAGTGGCCGCAGCATCCGCGCCCGCGCCAGTTGGCAAAGGCTCGGGGGCAGCAGCCACAGGTGGGGCCTTGATTTCGATGGTGCGGGTTGCCTCCGGCGCAGGAAGCGCGATGCGGTCGACCTTTTTGTTGGGTGTCAGCGGAAAATCGGCAAGCGACACAAAGTGTTGCGGCCTCATGAAAGACGGCAGGCTGTCGCGCATCGCACGCCGCAGATCTCCCTCCACCGGAATGGCCTCTCCGCGCAGATATGCCACCAGCCGCACGTCACCTGGTGTGTCCTCGCGCGGGATCACCACGGCTTGTGCAACTCCGGCGATCTCTTCTAGGCGAGTTTCGATTTCACCCAATTCGATGCGATAGCCGCGCAATTTCACTTGATGGTCGGCGCGACCAAGGAAATCGAGCTGTCCGTCGTCACGCCAACGCACAAGATCGCCGGTTTTATAAAGCCGGCCCTCACCGAACGGATTTTCGACAAACCGTTCTGCCGTCAGTGCCTCGCGCCGCCAATAGCCTCGGGTCACGCCAGCTCCGCCAATCAACAATTCTCCGGCAACGCCCACAGGTGCGGGGGCGCCAGTTTCATCCAGAACATACACCTGTGTGTTTGCAATTGGCGTGCCGATGCTGGCGATCCCCTCAGAGGTCTCGGCCATGCCGGTGGTGGACCAAATCGTGGTTTCTGTGGGACCGTACATGTTTTGCACAGGGGCCTCTGTCGCCGCATTCAATTCGGCCACCAAAGCGCCAGAAAGCGCCTCGCCGCCGATCATCAGATGGTCGACACCGCGCAAGGCAAACCGCGCCTCGTCGTTCATTGCAATCATCCGCGCCATGGATGGTGTGCATTGCAGGTGGCTGACGTCATGTCGGATCATTTGCGCCGCGATGGACACATCAGACGGATCCAGTTCCCCGCCCTCGTTGGCACGTCGCAATACCTCGGCCAGCGGTTTCAAACCTTCCAGAACCGTCGTGCTGTCGATGCCATAGTCGATCAGACAGGCAATTTCCGTCACACCAATGCGTTTGACCTGCTCCACGCGATCCAACGCGTCCTCGATGGTGCCAAACAGCCCGCTGTCCTCGAAATACCGCAGAAAGGCGAAGTCCAGAATGCCTTCAAGTTCTTCTTCTGTCAGGCTGCCCAGATCAAGCTGGAAGGCGTTGTCCACACCCTCGGGTTTCTTGAATGCAGGAAAAGCCCAAGCGTATTGTTTGATAAGCCCTGCCGCCGACCGAAGATAATCTTTCATCGGTTCCCGCGCGATTTCGCGGGCGGTGTCACGGTCCTCTGCCAGAAAGCTGTGCAACATCAGCGTGACCGAGAAGTCATCCGGATTGTGCCCTGCCTCCCGCAGCGCATCGTGATAAAGCGCAATTTTCTGGCCGACCTCTTCGACGCTCTGTCCCAAAAGATGAGTCAGCACGTTACATCCGTATCGCCCGGCTTCTTTCCATGTTTCCGGATTGCCTGCCGTTGTGACCCAAAGCGGAAGCTCTTTGGATACGGGGCGCGGTTGCGTGACAACGGGGTGCATCGTGCCGTCTTTCTTCTGGAAAGACACCTCTTCGCCCCGCCAGAGTTTGCGCAGGTCTGCCATCTGCTCAAACATCGCGGGCTTGTTGGCAGGCGGCGTGTTTTCAGGCCGCAGCACAAAATCATCCGGCTGCCACCCAGAGGCAATCGCCAGACCGGCGCGCCCGTTGGTCAGGTTGTCGATCACCGCCCACTCTTCGGCGATCCGCGCTGTGTGATGAAGCGGCGCAACGCATGATCCGGCGCGGACGCCGATCTGCTTGGTGACTGCGGCCACCGCGGCCCCTGTCACCGACGGGTTCGGATACGGCCCACCAAATGCGTGGAAATGCCTCTCCGGCGTCCAGACCGCGCAAAATCCGTTTGCATCGGCGAACTTTGCCCCCTCTAACAGCAGGTCGTATTTCTTAGACCCCTGTCCGTCGTCATTTCCCCAATAGTAAATCGACATTTCCATGCCGCCAGCGGCCGTGGGCAGGCGTCCATTGGAAATCTGGGTTGTGGTCTCGTCGCCCGACAGCACCAGCTTGAAACCACGAGACAGGGTCCAGAAAAGTTCCAGTACGGAAATGTCGAACGAAAGCGACGTCACCGCAAGCCACGTGTCCCCCGCTTTGTGGGTGATACGTGCGTCCATGCCGGCAAAGAAGTTGGCGACGTTGCCATGTTCCACCATCACTCCTTTGGGGGTGCCGGTGGATCCGGATGTATAGATCAGATAGGCAAGGTCGCCGCCGGTTGCCACGGGGGGAGGATTGGATGTTCGGTCTGTGGACAGGCGCGGATCAGTGTCCATTTCCAAGACCTGAGCCTCGTGGGAGGGCAGCGATTGCGCCAGTTCCGCCTGTGTTACGATCACACCGCATCCGGAGTCGGAGATAAAATGCGCCAGCCGGTCCGCCGGATAGGTCGGATCCATCGGTACATAAGCCCCGCCCGCCTTCAGGATGGCCAATGCGCCTACCACAAGGTCCGGCCCGCGACGGCTGCAAAGCCCTACCAAAGACCCGCGTGTCACGCCCATATCCCGAAGCACATGCGCAGCGCGATTGGCCCGCGCGTTTAAGTCAGCATAGCTCAGCAGGTCATGTTCAAACACCAATGCGGGCGCATCGGGGGTCTGGGCGACTTGTGCCTCAAACTGGGATACCAGAGTCGCGTTGGCATCAAAATCCACGACGGTGTCGTTCCAACCCGTCAAAATCTCCCGACGCTCTGTTTCCGGTAGGAACGGCAGGTCCGCGACTTGGGCCGTCTCGCTCATCGCGTTTGCCAAGAGCTCGAGCCGTGCAGCAAGCCGTTCGGCATGAGCTTCACGCACTCGGGACGCATCAAAATACAGGGCAGGGGTCGCGCCAAGCGCAACGGTGATGGCCGCGCCTTCCAACGCGCCTTCGTCTTCAAGTGTCACGGCCACGTCAGGCATGGCCGGAGGGGACAACTTCGGATCGCGGGCCACAAGATCGCGCATCCATGTACCGCGTTTGGCGATCCTATCAACAGCGTCGGAA
Organism: Shimia haliotis; assembly: GCF_900114415.1. Classification (GTDB taxonomy): domain Bacteria; phylum Pseudomonadota; class Alphaproteobacteria; order Rhodobacterales; family Rhodobacteraceae; genus Shimia; species Shimia haliotis. The sequence goes on along the minus strand of NZ_FOSZ01000008.1, from coordinate 110,910 downwards.
ATGGTCGCCACTGCGGCGTCAACGCTGTCTTGAAGCATCGCTGCGGAGATGCGCAGCGGCACCCAATCGTTCAACAGACCGGCCGCTCGCGGAAGGGTTGGCACGCGCAGGGCGAGGTCACAAGCCTCCGGTATCCCTGACCGCAATGCCCAAAGGGTCACGGCGGTCAGGGTTTGCTTGGAGGGCAACTCGGGCAAACTCAGGTCAAGTTTGCGCATATCTGGAAGGTCGCCGGATGCGGCGACCAAAGGCAATGTGGCGGGCAGGAATTCCGCAAGCGTCTTGCGCCAAAAAGCGTCGGATTTGGCAACTTGCGCAACGGTCTCTGACAGAGCTTCGGCGGCCGCGCGATCCAAAATAGGAAGGCGTTCCCCCGTGCGGATGACATGAGCCGGCACTTCGGCTGCGCCGTTGGAGGCGGTCAGCCGAGACAACGTCACCGCACCGCGCCCGCAGGCCACGGTGACGCTCTTGTCACCCACGGCCAGCACCGCGCCTGGTTCGCCATGACCAGCACTTTCGGCAATCTCTGCGGCTCCGACCAGAAGCACACGACCCGAGGCGACAATCTTGGGGGAACACATCGGATTGAAATAATCCCCGTGATCCAGCGACCGCACCAGCGCCACAACTTCTTGCGCGTCACGGCGGAAATCTATGCGTCCGGCCGCCAAAGGAAGCTTGCCGCGACCGAAATAGCTTCGCTGGCTCATGTCTTGGGCGCGCGCGTTTGGCAGGTCATCGGCCAGAGCCGCGACCACTTCGGGAAAGCTCTCGATTGCGGCGGCATAGCATTTCGTATTGAGCGTCAAAGCCGTGTCCGTCTGAGCAATGTCAAACATGCGCTGTGCGACGATCTTGCCGGTGTCGGCCTTGGCTTCAATCATATGCCACGTGATGCCATGGCGCGCCTCTTGCGCCATGCGCGCCCAGACCGGTGCGTTCAGTCCGGCGTAACGGGGCAGTGGCCCGTCGTGGAAGTTGATCGCCCCCTTCGCGGGCAGGTCCAGCACCGCTTGTGGCAGCATGTCCAGATTGGCAATCGACAGGAGCCAATCGAATTTTTCGCCCAACAATTCTGTCGCGATCTCCGCATCAGACGACACAACCCGCAGCCCTACGCTTTCGGCCCAGACCCGTATATCTTGAGAACGTGTGACCACGGCGGACACCGAATGACCCGCGTCCCGCCAGATCGTGGCGCATTGCACAAGCAGGCTTTCGTTGCCGATCATCACCGCGCTCATGCGGGGGCGCGACTGTGTATCAAGGCTCATGGATTGGCCTCCTTGCGCGGGCTTAGCGTTGGGGTTGCGGACCGTTCGCGCGGTGTCCGATTGGAGATGTTTCGGCAATAGTGGCGGATCAGATCCCACAGGAACCAGTCAGGATCTCGTTGCGGTTTGCGCCCGACAAATCGGCGCAGTTTCCAGATCAGGCATCCGGTGACGTGCGCCAAAGTGGGGGCAAATGCGCTTCCGCGGGTTTTGCGGAAATAGTGCAGGCGGCTGTCAAACCAATAGGTCGGCATGCGTGACCAGGTTTTCATGCCCGTGGAGACAGACCCGATGTGGGTGACCTCGCTGGCCCGCACATAGTCGGTTGGCCATCCGGCACGGCTGGCACGCAGGCAGAGGTCGGTTTCCTCAAAATAAAGAAAGAAGGTCTCGTCAAAAAGACCGATCTCTTCCAAAACCTCGCGGCGGATCATCATCGACGCCCCCGCAAGCCAATCGACACGGGTGGTTTCATCGGGGATCGGCAGCGGCACGACATGAACGTTCAACAGGCGGGAAATCACGCCTAGACGCGCCGCCCCTTCAAGTTCGCCCCAGACGCTCGGGAACCGGAAAGCGGTGACATGTGGGTCGCCATCTTCGCCGTGAATATAGCTTCCGGCGATGCCAACGTCGGGGGAGGCTTTCAGATGCTCAAGCAAATGCCGGATACTGTCAGGATCGGGGAAGGCGTCGGAGTTAAGAATATAGACATAGTCAAAGCCATCGGAAGCACCGTGGCGGATGCCGGCGTTGTTCCCCGCCCCAAAGCCGCCATTGTGGCCAGACCGAATGACCTCGACACGGTCCTCCGGCCAGTCTTCGGTCGCGATCTTTGCCTGCATTTTCTCGAAACTGCCATCGCCGCTGTCGTTGTCGACAATCACGATGCGGCCATCGATTCCTTGCATCTCCCGTGCCGCCGCTTCAGCCGCGCGCAGGGTCATCTCCGGCGTCCGCCAGTTCAGGATCACGGTCAGGACGCGCGGTGTCACACTCATTCCGCGGCCTCCTTGCGTTGCCGTGCAATGGCAACTTCTGCCTCGGCAATCACTTTTTTCATGCGGGTCGCAAGCACACGCACGTTGGGATCCAGAACCATGCTGTCATGATCGCCTGGAACTTCAAAAACCTGCACATGCGGCACGTGCTGGCCCCAATCGTTGTCATGGAACACGTAAGCGCGCTCGTGATCCACCAGCCGTCCCTCGCCCATGTCCCATTTGCCCGAAAGCGGAGGGCGGAACAGCACGAGGTTTCCGCTCCATGGGGCCACCTCATAAGACGCCACCGCCCGCAAAAACGCAGCTTCAATCTCGGCGTCGTGGAATTGTTGACCCTGTGCGGCCTGATCAGAAACCTGCGGCGTCCGGCGCTTGGAAAGCTCCCACGCAATCCGGTTTTTTGCCCAGACCAACGGATAGGACACGCCCTTGGCCTTAAATTCCTGCATCTGGATTTTCATCCGGTCCGCCCGCGAAAGCGGACGGCGTTGTGGCAACGGGGTGTCGAGCATCGCAACCAACGCGACCTCTTCGCCCTCGGCCTCCAGCTGTCGCCGGATTTCATAAGCTGTGATGCCTCCGCCGGAGAAGCCACCCAACAGATAAGGCCCGTGTGGCTGCACCTGTCGCATCTCGGCAATATAGTCCCGTGCCGCCTCGACCAGATCATCATGCGGTGCCGCATCGCCCAGCAAGCCACGGGCCTGAAGCCCATAAAAGGGGCGGTCTGCACCGATCAGATGCGCCAGATGGCGTAGGTTCAACACGTTGCCAAACATACCTGCGACAAGGAAAAACGGACGCCTCGGACCGCCTTCGCCGCTGTGCATCGACACAAGATGGGTGAACCGGCTCGCAGGGCCTGGTCCCGCTTCGGGTCCAGACCCGTCCTCGTTTGCTCCGGTGGAACCGCCTTCGGCTGGCAGGTCGCCGCCCAGCCGGTCAGCAATCATCGCCGCGCAGGTTTCAATGGTGGGCGCTTCAAACAATACCGAAATCGGGAATTCGATTCGATAAGCCTTCTTGACCATCGCAAAAAGCCGGACCGCAATCAGGCTGTGCCCGCCCAGATCAAAGAAGCTGTCTCGAACGCCAACCTTTTCAACCCCGAGAAGATCCTGCCAGAACCCCGCCAAACTGCGCTCGATGTCTGTGCTTGGGGCGACAAAATCCGTATCCAGTTCGGGGCGCTCAAATGTCTGCCCGCTGCCTGCCGTGTCGGTTGGCAGCGCGTCCGCTTGTGCGATCAGCGCGGGCAGTTCCAGTGAGGAAATAACAACCTGAGACAGCGGGCTGCGCAGGGCGGCCTCAAACATTTCGGCCCCCTCGAGTGGCGTGATGCCCTGACTCAGGTTGTGAACCAGCCGCTCTTCCTGCGCCGAAAGAGGCTGTATTGTCTGGCTGTTGGTATCGAATGAAACTTCCGCTGCCGTGAGCGCTGGCGGCGCGGTAAATGATCCGTCGACGATCTGACGGATAGACAGGCCTTTAACCTCAACACAAACGGTCCCGTCCGGCGCAGCCAAAGCAATATCAAAGCGTGCCACACCATCGTTGCTGCTGCCCGACACAAGGCGGGCATGGCTGACGATCTCCGCAGGCAACGGCGCATGAACTGTCAGCACGTCATAGCTGACCGGAACCCAAAGGTGTGCCTGAGTATAGCGGGGGATCAACTCCATCGCCCAGCCCGTGCCAATGTCCAGCAATCCTGGCGGCAACAGGCAGCCGTCTTGCACAAATTGCGGCTCAAGACGCAGGTCTGCAAGGCCCTCGCCATCGCCCAAAGACACCCCGCGCAGCACTTTCCAGCGCGGACCAAATGCCAGATGCGCTTCCTGTGCGGAGCTGAGCGCTGCTCCCTCCGCAGGAACAGGCGACCCTATGCGCGCAGACAGGTCGGACAGATCAAGGGCCTTCGCCATTGGCGTTGTCGGAATGATCCGTGCTTCTGCATGGGTCTGCCATCCGTCACGGTTTTCAAACACACAGGCGCTTTGAATTTCCAAACGATAGCCTTCGTTCGAACGCTCCATACGCACTCGTATGGTTTTGGTTTCGGCCTCGCCAATTTGCAGTGGCCGCAAGAACAGAAGATCGCGCAGGGCAAAAGCGCCCTCTTCTCCGTGCGCCCGCATCGACTCTGCTGCCAGCTCAATGTATCCGGTGCCCGGCAGGATCGCGGTCCCGTCCTTGGTGCGGTGCTCATTCAAAATCCAGCGGGATGTGTCATAGGAGGCTTCAAAGACGCGATGGCCCTTGTCGTCAAAGCCACCAACATCAAGGAGCGGCTCGGAAATCGCTTCTTTTGGTGTGCTCTCGTGCGTGCCCTGACGCGCCGAGATGGCCTCTGCGGCCATGCCAACATCAGACCAGATGCCCCAATTGATCGCCCGAACGCGGGTTTTGCCACCCGCGCGGGATTGCGCATAGGCATTCAAGTAAGCGTTGGCCGCGACATAGTCGATCTGGCCGACCGGAGCCGTGGCAGTTGACGATGAGCTAAAGACGGCCAGCCATTCCAAGTCTCCGTCCGGAAAGAGATGTTCCAACACCTGCGTGCCATGCAGTTTCGGCGCCAGAACATCGTCGATTTGCGCCAAGGTTTTGGCAAGCAACGGCGCGTCATCAATCACGCCTGCCGCATGAACCACTCCGGTGACGGGGCCAAATTCGGCACGTGCGGCGTCCATTGCACGCCCCATTTCGTCAATGTTGCAGACATCTGCGGCCAGACAAAGAACCTGTCCTCCCAGGCTTTCCAGACGTTCAACCGCGCGAATGCGCTTGGAAATCCGGTCCTGCGGCGCGTGTCCTCGCAAGTGGTTTGGCCATGCCTCTCGGGCGGGCAACCCGTCCCGCGACAGCAACACCACATTGGCGCCGGCTTTGCGGATGGCCTGTTCCGCCAAGGTCAATCCGATGCCGCCGAAGCCACCCGTAAAGACATAGGTGCCGCCGTCACGCCAGACTGGCATGTCATCGGGTTTCAAGTCGGTTTTGCGATAGCCTCTTTCAAACCGTTTCTCTGCGCGCCACGCGGCAATTGCATTGCGCGGTTCGGCCATCAGATCTTCCAGAAGCCGCAGCGCCAAGGACAGATGTCCCTTGCGCGCCGGCGGGGTGACATCGATCAGCGCGGTCGTCATGCCGGGCAATTCGCGCGGAATGACCTGCACAGCCCCCAAAACTGTGGATTTCTCCGGATAAGGCAGAATCTCGTTTCGTACCCGTACCGCGCCGGAACTAATTGCCGTCACATGCAGCGGTCGAGGCAGGTTTTCATCCGTGATCGCTTGAGCAAGGAAAAAGAGGCTCATAAAGCCCTGTTCCTGATTGCGATGGAAGAAGCTCGACCCTGGGCGATGGCTTTCGTTCTCGGTCAGCAGCCACAAGTGCACCACGCGGTCCGGCACCCGTCCTCGTGCCATCAGGTCTGCGATCAAGGCATCATACCCTTCACGCCCGCGCTCTGGTGCAAGCACATATCCATCTGGCCCATCTGCCGCAAAGGCGTCGCCTGTGCGCACCGTGACTACATCGTGCCCCGCGCCGCGCAATTGACCTGCAAGTGCCGCACCCGTGCCGCCCGCGTCCGTGAAAATCAGCCAAGCGTGCTTGGGGGCGTCGGCCAATTCTGTTGCGACATCAAATTCGCACTCCGCAAGCTTTGGCCTCCATACGGGGGCGTATGTCCAGTCTGCCGTGTCTTCCAAGCGGATCAATAGGTGATCGGCTGTGTCGATTTGATCTGTTCCGGGTTCGATGAAATACCGGCTGCGTTGGAAAGCATAGGTTGGCAGCACCACACGCTGACGCGGCACACCACCCCAATACTGGTCAAAATCCACAGCAACACCGCAGGCCCAAAGTCGACCCAGCGTGGCAAGGAAATAGGCATCGTCGGCGATTTCGTCGTCCACGTGCCGGAGTGCAGAAAGCACTTTGTCTGCTTTGACCTGCCCGTGCATTTTGACAAGTGAGGACAACGCCTTGCCGGGGCCGACCTCCAAGTAAACGCGGTTCGCCACTTGCGACAGCGCCGTCACGCCATCCGCAAAAAGAACAGTGTTGCGCAGATGGGCGACCCAATACTCAGGATCGGTGGCTTCGCTTTCCAACAAGGCGGCACCGGTCCGGTTAGAGATGATTGGCAATTTCGGCGCGTGCAACTGGATCGACCGTAGATAGTCGCCGAACCGCGCCAAGATAGGCTCCAACATGCGAGAATGCGCGGCAATGTTGATCGGGACACGTTGGGTGTCGATTTCCTCGGCCGCCAGCTCAGTTGCCAGTTGGTCCAAGGCGGCATCCGGCCCTGAAACCACTGTCAACGCTGGTGCGTTCACCGAAGCAATATCCAGATCACCGCCAAGACGCGCCTTGACCTCACCCAATGGCAGAGGCACCGACAGCATTCCGCCGGCGGGCACCGTATCAAAAAGCTGCCCGCGCAGCTGCACAAGCTCGAGGCAATCTTCAAACGACATCACCCCTGCCAGACAGGCCGCGGTGTTTTCGCCCATCGAGTGGCCAATCAGGGCCGCGGGCCGAATGCCCCAGCTGATCCACAGCTGCGCCAAGGCATATTCCACCATCATGATCAGCGGCAGTTGCAAGCTCGGGGTTTTCAGAGCCTCTTCGGCCTCGCTCGTGTCGCCTTGTGCCAGCCACAAGGCGCGCAGCCTGTCGCCGCCCTTGTCAGCCAACACCTCAAAGCCGCGGTCCATCCATTCGGCAAAGACCGGTTCGGTCTCGTACAAATCTCGCCCCATGCCGACATATTGCGCCCCGCCACCAGGGAACATGAACACAACTTCAGGCGCTTCCGCCTCCGCAGAATGATTAAAAACGCGCAGAAGGTTGCCCGATTCCAACAAATTGGCGGCTTCTTCATGGCTCTCCGCCACAACAACCCTGCGCTTTTCGAACTTGCGCCGCCCGTTCAGCAACGTGTGCGCCACATCGGCCAAAGGTTGGTCCGGATTGGCGCGCAGATGCGCGGCCAGATTGGCGGCATTGGCCTCAAGCGCCTTATTGGTGCGGCCGGAAATGGCGATCAGTTGAAAGGGCCAATCGCTCTCTTCGCTTGGCGCGCGTTCCGGAGCTTCGTCCACGATCACATGCGCATTTGTGCCGCCCACGCCAAGGCTGTTTACACCCGCCCGTCGCGGCCCTTTTCGCAGGGTCCAATCGGTGAGCGCGGCATTCACCGCAAACGGGCTGCTGGCGAAATCAATCGCGGGGTTCGGTTTTTCAAACCCGAGCGAGGGAGGCATCTGCTTGTTGTGCAGCGCCAGCGACGTCTTGATCAGGCTCGCAGCGCCCGCTGCCGTATCCAGATGTCCGATGTTGGTTTTGACCGATCCAATCCGGCAATATGCCGTTTCCTCGGTTGTTTCGCGGAAGGCTTCGGTGAGTGCGGCAACTTCGATCGGATCGCCCAGATAGGTGCCGGTGCCATGACATTCCACGTAGTCCACGGTGTCGGCGGACACATCCGCAATCGCCATCGCGTCGGCAATCGCCGAGGCCTGACCTGTGACAGAGGGTGCGAGGTATCCGGCTTTATCCGATCCGTCGTTGTTCACGGCCGATCCCTTGATCACCGCCCAGATGTGGTCACCGTCGGCAATCGCATCCTCCAGCCGCCGCAACACAACAACGCCCGCGCCAGACCCGAAAACCGTGCCTTGTGCGCGGTGGTCAAAGGCGTGGCATTCCCCGTCCGGCGACAGGATTTCACCTTCTTCAAACACATAACCCTGCCCATGCGGCAGCTCTATGGTTACGCCACCTGCCAGCGCCATGTCGCATTCGCCGTTCAGGATGGACTGTGCGGCGTAGTGTACCGCCACCAGGGAGGTGGAGCAGGCCGTTTGCAAACCCAGCGACGGCCCCTTGAGATCAAGAAAATGACTCAAGCGAGAGGCGAGGAAGTCTTTGTCATTGCCTGTGTGACGCAAAAGGAACATGCCGGTGCTGTCCACCAGTTCCCGATTTGAGCAGATGTTGAAATAGAAATAACTACCCATGCCACAGCCGGCAAAAACACCGATCGGACCGTCGAAATTCTCGGGCATGTGACCGGCATTTTCCAAGGCTTCCCAGCTCACCTCAAGGAATTGCCGGTGCTGTGGATCCATGATCGCCGCTTCTTTCGGGGACAACCCGAAGAACTCTGCGTCAAATTCGGCAAACCCGTCCAACATCGCCGCTGCGGGCACGTAATTGCGATGTTTCAAACGCGCACGGTTTTCCCCGTTGGCGAGCAATTCGTCTTCGGACAGTTTGGAAATTGACCGGATGCCGTCACGCAGGTTCTGCCAATACTGATCAATGCCGGTCGCGCCGGGCAAGTGGGCGGCCATGCCCACAATGGCAATATCGGTTTCGCTCACACGAGCGTCCGCTTGATCGGTCACGTTTGAACCTGCTTTTTTCAATGCATTCCGGCCCTATGTTGCGCGCATCACGTCCAAGGACTCTTTGATTTGTACCAAACTTATTCTCCCTCAGGAGCCTTACAAAGGTCAAATCAGGGCAAATTGAGGGCAGACAAACCGTAAATGGATGTCTGATGCACGCCAAATGCCGTCATTGCCACGAGTGCGCCCACACACCCAAAAATAACGTCGTGGCGCTTGTCCCACGCGCCATGCCGGCGTGCCAGCCAGATCACAACTGGATAGGCCAAAACCATTGCAAGGCCTTGCCCAAGAAGCGCTCCGGTCAATCCGGCTTGTGCCGCGCCAAAGATCAAGCCAGTCATCATCAGAGTGGCGCGGGTCGCCGCAAGCACAAAGAATCCGCGTGAATCCCCTGCGGCGAGGGCGGCCTGATCGTAGGTCAGCGTGATGATCTGCGGAATTTGCATCACAGCCAACAAAACAACCACGCCGCCCGCAAGCGCGTAGCGTGGATCGTAAAGAACACTGACCAGCCAGACGCCCATCAGGGCGAAAGACGCAACCAGCGCCATCAAGCCACCGCTGATCAGCAAGCGCATTTTGTGCAATTTGGCGCGGTTTTCCGAGCTCTCGCTTGGCGGTTTTTCCCGATAGATCGGAATTAGGATCCGGCGCGTTACCATCCCGCCCAGCAACAGTGGAAAAGACGCCAGAAAATATCCGATGTTGTAGACCCCCAAAGACCCGAGGTTCAGAACTTTGCCCAGCACAATTTTATCACCCTGTGACAATAGAAAACCGGCAGCTGTTGATAGAAAGATCCACTTGCCAAACTTGATCAACTCGCGTGCTGCGGAGGGTTCCCATCGCGGCTTGTTACTCTCTCCGGGCAGAAACAGCTGATAAAGAACCAGCTGCATGATCACGGCTGTCATGGCGTTTGCCACCAAGGCCCAAACCGACCCTGTTGCCCACGCGACGATCACCCCAACGATCAATCCGATGACCTGTGCAATCAGGTCAATTGCGGTAATTCGGCCCAAAACAAGGTTCCGGTTGGCGCTGTCAACTTTGGTCGGAAACAGCCCCATCACCAACAACGTGACCCCAACAACCGGCAGGATATTCGCGAGTTCGGGCGCATCGTAGAAGGCGGCGACAGGTGCGGCCAGAACCCATGTGACCACCAACAACAGAACCCCGCGCAGCACTTGGATCGTCCATGCGGTGTCCAGAAAGGCGCGATCTTCCCCGCGCTTTGATTGAAGAATCGATTGGGTTACGCCCATGTCGCTCAGGTTGCTCAGCCCCTGAAGAAACACCCAAACAAGGCTCATAACGCCAAAGGCTTCGGGGAACAGCAAGCGCGTCAAAATCAGGTTCGACGCCAGACGAAGCGCTTGGGATCCGCCATATCCCAAAATGGTCAACCCGCCGGAACGAAAGGCCCGCGCCGCCAGAGATTGGCCGGATGTGAAACCTGCAAGCCGGCTCATCTTCCGCGCTCCCAGCTGGTGTCCCTTTGCGGTGTCAGTTTCACGATCACCGCGACCGCCCCATAAACCAGCATGCCCAGTGGATCGCGGACTCCCATCCGCAGTTTTTGCCCGAAACTGAGGTGCAGTTTGTCGTCATTCTCCAACAGATGCGGGAACTTTCGGCCCACTTCCGCGACCCCTGCATTCTGCCGCCGCCGCACCTTAACAAGTGCGAAGAAGCCCTCTACCAATGGCCAGTCATATCCGGCTTTCATCGCATCTCTCTGGTCCGGCGAAAAGGTCAGGCGCACAAAGGTATCGTCGGCGATGAGTGTCGGGAATTGGTCCCATTTGCTGCGTCCTGCCGCGTTCACGGCAAAAAGTCCGGCCCCCGGAACGCCTTGGGTCATGAACGGCACCTTGTCGTAGATACGGGCATAGGCCCGCGTCGCCCAACTTTTGGCTGGCGCCAGCCGCATTTTTCCGCTGACAAATCGGGGTTGGGCTGTGTTCAATGCCAGTTTGATCTGCCCCAGCAGATCAGGATCCATTGTCACATCGGCGTCCAGATAGACGCGCATATCGTGCGCGGCGATTTGGTCCGCTTGATTAAGCGCGCCGACCTTGCCGATTGCCGGCAGGTCCAACACCTCCAGTTGCCACCCACGTGCTTGTGCGACGCGTTCAAACGCCTGAGCGCGCAAAACGGTGTCGTCCTTACAGCCATTGGCGGCGACAATCACCTGCGCGGTGTCTGGCTCCGTTGAGGCCAAAACAGAATGCAGGCAGGCATCGATATGCCCTGCCTCGTTGTGCGCGGGGATGATGATGCTCAACACCTGCGGTTCGCCTCGTTGCCTGCCCTTGATCACGGGCTTTCCATGACCCTACCAGAAGACAAGGGAACCGTGCCAGTGCGGCGCGAAAAATCACGTATGTTCTGTGACTTGACGCCCACTCACAACAAGCCTGACATCGGGATAACCAGAGCGGGGGAGGCAGAAAACCCGATGGCTTCGATGTCGGTCAAAAGATAAGAGCGCGCTTTGGCGACAGCGCGTACCCGCGTGCCTTCTCGGAAGAATTCATAGTCGCTTTGCGCTCCGGGCAGGATCGCCTGATCCATGCCGTCCCCGCCATGCAGCCGGTCCGCCGGGCCATCTGCAATCAAAATATCATTGCCGCCACCACCCAGCAACGTGTCGATTTTTGTGGTGCCGGATATCCGATTTGCTCCGTCCGTACCCTCAAAAACCCCACCATGCAGGAACGCCCCCTTGGCGCGGGTCTCGTCCCAATGCGCGCCGGCGTCGTTGTATTCGGTCAACGCTTTGTGGCGTGGTGTTTCGTCCCACAAGTGACGCAAATGCCCCCAACTGCCCCATTTGCTCGACGTGCCCACGTCGTAGAACGCATTAAATCCGCGCCCTCCGATGTCACGCCACTGGGATAGGAAATCTACATAGAGCGCGCCCAACTCCTCGCTGGTGGAGAAGGCACCGAAATACGCCGTGAGCAAGTCGTCGTTTGCCCATTTGCCCACGCCGGTCACATGGCTGCCGCCCTCATACATCACCAAGGCCAGCCCGTTGTCCCGCGCCACTTTGGCTTGATAGGGCCACCTTTCGCCAACCAGCCCCTTGAGCGCCCCGTTTTCAAGCGCTTCGACGGTGGCCCGATGCATGCCGTTGAATTTCTGCTTTTCGACAAAATCCGTCAGCGCGGCCCGTTGCAAGCCCTCCGCCTTTCCGGCCGCTTCTGCCCTTGTCCGCGCGTCTTCAAGCCGTCCAAGCACCACTTCTGCGCCGTCGTCCATTCCAAGCTGCACGCCGAAATAGCCGCTCACTGCGTAGGCATCAAAACTCGCCACCGGCGGCGGTGCGCCGTCCTTTTGTGCTTCCGGCGCCTGCAACAACGCTTCTTCCAGTCCAGGCCAACTTGTGTGCGTTGCCGCTACGCGCACCAAACGGGTTTCGGCCTCCTCGCCAAAGACCTCCAGCCAGATCCGGCCCATTGCGCCTGCGCGTTCACCGGCCACCTGCATGTGGCCGTGCTCCACCTTGCCCCAACGGGCCTCGCTTTCTTGCAAGGCCCACTGCGCCTGTTGGAACCCCCAGTTCCAGACTTCGTTGGAATATTCGACATAGGCCACAAGCGCCGGATCCAACCCGTCGCGCACGGTTTCCGCAAACCGGCGCATATAGGTCTCATTGGCCAGATGGGGCATGTTAAACCAAGGGTCGGCTCCGATTTCGTTGGCAAGCTGGATCATCACTTCAACTGGCACGCCGCGCCACGCATAAGAGAAATCACTGACCAACGGTCTGTCGCTCCAGTCGGATTGGAGGGAATTGTTGGTCTGCATCCAATCCATAAAGCGCACCATCCGCAAATCGTTTACCACCCGAATCCAGTCGGGATTGAACACTGCACCCGCTTCGAACAATGGAATGTGTTTCTCGGCCACCACGGAGATGTCGTGCACATAGTCGCCGGTGCGCGTGGGATCGGTGTTGCGGATGCGCACCCCGACGTGCCCCTCTCCCGGCGTGTATTCAAACCATATTTCTTGATCTTCAACGCTTGTAACACGTGCGCGTCCGGTCATTTCCACCGTCCCGCTACCCTGCCACGTCACGCGATAGCGCCCCGACATTGCCTTGGCCTCGGTGGGCTGATCGGTCAGCATGATGGCTTCGATCGAGGAAATCTGATCAGGGATGCCCCAGATCCATCCCGCCTCATCAAACAGGCCAAAGTCTTGCATCGCCTCTGTGGTGACGCCGCCCCACCGGTTGGGCAAATGCCCGATCCACGGACGGGCGGTTTTCATCAGATCAATGAACGCCAGTTGTGTGCCCCAATCGGACACCTCCGCCAAACCCATGGACAAGGCGGGATTTTCTAACCCCAACCCGTTCGCACCTCCGCTTACAAGTGCAGTTGCCGGAGTTTTAAACGGCTGCTCCGGCCCAGCATCAGCCTTTTTTATCTTGGCGCCGCGCTCGGTTGGACTCGCTTGTGCCGCATTTTGAATAGGGTCCAGAACCAGCCGGTGAATTTCTTCCCGCACGGCATCCCAATAGGTGCGTACGTCCGGGTGTATCGTGTCCGGAAGTTCCACCACCTCGGGCAACTCGGATTCAAACAGCCCCACATAAGTTATCGCGCCTGCCAGCAGATACAGGGTGGGTGTGCCATGTGGCGCGTCATCGATGTACAAATCCTCCGGCGTCATATCAAACAACACGCCGCCATCGACCAGCTCGGAAATAACACGCGCCACGGGGATCAAATCAATGCGCACGTCAGGCCGTGCGGCCCGCAGTTGCGCGACATAGTCCTGATACCAGAGGTCATAGTCACCCGCGTTGAACCGCAGATACTTGCGGAACTTGCGCTTTGAAGGCGGAAAGCTGGAAATCCCCGCCATATCCGCCCAGCCTTCATAGATTACGAACCGGTCCGGCGCAGCGGCGGCCATTTTGTCAATCACCGTCACTGTGGCCGACACTGGAGAACTCCCGTCAGGATTTTCGCCGTCATAGGGCTGGTCTGCGTCTTTGTACTGGATAAAGTTCGCGGGATTGATCATCACCACATCCCATCCAACGTCTTCGAAATTTCGGAATTGCCGCCCCCATGCGCGATCCACCTGAGAAAACCGCCAGTTGGCAATAGGTGTCTCGCCTTCTGCAAACTTGCGCAGAAACCCCCATTGCCCATCTATTCCGATGTTGCGGCCGTCAGCTTCGGCGAAGCGGGCCAACCAATGCGGCACGGTGGTTTCATCCGTGTCGCTCAGGTGATGAACAAGGCTGTTACCAAAGACATAGAGGTTCAACGCCTCCGTTTCCTGCGCCGACGCACCGGATCCAAAGAGAGTACACAGCCCCAAGGCCAATGCTCTGACAATGCGCATTCGGCTTCCCTCCAGAAATCACACCTTGAACAAGTATGTGTTGATTCCGGTGTGGCTTAAAAGGGGGCAGCGACAATCTTAGGCGCGCTATGTGATTTTACAGGCTTGTACCGGGCGCGTCGCAAAGCCAATCTGAGCGCACTTTTTTACCGCAGTGGAAGGCGCCGCGCATGATTGGTACGACTGACCCTATGTCCCGTGGATTTGATGTCGAAAGGCTGGATGCCATTCGCGGGTGGATGCAGCGTCTGGTGGATGAGCGCAAACATGCGGGCAATGGTCTTTTGATCGCGCGCGACGGGGATTTGGTGTTTAACCATTTTTCCGGGCTGCGCAGTGTGGAAGACGGTACGGCTTTCGAGCGGGACACAGTGGCGCGGATATATTCGATGACCAAGCCGGTCACGACGGTTGCGCTAATGATGCTGGCCGAGAAGGGACTATTTCATCTGGACGCTCCGGTGTCCGAGTTCCTTCCTGAATTCTCGGATTGTCACGCATTGATCGACGGCGCGACGGCTATCGACCAAACCGAAAAATGTGCGACGCCGACCCTGCACCAGCTTGCGACCCACACATCCGGCCTCAGCTATCCTTTCAATCCCGGAGTTCTGGCTGCTGAGATGGATGTGCAAGACGTGATCTTTCGCGCTGATCAGGCTCCTTTGGCCGACGAGGTTCGCCGTCTTGCTGCGTTGCCCTTGGCCTTCCGGCCGGGAACACGGTGGGAATATTCCGTGGGAATTGATGTCTTGGGCCGCGTGGTCGAAGTAGTCTCGGGGAAATCATTGGCCGCGTTTTTTGAAGACGAAATTTTTGGCCCGCTTGGCATGACAGAAACTGGTTTCTCTGTGCGTCAGGATCAAACCGGCCGCTTTGCCTCGCTCTACACGCCGCTTGCGGGAGACGCGATGGGATTGAACGACGCTGAAAAGGGTGCCGAATCTCTGCGTCGCGTGGATGCAAACCACCGATCGGTTTTTCTCAACGCCACGACCTTTTCCGGCGGCGGCGGTTTGGTTGGAACGATGGACGACTACCTGAGATTTGCCGAAATGCTCCGTCGCGGGGGCGCGCTGGGCGATGCCAGATTGCTTTCGCCCCGCACAACGGCCTTCATGATGTCCAATCACCTGCGCGGCGACATCGCTTCCATGGGACCGGAAAGCTTTGCCGAGCAACCGATGGAAGGTATGGGGTTTGGCCTTGGCGGGGCTGTTGTTCTAGACGCCGGTCGCGCGAGGGTGCCGGGCAGCGTGGGCGACTTTAGCTGGGGGGGAATGGCGTCGACGTTTTTCTGGATTGATCCGGTGGAAAATCTCTCGGTCGTGTTCTTTACGCAGCTTTCGCCCTCAAGCTCCTACCCGACGCGTCCGCAGCTCAAGGCGTTGGTGCACGCGGCGCTCACTGGTTGAAGCCGACCTTGGCAGGGCGGGCTCGCCAGCGGGAAAGCCCACCGACGCAATACCGATGTAATACCGACGCTTTGCCGACGTGAAATTTGGCCGAAAGTCAGCGTGTTAAGGCGATCCTGGCCACTAGGTTGCTTGCGGCAAAGAAAACCGCGGCAACACAGACAATCGATGGCCCCGCAGGTGTGTCCATCGTGTAGCTCATCCAGAGCCCGCCACAAGCCGAGGCGGCCCCAATAATGGCGGCACCTACGGCCATGGCTTCAGGTGATTTTGTGACCGCGCGAGCCGAGGCCGCAGGGATCACCAACAATGCGCCGATCAGCAACGCGCCCACGACCTTGATGGCCACTGCGACGACCACGGCCAATCCGATGGTCAGGACAAGCTGTTCCCGCTTGGGGTCAATGCCGCTGGCATAGGCAAGGTCCGGATTGAGGGTCGATGTCAGCAGCCCTTGCCAGCGCCAGATCACTAGTAAAATAACGCCGATCACGCCAATCCAGATCACAACGAGATCACTTTTTGAGACTGCGAGAATATCCCCGAAAAGGTAGGACATCGGGTCAATCCGGATGCCATGCTGGAGGGAAACGGCCACCAGACCAAAGGCCAGGGCGCTGTGCGCCAGAACGCCCAAAAGCGTATCCATCGCATAGCCGCGCCCGGCGAGTGTGGTCACAGTGATTGCCATCGCCAAAGCAACCGCCAGCGTGCCCACAAAGATGGATATGCCGAAGGCCAAAGAAAAGGCCACGCCGAGGATCGCCGCATGGGCCGTAGCATCCCCAAAGTAGGCCATCCGGCGCCAAACGACGAAACAGCCCAAAGGCGCCGCGGCGAGCGAAACACCAATCCCTGCCAAAATGGCGCGCACCAGAAAATCATCAAACATATCAGTGGCTTTCGAGGTGTGAATGGTCGTGGTCACAGGCGTCGCCATCGTGGTGGTGATGGTCGTGCTCATGACGATAGAGCGCCAGCGCGCCGTGGGTTCCGGTTCCAAAGAGCGCGCGGTATTCGGGAGCAGAGGCGACAATCTCTGGCGAGCCGTGGCAGCACACATGCCCGTTCAGACAGACCACCCGATCACTTGCACTCATGACCACGTGCAGCTCGTGGCTGACCATAAGAACCGCTGCGCCGGTTTCTCGCCTAACTTGTTCGATTTGCGTGTAAAAATCGGCTGACCCGGGTTGGTCAAGTCCGGTAGTCGGCTCATCCAGTATCAGGAGATCGGGCTTGTCCATTAGGGCTCTCGCCAGCAGAACCCGTTGGAATTGCCCCCCAGAAAGCCCCGACATGGGACGATCCGCAATGTCCTCTGCGCCAGCTTGGCGCAGGGCGTCGGCGACGGCTTTTGAAGGCCGACGATGAGGCAAAGACAAAAACCGCCCGGCGGTCAGCGGCAGTGTCGGATCAATCGCAAGGCTTTGAGGAACATAACCTATTTTGAGGTTCGCAGCCTTCAGAACAGTGCCAATTTCCGGCTTCACCGCGCCGATCACACAGCGCAAGAGCGTTGATTTTCCAGATCCATTGGGGCCGACGATGGTGACGATTTCGCCCTTGTCGATCGACATGCTGACGTTGTTCAGGGCCTGATGGCCGCCGAGTTTCACCGAAACGTCTTTGACCGTCACAAGTCTCACGTTGCTTGCCCCTGACAGGACGGGCATAGGCCTTCCGCTTCAACCACTGTTTTCTCGATCTCAAAACCCATGTCGCTGGCCGCGTCCTTAAGGCCGGAGCGCGTCGGCATTCCTGTTTCGGCCACGGTATCGCAACCACGACAAATCAGAAAAACCGGGGTGTGCTGATCCGTTGGGTGGGTGCAGGCGACATAGGCATTAAGCTTTTCCACTTTGTGCACAAAGCCGTGCTCTGTGAGGAAATCCAAAGCGCGATAAACCACTGGTGGTTGAGAGGCAAAGCCCTCATCGCTGAGAAGGCCAAGAATGTCATAGGCGCCCATGGCCCGATGTTCTTGCAACAGGATTTCCAACACCCGGCGACGCCCTTTCGTCAGACGCAAACCTTTGTCAGCGCACGTGTTTTCAACGGCCTTCAGGCCGCCATTAACGCAGGCCGTGTGATCGTGTTGGCTAAACCCGATGCTTTCCATTCGACGCTCCTCAAGATTTTCACTTGATATAGTATAACATTTTCTTTAGTGCCAGTCACCGCGTTACATAATTTACAAGGGTGCCCCGATGAAAACTATTTCTGCCAGTCTTTTTGCTCTGATGGCCGCGACCCTCAGTGTGAATGCTGAAACGCCGCGTGTTGTGGCTGATATTGCGCCAGTTCATAGCCTTGTGGAGCAGGTTATGGAAGGCGTGGGCACTGCCACTTTGTTGATGAAACCGGGTGTTTCGCCGCATGGCTACGCCTTGCGTCCCTCAGAGGCGCGGGCATTGCAGAATGCCGGTCTGGTGATCTGGGTTGGCCCTCAGCTTGCGCCGCAGATTGAGAAATCAATCGAGTCTCTGGCAGGCGATGCGCATGTAATAACGTTGTTGTCTCAAGAGCCCACAATAAAGTTTGACTATCGCGGACCAGATGATTTCGAGGTTACGGCGAAAGATGACCACGATGATCACGGCCACGATGATCACGAAAACCACGACGATCATAGCGACCACGACGACCACGACGAGCATGAAGGCCACGATGACCACGACGGGCATGAAGGCCATGACCACTCGGGTCTAGACAGCCACGCCTGGCTGGATCCGGAGAATGCGAGTATCTGGCTCGGCCTCATTGCAGCAGAGCTTTCGGAAATCGATCCGGAAAACGCAGGAACCTATCGGGTAAACGCCGAAGCGGCACAGGCGGAGCTTGAAGAGATGAAGGTCGAGATTTCACGGAAACTGGAACCTTTGCGGGGCGCAAACTACATGGTCTTCCACGACGCGTATCAGTATTTTGAGCAACGTTTTGGGTTGAAAACCGCCGGCGCCATTCGGGTGGGTGACGCATCTTCACCCAGCGCTGCGCGCTTGCGCGAGGCCCGCGAAACACTAAAAGAGCATCATATCCAATGTATCTTTAGCGAGCCACAGTTCCCGGATTCGCTTGTCGCGTCGGTGTCAGAAGGACTGGACATTCACACCGCGGAAGTCGATCCGCTTGGCGCCGAGCAGGATACTGGTCCTGCGCTCTATAAAGCAGTGATCACCAATCTGGCGGACACCTTTGTCGACTGCCTAAGCCACGATCACTAGCAAAAATCCGACCTATCAGAGGTTTAGAAAAATCATGTTACCAAGGCCCCAGAGCAGTAGCTGAAAGTGCGTGTTCTGGGCGCCCTCGTGACAAAACCAATAGCTGAAATGATTGCCGACCACGGTGAACATTGACCACAATCCAGTGAACATCAGAGCGCCGATCAGGGCCACGCCGCGCGCCATTGAGGGCAGGGCGATACCAAGCGCCGCAAGTGCCATGGCCAAAACTCCAACCCACAAGACAACGGCGGTCGTGATCTCGGCTGCCACTATCAAGCGAAACAGGCCTTTTTGCCATCCGCGTGAGTGGATGGCGCGATGGGCGACGCGTTCGTACTCTTCGGGGAAATCCTCTTTCATCCGTTCCATCGTCAGAACCTGAGCGGTGAAAACCTCGTTCACAGGAGGATGGAGGATATTGTCGCGCACGCCGGTGGTGAGCCAAAGCGTTGGAAGTAAGAGTGAAAACGTCTGCGCAAAAAGCAAAATATCCATTGCGAAACCCCCCTCATAAAAAGCGGGCCGCCCAAAAGGAGCGGCCCGCCATTGTTTTTACAACCTGATTTAGGTCCAGTGCAGCTTGGCTGGGTGGATCTCGAATGAGATGTGGTGTGCACCGCCCTCGAGCCCTTCGACCGTGTGGTTATAGAGCGAACGCCAGTAAGGCTGGATGGTAACGGCATCTTCCTGCAGCATCGCCTGACCTTTGGCCATCAGCGCACGGCGTTTCTCGATGTCGGCTGTCGCCAGCGCTTTTTCGAGAATGGCATCAAATTCGGCATTCGAGTAACCGAATTCGTTCCAGGCTTCGCCCGAGCGATAAGCAAGTGCCCAAACCTGAACGCCCAGCGGACGGTGGTTCCAGTTGGTGGAGCTGAACGGATACTTCGCCCAGTCGTTCCAGAAGGTGGAGCCTGGCAGGATGGTCCGCTTGACGTTGAATCCGGCGTCACGCAGCTGTGCTGCGACGGCGTCGGTGGTGTTCTTACGCCATGCGTCGTCAATCGAGGTGATCTCCATCTCGAAATCACTCATGCCAGCTTCGTCCAGAAGCGCCTTGGCGCCAGCCGGATCGTGCTTCATCGCGGGCAGTTCGGCATATTCCGGATGCATCGGGCCAACATGGTGGTTTTCCGCAACCTGACCACGACCGTCGTAGCCCAGTTCCAGAAGCACATTGTTGTCCACCGCCATCGCAATCGCCTTGCGGACGCGTGCATCGGCATAAGGCTTCATGCCGTCAACTTCGGCAAGCTGGTTCGGGCGAACAACGATGGTCGCTGCAGTCACGATTTCATGCTCAACCCAGCCGTCGAGCGAGGTGATCAGATCGATGAATTCGCCATCCACGTCGTAGAGCATATCGATTTCTTCGGCTTCAGCCGCAGCAACCCATGCAGCTGGATCGGTGCCGTAGTCGATATATTCAACGCGGTCCATCCAAGCGCCGTTGCCTTCGTTCCACCAGGTGTGGTTCTCGTTACGCACCAGAACGGCTTTGACACCGACTTCGATGCTTTCAGGCAGATAAGGACCGGTGCCGATCGGGTTGGTCAACATGTCGTCCGGGTTGAACGAGCTGTGCACAATCGCCGCCGGATAGTCCGCCATGCCCGGGATCAGAGAGATATCTGGTTTTGGCAGGTTCAATTTGACGGTGTGGCTGTCTACCACCTCGATGCCACCGGCAACCGCTTTGTTGGTTTCGGGGTCGATCAGGGTTGCGAAACGGCCCGCCATCGAGTTGCCTTCGACGTCCTTATCGCACCAGCCTTCGATGTTGCGTGCCACGTCTTCTGCGGTGAAGTCGTCGCCGTTGTTCCACTTCACGCCTTTGCGGACGTTCAGGGTATATGTGGTCGCGTCTTCGGAAATTTCCCAACTTTCCAGAAGGTTCGGTCCGAATGTGCCTTCACGGCCATAGTCAACGAGGTATTCCAACCAGCCGCGTGAAACGTTGGCGATTTGCGACCAGTCATAAGTCCGCGGGTCTTTGAGGGCGCGCACTTCCTGCTGGATGCGCACGGTGCCGCCAGCCTTGGCGTGACCGTCGGCATAGGCAGGGGCGGCCATGCCAAGCATCCCGTATGCGGTGGCTGTAGTCGCGCCAAAGGCGCTCGCAAGCGCGAGGAACTCGCGGCGGTTCACCTCATCATTGCCAACTTTGCCGGCTTGGTCGGTGATCACCTTGGGCATCGGCTTGCCGGTACGTGTCTTAAAGGTCATTTGCTTCCTCTCTGTTGTGTTCGGGGTATCCCCGGTGTGCAGTCTTTGCTGCGTTTTGTTGTGGCGGGCAGTGGTGACCCGCCGGTTCTTATTTCTTGTCGGGCGCCTCTCTCAGAGCGACGCTACGCCTTTGTCAGTAGATTGCTGCGCTCCGTTTGCGGGGCATTCGCCGCGTGTCTGCGACCTGCAGTATGGTGCAGCGCGCCGGTCACGGCGCAAGATATCTTCGCGACATCTGTGAATGTTTTCGAAGAGATCCTGTGTCCCAAACTCAAATGTTTCCCCCAATGGCGTCCGGCTTTCCTCCTCATCATAGCCTTCCGCAGCGCAAGCGTGGGACGCAATAAATAAACTTTCCGTGTGGTTAAGTGGATTCGTCAAGCCCGCATTCCATTTTTTTGGTTGCTGGCTTCGCTATTCCAGGCCTCCGACTGTGGGCTATTGCCGGCGCAATTGCTGTCCGATTTCATATAAGACTGCCGCCCTATCTGACCAGAACATGTCTGCATCGTCGCATCACTGGCCCACGTCAAAACGTGACCGACAGGAGCGTTGGTCAAAGCCTGGGCTGGCGTGGGCGAGCTATTTGGGTGCCGTAGCATGCCCGAGTTTAGGTTTAGATGGTGCAGGGTCCTCTGGTCCGTAACCGACCCGTCCTGTCGCATATTCGACACTTGCGGCCAATTGAAACGCTTTGGGCCCGCGCAAGGCGGCGCCTGGCATCAAAATGGGGTCTGATTCCAATGTTTGGTGCAACGCCGTCGCGCTCTGTGGTATCAGTTCAAAAAAGTATCAAGAGGTCGAGGCACTTGCGCATTCTCAGCGTCACATCGGTTCGAAATGAAGGGCCTTATTTGCTGGAATGGATTGCGCATCATCGGGCTGCGGGCGTCAGCGATTTTCTGGTCTATTCCAACGATTGCGATGATGGCACCCACGAGTTGTTGCAGGTTTTGCACGCAGCCGGCGTGGTGGTCCACGTTCCGCATGAGCCCGCTACGGACAAGTCAATTCAGTGGCAAGCCCTGCGAGCGGCATGGAAACATCCATTGCGCAAAGGTGCGGATTGGGTGCTGGTCAGCGACGTGGACGAGTTCATCAACATTCACGCATCGGGGCATACGATACCCGACCTGATCAATGCACTGCCGGACGATGCGGACGCTATCGTTTTGCCTTGGCGTTTGTTCGGGAACAGTGAGGTAGTAGGGATTGACGCTTTGCCCGTCACGGAACAATTCACTCGGGCTATTCCGCCTGAGGCGCAGTATCCGATTGCGGCAAGTTTGTTCAAAACCCTGTTCCGGGCCAAAGGTCCGTTTAATCAATTTGGAGTGCACCGCCCCAAACAAAAGCCCAAAAACAGAGCCGCGCCGCCAAAGATCTACGACGGGTCGGGCAAGCTGATGCATTCATTTTTGGCCGAGAATCCGCAGCGATTGTCGTTGTGGCAACTTGGAGTGGCCCGCGATCTGGTGGAACTCAATCACTATGCTGTGCGTTCCGCCGCTGCTTTTATCGTCAAGCGAGATCGAGGGTTGCCCAATCGGGCAACAAAACAGATCGATCTTGCTTATTGGGTGGAACGAAATTTCAATACAGTAGAAGATCGCAGTATCTCGAAGATGGCGAAGGCGACACAGGCTGAGTTGAAAGAATTGCGGCGGCTACCGGATGTGGAGGCGCACTATGCCGGAGCTTTAAACTGGCATCGCGCGCGTTTTGAATATTTGATCAAGCATCCGGAATATCAGGAACTTATGACGCAAATCCTCTGCGCCGGAGGTTCGGACGTGCCTACGCCGCAATTGCAGAAAATGCTGGTTCGGTGGTATCAATCTGCCAACAAAGAGAATTGATAAGGTCCAACAGGGGCCGAGCAGGTCGAAAGTATGAGCAAACCCGCGTTTTATACGCGCCAGATGTCGCATGTCGCCCTTGGAGAGGCCAAGTTGTTGGCCTGTTTAGAAGTCGCGCCTGATCAGGCGATGGCGTTTTTCAAGACAGGGGTGGCAACCGATCGATTTGCAAAGGCCGAAACCGGCCGACTTGCGATGATGCGCAGTGTTGGCAATGGTGCAATTGCCCATCTCGAAGGGTTCGCGAACCAACCTGCATTGGCGGTGGACGGGCAGGCGTATGACTTGCCACTAACCGCGCCGGAATTGTCCCTCTTTGAGGGGCTGAATTGTTTTCTTGCTGTGCGGAATGGCGAAACTGTCGAGAGCACATTGACATGGCTCAGAGTGCACGCCGAGACCCAGAATTTGCAGGCTGCCTTGATCATTGATCGGGCCAAGCCCGGTCAAGACGAAGCTTACCTGGAGGCGCTTGAGGCTGGAATTTCCAATATCAAAGGCCTGAAGACTGTTTTGGTTTTACGGGCCGACGTGGCACTGGGTCAATTGGATTTGCCTCCCGAACAGCATCCGTTCAACGCGCCGGATGCTCCGGGGAAAGATCGGATGGATGTGCCTGCTGCGGAGCCTTGGTCGTCGCCCTTGGGAGAGCTGCAACTCTTTGAATTGATGCGCTATTGGTTCCTTGCAAAGGCGCGTGCTGTTGCACTTTTGGATATTTCCGATGTGCTGAGTGGCGACAAAGGCAAAGCGGTTAAAGGCAAAACGGTTTTTGACAAAGCCGAAAAATCACTGACTGGGTCGATCAATTTGGTCGGGCTGCATTGCTACCCTTGGCGTGTGCGCAACAACGACGATGTTAGCTTTGGCGACCACATTTGTGTTCAGTTTGACGCCACTCAGGCGCGGCGGCGTTGGTGCGTGGCACCTGCCAAGGCCAAGCCGGATGCTGTCTGGCGCCTGATCCGCGTAGTTGGCACGCGGCCTGCAAATGATGAGTGGGTCAAGTTTTACCGGTTTATGGGGCTGCGACATCCCGGGGACTCAGTGTCGAAAATTGTGCCCAAGACTTCGCTGATTGAAGACGATGAATTGCGAAAAATGTCGCGTAAGCTGTTCGGTCACAAGGCCCTTCGGATGCCTGAACTGGACGCGCCGAAGGCGGACCTTTCAAACAACGAAGTCGCCATCATCACATGTATGAAGAATGAAGGGCCGTTTATTCTTGAATGGCTGGCCTATCACCGCGCCATCGGGGTGAACCGGTTTATTGTTTATACCAACGACTGCAACGACGGGACGGATACGTTTCTCGACCTGTTGCAGGACAAGGGTCTGCTTCAGCACCGTGACAACCCTTTCAAGGGGACAGGACTGAAGCCGCAGCACGCAGCGTTGCAGGCGGGCGAGAAAGAAGAGATCATCAAGGATGCGGATTGGGTGATCTCGATGGATGTGGACGAGTTCATCAACGTCAAGACCGGAGATGGTACCCTAAAGGCGCTTTTTGATGCGGTGCCGGATGCCAACCTGATTTCGTGCACTTGGCGTCTGTTTGGCAATTCTGACGTGCATGAATACTCGGACACGCCATTGATCGAGCAGTTCACCCGTTGCGCGTTGGAAATGACACGCAAGCCCCATCAGGCTTGGGGTTTCAAAACGCTCTATCGCAACATCGGTCTGTTTAAAAAGCTCGGCGTTCACAGGCCCAAAGGGCTGAACCCTCAGCTCTGGTCACATATCAATTGGGTCAACGGGTCCGGCAAGCCGCTGCCGCGAGACATGTATCGCAATGCTTGGCGTTCGACGACGTCAACCATCGGCTATGATATGGTGCAATTGAACCACTATGCCGTGCGATCAGCGGAGAGCTTTTTGGTGAAACGGGATCGCGGGCGTGTAAACCATGTCGATCGGGATCAAGGCATGGCCTACTGGTTTCGCATGAACAACAACGTGGATGAGGACACATCTATCCAGCGGATGATTCCTGCAATGCAGGCAGAGATGGACGCCCTTTTGGCCGATCCTGAAATAGCCGAAGCACACGCCTATTCCGTTGATAAGCACCGCGCAAAAATCGACGCACTTAAGCAAACTTCAAATTACGCACAGTTTTATGAAGATCTAACGAGTGCACGGCAGGAGCGGCTGGCCCGCATGCACCCCTATTTTGGGGCCAATGTTTTCCTTGCCGGACCCGAGGTTATCCCTGATTGGGTGTGGGAGCGAAAAGACCTGCCGGAAGATTTCTTCTTTACGGTCGAAAAACAGGAAACAGCACACTAACAGCTGTTTGAAATTCGGAGACAGTGCCGCTTTGATTGGCTAATCTGTTCTCAAATAATGAACAAAGGTGAGGCGAGATGTCCGGGCTTCCAGAAATTGCATCCTTGTGGATTGGCGGGCGACTGTCGTGGTTGGAACAACTTTGTCTGAAATCCTTTGCGGATATGGGACATCACACGACTCTATATAGTTATGAGGAAATCCCCAATATTCCCGAGGGTGTCCACGCAGCGGATGCTTCTGAGATTTTCCCGGGAGAGCCGATGCACAGGCATGTGCGCACCGGAAGCCCCGCGATCCATGCGGATTTGTGGCGGCTCAATATGTTGGCGAAAACCGACAAGATTTGGGTGGATGCGGATATCTATTGCTATCGCCCGTTCAATTTCACCCGCAAGACAGTTTTCGGTTGGGAGAAAGACGGGCTGGTCTGCAACGCGGTGCTGGGTTTGCCCAAAACATCACGTGCTCTGAAGGGGATGCTCGAGTTTTTTGAGGACGAATATGCGATTGGGCCGTGGCTCAAACCGTGGCAGCAAAAAGAACTGCAAGCCGAAAAAGATGCGGGCAAGCCCGTGCATATGACCGCGCAGAATTGGGGTTTTACCGGACCGGCCGCAGTGACGTGGTTTCTTACGCAGTCAGGCGAAATCAAATACGCGGAGCCTGTTGAAGCGTTCTATCCGGTGTCGTTCAAAGACAGGAACAAGATGTTCCAAAGCAAGTTTGACATCGAAAAAGACTGGCTGACCGAAGATACTAAGGCAGTGCATTTTTGGGCGCGCCGGATGAAGCCGCGATTGCAGGAAGCAGAGAACAACCGCCCCCGTCGCGGGTCGTTTATGGATGAGGTGATGAAAAAGCACGGCATCGACCCGGATGCAGCGCCGATCCCAGCCAAACGAGTCACGCATAAGGCCCCTGTGGACGATCCGGAATTCCGCGCCAAAATTGCGATTGAATCCCTCAAGGGAGAGGCCTCGGTCGAGAAGATTTCGCGAGACTTCCTTGTTGATAAGCAGTTTATCAAAGACTGCCGTGCAAAACTGATCGAAGCGGCACCGCGTCTGTTTCAAGAGGGTTAAGCGATGGACTACCAGCCACGCATTCTTGATAACTACCTTCATACCAAGCACTTTTTGCAATTGGTGAATGTGCCTGTGTTTGGCAAACCGTTCCTTTACATGAAAAATCACAAAGCTGCCTGTACCACGGTCTTGGCGACCCTGATGGACAACCTCATCAAACTTCGTGGGGACGGAGCCGAGACCATCGACATGGCGAGCGTCCACACCCCGCCCAAATCTCTTTTGCTGACAGGGCCGCGCGGGTTGAATATGCCGCGCGTGATGGAAGATTTGGCGGATCGGCGGGTCTTTAAATTTACAATCGTCAGAGAGCCGGTGGCGCGGACGGTGTCGGCCTTCTCCGACAAGATCATCAAAGGGGAGAAGCAGAAGGCGAAACTTATGCGGCATCTAAAACGCCCAGTCGACAGCGATATTTCCCTGTCGGAATTTCTTGATATCATGGCAAATGATGAGGGCGCGCGGGAAGTCGATCGTCACTGGCGAAGTCAGCGCAAAGAAGTGTCATACGAGTTCATTGATTATGATTTCGTGGGAGACATGGCGGATTTGAACGGTGCGATGAGCCATGTGGTCAAAACCCTTTTTGATGTGGATACCCCTGAACTTCAGGACACGCGCAAATCTCTTGGTCACAGATCTGCAAGTGCGGACATGATTGCGGCGATGACCGCAGCCGACCGGCGCAACATCGAAATCGCTTTTGGTGAAGACTTCGAGATGTATGAGGACGTGCGCCAGCGGCTCGCGCTAGCCGCATAATGGCAGACGGCACAGTGTCAGAACCAACGCAACTTGAATGGCGGAAAAATCTCGAAAAGGTGGGTGCTGCCGAAGGCTTCTATGAAGCCTTGGGTGATGAGCATACCGCGCTGTTTGTCGAACGCGGCAAGACGTTGATCGTTACGTTTGAGAACCTCGATCACGTTTATGAACGCGGCGAGGACAGGATGCCATGGGGGTATGATTTTGTCTCCTCACGCGGCTGGTCCATGCTGGGTCTGATGGCACATGACTGGACCTGGTATCGGGATGATGCGGTGCATGATTTCTTTGATCGGTTGCGCGATGACGGCTTCTTTGAGCGTTTCGACAATGTGATTTTCTATGGGGCGTCAATGGGGGCTTATGCGGCCTCTGTGTTTTCGGCGGCAGCACCAGGTGCGACGGTAATTTGTATTTCACCGCAGGCTACGCTGGACCGAGAGATCGCAAGCTGGGAAACCCGATATCGCAAAGCTTGGCGAAGAGATTTTCACAGTCGCTATGCTTACGGCCCCGAGATGGTCCAGAGCGCCGCAGCGGTGCATGTTTTTTATGATCCTCGTGCCGCGCTGGATGCCATGCACGCCGCGCTTTTCCAGGGGGAAAACGTAATAAAGTACCGCTGCC
The DNA here is from genome assembly GCF_900114415.1 of Shimia haliotis. Classification (GTDB taxonomy): domain Bacteria; phylum Pseudomonadota; class Alphaproteobacteria; order Rhodobacterales; family Rhodobacteraceae; genus Shimia; species Shimia haliotis. The sequence goes on along the minus strand of NZ_FOSZ01000008.1, from coordinate 83,317 downwards.
GGTTTATGGGGCATCGGATCGCCTCTCTTTGGCTTTTGATGGGGGTACTTAAACCTGTCATCGAAGGCTGCGTCGCCGGAACAATGACACAACCGGAGTTCTATACCCTGCTGCGCAGGCGGCGGGAGGTTGCCCGTTATCAAAAAGAAATGCTGGCTGCGCTGGAGAAGGCTGACAGACCCAAATTGATCCGTCGCTATTGCACAGCGGTGCTTGCGCGGCGGGGGGCACCGGTTTTTCGCAAGGCCTTGCGCGCGGCAGACGCTCGCATCGCCAAGTTCAAAAGCTGACTACTGCCGCCGCAGTGTGTCGCCAAAGCTGATTTTGGGGGTCAGTGTTACTGAGTTATCTGTATCCTCACCTTGCACGCGGGACGCGATAATTTCAGCTGCCTTCACACCTATCTCCCGACGGCAGGCATCCATGGTTGCAAGTTGACGCGGAAGCCCTTGCAGCAGTTCGACACCGTTAAAGCCCGCAAGTCCGATCTGTCCGGGCACATCAATGCCTTTCTCCATCAAATAAAGCAGTCCACCGGCGCCAATCATATCGTTGGAATAATAGATGAAATCGATGTCTGGCGAGCGATCGAGCACAGCTTTGGTCATCTCACGCCCCTTGGCCAGCGCCGAGCCGCCCGAATAGAATTCCCGTTCGGTCACTTCCACGCCGGATTTCGCAAGCGTTTCCGTGAACCCCTCGAAGCGTTTACGCGCGCGGTGGTCGAGCGGCATTTTTGTCCCGAGGAACGCGATTTTCTTGTAGCCGGCCTCAAGGATGGATGCGGCCATTACGCGGCCTGCGCGGCGGTGGGAAATGCCGACCATTGCATCCACGGCCTCTCCATCGGCATCCATGATCTCTACGACAGGGATACCGCTGGCATTCATCATGGCTCGGGCGGCTTCTGTGTGTTCAAGCCCTGCAATGATCACACCGGATGGGCGCCAAGATAGCATCTCATAAAGAACTTTTTCTTCTTTTTCAGGAAGATAGTCGGTTACGCCGACAACCGGTTGCAACTCGGTGTCTTCCAGCACCTGACTTACGCCGGCGAGGACTTCGGGAAAAACCATGTTTGACAGCGACGGAATGATCACAGCGACAAGGTTTACGCGTTGACTGGCCAGCGCGCCGGCGATCTTGTTGGGCACATATCCCAGTTCCTTGGCCGCAGTCAGAACTTTTTCACGGGTCGCCGCGGAGACGTCCCCGCGGTTGCGCAGGACTCGGCTGACGGTCATTTCGGAAACGCCAGAGGCTTCAGAAACATCACGAAGGGTCAAGGAACGGTTGCTTTGTGTCATTGATTATTTTCCCGCTGAACTTCCTGAGATGCTAGCGTGAACATCTTAGAGGGATCAAGCGGTTAGGGCAGAGTTTAGGCGTCGCCTCTAGAGTTTGAGTGGCGAAGCGCTGATTGCGTAACTTTCGACGGGCTCCGAGACATTGTGCAAGGACACCGGACCCAGAGGAATGCAATCGTCGCATTGATCCGCGAGGTCTTGGGACACAACGATTCGGTGGCCAACCGTTTTGCCGTAATCCCCAAGGCGAGCTGCAACATTTGCCGGCTGCCCAATGACCGTGAAATCAAGGCGTTCCTGAGAGCCCACGTTCCCGTATGTTACGCTGCCATGGCTGACGCCGATGGACACATCGCAATGGTGCTCGCCTTCCTCGGCGCGGGCCTCAAGTTTGGCGATGATGGATTTGCAGGCGGCAATGGCGTTCAAACTGCCTTCTATGCCGCTGTCGTTGTCAGGGAAAACCGCGAGCACAGCGTCGCCGATGAACTTCAGCACTTCGCCGCCATTTTCGTGCACCACACCAGAAACAGTTTCAAAAAAGCTGTTGAGCAAGTCGATATAGACGGTTCGCCCCAACTCTTCCTCAAGTCGGGTAGAGCCGCGCAAGTCGCAGAACATGATCGCAGCGTCGATCTCATCGCCATCGCCCCGCCGGATTTCGCCGCCAAGAACCCGCGCCCCAGATCTGCGTCCGACATAGGTTTCCAGAAGGGATTGCGCATTTTCCTTTTGCGTGAAAACTTCGAAAAACCGGCTGATCACGGTTGAAACCTCAAAAATTAGCCCAAGGTTCGCCGTTGTGAACCCATTGGGATGGTCGCTGGTGATCGTCAGCACATTGACCTGACCGTTGGAAAAGAAAAGAGGCATGGCAACGTAATCGGTTGCGCCTTCATTCTTGAGATCTTTCATTACCGGAAAGTGCATGTCCTCGTCGTCGACATCCAATTTCTGGCGGACGCCACCAAGGCCTTTTGATACATGGCTCAAAGGCGAGTTAACAAAGCTCGGGTGATCATAAAGCTCATAGGAGGGTGCGAAGGTAGCGATCTCTTCCTCTCCGCGTTTCCAGATATAGTTTTTGCCCGCGATCATCGGATGCAGAGACCAGATCATGGCAGACATGCGGGAGACGGCTATGCCGCTCTGGACCATCTTTTTGCCGAGCGCGCGCATGAAATCCTCAGGTGTGGTTTCAAATGCCGCTCCGCGCATCAACCAGTCGACCAAAGGGCCGCTGATATTGCCATCTGTACCTGGGTCAAGTGTCACGTCGCCGAGATCAACTTCCGAATAGGACGACGCCAAAAATGCAATATGCCCGCCTATTTCCCGACTTTCTGGCAGCGCGTCATCATAGGACCAAATTGCATTGGGAATGGTCTCGCCGTCCAGCAACAGATCGCGGTATCGCGCGGTGCCTTTAAACGGGCAAAACGTCTTGAGGTCGGTCTGGGCGGAAACCGGAACAAGGATATCGTCAAGTGGTAGGTAAATTTGAGGCTGAAGACGGGTTTCATACATCACTTTGGCACGAGTGCTGTCAGCAAGGACCTTACCGTCCCGCAAAATACGGACACGGCCGTCAATGGACTCGATATCGATGCCATAGCCGGACGCAGCGTTGAAACGGGACCCTTCCATTGGGCGATCCTCCCTCTCCTGTTGGTTCACAATGTGAGGCCTGAGAGGTGAAAATCCAACCCCGCACGGGTGTCAGATAAATGGAACGCGGTGGCCCGAAGGTGGATCACAGCACGCGGATCACGTCCTTGTCGATCGCAAGCATGTAGCCTTTGCGCGCAATATTCTTGACCAAAAGTTCACTGACCATTTGATTGCCAAGACTGTCGCGCAGACGTTTGATGCGCGTGGCACCTGCCGCTTCGTCACAGTCCGTTGCCGGCTTGCCGGAAATTATAGCCTCAATTTCGATGCCGGAAATAACGTCGTCATCAAGGCGCGCCTCGGCCAGAACCGAAAGCGTTTCCATCGCCGCCTCAGTCAACGTGAAACCCATGTTGTTGAGGTAAACCGTTTTTTCATCGCGGCTCACAATCAGAGAATTCACCTGAATGCCTGAGCGTTCAATCTGGGCCATACGCCGGTTCATCGTTACCAGAGCCACAAGAAACACCAATGCCGCGATCATCATTGCGGTGGCGAACACCAGCAAGACGAGGATCACCATGCGATAGCTGGCCAAGGTGTCAGCAAAAGCAGTTCCGGACTGTGCCAGGATTTCCAGCAGTTTGATTTCTGCCTGTCCTGTCAGCATGTCGTTTTCGAAAAACAACTGTTCAACGCGTGCGTTGAAGGCGTTCGCGTCCGGCAACGTGGCAATCAGGACGATGCCAGCGATCAGAAGAATGACAACAATGGCACTGATGCCAATGCCAACCAGTCTGCCGCCGTTGCGACGCACATCAGTAGCGGAGGTAGAATTGGCCTGCACTGGCTTCCTTTCCCGAGAGTTGGGTTTCGTCAAAGACCGAAAGCACGTTTAGCAGCTTCCAGCCATCCTTGGCGATACGGGCGGAGATTTCTGTACGCGCTGAGTCCATGCTGCACCCGTTATCCAAAGCCACGACCCCGTAGTGCAGACGCAATGGGTTGTCTTTTTTTGCTTTGTAGTCGGCATAACACTCCGCCGCGGCAACAGGTGATGCCAGCGCGAGTGTGACCGCAATGGCGACCAAGCGCAGGGGGTATGAATATTGTTTGAACATGAGGCGAGAGTGCTCTGAAACGGTGTGATATTCAATAACCAGTGCCAAAATTGGAGCGGCTATAGGATATCAAGCGACTGATATTGAGTGATTTTTTGTTTTTTAGGGACTGTGAACTCATCACCGACGCACTTCGCGTCACCAATCGAGCACAAACCTGACAGGAAGGACACACCATGACCTCCAAACACTTTATCGCAACCGTTCTTGGGCTTGCCATGACCGTAACGGGAATCTCGGCGCTGCCGGCAAAAGCCCTCAGTGACGATGACCTCGCCAAGATCCTTTTTGGCGCCACAGCTTTGGTCATTATCGGCAGCGCCGTGAGCAACGACAATGACGACAAGCCCGTTCCGGTTGCGCGCCCCCGTGACCCACGCCCGCGTGATGTGCGTCCAGATCGCCCGGTTTCTTGGACCTATCTGCCGCCACGGTGCTCGCGAAACTTTATCATGCGCAACGGGCGCATTGTTCAGGCCTACGGGTCAGGGTGTTTGTCGCAGTCCAGAATTCGCGCGCACCGCCTGCCGCAACAGTGCCACTTTAGAGGGGTCAACCAACACGGCCGCACGGTGACGGGATACAAAACCCAATGCCTGCGCAAGCGTGGCTACGATGTGACATGGCGCTAAACCATCAGGCAGAGCCGGCGTAGATCGGCAGGGAAAGCCGGAGTGCTGACGGTGGGGCTCCGGCTTTTTGTATTGCGCACCGGCCTGTGTCGTGTTTGGAAATTGACATGAACAGTCCTGATTTTTCTCTTGAAGCCCTAGCTCTGGCAGGGGGTGCATCGCGCGTTGCCGGAGTGGATGAAGTAGGCCGCGGGCCTCTGGCTGGCCCTGTCACAGCCGCGGCCGTCATCCTTGATCCTGCGCGAATTCCCGCTGGTTTGAATGACTCCAAAAAGCTCAGCGCGAAACGGCGCATTGCTTTGGCCGCGGAAATTCGAACCGTGGCACAAGTTTCCGTGGCCCATGCCAGCGTGGAGGAGATTGATGAGCACAATATCTTGCGGGCGAGTCACATCGCGATGGAGCGTGCCGTTGCGGCTCTTGTTCCCGCGCCGGATTACCTTTTGATCGACGGGAACTTGATCCCGCGCGGCTTGACGCTGACGTCAGAGGCAGTGGTCAAAGGGGATGGACGTTCTGTGTCTATTGCGGCCGCATCCATCGTGGCAAAAATCGAACGCGATGCGATCATGATGGATTTGGCGCAACAGTTCCCCGGCTATGGGTGGGAAACGAATGCCGGATATCCGTCAAAAAGCCACAAAGAAGCGCTGCAAAATCTTGGTGTTACCCCACATCATAGACGGTCCTTCAAGCCCGTACACAATATCTTGTATCAAGAGTAAAATGTAAGTTGTTGTTTCAAAAAAGAATTTGACGCCGAATCAGCTTTGACTCATCCTAGAGGCAATCAACGAGCGCGAAAAAACTGCGCCGTGTATGAGGCAGAAAATGAAAACAACAACCAAAGCGAAGAGCGCGCCCGCGCTCCCGATCAATAGTATTTTGTCTGGCGACTGCATCGAGGTGATGAACGGTCTGCCCGAGAATTCCATCGACCTGATCTTTGCGGATCCGCCCTATAACTTGCAGTTGAAGGGTGATTTGCACCGTCCGGACAATTCCAAGGTGGACGCGGTCGACGATGACTGGGACCAGTTTTCCAGCTTTGCGGCTTATGACAAGTTTACCCGCGCATGGCTCAAGGCCGCACGTCGTATCCTGAAACCGAACGGCGCGATCTGGGTGATCGGCAGTTATCACAATGTCTTCCGCATGGGTGCGGAATTGCAGAACCAAGGCTTCTGGATTCTGAACGACGTGGTGTGGCGCAAGTCCAATCCGATGCCGAATTTCCGTGGAAAGCGGTTCACCAATGCCCATGAAACAATGATCTGGGCGTCCAAATCCGAAGGCGCGAAATACACCTTCAACTATGAAGCTCTAAAGGCGCTGAACGAAGGCGTGCAGATGCGATCCGATTGGGTCCTGCCGATCTGCACAGGGCACGAACGTCTGAAAGACGAAAACGGTGACAAAGCCCATCCGACGCAAAAGCCGGAAAGCCTGTTGCACCGCGTTCTGGTCGGATCGACCAATCCGGGTGACGTAATTCTCGATCCTTTCTTTGGCACCGGCACCACGGGTGCGGTAGCCAAGATGCTGGGTCGTGAATTCATCGGTATTGAACGCGAAGAGGCCTACCGCAAGGTGGCCGAGAAGCGCATCAAATCTGTGCGCAAATTTGACCGCGAAGCATTGCAGGTCACAGCGTCGAAACGCGCTGAGCCGCGGGTGCCGTTTGGCCAATTGGTCGAACGTGGAATGCTGCGTCCAGGGGAAGAACTCTACTCTCTTAACGGCCGTCACAAGGCGAAGGTCCGTGCTGATGGCACGCTGATCGGGGACGACATAAAAGGGTCGATCCACCAAGTCGGCGCGCATCTTGAAGGTGCGCCAAGCTGCAATGGCTGGACCTACTGGTCGTTCAAAAAGGACGGCAAGAAGGTACCGATTGACCTGCTGCGTCAGCAGATCCGGTCAGAGATGGCCGCGCGTCCAAACTAATCACTCAAGTGATACCGCCAGCGCGATCCGACCTTAGGAAGGATTGGCGCTATGACTTGCCCCGCCGTAAATCGGCGGGGTTTTTTGGTGTCTGGGGGGTGTGTTAGGAGAGAGTTGCACCTATCTGGAGCGAGGAGCAGGGAGGAGCCGACAAATGGCCCGAGAGACCGCGGACAACATTTCCGAAAATGAAGCAGTTGTGCTTGACCGTTTTGAGACCGAGGGGTTTCGCGACGACAGCTATACCGAGGCCGCTCTGGAACTCCATAAACGCCAGGGCCTAGAGATGGCGGTTCAAGCCCGTTGGATCGCGATGTCGGTGATCGGGGTTCTGTTGTTGTTTGTCGCCCCGTGGCCGGAGGTGCTGTACTATGAATTCATCCTGCTGCTTCTGTGCATCAACGGTTGGTGGATCCGAAAGGTCGGCCGCGTAGGAAAATCCCGCACAGAGCTGGTTTTGATTTTTGTCGACCTGCTTTTGATGGTGGTCGGGATGATCGGTCCAAATCCGATTGGATTGGATGACTGGCCTCAAGCGATGCAGTATCGGTTTGGCAATTTCAATTATCTGTTCCTGATCCTAGCGGTGGGCACTCTCGCGTATTCGTGGCGGACGGTCATCGCAATCGGAACATGGACGTCCTTGATGTGGGCCGTTGCTTTGGGTCTGTCGATCTGGCTTTCCGATCCGGTGCCTGGCATGACGAATGCGGTGATGGAATCCTTGCCCGGGTGGCCTGATCTCGCCAGTCTAATTGAACCGAACGCGTTCAACGTCAGGCTGCGGATACAGGAAATCGTAGTTTTTCTGCTGGTGTCGATCACGTTGGGACTTTCGGTGCGCCGCTTCAATCGATTGCTGCGTTCAAACGCCGCGTTGGAGCGCGAGCGGACCAATCTGTCGCGCTATTTCTCGCCCAATGTCGTGGAAGAACTCAGTCAGAACGATGAACCACTCAAACAGATCCGCAGTCACAATATTGCAGTGCTCTTTGTGGACATTGTGGGTTTTACAGAGTTTGCGGCAGAGCGCACTCCGGAAGAGGTGATCGCCACCTTGCGTGACTTTCACGGGCTTATGGAAACGGCGGTCTTCGCGCACAACGGAACGCTGGACAAATATCTTGGCGATGGTTTGATGGCGACTTTCGGCACGCCCAGCCCCTCCGAACACGACGCGCAGAACGCCCTGCGCTGTGTGCGGCAAATGATGGCGGACGTGGATGAATGGAACAACGCCAGAATTGCAAGCGGTCAGCAACCATTGCGCGTTGGGTTCGGTGCCCACTATGGCCCTGCCGTTCTTGCCGATATCGGCGCAAACCGGCTGGAGTTTGCGGTGGTGGGCAACACGGTCAACGTGGCCTCAAGACTGGAAAGTATGACCCGTGGCCTGAACGCGCGACTGGTCATCAGCGACGGCATGAGAACTGAGGTAATCCGCGAAGGTGGGGACGCTTGCCTAGACGGATTGCAGAAGTTCACTGATCAGGATGTCCGAGGCGTAGCAGAAAAATTGACCGTCTGGGCATTTGATCGTCCGGACAGCCATTTTTCCTAACGTGGCATAGGGTTTTTTGCCTTGTTGTATGCGTGCCAGTTGGTGATTTCGGGATAATACATCCCGCGCCATTTGCGAACGCGCGGGTTCATCACCTTTTTCCATAACGGCGGGATCATCGCCGCAATTGTCATCACGGGATAGCCATAGGGCAACTGGGGTGCCTCGGCATCGGTGTAGTTTTGCAAAAGTGGGAACCGGCGGTCTGGCTTGTAGTGATGGTCCGAGTGGCGTTGCAGGTTGATCAGCAGCCAGTTGGAAGCCTTGTGTGCAGCATTCCAGCTGTGGTGCGGTTTGACGTGTTCATATTTGCCGTCGCCCAAGTGTTTACGGGTGAGGCCGTAGTGTTCGACATAGTTCACCAGTTCCAGTTGCCAAATGGCGATGTAGGCCTGCCAGATGAACAAAAGAAGTCCGATCCACCCGCCAACAATCAGCGCCAGGAGCAACATGGCGCCCTGTAGCGCCCAATAGCGGAAGAATGGGTTGGACAGATCCGTCCATGGCAAGTTCTTGCGTTCCAGCATGGCTTTTTCCGCGCGGAAGGCGCTTTTGAAACAGCCGATCAGGACGCGCGGGAAAAAGCGGTGGAAGCCTTCGTTGTACCGCGCAGTCACCGGATCGCGCGGGGTGCCGACGTAGCGATGATGCACCAGCAGATGTTCGGAACGGAAATGAGAATACAGCACCATCGCCAGAAGAATATCTGCCATCCAACGCTCTGTGTTGTTCTTTTGGTGCATCAGCTCGTGGGAATAATTGATCCCAATGGTGCCGGAGATCACGCCCATGCCGAAAAAAAGACCGATCGTTGCGGCAACTGACAGGTGATCGGTATGGGTGGCAAACCAGATCAGGCCAAAAAGTGTGAAGAATTGCGCAATCGGCCAAACTTTGGTGAGCATGCTGTAAAACTGCAGCTGCTCGTCAGAGGTTTCAGGATCAGCATTCTCGAGATTGAGGCCAAAGAGGCTGTCCAAACCGGCAAACAGATACCATGTGGTAAGCGGGACAAGAGCCACCCACCAACCACCCAGACCTGCAGTGATCCAGATTATCGGGATCAAAAGCATCGACAGCCAGAACGGCAAAGCGTTGGACAATTTTGCGACTTGCTCGGCAGGGATCATCGGCGACTCCATCGGGTTTGACCGGAGTATGCGTATAAGCTACGGGCGCTGCAACGGGTCTAGGAGGCGGTGGTAAGTGCAAATGCTTTTCGCATGGCCGTTGGCAGGTCGGTCGGCGAGAAGTCTTCAGCTTCGACAAAGAAGCCCGACTGCACATTGCGGTCCATCGGTACCAATGCGGTTTTCACCGTTAGACGCAGGTGGAAATGGGTGAAGGTATGACGCGCCTCGCCGTTTAGGGTTCTCCATTCCGCGCGGATAGGCGACTCGCTATCAGGGGCGGCGCCTTCTCGCCACTCAGACCCAGGCCAACCGAGCATGCCACCCAAAAGGCCAGAGTCAGGGCGCCGCTCCAGCAAATACGCGCCGTCAACGCGTTTGGCGATGTAGACGGTGCCGTATCGGGTCGGTTTGGGTTTTTTGGGAGTCTTTTTGGGCAGTTCTGCCGCAGTGCCTTTGTCTCGCGCCTTGCAAGGTGCGCGCCAGGGGCAGATGCCGCAGGCCGGATTGCGTGGTGAACAGAGTGTCGCGCCAAGGTCCATCACAGCCTGTGCATAGTCCCCCGGGCGTTGGGTCGGCGTCAGGGTCGTCGCCCTCTCGGTCAGTTCAGGTTTTGCAGCGGGAAGTGGTGTGTGCACATCAAACAGACGCGCCATGACCCGTTCAACATTGCCATCCACAACCGTGGAGGGTTGGTTAAATGCAATTGCTGACACTGCGCCTGCGGTGTAGGGGCCGATTCCAGGGAGGGCCAGCAGATCGTCATAGTTGGACGGGAATTGGCCTTCCAACTCATGCGCCACGACACGCGCGCACTTCAGCAGGTTCCGTGCGCGGGCATAGTATCCAAGCCCCGCCCATTCAGCCATCACATCTTCATCCGCAGCGTCGGCCAGATCGCGCACGGTGGGCCATCGGGTTGTGAACCGCAAATAGTAGTCTTTGACCGCTGCCACAGTGGTTTGTTGCAACATGATCTCAGAAAGCCAAACACGATAGGGGTCAGGCTGCACCCCTGCCTCGCGTTGTGCTGGTGCTATCCGCCAGGGCAAGACACGGGCATGACGGTCGTACCACTCCAGCAAATCGGCGCTGTCAGGCAAATCACGCAAGTTTTATCCCTCCAATTGAACGGTTTCGCTGGCACACGGGCGCGGTGCTACTAAGATAGCCACCGATCCAAGGATGCAAGGCCGACCATGCGACGCGCCACGACCAAAGGCTTTAAGCGCACTTCGACGTTGCTGCGGGACCGCATCCGCAGCGCGGGCGAAAGCCGTGGTTTTGCGGTGACTCGAGTGCTGACGCATTGGGCCGAGATTGTCGGGCAAGATATGGCGGGCATCTGTCGCCCCGTAGACGTGAAATACGGGCGGACAGGATTTGGAGCGACACTGACAGTTTTAACGACCGGCGCGCAGGCCCCTATGTTGGAAATGCAAAAAGAAAAACTGCGCAGCCGCGTGAATGCCGCCTATGGATACAATGCCATAACGCACCTGCGGATCACGCAGACCGCCGCGACCGGTTTTGCTGATGGGCAAGCACAGTTTTCTCACCGCAAGACACCTGCGGATGCGCCCAAAGACCCGAACGTGGTTCGGGAAGCCGCTGAGGTGGCCGCGCCGGTTGGTGACACAGAATTGCGGCACGCGCTTGCGCGTCTCGCCGAAAATGTTCTCGGAAAAAACAAACACTCGAAGAAAGGTTTCTAAATGAAACGACTCTTTCCCATTGTGGCAGTGGCCGCTCTTGCGATTGCCGGCGGCGCCTATTGGATGAACGCGCAACAAACCAGCCCTGTGGCTGGTGTGACCAACATTGAACCGGTGTCTTCCGATGGTGCGGATGTTGATACATCGGGTATCGTAGAAATGGTGATGGGGGCCGAAGATGCGCCTATCACGATTGTCGAATATGCCTCGTTCACGTGTCCTCACTGCGCAACCTTTCATAGTGAAGTTCTCAAGCCGCTGAAGGCAGACTATGTGGACACAGGAAAAGTGAAGTTTATATTCCGTGACGTGTATTTTGATCGCTTTGGCCTGTGGGCGAGCATGGTCGCTCGTTGTGGCGGCACCGAGAAATTCTTTGGTATCACCGACATTCTTATGGAAACCCAATCCGAGTGGAGCCGCGCGGGCGACCCGGTCGCCATCGCTGGCGCTCTGCGCAAGACCGGTCGTCTTGCAGGTCTGGACGATGAAACGCTGCAAGCCTGTCTGGAAGACGAAGACAAGGCCAAAGCTCTGGTGGGTTGGTTCCAGAAAAACGCCGCAGCCGACAACATCAGCTCCACTCCGTCGCTGATCATTGACGGCGAGATGCACTCCAACATGAGCTACAAAGACCTCAAGGCACTTCTTGACGGCAAGCTGGCAAATTGACCCTTTGCCCGAGCGGGTTACGCCTGCTCGGGCAATACGCGATCCAGCATCGCATCCACTTCCGACCAATCCTCAAGTTCCAATCTGACAGGCACGGTTAACACCTCGCGGCGCATATCCTGCGGCAAACGCACGGCGTCTTTCTCCGTGGTGACGAGCTGCGCGCCAAGACGTTGCGCATCCATCGACAATCGGGTCAGAAGTTGCGGTGACAGGGGTTGGTGGTCATCCAGAGCTTCGGCATGCAGGATGGTTGCGCCTAGATCACGCAGGGTGGCAAAGAACTTTTCCGGATGACCAATGCCTGCAAAAGCCAGAAATGGAGTGCGCGTCCAGTCCATGCCCGTGGGCAGCGGTTTGAGTTCACCAGAGATCTGAGGCATCGAGATGCAGTCGCTCCAGGTTTTGGAGAATGCGTCTTGCGACTTTGTATTTCCAATAGACAGCAGGATATCTGCTCGCGCTAAACCGGGTTTCACCGGCTCTCGTAAGGGGCCGGCTGGAATACAGCGGCCATTTCCAAAGCCGCGCTGCGCATCAACCACAACGATTGAGGCGTCCTTGTGTACACTGGGGTTTTGAAACCCGTCGTCCAGCAGAATCACTTTGGCGCCGGCCTCGGCGGCCGCCTTGACGCCAGCGGCGCGGTCCTTGGCAACCCATGTCGGAGCAAACGCCGCGAGCAGGAGAGGTTCGTCTCCGGTTTGATCCGCTGTGTGGGTCCGTTCATGCACCTCGACCGGCCCCTCAAGGCTGCCGCCGTAGCCACGAGACACGACATGAGGCGACACGCCCCGCGCTTGCAGGTGTTGAACAAGAGCAATTGCAGTCGGGGTTTTCCCAGTTCCGCCTGCGTTCAGGTTGCCGATACAAATCACCGGCACGGGTGCGCGGTAGGCGTGTGCGTCGTTTGACAGGCGCCGTTTGGTGGCAAAAGCATAAAGCCCCCCCAGAGGGGCCAGTAGCGTCGATCGCCAACCCGGCGAGGTAGGAGGGTTGGTCCAGAAGAGGGGGGGCTTCATGTGGGAACGTCCTCTCCGTCCAGTAGGCGTTGTGCATGCGCGATAATAGCGTCCGTGACTTCCGCCGTCTCGGATATCACTTGCCACCCTGCGTGCGCCATAGACGCAAGCTGATCGGGGGCGGCAAGTTGTATGAGGGCGGTGGCCAAGCTGTCAGCGTCACGCACAATGCGGGCCGCGCCTGCGTTTGCAAGTCGGGTATAGCTGTCCAGATGGTTGCGAACGGAGGGTCCGTAAACCACGGCTGATCCGAGCGCGGCAGCTTCCAATGGGTCGCGCCCCCCATGACCGGGGACCAGAGAAGAGCCGATGAAACTGACCGGTGCGACGCGGTACCAAAGGCCCAATTCGGACGGCGTTTCAGTCAAAAGCACTTGTGTTTCGCGTTCCGGAAACTCGCCGTCCTCCCAAAAGGCGGCTCGCCAATCCTGTGCGGTGACTTGCGCATGAACCTTGTCCGCGTCGTCGTGGGTGTCGGGCACCACCACCAAAAGCAGTCGATGGGAGAGACGCAAAGCCGCACGATATGCTGACAAAATGGCAGGCATCTCATCAGATTGTACGTGCGACGCCAACCAGACCGGCCGTCCGGCAAGGGCCTGGCGCAATTCGTTCAAATCGGAATCCACACAGGCCAGTGCCGGAGCTTCTTCCGTGAGCAGACCGCCTTCGTGCACTTCGACATCGTCCGGCAGCATTGATCGGAAGCGGCTGGCAATAGCCGGCGTGTCGGCAAGGATGACGTTAAAATGGGCGAGGGTGGCTCGGATCGGCTCCGGCCCGACGCGCCAACGTTTGTTTTCCAAAGCGGGCGCATCAGGTTCCAACAACATACAGGGCATACGGTTGAAACTTGCAACGGTCAGGGCCGGGCGTAAAAGGCTCCCCAACCAAATCAGCAGATCAGGACGCCAATGATCCAGAAAAGCCTCTGCATCGGCGGGGTTTTCCGACGGGCAAGCCTGCCAGATGGCACCATCCGGCAAATCTTGCGTTGGAGGCTGGTCGCCGGATGTTGTGATCAGCACCTTTTGGGTGTCGTCGCGTAAATGCGATAGACGCAAGCCCAGTTGCGCGAGGCTGCGCGCCCGCGCGGGGTCTGAGCAATGAAGCCAGATCAACTCTCCGTTCGGGCGGGGGATGTCGAATGAAGCCGGCTTGCGCGGTTGGCGGCGGGCAAAGGCCAGATATGCTGCCAGTCCGAGCGAGCGCGGCATTCAGATCGCCTCAGCCTAGTTCTTCGGTCGAAGAAGCAGCGGCTTCCTCGTCACGCAAACGGTGCAAATGCGCAATGAAGTAACGCATGTGCGCGTTGTCCACCGTGCGCTGTGCTTCGGCTTTCCAAGCGTCATAAGCCGATTGATAGTCGGGGAAAATACCCACGATGTGGATATCGTCGACATCTTTGAAGGCTGTCTTGGTCGGGTCGATCAGTTCACCACCGAATACGAGGTGCAGGCGCTGTGCCATGTATGCTCTCCTTTGAGATGCTGTGTTGGGCGCAAACTAAAGGTGATGGCACAGGGCCTCAAGGGCAGACCTGTTTTTACACTTGCAGTGATGCAAAAATCAAAGGGGGCTTACTGGCGCAAGCGCATCACAAATCTGGCGTTGCAAGGGGGCGCCCCCTGCCACAACGCCATTCAGACGCGGATCTGCTTTGTTGAACACAAGGGGTTCGGACATGCGGTCAGAAACCACTGCGCCAGCTTCTCTCAGGATCAAATCACCGGCAGCGATGTCCCATTCCCATGTCGGACGCAAAGTCAGCATTGCGTCGAACCGGCCTTGCGCGACCAATGCGAGGCGATAAGCCAGCGAAGGGCGATAGCCGAGTTGAAACTCCGGTGCCTTGTCGCGCCACAGATCAGAGTGCATGACCGGACGGGCCGCGAGAACTTTGGCCTCGGTGAGCAACGGTTGGGCGCTGGCCTTGATCGGTGCGCCATTCAGAGTCGCGCCTTGTCCCTTGGCGGCGGCATAGAGCCGCTCCCGCTTAGGCAGAAACACCACCGCTGCCACCACCTCGCCTCGGTCAGCAATCGCGAGAGAATGTGCCCAGGTGTCTGACCCGTCGATAAAGCTTCGGGTGCCGTCGATGGGATCAATGATGAAGCTGCGCTCTGCCCCAAGGCGATCAGGGTTGTCTTGGCTTTCTTCGCTCAGCCAGCCGTAGTCGGGTCGTTCACCCAGAAGAGTAGCCTCTAGCATTTTGTTGACCGCCAGATCCGCCTCCGTCACGGGGCCAGCACCGTCGGGTTTGTCCCACGAAACCGCACTTGCTCCTGTGTAGCTGGTGGCGATGCGGCCAGCCTCATTGGCTGCGTCCAGCAGAAGTTGCAGATCACGATCCGGCAAGGGTGAGCCCTTCGACAAGCAATGATGGAACGGGGCGCGACAGATGCAAACGGGCGTCGTTAGCTGGTATCAGGCCGCGCATCATATCAAGCAGATTACCCGCAATGGTGCATTCATTGATCGCATGGGTGATTTCGCCATTTTCGATCCAGAACCCCGACGCGCCGCGAGAATAATCGCCGGTGTTTGGGTTGATCGTGGAGCCGATTAGCGAAGTAACAAGAAGGCCGGTTCCCATCTCTTTCAACAATTCGTCGCGAGACTTGTCGCCTTGTGTGAGTGCCACATTCCAGTTGGAAGGTGACGGCGGGCCGGAGACACCGCGGGCGGCATTGGCGGTGCTGGTGAGGCCCAGTTTGCGGGCATTGCCGAGATCGAGTGTCCAGCCAGTAAGAACGCCGTTGTCCACAATGGCGCGGCGTTTCGTTGGAAGACCTTCGGCGTCAAACAAGCGCGAGCCTGTGACTCGTGGGCGATGAGGATCTTCCACTAAGGAAAGCCCTTTGGGCAGGATCTGGTCGCCCAGTTTCTCCCGTAGCCAACCGGACCCGCGCGCAACCGTTGCGCCGTTGGCCGCCGCAAGAAGGTGGCCCAAAAGAGAACTTGAGATGCGCTCGTCAAAGAGGACCGGATATGCGCCAGTTTGTGGCTGGCGAGCATTCAGGCGCTCAACCGCCCGTTCGGCGGCAGAGCGGCCAATGTCGGCCGGATCGCGCATATCTGTTGCGAAGACGCGGCTGTCGCCGTCATAGTCTCGCTCCATGCTGTCGCCTTTGCCAGCGATCGCGGTGCAATAGGTGCCGCGGCTTGTGCGGCGATACCCGCCGGAAAATCCGTTAGAGGCGGCAATCCACACGTCGGTGGCAGAATAACCTGAGACGGCGGATTGCACTTGGCTGATACCCGCGACTTCTAGCGCCGCCGCCTCGGTTTGCAGGGCGTCCGTTTGGAGAGTGGAAGGATCAGGTTCAGAAGCGGTGTCCGCGAGCTCCAAATTGCGAGCATCCCGATCGCGGGCCAGTTGGTCTGATGTGGCAAGGCCCACATAGGGATCTTCGGGCGCCTCTTTGGCCATTGCCACAGCACGCTCGGCCATTTCCTGGATAGCGGCGGGGCGGGCATCGGAGATGGAAACATTCGCCTGCCGTTGTCCCACCAGTACACGCAGGCCAAGATCCAGCCCTTCAGAGCGCTCGGCCTGTTCGAGCTTTGCATCCCGTACTTCTATTGAAAGGGATGTGCCGGAAACCACGATCGCGTCACTGGCGTCGGCCCCGGCGGCGCGCGCCGCGTCAAGGAGATGCTGGGTCAGAGCTTCGGGGGAATGTGCCATGCTGTCCTCGTTCGGTGTTTCATTTGAGTTAGACCGCGCGGCGCATCCGTGCAAGCGGCAACAAAAAAGAGGCCGCGAAGGCGCGGCCTCTTGAGTGGTGTTTCGTTCGATTACTTAAGACGTTGACCATTCGCGAGTACGTGACCTTGGTCATTGACCTCGATACGTGATGTCAGCTGATCGTCGCCAACTGGAACCGTAAACATGCCCATCATCATGCGCGCGGGCATGGCCTGTTCTTCAGGCAGAAGGCCCATCTGGATCAACTTGTCCATCAGGCCATTGATGCCATTCAGTTTCACGTCGATTGCCCCTTCGGGGCGGGGGAAGCCGTCAAAGGAAGCCAAATCCGAGTTGTCGAACGTAAAGCTGCCAGTGCCAGAGATGTCCGCGCCGGCGGCCTTGAGCTCCAGAACGTCGAGAGACACGGCATTCACTTCACCGGGGGCTTCGTCCATGTCCTCATCCAACGTCACGAGATCTTGGAAAACGGTGGCTTTGCCCGACAGGCCAAGAACCAGAGTCGCGGCATCACGTGGCAGGACAGAATTGGCGTCAAACAAGTTCCAGATGAAGTCTGACAGGCCAATGTCAGTGAAATTCAGGCCGAGTTTGAAGTCTTGTTCCGCCTCAGACGCCTTGAGCGGAATAGCCATGTCGTATCCCAGCTCGCCAAACGTTACATCAATCGGGAGGGGCACATCAGGAGCCATCACCGACGCCGCGACCTCTGTGATCTTGCCGCCATAGGCAATCATCGCATCCGTGAAATCCAGATCGAGTCCACCTGCGCCGGTGGTCATGTTGATCTGGCCGGGACCTTCCTCATCCTCGAACGCTGCCGCGAGAGCCATGCTTTGCATTGTGACGGACCCCACAACTTTCATGCCCTCGACAAACATCGCGCTGGGGTCGCTGCTGGCGATTGCCCCTTTGGGCCATGCGCTGTCGCTGGACGCCTGAATGTCGGCAAAGGAAACCGACATGTCGATCAAGTCGCCGGATTCCGGATCATTGCCCTTCACCATAAGGGACATACTGTCGGCAGACATCTGTTGCATGCCGGAAATTGTGTCCCCCATAGCAAGCGTTTGGGTGCCGGACAGGCCGCCGATTGCGCCCGATGCGTCGATATCGGAGATGGTCTCTCCGTTGACAACGAGTGTGTCCAGCGACGCGGTGATGGAGGACGCGCCGTAAGTGTAGGTCATCTCATCTTTGGTGCCAGAGGCAACGGTGGACATGCCATCATGGGAAACCGTGACTTTCGCTTCGACATCCTCGCCGCCGTCACTGACCGAAAAATTGAGCGGCATGTTTTGGGGCACGGCGATGTTCACCGTGCCGTCACCGTTTTCCGTGAAAGTCAGTTCTTCCATCGAGACAGACACAGATGCTTCGTCCTCTGGAATGTCCATGCTCATAACTAGGTCTTTGATCACCAGAGCGCTGCCGGAAGCTTCCTCTGTGGCTGTCAGGGCGTAGCCGTACTCCTGCAACGCCGCGCGCCAGTTGTCCCAAACGTCCTGAGCCGAGACATCGGCGAAGGCCGGGCCGGACAAAAGAGCGAGGCTCGCTGTGGTTGCAAGCAATTTGCGAGAAAGCGGAAAAGACATTGTGGATGATCCTTGTAACAACACGTTGGCCATAGACTCCGTAGAACCGGTGGCGGCGTCAAGTCGAAAGGCTGGACCATTCCCGACAGGCAAAGTAGCTGTGTGTCAGTACAAGGCGGGAGAACAAAATGTCTGATGTTTCCGGAAAAACAGTGATGATCACCGGCGCGAGCCGAGGAATTGGTGAAAGCGCGGCGCGAGAGTTCGCTGCGGCTGGTGCCAACGTTGTGTTGACCGCGCGAGGGGCAGCAGCGATCGAGGCGATCGCGGCAGACATCGGCGATGCGGCATTGGCGGTGACATGCGATGTTGCGGACTACGCGCAGGTTGAGGCGGCTGTGAATGCAGCTGTGAAGGCCTTTGGCGGAGTTGATATCCTGATCAACAATGCCGGTGTGGTGGAGCCGATTTCCCATATAGACCAATCTATTCCAGCCGATTGGGGGCAGGTAATCGATATCAATCTCAAAGGGGTTTATCACGGCATGCGCGCGGTGATGCCCTTGATGGAAAAGGCGGGCGGTGGCTCGATTTTGACCATAAGTTCCGGTGCAGCGCATGGACCCGTTGAAGCGTGGAGCCACTACTGTGCGTCCAAAGCTGCGGCGAACATGCTGACGCGCTGTGTGCACAAGGAAGCTGGCGAGAAGGGCATCCGTGCTATCGGTCTGAGCCCTGGCACTGTGGCGACGCAGATGCAGCGTGAAATCAAGGCCAGCGGTATCAATCCTGTATCGAAGCTGGAATGGTCCGACCATATCCCGCCGGAGTGGCCAGCCAAATGTCTTTTGTGGATGTGTTCTTCTGAAGCAGATGACTGGCTTGGCGACGAGATTTCCCTGCGTGACGAAGACATCCGCCGCAAGGTCGGCTTGATATGATCGAACTTATCAAGGAACCTTCAGGGCTGTGGGTTGTTACCATCAACCGTCCGGACAAGGCCAATTCTTTGACCCATGCGATGTTGACCGAACTGGCCGAAATTGCCGAGTCCGCGCAGGAAGCGCGGGTCTTGGTAATCACCGGAACAGGCAAGGTTTTCTCCGCAGGAGCTGATCTGGAAGAAGCCCGCGCCGGGCTTGCGACCAGCGACGTTTGGGAACGCCTTTCGGGGGCCATTGCCGCGCTTCCGGGCCTGACCATTGCAGCCTTGAACGGAACGCTCGCGGGGGGGGCAATGGGGATGGCGCTGGCGTGTGACATCCGTATTTCGGTGCCGGAAGCCAAGTTTTTCTATCCGGTGATGAAGCTGGGTTTTCTGCCGCAACCCTCTGATCCCAAACGCATGTCTGCGCTGATTGGTCCTGCCCGGGCCAAGTTGATCCTGATGGGCGGGCAAAAAGTTGTCGCTCCGGATGCGTTGGCTTTTGGGCTGGTTGACCGGTTGGTGGACCGCGACGATCTGCTGGATGAAGCACGGACAATCGCAGCGGACACTCTTGCTGCGAAACCCGAGATCGCAACGGGTATCAAGGCATTGTGTTGTCCTGAATGACCGGTTTTTCAGCGCCTGTTAACATCGGGAATCGCGCGCTGAATTGGCAGGCTGCATAACGTCGGTATTATGTCGGTATCGCGTCGGTGTGTTTTCAGGCTCGGCAATTTGTGAACACATCGGCCGGTTTCCATTCCTGTGTGCCATCGCGCGCTTGCACAGAGCTTGATGAATGAGCAGGACATCGCATCACAACGACTGCCCGCCGAAATCTCATAGTCCGATCTCTTGTCGGCAGGAGATTTCTAAAGTTCCAGCGGCGAAGGAATGGCAAAAAACCGTCTCTGTTACAGCGGTGCTGGGAGCCGACTATTTTGACCAAAACGACGGCTGGCTGGCGGGGCTGTGCGTTCCACAACTGGCTGGCGGAAAGCTTGTGTGAACGGCCGTAGCGAGTTTGTTCCGCACTTTCTGGGTGGCGGTGAGAATTGGGGCATGGCACAACGGAGCACAACAGAACAAAACAGGAGCGCGCCATGAGTTTCGGCAAGGGATGTCACCTGCATCTGATCGACGGATCGGCCTTTATCTTTCGCGCTTATCACGCGTTGCCACCGTTGACGCGCAAGTCTGATGGCCTGCCGATTGGGGCTGTGGCGGGGTTCTGCAACATGTTGCAGCGCTATATCGAGGACAATGCCGGCCCAGATGCCCCGACCCATGTGGCGGTGATTTTCGACTACTCCGGCAAGTCATTCCGCAACGAGATGTATTCGGAATACAAGGCCAACCGGCCGCCTGCGCCCGAAGATCTGGTGCCGCAGTTTCCGCTGACGCGGACTGCGACCGAGGCCTTTAACATCGCCTGCAAAGAGGTTGAGGGTTTTGAGGCCGATGACATCATCGCCACGTTGGCCGTTCAGGCGCGCGAGGCCGGTGGCCGGTGTACGATCATCAGTTCGGACAAGGACCTGATGCAGCTTGTCGGCGGGGGCGTCGAGATGCTGGATGCGATGAAGAACAAACGCATTGACCGCGACGGGGTGATCGAGAAATTCGGCGTTGGGCCGGAGCGGGTTGTGGATGTGCAGGCGCTGGCGGGTGACAGCGTGGACAACGTGCCCGGCGCGCCGGGGATCGGGATCAAGACGGCGGCGTTGTTGATCAATGAATATGGTGATCTGGAAAGCCTGCTGGATCGTGCGGAAGAGATCAAACAGCCCAAGCGCCGTCAGACTCTGATTGAGAAGCGGGATCAGATCGAGTTGTCCAAGCGGCTGGTGCAGCTGGACGATAAGATGGAGTTGGATTTCACAATCGACGATCTTGAAGTTCAGGACCCCGATGCGGACACGTTGTTGGGCTTCCTGGCCGAGATGGAATTGCGCACGGCTGCGAAACGGGCTGCGGATAAATTGGGTGTTGAGGCGCCGGTGATTGCCGAACCTGTCGCGCAGGCGAGCGCGGTGGTTGAAGAAGAAACTGTTCCGATTGATCCCGAGAAATACGAGTGCGTGACAGATCGCGCGGCGCTCGATCGCTGGATCGCGGCGATCATGAAACGCGGCTACGTGGCGGTGGACACCGAGACCAATTCGCTCAATGAAATGGTGGCGGAACTGGCGGGGATTTGTTTGTCGGTGGAGCCGGGTGAGGCGTGTTATATTCCGGTCGGCCACAAGAAGGGCGCGAGCGACGACTTGTTCGGCGGGGATGAGCCGCAAGAGGGGCAGATGCCGCTGCGGGAGGTGCTCGATGCGCTTCAACCGATGCTGGAGGATCCTTCGGTTCTGAAGATTTTCCAGAACGCGAAATATGACTGCAAGGTTTTTGCCAACTACAACATCAACGTGGCACCGATTGATGACACGATGTTGCTGTCTTACGCGCTGCACGCTGGCGAACACAATCACGGCATGGACGCGCTTTCCGAGCGGTATCTCGGGCATCAGCCGATCCCGATCAAGACGCTCTTGGGCACTGGCAAAAGCGCGATCACCTTTGATAAGGTACCGATTGCGGATGCGGTGAAATACGCCGCCGAGGATGCGGATGTCACGCTGCGCCTGTGGAAGATGTTCAAGCCGAAGCTGCATCAGAAGCAGGTGACGACGGTTTATGAAACACTGGAGCGCCCCTTGGTGCCGGTTTTGGCACAGATGGAGCGGCACGGGGTCAAGGTGGACCGCGATACGCTTTCGCGCATGTCCAATGCCTTTGCGCAGAAGATGGCCAGTTTGGAAGCAGAAATCCACGAGGCGGCGGGGCAATCGTTTAACGTGGGCTCCCCCAAGCAGTTGGGCGAGATCCTGTTTGATAAGCTGGAATTGCCCGGCGGCAAGAAGGGCAAAACCGGGGCCTATGCGACTGGTGTTGATATTCTTGAGGATCTGGCGACCGAGCACGCTTTGCCGGGGTTGGTGCTTGACTGGCGGCAGTTGAGCAAACTGAAGTCGACCTATACCGACGCGTTGCAGACGCACATCAACGCCGACACAGGCCGCGTACACACGTCCTATGTGCAGACCGGCGCGAACACGGGGCGTCTGGCGTCCACCGATCCGAACCTGCAGAACATTCCGGTGCGATCCGAGGAAGGGCGCCGCATTCGCGAAGCCTTTGTGGCTGAGGAAGGCAAGACGCTGATCTCGCTCGACTATTCTCAGGTTGAATTGCGTATTCTGGCCCATGTGGCCGGTATCGACGCGCTGAAGGCCGCGTTCCGTGACGGTCATGACATTCACGCGATGACGGCGTCCGAGGTTTTTGGCGTGCCGATGGAGGAGATGACGTCAGAGGTGCGGAGCCGCGCCAAGGCGATCAACTTTGGTGTGATCTACGGAATTTCCGGTTTCGGTCTGGCGCGCAACTTGCGGATTCCGCGCGGCGAGGCGCAGGACTTTATCAACCGCTATTTCGAACGCTTCCCCGGTATCCGGACCTACATGGATGACACCAAAGCCTTTGCCAAAGAGCATGGCTATGTGCAGACGCTATTTGGCCGGAAAATCCACACGCCGGAGATCAACGCCAAAGGGCCGCGGGCGAGTTTTGCCTATCGCGCGGCGATCAATGCGCCGATCCAAGGCACGGCGGCGGATATCATTCGCCGTGCCATGATCCGCATGCCCGACGCGATCAAGGACCTGCCCGCCAAGATGCTGTTGCAGGTGCATGACGAATTGATCTTTGAGGTCGAGGACAGCGCGGTTGAGGAAACGATCGAGGTGGCGCGCGACGTGATGCAGCGGGCAACCGAGCCTGCGATCAAGCTTGATGTGCCATTGATTGTGGATGCGGGACGCGGGGCGAACTGGGCCGAAGCGCATTGAGGGCATGATGACTGGCGGGTCGAGGGTCAGACCGATCTTAAACCCAGCCAGCCAAGACCGCTTTCGGTGGTTTTGCCGGACGGGAAGTATTCGGCGCTGACCACTCCGGCATAGCCAGTGTCGTCCAGCATTTTGAAGAAAGCCGGATAGTCGAAGTCCCCACCTGCGGGTTCGTGGCGGTCGGGGATGCCGCCGACTTGGATATGGCCGACTTGGTGGGCGTGTTTGTCCCAGCAGGCCATGATGTCTCCGTGGATGCGATGGGCGTGATAGGTGTCAAACTGAAGCGCCAAGTTCGGCGCGGCGACCTCGTCCAGAATTTCGGCGGCGAGGTCAAAATCGTTCAAAAAATAGCCCGGCATGTCGATGTCGTTGATCGGCTCAATTGTGAGCTTTTGCTTTTGCGCGAAATCGCTGGCCCAGCGGAGATTATCGACGAAGGTTTCACGGGCTTCAGGACCGCGTGCGGGTCCGGCCATGATATGCACCAGACGCGCCCCGAGCGCCTCGGCGTAGCGCAATGTGCGTTTGAAGTCATGACGGAAGCGGTCGCGGCTTTCGGGAACGGCGGCAAAGCCTCGGGCGCCGCCGGTGTAGTTCGGCGGCGGGCAGTTGATCAGCTCTAGCGACAGGTTGTTGCGCCCCAAGGCCGACAGGATTTCGTTGGCTTGCATGTCGTAAGGGAACAGCACTTCCACCGCGTCAAATCCGGCCTCTGCGGCGGCGTCAAACCGGTCGAGTTCCGGCAGTTCCTTGAACAGCATTGTCAGGTTGGCGGCAAATTTGGGCACGGCGGTCTCCCTTGGTGCGGAGGCCGGCAAGCAGGCCCTCAGCGGTTTTCTACCAACAGGTTAATTTCGTGATAGTTGTCAAGGCCGCTGGTGAAAATCCTCTTGGTTTCCGGCGCGGGCACAAGCCGCGGAATGCTCTGGAGTTTCAAGCCAAATCGGCCGTCGGGATCATCGGGAAAAAGACTCCTGAGGAGCGGACGCCGAACCAAGCTGTACCGTTGATCTGTTGTTCCTCACCCAAATCAACCATGCGGTAGAATGTCTTGCGGTCAATCTTGGCCTCAAGGTTGGCGCGGATGGTGACATAGGGCGCAGGGGCATCCCCCGTGGTGTCGACGCGGATCGGATTGTCGGGGCCGGCGGTGGCCGTTTCCCCGATGTTAGTGGTGAAGGTCAGGTGCTGATCGTCGCCTTGGCCTGTGACCTCCATGTCTTGGGCCACGAATGGGGCGTCCTCGACCGTGATGCCGACCTTTTCGACCGGTGTGACCAGAAAATAGGCATCGCCGTCTTTGCGCAGGATGGAGCTAAAGAGTTTGACCATTGCGGGGCGGGTGATCGGGCCGCCTTCGTGAAACCACGTGCCGTCGCGGGCGATACGCATGTCGATGTCGCCGCAAAAAGGCGGATTCCAGAGATGCACGGGCGCGGGGCCGCGTTCCTTGACCGCGGCGGTTGCGGTTGCGGTCAGGTCATTTATCGTCGGTTTCACGGGAATTTGTGCGCTCATTGCTTTTGCCATTTCATCCGTGCGGGATAAGGTTCTCGTAAGCATATAGACCCATCAGGAGAAATGTCATGAGCGAAGACGCCGATCTGGTCGCCGAAATCGAAGCGCTGGGCATAAAATTGGCCGCGGCCAAGGAGGCGATCACGACACGGTTTGTCGGGCAGGAGCGGGTCGTGGACCTGACCCTTGGCGCGCTGCTTTGTGGCGGACACGCTTTGCTTATTGGGCTTCCGGGGCTGGGCAAGACGCGATTGGTGGACACCCTGTCGACCGTGATGGGGCTGAATGGCAACCGCGTGCAATTCACGCCAGACCTGATGCCGGCGGATATTCTTGGGTCTGAGGTTCTGGAGAAAGGCAAAGGCGGCACACGGGAATTCCGATTCGTGCCAGGGCCGATCTTTTGCCAGCTTTTGATGGCGGATGAGATCAACCGCGCCAGCCCGCGGACGCAATCGGCGCTTTTGCAGGCGATGCAGGAGAAACAGGTGACGGTGGCGGGCGCGGACCGGCCACTGGATGCGCCGTTTCATGTGTTGGCAACGCAGAACCCGATCGAGCAGGAAGGCACCTATCCCTTGCCCGAAGCCCAGTTGGACCGTTTCCTTGTGCAGATTGATGTGCCGTATCCGGATCGTGACACGGAACGTGAAATTTTGCTGGCCACGACGGGTGTCGAAGAGGGTGAGGCGCATCAAGTGTTTGCCGCTGATGAGTTGATCGCGGCGCAGACCTTGTTGCGGCGGATGCCGGTGGGCGAGAGCGTGATGGAGATGATCCTCGATCTGGTTCGGGCCTGCCGGCCGGATGACCCAAGTGCGAGCGAGGCGGTGCGCGAGCACGTTAGCTGGGGGCCTGGGCCGCGGGCGGCGCAGGCGTTGATGATGACGGTCAGGGCGCAGGCGTTGCTGCATGGGCGATTGGCGCCGAATGCGCAGGATGTGATCGACATGGCGGGGCCGGTTCTAAGTCACCGCATGGCGTTGACCTTTGCCGCAAGGGCGCGCGGTGAGTCGCTGGCGGGCCTGATAGGCGAGACTGTGCGTCGCTTTGACGGCGTCGGAGCGGCTGCGTGAGTTCAGTCGCCCATCTTCGTGCGCGTGCTGAGGCGGAAGCCGCACGTCTGCCGCCCTTGTTGGCGCAGGCGGAGCATTTGGCGGGCACTGTGTTGTTGGGCGAACACGGACGACGGCGCGCAGGCATGGGTGATGATTTCTGGCAGTACCGACCAGTGCAACCCGGTGACAGTCTGCGGATGATTGATTGGCGGCGGTCGGCCAAGTCGGATGCCCAGTTCGTGCGTCAACGGGAATGGCAGGTGGCGCAGTCGGTGATGCTGTGGGTGGATGCTGCACCGTCGATGCAGTTTGCGAGTGGCAAGGATGGCGTCAGGAAAGGGGAGCGCGCGCGCCTTTTGGCGCTGGCGGTGGCGATCTTACTGATCCGCAGCGGAGAGCGGGTCGGATTGACCGGCACGCTGTTGCCGCCACGGCGCGGTGAGGGGCAGATATTGCGCCTGACCGAGATGTTTTTGCAGGAAGACGGCGGGGATTACGGCACGCCGGAGACCAAGGCGATGTTGCCCCATGCGCGGGCGCTTTTTGTGTCGGACTTCATGGGCGACTTTGAGGCGTTCTCGCAGGCTTTGACCAAGGCGGCGGATCGCGGTGTCAGAGGCGTCTGCTATCAGGTGCTGGACCCTGCGGAAGAAGATTTTCCGTATCGTGGGCGGGCGGTGTTTGAGAGCATGGGCGGCACGCTCAGCCACGAAACCAAGAAGGCTGATGACCTGAGACAGCGCTATGTTGAAAAATTGGCGGAGCGTCGGGAGCGGTTGCGCGACCTGTGTCGTGTGACAGGCTGGCGGTATGGCACGCATCACACCGGAGACAGCGCACAAGCGGCCCTGTTGTGGTTGCATCG
The DNA here is from genome assembly GCF_900114415.1 of Shimia haliotis. Lineage (GTDB taxonomy): Bacteria > Pseudomonadota > Alphaproteobacteria > Rhodobacterales > Rhodobacteraceae > Shimia > Shimia haliotis. The sequence continues at coordinate 57,081 of NZ_FOSZ01000008.1, read as the reverse complement.
GGCGTTGGAGAACCGTGGATGATTGGTGGTTTGGCCATAGGGTTTGTAACGCCATGGTTGTTGGCGGCTTTGGTGATTTTGCCGGTGCTGTGGCTGATCCTGCGGGCGATCCCGCCTGCACCGGTGAAGCGGCTATTTCCCGGTGTCGTGCTTTTGCTTGGGTTGACGGATGACGACACGGTTACGGACCGTACTCCGTGGTGGTTGCTTGTTCTGCGGATGCTGGCGGTGGCGGCGGTGATCATTGGTTTGGCAGGGCCGCTGCTGAACCCGCAGGAGCGGGAAGACGGGCAGGGGCCTTTGCTTGTTTTGCTGGATGCGAGTTGGGCGTCGGCGAGTGATTGGGATGCGCGGCGGGCGATGGTTGAAGCACTGCTGGAGGAAGCGGCGCGGGACGGGCGCGTGGTGGCGGTACAGCGATTGAGCGCGCCCGAAGAGTTGCGATTTGCGCAGGCGGATGTGTGGACGTCCCGCATGGCGGGCGTTTTGCCAATGGCCTGGGAGGCGGATGCGGCGACGCACGAGACGTTTGTCGCGGGTTTGGGAGAACAGGCGTTTGACACGATCTGGCTGTCAGACGGGTTGGAGCGCGGCGGGCGTGAGGCTGTGCTGTCGGCGTTGCAAGCCCGCGGCGATGTGCGGGTGGTTCAAACAGGGCGCGGGGCGCTGGCTTTGGCACCGCCGACTTATGAGGATGGCAAGGTTCTGTTGACAGCGAAACGCACACAGGCGGCGTTGGAGCGGGAGATCACGGTGCAGGCGATCGGGCTTGATCCGGCCGGTACGGAGCGGGTTCTGGCGGCGTTGCCGATCACCTTTGAAGCCGGATCTGCGCAGGCGGAGACCGCCCTGAGTTTGCCAAGCGAATTGCGGGCGCGGGTCACACGGTTCGAGATTGCCGGCGTGCGGTCTGCGGGCGCGGTGAGCCTTTCGGATGACAGCCTGCGCCGGCGTGAGGTGGCGTTGATAGCGGGGCGCGAGGATCGCGAGGGACTGCAACTTTTGTCGCCGCTGCATTATTTGCGGCAGGCGCTGGTTGAAACAGCTGATGTGCTGGAAGGGGCGTTGACGGATGTGTTGCCAGCAAACCCGGATGTGATTGTGTTGGCAGATGTTGCGGTGCTGTCAGAGGGCGAGACTGCGGCGATGCTGGAGTGGCTCGATCAGGGGGGGCTGCTTTTGCGCTTTGCGGGGCCGCGATTGGCGGCAAGCGAGGTCAGCCGGACAGAGGAAGACCCGTTGTTGCCGGTACGCTTGCGGGCAGGTGGCCGGTCTGTGGGTGGGGCGATGAGTTGGGGTGAGCCCAAATCGCTGGCGCCGTTTGATGTGGACAGCCCGTTTTATGGCTTGTCGGTGCCGGATGAGGTCACGGTTACAGCGCAAGTTGTGGCGCAGCCGGATCCCACTTTGGCGGATCGGGTGATTGCAGAGTTGTCAGATGGCACGCCGTTGGTGACACGTAAGGCTGTCGGGCAGGGGCAGGTTGTGCTGGTGCATGTGACCGCCAATGCGCAGTGGTCGGCCCTGCCGTTGTCGGGCCTGTTTGTGCAGATGCTGGACCGGCTCGCGGTTCTGAGCGCCACAGGGGCTGATGCTGAGGAGCGGATGGCCGGAACGACGTGGCAACCGGTGAAAGTCTTGGACGGATTTGGCCGTCTGGAAGATGGGCAGACATTGGCTGGCGTGACGGGGGAGGCGATGCTTGAGGCGCCACTGAGCATGGATCTGCGACCGGGATTGTATCGGGATGGCGATCGGTTGTTGGCGCTGAATGTGTTGCGGGCCGAGGACGATTTGCAGCCGGTGCGCTGGCCTGCGGATGTGCCGGTTGAGGGGCTGCGCGGGGCGGTGACGACGGATTTGTCGGGCTATTTCCTTGCGGCGGCTCTGATTTTGCTGGCGGTGGACGTGCTGGCGTCGCTGGCCGTCAGCGGGCGGCTTTGGGGTGCGCGGGTGGCGGCCGTGGTGTTGGCAGGGCTTGCCCTCCCGCAGGAGATACTGGCGCAGGAGGTGTTCGCCGATCACGCGCAGGAAGTTGTCTTGGGCCATATCGTGACCGGCAATCGCGGGGTAGATGACACGGCTTTGGCCGGATTGCGCGGCCTTGGTATGGTGCTGAATTTCAGAACGTCAGTGGAGCCGGCAGCCCCTGTCTCTGTGGATTTGGAATCCGATGAGTTGGCGTTTTTCCCCTTGCTTTATTGGCCGATAACACCGGATCAGCCCACGCCGAGCCGCGAGGCCTATGCCAAGCTCAACACCTATTTGCGGTCTGGCGGGATGATCCTGTTTGACACGCGCGACGGCGACGTCGCGGGCTTTGGCACCAGCAGTCCGAACGGACGCAAACTGCAAAGCTTGGCGACGGGGCTGGATATTCCGCCTCTTGATCCCGTGCCCTCGGATCACGTTCTGACGCGGACTTTTTATCTGTTGCAGGATTTTCCGGGGCGGTATCTAAGCCGCGACGTGTGGGTTGAGGCCGCGCCGCCGGATGCGGAGCAGATTGAAGGCATGCCGTTTCGCAATCTCAATGACGGGGTGACGCCGGTGGTGATTGGCGGCAACGACTGGGCCGCGGCTTGGGCGCGGGATGCGATGGGCAACACCATGTATCCGGTCGGGCGTGGGCGAAGCGGAGAGCGGCAACGCGAGATCGCCTATCGGTTCGGCGTGAACCTTGTGATGCATGTTCTGACGGGCAACTACAAAAGCGATCAGGTGCATGTGCCTGCGTTGCTGGATCGGCTGGGGCAATGACCGGAAACGTTCTTTTTGACCCGATTGTGCCGATTTGGCTGTTGGTGTCGTTGGCGGCGCTGTGTGCTGTGGCGGTGTCTTTTGCGCTGTGGCGCGGGCTCAATGGCTGGGCGTTCCGCGGGCTGGCGGGGCTGGTGATTTTGGCGGCATTGGCGGGTCCGGTGCTGCAGACAGAAAACCGTGCACCGCTGAGTGATATTGTTCTGATGCTGGTGGATCAGAGTGCGAGCCAGAAACTGGATGATCGGGCGGAGCGGACCGAAGCGGCCGCTTTGGCGATGGCGGCAAGATTGGCTGCGCGCGAAAACACCGAGGTGCGGCGCGTGGATGTGGGCGACGGCCTGAATGATGCCGGAACCGAGATGATGGCGGCGTTGAACGAGGCTCTGGCGCAGGAACCGCGCGGCCGTGTGGCCGGTGTTGTGGCGATCAGCGATGGCGTGGTGCATGACATGGAACTGGCACCGGACCTGCCGGCGCCGTTTCACCTGTTGCACACAGGGCGCGAGGCGGATTGGGACCGACGTCTGAGCGTCAAAAATGCTCCGGCGTTTGCGATCTTGGGAGAGCCTGTGACCCTGACCTTGCGGGTCGAGGACAGCGGCGCGGCGCCCTCTGGCGTGACGCGCGCGCCGCTTTTCATTTCCATTGATGGCGAAGAGCCACAAGAGTTTGAAGTGCCTTTGGGGCGCGACATTGAATTGCCAGTGACCTTGCCGCACGGCGGGCGCAATGTGATCCAGTTTTCGGTGCCTTTTGAGGCGGGCGAGCTGACAGATCGCAATAACGCCGCGCTGGTGCAAATCAACGGTGTCCGAGACCGGTTGCGGGTGCTTTTGGTGTCTGGTGAGCCACATCAAGGTGCGCGTACATGGCGCAATCTGCTGAAGTCGGATGCTTCGGTTGATCTTGTGCATTTCACAATTTTGCGGCCACCGGAAAAGCAGGATGGTGTGCCGGTGGCGGAGTTGTCGCTGATTGCCTTTCCGACTCGTGAACTGTTCATGGAGAAGATCGACGATTTCGACCTGATCATTTTTGACCGCTATCAGCGGCGGGGCATTCTGCCGTCGGTTTATCTTGAAAACGTGCGTGAATACATCCGCAACGGCGGTGCGGTTCTGGTGGCGGCGGGGCCGGATTATGCCAGCGCGGGCAGCATTTATCGCGGACCCTTGTCGGAAATTTTGCCCGGTGCGCCGACAGCGCGGGTGATCGAACAAAGGTTTGCGCCAACCGTCACAGATGTGGGCGCACGCCATCCGGTGACAGCAGGCTTGCCGAATGCCGAAAACTGGGGCGCTTGGTTGCGTCAGGTTGAAGTCACGCCGGTTGAGGGCGCGCAGGTTTTGATGACTGGTGCCGAGGACAGCCCGTTGTTGGTGCTGAACCGCGCGGGCGAAGGACGTGTGGCGCTTTTGGCGTCGGATCATGCATGGCTCTGGGCGCGGGGATATGACGGTGGCGGGCCGCAGTTGGAGATGCTGAGGCGTTTGGCGCATTGGATGATGGCGGAACCCGAGCTTGAGGAAGAGGCTTTGTGGGCCGAGGCCACCGGCCAGCGGATGCGCATTGTGCGGCGGTCTTTGGAAAGCGATGTCGGAGAGGTAGAAATCACCACGCCTGAGGGCGACAGTGTTTCCGTGCCGCTGGAAGAAACCGCACCAGGACGCTTTGAAGCGGTTTATGAGGGCGCGGAGATCGGGCTTTATCGTTTGGCCAATGGTGCGGCGCGGGCGGTGATTGGATTGGGGCCGGCGGCCCCTCGTGAGTTTGAACAAACGCTGGCGCGTGTGGAAAATCTGGCACCGGTTATGGATGCGACGAACGGTGGAGACTGGGCCTTGGTAGATGGCGCGCCGGCGGTACGTGAGGTGCGGGCAGGGCGACCTGCGATCGGGCGTGGCTGGATCGGGATCACACCGCGCGGCGCCTTTGAGACATTGGATGTGGCACGGACACCGCTGTTGCCGCCTTGGGCAGTGCTGATGTTGGCCTCTTTGTTCATTGTCGCCGGCTGGTTGCGTGAGGGTCGGCGGTAGCGCGGATGAGAGAACGGTCGGGCATTTTGTCCCAGAATTTCGTGCAAACATTCAGCGTTTTGAACACGGCATGTGCCAGCTTTGACCCAAAAATCTGTTCCCCCTGCGCGACGCACAGGCTAGAACGGCGCTGAGCAGTAAGTGGAGCAGACTATGACACCGCCCAAACCCGTTGTTTTGTGCATTCTGGATGGGTGGGGCGTCAGCGACGACACTGCTGCCAATGCGCCTTATCTGGCGGACACTCCCAATTTTGATGCGATGATGGCGGGCTGTCCGAATGCCACGTTGATCACCCATGGGCCGGACGTGGGTTTGCCCAGCGGACAGATGGGCAATTCCGAGGTGGGACACACCAACATCGGTGCGGGCCGCGTGGTGGCGATGGATCTCGGGCAGATCGATTTGGCGATCGAGGATGGATCGTTTTTTGAAAATGCCGCTCTTGCAGCGTTCATTACCAAGATGAAAGAGACTGGCGGCACCGCGCATCTGATGGGCGTGATTTCGGACGGTGGCGTTCATGGGCATCTGGCGCATGTGCTGGCGGCGGTGAAAGCGATCACCAATGCGGGCGTTCCGGTGGCGCTGCATGCGATCACTGACGGGCGTGATGTGGCGCCAAAATCCGCAGTTGATTATGTCGGCGCTTTGATGGCGGGGCTGCCCGAGGGCGCCAAGGTCGCGACACTGACGGGGCGCTATTTTGCGATGGACCGCGACAACCGCTGGGAACGCGTGAGTACGGCGTTTGATGCTTGGGTCGGTGCCAAAGGGTTGGCCGCCGGATCGGTTCTAGAGGCGGTTGAAACCGGTTACGCGCGGGGTCAGAACGACGAGTTCATCGAAGCGACCGTGATTGGTGATTATGCGGGGGCCAAGGATGGGGACGGTTTTTTCTGCCTGAACTTCCGAGCCGATCGTGCGCGGGAGATTCTGGCGGCCTTGGGTCAACCGGATTTTGCGGACTTCGATGTGTCGGCACGGCCGGAATGGGCAGCCATGCTGGGGATGGTGGATTATTCGGAGCAGCACAACGCCTATATGACCACCTGCTATCCCAAGCAGGAGATCGTGAACACGCTGGGCGAATGGGTCGCCAAAGCCGGCAAGACGCAGTTCCGGTTGGCGGAAACAGAAAAATACCCGCATGTGACTTTCTTTTTGAACGGTGGCGAGGAAACGCCTTCGGAGGGCGAGGACCGGTTTATGCCCAAGTCGCCCAAGGTGGCGACCTATGATTTGCAGCCTGAAATGTCGTCGGGCGAAGTGACCGAGAAATTCGTGGCCGCGATTGAGCATGGCTATGACCTGATTGTTACCAACTACGCGAACCCTGACATGGTGGGGCACACAGGCAGCCTTGAAGCGGCGATGGCTGCGTGTGCGGCGGTGGATGACGGGCTGGGCAAGGTTCGGGCTGCGCTTGAGGCTGTGGGTGGTGCGATGATCGTCACTGCGGATCACGGCAACTGTGAAACGATGGTGGATCCCGTGACCGGTGGGCCGCATACGGCGCATACTCTGAACCCTGTACCGGTGGTTCTTGTGAACGGGCCGGAAGGGGTGTCTCTGCGCGCGGGACGATTGGCGGATCTTGCGCCGACCTTGCTTGAGTTGATGGCCCTGCAAAAGCCGGCTGAGATGACCGGAGAGAGCCTGATTACGCGATGAGATGTCCTGCGCTCTTGTTGATGCTGGCGGTGGTGACTGCCCTTGCTGCTCCGGGGCGGGCCGAGACCGATCCGGCAGGGGCAGCGCGGGCGGCGGCAGAACAGTTGGAGGCCGCGTCTGTGGCCTTGGGCGAGGCAAAGGGCAGTCGGGATCGGGTGAAATCCCTGACCGGAGTGGTGCATGCCTATGAGGCGGGGCTGACGGCTTTGCGGGCGGGGTTGCGTCGTGCTGCGATCCGCGAGGCCCAACTGAGCAAACAGTTGAAATCCCAAGAAGTTGAGATCGCGCGCCTTCTGGGGGTGCTTCAGACCATGGGGCAGGACCGGTCGCCGGTTATGTTGCTGCATCCCGAGGGGCCGGTGGGCACAGCGCGGGCGGGCATGATCCTTGCGGATGTGACGCCGGCGTTGGAAACCCGTGCGGCGGCCGTGCGACGGGATCTGGAAGAGGTCACGATTTTGCGCAGCCTTCAGGAAGGCGCGGCTGAAACGCTTCAGGATGGATTGGCGGGCGCGCAGGCGGCCCGTCAGGAATTGAGCAAGGCGATTGCGGACCGGACCGATGTGCCCAAACGGTTCACCGAAGATCCGGTGCAGACCGCATTGTTGATCGCATCAACTGAAACGCTTGAAGGGTTTGCGAGCGCTTTGGTGGATTTGCAAGTGGAAGGCATGTCCGAGATTGATCTGCCTGATGTGACAGGGCGCAAGGGCACCTTGGACCTGCCGGTGGAGGCACGGGTTCTGCGCCGTGCGGGAGAGGCGGATGCGGCGGGCATCACGCGGCCGGGTTTGGTGCTGGCCACGCGGCCGAATGCCTTGGTGACGTCCCCCACCGCGGCCACGATCCGGTATCGCGGGCCGCTTCTGGATTTTGGCAATGTGATGATTCTCGAACCCCAACCCGGGTATCTTTTTGTGATTGCCGGCCTTGCGCAGGTCTATGGCAACGTCGGCGAAGTGGTGCCGGAAGGCACGCCTGTCGGTTTGATGGGGGGAAATGACCCCGAAGTTGGTGCCATCCTGTCACAGTCTAGTGAAGGCACTGGTCAGGACCGCACAGAAACGCTCTATATAGAAGTGAGAGAGGGCAAAGCGCCCGTGGACCCGGAAACGTGGTTCAAAACCAACAAGGATGGATGACATATGAAGAAGTTTGTCGCTGCGGCTGCGACCGGCATTTTGGTCGGAACGCTGGTCACGACACAGGTGGCCGGCCCCCTGTTGGCCCAGGAAAACGAAAGCAAGGCGAACGTCTACCAGCAGCTTGATCTGTTTGGCGACATCTTCGAGCGCATTCGCGTGCAATATGTCGAAGAAGTTGATGAGGCGGATCTGATTGAGGCGGCGATCAACGGCATGTTGACCTCGCTGGACCCGCACAGTTCGTATCTGTCGCCTGACGATGCCGAGGATATGCGCGTGCAGACCCGCGGCGAGTTTGGCGGACTGGGCATTGAGGTCACGCAAGAGGAAGGCTTTGTCAAAGTTGTCTCTCCGATTGATGACACGCCAGCAGATGCGGCAGGCATTGAGGCAGGTGATTTCATCACGCATGTGGACAACGAAAGCGTTCTGGGTCTGACGCTTGATCAGGCGGTTGAGATGATGCGTGGGCCGGTTGGCAGCGAGATCGTGATCACTGTGGTGCGTGAAGGCGAACCGGAACCGTTTGACGTAACCATCATCCGCGACACCATCAAGTTGACCGCGGTGCGCTCGCGCACTGTTGGCGATAGCGTTGTTTTGCGTGTGACGACGTTCAACGATCAGACCACACCGAACCTTGAGGCCGGCTTTGCCAAGCAGGTTGAGGAACTCGGTGGTATGGAAAACGTGAACGGCATCGTTCTGGATCTGCGCAACAACCCCGGTGGTTTGCTGACGCAGGCGATCCGTGTGTCGGACAGTTTCCTTGAGAAAGGCGAGATCGTTTCGACCCGTGGCCGCAACCCGCAGGATGGCGAGCGCTACAATGCGGAACCCGGTGATTTGGCAGAAGGGAAGCCGATTGTGGTGCTGATCAACGGCGGGTCCGCGTCGGCGTCTGAAATTGTTGCCGGTGCGCTTCAGGATCATCGCCGTGCGATCGTTGTTGGCACCAAGAGCTTTGGCAAAGGCTCCGTGCAGACGGTGATGCCGCTGCGGGGTGATGGGGCCATGCGTTTGACAACTGCGCGGTATTACACGCCGTCGGGGCGGTCCATTCAGGCGTTGGGCGTGAGCCCAGACATCGTTGTGGAGCAACCGCGCCGTAAGCCAGCAGAGGAAGAAGAAGAGGATACCGGCCGTCGTTTCAACGGTGAGGCGGATCTTCGCGGAAGCCTGAACAACGACAGTCTGACAGACGACGAACGCCGTCAGATCGAAGAGGACCGTGCGAAGGCCGAAGAGGCCGCCAAGCTGCGCGAAGAGGATTATCAGTTGGCTTATGCTCTGGATATTCTCAAAGGCCTGTCGGCCCTTGGCCCGAAAGAGTAACGGACCAAGAAAACCGAATATCAGGGCGTCCCGAAAGGGGCGCCCTTTTTTGTGTGACGGCATATTTTCCTTTTGCCCGAATGACCGCGCTACCTAAGAGATTGGTCCCGAGGCCCATCGCCCTCAATTGCGCCCGCCGCGGCAAATGGCTAGGACTAAGCTGCACCACAAGGAGACCCTGATATGACGCCAGAAGAGATCGCCAAACTGCCCTATCGCCGCAACGTCGGAGTTATGCTGGTGAACGCCGAAGGTCATGCCTTTGTGGGGCAGCGCCTTGATAGCGAGGTGGCGGCCTGGCAGATGCCGCAAGGGGGTATCGACAAAGGCGAAACCCCGCGTGAGGCAGCCTTGCGAGAGCTGGAAGAAGAGACAGGCGTATCGCCGGATTTGGTGACTGTGGAGGCCGAAACCGATGGCTGGGTGGCCTATGATCTGCCGCATGACATCGTTCCACGCATCTGGAAGGGGCGATATCGCGGGCAGGAGCAGAAATGGTTTCTCTTCCGGTTTCACGGCGCGGACAGCCAGATCAACATCGAAGTCGATCATCAGGAATTCTCGGAATGGCGCTGGCTGCCCTGTGATCAGCTTGTGGCCAATATCGTGCCGTTCAAACGCGAGGTCTACGAAACCGTTTTGGCAGCGTTTGCGGACAATCTGTGAACTTTAGAACAGCTTGAGGCTGCGGTAGCGCTTGAGGTGCAAAAGCGCCAGCGTGATCATGGTGACAAAGAGCACCGCGCAGAGCGTGTCCGACAGGAAGTGGCGCCCCATAATGACACGCAGGCTGAGGCCCGCCGCAGCGACTGCAAAGGCGGCTCCGGTGGCGATTTTGGACGCAGTGGACGGGCCGGAATTGCGGACAACCAGCATCACTGTGATCAATAGCGCGGTCACGCCGGAACCTTCACCTGAGACAAAGGAGCAGTTGCTGGCACATTGATCGGAGATCACGAAAGGCGGGGTGAATTGTGCTGTGCCGCCGAATTCCTCAGTCGTAGACGGGCGGGCACGGCCCCAGTGACTTTTGAGGATCACATCCGTCAGCAGCATCGGTCCAAGCACGTAGGTCATGATCGCGACTTCCCAGACCTTGTTCAAGGCAGGAGTGGTAGAGCGAAACAGCTTGGTGAAGATCAGCCCGCCAAGGGCCACGAGGAAGGTCAGGATGATGAGTTTCCAGATGACTTCCCGCAGGGCATTCACAGTTTCCAAGTGGGCGAGCCAGAAGCCGTCTTGAGGACGATAAAACAATGCGGAAAACCACAGGTCCACGCCTGGCCAGTTGAGAAAAAACATCGCGAGAAGGGCGGTGAGGATCACGCAGCTTTGCAGGGCGCGGGTGTTGGCAGTCAGCGCAGGCATTCGGCGTCCACTATATAGGCAGGCAGCTCGGCGCTGGACCACGTGCCAACGTCCTGTTGCAGATTGGCGATGGGTTGGATTTCGGTGCCGTCACAAGACAGTTTTTCGAAAAATCCGACATAAAGCACGGTGCCTTCGAAGTCGGCGGGCAGGGCTTTCTTTTGGGCGTAGTAGTGGCTTGGCGCTCCGGATTGCGGGCGGGCATAAAGGGCCAGATCCCCGTCGGCGCCTGTGAAAAACAGATCCGCCAGAATGCCGCGATTGTGGGCCACAACCGTCGTCAGATCGTTCTCGTGCGCCAGCGCAAAGGCATCATGGCTGACGCCGTCGATGTTCACATAGCGTTTGGCGAAAGGCTGGCCATCGCCCGCTTTGATCGCCATCGGAGCGGCAACAAGGAAAGAGATTATTAGTGCGAGCGCCACGTTGATACCGAAACCGATGCGCAGCCAACGGGTGGCGCCGCGTTCCAAAGCCCAAAGGATCGCGACAATGGTGGCAGGTGGAATAGCGGCGAAGGCCCAGTTCGCATAGGCGCGACTGAGTAGAGCCTGTGTCAGAACAATGAACCAGACGGGAATGGAGAACCACAAAAGCGCGCGCCGGCGGCTCGGTGCGGGGGCACGTAGGGCGCGCAGCCAAAAGACCATGAAAACAGGACCAAAGACCGCGAATTGCGAGGCTGCGAATTCCGCGAGGCTGGCGAAATTCAGGCTTGGCCCTTTGCTTTCTTCCTTGATCCAGCCAACGTTGTCCATCGTGTGACTGACTGTGGTCAGATCGTTGGCAATGTTCCAAAGGATGTTGGGGCCGGCTGCGAGCAGAAAGCCGGCCAAAAAGGTCACAAGGTGCCGTCCTTTGGGACGCATGGCCGGATACAGCGCATAGGCAATCACCGCTCCGGGAAGGAAGTAGATCGCCGCGTATTTTGACATAAAGGCCAAGCCCAGCAGACCTCCGCCAAGCAGCGCATGCCAGAACTTGCCGCCTTCGCAGAGTTTCCAATAAAGGAGCAAGGCCCCGACCAGAAAGGGCACCATAATGGTGTCAGTTGAGATCAGGAAACTGCCGACGGTCACGATGGGCAGGCTGAGGTAGGCCAGTGCAACCAGCAGACCGGCGTAGCGGTGCTGGGGCAGCAGAGATCGGGCCCAAACCGCCAGCAAAAGCGCGGTGACACCATGAAAGAGCGGCGCGGGCAGTCGTACTGTGAAGGCCGAGCGGTGGATTGCCAGCTCGTCAAACGCCCGCAGCACCCAGCCGATCATCGGGGGTTTCGAATAATATCCGAAGTCGAGATTTTGCCCCCAGACCCAATATTGGGATTCATCCACATAAAGATCTGTGGGGCTTATCCACAAAAGCAGGACACGGGCAGCTGTGACCAATCCAACTGCAATCAGCAGTGGACGCCAGAATTCAACAGTGTCAGGCCGCGCCATTTTCCTGCTTCTCCTTGTGGATCAGCCAGAGATTACGCGAATACACCACGATGCCAAAGGATTGGCCGAGGATGAACACAGGATCCTGCCGATAGACGGCATATGCAAACAGAATGACCGCGCCGGCAATGGAGAAATACCAGAAGGCCAGCGGTACGGTGGAGCGCTTGGCACGCTCCGAGGCGATCCATTGAACGACAAAGCGTCCGGTGAACATCAGTTGGCCGAACAGGCCAAAAGCAACCCACCAGAATTCAACCCAGTTGTTGACCCCGAGAAAGGAATGAAGGCTATCCATCAGTTCTGCCCCTTCGTGGCTGCTCCGAGTTCTGTGGCGCGCGCTTTTTTGCGGCGGCGGATCAGCCACGCGACTCCGAAGAGATCAACAAGGCCCACCAGCGCGCGTTGGAAATTGGAATAGTTGGACCGACCTGCGCCGCGCTCGCGGTGCGTCACATCCACATGAGCGACGCTGTATCCGTTCATTGAGAACAACGCGGGAAGATAGCGGTGCATGTGATCGAAATAGGGGAGGTCGAGAAAAGCCTCCCGCTTGAATGCTTTGAGACCGCAACCTGTGTCGCGTGTCTTGTCCTTTAGAATAAAGGAACGAATGGCATTGGCCGCCTTGGAGGCCCATTTCTTGGACAGGGTGTCCTGACGGTTCACCCGCTGACCGGCAACAAGGCCAAGGTCGGCGGGCGCATCAGCCGCCAACAGCGGGGCCACAAGATTGGGAAGCTCCAACGGCGGGTTCTGGCCATCGCCGTCAAGCGTGCACACAATCCGGCCACGAGCCGCGCGCGTGCCGGAATGTACGGCCGCGGATTGGCCGCCGGATTGTGCGTGGCTAAGAAGACGCAGATTGTCCATCTCGGTTTGCAGCGCCTGCAGTACCTCAAGAGAACCGTCGTCGGAGCCGTCATCAACAATGATGATTTCGATCGCTTCGGCGTGGCCATCAAAGGCGTTTTGGATATCGCGGACCAGGTCGGGCAAATTGCCCTTTTCGTTCTTTGCCGGAACGACAACAGAAACGGCGGGTGACATCATTATCTCGGACATTCTGCACCTTGTTGATGGTTCGTCGGGCGCACCTTCTCCCGAGCGGGCATTCCGCCCCTTCAATCCTTTTCGGCGGGGCGCGTCAAGACCACCATCTGCGACACGCTGTGTTTGGGGGTGCTCCTGCATGGCCGCGCGAAGAGTTGCCAGCCATTGAAATGCGCATGACAACCTGAACTTACAGCGCTAGAACGACCGCAGCGGCCCCGTGGCTCAACTGGATAGAGCAGCCCCCTCCTAAGGGGCAGGTTGCAGGTTCGAATCCTGCCGGGGTCGCCAAAACTACCTGAAAAATATGGCTTATTTACAGGACGTTGCGCGGAAGCGTGCAGAAAGTCCCGTCGGCTTTCGCGGCGTAATCGGCTGAAACAGCCGATTTCTCGTACAAAACCTGTACAAAATTCGCACGTTTGTGCGTATTTCGGGGGCCAATCATGAGCCGCCATAGCTTTGATCCCGAAATCGCGGGACGTGTTGGCCTGAACGCAGCGGTGATTTTCCAGAACATCACCTTCTGGATCGAGAAGAACCGAGCCAATCGCCGTAACCTTCGAGACGGGCGGTATTGGACCTACAACTCGATCTCGGCTTTTGGTGAGTTGTTCCCCTATCTGAGCGAAAAGCAGATCCGAACAGCGCTCGAAAAGCTGGTCAGCGCAGAGCTGATCATCAAGGGCAACTTCAGCGATGATCGCTATGACCGGACCTGTTGGTATGCCTTGGGCAACTCCATTTGCCCAATTGGGCAAATCGATCCGACCGAAAGGGAAAATGATGTATTTGCCCCTGAGGGCAAGCCATCTGCCCCAGAGGGCAAATCCTATAAGAACAGATATAAACCATATCAAAAACCAAATCCTTCGCATGCGAAGGCGGCGGTGGAGGATGAGGTTTCAGAAAAGATTTTGTCCGCCTATCCAGAGGATAGAATTCGCGGCAAAGCGGTTTGCCTCTCGCAAATCCGCCAAGCGCTGGCCGACGGTGTGGATGCAAAAGACCTCGAGGACGCCGTGCGGGCCTATGCGAGTGATAGTGAAGGTTTCACCCGCTCCAAGGTGTGCTTCTCCGACAATTGGTTCTCCTCTGGCCGCTGGCTGAAATATCTCCACGACGTTGAGGAGGCGCGAGAAGCGGGCAAAGCCAAAGAGGCTGGATTGCTGAAAGGTTTGGCCGACTGGGTCACGGACAAGCACCCCCTTTGCCGCCACATAACACCCGGCCAAGTGACCGCGTTGCTGGCCGCAAACCTGGTCAGCCCTGCTGAAATCGAGGCGGCGGGGCTCAGAGCATGAGTGCGACCGATCTCCACGAAGAGCAGAGAGCAAGGTTACCCACCGATTACATCGGCGGGACTTGTGAGGGGCGGCAAGCCTCCCCTTCAAACCCCAACCAGACGCACGCAAGCGGCGTCAAAGAGGGCCTTTCCGAGAGCGTGATCTTTCGATGCACCCCGTCGGAAAAGGCAGCGCTTGTGGCCAAGGCGCGCGCCGCTGGTCTACCCAATGCCACGCTGATGCGCGAGGCCTTGGGGCTGATAGAGGCACGTCGGCGCAAGCCCGTCCCCCGTGTTGACCCAAAGCTGACCTTTGCGATTGCCCGTGTCGGCGGCAACCTCAATCAGCTCTCCCGCTGGATCAACGGTGCGGTCAAATCCGGCCGCGCGAGCCAGATCGATGCGCTCAAAGTCACGGCTCAGTTGGTGGTCATTGAACGGCAATTGGCGCAGATCGTGGCGGCACACACAGGCGGTGGCGAATGATCATCTCGTTCTTCTCCACCGGCACTGGCGGCGGTGCAACTCCCGTGGATTACCTGACAGCTCGCGAAGTTCTGGCCTATGACGATAACCGCAATCTGATCCGCGACGACACCGGCCAGCCGCAAATCAAGATCCGCGACCCGCTGCCCGAGGTGCTGCACGGCAACCCCGATCAGACCCACCGCCTGATCGACGCGAGCCCCAATAAGTGGAGCTACACGGCAGGCGTGATCAGCTTTGCCGACAGCGACGATCCCAGTCCCGCCGCCCAGCAAGAGGCCATTGAGCTATTTGAGGCTCTGGCCTTTGCCGGGCTGGACAGGGATCAATACGATTGCCTCTGGGTGCGCCACTCGCATGAAGGCAATGTCGAGCTGCACTTCTGCACGCCACGCCTTGAGCTGAGCACGGGCAAAGCGTTGAACATCGCACCGCCAGGCCATGAAAACGCCTTTTCCAGCCTGCGTGATTTGATGAACAAGACGCACGGTTGGGCAGACCCTTTGGAGCCAGATCGCGCTCGCGAAGTGAGGGCGACGATTGAAGCGCCGACGCGCGCGCGAGGTCGCGAAGCGCTGCACGATTGGATCCTCGATCAGATCAGTGTCGGCACCATCAGCGACCGCGCCAGCATGATCGACGCGCTCACAGACGCGGGCTTCGAGATCCCCCGTGCCAGCAAGAATTACATCACCGCCAAAGACCCCGACACCGGCGAGCGTTGGCGTTTGAAAGGAGAGATTTTCCATGACGACTGGCAAGCCGAACCGCCTCGCCGAGAAATTGAACGCGGACCTGGAGGCAGTACGCAGCGACCACGCCGCCTTGATGGCATCTCAACTGGAGAGCTTCAGGAGCGATTTCAGCAGCATTGCGACCAGCGCGCTGCATACAATCGAGACCGATATCAGGTTCTTTCTGAGCGACAGCAGGAGCGAGTTGGAGAGGCGGAGCGAGACGATCAGGCGCTGGTTGACGATCTCACCCTGGGTGATCGTGGGGATGGCTTCAGCCTGGATCGCGACAGTGCTGATCGCGAGTGGGTTTTGGATGGGTTTGATGGCGCATTCGGAGATGACGGAACTTGGCCTGACACGGATCGAACAGTCCGGGCAGACATGGTTGACGCTCGACCCCGACCGGACCGAATTGAAGACCTGCACCATGGCCGGGACGCCGGTCATCTGTATCGAGATCAAGGAACCCTAGATGACAGAGACCCTGACAGCATTGGAACGCGAATTGCTCGCATCCGTCGAGCGGTTGGTGACGGCCTGCGAGAGTTCAGCCAAGGAATTGCACGCCTTGGAGAAGCGCTCGACCAGCAGGATCGAAAGCAAGGTGAATGGCTTGGCGCATTGCGTGGCGCTATTGATGAAATCACATCTCACGTCCGTCACCACATTGGCCGACTTGCTGCGCGAGGAGCAGAATTACGCGACGCTGCAGGCGGGGTTAGAGACCAGCTGGAAACTAGCGAAAGACGCCGAGAAGCGACTGAAAGAGAGTTAAACGCGAGAGATAGCCACCGCAGCGCCGGACATTCGCTTTGATCTAACTGCAAATGTTGGCGTGGTTCGAGGGTCAACAGTGGGAATCTTAGATTCGTTCTACAGCAATTCACCACACGTCTGCGATTTCTTTGCTGGGTGCGTATGCGGATAAACCGGCACTTCATGTAGAATGCAGCGAAAAGCTCGAACGAGCCCAAACTGCTTAGTGCTGCGTTTGGTGTGAACGGGTGCGAACCGCTCTCTGCTGCCGTTAGGTTTTAGGCAGTATGTTCGAGAAGCCGAATCTTAACCCTGGTCAGGGACGACCCGTTTGAGCTGCCATTCCATCCAAATCCCCGGAGGTCGCAGTTTCATCGGGCTTGTCATTCGGTGCGTCCTCAAAATCGAGCACTGTTCGCCGGGGCAGCCTGCGGGGCAAAGCGATCACGAGCAGGAAGGGATCGAGTTCTTGCGAAGCGCTGAACAGGCGCTCCGCAACACGTGCTCAGTGAGACATTCTGGAATTTCTTAGGTTTCCGAGATCAAGGCCCTAATATTGGCGGGACCGGTGGGGCGAATGCCCGATGGGTTCAGCGCTTTGATCGAATGATAGCCACGGGTAATGTGATCCATATTCACCGTCTCGGCGATGCCTGGCAGGCGATAGATGCGCGCCATCAATGCCGACAGCCGGGGATAGCTTGCGATCTGTCTGCGGTTTGCCTTGAAGAGACCGTGATAAGCGACGTCAAATCGGATCAGCGTAACGAACAGGCGAACATCGGTTTCGGTCAGGTGGTCGCCGAAAAGATAGTCCCCGATCAGCCGGTCTTCCAGCATCTCAAGCGTTGAGAACACGCCTTCCACGGCCTCGTCATAGGCTTCCTGCGAGCTTGCAAAGCCGCATTTATAGACGCCATTGTTGAGCTTGTCGTAGATCACAGCATTCAGCGCGTTTATCTCGGCCCCCTGTGCCTCGGGGTAAAGCCGGTGGTCGGAGGGCGCGATATGCTCGAAGGCTGTGTCGAACATGCGCAGGATGTCGGCGCTTTCGTTACTCACCATCACGCCCTGCTTTTCGTCCCAAAGAACCGGTACCGTCGCGCGTCCGGTGAAATGCGGATCGGCGCGGGTATAGATCTCGTGCATGTAACGCGCGCCGAAAAGAGGGTCTTCGTCGCTGCCGGGATATTCGCCAAAGGACCAGCCCTGATCGCTGAGTGTCGGGTTGACCACCGTGACCGGGATCATGTCATCCAGCCCCTTGAGTTTGCGGGCGATCAGCGCGCGCGAGGCCCAGGGGCAGATCAAGGCGACATAAAGCCGGTAGCGGCCAGGTTCGGCCTTGAAGCCCCCCTCGCCGGTTGGGCCAGCGCTGCCATCGGGGGTGATCCAGTTGCGAAAGCTCGACACTTGCCGCACGAAACGGCCCTTTTCGTCCGCCTTTTGCACCGGCTGCCAGTTTTCCATCCATTTGCCGTCTACAAGCATTGATTCGCCCTCCTTAAGCGGCGTGAAATACAAAAGAGCGCATCGAGATCGACCCAAGGTCGATATCGTCGGTCATGAAGGTCAGCGCATCGCGCTTGTCAGACGCCCCTGCAATGGTGAGCGCGGGAAGATAGTGATCCACAGATGGATGCGCCATGCGCAGCAGTGACCCTAGACCTTTGCGGTTGCTCAACGCGGCGAAGTCCCGGTCCTTGAGCTTTTCGGCAAATAGCGTGTCGAATTCGACGGCGAAGTCCTGCGGTGCGCTGCCTGCGCCCCAACGGGCGGCGCGCAGGTTATGCACCACATTGCCTGACCCAAGGATCAGAACACCGCGGTCGCGCAGCTCTGACAGAGCCTGGCCGATCTCAAGCTGGTAGCCAAGGTCTTGTCGCATGTCGATCGAGACCTGAAACACCGGCACATCCGCACTGGGGTAGAGGTATTTCAGCACCATCCAGGCCCCGTGATCGAGGCCCCAGAGATCGTCCTCTTCGGCATGGTGGCTGGCCAGAAGTGACACCACCTCACGCGCCAGCTTCGGATCGCCTTGAGCCGGGTATTGCTGCGCAAAAAGCGCCTCGGGGAAGCCATAGAAATCGTGGATTGTGCGCGGCATGGCGGACACATCCACCAGGGTTGTGCCCGTGCTCATCCAATGTGCGGACACGACCAGAATGGCCTTGGGTCGGGGCAAGCTGCGGCCCAGCTTGGTCCAGGCGCGGCTGTAGTCTGTGGCTTCGATGGCATTCATCGGGCTGCCGTGACCAAGGAAAACCAGCGGCATCCGGTCGCTCGGAGAGAGCCGCTCTTTGAGATCATTAAGGGATTGTGCGGTGTTCATGACGATGCTCCGTTGATTTGGGGGACGCCCAAAAGCGGCCCCCATGGCTTCAGGCGAAACGGCCCAACGTAGTTTGTAGGACAGGGATTTTCAGCGCATAGGCGCCGTTTCCAAGCAAAGCGATGGCACCAAGCACAACCGCCCAGTAGAGCGGGAATTCCCATCCGCCACCTTCACCCGAAAACAGCCATCCGTTGGATGAATGCACCCAGGTCGCGCCCAGCAGCACCGGGATCAGCGCCAGGGCGGCCAACCGTGTGGCCACGCCTGCGATCAGGGCCACGCCCCCCGCCAATTCGGCGAAAATGGTGAGATAGGCGAAAAGGCCGGGCAGGCCGAGGCTTTCGAAATAGCCGACGGTTCCCGCGATGGTGAAGACATTCACCTTGAGAAGCCCGTGGGCCAGAAACAGCACGCCGCTGGACACGCGCAAGATGGTTGCTGCGTAGTCGGCGTTTGAATAATTGGTCATGGTTCTGTCTCCTGTTTTTGGGGTTACGCGGCTTGCCATTGAGGGGCGATTTCTGCGCCCTGGCCCAGCACATAGCCAAACTGAATGTTCATGAAGCCAAGCGGCTCAAGGTAGCGGGCGTTTTTCAGCGGTCCTGCATCCACCGGGACAAGGCCGATCTCACTTGCGAGGGCTTTCACCTTGTCGCGTGCGGCGTTGTCATCGGCGGCCACAAAGGTTTGCAAGGGCTGGTCGCCGATGGTCAGACCGGTGCCATAATGCTGGGCGAAGATGGTGTTGAACGCCTTCGCGACCGAGGCACCGGGCAACATTGCCGCGATCTCTTCTGCAGCCGAGCTGTTTCCTGCGACCTGCAGGCCCGAGAAATCGTCTGTCACCGGGTTCGATACATCGATCACCAGCTTGCCGGTGAAATCCGCCTGTCCGGCCACATCCTTGGCCGCGCCATAGGGCGTGGCGAGGATCACGGTGTCGGCCGCTGCGACGGCGCTTGCCAGGTCGTCTTCTTTGCCATAGGCGGCGACATCGTGACCCGCCTTGGCCAGTACAGCGGTCAGGCCTGACCCGACATTCCCATTTCCAATAACTGCGATTTTCATGTCTTTACTCCTTTATTCGCCGCGTTGTCGCGGCCTGTGTTCTGACCCCTATTTACGGCTTGCAAACATTCAACAAAATGGCGAAGCTATTGAATGACTATCCACAAAGTGTTCGCAATAATTTCCCATGGACCTCACCGATGAACTCAAGGCCTTCGTGGCCACCGCACAGACAGGGTCGTTCACCGCGGCGGCTGATCAGCTTGGCGTGTCGAACCGGCTGACTTCGAAATATGTGGCCGAGCTTGAGGCACGGCTTGGCGTGCGGCTGTTCCAGCGCACAACGCGCAAGGTTGGCCTGACACCGGCAGGTGAGGATCTTCTGGCCCGCGCGCCGGCTTTGCTGGACGATCTCGATGACCTGCTGGCCGAGGTCTCTGAAGGGTCACGCGGTTTTACCGGTGTGATCCGCGTCTCGGCGCCAGTTACCTTTGGCGAGCTTTATGTCGTTGGGATGCTGCGCCGCTTTGCCGATGCAAATCCCGGCCTGAGTTTCGACCTGCGTCTCAGCGACGCCTATGTGGATCTCGCGCGCGACGGGATCGACCTGGCTTTCCGCATCGGCCGATCCGAGATGCTCTCGCTTAAGGAACGCAAATTGGGCACCTTGCGCTCTCGCCTTGTGGCCAGCCCCACCTATCTTACCGCGCAGGGGCAGCCAGACCATCCAGCGGATCTGGCGCATCATGCCTGCATCGTTGACACCAACCGCCGCGCGCCGCGCCGCTGGGTCTTTCACAGGGGGGAAGAGGATCTGGAGGTACAGGTACAAGGCCGCTTTCATGTCAATTCCGCCCGCGCCGCAGCAGAACTGGCGACCAATGGGCTTGGCATCGCCTATGCCCCGCGCTTCGCAATCTGCGACGGGCTGTCCGCTGGCAAGCTTGTCGAGCTGATGCAGAACTATTCCGGTGACACGACCACCGTGAATGCGGTCTACTTGGAGGGTCGGGCGCTGCCCCGGAAGATCCGAGCGCTGATCGACTTTGCCGTGGAAGACATAAAAACCTCGGATGTTTTATAATCGCAAATTGCGAACATTTTGTTCCAAGTGATACTGCAACTTCAACATTTTCGGCTGAATTTGGCGGACCTATGTTCCGTTTATCGCATCACAGATGATGCAGAACACAGAGCAAAGGAAAGCTGAAATGAAAACCGCAACCCTTATCACCGCCGCCGTTATGGCCGCCACATTTGGTACGGTTTCTGCTGCGCAGGATAACGATGTCACCACTGCCGCCCTGGCCGAACTGGCCCAGCGTCAGGCCGAAGACGCGCGCATTGCCAAGAACCTGGAAACCTTCGACATGCTCGATTTCGAAGTGTTTTCGAACCAGCAATGGGACCGGCTGCATGAAAGCCACGCCGAAGACATCAAAGTGCATTGGCCCGATGGCCGCGTGACCGAAGGTCTCGACGTGCATATCGAAGACCTCAAAGCGTTTTTCGTCTTCGCACCGGACACCCGGATCGAAACCCACCCTGTCCGCATTGGCCAGGGTGAATGGACCGGCGTAGTTGGTGTGATCGAAGGCACGTTTTCGGAACCGATGCCGATCGGTGGCGATCAGTTCATCCAACCCACCGGCCAAAGCTATAAGCTGACCATGGCCACTGTGGGCCACTGGACCGACGAAGGTGTCATGGATGAAGAATACCTGTTCTGGGACAACCATGCCTTTTACAAACAAATCGGTCTGATTGACTAAACCACTATCAGATCGGTAATAATTCGACGCCGTTCCAGACCCTGGAGCGGCGCTTTACCAACCTTGGTCGCTGGTGTGGCATAAGCAGCGTTCAACCTGAGCGGTGCAGCGAAAGCTAACTAAGTCCCGCATTGCAGACCTTGATGTGGCCTGCGGCAAAGGTCCGCTGAGCGGACAAAGTGCCCTTTCGCTGCAGCAGCAACAAGGTCTGCTTCCACGTCGTCCTAGGTGCCGCCCCAAAGATATCAATCATGCATATCACCTAAGCTATTCGATCTGGTGCTTGTCATGTCCAAACAGCGGCGCCTCGACGTCACAAGCTTCATTACGCTCAAATTCCAGCGTGGAATGATCAATCCCAAACTCAGCGCCAATTTGCGTCTTTAGCTCTGCCTTGATCTGCTCCAACTGGCCCCATGCAACATCTTCGACGACGACATGCGCATCGAGCGCTGGAGCATTCTCTTCCATCTGCCACAAGTGCACATGGTGGACGTCGCTAACGCCCTCTGTTTGGCGCAAAACGGCCACCACGTCACCTCCATCAATGTCCGGCGGGCTGCCAAGCATCAGCGTCCGGATCGGGCCACCAATCTCAGCGAAGGCCAGGTACAGAATATAGAGCGCGATACCAATCGTGATCGCAGGATCAACCCAACGCATGTCATAGAGGATGATCAGCGTGCCACCGACAATCACAGCGACTGAAGCCAAAGCGTCGGAGAGGTTGTGGAGGAACAAGGCGCGGATGTTCTGGCTGCCCTTCTGCATGGAATAGGTCAACCCCGCCGTCAGGGCATCAACCACCAGTGCCAGTCCCGCGATGATGACGACTGTCCACCCTTTCACCTCAGGCGGCTCGATAAGGCGCATGCCGCCTTCATAGATCAGATAGAGCCCGATCACGATCAGCGTCGTGTAGTTGATCAAGGCCGCCACGGTCTCGATCCGGCCATAGCCGAAGGTCATTCGCTCATCAGCGGGCCGCCGCGCGATCTTGCGGGCCGCAAAGGCAATGACAAGCGCGGCCATGTCCGAGAAGTTATGCAGCGCATCCGCGATCAGGGCGAGAGACCCTGCGAAGATGCCGCCGACGATCTGCGCAACCGTCAGAAGACCGTTCGCCCAAATCGCAATTGCTACCCGGCGATCCCCGCTGGACGGGTCCAGATGGGCATGGCTGTGACCATGGTGATCATGCGGCACGGGTCTCTCCCTCATGCTGGTGCGCAATTGAGGCGTCGGGTTTCAGACGGCCTGCGCGGAAGGCCCGCACACGCGCATTCATCCAGTGCCGGATGATGTTCCGATAGAGCCATCCGCGCAAACGCCCGAATTTCTGCTCATGCTCTGCATAGAAAGCGTCGGGCGTGTCGAACGTTCCGAAATCCTGCACGATCCCGGTATCCTGGATATATGTGTCCTGCCCTGTCCACTCGACAGGCGGCGCGTTGAGGCAATCCGTCCCAGCACCGTAACCGCACAGACTCTCGCGGTCGGTAAACGACGATTGCAGAACCTTCAGGAACGCGCTGTCGAGAATGAAGCCTTCGAGATTGATCCACTTGCCGTCCAGTGCGACCTCGATCCACGAATGCAGGATCTCTTCCGGCGCAATCGGGTAGACCAGCTCCGGCACAACACCGCGCTGAAGGCCCTTGTGGATCGTGAACCCGTGGATTCTGCACTTTATGCCCACACCCCGAAGGAGCGCCATAAGGAGCGTGCCCTTCGTATTGCACTGACCATAGCCATCAGACAGCACCTCGGACGCTGGAATGTCGTCGGCGCGGTTGTAGCCGAAGGCGATCTCGTTGCGGATATAGTCATAGATCGCGCCAATCTTGTCGGTGTCGGACAGATCACGCCAACCCCTTGCAGCGATGAGCTCCGCTATGGGCGCCGCCCCAAAATCCAGGATCGGGGTTGCGGTCAATAAAGGGTCATTATGTGCCACGATGGGGCTCCTCGAATCTTTCGAGTACAGAGATAATTGCTACAGTCGCTGTAGGTTCAAGCAAAAACTTCGAATAGTTTTCTGTGCTCACTCACACCCCAATTTGATCGTGCTCGGTCAGACACTCCGAATGGTCTCTTAGCACTTCAAGGACGCGGCATTGCGATGCGTTGCCGCCACTACATTCCTTGACCATGCGTTTCAATTCCGCGCGCAACGCTTTCAAGCGCTCCATTCTCTGCTCAACGAGCTTCAATTGTCGGCGTGCGATCTCATCGGCTTCGTGACAGGGCCGGTCCGGCGCGTCGGACAAATCAAGCAACTCCCGGATCGCGTCGAGCGGAAATCCCAACTGTCTGCTGTGCCGGATGAATGCGAGGCGATCAAGTTCAGCGTCACCATAGCGACGTTGCCCGCCTTCAGTCCGACCAGGTTCCGGCATCAATCCAATCTGCTCATAGTAGCGGATCGTCTGAACCTTGGTGCCGGTCCTCTTCGCAAGAGTCCCAATTGTGAGCATGTCGAAACCCCGTTAATCCTCTAGTGAATGTAGATTTATCTCACTCATGGCGCAACCGCGGAAATCACGTTTTGGCGATCTCTGGCGCGCTCTTTAGAAAACCACTTGAACCTACAGTAGCTAGAGGATGTAAACCGGCTCAAAACCGAGAATCAAACGGGCGAAATAACGTGCGTCTTTCAGTTATTCAGAGACTATTGTGGGGTCTGGCAGGCACAGCGCTTCTTGCCTTTGCGGCATTCCAGTATTTCGAACCTTCGACCGATACCGACGCTAATGCCTCTAACCCTGCGTTTTACGCCGATTTCGAACTGACCGATCATCGTGGATTGGTGCAGACGGATGAGTACTTTGCCGGGCGGTGGATGCTTGTCTTTTTTGGCTTTGCCAACTGCCCAGATGTATGCCCAACGACGCTCGCCGAAGTTGCCGCCGTCATGGAAGACCTAGGAACAGATGCAGAGAAAATACAGCCTATCTTCATCTCGATTGATCCTGAACGCGACACACCCGCTGCGCTGGCCGAGTATGTGCCCTTGTTCAATGCAGGCATCATTGGGCTGACCGGCACGCCGGAGCAGATTGCTGAGACGTCCGAGACCTTTCCGATCTTCTATGAGCGGATCGAGGAGGCCTCAGCACCAAATGGCTACACAATGGGCCACACATCGCATCTATTCCTCTTCGATCCAAAGGCGCGCTTCACCGACTCTTGGGCTTATGGCACCTCTGCCGAAGAGATACTTACCGATCTAAGAGAGAGGCTCTGACCCAAATGAACCGATTATACGGAGAAACTGCCCTCGGGCTGGCTTGGGTGATCGCCCTCATCGCCTCGCTTGCTGTTCTGTTCATTGGCGAAGTGCTGGGGCAGACACCTTGTGTTCTTTGCTGGTTCCAGCGCGCCTTCATGTTTCCACTGGCGATAATTCTTGGGCTGGGACTATGGTGGCAAGATCCGCGTGTTGGTCGGTACGGTGTCGTACTCGCACTTGGTGGCGCAGCAGTGGCTGCTTGGCATATGGGGTTATATGTCGGGATCATACCTGAACGCGTCCAACCTTGTACTGCGACGGGGCCCTCTTGCACTGACGACAACCAGTTGGTGTTAGGCATCCCCATTCCGCTGATGGCCGTTGTTACATTTGCGCTTATTGGTGCGCTTTCAGTCCTATCTCTCAAGGAGAAAAAATCATGAACCGACGCGGGTTGATTATTTCCGTTCTCGCAATGGGTGCTGCCGGTTTTGGTGGGGCCGCGTGGTATGTAAACCAACCAAAACCGTCATCTGAACGTGCGGTTGTCGCGCCAGAGTTGGCGGACGCTTTGATGCGACCATATTCGCCTGTTTTGGGGCCCGCTGAAGCCCCCGTGACCATCGTTGAGTTCCTCGATCCAGCCTGCGAGGCCTGTCGCGCATTTCACCCCGTCGTAAAAGATATTTTGGACA
Organism: Shimia haliotis; assembly: GCF_900114415.1. Lineage (GTDB taxonomy): Bacteria > Pseudomonadota > Alphaproteobacteria > Rhodobacterales > Rhodobacteraceae > Shimia > Shimia haliotis. The sequence continues at coordinate 31,953 of NZ_FOSZ01000008.1, read as the reverse complement.
AAAATCCCGAAGCCGTGCGTGTTGTCATACGATACACCCCGTTTCACGGACCGATTTCGGATATAGCCGTCAAGTTGCTAGAAGCGGCCCGGATGCAGGGCAAGTTCGAACAGGTGCTAAATGCTCTAATGGCTTATCAAGACGCGTGGGCGGCGCATGGGGCGTTTGATCAACAAAAGCTGGGAAAGATCGCGGCCGGAGCCGGGCTCGATCTCGAACTTGCGATAGAGCAGATGAAATCACCCGATATCGTGGCAATCGTCAATCAGGACAAAGCGGACGTAGAAACAATGGGCGTTCGCCAGACCCCAACGTTCTACATCAATGGCAAGCCGCTAGATCCGTTTGGAATGGACGAATTGAGACAACAGGTTGACGCCGAAGTAGCTGCAGTTGGCAGCTAGTGGTCAAAAAGGGAACCGCAAAGTGAAGACAGTACTCTATGGCCTGATGGCCGCAAGCATGTTCGCATCAAGCACAGCGACCCCGGTAGAAGCTGGTTCGGAAGACGTTGTCGTCGAAGATGCCTGGGCGCGCGCGTCAATCGGCGTAAACCGTCCGGGTGTCGCGTATATGACAATCCGCAATACAGGCGACGAGGCTGTGATACTTACTGGCCTCCGCACGGATTTGGCGATGATGCCTGATATTCACCAGACATCCACAAATGCCGATGGTGTTAGCTCAATGGCACCTGCAGGCGAGATCGAGATTGCGCCGGGTGAATCTGTGTCTCTGGAACCGGGTGGCCTTCACGCCATGCTGATGCGCTTGCAGCGACCGATGGCCAAGGGCGAAAGCTTTTCCTTGACGCTCGACTTCTCGGACGGTGGTGAGATCGTGGTCGAGGTTCCAATTCTAGGTATTGCAGCGCGCGGTCCCGAGAGCTAATGACCCGACGGTCGATCCTCAAGTATGCCTTCGCTGGCATCGCGGCGATCATCCTGACACTTGTTGTTGGGTGGTGGCAGGTCGATGGCCCCGGCGCGCCCGAACAAGCGGGGTTGCGCCCGGTTGCCCTATCTGAAATGGAATTCCGCCTGACAGATCACGAAGGTAACGAGGTTGGACCCGAAAACCTTATCGGCAGCCCGTCAATGGTCTTCTTCGGCTTCACCTATTGCCCGGACGTTTGTCCGACGACTCTGTCGGATATTTCCGGCTGGCTTGATGACCTGGGCGAAGAGGCGGAGGGAATGAACGTGGTGTTCATCACCGTCGATCCAGAGCGGGATACTGTCGAGGCAATGGCCGAGTATGTCGGCTATTTCCATCCGTCGATCCGCGGGTGGACTGGCCCGGAAGAGGAAATTGCGCGCGCAGCACAGGGCTTCCGCGCACGCTATGGGCGGGTGCCGACCGAAGGTGGCGACTACACCATGAACCACACTGCCAGCGTTTTCCTTTTCGACGCGAAAGGCCGGTTCAGCACCATGATCGACTATCACGAGCCGAGGGAATTCGCAGTGCCGAAAATCCGGCGTGCGCTCAATAGAGAAACTGGGGGGCAACATGAGAATTAGAACAATCGCGGCAGGTTTCGCATTCGTATCGGTGCTGTCGGTGGGCGGGTTGGCAATATCGGGCATCTGGTCGAAGGATCCGATCCCTCCCGGTCTGGCAGCTGCAACCACTTGGTCGCCACCTCAACTCCCGCTTCCCACTTCTATTGAAACGGAAACACCGCAGGTCGCACAAACACGTGTGGAGCCCGCAATACCACTCCAGTCCATGCCACGTCTGGAGGTTGCGAGCGCCGATACTCTCTTACCGACGATAGAACCTCCGCTCTCCAACTGGTCACGCGATATCGCAACCGGCGAGACGCTCGACACCGTTCTTGAAGAAGCAGGTCTCTCAGCGACTGACCGTGCCGAGGTCGCTCTGGCCCTCGGCGCGGAATATGATCTGAGGCGACTTAGGCCTGGGCATTCGGTCACCGTTGTCTCGACGATGGACGGCAGCCCGCGCAGCGTCGCGCTCTCCGTCGAGGACGGTGTGCGGATCGAGGCGATCTTTGGCGAAGAGTTGGCCACGCAGGTCGTGACCCCGGCTCCCGACTTCATAACATCGGCGGGCGAAGCGGTGATCGACAGCTCGCTTTTTGCCGCGCTGGAAGAAGCCGAGATGCCTGCCCGCTTCGCTGTCGATTTGGCACAGATGCTGGGTGGAATCGTCGACTTCCGTCGTGAGGTGACCGGCGAAGAAACGCTTCGGCTACTGTGGCGCGAGGCCCGTGTTGGCGAAGACAGAATTGGTCAGCCGGAACTTACCTTTGCATCGCTGGAGATCGGCGGCGCACTTTATGAAGTTGTCTGGCCGGTAAGCGGTAGCGATCGGGCAACGATTTACGTCAATGGCACGGTTCTCCGCGTTTTTGCACAGCCTGTCGAAGGGGCGCGATTAAGCTCGGTATTTGGCCGCCGTACGCACCCGGTCTACGGCAATGTCCGGATGCACACAGGTGTCGATTTCGCGACGGCAAGCGGAACGCCGGTTCAAGCGACAGCACCGGGACGGATCAGCTTCATCGGCTGGCGGGGCGGCTATGGTCGCGTGGTCGAAATCGCCCACGGCTCAGACACAATGACACGCTATGCGCATCTCAGCGCTGTGCCCGAGGGCCTGGCACAAGGCCAACGCGTTGCGGCGGGAGATGTGATCGGTCGCGTCGGCGCGACTGGCACGGCGACGGGCCCGAACCTGCACTACGAAGTCCTCGTGGATGGACGCCCTACTGACCCCCTCTCTGACGACAGACTTGCCGAAGCGGCTGAGAGCGAAGCGGATGATACAGCCGCGCTTTTGCGTCTGGTCGAGGCGCGGGCGCTTCTGAATGAAAACCTCGGCAGCGACATTGCCGAAACGACAACCGAAAGGCTCTGACCCATGAGACGCATGATCCAAGCTCTTGCCATCACACTCGCCCTGTTACCGGCGGCGCAGGCCCTCGCGGAGGCAACCCCAATAGACGTCCGCAAGACCAATGGATGCGGTTGCTGTCTGTCCTGGATGAATCATCTTGAGGAGAACGGCTTCGCACCAATAGGCCAGGACATGTTCGGCGGCCTTCTCGTGCGCTTCAAACTCGACAACGGAGTGCCGCAGCGCATGGTCTCCTGTCACACTGGGCTCGTGGACGGTTACGTGATCGAGGGACATGTGCCTGCAGCCGACATCCGCCGCCTTCTGAACGAACGCCCCGATGCGGTCGGTCTCGCAGTCCCCGGAATGCCCTATGGTTCGCCAGGGATGGGGCCGGAAGACGAACGCGATGCCTACGACGTCTTCTTGATCCAGAAAGACGGCTCGACCGAAATATTTTCGAGCTACCCAGCAGGGTAACCGAGCCGAATTATGGAAGTCCTTTCCCCAATCTAGCTAACCTATTCAGCCGCTTCAGCGCAGACCGGCCAATGGTATCCAAAGTAGTTACGTTGCAACATGTTGACAGTCAACAAAACACAAGTACTCGGCATACTAGCTGTCGTCGGCGCCGTCGCCACTGATCAGGTAACAAAAGCCTGGGTTGTCGCGAGCGCCGATACCCTAAAAGACGGGATCGCTGTCTTTCCCGGGCTTAATCTCACGTTCCATCGCAATGATGGCGTAACCTTCGGGCTTTTGGGTGGCGCCCCCTGGTGGGGCCTCTTGCTTCTTGCGCTTATCATTTGTGCCTGGCTCCTGATCATGATGCTTCGCACAGAGAGCAGTATAGAAGCGATTGCGTATGGGGCGATCATAGGTGGCGCGCTCGGCAATGTCGTTGATCGCATCCATTATGGAGCCGTAACAGACTTCCTTGATTTTTTCATTGGATCTGCACACTGGCCGACTTTCAACATGGCAGACGTATTCATTGTCGGAGGTGCCGGATTACTGCTGGTGGTACCAGTGATCCAGAGGCACTTCGAGGGCGATCATTGAAGACATTGCCCCAAGTTTCATTCGGCGGATTTTTTGCCTGAGCAACTGTTTCCTCGATTTGCCGGACAAGAAAAATTTCTCGTGCCACAAGTCTGAATAATCTATGTTGGCATTGTAGGTGCCTACTCCGGCGAGCTTGCCGATCGCTCAAGTATTGACTTTTCTAAAGGCACCGCGACAAAACCAAGTTTCGAAATCGAACCAGTAACCACCCGCAGATATTGAATCATAAAGAAGGTTGCTCAAAAAAGGACTTGCTCGGCGCATGCACCTACCAACGCTTACTTTATGCCGAACCTGCCGTGACGCGGATCCAACCCTGTATGATCAAGTGGTATCAACGCTAAAGGCAGCGAATGTGAAGGCAAAATTGCAGCACGTCGATTGCATGTCCGGCTGCATGCGACCACAAACGCTTGCAGTCCGACAGAACGACAAGACTGCTTATCTTTTCGGTGAGATAACTGCTCAAGACCTGCCGGACATCCTGACATTCATCCGGATGTATCAGGAAAGCCCAGACGGTAACTTCGCGGATGCAAGGCCACTTGGAAAGCTGCGTTTCAAGGCTATTGCTCGCATTCCCGCAGATGTGCAGTAAACCACCCGCACCACGATATTAGTAGCTCCTGCGGTGAATTATTGCATTCAGTACAGTGTTGACAGCAGCAGATTTCAAATCAATTTGGCGCTGCGGAACTTAGGCATGCCGGTTTCGTACTTGACCTGCTACCGCCTAATCGGACAGAAACAGTCATTACGGTGCTCAAAGGTGCAAATGCATTAGAGCTGAAACGGGAATGAGGACGGTGGACCAAATCGCGGCACCGAAACCTCAACCGCCCCCGCGACTGTGAGCGGCGAGCTACCTTCCATTTCCACTGGTGCGAGAGTGCTGGGAAGGGGGAAGACGGCATCGACCCGCGAGTCAGGAGACCGGCCGTATATTGAACGTAACTTGCGCCGTCGGGTGTGACGGCAAGGAGGACTAAAATGACGACAAACGCTATCAAAGCATCCGCTGTAGGATCAACCATTCTGCCCGCAGTGTTCGCCCTTATTCTGGGTTTGGGTGTTGTTACTGTGACCGGCCATGCTCAAGCTTCTGGCCTGCATGACGCTGCTCACGATGTGCGCCACGCAACTGGCTTTCCCTGCCACTAAGACCATGTTCAGTCGTATTCTGACCAGCGCGTTGTTCGCTGGTGCTGCAGCGGGGCTGATTGCCGCCTTGCTGCAGCTTTATTTCGTGCAGCCTGTACTTCTCCACGCCGAACTTTATGAGGGTGGCGATTTGGTGCATTTTGGCGCTGATCCTGTGACTGCGCATCCCGAGTTGCCCGGCATGTTCGCCGAGCCGGTGCGCGACGGCCTAAGCATCATCTTCACGATGCTGACGTATACTGGCTATGCATTGGCCCTTGTGGCGCTTATGTCGATTGCCGAACAACAGGGTCGTGAGATTAACGGTCGCACCGGTTTGCTTTGGGGCTTGGCTGGCTTTGTTGCCTTCCACTTTGCGCCTGGCTTGTCGCTGGCGCCTGAAGTGCCAGGCGTAGCCGCAGCAGATGTCGGTGTGCGCCAAGTATGGTGGACTGCTACTGTTGCCACAGCTGGCGTCGCCATGTGGTTGATCGCCTTTGGAGGCAACTTGGTGAGCTATCTGATCGCCGCTGGACTGCTGATAGCGCCTCACGTCGTCGGTGCGCCTGAACCCGACACCTTCGCTGGCCCGGTTCCGACCGAGATCGGCGCGCTATTTGCCGCCCGAGCCTTTGGCATCGGCATGGCCGCTTGGGTGTTGCTGGGAAGCTTTGCCGGATACTTCTGGCAGGCTGAAGGCAAACGCGCGAACGCCGCCGCCTGATTCCTTTCCTCTATTGCTTTCCCGCCGGTCACCGCCGGCGGGAGCTTTCATTTATTGAGGAGGACAAAATGTCCCGTTCACTCGCTCTCTTCGCCATCGGGCTGATTTTTGGCGGCGGCGTCGGCTTTGTGATCGCGGCCGGCAGCGGCAGCACCTTTGACAGCCACGACCATGCTGACCCGTCTCAACATGGTAGCAATGCGGAGATGGCAGCCCATGACCACTCTGCTGTCACTAACTTACCGGCCGACAGCAATGCCCCCAGCGTGGCGATCAAGATGATTAAAGATCCGATGGCAGGTTGGAACTTGCACGTGACACCGCAAAACTTCCGATTTTCTCCTGAGAATGCCTCTACTGAGGAAATACTTGGTGAAGGTCACGCGCATGTCTATATCAACGGCGAAAAGCTGGGGCGCCTTTATGCCAACTGGATACACCTCCCATCACTGCCGGATGGCGACGTTGAGATAAAAGTTTCCCTCAATGGCAACAGCCACAGCCCGCTAATGGTTGGGGGCTTGCCCGTCGAGGCCAAACTAATCGTTCAAGCAGACGATGACGGCTCCTGAGCAAAACTCAGATCTTGACTGAACTTCGGTCGCAGGGGCCTTGCGCCCCTGCATTGCCATGGTTTGCATGTCAGGATCGAATGCAATCCTCCCCTGAGCGCATCATTATGGCAAATGGCAATAGCATGAACCAACTCGCTATCGGCTCATTTTACTCTGTGAAAAATCCTTGAATACGCGAAGCGTCTCTTCGCTTACATGATGCTCGATACCTTCAGCATCGTGCTCGGCCACGTCTTTGGAAATACCCAGGGCGATAAGGAACTCCACAACAATTCGGTGCCGCTTTCGACAAGCCTCGGCCAATCGCCGCCCAGCATCCGTTAGGCGTATTGATCGGTAAGGTTCCTGCACAATGAAGCCCTCGCGTTTAAGCCGGGTCAGGTTCTTGGACACAGTGGGCTGGGTCACGCCGAGCCGCTCGGCAATCTCCACGGGCCTCGCTGAACCGTTCTGGTGAATCAGCTCCGCGATCAGCTCGACATAATCCTCCACAACTTCGCTTTGTCGGGCGGCGCGGGCTGCCTCGAAACCGCTCACCTGGTCGTCAGGTTTACGTCCGAATAGTTGTGGTTTCTGATCGGTCATTCTGCTCTCGGTGTCTATTGCTGGTGCGGAACCCTGCTTGCCGCGCCTTATTGTGTATGCACCAGCGACGCGGGCCTTGACAATGACATAGACTTTTCTACAAAACTTAGCCAAGGCTAATAATTATAGACTGAACCATGAAACACCTGATTGCATCTGCCTTGATTGGCCTGCTTCCGCTTAGTGTGGGGGCCACTGCCATTGAAGAAGCCCCTTGGGCACCTCGGGCCGCAGCCTACCGGCTGAGCCTATTCATGGCGAACTTGACACCCGTTCCCTGGGAGAAGATTGAAAACAATTGGACTGCTCCGGCACCCGGCAGCGCAGTTGCGGTGGAGGCACTGTCACGGGTATCGGATAGCGACGCCCAGAACATTCGTGCAGCGCTGGCTGCGGAAGACCGACAGGCCCTGTTTGCTGCCATTACAACGGCATTGGCCAAAGGTATTCTGCAGCACCTAGAGGCAGCCGAGGCGACACTTGGCCAGCCTGAAGCCGCATTTGAGGTTGCGCAGTCTGCGGCCTTGTACCGCGCGTTCGAGGACGGCATCCTGGCGGCGGACAAGCAGGCCGCACACGACCTAGGTCGCGCCTGGCTGGTTCTGAATTCTTCTCTGGGTAGCACCGGTATTTTGAACAATGGCGCTCAAGACCCGAATGTGGCGCGATTTGCTGAGGCGCAAAAAGTTATCGTGGAGTACATTGAGACAAACTATCTGCCCTCCGTTTTTGTCGAACGTGGCAAGCTGACCCCGGCACCGGAGAGCGCAGTGCGCTCCGGTACGCCGGTAGTGTTGCCCGCCACACTCCCACCGGGCTCCAATATTGCTGATCAGCGCGAGCTACCCCGGCTGGTGCTCCAGTTTGAAGAGGCTGGCGAGGATGAGGCCAACCTGCCGCTTGTGGCCTATGGCGACATGCTGTTCGACAGCCCTGAAATCTTTGGTTCCCCAGCACGTGACCTGGGCATTGCCTGTTCAACTTGCCACAACCGGTCCGATGTGAACCGGGATTTCTTTATCCCCGGCCTCTCTAGCCATGCTGGCGGGATGGATGTGGACAGCTCCTTCTTCAATCCGATGTTCAATGACCGGGAAGACGATCACCTGGATACGCCGTCAATGCGAGGCATCCGCTTTACAGCGCCTTACGGGCGTGATGGGCGCGAGCCGAGCCTGCGCAGTTTTGTACGCAATGTGATCGTGACCGAGTTTGCCGGAGCGGAGCCAACGCCGTTCCAACTCGATGCGATGGTCGCCTACTTGCGCGCCTTTGACTTTCTGCCCAACCCACAGATAGACGAGGCCGGGCGGCTGACTGACAAGGCCTCTGAGGCTGCGAAACGCGGTGAGGTACTGTTCAATACCGAATTTGCCGGGCTTGGCGACAGGTCCTGCGCCTCCTGCCACACCCCGGACCGGTTTTTCCGAGATGGGCAGACCTATGACATTGGCTCGGCCGAGCCGCCGTTCCCGGGCGGCACCGCAACCCCATTCGAAACGCCCACATTGCGCAATGTCAACTTCACCGCGCCCTACATGCATGACGGATCGCTGGCGACCCTAGCGGGGGTTGTAGACTGGTTCAACGATACCAAGGATCTGGGCTTGGATGCGGAACAGCGCGCCGATTTAACTGCCTATCTGCGCGCGGTAGGAGATGGTGAGGAGCCCTACCAGCGCTTTGAAGGCCGAGACAGCGTGTTCCGCCTGTCGTGGGAAGAGCTTACCACTTTTGCTTCGACGCTGGACACACTGATCCCGATGCGGGATGCGGAGAACATCGCCGTATTGATTGATACTGTTGCACCGGATCTGGCGGCAGATGCGAGCGTTATGATCAATCAAAACGCTAAGCCAGAAATCTACCGATTTGCCGCAATTCTTCAGGCAGTTGGCGATGCCAGCGCCGCTGGCGACTGGGCTGAGGCGAGCCTCCAGTGGGACGCTTTCAAAACCATGCAAGCCGAGATTGATGAGAGGATGTTCTGATGCTGTCGCGCCGTACCTTTTTGACCACTGTCGCTGCCGCCCTAACAGTGCCAGCAACTGCCTCTGCGGAAGAGGCACTGAAACTCGCCTTCATTCCGCAAGAAAACCCAGAGAAGCTGTTGGGGGATATCGAGGCGATCACTGCCTGGCTGTCCCAGCAGTTGGAGGTTCCAGTCACCGGCTTTGTTACCTTTGATCATGCTGCGGCAGTTGAGGCATTGCGCAATGGTGATGCCGATATCTCCTTCATGGGTGCCTTGCCCTTTGTGCTGGCAGAAGACCAGATCGGGGCGGTGCCACTTCTGTCCGAGGTTTACCGCGGCCAGCCGAGCTATTCGGGCCGGGTGTTTGTGCGCAAGGACAGCGGCATCGAGACGCTGGCCGACCTGCAGGGCCGTGACATTGCCTTTGCCGATCCGGTGTCGGAGTCCGGCTATCTCTATCCGCTCGACCTGTTTGTGCGCGAAGGACTCGTTGCGGATGCAGGCGATGCGGACCGGTTCTTTGGCCAGAAGTTCTTTGCCGGTGGTTATCAGCAGGCAATGCAGGCTATGGCCAACGGGTTAGTGGATGCTGCGGGTGCCAGCCAGTATGCCGATCTTTATCTGACGCCTGAGCAGCAGGCCGAGGTCAGGGTGCTGGGCGAAAGCGCGCAGATCCCCAGCCATGCCATCATTGCCCGGCCTGGTCTAGATGCGGCCTTGCAGGCCCGCTTCGTGGATGCCATGCTGCGCCTGAACCAGGCTGAGAACCAGTATTTGCTGGCCTATCTCTACGGCCCAGACGGCTATGTGGCAGCAGATCCCAAGGTCTATGACGGGGTCAGGCAGATGGCACGCCGTTACGGCTATCTAAAATGACCCAAGCGCTTGCCCTCCATGCTGTGTCGCATTGCTTTGACGACGCTGAGGCCCTGCAGGATGTGTCGCTGCAGGTGGCACCGGGGGAATGTGTGGCCTTGCTGGGGCCTTCGGGCGCCGGCAAGTCGACCCTGCTGGCCTTGCTGGATGGGCGGGTCCGGGGATGGCGCGGTCGGGCTGAGGTACTGGGCAACCGGCTTCCAAATGATCGGGCACCAGAACGAAAAACCCGGCTAGAGACTGGCTTCATCTTTCAGGAGTTCGCCCTGGTTGACCGGCAGAGCGTTTACCAGAATGCGATGAACGGGCGGCTGGGGCGAATGCGCCTCTGGCCGTCGCTTTGGGGGCGATACGGTGCGCAGGATCACCTCAAGACGACCATCGCGCTGGAGGACACCGGCCTAACGGAGTTGGCACAGCGCCGTGCAGATCAGCTTTCAGGTGGTCAGCGCCAGCGAGTGGCCATCGCCCGCTGCCTGGCGCAGGAGCCTGAGTTGATACTGGCGGATGAACCGGTCAGCAACCTCGATCCAGCCCACGCCGAACGCATTCTGGAACTGATCACCAACACAGCGCGAAATCGCGGCATCGCTGTAGTCTTCAGTTCGCATCAGCCAGAGCTTTCGCGGCGCTTTGCCGACCGTATCGTTGGATTGCGCGCGGGCGCGGTGCTGTTTGACAAGCCCTCCGCGATGGTCGGCAACGATGACATCAGCGATTTGTACCATGGAACAGTACCTGGTGACGGATTGCGGGTGGTGAGCTGATGAGCCGGATCTTGGTTTGGATGGTACTCGGGCTTGCTGTGCTGTGGGCTGCAGGAAACGCTGACATCGGCTTGGAAAAACTGCCCGGAGCGGGTCCGAGGCTAGCAGAATTTCTAGGCCGGATGATACCACCGGACCTTTCTGTCTGGCCGGAAGTCCTTACAGGCCTAACCGAGACACTGAGAATCGCCATTCTTGGGACGCTGTTTGCGGTCGTCCTGTCGGCGGGGCTGGCTGTACTTGCGTCTGAGACCCTTGTACCCGCAGCCATCTGGCGCCCGGTACGTGCGCTGCTGGCAGTGATCCGGTCGATTCCGCTGATCTTGGTGGCGATGCTGATGGTGGGGGCAGTCGGGCTGGGCCCACTGCCCGGTATTCTTGCAATCACTTTTCATGCCACCGGCATGCTGGCCAAATTCTATGCTGAAGCAATCGACAATGTCGGTGCCGCACCACTTGCTGCATTGGAAAGCGCAGGTGCCAGCCGAGCGCAATTATTGCGGTGGGCGATCTGGCCACAGATGGCACCAGTTGTGCTCCGCGACACTGTCTTCCGCTTTGAACTGAACCTCCGCGAAAGCTTGATCTTAGGTATCGTTGGCGCCGGGGGCATCGGTCTGTACGTTCAGACTTACGTGCGTTCGTTCCAATACGACAAAGCTGCAACTGTCACGCTTGCCATCATCGCTCTTGTGCTGCTGTTCGAAGGTCTAAATTCGGTTTTACAAAAGCGGTTTTCGTGACGATTTTGATCAAGGAAGGTCGGAAAATTCAGATTTCGCAGCGTTTTCAGTTTCGTAGTGCCATTCGAAGAGCTTTCCCTACCATTCATCGTTCGCCAGCCCCACTGAACTGGGGTTCGCCTATCTTGCTCATTACCTGTGTTCTTCGGTTTGATCAGTCTACCTTGAAACTGTCAGTCTGCCGCACCGACAACAGTTTTTTTGAGAAGCACAGCCGCCACCGTTTCCAGACAAATTCGGTTATGAGTAGATATCAATAGGTGTCCCGTTCTTCACCATTGCATAGATATCTTCTATCTCCCGATCCGAAACGGCAATGCATCCGGCCGTCCAGTCGCGCTTGTTTGTCGGGTCAATGCCAGGGCGCGGCCCCCCATGGATGAAAATATCTCCACCAGGGGAACGGCCCTGAGCCTTTGCGTATGCGATATCCGCCTCGTTCGGGTACGAGATCCCGATGGAAAGATGAAACAGGCTTTCGGGATTTCGCCTGTCAATCACGTATGATCCTTCTGGCGTGCGCCCGTCCCCTTCGAATTGCTTGTGACCCTCAGGCGCAAAGCCAAGGTCCATTGGGATAGTGCGCAAAACACCCTCTGGTCCATCAAGGACAATCATGCGCTGCCCCTTGTAGACCCGCACCCGGGTCACCTCCGGCCCCCTCTAAGTGCGGAATTTGTTTGCACATCCAGAAAGAATTGTCGCCAGAGCTCCCAGGAGGATTGTGCGACGTGTAACTCGAAAATTCACTGCTCAATGCCTCTTTCATGAGGTTTTTCAAACTTGACACTAGCGTGCTGTGCCAGCCCGTTCAATGGCCGTGCGCCAAAGCACCTTCGGCCAGTCTGTCGCCGACGCGGTCACCGCCTTTGGGCGGAGTCTCCGCGTGGTGTCCGTTTAACAGCCTGAGCGCATTTGCGACAACCAGCAGTGACACGCCAACATCTGCGGCAATGGCCCCCCACATCGATGCCATCCCAAACGCTGTCGCCACCACGAAAACGGCCTTGGTTGCCAGCGAGGTTGCGATGTTTTGACGGATGATCGACATCGCACGGCGGGAATGGCCTATGAGCCAGGGCACCCTGCCAATGTCATCAGTCATCAAGGCAATGTCCGCCGTCTCGATGGCCGCGTCGGAACCAACCGCGCCCATGGCGATAGCATAGTGGGCCCGCGCCATGGCGGGGGCATCGTTTACGCCATCGCCAATCATGGCCACCATATCGTGCGCTTCGACCAGGTCTTCGATGGCCGTCACCTTGTCCTCGGGCAGAAGCTCCGCGCGCACCTCGTCGATGCCGACCTCTGTCGCGACCGCGCGCGCGGTGCGTTCATTGTCGCCCGTCAGCATGACGATGGTTTTCACGCCCTGCGCATGCAGACGAGCCACGATTCCCTTGGCGTCGGGGCGGATGCGGTCGCGCAGTTCCAGAATACCCATCACCCCATTTGCATCACCAACAGCCACCAACGTACTACCGGCAACTTCGATACGGTGCCGAAGGTCTGTCGGAATGGCACTTCCAAGCCCTTTTTCCTCGGCGAACCGGTCAGAGCCGAGCCAGACCGCCCGATCCTGTACCCTGCCTTCAAGCCCACGCCCCGGTACGGTCCGCGTATCGTCCGCCGCGGATACATCAAGGCCGTCGACTTCTGCACGTACAAGGATAGCGCGCGCTAACGGGTGGGAGGATCGCGCTTCAAGCGCCGCCGCTACGCCCATCAGATCCTGCGTCGACGCATTCCCTAGCGGATACATTGCAGCAACTTCAGGCTCGCCGATGGTGATCGTACCGGTCTTGTCCATGGCCAAGGCTGAAGTGCGTCCCGGAGCTTCGACATAAGCACCGCCCTTGATCAGCACCCCGGCGCGGGCCGAGGCTGTGAGCGCGGCGACGATGGACACGGGCGTCGAAATGACCAGCGCACAAGGGCAGGCGATCACCAGAAGGACGAGGGCGTTGTAGAACCAGTCATCCCAGGCTCCACCAAATACGAGCGGTGGCAGCATCGCGACGGCAATGGCGAGCGCCATCACGATGGGCGTATAGACGCGCGCAAATTTCGCCACCCATTGCTCCACGGGCGCGCGGCGGGTGTGGGCGTCGCCTACCATGCGGATGATCTTGGCGAGCACCGTGTCGGAGGCCGCCCTGGTCGCGCGTACCGTCAGCGTGCCCTCGCCATTGATCGTGCCCGCATAGACCTCGTCACCCGGCTCCTTCGGCACCAATGCGCTTTCGCCAGTGATCGGGGCTTGATCAACGGCCCCGGCGCCTTCGATCACTTGCCCGTCCAATGGAATGCGGTCCCCGCCACGCACCACGAAATGTGCATCGATGGCGACGGCTGACGCCGGAACATCTGCTTCAGAACCATCTTCGTAGACAACCCTTGCAGTAGGTGGCGCTAGGTCGAGCAAAGCCGAGACAGCGTTCCGCGCCCGCCCGACACTCCAGCTTTCAAGGTACAGCGAGAGAGAGAAGAAGAACGCGACCGTTGCCGCCTCGAAAAACTCGCCAAGGCCGATAGCCCCGGCCACAGCGACCACCATCAAGAGGTTCATGTCGGGCGATACGCGCCGCGCGGATGACCACGCCTTCGGGGCGACAAGCCAAACGCCAGCCAGGATCGCGATAGCAAAAAGCCCCGCTTCGACCAAAGGCATCACTGCTTCTCCATGGCCGGAAAAGAGACCGATCGCACCGCCCATCCCGGTTTCTGCGATGTGATACAGAAATCCTGCCGCCCAAAAGCCTCCGCTCAGCATTGTGAACAGGCGCTGACGGGCAAGATGCGCAGCTTGATCCTCCGAAGCGTTCTCGGCATCCCAGGGTTTTGCGCTCATACCCGTGGTCGCAACCAGTTGAGTGATCTCTCCATCCGACACTGCGGCAGCGCTGTGGAGTATGATCATGCGTCCGTTGATGACATCGAATGCCAGGTGCTCCGCCCCGCCGACTTTCGGTCCAACGACCTTGTTGAGGATCGCCACTTCTTCTGCGCAATCAAGACCGCTGACCTGAAAACTCCGGCCCGCTCCATCTTGTGGCACGGGACCAAACTCTTCGTGTGAATGGCTTCCTCCACAGCAGGCATGTTCACTTGCACATGTTTCTGACTTGGCTCTATCAGTTGGGTGTACTTCAGATACCACAGTTTCAGTTTTGGCGGCCATTCGGCATCTCCAGAATCATTGCTTGGCTGGACCATAACTCCTACAGTCGCTAGAGGTTCAAGAGGTATTTTGTTTCGTATATAGTTTTCGGCTGCCAAGGGGCGCGCGAGTATAAAACCAATCGGCGGACACGCAATCAACGAAGAAAGGCGACAAGGAATTTATGAAGACTCAGCAATTTGCCGGACCGATCGGACTACCGCTACTTGGGGTACTGCTGCTTGGCGCATGCGCGACGACAGATCAGAACGGATCCCAAAAAATCGGAAACGTGCCAGAGGCTATCGTGGAACTGGCTGATCCAAGTCAAAACCTTGCAACAGCCCGGCTCCGCGAAGAAGACGGATGCTACTGGTATGAACACAACGGACCCGTAGAAAAGACCTTGCTTCCCCTCAGAACCGCTGGTGGCAACCCGATTTGTGTTGCTCGGTAAACGTAACGATCTTCCTGACATCTCCGGCCCACGTTGAGGGCCGGAGCGAAGATCAACGCGTCACAATCCTGCACTAGCTGTCCGAAACAACACTCTGTTCGGCAGAATACAGGTATACGGTCGACCCTATGGCGACGTTTGAATAGAGATCATTGATATGTGCCATGACCATCCGGACGCAGCCAGAACTCGCTCGACCGCCAATCGACCAAGGTTTAGGTGTCCCGTGGATGCGAAGGTAAGTGTCTCGGTTGCCAACGTAGAGATAAAGAGCACGTGACCCGAGTGCATTCTTCGGCCCCGGCTCCATCCCATCCGCAAATTCTGCGTTTTCCGGATTTCGTTCGATCATTGACGCTGTTGGGGTCCAGTGTGGCCATTCGACCTTTCGCCGAATGGTGTAGGTTCCTGGTTCGTAGAGATTTCCACGCGCGATCGCCACTCCATACCGCATCGCTGTACCACCTTCTTCAATGTGATAGAGATAGCGGGCGACTGCATCGACATGGATGTCACCTGGCACAAGGCCATCTTTCGCAGCAACACGTTGCGGCAAGAAACGGGGATGCAGCCCCCACGGATTGGATGTCGCCGGGTCATAGTTGCTGGGCGTTACCTGAGAATCCCACGACGCTTTTTGGCCGGTCGTTGGCCAGCTACTGGCCAAAGCCGGTCCCGCGATCGGTAACGAAAACATCGCAGTGGACGTGGAAATGAAATGGCGCCGGGTCAGCATAGGTCCTACTCCAAAGAAATTGTTTGTGCACCTCCAGCCGCGGCTTGGATGCCTCGAG
The DNA here is from genome assembly GCF_900114415.1 of Shimia haliotis. Lineage (GTDB taxonomy): Bacteria > Pseudomonadota > Alphaproteobacteria > Rhodobacterales > Rhodobacteraceae > Shimia > Shimia haliotis. Next base: position 16,227 of record NZ_FOSZ01000008.1, on the reverse strand, counting down.
TGCCTTGTAGAACCTCAAGCCACTATAGGTTCAAGGCCTCATTTATGAGCGATGATCAAGTCCTCGTGAAGGGATGGCTCTCCTTCTGCCGCTGGCATCTGACAGATCACAGGCCAATTTTACAAGCATTTTGGATCTTACCGGTGTCGATACTCTGCCACAAACCCTTGGCGAAACTCGGTTTGATTTTGTCACTTTTTCATCCTCGGCTATGAGAGCCTACATTGGAACGCGATGCAGCATTGTTCACTTTGGGCTGATTCTGTGGAAAAACAACGTGTTGCTGACGCAGAAAGCGCGGTGCTGAACATAGCGCGAGCGCCTTTTCTATCAGGCTTTGCGCGTTTGCTGCGGTGCGGGAAAGATCTTTGCCAGTTTGCGGAGGTTTTGGGCGGTTGCGGCGAGGAGGAATTCGTCATTTGCACCGCATGGTCCGCGTAATCGGAGCCGCCCGAGGCCGAGAATGCGTTTGAGGTGAGCGAAGAGCATCTCGACCTTCTTTCGGAGCTTCATTGAGATCTCGTATTGGCGGGTCTTGGCGATGTCGCGAGCGACTTGACGTGCGTCTTCGTGTTCTTCACGTGTGATCTTGCGAGCGTCGGCATTCGGGCAGCATTTGGCCTTTGATGGGCAGGCCTGGCAGGTCAGTTTCAATGCGCGATAGCGGGCTGTGCCTTTGCCGGTGGGTCCTCGGTTCGGGTCGGAATAGTTGCGACGGAACTGCTTCAGCGCGTGCCCCTCCGGACAGATGTATTGATCGTTCTCTGCATCCCATTCGAAGTCAGCACGCGTCCATGTGCCATCGCTGCGGCTGGACTTGTCAAAGACAGGAATGTGTGGGGCGATCTTGCGTTCGACAAGCCAGCCCAACATCGGCCCGGTGCCATAGGCGGTATCTGCGATCAGGCGCTCCGGGTGCAGATCAAACCTGTCTTTCACGCGCCTGAGCATTGTTTTGGTGGACCCAACCTCGGCCTGCCGAATGGATCGTGTGGCCTCGACGTCGACGATGACCCCATAATCCGTATCGATCAGATAATTGTCGGAATAGCTGAAGAATGCAGGACCTTTGCGGGCTGCCGTCCATTGACTGGCGGGGTCGGAATGTGATGTGAACTTCGGCTGCACATTGCTGGCAGCGCCAAAGGCCGCCTCATCCAATGTGTCGAGATACTCTCGAACGGCGCGTGGTGCATCCATGGGATCAATGGTTGTCGCGTCCCATTCTTCCTTCGGTGTCGAGTTCTGCTTGTTGGCGTCAGCCTCGATCAGACTGGCGTCGATGGCCATACGTTGGCCGCTCACGAGACCCTCTGCGATGCAACGGGTAACAGTCGTCTCAAACAAATGGCGCAGCAGTTCGCTCTCCCGAAACCGCCCATGTAGGTTTTTCGAGAAGGTCGAATGGTCGGGCACGCGGTCATTGAGGTCGAGCCGACAGAACCATCGATAGGCCAGGTTCAGATGCACTTCCTCGCACAGGCGGCGTTCGGAGCGGATGCCAAAGCAATACCCCACCAGAAGCATGCGGATCAGGAGTTCAGGGTCGACAGAAGGGCGGCCCGTGTGGCTGTAGAACTCCGCAAGATGGGTGCGAATGCCACTCAGATCGACAAACCGATCAATCGAGCGCAACAGGTGGGCTTGAGGCACATGATCTTCCAGCGAAAACTCGTAAAACAAAGCCGCCTGCGCTTCTTGTCTCGGTCCCATCATCACTCAATCCCCCGTTCAATATGGAAATTGAATCAGTGACTTCGGCCTCGATCAAGGGTGAGTTTTTCAACAGAATAGGCTCTTTTCTGCCGTTAGCTGCGTTTTGCACCAAGGTCCGCACTGAGTATCGTTAATGCTTGAAACAGTTCTCTCTGTGCCAGGTTACAAACTCAGTCCTTGGCCGGTTGGCGAGGCGGTCCGGCACCAAGATCTTGCCGGATGAGTTGATCATCGATGTCACGGCTTCGATGTCATTGCTTTGGCGGGAAACCAGAATAGTCAGGTCGTCGGCTAATCCAACGAGGCCCCGATCAAACATCCAATGCGCGGTTCCGGACAGGGCGAGACCGTTGCTGACAATGTCGGGGCCGTCATGCTCTACAGGTCTGATATGAGCGGCTTCCACTTCGGCACGGCCGCCGCCATTGATCAGACGTAAACCAGTGATGGCGCAGCGCTCGCCGTAGGCGCGCAGGACGTTCTTTCTGAAATTTCGATCGCGAACCGCGCGGTTGGTCAGCTGGTTGACGCGTTCCCGTGCAGGCAGGTGTTGGAAAGGTGTTTGAGCATCTTGAAACCCAGGCATTTGCATCATGCCGCCTACGCGAGGCAGGATGCCCTCATCTCGTCCAAGTCCACGTTCGACTATTCGGGCAAAGTCTTCAGCTGAAAGGGCTCTTACCGCAGCTTGCGCGCGTCCAGATATCTTGCCTTGATCGTTCAGCAATCCTCTTTCGATGATCGAATTCTCGTCCCGGAATGAAACTGGGTCGCCGAAATCAAGATACGTTCCCGGCTCAATCACGGCCAAGAACATGTCCGGTTTCCTAGGATCCGGAATGATCTCCTGGACCATAGCGACAGCAAAATAGCCTTTGGTCTCTTTGACCTTGCTTGGCTCCAGGTAGACGATCCAATCCCCTTCGCACTGTTGGGCGCGAGAGAGGTATTGCTTGGGAAACTGATACCGCTCCGAGGGAATATCGTCGTAGATCGAGTCGCTGCGGTGGATGAAGACGCCGAAAGCCATCGGTTCACCCGCGTTGGAGACGTTCCAGTTTTCGATCGGCCGCGCGAAGGGTCAGCACCGCGCCTGTCAAAAATGGAAGTGCAAAGCCAGCCGCAGCGATGGCAAAAATCATGATGGCGGCCAAAACCGAGTATTCGGCGGTCTGTTGTGCCAGTGATAGTCGACCCAAGCCAATCAGGAAGAACACGCTGGTTCCCAGGAAGATCAGGTAAAGCGGCCCGAAGGGTTCGATCACCTCACGGCGAGTGCGCTCCAAGACCGAATGCCGCAACATGTTCCAGCGTTTGCTTGCCTTGTTCACCAGATTACTCCCTTACCAACTCGATCCATGTGTGCACGTCATCATCCGTCACTTCACGACCTTCGACATGCGATTGATACCAGCGCGCGACAATGGCCCCGCGCTTTTCGCTTTTGATTCTTATGCCCTCATCGGTGAGGTGCTTATCCAGCGAGCTTTCGATGTGTTTGAGCGCCTCGAAATCATGCCCAGCCCGAATGGATTTGGTGCCGAGTAGCAGCCAGGGCACGTCCACCTCGAACCGCTCACCCATCGCGACCAAGGCTTCTACAGGCATTCCGCGCTGGCCCTTTTCGTAGCTGTGATACGCGCGGGGTGAGACGCCGATAGCTTCCGCCATGGCCGCTTGTGAGAAGCCGATTTCATTGCGAGCAATGGTGAGACGAGCACCCATTGCAGCAAAAAGATCAGCATGTTTCTGCGGCATCGAAATTTTCCAATTGACTACTTCGTCGAAATTCGCGAACTTTGCAAAAAATGACGAACATTTACTGTTAATCACATCTGACCACGTCAGAAGGTGCAGAACAAGCGATTCCATGCGTGTCGCCGATTCAACTTAAGCGGACAAGGACAACTGAAATGGCAGAGACCAACTATTCAGACAGCTCTCAGATCCTGGGGCTCGGGAAAACGCCCGCGCAGTGGGTCGAAGTTATGGCCGGGATGGGGATCGATATTTCAGAACGCACGTTGCGTGAGCGGGCAAACGAGACGGGCGCATTTTACCGCCTTGGGCGGACCATGCTGATCACGCCCGCGCAGATCGACACGATTTTTGAAGGAGGCCAGTCATGCCGCTCCAAATTTATAAGAGGGGCCGCGTCTATTGGGCCAAGGGGTGGATCGAATACAACGGCAGGCCAATCGCCGGCCCATACCGGCGAAGCACTAAGGCATCTACAGAAGAGGGTGCACGGGACTGGATAAACCATGAGACCGAACGCCAAATTCGACGCTATGTCGTGGGCGACGAACCGAGCAAGACGTTCTCTGATGCAATCATGCTCTACAACGCGTCCCCCAAAGCAGCGAAGCAGTTGATCCCGATTGTCGAAGCAATCGGTGACTTGTCGCTCGGTGCGATATCTGGCGCACTATTGAAGAGCCTTGGGCCGAAACTGAAACCCAAAGCGTCGACCGATACTTGGTGGCGCGAAATCGTGACGCCCGCGAGTGCGGTGATCAACAATGCGCACGAATTGGAAGGCACACCTCTGATCCGCGTAAAGCCTTATGATAAATTCGAGCGGATCGCGCAGGACAAGCGGCGCGGGAAGCTTAGCCGTGTAGAGCGCACGCCAGCTGACAAGGAATGGATCGAAGCCTTTTGCGGTGCTGCTGATCCGTACAATGCCGCGCTGGTCCGTTTCATGTTTGAGACGGCTGCAAGGATTGATCAGGCCGTATCGCTGGAGCCGGATGACCTTCGGCCGCACGAGAACAAAGTCCGAGTGAAGGCGCAGAAGGGCCACCCAGAAAGCTGGATCACTGTCTCACCTCAGATGATGGACGAGCTTCTCGCGTTGCTGCCCAAACGCCCCAAGAACCGCAAGACCGGCAAGCTGATGAAAGCGCGCATCTTCGGCTATGGCAGCTCGACAGGTTACAACACGCGCTGGAAGACAATCTGCAAGCGGGCGGGCATCCCGTACCTTTCTGCGCACCCAGCCGGACGGCACGGGTTCTTCACTGAATTAGTCGTCCGGCAGGGCGTCGATCCCGTCACCGCGGCCAAGGCTGGCCGCTGGTCAGACCCTAATTTGCCCATGCGCATCTATGCCCACGCCGAGACCGATGAGGCTGACATTAGGGCCCGTTTTCGTACAAACCACGTACAGGATGACGCTGTACAAACACCCAACTCTAAGAAATCACAAAAGGAATAGCGCTATGAACGCATCCCTCCTAAGGGGCAGGTTGCAGGTTCGAATCCTGCCGGGGTCGCCAAAACCATTTGAAAAATATGGCTTATTTACAGGACGTTGTGCGGAAGCTTGCAAAAAGGCCTGTGAGCTTTCAGGCCGAAATCGGCTGAAACGGCCGATTTCTCGTACAAAACCTGTACAAAATTCGCACGTTTGTGCGTATTTCGGGGGCCAATCATGAGCCGGCATAGCTTTGATCCCGAAATCGCGGGACGTGTTGGTCTGAACGCGGCGGTGATTTTCCAGAACATCACCTTCTGGATCGAGAAGAACCAAGCCAATCGCCGCAACCTTCGAGACGGGCGGTATTGGACTTACAATTCGATCTCGGCCTTTAGTGAGTTGTTCCCCTATCTGAGCGAAAAGCAGATCCGAACAGCGCTCGAAAAGTTGGTCAGCGCAGAACTGATCATCAAGGGCAATTTCAGCGATGATCGCTATGACCGGACCTGTTGGTATGCCTTGGGCAACTCCATTTGCCCAAATGGGAAAATCGATCCGACCGAAAGGGAAAATGATGCATTTGCCCCTGAGGGCAAGCCATCTGCCCCTGAGGGCAAATCCTTTAAGAACAGATATAAACCATATCAAAAACCAAGTCCTTCGCACGCGAAGGTAGCGGTGGAGGATGAGATTTCAGAAAAGATTTTGTCCGCCTATCCCGAGGATCGCGCTCGCGGCAAAGCGGTTTGTATCTCGCAAATCCGCCAAGCGCTGGCCGACGGAGTGGACGCCAAAGGCCTCGAGGACGCCGTGCGGGCATATGCGACCGAGAGCGAAGGTTTCACCCGCTCCAAGGTGTGCTTCTCCGACAATTGGTTCACGTCTGGACGTTGGTTGAAATACCTTCAGGACGTAGAGGACGCACGAGAAGCTGGTAAGGCCAAAGAGGCCGAATTGCTGAAAGGTTTGTCCGACTGGGTCAAGGACAAGCACCCCCTTTGCCGCCACATAACACCCGGCCAAGTGACCGCTTTGCTGGCCGCGAACCTCGCCAGCCCTGCTGAAATCGAAGCGGCTGGGTTCAGAGCATGAGTGCGACAGACCCCCACAAAGAGCGGAGAGCAAGGTTACCCACCGATTACATCGGCGGGACTTGTGAGGGGCGGCAAGCCTCCCCTTCAAACCCCACCGGCGCGGGAAAAGCCCGCACCAAAGAGCCGCTATTCGAGTGGATCATCTTCGTCGCTGAAATTGCTTTCTTTGGCCTCGGCCCTATCGGAGATCCGATGAAGCGCCATATCCAATAGCATTGGCAATTCTTCCATCATCATCATTCTCTCTTTGGAGCCACCCATCAGTTCGCGCGACATCTTGCTATGGGACATGTGTTTTATTGAGCGGCGAATTCTATGAAGTGCTCGCTCAGCCTTTTCTGGACCACTGTCGCGCACTTCTCGGTAAGCTTCGGTGAGCATCTCGGCGAGCCACGGCATGTCATCCCGAACCATACCGGCCATCGCAACCAAAGCGATTGGTCCGTCGTCAGGATCGCCTGACATATGTGCTAGCTCTTCAAACATCATGGGATGGAACCGGAACTTCCGGCTCCGCATGAAACGCTCACGCTCAAAAAGCTCAGGATCAAAACCTCTCATTCGAGAATTTAAGCCTCGAACATCTGTCACAAGCTCTTCCAAAATTTCAGGCGTTGGTCGGCGATGTTTTGCGGTCGGAGCTATACTCGGTATTTCAGTGAGAGCAGTTTCCAATTGAGGCCAAAGAGCAGGAACAGACCGAGCAATAATGTCGTCGGCAGTTTTCTTCTCTGCGATCTCATTGATTGATTTCACAACTTCCATGATGCCGCTTGCTTCAAGTTTTTGCGCTTGAAATTGCGACAGCGGCCCAGTCAGGTCGCTTAATTCAAGGTCGAAAAGAAGAGGGATTACTTTGCCATCCAACATTGACTTGGAAAGAGCGCCGGACTCAAAAAGTATCCATTCTGAAGAAATATTCTCAGGAGTAATACAAATTATCCCAAAGTTCGCGCTTTCCAGTTCGCCCGCAATCTTTTGTGCCCAGCGATCACCGGCTTGAATATCTTTATCTGATACAAATGGCTCAACGTAGTTGAGCGCCATTGGCAACCAATCTCGCAACGCCTTCGCCATTTCTTTGCTTCGGTCGCCGCTCCAGCTAATAAATACTTTCAATTCAAACCCCTCTCTCGTTATCTCGCAAACGCTGTATCTGGCACAACCTATAGCTTTGTAACCCCAAGCTTTCCAGAAGCTATCGCGCCAGCATGTTGGACGCTCTCGCCGACGCAGGCTTTGACCTGCCCCGCGTCGGCAAAGCCCATCTCACAGCGAAAGACCCCGACACCGGCGAGCGCTGGCGTTTGAAAGGAGAGATTTTCCATGACGACTGGCAAGCCGAACCGCCTCGCCGAGAAATTGAACGCGGACCTGGAGACGATCCGGAGCGACCACGCCGCCTTGATGGCATCTCAACTGGAGAGCTTCAGGAGCGATTTCAGCAGCATTGCGACCAGCGCGCTGCATACAATCGAGACCGATATCAGGTTCTTTCTCAGCGACAGCAAGAGCGAGTTGGAGCGGCGGAGCGAGACGATCAGGCGCTGGTTGACGATCTCACCCTGGGTGATCGTGGTGATGGTCTCAGCCTGGATCGCGACAGTGCTGCTGGCGAGTTGGTTTTGGATGGGTTTGATGGCGGATTCGGAGTTGACGGAACTTGGCCTGACACGGATCGAACAGTCCGGGCAGACATGGGTGTCGTTGGACCCGAACCGGACGGAGTTGAAGACCTGCACGATGGCGGGGACGCCGATCATCTGCATCGAGATAATGGAACCCTAGATGACACAGACCCTGACAGCATTGGAACGCGAATTGCTCGCATCCGTCGAACGGTTGGTGACGGCCTGCGAGAGCTCAGCCAAGGAACTGCACGCCTTGGAGAAACGCTCGACCAGCAGGATCGAAAGCAAGGTGAATGGCTTGGCGCATTGCGTGGCGCTATTGATGAAATCACATCTCACGTCAGTCACTACATTGGCCGACTTGCTGCAAGAGGAACAGAATTACGAGACGCTTCAGGCGGGACTAGAGACCAGCTGGAAACTAGCGAAAGACGCCGAGAAACGGCTGAGCGAGAGTTAGACGCAAGAGATAGCCACCGCAGCGCCGGACATTCGCTTTGATCTTATTGCAATTTTTGACGTGGTTCGAAGGTCTTTAGCAGGAACCCTAAATTCGATCTTCAGCAAAACGCTGCATGTATGCGATTTCCTTGAGGAGTGCGCAGCGGAGAAACCAGTCATTCGCGAGCCTGAGAAGGATGGCCGTGTTGCGGGACCTTGCGGCCCTGCGCATGGATCGGTTCAACTGGTGCGAACGTCCCAAGGACTAAGCCGCTCCGCGGCATTGGCGCGTTTTGCTTTTGTAGCGTACGAGACGCTAGGTGGTGCATTTTGCGATCTGTCGAACCTGTTTGAGGATTGAGGTTTCTCAATCTGATGACAGGAGGATTTCATGACAGAGGAGAAGATGAGCCCGCTGCGTGCGCGGATGATGGAGGATATGCGTATTCGGGGGATGGGTGATAAGGCCCAGAAGTCCCATATCCGGGCAATCAAAGATTTTGCGGCATTCCTTGGCCATTCGCCTGATGCGGCCACGCCGGAAGAGCTTCGCGCCTATCAGTTGCACATGACCGACGCAGGTGTGACGCCATCGACCTTCAACACTCGGATCGTTGCGCTGCGGTTCTTTTTCGGCATCACCTGCGGGCGCGAGGACATGAAGCGCTTCATGCAGTTCAAGACCCAACCCAAGAAGCTGCCGGTGGTTTTCAGCGTGCAGGAGGTATCAGACCTGTTGATGGCGACGCCGGGACCTGGGCTGAGTTATCGGGCCGCCCTCAGCATCTCCTATGGCGGGGGGCTGCGTGCCTCGGAAGTTTGCAACCTCAAGATCAGCGATATCGACAGCGATCGGATGCTGATCCATGTGGATCAGGGCAAGTGCGGCAAAGATCGCAAAGTGATGTTGTCGCCCGGGCTATTGGGATTGCTGCGCGAGTATTGGAAAGAGGCGCGGCCTGAAGGGTGGCTTTTTACGGGAAAGCCCAAGATCAACCCGATCTCATCACGCCAGTTGAACCGGGCGTTCACCTCCGCCAAACACATGGCTGGGATCAGCAAACCGGCAACGTTGCATACACTTCGGCACAGCTTTGCGACCCATCTGCTCGAGGCCAACACCGACGTGCGGGTCATTCAGGTGCTGCTGGGCCATGCCAAGCTGACGACAACGGCGCAGTACACCCTTGTGGCCACCAAGACGATCAAGGACACGGTCAGCCCCTACGAGTTGCTGGCTGGCCTGCAGGATCAGACCCTGCGCCGAAGCTTGGAGTGACGCGCCGGGACGTTGTCTCGTCCGACGCTGGAGATTGCAGACATCTTTCGCAAACATGGCCCTGCGTATAGGCAGGCAAACGAAGGGCACATTAACCTGAGCCAGCTCAAAGTGATGTCAGCGCTTGAGACCTGCCGAACCGAGGCACTCGGTGGACATGTGGCCGGTTGCACCAAGTGCGGCCACCCTCAATGCCTTCGGCGATGTTGACCGAGCGGACCAGGTTTCCATCCACCCGGATGTCGAGTGTGCTGCCAACAGAGGCCTTGGTGAAGGCTGCCAGGGTCGCCGCAAGGTCGGGGGCCAATCTCAATTCGACGAGCGACTGGCCATCCGGATCTCCACGAATTTCACCGCCGACACCCCCCCTGCGCCGCTATCACGACCGGTCCAAGCTGAAGGGAGGGCGGGGCCTGTTCGATCACCCATATCGGGTGATTGCCGGGGTTCTGACCGCCGCCCAGATCGAGGCACTGGTCGAGATACGCCGCCTTCTGCACCTCCGAGCCGGCCCAGAAAGCGGCCGCGAGCGCCGCGATGACGATGGCCGCCGATGCTTTTCGTTCCAAAGGTATCCAAAGTCCTCCCTGATTGAAACCTCGTCAGGCGGCTGCGAATGCCCGATCTGGCGACTTGACCTGCGCAGGATTCTTCTATGAACTGCAGAACGATACGAAGAGTTCACGGATAGGGAGTGTTCGCCATGGGGTTCGTGCAATCGATCAAGGTCTGCCTTTCGAAATACGCTGTGTTTTCCGGACGGGCGACGCGGTCCGAGTACTGGTGGTTTGCGCTCTTCGTCATCCTGAGCAGCATCGTCCTGACGTTTCTGGACCAGGCGTTTTTCGGCACCAACCCAGACACTGGCGAAAGTGCAAACATCCTCAACTCGGGATTTCAACTCGCGGTTTTTTTGCCAATGCTTGCTGCGGGCTGGCGCCGCTTGCACGATACCGGGCGACCGGGATGGTATCTACTCCTGCCAATGGCGTTGGGGGTCGCAACCATGGTTGCGCTTCTGAGCGGTGTTGCGGTCTTCTCGGTGCTGGAAGGCGGGGTGGACGACCCGGAGGCGCTCCGTGGACCTGCGGCATTCCTCGGCTTGACCGGGATGATCGTGGTGTGGGGGCTGCAACTGGTGCTGTCCGTCATGATGATCTGGTGGCTGACCCGGCCGTCGCAGGAGGGGGAGAACGCATATGGCCCACCCGCGGCGTGAATGACGTGCCAGATTGAGCTGCCGATAATGGAGGGAAGACTCAAATGAAGTGCAAGATATCCTTGGGACTGGTCTTGGCCGCCGGTGTTGCCACGCCTGTTCTGGCCGAGTGGACGTTCGTAGCCGCCCCAACGGCCAATGCGTTCATTCAATCCAACGATTCGACGCTGGAACTTCAATGTGGCCGGATCCGTTTCGCGCCCGCGGGCTATGAGGATAGCGAGGACATCGAGACCAAGCAGGGACTGTCCATCCGCTTCATGAAGGACGGAACGACCGAAGTTGGTGCCTTCCAGGTCGGGCAGGACAACGCCAACGTTCAGATCGTTGACAACTTCCCGGTCGAGATCTCGTTCAACGATGCGGAGGATTACGGCTTCGTTCTGGATCAGTTGGCGGCTAATGCCTCGGTCAACCTTTCCATGATCGATCAGGACGTCACTTACGGTATCTTCGACCTGACAGGGTCGAGCGCTGCCATCAAGTCGCTGAAATCTGCCTGTGGCGGTGCAATACAGCAGGCTGCACGCACCGAGGCACCGGAGGGCGTGGTCTATTGCGGTGGCGGCGCGGTGAAACGCCAGATTGAGTACGTGATCCTCGACACCCCGGATGGCGAATGGGATGCCTTGCTGACTGTGAATGGCGAGGTGACCCGCGCCATGACGGCCTATAGCTTCTTTGGAAATACGGAAGCGCCGCGAGGGTTCGTCGTTGCGCTCCTTGGCGAGGATCGATCGGAAACGCTGGTCTTTCAGGATGGTGGCAAGGACTGGCTGGAATATGGGGATTACCAGTATGACAAATGCAACTGATGCTCTGGCGTGACGTGAAACCGCAGAATCGGGCGGGCAAATCCTTGAATTTTCTCGGGGTTTGTGCCGCATTCTGGCTTTCTTTGATTGTGCCGGCCTCGTCTGCCGATATGTCCGATTTGCCCGAGCAGCTGCAGCAAAAAGTCGAGACGGCCCGTTAGGCTTGCGCAGATTTCGAAGACGGCGCCTTCCACCTCGAATGGGAGGCCGTTGACCGGATCGACCTAGACGGCGATATGAGCCACGACTGGGTGCTGAACGAGCGCGGCTTCTCCTGTTCGACGGCCGCATCGCTTTACTGCGGCACCGGTGGATGCATGTCGCATTTTCTCGTGGAAGATGTCCTCCAGTCCCTGTTGAACCAGGGATGGGGCTTGGCCGATCTTGGGCCGAACAGGATCCTTCTGGTGGATGTCCATGGCTCGCAATGCGGCGGCATCAACCCGACTCCTTGTGTGACGGCCAGCACATGGGACAGTGACGAGAAACAATGGCGAACGGCTGCCGCCGAGTGGGAGTGACCCGTGTGGGAAGGCCGATCGACGGCCCCGTAGCGTTTTGCCCTCTTCATCGCGGCGCAGGATGGAGGGTACGGACATGAGCAAGCTGACGCTCATCTCTATTGTATTGCTGGGCTTGGGCCTTGCGCTTTGGGCGGGATACGCGGCGCAGGGATCATATGTCGACGAGGACGGCATCCTGCAGGAGCCTTTCCACCTGCTGGCCCTAGGCTGGCTTTTCGTCCTGGCCGGAGCGGTCACCCTGGCGAGCGCGCTGGTCGTCCGTATCATCAAGAAATGGAAGACCTCAAAATGAAGACCCGCTTCACATATCGCGATTCCTCCACCGACGGGTTTGTGCCGTCAGTTAACGCAAGCAAGCGCCTGAGCGCAGTCGGCTTGCTGCTATGTGCCGGGATGTTCGCCGGTTGTAGCGAGCCGGTGCCGAGCGGCGGGATCAGCGAGCCAGACCCCGATCTGGTTTTCGTGAGGGGCTACCGTTCCGCTGATGACGACTGCAAACTCACCGGCGAGTCCGCCTTCACGGTCGAGTTCCTGGATGATGCGGCAGACCTCGTAACATGCTCGACGGGGAGCGCGGCGGCAGCAACATTGGTGTCCGAAACCTCGTCCTCGATGGTCACGCAGACCAACAGCTACACTCTCTACACCGTGCCGCGCCGTTGAGCCGGTCGCCTCTTCGCCCTTCCCGACCGTCTTGTAGCAGCACTGGCCACAAATGAGCCGTCGCAGAGCAATCACCAAGCTGCCCGCGCCATTTCTTCAACGCGTCGTCGTGCGAGACGACATCATGGCGCGGAAATCCGGCTACCCCACGACCTTCCCTGGTTGGACTGCGACGCGTTCGAGTTGCGGTTCACGACCCCTGTGACCATTCTGATCGGCGAAAACGGCGCCGGGAAATCGACCTTGGTGGAGGCCATTGCGGCGCTCAGCGGCTATGACGAGGCCGGGGGCGGCAAGGGCTATCTCGCAAGTCATCATGGCTACCCATTCTCCAATCCTGATGGCCTTGCCGAATGCCCGCTTGCTTGAAATCAAACGACACGGGATTGCCGAAACGACACTGGAAGAGACCCAGCACTTCAAGCTCTTCCGGGAGTTCATTCAGTCGCCTTCCGAGTTCGTCGCGGACGCGTTTCACGAGATGAAAGCGTCCCGGGAGGCGGACCAGTCTGATCAGGATGGTAATCTGTTCGAGTAAAGTCTCGATGGAGCGTATCTTGATTGCAGAGCCAAGGCGGCTTCCTTCGAACGGAAGCCGATTGCCAGAAACAGCTAGAGCTTTCTGACAACGTGACGGACGACAAATATGCAAGCCGGCCAGAGACCCCTGCATCGCCTTTGATCGCATGACAGTCACGAACAGGCTGAATTGTCGGATATCGGCCTAGCCGGAGTTGGTGGAAGGATCGTCGTCTTCCGGCAGCGGCACGCTCGGGTCATCCGGAGGCAGGTCTGCCTCGGCATGATCGCTCGCGCCACCAACGATCTGATCGTCAGACGTCGTAGGATCGTCCAGCGTGGTTGGGTCCATCGTCGGATCATCGATCGGCATGGTCGCATCGACTCCGAGCGCCGCAGTGTAGGGGTTATCATGCCCGTTGTCGGGCGTTTGTGATGAGCCGTCCGCACCCGAGCCCGCGCGTACTGCTTCAAGGTAAGGGTTCGTATGGCCGTCGCCGGCGTCCTCAGTGGCCGAATGCTCGACCATGTGAATTTCATCTGCACCCTCGGATCTGACCGTGTCTTGCGGGGCCATGTCCGGCGAATCCGCTACGAGCGAGGCGCTTGAAGACTGAAAACCGATATCCATTGGTTCATCGTGAGATACTACCGGTGCCGGTGCCGGTGCGACGTTGGCTGCTGGCACAGCCTGTGTGGGGTCAAGCATCACCGGATGGTTCGTCACCACCGTTTCAGTGGCCCCATCTGGGCCGGTCGTTTCAACGATCAAGCCCACTTGTATGTTGGCCCGCACCCCTGCGGGAAGCTGCGCTGTCAGGCTGTCCAAAGCCCATCCGTCGAGGTCGACAACATCTGTCGGCCCGGCAACCTGAGTTTGGTGCCCGTGGCCATCCGAGACGGTTGTCCCCGCTAGGAAACCAGTCAGACTACGACCCGTGATATCGTCATCAGTATCTGCGGGCGCCCCGTCAGTCAGTGATATCTCGAGCGTGGCGCCTGGGTTTGGCATTGCAATTGTCGTGTCCACTTTCACCGTGTTGTGTGTGAAGCCTCCGTGAGTTCCATAGGTAAAGTGCCCGGTCTGATCTTGCACTTGGCCGTTCACCATGAGGATATCGGTCAGCAAGCCCGGCTGCCCTGCCAAATGCTGGCCCAAGGACACCCCTTGTAAATCTCCCGGATCAACCGCAACCGACGACATGGCCGCGCTGAATATCTGGCCGTTGAATGCGTCGTTGTTGCTGAACCCACCGCGCATCGTGTCCTGATCTCCTCCAAAGGCGAGGGCCCCACCTCCGGGAACGGAATAACCTTGTGCTACACCGGTCATATGCTTGGCCACTTGCCCGTCGATCATCAGGTCCAGCGTTCCATGGGCGCCGTCCCAGGCCACGCCGATACGGTGGTCATGCCCGTCATTGGGCAAGGCAATTCCGGTATCATGTTCCACTCCGCCGACTCGAACCGTCAACGAATCCGGCTTGTAGATATAGATTTCGTCATTATGGGGCGAGGTCTCGTAGCTCATCAGCGTCGCACCATGGATTCCCGCCGACGCTACCTGTTGGCCGCCGATCACCGTCATTTCGATGGCGAAACCAGACATGGCGGTCGCAGGCAGGTTTTGGTTTGTGAAAATCGCGCTGGCAGAGTTTTTGTCAAACGACATCACGTCCTGCTGAGCCGAGACCGTCAATGTTGGCGACGCGGTGTCTGTGACCGGGGTGATGTCGACGACAGCCTGCGCAACCGTCGTGTCCGTTCCATCCGTGATTGAGATCGTCAGGGGCACATTGTCGTGATGGACATTGGCCGCCGGTGTAAAGGTAAAGGTGCCATCATGATTGTCCGTGATGGAACCATAGGCCGCGTCGACCCCAACGGATGAAACACTCAATGTATCCCCTTCAGGATCCTGCGCACCAACCGCGTTAAGAAGTTCGGATTCTGTGTACAGTTTTGCCTGATCCTCGTGTACCTCACTCAAGGTTGCGGGTGAGGCCGAAACAGTCGGCCCGTCATTGGAGCCATCGATTCGGACACTCAAAGTCGTCGTGGTGCCGTCCACCGTCGCTACAGTCAGCGTGTCCGTCAAATGGTCGCCAGAACCCAAATCTTGAATAGATTTCAGACTGTTATCCACCGAATAGACCCAGAGACCATTCGCTTGAACTACAAAGGTCCCATATGTTCCAGCAACGTGGCTTTGCGGCACAAAGCTAGCTTCGCCAGTGTCCACATCTGTTACAGTCAGTGTGCCTCCCGTTTGCAAAGTATTGCTAGCGTTTACGTTGGTGTCCTCGACAACAGCTTTTGTTTTCACACCTGCTATTTGCGCGACATCATTTGTGCCTGTGACGGTGATGACGAGGTTCTGTGTGTCTGTCGCACCTGTGCTGTCGGTGACCGTCACCGGCACTGTCACCTGCTGCGTCGCGCCAGCCGCAAGGTGTTGATAGGCCGCATTTGTTGGATCAAAGCTCCAGGACCCATCGGCATTGAACGTGAAACCAGCCGGCGCGGTCTGGGCCAGTGAATAGGTCAGCGTGTCACCGCTATCCACATCCGTGCCCGACATTTGTCCCGTCACGGACTGACCGTCCTCGGTTGCCGAGGCCGTCGACGCACTCAGAACCGGTGCGTCATTCGTCCCGTGAATCGTGATCTGAATCTGATGCGTTGTGCCGTCGGAAGAGCGGATCGTTACGCTGTCTGTCGTTGTTTGTCCGTCACCAAGCGACTGGATCACAGGTTTGCGGTTGTCTATGAAGTAGGTAAAGTTTCCATCTCGCATCAGCAGCACATGGCCGCCAAGCTGGGTATCGTAACCCATACCCTGATACGTCTGCGGACCCCTGTTGATATCGAACTGCGCTTCGCCCGGATCTGGATCCGTGATGTCGAGTTTGCCGTCAACTTGCAGTTCGTAATGCGTGTTGATGTAACCCCGGTCTTCGGTCACCGACGGAATGCTGACTTCGGTTATCACGGCCGGGTCTCCAACGGCGCCGAGCGTCAGGCTTGCGGTCTGCGCGACGGTGCCGCCATGGCCATCGGTGACGGTGTAGCTCAGGCTGACAGGGCCGTTGTAGTTGGGGTCCGGTGTGAAGGTAAAGCCGTT
>NZ_FOSZ01000019.1 GCF_900114415.1 Shimia haliotis | reverse complement strand
CCGTTCAGCTCGAGACATTATGCACGAGCAACAGAACATGACGAGAGATCGAGGCAGATAGAAAATATGTTCTTAGACGAATTTGAAACCGATCAATTTACGCTGTTCGGTAACGTATCAGGCATATCAATTTCGACCGATAAACGCAGACTAATCACTTTTTTTAAAGCAGATGGTGCATGGCTCCATAAGTCAATTTCATGGGATGAAATCCGCAGCGTCGTGAAAGAAACTCTAACACCTAACGAGTTCATTCATATGGGCGGCGGCGGAGCGCGAGGTGTTGGTGAAGGTATAGGGACAGCTATTAGAAATTCAGTAGAAAAGTCTAAGGCTAAAAAGGCTAGTGGGATTGCTCTTGAGTTAAAATCAATCGACACACCACGGCTATTCTTATCATTTCCTGAAGAGAGCGACCGCAATCGCGTTTTTGAGGCTGTTAGACAGTTCTTGGAAGGCGATCTGTCTGGTACGTATCAGAAAATTCCGACTAGCGTTGCAAAAAAACTGAGGCGACCCACAGTCGAGGAGGTGGCCGCTGCTGAAAGGGCCGCAGCGAATAAACGCGCTTTCGTGCGAGGAGCGATAAAGATTGTCGGTGTCATATCTGTTGTTGGTGCTGTTGTCTTTTTCGGTGGACGAGAAATTCTCAAGTCTCGCTACACATCTAGCCTCGATACGCCAGCTCACATAGAAAACTCTTCTGGCTTAAGTTGTACCCTGTATTACTTAGGATATGACGCTATCAGATTGTCACAAAGCGGCTATGTTTCTCACTGGGTTTCGCGGGATGTAGAAATTTCCGCCCCAGCTACATCTCCTTGGGCAGTAGATAGTTACATATTCGAGCAAGGGTCTTTTGTGCGTGAGAGCGGTGAAATAGGAGTGAGTACAGGTTTGTTCAGACCCGGAAAAAGGCCGCATTTTGAGTTGATGGAGTACGTTCCAGTACCTCCCTCTGGGATCGAGGCATTTATTCCACTCGTGCGCCCCCCTTGCTAATTTCCTGAATAGACGCCTGCCCCCGCGTGGCAACGAATTTAGGGGGCGGAGCGTCCGACCATCGGGAGGCGTTCTCTTTTCAGGACATCGCAGAAGCGATTTTAAGCTCCATAGAAGTCGGTTGCCGTTCTGACTACCCATTGCCCCGCAAAAAGCCCAACAAGCCACTTCTGCGCGTTTCTGTGGCTTGTGTGGGTGCGTTCTGATTGGATATGAGCAGTGTCTTGGCCTGCTCTTGCCATTTGTCTCGTTGATCCTTGAGATCGGCAATCGTACCGTCTCGATCCTCAAGAAGTTGTTTCAGGAACTTAACTTCGGCCTCTAACCCCCCTGTA
>NZ_FOSZ01000006.1 GCF_900114415.1 Shimia haliotis | reverse complement strand
TTCTTCGTCGTCAACCTGGTCAACTTTGTTCATGAACACGACCATGGCAGGGATACCAACCTGGCGGCCCAGCAGGATGTGCTCGCGGGTCTGCGGCATCGGGCCGTCAGCTGCGTTCACAACCAGGATCGCGCCGTCCATCTGCGCCGCACCGGTGATCATGTTTTTCACATAGTCAGCGTGGCCGGGGCAGTCGACGTGTGCGTAGTGACGCGCGTCGGTTTCGTATTCAACGTGCGCGGTCGAAATGGTGATGCCGCGGGCTTTTTCTTCAGGCGCGCCGTCGATTTCGTCATACGCTTTGAAGTCACCAAACTGTTTGGTGATCGCTGCGGTCAGAGTGGTTTTACCGTGGTCAACGTGACCAATGGTGCCGATGTTGCAGTGCGGTTTACTGCGCTCAAACTTTTCCTTAGCCATTTCGGGCGCCTTCTACGTTTGGGGGGTCGTCAACGACCCGTTTACCTCTACCGCGCGCGACATATTGTGTTGCGCGCAAAAAATCAAGCAAGCTTTCACTCAGCGCAGTTGATCAACTTTCTTTTTCAGCTCGGCCTGCTCCTGCTTCGTGGTTTTCCAGCAGGTTTTTGCCACATCTTGCGGCACATCATCCACCAGACAGGCGCGATTGTCATAGAGCCAGCGTTCGATTTGGGCGGCGGCGTTATACGTCAGATTCGCCATTTGCTCATCGGCCGACATGGTCATACCCGACCCGATGATCGGTGCGGTATAGCTTTCAAGCACAACAAACTCGCGCGCTTCGTCGTTGAACTTGGCACCTGCTCGGTCATCCCACGCCGTGACCGTGATTATCAACGCCGATTTTGGCGACAACACCAGCGGCACACCGGTCTGCGCCAGAACATATCCGGAGATATTGACGCCAAAGTGGACGGTCCGATCCCCGTCATACCGCCCGAACCGCGCGTCGATCGCGTTTTTCATGGAGGCAATGAATTCGTCTTTGTCCGCGGGACGCGACAGTGGCCCCTTCTGGAACTGGGGAGCCACCACAATGTTGTGACCCAACACAAAATCCCCCAGATCGCGCTTCGGGTCGTTCACGGGCCCGCTCGGGGCGGTGCAAGACACCAGCGCAGCCAGCGCCGCGATACCTACCATCAATCGGATCATACTCGAAGTCCCTCTCGTCTTCTTTGACCGTGGCATAACTCATGGGCTCGGGGCACGCAATCATAGGCTATGCGCGCAACGGTGATCGGCCTACGCTGTGTGTGCGTATTCTCTGGGAAACCCAACAGGAGCCCGTCATGGACCCCGCACCAGCCAATACCGATTCCCGCCCGCCACCGGCGCATGTGCCGCTGGCCACCGAACCACTGGGCATATTGGGATCGCTCAAAGCCGCCCGCAGCAACCTTCTTTCAATATTGCCGGAAATTGCAGTCCGGCAGCCGATGGTGTCGGGGCAAACCGGCATCCGCTGGCACATGATCATGGATCCTGACGCAATCCGGCGTGTGCTGCTGGAAAATGTCGACAACTATCCGAAATCCAAAACCACCAAAAACATTCTGCGTCCTGCCATTGGCGACAGCCTTTTTGTGGCCGAAGGTGCGCATTGGCGCTGGCAGCGCCGCGCGGCGGCTCCGGTGTTCAGCCAACGCAACATGCTGGCTCTCGCGCCGGTGATGAGCGCGGCAGCTGGCAGATCGGCGGATCGCATTGCTACGACAGGCGACCGGCCGACGGATTTTCTGCAAGAAATGGTGCGCACCACGTTTGACGTGATTTCCGACGTCACCTTTTCCGGCGATGGAACATTTGACGCCGAAGCCGTCCACCGCGCAATCGACCTTTATATTGACGAGGCCGCCAAGGTATCGCTGCTCGACATGCTAGGCATTCCTGACTGGGTGCCGCGCCCAGCGCGCCTTTTTACAGGCAAGGCTGTGGGCCAGATGAAGGCCGTAGCAGACGAAGCCATTGAAGCGCGGCGCAATCGTGGACCCGGCGGGGTGCCGGATCTGCTTGACCTCTTGATGGCTGGCGAAGACCCCGAAACCGCCAAGGCCATGAACACGTCGGAGCTGCGCGACAACCTGTTGACCTTTATTGTGGCCGGACACGAGACCACCGCGCTGACGCTGGCGTGGTCTCTTTATCTCTGCGCCTATGATCCCGACGTGCAGGCGCGCGCCCGCGCCGAGGCGCAATCCGTGATGCAGGGCGACACCGCCACCGGCGAAGAAGCTGCCCGTATGCCCCTGATCCGGCAGATCGTGGACGAGGCACTGAGGCTTTACCCCCCTGCTGGCATCCTATCCCGCACAGCACAAGCACCGGACGTCCTGTGTGCCCGCGACATCCGCGCGGGTGATACGGTAATGATCCCCATCTATGCGCTGCATCGCAATCACATGCTCTGGGACAACCCCAACGCATTTGACCCGTCGCGATTTGAAGATCGCAAATCGGTGGAGCGTTATGCCTACCTCCCATTTGGCGATGGCCCGCGCATTTGCATCGGGGCCAGCTTTGCCATTCAGGAAGCGGTGATCATTCTGGCGACTCTTCTGGCACGGTTCCGCTTCGATCTGGTGCAGGGGCGCGATCCTGAACCGGTGATGATCCTTACGCTGCGCCCTGACACAGGAGTTTGGCTGACCGCAAAAGCGCTCTAGTTTGCACCGACGCATTACCGACGTTTTACCGACGCGATGCAGACAATGATATCACGAGCGCCTCCCGCCCCCTTGCGGGGTTGGCCGTGGCTCAAGCCAAAGGCTTGAGCCTTTAAGGTTTCAGGCCAGAAAGAAGCCGTCTTCAATCAAAGAGGTAGGATTTCGGAAAGCCGTAAGGGGCTTTTTTGCCGACGCCGGCACGTTTGCCCAGCCAGTCTGTCAAATCCGGCTCATGGCGCGTTTTGCCACCCATGGACCAGCTCAGGCCCTCTTCCCAGTTGAAGGTTGTGATGTCGCTCAATCCGCCATCAAGCTCCAACGTGCCCTGACGCCCGCGCGCCATATTATATTTCTGAATGCGCACGCCCTTGCCGCGGCCAAGTTCCGGCATCTCGGCAATCGGGAACACAAGAAAACGGCCATTCTTGGAGACCACCGCGACGTGATCGCCGACCACGGGGCGACAAATCTGGGCACGGGTGTCGTCTTTGACATTCAGCACCTGTTTGCCGGTCCGTGTCTGAGCGATAACGTCTTGCTCCGGCACCACAAAGCCGTCACCCGCGCTTGAGGCCACGAGCAGTTTTCGCTCTTTGTCGTGCACGAAAATATCAACAATCTCAGCTTCGTTGGGCAAATCCACCATCAGGCGCAGGGGTTCACCCATGCCGCGCCCTCCAGGCAGATTGGCGGCGCTGAGCGTGTAAAACCGCCCATTGGTGCCAAAGACCAGAAGCCGGTCGGTTGTTTCCGCGTGGAAAGTAAACCGCGGCCCATCGCCGTCCTTGAATTTAAGTTCGCGGGTCAGATCGATATGGCCTGACATCGCACGAATCCAGCCCATTTGCGAACAGACAACCGTGATCGGCTCGCGGTCGATCATCGCCTCAATCGGCACGTCTTCGACTTCGGCGGCTTCGGCAAACTGTGTGCGGCGCGCACCGCCTTCGTAGTCTTTGCCAAAGACCTTCTTGGCCTCTCTGAGTTGGTCGGAAATGCGATCCCACTGCAAGGTCTCGCTATCAAGCAAGTCCTCAAGCCCCGCGCGCTCTGCCATCAGAGCATCCCGTTCACGCACCAGCTCCAACTCTTCCAAACGCCGCAAACTGCGCAGGCGCATGTTGAGAATCGCCTCAGCCTGCACCTCGGTCAACTCGCCGTCGCCCTTCGCAGGCAACGGAGAAACATAGTCGGATTCAGAAGTAGCGCGGGCGTGATCCAGCCCCCAATCTTCGGCCATAAGCGCTTGTTTTGGCGCATCATCATAGCGGATGATGTCGATCACACGATCCAGATTGAGGAAGGCAATGATGAAGCCTTCCAACACCTCAAGCCGGTGGTCGATCTTCTCCATCCGGTGTTTGGAGCGACGGATCAGGACCTCGCGGCGGAAATCCAAGAACGCCCGCAGCACCTCTTTCATCGAACAGACCTTGGGTGTCACGCCGTCGATCAACACGTTCATGTTCAGACTGAACCGCACCTCCAGATCGGAGTTGCGATAAAGCATGTTCATCAGGACTTCGGGGTCCACATTCTTGGATTTTGGCTCCAGCACAAGACGGATATCGTCAGCACTTTCGTCGCGCACATCTCCGAGAATCGGCACTTTTTTGGTCTGGATGACCTCAGCCAGTTTTTCAATCAAACGAGATTTCTGAACCTGATAGGGAATCTCGGTGACAATGATCTGCCACTGCCCGCGGCCCAGATCTTCTTTCTCCCACTTACAACGCAACCGGAACGACCCGCGCCCCGTGCGATAAGCCTGTGCGATGTTTTCTTTGGGCTCAACAATCACACCGCCTGTCGGGAAATCCGGTCCCGGCACATAATTGAGCAATGTGTCGTCGCGCACGTCCGGCGTCTTGATCATATGCAGGCAGGCATCGCACAGCTCAGTGATATTATGGGGCGGAATATTGGTCGCCATGCCCACCGCAATGCCGCTCGCGCCATTGGCCAGCAGATTCGGAAAGGTCGCCGGCAAAACCACGGGCTCGTTCAGCGTGCCGTCGTAGTTTTCCCGAAAATCAACGGCGTTCTCATTGAGTCCATCAAGCATCGCCTCTGCCACAGAGGTCATGCGCGCTTCTGTGTATCGGCTGGCTGCTGGGTTATCGCCGTCAATGTTGCCAAAGTTACCCTGACCATCCACCAGCGGATACCGCACAGCAAAGTCCTGCGCCAAACGCGCCATGGCATCGTAAATCGCTGCGTCGCCATGCGGGTGATAGTTGCCCATCACATCGCCGGAAATCTTGGCAGACTTACGGAACCCCCCCGAAGAGGACAGCTTCAACTCGCGCATGGCATACAGAATCCGCCGATGCACCGGCTTCAGCCCGTCACGGGCGTCCGGCAAAGCGCGATGCATGATCGTGCTCAGCGCATAGGTCAGATACCTGTCGCCAATTGCACGGCGCAGTGGTTCAGTCACGTTCTTTTCGGAGAAATCGTCGTCGATCAGGTCAGTCATGCAAAGGTGATACCCAAGCAGGCGACTCCGGTAAAGCAGATGGATGGGGACAATTTGGGTTTTTTCCCCTCCGAATCGACTCCTGCCCCCGATAATCTGCTAATGTGATGCGTGCCTATTTGAGTGACGTGCCCAGTTTTTCGGAGAATTTATCGTGAACAAGTTTGTTGTTGTCAGTTTGGCGTTCATGGCTTGGGCGTTTTACGAGCTCAGCGGCGGGTCCGACTTTGAGCCGAAATACCGTCGCGATTTAGCAGAGGTTCAATCCCAGAAACCCCTTGTTTCCCCCGAGCCCGCACGCATCACCCCCACACCGATTGAGCCTGTGGTCACTCAGGCCGCTGCTGTCGTTCCCACTGTTCGACGCACACCTGAACCCAAAGTTGAAACCGCGGTTGCGACTCCGGTTGGGTCAACTTCCCTGCACGCGGTTAGCGCCGCCGCAGTGAAGAGTTTTCAAACACCCCTTGGCGGGGCCCCTACTCTTTCCGACGCTTTGACAGATGGCACAGGCGTTGAGGCGCAGCCCATCCTGATCAAACTGGGTGACACAGAAGTGATTCTACCGGAGCCGAAAAAGGACATGCGTATTGTGCGCGGCTCGCGGGTGAACCTACGCGGCGGTCCGGGCACGTCTTTTAGTGTTGTGGGTGTTCTGACCCGCGACCAACAGGTCGAAATCCTACGCGACGAAGGCAAAGGGTGGGTCAAGCTGCGTGACCAAGACACCGGTCGGGTTGGCTGGATGGCCGCAAAAATGCTCACGTCCGCGGAGGAGTGATGCCGCCCTCTCGCTAAAAAGTAAAATAGTCAGGATTGACCATCCCCGTGTTTTTGCTGTAGGTGCTATTCCGACAAAAACACTAGGAACAGCGGTATGATCGTTTGCAGTTGTGAGCGTATCTCGGACAAAGACATTCACGCGGCAATCAATTGGATGCGCGCAGCGGATGACGCGACAATCATCACACCCGGAAAAATCTATCACGCATTGGGCAAAACACCGAGTTGCGGCGGCTGCATGAAGCTTTTTGTTGCCTCGATGCGCTCAAACTCTAATCTGGAAGTGCCAGCCGGATTGCGCGGCCTGCGAGGCACAAAATCCAAAAGGAGTGTGAGTGATGAAGGGCGATCCCAGAGTTATCGAGTATCTGAACAAAGCGTTGCGGGTTGAACTGACCGCTGTGAGCCAGTTCTGGTTGCACTATCGCCTGCAAAAAGACTGGGGATACGGCAAGCTTGCCAAGAAAATGCGTGAAGAAAGCATCGAAGAGATGGAGCACGCCGACAAGCTGATCGACCGGATCATCTTCCTCGAAGGCCACCCGAACCTGCAGACGCTGGACCCGCTCCGTATTGGCGAAAACGTCCGCGAAACATTGGCCTGCGATCTGGATGCGGAAATGGAAGCTGTGGCGCTTTATACGGAGGCGCGCAAGGTCTGTGCCGAGGTTGGCGATTTCGCGTCCATGGGACTTTTTGAGGAGCTGATCAACGACGAGCAGGGCCATATCGATTTTCTCGAAACACAGCTTGAGCTGCACGACACGATTGGCGCCCAGAACTACGGCCAACTCAATGCCGAAAGCGCCGACGAGGCCGACGACTAAATAGCGCCCCAAACGGGCAGCCGGGATATTCATGACCAAGAAAACCATTCTGATCACCGGCTGCTCCACTGGCATCGGCCTTGCCGCCGCGCGCGGATTGCGCGAGCGCGGCTGGCATGTCATCGCGAGTTGCCGACAACAGCGTGACTGTGACCGATTGCGCGCCGAAGGCTTCCTCAGCCCGCTGATTGATTATCGCGACGCAGAGACCATCACCAAAGGCCTTGCCGAAACGCTCGCCGCAACAGGCGGCGCGCTTGATGCTGTTTTTCACAATGGCGCACGCGGCTTGCCCGGTGCGATCGAAGATCTGCCAACCGACGGGTTCCGCGATTTGATGGAAAGCAACCTTTTGGGATGGCACGAACTGACACGGCAAATCTTGCCTGTCATGCGCGCGCAAGGCCACGGCCGGATTGTGTTGAACTCGTCCGTGCTTGGTTATGTGTCTATGCGTTTCCGCGGGGCCTATGTGTCCACCAAACATGCGCTCGAAGGCTGGGCAGACAGTCTCCGCATAGAGCTGCGCGGCGCGCCGATCTCCGTCAGCCTGATCGAACCCGGCCCCGTGACGTCGGCGATGCGCAAAAACAATGCCGCGCAATTTTTTGACTGGATCGATTGGGAAAAATCGGTGCATGCGGATCGATACAGAACCGGCCTCGTGAAACGTTTCAAGACTGAAAAGCAAGGGCTAGACCCGTTTGAACTGCCGGCCCAAGCCGTGGTCGATAAACTGATCCTCGCCATCGAAAGCCCCCGCCCCCGCGCGCGCTACCGTGTCACCAAACCCGCCCATATCATGAACCTTCTCCGCCGCCTTTTGCCAACAAAAGCGCTCGACTGGGTGATCTCCAAAGGCTGACCTGCCGTAGATGACCTTCAAGGGAGTTCAGTTTTGCCCGACAAGGGTCTATCACTGGGCGCGTTCACGAGAGGTAGGAGCAGAATCATGGCCAACGATCCCCTGTTTTGGGTCGCCGCAGTTGCGTGTCTCGGGGTGCTCGTCATCCTGATGATCGGTGTCGGCGGTTTCGCCAAGGGCGGTGAATTCAACCGCAAATACGCCAACAAGCTTATGCGCATGCGATTGGCGGCTCAGTTTATCGCCGTGCTTCTTATTCTAGCGTTTGTGCTTTTCCGGAACGGTGGCTGACATGGTTGTACTGAACAAGATTTACACCCGCACCGGTGACAAAGGGACAACCGCACTGGGCAATGGCGACAGGGTTGCCAAATATGATCCGCGCGTGACGGCCTATGGCACATCAGACGAACTCAACGCCACTCTTGGCGTCGCCAGACTTCACGCGGATGGGCCGCTGGACGCGCAGCTGTCCTACATTCAGAACGACCTCTTTGACCTTGGGGCGGACCTCTGCCGTCCCGACATGGCCAAAGATGCCCAAAGCGAATACCCACCCCTGCGCATGGCCGAAAGTCAGGTCCTTCGTCTTGAAGCAGAAATAGACGCCATGAACGACAAACTGGAACCTCTGCGCAGTTTTATCTTGCCGGGTGGGTCCGCGTTGTCCGCACATCTGCACATCTGCCGCACCGTCGCACGCCGCGCGGAACGCCTTGCGGTGGAACTGTCCCAGGCTGAAGAGGTGAACCCACATGTGGTCACGTACCTCAACCGGCTGTCGGATTGGTTCTTTGTCGCCGCCCGCGTCGCCAATGATGATGGCCGTGCCGACGTGCTCTGGGTGCCCGGAGCGAATCGCTAAACACCTCACGCTGCTCGGTTGCGCTAACAGAAGAGTTTACGCAAATTCCCCTTACGTAACTTTTCTGCACTGCCGCAACATTCTTGCAAGAAACGTAACGTGAAACCCCCATACGTGACGTCGATAAGACCAAACGTGACGATTTTGCTCTGTTTCGAATGCGCGCAAGAATATATCAACGCCGTGAGAGCATTGCTTGAGCCGGACCCCGGCTCTGACATTTTGTAAGGAGTCCAACGCCCATGAAGGTACTTGTGCCTGTCAAGCGCGTGATTGACTACAACGTGAAAGTCCGTGTGAAAGCGGACGGGACCGGTGTCGATCTCGCCAACGTAAAAATGTCGATGAACCCATTCGACGAAATCGCCGTCGAAGAGGCCATCCGCCTGAAAGAGGCCGGTAAGGCAGACGAGGTTATCGCTGTTTCCATCGGTGTGAAGCAAGCTCAGGAAACCCTGCGCACTGCCCTCGCCATGGGCGCCGACCGCGCGATCCTGGTTGTAGCAGCTGACAGCGTCGATCAAGACATCGAGCCGCTGGCGGTTGCTAAGATCCTCGCCAAAATCGTCGAAGAAGAGCAGCCTGGTCTGGTTCTCTGCGGCAAGCAGGCGATCGACAACGACATGAACGCAACCGGTCAGATGCTGTCCGCCCTTCTGGGCTGGTCGCAGGCGACTTTCGCGTCCGAGGTCGACATCGACGGCGATAGCGCTGTTGTGACCCGCGAAGTGGACGGCGGTCTGCAGACCATCAAGGTCGCGACACCGACGATCATCTCCGTGGACCTGCGTTTGAACGAGCCGCGTTATGCGTCCCTGCCGAACATCATGAAGGCGAAGAAAAAGCCGCTGGATGAGAAAACCGCTGCCGACTACGGCGTGGATGTCACCCCGCGTCTTGAGGTTGTCAAAACCTCCGAGCCGTCCGAGCGTGCCGCAGGCATCATGGTTGGCTCCGTAGACGAGCTGGTCGAGAAACTCAAAGAAGCGGGGGCTGTGTAATGGCTGTTCTTCTTCTCGCAGAAGTCAACAACGGCGAACTGGCGATGGACGCCACCGCCAAGGCTGTCACCGCTGCAAAGGCACTGGGTGACGTGACCGTTCTGGCCGCTGGCGCATCTGCCGCCGCAGCTGGCGACGCCGCCGCGAAAATCGACGGTGTGGCCAAGGTTCTGGTTGCCGAAGACGCGTCTCTGGGCCACCGCCTTGCAGAACCGACCGCGGCGCTGATCGTCTCCCTCGCGGGTGACTACAGCCACATCGTGGCGCCAGCGACCACCGACGCCAAGAACGTAATGCCCCGCGTGGCGGCACTTCTGGACGTGATGGTGATGTCTGACGTGACCGCCGTTGTCGACGCCGACACGTTCGAGCGCCCGATCTATGCCGGTAACGCGATCCAGACCGTGAAATCCTCTGACGCGACCAAAGTCATCACCTTCCGTACGTCGACCTTCGACGCGGCAGGCGAAGGCGGCTCCGCATCCGTGGAAACCGTTGGCGCAGCTGACAACCCCGGCCTGTCCGAATGGGTTGAAGACAAGGTTGCCGAAAGCGATCGCCCCGAACTGACTTCGGCTGGCATCGTTGTCTCCGGTGGTCGTGGTGTTGGTTCTGAAGAAGACTTCAAAATCATCGAAGCTCTGGCTGACAAACTGGGCGCCGCCGTTGGCGCGTCCCGCGCCGCGGTTGACTCGGGCTACGCCCCGAACGACTGGCAGGTGGGTCAGACCGGTAAGGTTGTTGCACCTGAACTCTACATCGCAGCAGGTATCTCCGGAGCCATTCAGCACCTTGCAGGTATGAAAGACTCCAAGATCATCGTCGCGATCAACAAAGACGAAGAAGCACCGATCTTCCAGGTTGCTGACTTCGGTCTGGTTGCCGACCTGTTTGAGGCTGTTCCGGCCCTGACCGAGAAACTCGGCTAAGCCAAGCTTCGGATTTAAAATAGCGAAAGGCCCGCCAATTTGGCGGGCCTTTTCGTGTCGGCAGGTGATCCTCAGATCAAACCTTGCAACACCTTTGTCAAAGCCGTGGCTGTTTGCCCGTGTACCGACGGTCCAAGCATGCGCTTGGCGGCGACCTGTTCCATCTCGGAGAAGACCATTTCATCGGTTGATCCTTCGGCCTCATTTGGCGAAACCACCACTTCGACCAGATCATCGACCAGCGGCATCAATTCATCCACCATACTGCGATCAACAAACAAGGGATCCCGTCCTAATTCGGTGGTTGCCGCCTCGTCGTCCGGAGAATGATCCGCGACCCAAAGCAACACCACTTTGCCGCCAATCGTGTTCAAAAGAAGCTTCATGCGCGCACTCCAGGCCATGCGCAGCTCCTCGCGAACCATCGTGTAACGCTCCGGCGCGACTGTCTTAAGGCTTTGCAGCATATGACGGTTGAAATGGAACTCGCTGAAGTCCACCTCGTGAAAGACCATTTGCATCATCTGTGACGCACTAATGAAACGGTCGTTGCGGCGCGGATGGACCTTGTAATAGCGGTTCGACATGTTCTGCGCGCCCATGATCTGCACCACGGTCACATCTGCATGTTGGGTCACACCCAGGACAGCGGGCTCGGCCAGAAAGGCATCAATACCCGCGTTCACACATCCTAGGTTGACACATTCGATACCCAAGCTTCCCTCCACCTGGGACACAAAAGGGGTCGGGATGAATTTCCCATAGGTCTCTGTTCCGCCCACGAAAGCAACATAGGCATCTTCCAGTTTCTTTTTTGGACCACGAAACGCAATCCGGGATTTTCCATAACGGCAGGGTGCATAATCGATCGCACCACCGCCCATTTTCGCAAATGACATATTTTCACCACAACTTTCCTCACCCGCGCCCAGATTCGCGCAAACTGTTTGCCAAATGGCTAATGTGCGAAGTTGCCGCAAATTTTAGAGACCACGCCCCCTTGCGGTTGCCCGAACGGCAGGCATAAGGTCAGGCAACGCGAGAAAAGAGGGGCGTTTCATGGACATCACGTCAATCGGAGTGGTCGGTGCCGGCCAAATGGGCAACGGCATTGCACATGTGATGGCACTGGCAGGTTACGAGGTTCTTCTTAACGACATCAATCAAGATGCTCTGGACGCCGCCGTCGCGCGAATCGACAAAAACCTAGAGCGCCAAGTGAGCCGTGAAAAGGTCTCAGCCGAGGACAAGGCCGCCGCTATGTCGCGCATCTCCACCACGCTCGAGTTGCCCGCGCTGGGCCGCACCGATCTGGTGATTGAAGCCGCCACAGAACGTGAAGAAATCAAGCACCAGATCTTTGACACGCTCAAACCACATTTGGGGCCAGACACGATCCTGACCTCCAACACGTCTTCGATTTCGATAACCCGCTTGGCATCTCGCACCGATCGACCGGAACGCTTTATGGGCTTTCATTTCATGAACCCTGTACCGGTGATGCAACTCGTCGAACTGATCCGCGGGATTGCCACGGACGAGCCGACCTACCAAACCTGTCTGGGCATCGTGAACAAACTGGAAAAAACCGCTGCCAGTGCCGAAGATTTTCCGGCGTTTATCGTGAACCGCATTCTGATCCCGATGATCAACGAGGCTTGCTACACGCTTTATGAAGGTGTCGGCAATGTGGCTTCGATCGACAATGCCATGAAACTCGGTGCGAACCACCCAATGGGTCCGCTTGAGTTGGCCGATTTTATCGGCCTGGATACCTGCCTGGCCATCATGAACGTTCTGCACGACGGTCTTGCCGACACCAAATACCGCCCCTGCCCACTACTGACAAAGTATGTCGAAGCTGGATGGCTCGGTCGCAAGGTCAAACGCGGGTTCTATGATTACCGCGGCGACGTGCCCGTGCCGACGCGCTGACCTGCGCCAAAAGGGGAGCGATTCTCTACCTCGCTCTCTGGGATGTTTTGTTTAAGAAGAAAAGCTTAGGCGCCCTCGCCAAGGTCCAGCGTATGCTGTCGGAGCCACGCCATAAAGCCGCGCGGATCGGAATGTAGGCGTTCCATCTGCTCGTCGGTCAATGGCTTGCCGACCACGGGCTTCTGCGGCTTGTGGCAAGAGCGCACGATTTCGTGCAACAGCAAGCCCTGACGCAGGATCGGAGACAGTTTATTGGCGATCTGATACGCGCGGCTATTGCGCCCCGGATAAAAAATCGGAACCACCCGCGCGCCAGAACGGCGGATCATCTGCGCGGTGAAAACGTTCCATTCCTGCTCGACCGCCGGTCCCCACCACGTTTCCGAGCTCATCACCACACCAGACGGGAACAGCGCGACAACGCCGCCTTCCTTGAGATGGGCCATCGCATTGGCGCGCATCTCAACCATCTTGCGCTGCGCATCGGGATCATGAGGAAACGGCACCGGGATCATAAAGCTCGACGCCGCTTCATCCAGTCCGGTCAGAACCGAACGGGTAAGAATGCGATAGTCCTGACGCACGCGGCCGATCAGATCGGCAAAAATCATGCCGTCCACCATGCCATGCGGGTGGTTGGCCACGACAACAACAGGGCCTTCTGACGGAATGTTCTCGATCTGCTCCTGCGGGGTCGTCAGTTCAATGCCCATAACATTGAGCGCCCCGCGCCAGAAATTCTGGCCGCGGTACTCATCGTTGTTGCGTTCAAACTTGTTCACCATGCGCAGAATACGCGGCTTACCCGTCAGCCACTCGATGGCACGAATGGCAAAAGACGTCCAATTGTCGTCAAACGAGTTGGCATAGGTCAACGTGCGACGGTCATAGATCTGGCCGTTGTCGTCATCTGTCACAGCATTCTTTGCCGTTTGCGGCTCTGGCACAGTATCCACCAAGTCTGTCTTCCTGTTTTTCGCCCCTATCGGGCGTCGTATCTTAGCTGCCTTAGAAGCCTTCGCCAAACTTGTCGGCCACAAGTGCTTCTATAGCATCCGCCAACGCCACCGCGTCAGGCCCGTTGGTAACCACATCCACCGATGTTCCCTTGGAGGCTGCGAGCATCAGCAACCCCATAATACTGTCGCCGCCGGCGCTCAACCCATCCTTTGACACTTCTGCCGAAGCGTCAAAACCTTCGACGACTTCCACCAGCTTGGCAGAAGCGCGCGCGTGCAGGCCTTTTTCGTTCACGATCAGGAGCGTTCTCGCGGTGGTGTCGGTCATAATTTACCCTGTCTGGATATTCTGGGTGTCGATGTATTTGCGCCCTGCTTCGAGCGACAGCTTCACGGCATCGGAAACGTCGAGGTGGCGGCTTTTGGCAAGTTTGATCAACATCGGCAAATTGGCTCCATAAAGGATACGCCGGTTCGCAGGGGCACAGGCCCGCAAGCTCAGGTTGGAAGGGGAGCCGCCAAACATATCCGTAACAATCACCACGCCATCTCCGCTGTCGACAGCATCAGCCGCCGCGCAGATTTCGCCCTGTTTGGCAGTGCGGTCATGTTCCGGCTCAATCGCGATGGCGGTCACGCCGTTCTGCGTGCCCACCACATGCTCCATGGCGGCAAGGTATTCGCCGGCCAAACCACCATGTGCCACGATCACAATTCCGATCACGCTTTGTCTTCCCCATTTGCTGTGCCATCCGGCCCATGTCCCGGCAGCGTCGCGACGCGATTAAGTTCGCGATGTCTAATTGACACCTGCCAGCCCAGTTGCGCAAGAGCGGCGGCAAGGGAATTCGTGACAAAAACCGATCTGTGACGCCCCCCCGTGCATCCAAAGGCAATCATTAGGTGGCTGCGCCCCTCGGAGATATAGGCGGGCAGCAACCCCTCCACCATCTGAGTGAGCGACAAAAAGAAGGGCTTAAAGGCCGGATCAGCCGCCACATACTCCGCAACTTCGAAATCCTCGCCGTCCATCGGACGCAGCTCCGGCTGCCAATGCGGATTGCGCAGGAACCGGCAATCAAAAACCATATCCGCACTTTGCGGCAACCCGCGCTTGTAGCTGAAGGACGTGACGCTTAACGCCAGCGACTGGCCGCCTCTCGGCGCAAATTGTTTTTCGACCGCCGCCCGCAAATCGTGCGGGCTTAACTCGGACGTTTCGATCAAAACGTCCGCCTGGTCTTTCACCGGCGAAAAGAGTTTCAACTCACGCCGAATACCTTCAGCGGGGTCGCCTTCCGGCTCCATCGGATGGCGGCGGCGGGTCTCACTATATCGGCGCGCCAGAACGTCGGCCCGGCAATCCAGATAAAGCAATTCCGGCAGGGCCCCGGGGACGCGTTCCAGCAAATGCAACGCATCTTGCAAGGCCTGAGGCGAGAAATCCCGATTGCGCACATCCAACCCCAAGGCCATTGGGCCCTTGAGGGGATCATCTGACAACAATCGGTCAAGCAAACCGATGGGCAGATTGTCAATGACCTCAAATCCGGAATCTTCCAGCGCCTTGATGGCTGTGGTTCGCCCTGCACCGGATGGGCCGGTAACAAGAACCAGTCGATGGTTTGTCTGAGTGGTAACAGCCGCGCTCACGCGTCTCTCCCTTCGCGCAGGAATTGCAGAATCGCTGCTGCAAAATGCGCAGCATCCACGCGCAGACACAAGGGGAGCGGTTCCCCCAAAATGCGGGTCTCGAGAGGATGCGGCAAACGATCGGTCTCTTTGCGATCCAGATCGACCGCCAATACAACTTCGGCCTCACGCAACGCAGTCGCTTTCAGAATGCCTACTCCACGGGCTTCGATCTTGCCACGGATGCTGTCAGGAGCGCTGGCCCAAAGCCGATTGCCCCTAAGGCGAACCACGGTGCGGTCATCCGCAACCAGCCGCGCCCCAAATCCCATCAACTGCAACGCTAGTGACGACTTTCCCGTCCCAGACGCGCCGGAAATAAGAACCGCGCGGCCCTCAAGGGCCACACAACTTGCGTGCAAATTGGTTTCCAAAGGTGCTGCGGGGCCGCGTGCGCCATCCTCCCCGCGCATCGCCAAAGCTTATACCGGCAGGCCGACCACGAAGCGGGCGCCCAAAGGTTCGGAGGTGATGTCCGCATCTGTCGGACGAATGTTCTCGGCCCAGATCACGCCCCCGTGCGCTTCGACAATCTGTTTTGAGATCGCCAGCCCGAGGCCCGAGTTATTGCCAAAATCGCTTTCGGGGCGATGGGAATAGAACCGGTTGAAGATCTTGTTGAGCGCCTGCTCCGGAATGCCGGGGCCAGTGTCCTCAACCACAACCAAAACACGGTTCTCCCGTTTGCGGGCCCATACTCGGATCGCGTCGCCATCCTCGCAGAAACTAACCGCATTGGTGATCAGGTTCACAAACACCTGCGCCAGCCGCGCCTCGAGCCCATTAACCTCTATCGGAACTTCCGGAAGGTCTGTGACAAACTCGATGCCCTTGCTCTTGGCATCTTCTCCCAGATATTGCGTCAGATTGCCGACCATTTCGAGCAGGTTGAATTGCTCTTCTTCTTCCTTGACCAGCTCACTGTCCAGGCGTGATGCGTTGGAAATGTCGCTGACAAGACGATCCAGGCGCCGCACGTCATGTTCGATCACATCCAGAAGCTTTTCGCGGTGCTCTTCTTTCTTGACCATCCGCAAGGACCCCACCGCCGAGCGCAACGACGCCAGCGGGTTCTTGATCTCATGCGCGACATCCGCCGCAAACTGTTCGTTGCTGTCGATCCGTTCATAGAGCGCGGAAACCATGCCCCGCAACGCGCCGGAAAGACGCCCGATTTCATCGGGACGCGCGGTCAAATCCGGAATACGCACCCGACCTGGATTGACCTTGCGCGTGTCGCTGTCCCGGCCGATTTCCGCTGCAGCCGCCAGATCCGACAACGGATTTGATATGGTCGAGGCCAGCACCATCGACAGACCCACTGACACCACCGTCGCAATCAAGAACATCTGCAAAACGCGTTCGCGTTCAGAGCTCACCATACTGTCCAACTCGCCAGCCGCGCTCACCAGAACTACGGCGCCGACGTCGGTTCCATTCTGCCGTACTGGCACGCCCACCGCAAAAACCGTGTCACCGGTCGCGGCTTCCAATGTTGTCAGGTATTCCCCTTCCGACAGCGCCAATTCTGCGATTTGCCGCAACCGTGCCTCATTGTCACCGGTCTTGGCCAAGCCGGTGCTGTCTGTGCCACCGATGGTTTCCCACAGCTTGTTCAAACTGGAGGTAAGTGGTGTGCCCGCGGGCCGCTCCGCCAGCGCCTGCGCCGCGCTTGATGACGCGGCACCAACTTTCATGCCAACAGCCACCTGCGTGGTGTCAAACACATAGACACTCGTGCCTTCGTTAAGTGGCAACTTCTCCAAAGTACCGCCGACATTCACGCCATCTTCTGTCGCCAGATTGACCGGTGCGCCGGCAGGCATCTGTGCCTCAAACGCCCCCGCAATCAGCCGCGCTTCGGTCATCAGACCCGACGCACGCTGCACCGCGAAACTGTCGCGCGCACTGTTCAGAAACAGAATACCTGCCACGAGAACCAGCAAGGCAATCATGTTGAATGTGATGATCTTGCGCGTCAGTGGAGATTTCGAAAGCGGCAAAAGACGGCGGCGTTCCCGCCGTCCGCGCATTTCCCGCTCGACATTGGCTTCAGGTGCGACCCAATCGTCACCCAAAACAACGTCTCCGTCCCGCCCTTGGGCCATGTCTCGCACGTCGCTCCCTTCGGCTTGCGTCGTCAGTCGTCTTTATTCTTCGTTGTATCTATAGCCAATGCCATAGAGTGTCTCAATCGCAGAGAAATCCGTATCCGCGGTCCGCATCTTCTTGCGCAAGCGTTTGATATGACTGTCGATTGTCCGGTCATCTACATAGACCTGATCGTCATATGCCACGTCCATCAACTGATCACGGCTCTTCACGAAACCCGGTCGTTGCGCCAGCGCCTGCAACAGCAGGAATTCGGTGACGGTCAGAGTCACATCCTGCCCTTTCCAGCTTACGGAATGGCGCAGCGGGTCCATGGTCAGTTCACCGCGTTCCATGATCTTGGTGTCTTCGGTGTCACCGACGATCTCGCCGTCCACCGCTTCCTGACGACGCAGCAGCGCACGAATGCGCTCAACCAGCAGCCGCTGGGAGAAAGGCTTTTTGACGTAGTCGTCCGCCCCCATGCGCAAGCCGAGAACCTCGTCGATTTCATCGTCTTTTGAAGTCAGAAAAATTACCGGCATGCTGGTTTTCTGTCGCAACCGCTGCAACAGATCCATGCCATCCATGCGTGGCATCTTGATATCAAGCACCGCCATATCCGGCAGTTTTTTGTTAAATGCGTCCAGCGCCTGCTGGCCGTCGTTGTAGGTTTCTACCTCAAATCCCTCTGCCTCAAGGGTCATAGAAACGGACGTCAGGATATTCCTGTCGTCATCCACAAGGGCGATCTTGGACATGTGTCAGATCCTTATGCTGCTCGTTTTATTGCCTGTTTTTTGCGCTAGTATGCGCAGTAGGGACTCCGGCAATCAATGCAAAAGTGCGATTCGGGACTTAATTCGAACTCATTTGACGACAAAAGCCCTTCCGAATGACTAATTTGTCTCACTTTTGTTGCGCAAACAGGCACACTTACGCCAATCGGAACTTTTGATTGCGCTAACCTGCATTTGATTGCGCTAACTGCGTCAAAGCCGCCTGTTCATCCTTGGAAACCACATGTTAAGACGCCGTTGTCACACTTTGGAATGATCTTACGCGCAATATTATTTCATTTCGAAGGCTAAAAAGGACCGCCGCCAAAAGTTAGCGGCTACAGGAGTAAGATAATGACATTTGGACGGGTAAACCCGCAGTTCCGCCTCGAAGATCAAGGGATCGAAGGTTTGGGAAATGTCTATTACAACTTTATGGAGCCCGCCCTTATCGAGAACGCGCTGAAGCGCGGCGAGGGCACTCTGGGCAATGGCGGCACCTTTCTGGTGAGCACCGGTGAATTCACCGGCCGTTCGCCCAAAGACAAGTTCACCGTTCGCACCCCCACCACCGAAGACACCATTTGGTGGGACAACAATGCCCCGATGGAAGCAGACGCCTTTGACCGTTTGCACGCCGATATGCTGGAGCATATGAAGGGCCGCGAGTACTTTGTGCAGGACCTGACCGCCGGTGCCGATCCGTCCCACGCCATCAACGTGCGTGTGGTGAATGAACTGGCTTGGCACAATCTCTTCATCCGTCACCTGCTGCGTCGCCCGACCCGTGACGCGCTCGACACGTTTGTGGCCGACTACACCATCATCAACTGCCCGACGTTTAAGGCAGATCCGGCCAAGCACGGCTGCCGCACCGAGACAGTGATTGCCGTGAACATCGACAAAAAGATGATCCTGATCGGCAACACCGAATACGCGGGCGAAAACAAGAAATCCGTCTTTGGCCTGCTGAACTACATCCTGCCGGAAAAAGGCATCATGCCGATGCACTGCTCCGCCAACCACGCCAAAGACAACCCAGTGGATTCCGCTGTGTTCTTCGGCCTCTCTGGCACCGGCAAGACCACACTTTCTGCCGACCCGAACCGCACCCTGATCGGTGACGACGAGCACGGCTGGTCTGATCGTGGCACCTTCAATTTTGAGGGCGGCTGCTACGCCAAGACCATCGGCCTGAACCCCGAAGCGGAACCCGAAATCTACGCCACCACGCAGATGTTCGGCACCGTGATCGAGAA
Organism: Shimia haliotis; assembly: GCF_900114415.1. Classification (GTDB taxonomy): domain Bacteria; phylum Pseudomonadota; class Alphaproteobacteria; order Rhodobacterales; family Rhodobacteraceae; genus Shimia; species Shimia haliotis. The sequence goes on along the minus strand of NZ_FOSZ01000006.1, from coordinate 228,934 downwards.
CATGGTCTATGACGAAGACACAAAAGAACTGGACTTCGAAGACAGCTCTCTGACCGAAAACATGCGTTGCGCCTATCCGCTGGATTCAATCCCGAACGCGTCGGACAACGGCCTTGGTGGTCACCCCAAGAACATCATCATGCTGACCTGCGACGCCTTTGGCATCCTGCCTCCCATCGCACGTCTGACCCCTGCTCAGGCAGAATACCACTTCCTGTCGGGCTTCACCGCCAAGATGGCTGGCACCGAGCGTGGCGTGACCGAACCGTCCCCGGCCTTCTCGACCTGCTACGGCGCACCTTTCATGCCGCGTCGCCCCGAAGTCTATGGCGCGCTGTTGCGTGAAAAGATCGCTGAATTCGGCACAACCTGCTGGCTGGTCAACACTGGCTGGACCGGCGGCGCCTACGGCACCGGCTCGCGCATGCCGATCAAGGCAACCCGCGCCCTGCTGACCGCGGCGCTCGACGGCTCGCTCAACCACGTTGAGTTCCGCAAAGACGCCAACTTCGGCTTTGAAGTTCCAGTGTCTGTGCCCGGCGTTGACGACAGCCTGCTCGATCCGCGTTCCACTTGGGCTGACAAAGACGCCTATGACGCGCAAGCCGCCAAACTGGTGGGCATGTTTGCCGACAACTTCGAACAATACCTGCCCTACATTGACGCAGACGTGAAAGCCGCCGCGATCGGCTAAGCTAGCAGGCGAAATGAATTCGGAAAGCCTCGACCATGCGTCGGGGCTTTTTCTTTTGAAACGAGCAGCGCGCTCTAGGCCCGCCACTTTGCCTCAGCCAATGGACACAGCAAAACTTCGCGCTTACCCTGATACCATGCTGATCCGCTCCGAAACCCCTTCCGACATTGACGCTATCCGCGCCCTCACCGAAACGGCCTTCGGCCAACCCGACGAAGCCCGCCTCGTCGACCTGTTACGTGCAGATGGCGACGCTGCGATATCCTTTGTGGCAGTGCTAGACGACCAGATCGTCGGTCATGTCCTATTTTCCCCAATGGCCGCCCCCGTCAAAACCCTCGGCCTTGCGCCGGTCTCGGTGGCGCCCACCTATCAGAAACAAGGCATTGGTGCCCAACTCATCCGCCGCGGCCTGTCTCAGGCGCAGCTTGACGGCTGGCAGGCCAGCTTCGTGCTCGGCAACCCCGACTACTATACGCGCTTCGGATATTCGGTGGAGGCTGCAAAAGGGTTTACCAACCAATTCGCAGGCCCCTATTTTATGGCACGCGAACTTGCACCCGACGCACTGAAAACCCCTTTCGCGGTCTCCTACGCACCCGCATTCGACAAACTTTAAGCGGCCCGCACCCCCTTGTGCCACACGGCGCGCAACGCTGGCACACCTTCGGTCAAACGGAACCGGATCAAGTCCGCCTGCAAACCCACCTCAAGCCGCCCGCGATCGTCCAGATTGGTGTATTTCGCGGGCGCCGCCGTCACCGTATGCAATCCCTTGGCCATATCTCCCCATTCCTGCCCCAGCATCACCGCGCCCAACAACAAGGACGAAGGCACATAGTCTGACGACAGGATGTCCAGAAGACCCGACTGTGCCAGCTCCATTGCCGCGACATTGCCGGAATGGCTGCCGCCCCGCACGAGGTTCGGCCCACCCATGATATTGGCAATTCCATGAGCATGATTGGCTTTGGCAGCCTCTACTGTGGTTGGAAATTCCGCCAAGTGGATGCCATAGCCCGCCGAGGTTGCCACCTGCACGGCGGTGGTATCGTCGTGACTTGCCAACACCGCGCCGAACCGTTTTGCGGCCGCCACGGTGGCCTTTTCATGGGCTTCTCCCAATCGGTCATGAAGTCCGACAAGAAACGCCATGTAGTCATCAAAGCCATCCGCATCCATTGCGTATTTGCCACGAACATAGGCTTCAAATTTCGCCAGATCCGTGAATTGCCGCTGCCCGGGCGTATGGTCCATCAGGCTCACAATCCCCACACGGTCCTCTGGCCCGAACTCGGCCAACTCTTCCACAAGGCTTTCCGAACAGGTCTCTGCCCGCAAGTGAATGTGGTGACTGATCCGCAGCCCGCCGCTGTCCCGCATCGACAAGATTTCATCGGCCACCGACCGCGCATATTTGCCGTATTTCTTGTTGGGGTCAGACAGGATCGACCCGACGCGCAGCGCGTCAAATACCGTCGTGATGCCAACGCTCGCCAATTCCGCATCATGTGCCACAATCGCGGCCTGATGCGGCCAATCCACCTTGGGGCGTGGCCGCATATGGCGCTCTAGGTTGTCGGTATGTAGTTCCACAAGCCCTGGGGCCACATAATCGCCGCCGCAATCTTCGGCTCCGACCGGCACATTGCCGCCCTGCCCGATGTCGACAATTGTCCCGTCGCGCACAACGACAGAACCGGTCACGGTCTCATCGGGCAAAACAAGGGTGGCATTTGCAAGGATCATCTCTTGTGTCATGTGAGTGTCACGCATTTTTGGCATTCGCAGTCAAAAGGTTGAAAGAGGCACAATGCAGTTCCGAAGATACGGCATCTACTACACACCACGCCCCGGCCCATTGGCAGAGTTCGGCGCGGCTTGGCTTGGCTGGGATCTGGCGACAGGGAAAACCGTCGCGCACCCTAGTATCGAGGGCTTGCCCTGCGCGGTGTCCGACATCACAGCTACGCCGCGGAAATACGGGCTGCACGGCACGATCAAACCGCCGTTTTTTCTCGCGGACGGGACCAATGCAACGGGCCTGAGTGAGGCTTTTGCCACCCTCTGCACAACGCTTGCCCCGATCACGCTGGACGCTCTCGCGCTCTCGCGCATCGGCAGCTTTGTTGCGCTGACCATCGACGGGGACCAATCGCCGCTTGCCGATCTGGCCGGCAAAGCTGTCCGCGACCTTGACGCATTCCGCGCTCCTGCTTCTGAGGCGGAATTGGCGCGGCGCCGCAAATCCAACCTCACGACGCGTCAGGACGCGCTTCTTGCGCAATGGGGCTACCCCTACGTGATGGAAGAGTTCCGCTTTCACATCACCTTGTCCGGCCGTCTGGGAAAACGCGCCGAGGCGGTCATTGCTGCGCTTGCTCCGCATGTCACCCCGCTGCTGCCGAAGCCCTTTGTCGTCGACAGCCTGACCCTTGTGGGCGAGGATGAGGCTGGCGTGTTCCACGAAATCCATCGTCACACCCTCTCCGGCTGAAGGGCCGCCAAGGCCACTTGTACTGTATCCGCAAGCGCACCGTCATTTGCGACTTCAATCACGTCCGCCCCCGTGGGCCGAGCGCTGTCAGCCTGTGCCAACCGCCCTTCTATTTCTGCCGCCGTCTCGCGCCCCCGCGCCGCCAACCGATGCGCCAGAGTGGCGATCTCCGCCCTCAATGACAGCACGGAAAATGCGTCAAAACACGCACGCGCCTGATCCAGAACACCACGCGACAGGTTCACCAGAACAACCGCTTCCCCGCCCTGATCCTCGACTGCGGCGCGCGGCACACCATAGCGCAACCCATGCGCCGCCCACCAAAGCGCAAACGCACCTTCGGCCACCAGCGCATCAAACTCTGCATCCGTGGCTCCCACCGACTTCTCGCCGCCTGCCCCCGCCTCCCGCGTGATCACCCGCCGCACAAGTCGCACACGCGCATCCGCCTCGGCCATCGCTTCCATCACCGTATCCTTGCCAACGCCCGACGGCCCGACAACCCCAATCACGCGCGTCCCCATCACGCTGCCCCCGCCATCGACGGCGTATAGACCGCCACGTCAATCTCGCGGTCACAAACACGCTCGCGCGCTGCTTCATCGTGGAAAATCCCCACAATCGCCGCGCCCCGCGCCTTGGCCTCCTCAATCAGACTCAACACGGTCTCACGGTTCGTCGCGTCGAGCGACGCTGTCGGCTCATCCAGCAACATTGCCGGATAGCAGTGGGCAAAACCGCGCGCGATGTTCACACGTTGTTGCTCCCCGCCAGAAAACGACGTTGGCGACAGAGACCACAACCGCTCCGGAATATTGAGCCGCGCCAACAAATCACAAGCCCGCGCCCGTGCGGCGCGAGCATCCACCCCCACCGCCAACAATGGTTCCGCCACCACATCAACGGTCGGCACGCGCGGCACCACCCGTAGGAACTGGCTGACATAGCCCAACACCTCGCGCCGCAACGCCAGTATTTCGCGCGGCTCCGCCCGCACGACATCCACACCATTCACAACAATCGATCCGCCTGCGGCCAGATAATTGCCATAGATCATGCGCATCAATGTCGACTTGCCTGCCCCAGACGCACCCGTCAGCGCCACGCATTCGCCCTTTGCCACTGTCAACTCGGCACCCTGCATCACCGGAATAACCACGCCGCCCTGATTGTGCAGCGTAAACGTCTTGCTCAGGTCTCTAATCTCAATCATTCGACTTTCCTTTTGCCGAAAATACCTTCGGGGGTCTGGGGGCAGACAGCCCCCAGCGCTGTCAAACTTGCAGAACCGAACTCACCAGCAACTGCGTATAGGCATGCTGCGGATCATCCAGAACCTGATCGGTCAGGCCGGTTTCCACCACTTGCCCGTCCTTCATCACCATCAACCGGTCCGCCAACAGGCGAACAACAGCAAGATCGTGGGTCACGATAATGGCGCTCAGCCCCATCTTCCGCACCAACCCGCGCAACAGGTCCAGCAACCGCGCCTGAACAGACACATCAAGCCCCCCTGTCGGCTCGTCCATGAACACCAGCCGCGGCCCAGTCACCAGATTGCGCGCGATCTGCAACCTCTGCTGCATCCCGCCGGAAAACTGCGATGGTCGATCGTCCACGCGACTCTCACTGATTTCCACACGCCCCAGCCAATCCACAGCCTCTTCACGAATATCCCCATAGTGTCGCGCCCCCACGGCCATCAGCCGCTCACCGACGTTGCCGCCAGCGGAGACATTCATCCGCAACCCGTCCCGCGCGTGCTGATGAACAAAGGCCCAATCCGTCCGGCTCAGCATTCGCCGCTCCGGCTCGCTCATGCTGACCGTATCCCGCATCATTCCGTCACGCATTTCAAAGCGCACTTCGCCGGTGTCCGGCGTCAAATGCCCTGCGAGGCAGTTCAGAAGTGTTGACTTGCCAGACCCGCTTTCCCCGACAATCCCCATGACCTCACCGGGATAAAGATCGAAATCCACGCCCTCGCAGCCAATCCGGTTGCCATAAAACTTGCTGACATTCTCAACCTTCAATAGCGGCGTCATGCTGCATCCTCCGCAAGGGCCACGCCCTGCGCGCCCACATGCCCCGCGCGGCGGCGGCCCGCGCAATAATCCGTGTCAGAACAGACAAACAACCGCCCTCCCGCATCATCCATAATCACCTCATCGAGATAACTGTCCGTCGCCCCGCACATGTCACAGGCATGATCGGCTTTGCTGGCCTCAAACGGATAGTCGTCAAAATCGAGGCTCACCACTTTGCAATACGGCGGCACCGCGTAAATCCGTTGCTCACGCCCCGCACCAAAAAGCTGAATGCCGGCCATTTCCATTTTTGGATTGTCGAATTTCGGAATGGGGCTCGGGTCCATCACATACCGCCCCTCAACCTTCACCGGGTAGGCATAAGATGTGGCAATCGCGCCGTGTTTGGCGATGTCCTCATAAAGTTTCACATGCATCAGTCCATATTCCTCAAGGCTGTGCATCTTGCGAGTCTCCACCTCGGACGGTTCCAGAAACCGCAGCGGCTCGGGAATTGGCACCTGATAGACAAGGATTTGATCTTCGCGCAGGTCTTCTTCCGGAATGCGGTGACGGGTTTGAATGACACTCGCCTGTGCCGTCTCCTCAGAGGTCGCCACACCGGCTGTTTTTTCAAAGAACTTGCGGATCGACACGGCATTGGTGGTGTCATCGGCCCCTTGATCGATCACCTTCAGCGTATCTTCTGGCGTCAGGGTAGCCGCCGTCACCTGCACGCCCCCTGTACCCCAGCCATAGGGCATCGGCATCTCGCGGCTGGCAAAAGGCACCTGATAGCCCGGAATAGCGAGCCCCTTCAGGATCGCGCGCCGGATCATGCGCTTGGTCTGCTCATCCAGATAGGCGAAATTGTAGTTGCTCATTCCGCGGCCTCCTGCACGGGATTGGTGGTCTCCATCGCCTCTCGGCGCAGCTTTCGGATCAACTCCAGCTCGGATTGGAAATCGACGTAATGCGGCAGCTTGATGTGCTCCAAAAACCCCGTCGCCTGAATGTTGTCGGAGTGATAGAGCACAAACTCTTCATCCTGCGCCGGCGCACCAAGGTTGTCCTCGCCAAGCTCTTCCCAGCGAAGCGCACGATCCACCAAAGCCATTGAAATCGACTTCCGCTCGGATTGTCCAAAAACCAGCCCATAGCCGCGTGTGAACTGCGGTGGCTCGGTCTTACTGCCTTGAAACTGGTTCACAGTCTCACATTCGGTTAGCTCGATCTCCCCCACTTCAATGGCAAATCCCAGCTCGGGGATCTCCATCTCCACGGCCACCTTGCCGATACGCAACTCGCCGACAAAGGCGTGGTTGCGCGCATAACCGCGCTGGGTTGAGTACGCCATCGACAGCACAAACCCCTCATCGCCCCGCGTCAACGCCTGAAGGCGCAACGGTCGGTTGCTGGGCAACTCCAACGGCTCCCGCGTCAGGTCTCCGGGCTCTTCATCAGACACCTCTTCGGTCTGGATCAGCCCCTCTTTGTTCAGGAACTCTGTGATATGCGGCGTCGGCTCCCTGCGCGCAGCACCTTGCGCAACCTTTGGGCTCTCCCCTTCCGCCTCAAGCGCGAAATCAAGCAAACGGTGGGTGTAATCAAATGTCGGCCCCAGAACCTGCCCCCCTGGCGCATCCTTAAACGTCGCCGAAATCCTGCGGTCACAGGACATCGCTTCTGTTTCCACAGGCTCAGTCGCACCGAACCGCGGCAACGTGGTTCGATATGCGCGGATCAGAAAGATCGCCTCTATCAAATCCCCGCGCGCCTGCTTGATCGCCAGCGCCGCCAGATCAGGGTCATACAATGACCCCTCCGCCATCACGCGATTGACCGCCAGCGCCAATTGCTCACGGATCTGCGCGATCGACAGGTCTGCCACATTCGGATCACCGCGCCGCTCTTCCGCCAGCCACGCGTGCGCGTTGTCAATCGCACGCTCACCGCCTTTCACAGCAACATACATCAGGCCGCCTCCACGCTTGTCGCGCCCGAAGGCACGCTCACTTTTGTTGTGCGCGGCAAGGCCGCTACCTGCGCCCCGCTGGTGAAAAAGAAATCCAGCCCCAACGGGAACAAGGTCGCATTCAGCTGAAAGGCCGCAATCTCAGGCAACCCCATCTCCACTGTGTCCTTGATCCCCGGTCCACGCAGGACCGCACGTTCAGGCGTCGCCCCCTCAACTATCAACGTCGCCGACCGGTCCGGATACTCTGGTGTGCCAATCGCAAACCGCGTCAGCGGCGCAAGCGCGTCCCAGTCACCAAGCGCGAACATTGCAGCCTCAGCAGTCACAAGCGGCGCGCCCACATGGAACGCAATCCACGCCCGCACCTCCTTGCGGTCCCAATCTCCAGCCAGATGCAGCGGGGTGTCCGGATCGCACAATGTCAGGATCAGCGTACCCGCTGCAACGCTGAGCGGTGCGGGTGGCTGTGCCCCATGTAGGGTGTGTACTGTACCGGGGCGCGCCATCGCCGTCATCGCCGCGCGAAACGCATGCGCCGCATCCACAGGCGCATCGGCAAATCCGCCCTTCAGAACTTCAGCATCCATCAATCTTCTCCCCGCACCATGGTAAAGAAATCCACTTTCGTCGCGGCAGCCTTGGCCGCGCGTGTTTCTTTGATTTCAGCCATCTCGGCCGCGAGAGGCGTCAAAATGGCCGCTTGAATTGCCGTGGCCTGATCGGTCTGCATCAGGGCATCCACCAGCGCCGCAATCCGCGCCTTGTCCTTGCTTCGTCCCTGAACATAGCCGTGTCCGACCTCACCCGACGCCAATTGCAACGCACAGCGCGTCAACGTCATTTCACCAAGGTTGAACGGCGCGCCCGTGCCGCCCAAGCGGCCCCGCACCATGGTTGCGCCAATCTCCGGCGCGCGCAGCCAATGGAATTCCGGAGAAGCCCCATAGCCCTCCCAAAGCGCCAAAAGTCGCCCTTCCAGCGCCTTCGCCAACAGCGACATCCACGCCCGTCTTTGAATTTCTGCGGTCATCTAGACACCTTGTCGATTTGTCTACTTCACTATACAACTAGACAAATCCTAGCCGCGCGATGCGAGTCGCGCAATCCATGCCGCGATGAAACTTTCATGACACCGAGGCCCACATGACCGCAAAGCGCACGCCAATCTGGCAATCCATTGCCGCCAGCCTGACCGAAGACATCACCGAAGGCCGCTATGAACCGGGCGCAAAACTGCCCACCGAGGCAGAACTTTCCGCGCGATTTGGCGTCAACCGACACACGGTGCGACACGCGCTAAAATCCATGTCCAACAACGGCTTGGTGCATTCCCGTCGCGGCGCGGGCGTCTTTGTTGCGCAGGTGCCAACCGACTACGCCATCGGCAAGCGCGTGCGATACCACCGCAACCTCAAGCAGGCAGGCCGCCTGCCTGGCAAGGAAATCCTGCATTTGGAAACCCGCACCGCAGACACCAGAGAAGCGCGCGCGCTTGGCCTGGCCGAAGGCGCCCAAGTCCATGTCTATGACGGCCTTTCCCTCGCCGACAGCCAACCAATCGCGGTCTTTCGTTCCGTCTTTCCGGCCGGACGCTTTCCTGCCCTCACCGAACAATTGGGACGGCTTCGCTCTGTAACAGCCGCACTCAAAGAACACGGCATCCACGACTACACCCGCGCCAGCACCCGCCTGAGCGCACGACGCGCATCCGCGACCCAAGCACTCCATCTGCGCATCACCGAAGGCGATCCGGTCCTGCGCTCTGTCGGGGTGAACGTCGACACCAACCAAACCCCGATCGAGTTTGGCACCACGTGGTTCGCCGGAGACCGCGTGACCCTCACGCTTTCAGACGAGCGCTCTCAGGCCGGAGATGTCCCAAAGGATAGCTGACCGCACCCCAACGCAATAGCGCAGGCTCTACCGCTCGTATTTTTCAAGAAAAGCATCGGCCGTCAGATGACGGAAATCCAACAACGCGGCTCGCAAGTGATCATGGCTCCAGTCCCACCACGCCAGATCAAGCAATCTGTCGGCAATTGTTTGGGAAAACCGTGGCCGCATAGGAGTGGCCGGTGTGCCGGCCACGATCATATAGGGCGGCACGTCCTTGGTGACGACCGCGCCTGCCGCCACAATCGCCCCATGTCCCAAAGTCACCTCCGGCTTCACGATAGCACCGTGCCCGATCCATGTGTCATGCCCGATCTTCGCCACGCGGCTGGCGCGGTGAGCAAAAAACGCCGCATCATGCTCTGCATCGTCAAAATAGTCCGCCGAGCGATAGAGAAAATGATGCAGCGACGCGGTTGTCATCGGATGATCCGTCGCACCGATCCGGCTAAAGGCTGCAATATTGGCAAACTTGCCGATCTCCGCATTCGCGATCTCTGCCATACGGTCACAATAGGAGTAGTCCCCGAAATGCGCGTTGATGATCCGACTGCCCTGCCCGATCTCGACAAAGCGGCCGTATGTAGCCTCGTGCAGGATACAGTCAGAATGGATCAGCGGCGCATCATCTGAAAGATTGGCCATGTGAGGCTCCTGTTGGTGCAAAGATTTTATGCCTCCGGCGGAGGTATTTGGAGACCAAAAAGCCGGGCGTCACCGCCCAGCCTCAGCCTATCACAGATTCAGCGGCCACTTTCGTCGCCCGAAATCAGCTTGCGCCGCAGCCAGCCGGAGAACCAGTCCATCGCCATCACCATCAGGATGATCAGCACGATATAGTAAGCCACCTCTTCCCAGTCTTTCTGGGTGATGATCGCCTGTGTCAGCATCAAGCCAATGCCGCCACCCGTGATCGCCCCGATGATGGTCGCGCTGCGGGTGTTGCTTTCCAGATAATAGAGGATCTGGCTTAAAAGCACCGGCGTCACCTGCGGAATCACGCCAAAGCGATAGCGCTGCATCGGCTTGGCCCCTGTGGACTGGATGCCCTCGATCTGTTTCTGGTCGACGTTTTCCAGCGCCTCGGAGAACATCTTGCCAAAGCTGCCCGTGTCCGTGATCAGGATCGCCAGCGCGCCGGTCAGCGGGCCGGGACCAAAGGCGCGCGACAGAATGATCGTCCAGATCAGCGCATCCACACCACGGAAGAAGTCAAAGAACCGGCGTGTCACCTGCCGCACCAGATCAAAAGGCGTGAAATTCTTCGCCGCCATATAGGCCAGCGGCAGGGCCACAATCGCGGCGCCCATTGTGCCGAGGAAGGCCATCAAAATGGTTTCAAAAATCGCCCAGGCCACGTCCTGATGGCGCCACATCTTGTTGGTCCAGAAGTCCTGCCAGATTTCCGCATGTTCCCCGCCTAGCGCGCGGGCCATGACCTCGCCAAACCCAAGCCCGTGATAGGGGCTGTCGAGCGTGAAGAAGAAAAGCTCCCAGCCCATGAAATAGCGGAACACCTCGGTACGGTTGCGCGTCACCGTCAGACGGCCCGCCTCCGAGGTGATCGCCATGCGGTTTTTGCTCAGGTTGATCCACGCGGGCACATCGTCCGTCGGCAGCACCGCCTGCACGCCCTTGGCGCGACTCGGTTGCGCCGTGATCAGCCCGTAACCCGGTATGTCGTAGCTGACGAAATTCTCGGCCCCGAACGTCACCACATGCCCGTCACCCAGATAAATCACCGTCTCGGCCGCACCCAGCGTGACCCATTCCGGCGCGGTGCCGGGCGCATAGGTGCCCTTGCGCTCGCCCTCAATGGCCGCCGTCACATCACCCGTGCGATTGTCCCGCGCGATATGCGTCTTGTAGCTGTAGCTGTCCGCAACCAGCGCGCGGGCATTGTCGACCTCAAACCGCTGAGCCAGCCCCAAAATGTCGAACGATATAAAAATGTATGTCAGGTAGACCAGCGCGAGAGTCGGAAACCCGAAGCTCACCAGCTTCTTGCGCGAAAAATGGCGATCCGCCTGAAGTTTCAGAAAATCGCTTTCGTTTGCTGCGATGCTCATGCCGATGCCTTTTCCAAAGTACGGGAGGTTTTGCCGTGGGTCAGGCGCTCGCGCACCACCGACGACAGCTGATCTACGATCACAATCGTCGCAAACAGCAGGATGAAAATCGCCAGCGCCTCGTCATACTGACCCTTGCCCCAGCTCATCGCGTTCTTCAGCTCATAGCCAATGCCGCCAGCGCCCACAAAGCCGAGGATGGCCGAAGCGCGAATATTGATCTCAAAACGCAGCAGCGCATAGCTGAAGTAGTTCGGCGCCACCTGCGGGATCACGCCCAGCCACATGCGCTGACTCCACGTCGCGCCAACTGACTGCAACCCCTCCACAGGTTTCAGCGAGGCATTTTCGTTCACTTCAGAGAACAATTTGCCCAGCGCACCCGCCGTATGGAAAGCGATTGCGATCATCGCCGGCACCGGCCCGCCGCCCATCACAAAGATCAGAACGAGTGCAATCACAATCTCCGGCATCGCCCGCATGATATCCATGATGCGTCGGAAAAATCCGATCAGGCGCGGCCATTTCGCCATGCCGCGTGTCGACAGAAGCGACAGCACAATCGCCAACATCGCCCCAATCAGCGTCGAGGCGCCTGCGATGTTGATCGTCTCGATGAGCGACGGCAGAAAGTTCACAAAGTGCGCGGGCATTTCATTGAGCTTGCCCAACGCTTCCCCCAAGACTTCCTTGGGAAAATCAAACAACCGGTGCAGCCCGTCCCAGAACCCACCCGCGTTGCGGTCGTCTGCGATCATGAACCCGGACACCATCAGCGCGATGAAAATCACAAGGATAATGCCGTTCATCATCCGCTTGCGCCGCACCTGCGCCATATATTCAGCGCGAAAGTCGGTGACGCATCCCGTCAGCTCAGCCATGACTGCCCCTTCTCTTCAAAAACAGGCCCCGCGAACCGCCGCGGGGCCTGCAAATCTTTGCGGCCAGTCTCAGTTGGACTTCAGCTTGCGCGCTTCAACGATGACCTCATAGGCCTCGTGGGTGATCGGCATGAAGCCTTTCGCGTCACCCGCTGCCACACCATAAAAACACTCGTCATCCATGGACTTCAAAGACGCCATCAGAGCAGTCATTTTCACTTTGGTGTCTTCCGGCAGCGCCTTGCGCAGAACAACCGGACCTTCAGGGATCGGCTTGGATTGCCAGATCTGGACCAGTTCGTTCATGTCCACGAGACCCGCATCAACCGCACGACGCAACGCACCGGAGTTGAAGCCGTCTTCCCACTCGCCCAGACCGTCGGCCCAAGTCACGCCGGCGTCGATGTCACCGTTATAAACCGCAACGATGGTCTGCTCGTGGCCGCCGGTGAATTTCACCTCGCCGAAGTAGTCGCCAGAGGTCATGGTCGCGCCGGTCGCTTCGGGGATCTCGATGGACGGGATCAGGAAGCCGGAGGTGGAGTTCGGGTCACCAAAGCCAAAGACTTTGCCCTTCATCGCTTCCAGGCTCTCGATGCCTGCGTCCTTGCGGGCAAAACCAATGGAGTAGTAGCCATAGCCGCCGTCGTTGTTCACTTTCACGAGGATCGGCTCAACCGCTTCCGGATCGGACAGATAGGTTTTCGCGTAACCGGACGCGCCCAGCCATGCCATGTCGATGGTGCCGCCCAGCAGGCCCTGAATAACGCCGTTATAATCCGCAGGCGCGAACAGCTTGGTTTCAACACCCAGCAGCTCTTCGGTTTTGGCGCGCAGGCACTCGTTGTTGTTCAGACGGTCCTGAGCGTTCTCGCCGCCCAGAATGCCGATGCGGAATTCAGAAATTTCCTGTGCCATCACCGGTGTGGTCAGGGCGGTGGTTGCCAGAACGGCTGCGATCAGTTTTTTCATCTTCTCTCTCCGGTTGGTAAATGCCCCACGCATTTTTACGAGGGGGTCGTGATGAAACTCAGGCGACGACTTGCGCGGTCTTTGGCCGGTCAAGCGTCTGGATTTCGGTGGATGTTGCGGCTTCGCTGAAACTGTCATCAGCGCCGTAAATGTCGCGCGCCACGCCAGTGGTCAGCTGCTCGGGCGTGCCATCAAACACAATGCGCCCGTCGCGCATGCCGATCACGCGGTCACAATACCGCCGCGCCGTGTCCAGCGTGTGCAGGTTGGCGACCACCATGCGCCCGTCTTCCTCGTGAATGGCGCGCAACGATTGCATCACCAACTGCGCATTCATCGGGTCCAGCGAGGCGATCGGCTCATCCGCCAGAATGATCTTCGGGTCCTGCATCAGCGCGCGCGCAATCGCCACACGCTGCTGCTGGCCACCCGACAGCGCCTCGGCGCGCTTGGGGCCGTGCTCGGCAATGCCGAGCCGGTCCAGAATGTCTATCGCGCGATGGATATCTTCCTGCGGAAACAGGTTGAACATGGTCGCCAGCGTCGAGCGCTTGTTCAACGTGCCGTGCAGCACATTGCTCACCACATCCAGACGCGGCACCAGATTGAACTGCTGGAAAATCATTGCGCATTCGGACTGCCAGCGGCGTTTATCCGCGCCCTTCAGCGCACTGATCTGCTGGCCCTCAAACACGATCCGGCCGGAGGTCGCATCCGTCAGACAGTTCAGCATCCGCAACAAGGTCGACTTGCCCGCGCCTGAGCGGCCGATGATTCCAATCATCGCCGGTTTGTCGACGGCAACATTGGCGGCATCCACCGCCACATTGGGACCAAAGCTCTTGGTCAAGTTCTCGATTCTCAGCACGTCGTTCCCCAAACTGTGTCGGGGGCTGATTAGGCGGGCTCCTCAAAGTTAAAATGACAGTCAGTTGATGGTTTTGTAACAGCCTCCGAGTCGGCACCCCTGCCAAAGGCACCCCGAGCACAATAACTTTCCAATTTTTCCGAAATTTTTGACGTCCGCGCGCGCCAATTCCTGCCGACCTTTACAGAATCAAAAAATTCCGCCCCTTTGGGTGCGATTTCTCTCTTGACCCTGCCCGCCCTACGGCCTAAATCGCGTCCACCGTGGCGGTATAGCTCAGTTGGTTAGAGCAGCGGAATCATAATCCGCGTGTCCGGGGTTCAAGTCCCTGTACCGCCACCACAGAATTCCAAAGCCCGGATGGATCACCATCCGGGCTTTATTTTTGTTTACCGTTAATTGGCGCCGTCAGCCGCGAAGCTCAACCTCGGCCTCAACCTCAATCGCGAAATTCATCGGCAAGCCATGCGTGCCAATCGCCGAGCGCGCATGCCGCCCCACTTCGGCACCAAACACCTCAAGCACCACATCACTGAACCCGTTGATCACCAGATGCTGCTCGCTGTACCCCGGCGCCGAATTCACCATACCAAAGACCCGCGTCCAGCCGACAATCCGGTCCAGATCGCCAATCTCAGCTTTCACATTCGCCAGCACCGCCAACGCAATCTCCCGCGCCGCCTGATAACCCTCATCGGTGGTCAAATCCATGCCAAGTTGCCCGAAAGGCCCGCCAATACTGCCATCGGCATTTGACTTCGGATGGCCGGAAATCAACAGGCGATTGCCCCGCTGATTGACCAGCGAAAACGGCAAATGCACCGCTGCCGGAATGACCGTCGCTGCCGGCAACTCCAGCCCCAGCTCTTTCAAACGCGCCTCGATCTTGGACATGCGCCCGCTCCTCTCATTGTTGTTGGGGCGACCCTACGCCGCCCAACTCACCCTCGCAACGCCGCCTCATGCGTCGCCATGTTCGCGCGCACCTCTTCCGCTGCTTTTTCCCGCACCGGACCATAGCCGCGAATGTCCTGCGGCGCCGTCACCAAAGCCGCACATGCCTCCTGCGTCGCCGTGTCATACCCGACAGCAACCTGATCCAGCACACCTTCAAACCACGCTAACAAGTTCCGATCCAGCTTGCGATCTTCCGAAAACCGGAACGGATCAAACATCCCGCCGCGCAGCCCCTTCATCTTGGCCAACTGCCCGAGCACAGGCCGCATCCACGGCCCCATAGCCACCTTGGTCGGCCGCCCCCGCGCATCGCGACCCAACGGCAAGGCCGGCGGCGACAGGTGATAGTTCACCTTGAAATCGCCCTCGAACTCTTCCCGCAATTGCGCCTCAAACCCGCTCTCGCGGTGCAGGCGCGCGACCTCATATTCATCCTTATACGCCATCAAGCGGAACAACGATTTCGCCGCATCCATCACCAAATCGTCCGGTAACCGCGCCTTCAAGGCCGCAATCCGATCCTCAAACCGCGCCGCATATTTGGCGTCCTGATAGTCCGTCAAAAACGCCACCCGCCGCGCGATCACCTCGTCTAGCGTCTCTGCCGTCGGAGCCTCCTCAAATGAAATCGCCTCAGGATCATGCGCCAGCACGCGGCCCAGATCAAACGCCCGCGCGTTCTTCTCCACCGCCACGCCATTGAGCAAAATCGCCTGCTTCAACGCGCCCTCAGAGACAGGTACAAGCCCCCTTTGCCAAGCAAAGCCCAGCATCATCACATTGGCAAACACGCTGTCCCCCATGAGCTTTTCGGCCATCTTGTTGGCATCCATCGCCCGCACGTTTGCGGCCCCGACAGCCTTGCGAATGACCTGCTCGCGAATGCCGATCTTCAGGTCCGCATCGCGGTTAAGCACAAGATCACCCGTCGGCATCGCGGCGGTGTTCAGAACCACCTGCGCCCCCTGGCGATAATGCACGCTCGCTTTCGGCGCAGAACTCACCACCACGTCACAGCCAATCACCGCATCCGCTGCGCCCTGTTCGATCCGCACCTGATTGACCGCCGCTGGCGAAGACGCCAGCCGCACATATCCCAGTACCGTGCCGAACTTCTGCGCAAAGCCGGTGAAGTCCAGAACAGACGAGCCCAACCCCTCCAAGTGCGCCGCCATGGTGATCAGCGCACCGACGGTCACGACCCCCGTGCCGCCCACACCTGTCACCAACAAATCAAACGGCTTATCCAAAGACGGCACCTGCGGCAACGGCACACCCGCCAGCAACGCGGGCAAATCCACGTCACTCCCGTCCTTCTTGCGCCGCTTGGCACCGGTCACGGTCACAAAGCTCGGGCAAAACCCGTTGAGGCAAGAGAAGTCTTTGTTGCAGGTGCTCAGGTTGATCTTCCGCTTGCGGCCAAATTCGGTTTCCACCGGCTCGACGCTCAAACAATTGCTCTCCACCGAACAATCGCCACAGCCCTCGCAGACCAGATCATTGATAAACGCAAACGTGTCAGGGTCGTCCATCGTCCCGCGCTTGCGGCGACGACGCTTTTCGGTGGCACAGGTCTGCTCATAGATCAGCAGCGTCACCCCATCGATCTCGCGCAATTCCCGCTGCACAGGGTCCATATCTTTGCGGTCATGGAAAGACGTATCCGGCGGGAAATCCCCTTTGGTAAACTTGCCAATGTCGTCGCTCACCAGCGCAATCCGCGCCACCCCTTCGGCCCGCGCGTTCCACGCGATACCATGCACCGACACCGGCCCGTCCACCGGCTGCCCGCCGGTCATCGCGACTGCATCGTTGAACAACACCTTGAAGGTGATGTTGGCTTCTGCCGCCACCGCCTGCCGGATCGCGAGAGAGCCCGAGTGATACCACGTCCCCTCGCCCAAATTCTGGAACACGTGCTTTTTGCCGTTGAACTTCTGCGCCACGGCCACCGGCACGCCTTCGCCGCCCATCTGCGCGTAACCGCCCGTGTCGCGATCCATCCAGCTTGCCATCACGTGACAGCCAATCCCCGACAGCGCCTTGGACCCTTTCGGCACTTTGGTCGAGGTGTTGTGCGGACACCCCGAACAGAAATACGGCGTCCTCGTTGCGCCCGCGACATTCAACACCGGCGGCTTTTCCTCGGTGAGCGCCTTGGCCTTCGCCAACAATCCCTCCTCAGGGAACAAGCGATCCAGCCGCTCCGCCACCACGGGCACCAGTTGCAACGGGCTCAACTCACCCGTCCACGGCAGTAACGGATCACCTACCGCACGGTGCTTACCCACCATCTTCTCCGGCTTGTCCCCCGGCCAGTCATAGAAATACTCTTTGAACTGGCTCTCGATGATGCCGCGCTTTTCCTCAACCACCAGCACCTCGGTCTTGCCTTTCACAAAGGCCAGCGCATCCCGCCGCGCCAGCGGCCAGACCATACCCACCTTGTAAATATCGATGCCCAGCCGACGACAGGCCGCCTCATCCAACCCCAACAGCCGCAGCGCCTCCATCAGATCCAGATGCCCCTTGCCGGTGCTCACAAATCCAAAGCTGGCCTCGGGAATGTCATACACCCGCTCATCAATCGGATTGGCCTCCACAAAGGCCTCCACCGCGCGCAACTTATGCCCGATGCGGGTCTCGATCTCTGGACTCGGCAAATCGCTGGGCCGCACATGCAGCCCCCCCGCAGGCATCTCAAAATCCGGTTCCACAAACGTGCGGTCCGGCACGATCTCCACCGACCGGCCTGACTCCACCGTCTCCGAAATCGCCTTGAACCCAACCCATGTGCCGGTAAAGCGGCTCAGCGCGATGCCATATTCACCAAACGCCTGATACTCATCCACGCTCGCGGGGTTCAACGTCGGCATGAACCACGACATGAACGCCACGTCCGACTGATGCGGCATGGACGAGCTGACACAGCCGTGGTCATCCCCCGCCACAACCAGCACACCGCCCTTCTCCGAGGAGCCATAGGCGTTGCCATGTTTCAGCGCATCGCCCGAACGGTCCACACCCGGCCCCTTGCCATACCACATGGAGAACACGCCCTCGACCTCGCAATCGGGGTCCAGCACCGACTGCTGCGCGCCAAGCACCGCCGTCGCGCCAAGGTCTTCGTTCACGGCCGGCATAAAGGTGATGTTGTTATCCGAAACCCGCTTCCGCTCACGCCAGAATTCCAGATCCAACCCACCCAGAGGAGAGCCACGATACCCCGAAATAAATCCAGCGGTGTTCAGCCCTGCTTCACGATCACGCCGCGCCTGATCAAACATGATCCGCGCCAACGCCTGTGTACCGGTCAGAAACACCCGCCCTTCCGTGCGATCATAACGGTCCGATAGGGCATACCCTTTGAATTCGTGGCTGGCTTTGGTCATTGCGCGCGCTCCTCCTGATCCACAATGATCTCACGCACAGGGGGGAATATGGTGCCAATTTTTGCGATCCACTGGACAATTTCGACAAACTGTGCCATCAATCGACGCCAAATCGGAAAATGAAACCAATGAACCTCGACTCAAAAGACCGCCACCTCCTCGCTCTCCTGCAACAGGATTGCCGCGCCTCAAACGCTGACCTCGCCGACAATGTTGGCATGTCCACCTCCGCCTGCTGGCGCCGCATCCGCGCGTTCGAGGACGCGGGTCTGATCGAAGGCTACGGCGCCCGCCTGCGCCCCGCAAAACTTGGCCTCACATTCCACGCCATCGTGCATGTGAACCTCACACGCCATGACCCTGCCCACCTCAAACGCTTTATCGAGGCGGTTTCGGCCCGCGAGGAGGTGCAGGAATGCTTCGCAATCACCGGCGCGGCGGACTACCACATGCGCGTGCGCTGCACCGACATCGAAGCCTACAACCGCTTTATGGAAGACTTCCTCTTCGCGCTGCCTGCGGTAAGTTCGGCACAGACCAACGTCATTCTGCGCGACATCAAAAGCTAACCCTTGCCCGACAAGCACTTAAGCGGCTAGGCACAGGCACCACCACACGGCAGGACCAAGCCCATGAGCAAGACAATCTACATCCTGAACGGCCCGAACCTGAACCTTCTGGGCAAGCGCCAGCCGGAGATTTACGGCTCAGACACGCTGGCCCATGTTGAAGCCACTTGTACCGCGCTCGGCGCCGATCTTGGCCTGTCTGTGAAGCTGATGCAGTCCAACCACGAAGGCGAGATTGTCGAGATGATCCACGAAGCCCGCGATAACGCGGCAGGCATCATCATCAACCCGGCGGCCTACACGCACACCTCGGTGGCGATCCTCGACGCGCTGCACACCTTCGAAGGGCCTGTGCTGGAGGTGCATATCTCCAACGTGCACAAACGCGAAGCCTTCCGGCACCACTCCTACGTCAGCCAGCGCGCCGACGGCGTGATCGCGGGTTTCGGCGTTGAAGGCTACGCCCTCGCCATGCGCCGCATGGGATCGCTTCTGGCGTAACTCCCAGTGACGTGCTGCAGGCACGGAAGGGCCCACCCCTCACCGCTTCTTCATCGCATCCATGAGCGCCGCGCCGAGCGCACCATTGCCGCTGTCCGACTTCGGCTTGCCACCCTGAGGCCGCCCGCCCTTCGGCCCAGCCCCACGCGGTCCGCCCCCTTTGGGCGCACCGCCCTTTGGCCCGCCGTTCCCACGGTCAAACCCGCCACGCGCATTGCGGTCCTGTTTGGCTGACGCCCCGCCATCCTTGCGCATCGACAACCCGATCCGCTTTCTCGGCGCATCCACCTCAACCACCGTGACCTTCACCACATCGCCGGCCTTCACCACCTCATGCGGGTCTTTCACAAACCGATCCGCCAGCTGGCTCACATGTACCAACCCATCCTGATGCACGCCCACATCCACAAAGGCCCCGAACGCTGCCACATTGGTCACGGTCCCCTCCAGAACCATGCCGGGCTTCAGGTCCGAAATCTGCTCCACCCCATCGGCAAACGTCGCGGTCTTGAACGTTGGACGCGGGTCACGGCCCGGCTTTTCCAACTCTCCCAGAATATCGCGCACAGTCGGCAAACCAAATCGCTCAGACACAAACTCTTCCGCCCGCACACGCTTGAGCGCCGCCGCATCGCCCATCAACGACCGCACATCGCGTCCACAGGCTGCCACGATCTTGCGCGCCACGTCATAGGCCTCAGGGTGCACCGAACTCGCATCCAGCGGCTCCTCACCATCGGCAATCCGCAGGAACCCCGCGCATTGCTCAAAGGCCGACGGACCCAACCGCGAGACATCCAACAACGCTTTGCGCGAGTCAAACGCCCCGTTGGCATCGCGGTGCGCCACGATCGCCTCCGCCAGCGACGGCCCAAGCCCCGACACATGCGCCAACAAAGGCGCCGAGGCCGTGTTCAGATCCACACCCACCGCGTTCACCGCATCCTCGACAACCGCCTCAAGCGACTTGCCCAAACGGTGCTGATCCACGTCATGCTGATACTGGCCGACCCCGATCGACTTCGGCTCGATCTTCACAAGTTCCGCCAACGGATCCTGCAAGCGCCGTGCAATCGACACCGCGCCGCGCAGGCTCACGTCCAGATCGGGGAACTCCCGCGCCGCCAGTTCCGACGCCGAATAGACCGACGCTCCCGCCTCGCTCACCACAACCTTGGTCGGGGCTTTCACTCCCCTGGGCAAAAGCTTCAGCGTATCGCTCACCAGCTTCTCGGTCTCCCGACTTGCGGTGCCATTGCCAATCGCAATGAGCTCAATGTTGTGCTTGGCAATCAGCCCCAGCAAAGCCGCCTCGGACCCCCGCACATCCATGCGCGGCTGGAACGGATAAAGCGTCGCCGTATCCAGAACCTTGCCCGTCGCATCCACCACAGCAGCCTTCACCCCCGTCCGAATACCGGGATCAAGGCCTAGCGTTGCCTTCGCGCCCGCCGGTGCCGCCAGCAACAAATCCTTCAGATTGCGCGCGAAAACCTGAATGGCTTCTTCCTGCGCCCGCTGCCGCAGCTCGCTCATCAGATCGACCGTCATCGTCAGGCTCAGCTTCACGCGCCACGTCCAACCGGCCATCTTGCGCAGCCACTGATCGCCCGCACCTTCGGTGCGGGTGTTCAAATGACTTGCCACCATCGCCTCCGCGCGCTCCTTGCCACCTTCAGGATCGGGGCCAATGTCCAGTGTGATTACCCCCTCATTGCTCGCCCGCATCATCGCCAGCGCGCGGTGGCTCGGCACCTTGGACCACGCTTCCGAATGCTCAAAATAGTCCGAGAACTTCGCGCCTGCCTGCTCCTGTCCGGGGATCACCTTGGCACTGACCAAAGCCTCGCGCTGCAAAAACGTGCGCAACTCACCCAGCAGCGCGGCGTTCTCCGTAAGCCCCTCGGCCACGATATCGCGCGCGCCATTTAGCGCCGCTTTTACATCCGCAACATTCTCCGACAGATACCCAGCGGCCAAAACTTCCGGCTCCGCCCCACGATCCGCCAAAATCGCATCTGCCAACGGGCCGAGCCCATTTTCCCGCGCAATCATCGCCTTGGTGCGCCGCTTCGGTTTATACGGCAGATAAATGTCTTCCAGCGCCGCCTTGGTCTCTGCCCCGAAAATCGCTTTGGCCAAATCATCGGTCATCTTGCCCTGATCAGAAATCGACGCAGAAACGGTCTCCCGCCGCGCTTCCAGTTCGCGCAGATATCCTAGCCGATCCGCCAAGGTCCGAAGCTGCGTGTCGTCCAACCCGCCCGTCACCTCTTTGCGATAGCGCGCCACAAACGGCACCGTCGCCCCTTCGTCCAGCAATCCAGCCGCCGCGCCAACCTGCGACGCCGATGCGCCGATCTCGGTCGCAATGGTTCTGGAAATTCGGGTGGTGACTTGCTCATTCATCTGCACTTGGGGCGTTCCTTCTTGGCGATGGGACACCCTTCTTAGCCGCGCCTTGCCACGCCGCCAAGGCCGAAGCAGAACAGTTTTGGCCGGATATCCTGAGCCACATCATACTTGCCGTAGATTTTCCGAGGCCACCTGCGCACGGCGCTGTTACACTTGCCCGACGCGGGCACTCGCACCGTCAAAATACCGACGTTATACCGACGTGATGCAGCCAACGGGATTCGCGCTTCTTTCAAACCGTTAATCGCCGCTATCGGGCCCCGACATCCTCCGGCGCAACGGCCACCGATTTGACCACTGCATATATCGGCTGCCCCTCGACCAAGCCCATCGCCTGCACCGATCGCCGTGTGATCCGTGCCAAAACGCGACCCGCTTGCGTGTCTATCGACACAATCGCCCCCGGCCCTTCCCCTGCGCGGATCGCGGCAATCGTCCCGCACATAATATTCAACGCAGACAATCCCTTAGGCGCCTCCCGCGACAGCATTACATCATGCGCGGCCATCCTGACACGGACGCTTTGCCCTTCGGGTTGCACCAATTTTGGCAAAAACAATGCGACACCGCCCGCGTCCAATTCGGTCAACCCGTCCGCATGGTGCGCCTTTACCCGCGCATCCAAAATGGCGCCCACAGCCCGCACACCTGCCGGTGTAAAAGCCGGATCGCCCAGAACCTCGGCAGCGGCGCCGACCCGAGACACCTGCCCTTGTGCCAGCGCCACCACAGTTGTCGCCAATCGCGCCACTTCTGCGATGGAGTGGCTAACATACAGAATAGGCAGAGAAAATTCATCCCGCAAAAGTTCAAAATACGGCAGGATTTCCGCCTTGCGCCGCTCGTCCAACGCCGCCAATGGCTCATCCGCAAGGATCATCTTCGGACGCGCCAGCAAAGCCCGCCCAATGGCAACCCGTTGTTTTTCCCCACCAGAAAGATGCACAGGCTGGCGATCCAGATGGCGACCCAGCCCAAGCATTTCGACGACGCGGTCAAAACGGATCTCGTCCTGCCGGTCCCGCGCCAACTGCCTGCCATACAAAAGGTTCTTGCGCACCGTCATATGCGGGAACAGGCGCCCCTCCTGAAACACATAGCCAATCTCACGGCGATGCGCCGGCAGGCAGACCCCGCGGCTTGCGTCAAACAACACTCGGCCCTGCGCCTCAATCCGCCCTTGCGAAGGCCGGCTCAATCCGGCCACTGCATTGATCACAGTGGTCTTTCCGGACCCCGAGGGGCCGAACAACACCGTCAATCCGTCCGGCACCTCAAAGGCCACATCCAGCGCGAAGTCGTCAAGCTTTTGCGCGATTTGCACCGAGAGCGTCATAGCCGTCCCACCCGCTTTGCAACGCGTCGCGCCAACAGTTCAGAAACAATTAACGCCCCACAAGCGATGATGATGGACACGACCACCAGTCGCATTGCCGAAGCTTCGCCGCCCGGCACCTGCAAAAACGCATAAACGGCTGACGGCAACGTGCGGGTTTGTCCTGGGATGTTTGAGACAAAAGTGATTGTCGCTCCGAATTCTCCCATGGCTTTCGCAAAAGCCAGAACCGCACCTGCCAGAATCCCGGGCGCGATCAACGGCAGGGTCACGGTCAGAAACACGCGGGCACCGCTTGCGCCAAGGGTGGATGCCGCTTGCTCCAGTTTCGGATCGACCGCCTCAAGGGAAAGCCGGACCGCCCGCACAAACAAAGGAAATGCCATAATCGCAGCTGCAAGCGCGGCACCTGTCCAATGGAATGCGACGACGATGCCCAGTTTTTGCAATACCTGTCCCACTGCGCCTTGGGTGCCAAAACTCAACAGCAACAAATATCCAGTGACCACCGGCGGCAACACCAACGGCAAGTGTATGATAATGTTTAAAAACTCCCGCCCCCAAAATTGCCACCGCGCCAAAGCATAAGCGGCGAGAATACCAAACGGCAAGGCTCCTGCGACGGCCCAAAATGCCACCTTGAGCGAAAGCATGACGGCTTGCCATTCTTCAGGTCCGAGCCACCCGTTCATGGGTTCACCTCCACCGGAGCAAAACCCGCCTTGTCAAACATGGCTTGCGCGGTTTCACTTTGCAAAAACATCACAAAATCGCCCGCGCGGTCTGATTTTGCATCTGCAACAACCGCCGCCGGATAGAGTATCGGCGGGTGAAAAGCCGCAGGGAACTCCACCACGACCTCAACCCGATGCTCCCTCAATGCGTCGCTTGCATAGACAATGCCCAATGGCACCTCGCCCAGCGCCACCAGAGCCAAAGCAGCCCTGACGTTGTCGGTTTGCACCACTCTCGGAGCGAGGCCGTCCCAAACACCGAGATGTTGCAAGGCGGTCTTACCATAGATCCCCGCCGGCACCGCATCCACCAGCGCCATCGCAATTTTCCCGTTTTCATCAGCCGAGAAACTCGCAGCCAAATCAGGTATTTGATCCTTGGGTCCCGTGCCCGCAGGACGCACAAGCACCAAACCGTTTCCGACAATATCGCGGCGCGTGTCCTCCTGAATGCGCCCCCGTTTTAGAACGTCATCCATCCACGCGGAATTCGCGGGCATAAAAACATCCGCAGGTGCACCATAAGCGATCTGCCGAGCCAAAACAGAGGATCCCGCCACGCTTAGAACAACTGGCTCGCCATAGGTTTGCTCAAAGGCTTCCCCGATCTCTTCCAATACATTCTTCAAGCTCGCAGCCGCAAACACGGTCACTTCCGCCTGCGCCGGCTGGCCTAAAGGCCCGATGCACAAAGCAACCGCGGCCCATTTTCGCAACTTGCGGCGTAAGTCCATAATAGAGGGTGACACGTCTCGGATCATTGTACCGAAGTATCCAGAGGCGCGCGACCGGCGCAAGTGCCTTAATTCATTTGCGCCAACCGCTTACACGCAAAAGTGCGCAATAGCAGAAGCTTTTCCACACACACCGTGCACCGCTCAGCAGGCAGCCTTTTCACTGTTTGGCCGCAAAATCACGCAAGGCGGGCAGAGCTGCGGAAGCGAAATAGCGCGACAGGAGTTGATACTCCTGAATTGTCGGGCTCACAGCAGCCGCGGCCTCAGCGGACTTTGGCATTTGTGGCTGCGCGATGTCTGCTTCCAGTTCAGCCAAAATCTGATCAACCACATCGGTTTGGTACAGGATTGTGTTTGTAGCCGCCACAGCGGTTTCCGTTTCCAAAGCGCGCTCTGTCGGCATTGGCAATATCTCAGGAGCGCGGATGTCGTCGGACGGCGACATCTGCAAAACGGCCACGGCCGTCTGCATATCCAAACCCAACTCATCCATAAGAAAACGCAAACGATCGGCTGCTGCGTTCGACTCCGCAAGCGGAATGGCATCCGTAGCCTCCTGCTTTGTGGGCACTGAAACGGAGCCGCTTTCCTGCGTCGGTAGATCTTGCTGCTTTAGGTCGCGAAGATCGGCCTGCAATGCAGCAATGGTTTGTAGCAACTCAGCGACCTGCCCAGATGTGTTATCAGCAGGCGCAGGCATTTGCTCCCCCGCACTTGGAAAACTGACAGGATCAGGGTCCGGGCCGGCACGGTCTTGCAGCATCATCCGCTTCAACTCGTCAATCTCCGCCCGCAAACCCTCCGCCTCAGATTTTGCCGCTGTGGTTTCAACCGGCGCGATGAGCGTCGACGCCTGGGATATCACGGTGGGGGCCAAGGCCTGCGGTTGAGGCATCGGGGAGGCCCAGCCGGCCGATTGTGTCATTGACGTAGTTGCCGCATCAGCGCCATTAGGAACCGGCCAACCTCTTGGCAAAACGGAATAATCCTGTCGCGCAACAATCCACCTCAGATATGAGGATACAGCCGCAAACCCCTTGAGGGACACACGGGAAATTTCGTTGCCGCCCCTGCGAGCCGAAAGCTCCCCACCCGAACCCAGCAGCATTTCTAGCTGCATATCCAAAGGCTGAACGATGCGTTCGGGCACCTGAATTTCAGACACGCCTTCCACAACATGAAACGTGTCCCCCGCCGCAACATTTTCCAACTTCAGCTGGATCTGGCCGCGCTCTGTAAGGAACATTTCGAACCCTTCCTTACGGGCCGCGCAAGAATACGTCCGGGGCCGACAAATGACCTCGAACACGTCACGGTCCAATCGGGGTGTCGGTGCAAACCGCGCATAGCCATCAGGGTCAAAGCGAAAATACACGCCTTCAACCAGCCCCTCCTGAAAATTCGGCCAACCAAACGACCCGCGCAGCGCTTGCTGTGCCTCTCGGGCACCTATTGCAAACGGAATCGCAGTATCCAGAATCGCATTTTCGGAGGCGAAACTTCGATTTTCCGCAGCATCAAAGCTGACCTGAGCATCTACATGGCTTCCTATCAGGAGTGCGGAAATAAGAGAAAAAACTCGAAACGAAATAGTCATCAGAAGTCTGCCTTTTCTTGAACAGAGTGGCGCAGGGCCGGCAACCAGTCCTCCTCTTGGGGAGGATCGGGATACTTGCGGACCACACGGGTATCTTGGTCCCGATAGGCCGTGAACCAAACTTCGGTATCGCCGGTATAGGGCGTCAAAATGGGCCCCTGCACTTTGTGAAGCAAAGAGGTCAGGATGATGCCATTGTTATTCGCGGTGAAGATTGACACCCGCCCCTGGCCCCGCTCGTAAAGCCCTTCGTACATACCGTTTTCCGGATCATAGAGCTCGATTATGGCTTCATAGAGCACGTCGGTATATTCGGTGTCCCATAGTGCCCAGAGGCCGAGCGCCGCCTTGGCAGCCACCGCGGAATGGTCAGGGACATAATCTCCCCGTGGCGTCACCGTGTTCCAAGGGTAGCCATCAGAAAATATTGTGTCGTAGGTGAAATAGGGCGGACCTTTGACGTTGTGCTCGGAACGCGCCGTCAGAAATCCGGTCTGCCGCCACCGGTTCTCTTGCACCTGATAAATCCTGTCAGCAAACTCTGCCCGCCAGCCATCAGAATGCAACCACTCAGGCGAACTGTCGTCATGTGGCAAATCGAAACCAAGCTCTAATCCGTCCTGAAGGTAGGATTCCGTCACCACATAATTTTGCGAGTGAAATACCCTTGGATCACGCCCGTCATAGGGGACCTGAACTCCGAAAATGGACGCGGTCAGAAATGGCTCGGCACGGTGGGCCAGCCGCGGCCGGAATCCCCAAAGGGCAAACCCTTTCGCGGCGTATTCTTCATAACCAAGCCGCCCCTCTTGGGCATAAACAGTCTCGCCTGTTTCTTTGTCGACATAGGCGCCGAACATCAGGCCTTCGTCATCAATGACATTGCGAAAATCCCACTTCAGAAGCACCGAGTCGATCGTGTTCGCAAGATAGGGGTAGCGGTTCTTGTAAATCCGCATCCAAACCAGAAACCGACCGATGTCCAATGCGGAGAATCCGATTTCACCGGGCTTGTTGGTATAGTCGACCTTGGCACCCGTTTTGGTGTGATAAACCTTGTTCGGCATCTCTTTGCGGAACAGTTCCAACGACTTGATGGTGGTGAGCAGAAGGGTGATCCGGCGATCAAACTCGGGCTTTTCAATCAGGCACAATTCATAGGCCGCGACGAGTCCCGCCATATAGGACGCGGTATCCCAAAGCGTGGTGGACGGGTAGTTCCCTACCGAGTTGGCAAGCCCTGTGGTTTCTTGGGTAAACGTCTCGAAATAGTGCCATGCCACTTTCGCCGCGCGCAGTTCCCTCTCGTTCAAAAAACCGCGCCGTGTGCGATACTTGCGAACATAGCCATTGTGCCGGTCATATCCAGCAGGACGAGTGGGCATCGTGTTCTTCGTTGCGAAATAGTCCTCAGGCATTTCGCACAGACGCGGAGGTTTTTCACGGCGGGGCTCGCCTTTGACCAAGCTGGTGGTCACACTTGGCAGATTTCCCCGCATCAACGCCGGAATGTCATCCAAATCGCTGCCTGCAATGATCGGGATCACTTCTTCTTCCTGCGCAAGAAACACCTGCCTGGCCGTCACGCCAACAGTGTAGGTCGCGCCGCCCAGAACGCTGACCGCAAGAAAAAACAAACAAATGCCGGCCACCGGGGACCGTCTGCAAGACCCAAACAAATGCAACATCAAAACACTCCAAAAGGAATGTCTTAATGGAACAGCAAAGGCGTTAAAAAACCTGAAACCGAAAAAGGGACATCTTTTTTCCGCACCTTTTCAACCGCTTGGCGCCACGCAATTTCCAAGATTCAGAAATTCCCGCTCGATTCGCGCGCCGAGCAATAGTCTGCGACGCCAAGATCGGAGCGCAAGAAAACCTTTCTTAACCCCTGTGCCATATAACGGTCTCAAATTTGAGGTTATTGGTTTATGTCAGATATTTCTTCTTCCGGGGAACCCTCGGCTGTTTCGCTTGACGCTTTGAATGCATCTGACCCGGCACCCGTCCGGTTTCGGGATCGGGCCACGCCGCTGTGGGCATCATTACTGTCCACATTGTTTTCCTTAGGAGGTGGTCTGTGTCTTTTTTCTGTGGCGTTATATACGGTGTTTCTCTTTGATCTTGTCGCTGTTCAAGGGCAGGAAATCGTTGCCACCCTGCTGACCGTGTGTGCCTTGGTGCCAATTCTCGGCATCATCATTTTCGAAGTCGGCCATGCCCGCGCCCTTGCCGGCTTTCGATACGCGAGGGACCGCAATTACATCGCGGGTAAGGCGCTGCTTGGCGTCTTTGCCGCTTTCATTTTCAGCCTGCTTAATCCGTTGCTTGTGGCCCCCTTCGCGGTCGGGGCCTTTGGGTCATGGCTTCTGTGCTATGTCGGCGGCAAATCACTGCGTCTGGAACCCATGTGGGAATTCATCCCGAAAGAAGCGCCCTCATTTCTCGGCGGGCGCGACAGGAGGGCCCTTGAATTGGCGAATGCACGCCCTCGCGACGCGTCTCTGTTGTCAGGGTTTCAAACCGCACTCGGCCTATTTGCTCTTGTCGGCGGATGCGCCGCGGCAAGCTGGCTCGTTGCCCGCGAGGTTTTGGCCCCCTCCGCAACAGGCGCAATCGCATTGATGACCTATTGGTCTGTTGATGCCTTCGCCGGATTCGCCCGACAAATGGCCGTAAGCGACCCCGAGCGGGAAGGCAGAGCAGCCTCAATCACGATTCTTCCGCCAGACGACACCGAAGGTGCAGAACCCGATGTCGGTCTTCAGGTGAGCCACCTGACCGTGCGCCGAAAAGACGGACAAAAGCTACTCGCCGACCTTTCCTTTACGGCCGATCCCGGCGCCCTAATAGGACTGTCCGGAGACGGATTTTCCGGAAAAACACTTTTAATGAAGGCCATTCTCGCTCCCCACGATCTGTCCGACCTGGACGTAGAGGGGCGTGTAACACTCAACGGCACAAACTTGTGGATACGCAGCGGCAAAGATCAGGATTTCGCCGCCGTTCTTGTTCCACCTCAACCTGACTATGTGCCAGGCGGCGGCGCGAACAATCTGTCCTGCTTTGGAGGCAGCGCGCGCCTTGAACGTGCCCGAAAAATCCTGAAATCTCTGGTTTTTACCTCGGATGTGGTTGAGCGTATCACGGATGCGGGGGATGTCGCGCACCTCTCTGCCACTGAACGCAAGGCTATGGCATTTGCGCGGGCCTTCGCCTTGCGGCCCCGCCTTTATCTATTCGACCGCCCCGAAGACGGCGCTTCGGGAAAGCTGTTGGGGGCTTTGGCCAATCGCGCCATTGCCGACACCAAATTGGGGGGAATTGGCCTGTTTGCCACCGAAAATCGCCAACTTTTGGACGCTTGTGACAAACTTCTGATGCTGCAAAACGGGCGGCTTATCGAATACGCGGCCAGCTCCGAAGTCCGTGCCAGACAATCCGCTGGCTGGAGCAAGTTTGTCACCGAGCGCGACCTCGACAGCGAAGAGGCTCTTGACGCCTGGCTCGGCGCGCAGTTTCGCCGCGACGGGGATGAGGGCAATCGACGTGCCGTTTGCATGATTGCCAATGAGCTGCTGTCGGTTGCTTGCGCCGTAACTTCCGAGGGCGATAACATAACGGATCGGATCGCGTTTGAGTTCAAACACTTTGCAGGCCACTGTCAGTTGCGCCTACTGGATCCGCACCTGGCTCTGTCCAGTGGCGCGATGGCAAAAGCCCGCGCGGCAGCCAAAACTTCTGTAGAAGGCGAGCGTCTCTCGCCTTTGGCCAAAGTTATCCGTGATTCGCTGGATGTGGACGTCGCAGATACCGACGCCTCAAGGCATGTGACCGTTTCAATCAAGACCTACGACCCTCGCAAACAAACGCAACGCAAGGCGAGCTATGATGACACGACAGTCCGTTGATCCACGCGCACCACGGCGCCCTCATGCAAAAGGGTTGCTTTGGCTGGGATGGGCGGTCTCGGCATCTGGCTTGCTCGCTCTCAGCGGTGCCCTTTTTTCGGAAGCGCTGACGTTTACGGATGTGCGCCGGTACCAAGGCTATTTTGACCCGGCCGTGACGCGCCAACCGCTGACAGTTCCCGCAGATGTTCCTCTTGCGGCAGTGCTCGTGAGGGAAGGAGAAGACGTGGTTCAAGGCCAGCGTGTTGCGTTGTTTGACAGCGCACAACTGAAAGCCAGGATTACATTTCTTCAGGAAGAATTTGCGCTCAACCGTCTTGAACGCGATTGTCTCATGCGAGGCTCTACATCGGCCGATCGCGACACAAGTGCAATTGCCGGCAACGACGATTTCAAACTACGCGCCAAGACCGTGCTGAACCGCTGCGCGTTGCGGCACAAGGAAAATGCCCTTGTCGTGTCAGAACTTGTGCAAGGCCGCAACGCATTGCACCTGCGGGCACAGCTCGCTCATCGCGAAGCGTTAGAACGTGCCCGCCTGACTGCGCCGTCGGTGCGCCGCGTGCTCTCGCTGCGTGCCGCGATAGAACGTGGTGAACTGGACGCAGCTATTGCGGGACTTGAGTTTGATTTGGCAGCCGAAGCCACCCGCCAGGCAGGCCAGATCCAAAACGAGGTTGCCAACCTCGAAGCCAAGTCACATCAACTACGCCGGAAAATCCAATCTTTACAGAGTTATGCAGAGGCGCCCTATCTGGTCGCGCCTGACTCAGGCAAGGTCATACGCGTTCGCAATCTTCCGCTGCACGAAGCTTTTTCCTCCGAGACAACTCTGGTTCAACTGGAGGCAGAGACTCCCGAAGTGTTTGAGGCAACGTTGTTTGTCCCCCTTGATGAAGTCGCTCTTGTAGATCCAAACCGCAAGATATTGGTACATCTGGCTGGATTGCCACCCGCAGTGTCCTCTGTACCAGCTCACGTCACGGGCACGACCAGATCACTGGTTTTGGCCAACGGTCAACAGGTCGCCACAGTCAACATCGCGCTTGATCTTTCCGACACCGAACCCAACGGCGGTCTCAACGGCGCTGACCTTCTGCAAAATAGCTCCGGTCGATCGGCCATCACAGCGACCTTTTCGAATACGACTCTGTCTTCGGCAATCTTGCCCGCTTGGTATCGCTTGGGCAGCTATTTTTAGGACGGACGGAAAAGGAACTCCCGCAAAAAAACGCAACGCCAAGGCGTCGCGTTTTTTACCCTCAATTCACGAAATCAATGGCCCGCAAGAGGACCCTTTGCAATATAGTGCACCGCCTCTAACACCACGGCGTTGGTGTTAAGCGTGACAATTGTGTTGGCGCGGCCATCAGATTCATATCGGCCCGCGGCCCACCCGTCAGGGCCTTCCAATCCCGCCATATGTGACCGCGCCGCTTGTGAATACTCTGTGCCAAAAAGGGCGTCCCATCCAAAGGCGGCCTTCAGGCTCACTGCCCGCAGTTCATCAAACTGTTCTCCTGCTTCCGACACCACGGCCCATGGCTGTCCGTTGCTAAAGACCGAGCCATAAAGAAAGTGCGGAGCCTGATCGATGTGGTCTTCCGAAACCATCGTTATCGCTCCAGTCCTTTCAAATCGGGCCTCCTGGGCTTCATAAATTCGGCTTGCCAAAAGCGCGCTTTCAGAATTCAGGCCGAGCTCAAAAGCTTGCAACAAATACGGCTCGCTCAGGGTTGGTGTGATCGCGCCGAAATCCTGTGCGCGGCGAATATCCACCGGCACATCGACGTCAGATACCTCAGTCCAGTTCAATATCGTTCGCGCGCTGCTGGCTTCGAGAACATCCAACCCCCACAGGGCTGCGGCGCGGGCGCCGTACTGCTCGTATCCAATTCGACCTTCCTGCAAATACCGTATTTCTTCACCCTCCCGCGCGGCCCCATACAACCGGCCCTGATCCGCCATCGCAGCGAGATCCCAACGCGCCAGCAATGCGCGCACCCGCGGGCCTGTTTCGGGGTGCTTCATCTCAAGAACCCTGAACGCCATCAACATCCGCCCGAGATCCAATGCGGACCATCCGATGCCGTCCGGCGACGGCGTGTTGTCGTATGTGACCATCTGTAAGGTCGTTGTGTCATAGACCTTATTGGGCAGGCGCCCATCAAACAGGGGGATCTCCTCCAGCGCAGAAAGCATCGCCGAAACCCGTTCGTGAAATTGCGCATCGTCAATGAGGTCAATTCCATTCGCAGACACCAACGCCAGAAGGTGCGATCCCTGATCCCAAAGCGTCGTCGATGCAAATCCGGATACAGAGTCAACCAAGCCGGTTTCCGGACGGACATTCGCCTCAAAATACCGCCATGCCACCCGCGCGGCTGCCAGATCTTCTTCAGTTATTCCCCGCGCCGGTTGCGCCACAAGTCCCGCACTTTGCATGGGTTCAAGGAAATCTCTGGCCTTGATCATCGCCATGTTTGTTTCGGAAAACAAAGCAAAGGCAGCTGCGAGGCCCAACCCGCCGACAAAGGCGAGGCTGCCTAGGTTGTTAAACCGGCGTGATTGCATAGTCATCTGAAACCTCCAATTCTGCCCCCACCTTGGGCTGGGCAAGTTCGAGCGCGGGATGCCAGAAAGCGGCCCGAACCAATTGCGTCAAAAGTCCAACATTCCAAATTAGCCAAAACAAATTGGTCCACAGCATTGAGGCGCTGTAACCCTCGGACCCTAATTTTGTACGGATGGCGCCCACAAGGCCGGCCGAAATCATCACACCAATCAGGACAATATTTGGCCAAACAACCGGCCAAGTGCCCCCAAATCCGGGCTTTTTGGGCGTGGTTGGAAACTGTGGCCTCTTACCTCGCGCGACCAGAGACAACGCCCGCAGATTTATCGGCAGCGCAGACATCGAAAGTGTTCTCCCCGCCCCCAAATTGTACCCCTTGCACGTCGCCATCATTGCAATTTCGGAAAAAGCGACGGCTGGCAAAAAGTGTACAAAAAATTCAATCGAATATGCCTCAACAGGGGTGATGCCAAACATCAAAGACACTGCCGGCGCCAACAAGAGTATGGGTGCCCAAAGCACAGACAGATAAGACCAGAATGTCGCGGCATAGTGGAACTTGACCGGCCATCTCATGCCCGATTTGAAAACGGGATTTTCGCGCAACAAAATGTCAAAGGTGCCGCCCGCATATTTCAATCGTTGTGTGGCCCACGCCTGAAGGGACCAAGGGGACAGCATGCGCGCCTCGACCTGCGGGTGAAACACCGAAATCCACCCCGCTTGCACATCTCCGTGCAGCAAAATGGACGTGTAGATATCCTCCGAAACATGAAAGCGGTATGGCTCAAGAGGAACACAAGGCAACGCGGACAGGCGCGCCTTGGCGGCCCCCTCTGTCATCTTTTGGATTTCCTTGGCCTTGCGTTTCATGGCTTGATCAAAAATGGCGTCTCGCCGGTGTATGGATCCCGCTCCGCAGCAAAACGAGGCGCCATTGCGATTGCGGCGGCGTTGGATGATGTCAAAAAAGACGGCCGGATCAGATAGAAACGGATCCGTACCCGTTCGATGCCCTCTGGACAGCCACCGAAACAGGGGCGCCGCAAGCCGACGCCACAGGCCGCCGCGATGTGTGGCCCACACATCCCAATCGACACCCTCAGGAATGTCATAAAACCAATGAGGCGTTTGCACCCACGCCACTTTGGGATCGTGAAAATAGCCCAACGTGTGGATAAGAAACGTCGGCAGCAAACGCGTGTCGGCATCGCAGATCACAACAAAATCCCCGCTGGAATGAAACAGCGCGTTGCGCAGATTGCCCGCTTTGAACCCGACATTATCCTCCCGTCGCAGATACCCCACGTCATGCCGGCGAGCCAAAGCCGCCATTTCCAGACGATCCCCGTCATCCAGCAAATAAATCCGCAAAGCCACATTCGGGGGCAAATCAAGTGCTCGCGCGGCTTCCAGAGAGGGCTCAACCACATCACAGCTTTCATCAAAACTTGTGACAAACACATCCACCCCAATCGGCTCCGAAGAGTCATCTAGACCGGCATCCGTCCGTCGCGCAGGCGCCGACCTCCGCGGCGTGTCTTTTTCCCGCCAGATGTCGAAGTAAAAGAGCAAAGTGCCCAGAAAAAACAGGGTTTCGGCAAAGGCAACCGAGACTGAAAACCAAATGGCATCCGGGTTCAGGGATGCCCCCCAGCGCCACACCAAATACCACAAACCGGCAGCCACCGTGGCGCCCGCCCAAAAATGCCACGCGCGCTCGCGCCTTTTTGACATAGGCTCAAATGTCGGAGGCATGCGACCTTCAAACCGTCGAAAATAGGATGATGTCATAAAGACTGTCCCTTACAACTTGCATTGACCTTGAATTCAGCGACCATTGACCTGTCGATGATCACGCAAAAAGGCCTCCCCAATACGTAAAATTGCGTCTTCTTCGTTGCCTATGTGATCCTGCGCGGCGGACCCTGTTGAGTACGACCAAACACCCGCTGGCACTTTGATCCTAAGGTCACGTGCCAAAAGGATGTCCTGACTGAGCGAGGCAAAGACCGAATAGGCGTATTCGCAATCTTGATCCCGATCTGTGAACGAAAAATAGAGGTTCAGGATTGGCTGTCCTGGTATGCGCGCCACTTCGTCTTTGCCCACGACGCGCACACCGCCAGCCGCCAGCGTTTGAACAAACCTCTGATGCAGTGACACACCAAAATTGTCGTCAAAACCCGGTGGCGGTTTCAGCCCGGTTAGGTCGACATGCAGCGCGTTGATTCCGCGAAGGACTTCGATTTTCTCGGAACGCGGCAAAGCCTCCGGTTCAAAGCCCAATGTCAGTTTGGCCTGATTTCCGGAACAGACAACCGGTGCTTCGGGGTGTTCGCCAAAGTGGAAAGCGTCGTTTGAACGGCCCTCTGTCGCACCAAACAGACGATAGATGAACGCTGTGTTGTCGGTCGCAAGTGGGCGGCTTGCGTAAGTCTTTTCCACCAAACATTGGGCCCCGTCTGGGCAGTGCTGACCAATAAATTTGACCTTTTCCCACAATATCCAAAAACGGTCCTCATCCGAATGAACCGCGCCCGCCGCGCAAACGACCAACGCGGTCAACGCCCCCCTACAGAGCCGCTTCATCCCATCCCTCTTTGTGACAGGTGGGGACCGGTTTCCTGCTCCACACGTTCCGCCGATATCACGCCGTCCAAAGGAGATTCATCGGACGGAAAGTCGACTTGCTGATCAATGCTCACCGCCCAGTCCTTGCTGACAATCATATCGGTGACCCATGTGCCGGAACTCACACGCGTCCACGGCTGCACGACCGCGCGCTTAACAACTGTGCGGGCGCAAATCTCAGCACCCTCGCCAACAATGGCGGGTCCCTCAACATGGGCCCCCGCCTCAATGGTAGCATCAGGGCCAACATAACAGGGTCCGACCACAACCGCGCGAGAAGACACTTTTGCTGACGGGGACACCCAAACGCCGTCCCGGTTCAACGCGCCCGTCGGCGTCGTTCCGGAAAGGTCCCCGCGCAGCACTTTCTCTAAGGTGCGGAAATAGTCCCGAGTATTTCCCAAATCAGCCCATTCAAAAGGTTCTTCAAACACCTGGACCTTGCCCCCTCGCGCCAAAATGCGCGGAAGCAGATCGCCACCGATATCGGCACCGGATCTTTGCGCCATCCCTTTCAATGCACGCGGGCTAAACACATAAATCCCGGTGCTAACCAACGTAGAGCGAGCCTCTTCTGGATCTGGTTTCTCGCAGAACTCCAGCACGCGACCGGCCGGATTTGTCACCAAAACCCCATATTTGGAAATTTCCTTACGCGGAACATGCGTGGCCGCAATTGTGACCTCCGCACCGGACGCGCGATGCGTTTCGACCAACTTGCAAACGTCGATGTCGGTTATTGCATCACCACAAAAGACAAGAAAATCTTCGTCAAACGCGTTTTGACGGTCCTGCAAACGCTTCAATGTGGAGGCTGACCCAAAAGGATCTGCGTGCCAAACGCCTCCGACAAAACCGCCTTCATTGGCAAATTGAATTGACCGGCGGGCGGTTGTCGAAAATGCCTCGTGAATTTCCGGAGCTTTGTAGCCTGGGTTCAAGATGAAATCCCGCACGCCGAACCGACCCAAATGATCCATGATGCGGCTCAACGCGGGTTTACCCGCGATATCCAACATAGGTTTCGGCAAATCCTCGGACAAAGGCCGCATGCGCGTGCCAGTTCCGGCGCAAAGAATCACCGCTTTCATTCCCGCAAGACGTTTTGCCTGGACAGCTGGCGCCGAAAGGGCACCCTCACGAGTTTCGTGGTAGCTTAACAAAGACGACAAGGGGCAGCGCGCAATTTCGCCGGCCACATGAGGACGCGCACCGAAAAAGTTCAGGGTGACATCTTGTTTTAGCTCACTCTGCAATTCGACCAATGCCGCCAACCCAGACCGCGTAACCCGACGCACCCCACCAAGGTCCATCAAAACGGACGTGCGGCCGCGGTCCACCACCCTGCCAAGGGCCTGCTGCAAGGGCACAAGGTCCGCCGCGGTCAAGCGACCACAAGCAACCTTTACGATCGAAATGAGATCCACATCTTCGCAATTCGTCAGCATTCATTCTCTCCTATTCCAAATGTGCGTGGGTTTGGCCGCGCGTCAAAAGCCGCGGCAAAGAACCAAGGCCAATTGTCCAAGCCAACGACGGCATCTTGGACAGCGCAAAAACGAACCCGCAGGTCGCAGGCAAAGTCCAGGCGAGCTTCGACAGAACTTGCTGCATGGGGGGCAGCGGCAGATCGCGTATAGTGATTTCGGCAAGATCCAGAAAAATCGGATGGCACAGGTAAATGCCAAAGGAATACATCGACACTTTGGAAATCCACGCTGGCCATTGCCTTTCGGCGAGACACATGCACAGCGCAAGTACAAGCGCCGGCATCAAAAAATCCGCCCAATATCCAGGTTCATAGGCAAAGTCCCATGCCCCCGTTTCAACCACGCGCGCGGTCGATATTGCCTTGAAATAAAACAAAAAAACGGCGATGAGCAAAAGGACAGGCACCCAGCTTATCCGGTCCTTGGCCGGAAACTTGCGCCAAAGCCCCAAAATTGCGCCGGCCGCCATTCCATAGCCCACATACGTGGTTACTTTTATGAGCCTCGCGAGGTATGGCAGAACGTCCGTATCCCAAAAGTATTGGTAAACCACGCCATCCAGATTTCGTTTGACCAACAAAAGAATGAGAATGAGCAGACCCCAGATCGGCTGCCGTTCTGACAAACGAAACAGTGGGAAAAACAATATCAAAGCAAACAGTGTTGGAATGAAGTGCATATGGTACTTCACATCCCCCAGAAGAAGAAAACCTAGCCACTCAGCAGGGGACAAAACGCGCGCTATTTCTGCATCCGAATAGCCATACTGTTGCGCCTTCAATATCCCGTAAGCGGCGTAGAATGCTGTCCAAAAAATAAAAGGGACAAGCAGCCGGCGCGCCTGTTGCTGAAGCACAGTCCCATACCCGCGCGGGCGGTGGTCCAACGCCATCAAAAGCAACAGAACCGAAATCATCAGGAACAGCTCGGTCCGCGCCGTATATAGGACCGCGCGCAAGACCATAGGCCCCAAACGTTCCTGTGGAGACGCATCCGCGAAAGGCTGGCCCATTGGGTCTGCGGTTGCGTGCAGGCCAACCATAGATAAGCCGGCAAACAATCTTAGCGCGTCAATCCAGGTATGCCTCTGAGGGAGAACGGGAGCTACGCCCATGAAATCACCAAAACCAAAAAAACTCGAAAATATGGCTTCAGACTTACGCCAATCCCCAAAGATTTCGTAAATGCACTTGGATAATTTTCCTTTTTTGTTCCCGCCCTGTTCACATTTCGTTAGCTTCTTTTTCTTAACCTTTGTGGCAAGGAGATTTTCGATGAAGACGCATTTCGCCGCGGGCTTACCGCTTGTTTTTTATTGCCTTCTTCCGACGTCCACTCTGGCCCTGACGGCCCAGGAGCTTTGCGAACGCGTGTATCAACAATACGGTGTCCGCGCCGAGGAGTGCGACGCGGCAGAGGACAGGTCACAACAGCTCACCGAGGGCCTACTTGATGACGAAATCCGTGAAAGCGCGGTATTTTTTCCCAAAGGCGGGTCGCAGCTTGACGACGACGCCCGACTTCAGATTTCAGTGCTGATTCAGGTTCTCGAAACGCCGCTTATGACTGGCGCATGCCTGCGATTGGTCGGCCATTCAGACACCTCCGGATCGGCGACACGCAATCTTCAGATTTCGCAAGAACGGGCGGCTGTTGTCGCGGAAGCGCTGCGCTCAGGTCTTCGAGATCGCTCTCGAATCAAAGAGGTCTTGGCTGAAGGCGAAACTCGCCCTCTTTCCGGATTTTCGGGTGCCTCTTCCCAAAACCGTCGTGTGGAAATTCTGGCTCGGGACTGTCCCTGACCGTGCCGGATCGCGTCTCTCTCTCGTAAGACGCGCAAAGGCCCGCCTTGTGGCGGGCCTTTTCTTCATCCACCGTCTCCTAGTGTCTTGATGAAGTGATAGAGGTTCTTGTAAACTTCCTCACAATCACCTTCCTCCACACATTCCGGATCGCGCGCCGGCGCCACGCCAACAGACGGCGCGGCGGCCCTTTTCGGCGGTGTCTTCCGTGTTGTAGCGGCCTGCACTTCCGTCGCCGGACGCATAGCCAATTCCGGGTTCGGAAGTTTGGCCGCCACCGGTGTCTGCCGGCGCAGTTCACGCAACGTATCAAAGTCCACAACGCCGTTTGGCAAGAGATGGTTTCTCGATTGAAAGGCGCTCAACGCACGGCGTGTGGCCGCATCAAGTGCGCCCGTTTCGTGGGCCTGAAGAAATCCCATTTTCGACAAGAGATCTTGCGCCTCGGCGATTTGCGCGGCTTCGGACTGGTGTCGGGTTTGGCGTTCCTGTTTCTCATTGCCCTT
Source organism: Shimia haliotis (assembly GCF_900114415.1). Classification (GTDB taxonomy): domain Bacteria; phylum Pseudomonadota; class Alphaproteobacteria; order Rhodobacterales; family Rhodobacteraceae; genus Shimia; species Shimia haliotis. The sequence goes on along the minus strand of NZ_FOSZ01000006.1, from coordinate 189,899 downwards.
GGCGTCTGTCGGCGCACCGTCCAGACAGGTCCAGTAGGGCACGCCCGCGTGACGCCCAAGCAGTTCAATTGCACCAACCTCAATCAGATTTCGCACGGCCTGACTACGGCTTTCGATTCGTTCGATCCGCAATGGCGCGCCGAGTGTTCCAGTTTGAATGATGCCAAAGGCGCCCGCCTCAAACCGTTTTTGCGTCACCACCATAGAATTTGCGACCGAGGCACCGGGCAGAATTCGGCGACTTGGAAACGCCACCAGATGCATGTCGACAGTCACAACCGAAAGACTTCGAGAGCCTCGAATATATCCCTCGGAAATGCCTTTATCCGCGGCTTTGTCGTATCCCAAAGTTAAGGCATTGTCAGACGGATCATCGTCGATCTGGCTGATCGAGCCACGAACATACAATTGCGGTTTGACCTCGTCTTTCTTTCGCGTGGTGACGATCTCCAACTGGCCAAAACCGGAGATTCTGGCCTGATCCAAAAAAACATAGCGAGAGTTGGAACGATTCATCTGGTTGATGGCGTTGATCAACATGTCATCGGCGCCGACGTCGATGTCGTCGGTTTCATCGGGAAATCCGGAAGACGAAATCAAAACAGATCCTTTGCCCGCCTGCGCCAGTAATCGATCCATACAATGCAAGGCGTTGGAAAACGAAGTGAAGTTGCGAGCAGGCCTTGTATTGGGTTGCGCGATCGCTGGGGCGAGTGTGGCGTGTGGGCCGACACACGCCGTACCTGCCAATAGCATTGCCAGCGCGCCAAACGCGCGACGCCACACTGAAAACTCGTACCGCATCACAAAATCCCAAAATCTATATGGAGATTTTAGGGCGGCCACATTGCTCAAGTCTTAATAAGGCAAATTTTCCCCATGTCTTAGCGGAATTTGGGAAAAAAACAGGGCGCACGAGCTATTAACCAAAACCGACGATTTTTCTTGCCCCGCCTTGAGAGCCAAGCAACACAGATTATTAATCTTAATAAACGTTAACCTTAACAAACGGTGCCGTCATGACGAGGCTGTTTCGGGCATTCGCAGCATTCTGGGGACTGATGATTGTGAGCACTGGCACGCCAGCAATTGCAGCAGAGGGGTTCTCGGATACCTTCCAATCCCATCCTGTCACTGGATGGCATGTGGCAGACTACACGTTTTCTCACCCACATTTCGACACCGACTGGTCCCGAGGGCAACTGCGTTTTGAAAATGGGGTGCATCTGAATTTGTCGCCTCAAGCCAACCAAACCAATCGGTTCACAGGCGCCTCGATCCGGCGAGAAAACACCACACACTACGGTCGGTACGAAGTCCTGATGAAACCGGCCCGCGGTGAGGGTGTGGTGACTGGCTTTTTCACCTATACCGGTGCGTATTATGGCACCCGACACGATGAAATTGACATCGAATTTTTGGGCAAAGACACAACTCGCCTACACATTGCCTGGTTTGTGGATGGCGTGTTGAAAAACATGTTCATCGACCTGGGATTTGATGCTGCGGATGCGCCTCGAATCTACGCTTTTGAATGGTTGCCTGATCGCATCCGTTGGTACGCCGAAGACAGGTTGGTTTTTGAAGTGACCGAAGGAGAAAGCGACTTGCCCTCTCTGCCGAGCTTCCTTTTTGCCAACATCTGGGCTGCGGACGAGTCCCTTGATGCTTGGTCAGGCACCCCACAAGCGAACACACACGCTAGCGCGTTTGTCGGCGAGGTCCGGTTCATCCCCCTGAAAGACCTGCCTCAGCCGCTTTCCTAGTTGCAGCCCCGCGGCCGATCTTCGCCTCTTGCAAAAGAACGTCAATACTCCATGGCACCTGTTGCCCGCCCGTCGACGCGACAACGCGACGGCGGATTGATCTCATGGCGGCACCAAGTGTCTGCGTAGGCCCCGCGATTTCCGAGACCAAAGCGTCGGCAAACGGGCTTAGGGACCCTACTCCGTCAAATGCAGGCGCCCCCGGTTGCGCCGCAAAAGCAACAAACGTACCTGCCGGAAAGTGTAGAGCAGGCCCGGACAAAGGCGCCATTGATCCCGACACCGGTGTGCGGCAGGCATCAAGAAAAACGATTTTTTGACGCGGCTTGTCTGAAATTGCACGCATAACCACCTGTAGCGAAACCGCATAGCGCGCCAGATCCACACCATGCGGCGGCACATCCCGCCCCAGCAAATAGCCATGCCCGTTCTGTTGTGCCCCATGGCCAGAAAAATAGACAACAATCTGGCTTGCCTCGCCTGCCGCAATCCGCAGCTTCGCCAAGGCCGTCAGCATCTCCGCCCGATCCGCGTTGGCAATCAGCGTCGTCTGGTACCCCGCACGCTGTAGAGACAAGGCAACCGCCTGCGCATCGCGCGTTGCGTTTTTTAGGTCTGCAACATGGGCATACTCACCATTGCCGATGACAAGTGCGACTGGGGCGGTTTGCGACACACCCATTGTGCAAAACAAAAACCAACTGAGAAGTCCAAAGGCGAAACGCACGATATCAACACCCGTCGCCAGTTTGTGACTTGGCGAGGATTTCGACACGCCGATTGAGAGGATGTGCACCCGGAACCCCGGGAAGACCGACTGTTTCTCCGCGTGCCTCCGTTGAAAGGCGCGCCGGCAAAAGCCCCCCCTTGGCGACAAGATATGCCGCCACCTGCGACGCCCGTTTCTCCGACAGCTTTAGATTGTAGGCCAAGCCGCCGACGCTGTCGGTGTGGCCCACAAGCTTTAGACAACTGCTTTGCAGCGCAACACTGCCAAGCACTTGCGCCAAGCGGTCCAAATGCGCGCTATATTCTTCCGTCAGCTGATCCGAATTGAAGGCGAACCGGACAAAATACCCCTGCTCTTCGGCCATTGTCCTCAAAGGCGCAGCCTGCTTGGAAAACGCGGGCTCCGGCGACAGTTTCCGCAAAGCACCATACCCATCGGGATCTGGCTGTTTGCAACCCGCATCCACACGCCCGGTCAGCGCGAAAAATATCGCGCATCGATCTGCATTTACAGGTAACTCGCGCACTTCGGCCGAGGCGGCGCCAGCCAAAGGAACCAACAAAAAACACGCGGAAAACGCCGCGAAACACCAAAAAAATCCACGCAAAACCAATTTGACGCCTCCGAAACACAGAGCTCAATGAAGCAAGAATGCCCCACAATCGTTAAGCAATGGTTCAGGAACCGACTAAACTATGATGCTTTTTCAGTTGCTCGGTCTTAGTGGTTGTTTCTTGGCCTGTGTTTTCTGGCAATATCACGGTATTGGGGCGCATCGCGCAGGGTCATTCCCTGATCAAACGGTTGCACCATCTCACGGAAATATTGTTGCCAGGGCGACTGGCTCTCAGGCACCGCATAGCCCCCCGAAGTAACCAGATCCGCAGCCCGTTTTTGCAGCTCGGCAAAATCCACCAACATGTCGGCCGTGCATTTACTCAAGTCAAATCGCACGCGGTCTCCGGTCTGCAAAAGCGCCAAACCGCCGCCATCCGCAGCCTCCGGCGACGCGTTCAATATCGACGGCGATCCCGAGGTGCCCGATTGCCGCCCATCGCCCACGCAGGGCAACTCATTGACCCCCTGCTTCAAAAGGTAGGACGGCGCGCGCATGTTCACAACTTCCGCCCCGCCGGGATACCCTTTCGGTCCGGCACCGCGCATAAATAGAACACAGTTTTCATCAATGTTTTCCGCAGGATCATCAATACGAGCGTAAAAGTCCTCCGGCCCGTCAAACACCACTGCGCGACCTTCAAAGGCGTTGGGATCATCGGGATTTGACAGGTACTTGGCACGGAACTGATCCGATATGACCGAGGTCTTCATAATCGCGCTGTCAAAGAGATTGCCGGTCAAATTCACAAACCCGGCTTCGGCCACGATAGGCGCATCCGCTGATTTGATGACATCCGTGTTCATCACTTCTCGGGTCTCGCAGTTTTCCCTCATGCTAAGGCCGTTTGCCGTGATCGCATCGGGGTGCGGCAGCAGGTCGGCCTTCATCAGTTCCGAAACCACAGCCGGAACACCACCCGCGCGATGATAATCCTCACCAAGATAGTCACCCGCAGGCTGGAGGTTCACCAACAGCGGAACTTTGTGGCCTATTTCCTGCCAGTCGTTGTTGTCCAAGGGCACGCCGAGGTGGCGAGCGATGCCGTTCAAATGGATCGGTGCGTTGGTCGAGCCGCCAATCGCCGAATTGATGGCAATCGCATTCTCGAAAGCCTCTCGCGTCATGATGTCAGACGGGCGTAAATCATCCCAAACCATCTCGACGATCCGTTTTCCGGTCTCATAGGAAATTTGCCCACGTTCTCTGTAAGGCGCTGGAATCGCAGCGGAACCTGGCAGTTGCATACCCAAAGCTTCGGCCAGAGAGTTCATCGTTGTGGCGGTTCCCATGGTGTTGCAGTATCCCACCGATGGGGCCGATGACGCCACAACATCCATGAACCCTTCGTCGTCAATTTCGCCGGCGGCGTGCAATTCGCGGGCTTTCCAGACGATTGTTCCAGACCCTGTGCGCTCTCCACGGAACCAGCCGTTCAACATGGGACCAACCGACAGGGCGATCGCAGGGATATTCACCGTTGCCGCGGCCATCAAAAGAGCGGGCGTTGTCTTGTCGCAGCCGATGTTTAATACAACGCCATCAATGGGATAGCCGAACAAAGTTTCCACCAAAGACAAATACGCGAGGTTGCGGTCAAGCATCGCGGTGGGCCGTTTTCCGGTCTCCTGTATGGGATGCACGGGAATTTCGATCACCGTGCCACCCGCCGCAATCACACCGTCGCGCACGCGCTTGGTCAACTCTATGTGGTGGCGATTACAAGGGCTTAGGTCGCTTCCGGTCTGGGCGATCCCGATGATGGGTTTGCCGCTCTGAAGCTCCTCACGGGTCAGCCCATAGTTCAGGTATCGTTCCAGATAGAGCGCCGTCATTTCCTGATCTTCGGGATCATTGAACCACATGCGGGAACGCAATTGCTCTTTGGTGATTTTCGCCATGAGGTCCTCCCTGACCCGTCGGTATCATGTCGGTATTGCGTCGGTATCGCGACGGCAAAGCGACTGTGCCAAGTCTCGTCCGCAGCCCAACTGTTTGGGCGCTAACATTGCGCTCAAAAAGGACGGGAAATCCGGCAACAGTCAAGAGCAAGCCGCCGCAAAAGCCGCAACCGCCCTAATTTGGCGCACCTCATGGGATCAACTCACCCCCGAGGATGGGTCAGGCCCGCGTCATAAGGACTTGGCTCAATGACTGTTGCGGCAACGATATCGCCACAGACATCAATATTGACGCCGGTTCCCACACCACACAAATCAGACCGCAAAAACGCCATCGCCAGATTGAGTCCCGTCCGGTGCCCCCAAGCACCGGATGTTACCGTGCCGACGACTTGATCTGCTTCGATCACAGAGGCCCCCCCAAGGGCTGGGGCGGTTTCTGTGTCCAATGCAAGCGTGACAAGCTTTTGAGAAGGAGGCTCTGCCTGCCTCCGTGCCAATGCGGATTTCCCGACAAACTCCGGCTTTTCCATAGTCACAAACCGCGTCAGACCGGTTTCAAACGGGTCAAACTCCGTCAGCAGTTCTGCCTTCCAATGCAGGTAGCCCTTCTCAAGTCGCATAGATTCGATGGCCCGCGCGCCAAAGAGCGTCATGCCAAATGCGTCGCCCGCTTTTCGCAAAGCAAGGTAGGCTCCGTAGAGCTGGTTGTTGGGCACGTGGATTTCATAGGCAAGCTCGCCGGAGAAACTGACCGCCATGATGGTGGCCGGCGCAATGCCGACAAAGGCTTCCCGCACCGACAGCCACGGGAACGCCTTAGCCGACCAATCGCCCCTTGATACGGCCGACAGCACGTCACGCGCCTTGGGGCCAGCGAGCAGAAGAATGGTTTGCTCATTGGTCAGAGAGCGGATGCTGACGTCTTCCTCGGGGCGCAGATGCGCGGTCAGCCAGTCCATGTCGTGGCCTTCACTGGCCGCGGCGGAGCCATACCAAAGACGGTCCGGCCCACGATCGCTGGCGGGCAGGTTCGCCAAGGTGGCCTCGGATTTGATCATGCCGTGCTGGTTGAGCAAATAGGCCAGCCCGACACGTCCGTCTTTGCGTGGCAAGCGACCACAGATCATGCGATCCATAAAGGTGTGGCGGTCAGTGCCGGTGATCTCAAAGCGGTTGAAGCCATTGATTTCGCTGAGCCCTACGCCGGATTGCACAGCTTTGACTTCGGCAGCTTCGACGTCAAAGACCTCGGTAAACCCGAAACCATGGGTTTCCGTGAAATCAGGCGATGGCTTGATGAAATCCATGCGTTCCCAGCCGTTTACCACGGCAAACTCCGCGCCTTCGGCGGCCAGCACCGGTGTCAGCGGCGTGGTCTTGATCGGGCGGCCCGCGGGGCGGTGTTCATGGGGGAAGTGGAATCGGAATTCGTTCTGATAGTCCTCGATGGCCTTGAGCGCCGTGAGTTCGACATTGTCGTGTCCCGTGAAACGGCGCGGGTCGATGACCCATGTGTCGTAACAGGCCTCGCCGTGCACAATCTGCTGCGCCAAGAGCCAGCCGTGCCCGCCGCCCTCACCCAACCCCGCACGCAAGCCGATGATGCAGAAAGCGTTTCGTTTGCCCGGGATTGGTCCCACCAGCGGCGCGCCGTCTATAGTGTAGGTTATAGGCCCGTTGATCACCGTGTGAATGCCCGCCTCCATAAGCGCGGGCATGCGGTCAAAGGCCCCTTCGAGCACATCAGTCACGCGGTCCAGATCATCGGGGCAAAGCGCATTCGCAAATCCCGGATCGATGCCGTCCATGCCCCACGTCTTGCAATCTTGCTCGTAGAACCCGAGCAGAAGGCCATTCTTTTCCTGACGGCAGTAATAGTCGCTGATCGGGCAGCGCAGGAGCGGCATGCGATGGCCTGCATCACGGATCGCGGGAATTTCTTCGGTCAAAAAATACTGATGCTCCATCGACGCGACGGGATGATGCACACCCATCATCGCGCCGACCTCGTTCACGCGATACCCGCAGGCGTTGACCACAATGTCGGCGTGAATGACGCCTTTGGGCGTTGTCACCTCCCATGTGTCGTCTTTGAGCTGTTTGAGCGCAGTGACCGGTGTGTGACGATGCACCTCGGCACCCGCCTTGCGCGCGCGGCGGGCCAGCGCCTGACAGAGCTGCGCGGGGTCGATGTCCCCATCCAGCGGATCCCAAAGGCCACCCAGCAGGTTGTCGGTAGAGATCAACGGATGCCGACGGGCGCATTCTTCGGCGTCGAGAACTTCGAAATGCACATCCATCCCGCGCGCCATGCTGGCAAAATGGCGATAGCCGTCCATTTGTGCTTCGGTATTGGCGAGCCGGATACCGCCATCCCCGTGGTGATAATTGATCGGATAATCGGGGTCGTTTGCGAGTTCTTCGTAGAGATTAATAGAATGGGTTTTCAGCCCGACCATCGTCTGCGTCATACCAAAGTTGGTAACTTGCGCGGCGGAATGCCAAGTGGTGCCCGACGTCAGCTCGTCACGCTCCAGTAGCATGACATCGCTCCAGCCCTCCTGCGTGAGATGATAGAGCGTCGAGCAGCCGGCGATGCCGCCGCCGATGACCACAACTTTGGTACGATCCTTCATGCTGCCCTCCACAGGAACCCGTTGGGAACAGGGCAGCTTGTTCACCCCACCTCTGTCAAGCGTGGCGGTGTGTGTGGGGGGCGTCTGGCCTGTTTGCGACAGCGGCCTTAAGTAAGTGCGATGACCTCTGCACCGTCAAATTGCGCGACCATAGCGGTCACGGCTTCGGTGTGCATCAGGCAGGCAGCGGTCGAGAGCGCGTCGGCCAAAGCGGCCGTGGGGGCTGCGATGCTGACCAGAGATTGGGTCGGCTCGTTGCCAAAGGGGTGCAGGATATGGCTAGCGCCATCCGGCAGGCGGAAGCCATCAACTGCGGAGGTTGCCATCGCGCGGTCCGTCAGGGTCAGCTTGCGCAGCATTTCCCCCTGCGGGTTGATCACACCAACACGCCAAGGCTGGCCAGCCTCGCGTTCACCCATCGCGGCAATCTCGCCCATATCAAGCAGCACATTGGTCAGGCCGTGCGACTTAAGCAGCGCGGAAATGCGGTCCGTCACTGTGCCCTGTGCGATGCCGTTCAGCGTAAGCGCCATGCCGGGTTTGGCGAGGGTCACGGCCTCGGTGTTGAAGCCAACCTTGGACCAGCCGATCATCGCCTTTGCCGCGGACAGATCGCCACCTTCGGCGTGCGCAGTCCAAAGTGCCTGTACGGTGGGGTCAAACGCCCCCAGACTGGCCTTGTTCACCCGATCACTCAGGCTCAGCACCTGTAGCAATTCCGGCGCGGGCGTAGCGAGCATGCCGTTGCGATTCAAAAGGGTCAGTTCGCTTTCGCGATAGAGCGAGAAGATCAACTCCAGACGTTCCAGTTCAGCCTGCACTTCGGCAAAGATGCCTTCGGCTTCGGCTTGGTTCAGGCCGGAAATCTTCATACTGGCCTGAGCGCCAAGCGCCACACCGCGCCATTCGGCAAAGGTGGCAGCCGCCACAGGAGAAGCAGCGATGCCCGCCGCGCAGGCAGACACAGCAAGAAAACGGCGGCGGTTGAGATGACTCATGACGGTGTCTCCAATGGTGCGTTCAAGTCGACTGCGCCCAGCGCGGCCTCATCCGGTATGGCTTCAAGAGCCACAACGGAACCGCCCCAGCGCGCGGCAAACTCCGCCGCGTCGTCGAGTTCGGCAAAGGGTACTATTTCCGGCGCGCCCATGCCACCGGCAACCGGCGCATCAATCACAAAATGTGCCTGATCGGCGTTGATCCAGTTCTCAACACCTGGTTCTTGCCAACTCGTGGCGGTGCCCATATCGCTCACATAGACCCCCACAATGCGGGCGTCACGCTCCGGGCTCTTTAGGTAGGCTACCAAATCCCGCACCTGCGCAAAAAACAGCGGCGCAGGAAAACCTTCCAAATGGATCTGCCCCTTTGGTCCGCCATGCTCCGAAACATTCATCTGGCAAAAGAAGCTCAGTGCCTCTTCAGTCAGGGCAATTGGCGGCGGCGGGGCGGCGGCTTCCTCTTCCTTGCAAGCCGCCAACGAAAGTGCGGCCATCAAAGCAAGTGTCAGGTGTTTCATGGCTCAACCTTCCGGAAGGCAAACCGCGCCAAAGCAAAGCCGATCAGCGGCCACACAAGCAGGGACAGAGGTGCGGCCCACACCGGCAATGCGCTTGTGGCGCCGACCATACCGCTGGCCATGGCCACACCATCGGCCGCGGCGACGTTCCACAAACGGAAAGCATCGGCGGGGTTGGCGACCATCACCCAAGGAAAGACAGTCTGGGTAAACCAGCCGCCGCTATCCATGACCACTGCGCCCAGCAGGCCAAGATCATAAAGCACAACAAAGATCAGCCACATTCCAGCGGCCATGCCGGCGGCGGCGGCGGAACTGCGGGCGATGGAGGACACAAAATAGCCCAGCGTCAGGAAAACGCCGCCCAACACGATGGACGTGCAGATCAGACGGACCAGTGCCACAACGCTCTCGGCACTTGCGCCACCATTGAAAGCGGCCACGGCCCCTGCGGCCCCAAAACCGATGATCATGGCAATCGCCAATGCCGCCAGATGGGCGGCGAATTTGCCAAGCAGCACTTCGCCACGGCCAGCCGGATAGCTGAGCAGGAGGCCCAAACTGCCCCGTTCGGCTTCGCCAGCCACCGCATCAAAAGAGATCATCAAGGCCAGAAGCGGCGCAAGATAGACTGACAAGGTCGTCATAGAGGTGACGGAAATCGTCAGCATGTCCACGCCCAACGTGCCGGTCGGCGCGCTTCCGGCAAAGGTCAGCGCCAGCGCGAACAAAAGCATGATTAGGGTCGCCACAAACAGCCAGCGATTGCGGGCCAAAATGCGCATCTCGGCGCTTGCGATCGCCAAAAAACGGGTCATTGCACACCCTCCTGAGCAAAGTGGCGGTAAAGGTCTTCGAGCTTGGGCGGGGTGATGTCCACATCGGCAACAATGTCGCCGAGTTCGGCAATGTTGCGCAGGGCTTCCATTTTGCCGTGGGCTTCGATTTCCATCTCCACCGAGGCGCCATTTTTGCGCTGCCCGCCGGTTTGAGCCGCGATCTGATCCGCCATGCCGTCGGTCGCCCGTATCCGCAAGCGGGTGCGCAGCCCGGCCTGCGTGGACAGTCCAGCGAGTGTATCGTTGGCCACCAAATGCCCTTTGCGCATGATCGCGATCCGGTCCGTGCGCGCTTCCACTTCGGTCAAGGCGTGGCTGGCGATCAAGACCGCGCAGCCTTCGTGGGCGAGTTCGTCGATGATGGCATAAAGATCCTGTCGCGAAATCGGGTCAAGGCCGCTGGTCGGCTCATCCAGAAGCGCCAGTTTCGGTTTACCCAACAGCACCTGCGCAAGGCCAAGACGTTGGCGCATGCCTTTGGAATACGTCCCGATGCGGCGATCCAGTGCATCGGCCAGACCCACGCGCGCCATGATGCCCTCGATATCGGGCTTCACACCGGAAAGACGCGCGAAAAGCACCAGCTGTTCACGCCCTGTCAGCGCAGGGTGAAAACTCACCGCTTCAGGCAGAAACGCAGTTGCGGCGCGCGCGGCTGCGCTGCCGGGTTTGTGGCCCGCGATGCTGATGCTTCCGCCGGTGGCGGGCGTAAGACCCAGCACCGTTTTGATCATCGTGGATTTGCCCGCGCCATTGTGCCCAAGAAGCGCGACGCGCTCTCCTGCCTTCACGGACAGAGACACTTCATGCAAAACGCGGATCTTGCCACGATCTTTGCTCAGGCCCTCAATGTTCAGAATGTCATCCATCATGCGCTACCTTTCCAGCGGCGGCCGGTTTTACCGGCTTCATAAGAGGGAAACTGTCAATCACACCACCTGGCAGCAGCGCCGGAAACGCCGATTGTGACCAGCGCACAAGTTGCACGGCTGGGGATCCAAGCAGAAGTTTGGCAGAGGGTTGCTGCCACAGAATATGATCCATGCTGTCGTTGGGGCGATACGGCGCATCTCCCAAACCGTCGCCATTCACATCATAGGCCGCGTTGTCGCTCCAATAGTTGCCGCGCCCGTCTTCGGACCACTCATGCCACTTGGTGCTAACCAGTTTGACCTGTGTGCGGTTGCCGACAAAAGCATTGCCATAAATCTTGTTGTCCTGGCTGCCTGCAGAGAAATGGATGCCGATCCCGCAGCCTTCGAACCAGTTGTCGGCAAAGGTGTTCTTGTTGGCGTTATAAAGGAAGGTGCATTTTTCCTTGGCACCCCGCACGTAGTTGCCAGTGATCACAGAACGGTTAGCGTAGTTCAGCATCACGCCATGTTCGCGGTCGTTGATCGACACGTTGTCCATCACCTTGACATTGGAGGTGAACATCACCGCATAGCCGAGGTCGTTATTGATCGAGATATTGCCCCGCACTTCGGAGCGGTCTGCATACATGTAATGCACCGCAAAGCGCAGATCGCGGAAGGTGTTGTTGCTGAAGATGTTCTTCTTGCTGGAATTCACAAAGATGCCATCGCGGCCGTATTGCACGTCGTTGCCATCCACCACCGCGCCCGGGGCATTCCAGACATAGACGCCGTTGCCACGATCATTCACGCGTTTATCCAGACGACCTTCGATCTGGTTGCCTTGGACCAGCGCGTCCTTCGCGCCATGAATGTCGATGCCATAAAGGTTGCCCAGCGAGACATTGTTCAAAATCTGGGGAGCATAGGCGGATTTCTTGAGCTGAATGCCGCTGTCGATGGTGTCGTGACTGTCGCCCGAGCCGATCACGGTCACACCGCGCACGGTCACATCATCGCCGGTCACGGTGATCACGCTGCCGATGCCACCTGCATCAAGCGTCGCATGTCCTTGTCCGTCCAGCGTCATCGGGCGATCCAGAACCACCGCTTCGTTGTAAGTGCCGGCACTCAGGCGGAGGGTGTCACCATCCGCCGCCTGAGCCAGTGTTTCAGCAATGGCCCCATCCCTGAGCGGGACGTCCCACTCCGCCGCCCAGAGGCAGGTCGAAGCAAGGCACAGCGCCAGAGAAAGGGGCCATTGTTTCATTTTACGCGTCCCGTGGTTCAACGAACATACGGCCGCGCATTTCCATGTGCAGCGCGTGGCAGAACCACTGGCAATAGTACCAGTGAACGCCCGGACGTTCCGCAATAAAGGTCACAGACGCAGTCGCCTGCGGCCCGATTTCCATCGCAACGCCAAAGTTGGCCATACACAGACCGTGGGTCAGATCGTCAATGTCATCAAGGTTGGTCACGATAATCGTCACCTCGTCGCCCTGTTTGACAGTGAACTTCTCCATCGAGAAGGTCGGTGCCTGGCTGGACATGTAAACGCGGACCTTGTTGCCGTCGCGGATGATTTCCTCTTGGTAGTCATCCAGATCAACGCCGTCTGCCTCGGCCTGCTTGCGGGTGTCTGCCCACATCGGGTCGTTGCGGTCATAGGCGTTCACCGGGTTCACAATGTCACGGCGAACGATGATGCTGTCGTGCGGCTCAGCAAAGGTCGGGCCGTCGTGGACCAGATCCATGCCGCCACCAGAGATATCGATCAACTGTTCGTTCTCAGGCTTCAGCGGACCCACGTTCAGGAAGCGGTCCTTAGAGAACTTGTTCATCGAGATCAGCCATTTGCCGTCGGCTTCTTTGGTTTCACCCATCGAAGTCGAGTTGTGGCCCGGCTGGTAGTGCACGTCGACTTTTTCGAGGATCGGATCCACGTCTTCGCCAGCGTACTGTTTGACGGCTGCTTCGAGGTTCCATTTCACAACTTGGCTGTCCAGGAACAGGGTGGTGAAACAGTTGCCTTTGCCATCATAGGCAGTGTGAAGTGGGCCAAGACCCAGCTGCGGTTCCGCAACGATCGCGGAGCGCGGCTCTGCTTCGTCAGCAAAAATCGCGTCCAGTTTGGTCACATCCATCACCGAAACAGTCGGGGATAGTTTACCAGCGATACAAACGTGCTTGCCATCCGGCGCGGTATTGATGCCGTGCGGCGAGTTCGGGATCGGAATGTAGCGGGTGTATTTCTTGTTCGAGCCCTTACGGCCATCGATCACTTTCACACCGTTCAGTTCCTGATAGTCACCCGCGGCGATACCCGCTTCGATTTCTTTCAGGTTGAACACCACAACGTGGTCCAGCTCGTTCTCGGTCATCTCGGCAAGGTTCATACCCATTTCCGAGTTGTACGAGGTCGAGAAGGCATATTTGCCCTGATAGTCACAGTCGGTGTTATCAAGGTTGCCGGTGACCATCACCTGCCACGCCACTTCCATCGTATCACCGTCCAGTGCGGTGTAGATGTTGGTGTACTGGCTTGGATCGTCAAGGATCTTACCGTCGTTCACCAGTGGTGCTTCGTGCTCGCCGTTGGCAAAGACATAACCGGTGCGCGGATATTTCTGCGGACGCAGACCGTGGATGTCATGCGCGTTCGGGATCTCGGTGATCTTGTCGCATTTCATGATGTCACAACGCACACGGGCAACACGGGTGTTGGCCTTGTCGTTCATAAAGATATAGCGACCGTCATAAGTGCCGTCGGTGAACGACATATGCGGGTGGTGAAGGTCGCCATTGTCATAGGTTTCCTTGCCATTGGCAGCGAGGAACTCTTTGGTTTTATCGGTCAGACCTTCGGTCAAAATCTTCAGTGATTCATTGGTCTGGCCCCAGCCGGTAGCCGAGCAACGGTTGAAAACCGGAACGCGCATAAATTCACGCATGGACGGAACGCCCAAAATCCGCAATTCACCGGTCTGACCCGAGGACCAGAAGCCATAGTATTCGTCCAGATCACCCGGCTGCAGGTGCCAGCTGGCGGTCGCAGCGGCTGCAGGCTTGGCGCCCAGCAACGAGGCGCCTACGCCAGTGGTTGCCAGAACCGCGCCAGTGGCGGTCGCTCCCAGCATCCCCCGACGGGTGATATTCAGATTGTTTTTGGTTTCTTCAGACATGTTTTCCTCCATCTGGAATTACGTCGTCTTTGCATTGGGGTGGTTCTTCGGCGCATCCTTCTTGGGGATTTTGATTTCCGAAGATCCGGTTGACGCCCGCCGTTTGAGCTGGCGGATGACAACAGGGCATTTGTCCTCACTCTGGTAGAGCACCTGACAGTGAAGACAGTTCACGCATTCGTTTGGGTTGATCTCACCGGTAGGGTGGATCGCCTGTACGGGACATTCGTTGGCGCAGGTCTGGCACGGCGATCCGCATTCTTTGTAGCGGCGCAGCCAGTCGAACATGCGCATGCGGGCCGGGATCGCCAGTGCGCCGCCCAGAGGGCAGAGGTAGCGACAGTAGAATCGCTCCACAAAGAGACCGGCAAGCAGGAGCAGCAGAGCGAAGACCACAAAAGGCCAGTCCCGTACGAATTTGAGAATGATCGCGGTTTTGAACGGCTCAACTTCGGCTAGTTGCTCCGCCATCTGGATCGAGGCCAGCGACACGCCGAACAGGCCGAGGAAGATCATATATTTGATCGGCCAGAGGCGCTCATGCAGGCCCCATGGCAGGGTCCATTGCGGCACTTTGAAGTAGCGCGCGATCTGGTTGGTCAGTTCCTGAAGCGCACCAAAGGGGCAGAGCCAGCCACAATAGGCCCCACGACCCCAGAACAGCAGCGCTGCGGCGATGGCGAACCACTGGATGAACACAAGCGGATCCATCAGGAAGGCATCCCAAGTGAAGCCCGCCCGCAGGCTGCCCGCCAGCGCCATGATGTTCACCACCGAAAGCTGCGCGTTGGCGTACCAGCCAATAAAGAATAGCGTCATGGTAAGAAAACCGATGCGGAACCAGTAGAACCGACGCGGCTTCCATGTGGCCTGAAACTGAAAGAAGAAGGTCGCGGTCAGCACCAGTAGCATCGCACAAAGAACGGCGATCTCGACCGCCTTATCCTTCCAGATACGTTGCCACAGCGCCGCTTTGGCAGCCGCCTCGTCAGAGGCATCATCCACAACTGTGGCGACTGGCAGCGGCAGCATGAACCGTTCCGGCAGCTTGTAGCCAAGATCCCATGTCAGAAAGACACGATCCAACGCTCCGACCGAACGCTGCACCAGCAATTGCAGCCGGAATCCAAGGGTCGGATCAAACTCTGAGTCCGCCGGAATTTTGAAAATGTCCAACTCGCGGAAGCTCGGGGAATCCTCGGTCGCCAAGGCGCCAAGGCGGCGGTGCATCTTGTCAAAGAAGCGCACAGAGTTGTCGCCCTGAATAAGCTGGATACGGTCAAAAATCCCGCCACGTACGTAGCCTGAACCTTTGAAAGAGTATTTGCCGCGCCCCAGCACCAAAATCGCGTGCTCGCCCTCGTCAAGCCATTCAACCAGGTTCTCATATTCGTGGTCGCCCAGCAGCGTACGACCGATCGACGGCACACTCACCAAAGCCATGTGCATGTCGATAAAGGTGTCGTCAGGCTCGCCCTTCTCGGGGCGTTTGGCCGCGCGCTCGTCGTCCATTTGTTCAAAGGCAGTGTTCACCTGCCCCACATCCAGCGTCAATCGGCGCACCGAGCCGTCACCGGCCAGCGTCTCCCAATCTTCAACCGTGTCTACGGCCATATCCAGATCGCGTTTGGGTCCGGTCTGCACCGGAGACAACCCGCCAAGCCCAAGAGCCCGCGCCACTTTGATGCCACCCCGCACAAGGCTGTCGTCAATCACCATGATCGTGACCGTCGCGCCTGAAATAATGTCGAGATCATGGGACTCACCGCCCGATGCGGCTTCGGCCTTCAGATCAAGCCCCGCATAGCCTTCGGTCAACTCAACCATCCGCGCGTTGGGAATGCCGATCAGGACAATTGGTTCTGAGTGTTTGACCAGCTTCACACCGCTCAACACGGCGTCGTTGTCAATCGCGGCCACCACATGGATCGGCTTGCCCGAATATCCTGTGGTGCCAACAAAATCAGATGTGAGAAACGCCCAGGCAACCGTTTCCCCGTCCTTCAGAACAGGCGCTACCGGAACGCCCTGCCGTACGGGGCCAAACGACTGGGCCTCGGGATACAAATCCGAAGGTGTCAGGTCGGTCAAAAAGCTGGAAAGGCTGTCTGCTTTGGCGCCGGATCCGGCCAAAAAGCCGATGGCAACTATCAAAGAGACAATCATGCGACTCAGCGCTTGAAAAATGGAGATTTTTTGTCTCATGCCGGGGCCTCAATTTTGGTGTGGCCCAAAGCGGTTTTCGTCTGGGACAGGGATGCCCAGATGGAGAAAGGCTTATGCGATGGGGGGCCACGGACTTGTGGAACAATCAGCTGCAAATGCGCTTGGCTCGTATCTTCAAGGATGCGCCAGAGCTGATTGCCGATTTCAGGTTTCGGGAACGCCATGTCCACGGCAGCAAGAGTTTCGCCGCCGGTTACACTCACACACCAGTCGCACGTCAGACACTTCGGGCACGGCTCGCTTGGACCGCGCTCCGAGGTAACCTCTTCTGCGTCGCCGTTCGGCAAAATGCGCACCAGCTTGGCGCCGTCTGTGCCACAGATCACGATCAAATCATCGGCCATTGCGCCCACCACACCCGCGTGACCCATCTGAGGCATGACCAGCTTTGCCACAAAGAGCAGCAAGACAAGACACCCCACGAGGGATCCGAGAATGTTTGATTGACGCTTAGCGGCGCGGTGCAAGACATCGTCCTTTCGACGGTATCCTGCTCAATTATTGGGCATAGCTTGGATCGACATTGACCTGCATCAAGCGCCGCCCTCGAAAATAGAGCGACCAACCTCCAAAATCCTCAAAAATTAACTATTTATCAACAACTTACCGTACTTTTCCGGCAAAATTTTGCCGATGAGAAAATACGTCTTAAGCTGTGGCGCTGCGAACTGTTTCCAGATCCGCCCCCAGTCTGATCACATCTGAGATAAGCACGCCCTCTCTGAGTCGCCCGACAGAATCAAGCCCGACAACGCATGCTGGGCCAGCTGTTGCGGCATGCAATGCGGCCTCAAGGGACACGCCGACATCGCGCACCATGACCCGAATCGCAGTTGTCAGATCCAGATCCGCGCCCGCGAGCGTGCCGTCCTCAAGCGTCAATTGCCCGTCGCGCCGTGCGATGTGCCGCCCCTCAAGCTCAAAGCCCGTCAAATCGGTGCCGGCAACGGCCATCGCATCACTCACAAGAAAAATCCGCCCCGGGCCGCGTTTGGCATCCCATGCCGCGCGCACCGATTGCGGGTGCACATGCACCCCATCCGCAATCAGGCCGGCCGACACCGATCCCGACGCAAGAACCGCGCCCACCAGTCCGGGCTCGCGATTGCCCATCTGGCTCATGGCGTTAAAAAGGTGGGTGGCACAGGTGGCACCGGCGGCAAAATAATCCATGCAGGTGTCAAACGGCGCATCCGTGTGCCCAAGGGACACCACAATGCCCGCTTCATGCAAAGCCTGAACCTGAGCAACAGACACCGTCTCCGGCGCCACAGTCACCATCAGCGCCGGCAGCTTGTCCGCCGCGCTCAGCAACTCGGCAAGGTCGGCGTCTTCCATCTTGCGGATCAAGGCCGCATCATGCGCGCCCTTGCGGGCAACTGACAAATGTGGCCCCTCAAGGTGAAGCCCTCCGATGCCTGCAACGCCCTGTTCGATCGCCGAAACGGCCGCCGCAATTGTGGCGCGCGTTTTTTCCGGAGTGTCGGTAATAAGGGTCGGCAGGATCGTTTGGCAGCCAAGACTGCGGTGTGCTTTGGCCATGCGCGCCAACGTTGCCACTGTGGGCGCATCATTCAACATAAGCCCGTCGCCGCCGTTGACCTGCACATCCACATACCCCGGCGACAGAATATCCCCCGCCAGATCCACGACATGACCGCCAGTGACGCTTGCCTCTGGCCCCATAGCCACAAGCCGGCCGGCATCAAATTGCGCGGCCCAACCTTGATGCAAGGCTTCCCCGTCAAAGATCGGACCGCCGCGGAATGTCGTCATGCCAGATGTCATACGGTTTCCGTCACTTTCTTAAGGTGGCGCGGTGCATCCGGGTTGATGCCACGAGCTGCTGCGACCTGCTCCACCATGCCGTAAAACGATACGATGACGGCAATCGGATCGGTGATCCAATGATCCGTGCGCACATGCGGCAGCGTGGCCGCCTGCTTGACCTTGTTGGTGGTGGCAAACACATTGGCGCCTTTGGCAACCAAGGCATCCGCGACCTCGGCAACACTGTCTTCTGCGGCGTCGCCCGCAGCGAAGGCAATCACCGGAAATCCGCTTTCCACAATCGAAACCGGCCCGTGCAACACTTCGGCTGTCGAATAGCTCTCGGCATGGATCTGGCAGGTTTCCTTGAACTTCAGAGCGGCCTCATTTGACACAGCCCAACTCGGCCCTCGCCCCAGCGCAAACAGGGACCGGCCGTCCACCGCATCCACCACCGAAGACCAGTCGCATTGAGTCGCTTTCGCCAAATGCTCCGGCAATGCATGGATCGCCCCAAGCAAATCCGCATCGCCTTTCATCTCCGCCAGCAACCAAAGGCCCGCCACCATGGACGTCACAAATGTCTTGGTCGCAGCAACCGAGAGCTCCGGTCCCGCATGAATGTCGAGAGTCGCATTTGTTGCGACTGCCAACGGAGAGGTCACATCATTGGTCACAGCCACCGTATAGGCACCGGTTTTGCCAAAAGCTTCGGTCAGACGCACAATGTCAGGGCTTTGGCCGGACTGCGACACCGATATGCACAGAGCCCCCTCGCCTGCCACGTCCACGCCATAGATGGACTTGATCGACGGCCCGACGGAGGCCATCGGCAATCCAAGCAACAACTCGCTCGCGTACTTCATGAAGCTGGCCGCGTGATCGGATGACCCGCGCGCCACCGACAACAAAAACAGCGGATCCCTTTCACGAATTTCTGCGGCCGTGGTTTGCACCGACGTTTTACCGACGTTTAACAGACGCTCTACAGCCTCCGGAATTTCCAGAATTTCACGCTTCATGCGGGTCGCGGTATCAGCAGACATTTTGGCAGCCTTTCGCAGAAAAAGGGTCAGGAGGAGAGGCGCAGTTCCGCCACGAAATCGTAGGCGTCCCCGCGATACAAAGATCGGGTCAATTCGGCCACGCGGCCGCTTTCAAGATAAGAGGTGCGCTGGATCGACAGACCGGCGGTGCCCTCCGCAACCCCAAGCAATTCCGCCTCCAAAGGTTCAAGATTGATGGCAGAGATTTTTTGCACAGCCCGTACCGGACGCATGCCGTTGCGCTCCAGTACAGCATAAAGAGAGGTGGTGACTTCGGTCGGGTTCGGCAGGATATCCAGCGGCAACGACGCGCGCTCAAGCGCCATCGGCTGCCCTCCCGCTTCGCGCAGTCGATAAATCCGCGAAACCGAGTCTCCCGCCGCAAGCCCAAGGGCAACGACTTCGTCCGGTGAGGGCATAAAGACGCCTCTCTCCAACCACTTGGATGTGGTATCCTTGCCGCGGCGCTTCATGTCCTCGGTGAAGGACGTAAGATGAGAAAGCGATTGCTCCACCTTCTCTACCGGCGCACGCACAAACGAGCCCGACCCCTGACGCTGTTCAATCGCGCCTTGTTTGACCAATTCCTGAATGGCCTTGCGCACAGTCACACGGGACAACTCCGTGATTTCCGCAATTTCCCGCTCTGGTGGAAGGGAGCTGTTTGGCGGCAGAACACCAGAGGAAATCCCCTCCTCCAAACGGTGACGGAGCTGCACGTAACGCGGGCCGGACGTGCGCCCAAGCCATTCTTTTGGCTGAAGAAAGTCAGTGACCTCCATCGGCAACCTCCCTGCTGAAATCTTCGGCCAGCGACAATGCCCCATCCATCGGCTCACCCTGCTTGGGGGTCAGGCAGGCCCGCATATCCGCAGGCAAATACCCTGCATAAATTGGACCGATGCCTCCTGTCAGGCAGATCGGAAAACCGTCTCGCCAACCCATTTTTCGCAGCGTTTCAGCCATTTCGAAAGCAGCATCCTGCATGACGGACAACGCCAGCGTGTCACCATTTGCAGCCGCCTTTGAAACCGCCGGAGCCAACTCGCCAAATTCCGCGGGCGACGCCGACGCAGCAAAAGCCACAATGCCTGCCGTCCCGCCAAACCTGTCCATCATGGACGCCGACAATTCAGAGACATCCGCCAATCCATCTGCAATGACCAATGTCCGCGCCAGAGCTTGCCGCCCGACCCATTGTGCCGAAGACGGATCCCCCAACACGGATCCCCAGCCACCTGCCAGCCTTACAATTCCATCTACCCGCGCAGCGACAAATGACCCAGTGCCGCAATGCGCCACAAAGCCATCCCCTGCTCCGACGGCCCCACGCAGAGCGGAGGGCCGGTCATCCTCAACCCTGATGTGTTGCAGCGGCAAAGCGGCCGCGACGCGGCCTGCAATGGCTGCGCCGGTCACACCGGCCAACCCCGCATAGGCGGGAATTGAACAAAGCCTTTGCATCGCCACGCCCGATTCCTTCGCGAGTTGCGTCAAACCAGAAAGGATTTCCCGAATCGCCGCCTCAAAATTGGTGGATACATTGGCGGAACCAGTCTCAACGCGCGTGAAATTTCCTACGCCACGTAAGGCGATACGGCAGCGCGTGCCGCCGCCATCTATGGCCAGAACCGGAGTGGTATGCGATTTCATCATATGCATACCTATATAATACCTATTGCGATCTGTGAACCCAAAAACCATCCCAATTCGCAGTTTTCAGGCAGAATTGGCGAACCCGAAACAAAATGGTAGACAAATGGTATCTAAAAGGTATTCTCAACCGCAATCAAAGGGGGAATCACGTGTCTGCCAAGGTCACAGAGCAAATCCATGCAAGCGCAGCTGGGCTGGACGCACGCCCGCTGACTGAGATTGCCGAGATTCTGGCCGAGGCACAGGCTGAGGCCGCACGAGCCACTCTTCCTGCAAGCAGAGACATTGCCGCTGGCAGCGAAGCCATGGCCGCAACAATCAAGACAGGCGGAACATTGCATTATGTTGCAGCTGGCTCCTCGGGGCTGATGGCTGCAGCCGATGCGATGGAATTGGGCGGCACTTTTGGCATTCCCAGCAAACAAATTCGCATTCATATGGCTGGCGGCATTCCACAATCGGCAGACATGCCAGGTGACACGGAAGACGCCACAGACGCTTTGGCGAATGCCCTCGCGGATCTTGGCACGAAAGACACCGTGATTGCAGTTTCGGCAAGCGGAACAACGCCTTATACCCTTGCCGCGCAAGAAATCGCTCAAAGGGCGGGGGCGACGGTGATCGGGATTGCCAACAATTCCGGCTCGGCTTTACTTCTTGAATCAGATATTGCGATTTGCCTGGAAACCCCGCCGGAGGTGCTTTCGGGCTCTACACGGATGGGCGCCGGAACCGCTCAGAAGATCGCTCTCAATATGATGTCGACGCTCATGGCTGTAAAACTTGGCCATGTGCATGACGGGATGATGGTCAATCTGCGTGCAGACAACATCAAGCTGCGAGAACGCGCGAAGACCATTGTAAAAACCATTGCGGGCAGCGCCGACGAAGTCGCTGCAAGTGCCCTGCAAGCCACGAACGGCGACGTCAAAGCCGCCGTTCTTTGCGCCTCAGGCGTAGATCTACCATCCACTGCCCTCCGCCTTTTGGAGGAGGCGGACGGCAATCTGCGCAAAGCGCTCAACCAACTGACCTAAATCAAAAAACCAACCCTGGGAGGACACCATGACACGCAACATCCTAAAGATGGCACTGGCCAGCACCGCGCTGGTTGCCACGACGGCATATGCCGACGACGTCACGCTGACGATCGAAAGCTGGCGCAACGACGACCTAGCGCTTTGGCAGGAACAGATTATTCCCGCGTTCGAAGCCGCCAACCCCGGCATCAAAGTGAAATTCACCCCGTCGGCCCCCGCCGAGTACAACGCAATCCTGAACTCCAAACTGGAAGCAGGCTCCGCCGGTGACCTGATCACCTGTCGCCCGTTTGACGCATCACTGGCGCTCTATGACGCGGGCCACCTGAGCGATCTGAGCGACATGGACGCCATGGGCAACTTCTCCGACGTGGCAAAATCCGCGTGGCAGACCGACGACGGCTCCGCCAGCTTCTGCGTTCCGATGGCATCGGTGATCCACGGCTTTATCTACAACAAAGACGCCTTTGCCGAACTGGGCCTTGAGGCGCCGACAACCGAAGCCGAGTTCTTTGCCGCACTGGAAGCCTTCAAGGCGGACGGCAACTATATCCCGATGGCGATGGGCACCAACGACCAGTGGGAAGCCGCGACGATGGGCTACAACAACATCGGTCCGAACTACTGGAAGGGTGAAGAAGGCCGCCGTGCGTTGATTGCAGGTGAGCAGAAGCTGACCGACGAACAGTGGGTTGCACCTTATGCCACGCTGGCCAAATGGGCCGACTATCTGGGCGACGGCTACGAAGCACAGACCTATCCCGACAGCCAGAACCTGTTCACACTGGGCCGCGCAGCAGTTTATCCGGCAGGCAGCTGGGAAGTTTCGGGCTTCAACAACCTCGCCGACTTTGAGATGGGCGCCTTCAAGCCGCCGGTCATGAACGCAGGCGACACCTGCTACATCTCTGACCACACCGACATCGGCATCGGCATGAACGCCGCGAGCCCGAACGCAGAGGCCGCACGTACCTTCCTTGCGTGGGTCGGAAGCACCGAATTCGCAACAATCTTCGCCAACGCACTGCCGGGCTTCTATCCGTTGTCCAACGCACCGGTCGAGATCGAAGACCCGCTGGCGAAAGAATTTGTAAGCTGGCGTGGCGAGTGTGAAAGCACCATCCGCTCCACTTATCAGATCCTGTCGCGCGGCACGCCGAACTTGGAAAATGACACCTGGGGCGCGTCTGTGGCTGCAATCAAAGGCACAGAAACCCCCGAAGCACTGGGCGCCAAGCTGCAAGAAGGTCTTGCCAGCTGGTATGCCCCGCAACAGTAAGTCTCCCTGCTGTTGCTGACCTCCGGGCGGCCCTGTGCCGCCCGGTATCCTAAGGAGTATCTCTCTTATGCAACCCCGACGCATCAGATGGCACATCGTCGTGTTTCTGGCCCCTGCAGTGCTGGTTTACACCGCGGTAATGATCTTTCCGCTCTTCAACACTCTGCGGCTCGCGCTTTATAGCCGGATCGACCAAGAGCGTATTTTTGTGGGGATGGAGAACTTCCGGACTCTGTTTTTTGACCCGATCTGGTCCGAGCAATTCTGGAATGCGCTTGGAAATAATTTCTGGTTCTTCATCGTTCACATGCTGGTGCAAAACCCCATCGGCGTTGCCCTTGCCGCGATCCTCAGCCACCCGCGACTGCGCTTTGCCGCGCTTTATCGTTCTGCCATCTTCATCCCCACGATCCTGTCTTTCGTGATCGTCGGCTTTGCATGGAAACTGATCCTGTCCCCTATTTGGGGCATCGCGCCCGATATGCTTGATATGGTGGGCCTCAAGTCGCTTTTTGCCCCGTGGCTCGGAAAAGAAGAATACGCTCTGACCACCCTTGCGCTTGTATCTGTCTGGCAGTTCGTCGGCATCCCGATGATGCTGATCTATGCCGCCCTCCTGACCATTCCTGAAGAAATTCTCGAAGCAGGGGAAATTGACGGCATCACCGGCTTTGCAGCTTTCTGGAAGATCAAGCTTCCGCTCATTCTGCCCTCGATCGGCATCATCTCGATCCTGACATTTGTGGGCAATTTCAACGCCTTTGACCTGATCTACACCACCCAAGGCGCGCTCGCTGGGCCGGATTTCTCAACCGATATCCTTGGCACCTTCATGTATCGCACCTTCTTCGGCTTCCAGCTGCAACTAGGCGACCCGCACATGGGCTCCGCCATCGCCGGCGCCATGTTTGCGATCATTCTGGTCGGGGTTTGCATCTATCTCTTTGGCATCCAGACGCGCATGCGTCGGTATCAGATGTGAGGACGGATCAATGAACAAAGCTCGTTCCAACCCGCTCAACACCACGCTGATGCATGGCGCATTGATCCTTTATACACTGATCGCGCTGTTCCCCGTGTTTGTGATCCTGATCAACAGCTTCAAAACCCGCAAAGCCATCTTCCGCGAACCGCTGGCCTTGCCAAACTCCGAAAGCTTCTCACTAATCGGCTATGAAACCGTGCTGAAGCAGGGGGATTTCTTCCTCTACTTCCAGAACAGTTTCATTGTCACGGTGGCCTCGCTGTTCTTCGTGCTGCTATTTGGCGCGATGGCTGCCTTCGCGCTCAGCGAGTATCGGTTCAAGGGCAACACTTTGATGGGGCTCTATCTGGCGCTTGGCATCATGATCCCGATCCGCATCGGCACCGTTGCAATCCTTGAAATGATGGTGGCCACCGGCCTTGTGAACACACTTTGGGCGCTGATCCTTGTTTACACGGCGCAAGGATTGCCGCTGGCGGTGTTCATCCTGTCCGAGTTCATGCGCAACGTGTCAGATGACCTCAAGAACGCGGGCCGTATCGACGGACTTTCGGAATACGCAATCTTCTTCAAACTGGCGCTGCCTCTTGTGCGCCCGGCCATGGCGACGGTCGCGGTGTTCAACATGATCCCGATCTGGAACGACCTCTGGTTTCCGCTGATCCTTGCCCCTGCCGAAGAAGTCAAAACCCTGACGCTCGGCAGCCAGGTCTTTATCGGGCAGTTCGTAACCAACTGGAACGCGGTTCTATCAGCCCTGTCGATGGCCATCATTCCGGTGCTGATCCTTTACGTGATCTTCTCGCGCCAGCTGATCCGCGGCATCACCTCAGGAGCCGTCAAATGACCCGAGTGTTGATTGCAGGATTGGGCAATATGGGCCTCAGCCACGCATTGGCCCACCACCACCACGAGGGTGCCGAAATTGTCGGTCTGGTGAACCGATCCGGTGCCGTGGCGCATGCCGATCTGGCGAGTTATCCGGTGTTCACCGATTTTCACGCGGCATTGGCTGACACCAAGCCCGACCTTGTGGTGATCGCGACCTATTCGGACAGCCACGCGGATTATGCTGTCGCGGCGATGGAAGCAGGCGCGCATGTGTTCGTTGAAAAGCCGCTTGCGACAACCGTTGAAGATGCGCAGCGTGTTGTGGACACCGCCACGCGTCTGGGCCGCAAACTGGTGGTCGGCTATATCCTGCGCCATCACCCGTCTTGGGTGCGCCTGATCAAAGAGGCGCGTGCTTTGGGCGGGCCTTACGTCTTTCGCATGAACCTCAACCAACAAAGCAAAGGGGCGGAATGGGACACCCACAAGGCTCTGATGCAGACCACTGCCCCCATCGTGGATTGCGGCGTGCATTACGTGGATATGTGGTGCCAGATCACCGACGCCAAGCCGGTGAGCGTGAACGGTATGGGGCTACGGCTTTCGGACGAAATCGCCGAGGACATGTACAACTATGGCCAGTTTCAGGTGACGTTCGATGACGGCTCCGTCGGTTGGTACGAGGCCGGATGGGGGCCGATGATGTCGGAAACTGCGTTTTTTGTGAAAGACGTGATTTCGCCCAATGGGTCCGTGTCGATCACCGAAGCTGACAAAGCAGGCAGTTCGGATGTGGACGGTCACACCAAAGTTGGCGGCCTGTTGGTTCACCGCCGCGATGGCGACACCCTGATCAATTTGCCCGATGAACCAGGGCATCAGGAACTTTGTGATGCTGAACAGGCCTATATGCTGCGTGCCGTCGCTGAAGACATCGACCTCACTCGCCACATGCAAGACGCGGTGCAATCTCTGGCCATATGTCTGGCCGCCGATGAAAGCGTTCGAACCGGAAAACCCGTAAATCTGAAGGAGGCGACCCAATGACGGCGCTGACTCTGAGAAACGTGAACAAGTCCTTTGGTGACGTTCACGTCCTGAAAGACATCAACATCGACATCGAGGACGGCGAATTCGTGGTCTTCGTCGGCCCCTCGGGTTGCGGCAAATCCACTTTGCTCCGGGTCATCGCGGGGCTGGAGGACGCCAGTTCCGGCGAGGTCCGCATCGGGGATGATCTGGTCAACACCACACCGCCCTCCAAGCGCGGCATCGCGATGGTGTTCCAGTCCTACGCGCTTTATCCGCACCTGAACGTGCGCAAGAACATGACACTGGCGCTCAAGCAGGAGAAACAGCCCAAAGAGGTGATCGAAGAGCGTGTCAGCGAAGCCAGCCGGATGCTCAACCTTGAGGACTATCTTGAGCGCTACCCGTCTGAGCTGTCAGGTGGTCAACGGCAACGGGTTGCGATTGGGCGGGCAATCGTGCGCCATCCGCGCCTTTTCCTTTTTGACGAACCACTCTCGAACCTTGACGCGGCCCTGCGCATGAACACCCGCATCGAAATTGCCAACCTTCATGCGCAACTCAGCGCCTCGATGATCTATGTGACCCATGATCAGACCGAGGCCATGACCTTGGCGGACAAGATTGTCGTGCTGCGCGATGGCCGCGTCGAACAGGTCGGCTCTCCGATGGAGCTTTATAACAACCCCGCCAACAAATTTGTTGCTGGCTTCCTTGGATCACCGGCAATGAATTTCCTGCCTGCAAGTGTTCTTGGCGAAGACGGATCCCACACAATCGGCATCCGCCCCGAAGACCTGAAGGCCAGCGGCAGCGGTCCGCTGAAAGCGACAGTGCGGCATGTTGAGGAACTGGGCGGCGACACCAACGTTGTGGCCGAAATGGACGGGCACACGATCACCGTGCGCATGTTCGGGCAATTTCCGGTCAAGCAGGGCGAAGCCCTGTCGCTGACAGCGCCGGAGGACCGGCGATACAGGTTTGACGCCTCAGGCGGGCGCATCACGTCCTGACACAGCCTTTTGAGCAAGTTCCCCAAAAGAATATGGCGGCGTGTCCAAGACACGCCGCCATTGTTTTGTTGCCCTGATCCGAGGCGAGCTGGAAAGTCGCAACCGGCTGCGGCTCACTCCTTTGCCAACGCCGCCAAATAGCGCTGAGAAAGGGATATCAATTCGGGGTAAAACCGACTGCGGACCGGCACACGCGACGCAGCTTGGGCCCACCGATCAAACCACGGCAGGATCTCTGCATTCAGGAAATCCGCAGGCGTTTCTTGACCGGATTTTGGCGATCCAAGCAGCACCGACAGGTATTCCAGCAAAAACGAGATATGATCCGCCGGTTCATTTGTCGGGGCCGAAAGCCCCAATCCCTGCGACGAAAGCCGCGCAACCATGCGATCATGGGCCGCTCCAAAAACCTGTCCGGTCCCTTCAGAAAACAGGCTGGCATAGGGTTGCGCGTTGGCTTTCTCTCCCAACAGAAACAGCGCTGCGTAATCTGCCGCGACCGTGCGCAGCGGGGTTTCGAGATCGCCCCACCCTACAATTGCCGCCTCAAAAGCCGCACGGCCTTCGGTGATTTCACACACCGACGCCATACAGTCGAGAAACGGTTCAGCTGCGCCGCTTTGATACGCCGCCATCTGATCCGCCGTTACTTCAAACAGAAACAACTGCGCCAACCAACGGCAGACCTCGGGATGACCCAAGGCGATCTCGTCTTCAATCCCATCTTTCATTCAGAGGGATTCCTCGATCGGTCCACCAAAGGATGTCACCGGCGGCGCCACACCTTCGAACTTTTCGATCTCCACGAGACAAGTGTTCGCCGAGGTGGCTTGTGACAGTTTCGAAGCACCCACATCCATCGTCACGGTGTTGGGATCCCCATAGGTATCCAGCGCACCGATGCTGGCGTCCACTGGTCCGTACCAAGCACCTTCATGGATACGCACTACACCCTGCGGATAATCTTCAGACACACGCGCGCCAGCCAATAGTTGTCCACGGTCGTTAAACACGCGCACGATATCGCCGTCATTGATCCCGCGATTGGCAGCGTCTTCAGGGCTAATGTACACCGGCTCGCGACCCTGGACCGCATAGGTGGCGCGATATTCATCGCTTTCACACATCTGCGAATGCAGGCGTTGGTCTGGGTGGCAGCTTTGCAGCCAGATCGGGAACCTGTCCGAATTCGGCCCCCCGTGGGAACGTTCGGCCTTCTCCATCCACTTGGGATGGGCGCCGCAATCATCATAGCCAAATTTCTCGATGGTCCGGCTGGAGATTTCGATAAATCCTGACGGCGTGCCCAGCGCATTGATCTCGGGGTCTTCGCGGAACGCTGCGTGGCGTACCCAGTTTTCGCCCCGCTGGAACCGCACCATGCCGTCTTCCCAGAACTGGTCAAAATCCGGCATCTCAAAACGCCCGTCATTGGCCGCTTTGGTTGTGTCATACATCTGGCGCAGCCATTGCATTTCGGTCATGCCACGGGTGTATTCCTCGGCACGCCCGAAGCGATCAGTCAGCCCCGTGAAAATTTCATAGTCGGTTTTGGACTGATAGAGCGGATCCACAAGCTTGCGCATCGCGACAACGCCCGTGTTGGAATAGGCCCCGTAGGTGTCCATATCGTTGCGCTCGAACTGCGTGCAGGCAGGCAGGACAAGATCGGCATGACGACAGGTCGCCGTCCATGCAAAATCTATCGCCACAACGGTCTCAAGTTGCCGGAATGCTTTGCGCATTTTGTTCCGGTCCTGATGATGGTGGAACGGGTTACAGCCGGTAAAGACCGCCATCCGCACATCCGGATATGTCACCTCATGACCATTGTATTGAATTTTGTCGCCAGGATTGAGCAGCATATCGACCCAACGCGCCACAGGGATGACATTGCTCGCCCCTTTGTAATTGTGGAGGTCGTGTTTTGGTGTTTTGCCCAGATCCAAGTTCAGCGGGAACGCGCCCGGCATATTCGCACCGGTCTGCGGCACACCGACACCACTGTAGTGGTGCGAATAGCTTACACCACCACCGGGCAAGCCGATCTGACCCAACATCGACGCAAGGATCGTGCCCATCCAATAAGGCTGCTCACCATGTTGCTGGCGTTGCAGCGACCACCCAAAGAGGAACTGTGTGCGCCCTGATGCCAACAGGCGGGCGAACGACCGGATTTCCTCGGCCGGCACACCACAGATTTCGGCCGCCCACTCAGGCGTCTTGACCGTGGCATCCTCGCCTTCGCCCATGACATAACTGATGAACTGGTCAAACCCGAGCGAATAGATATCGAGGAACTCTTTGTCGTGCAGGTCTTCGGTATAAAGCGTGTGGGCAATGGCCAGCATGAAGGCCACGTCCGTCATCGGGTTCACATAAAGATGCTCGGAATTCAGGTGTTTCTGGGTCTTGGAACGCACCGGATCCACGCTGATCACACGGATTTCGCCCGCGGCCACCTTGTCGCGCAACTCATCCAGATAAGGCAGCGATTCATGGGTTTCGCAGGTCCAGCCGACCTGAAGGTTCTTAAGCGGATCACTTGCCCAAAGAACCACAGTGTCCGCGTTTTCCAAAATCACAGGCCACGATGTCCCCTGCGCGTAGACTTCGGTGGAACCAATCACATATGGCAGGATCGTTTGACCTGCACCGGTGGAATAGTCTCCCACCTTGCGTACATAGTTCCCGTGCATGGAAACCGCGCGGTTCATGTGGTTGATGCAGGTATGAAACAGCCCTGTCTGACGCCATCCGGTCGCGCCAGCAAACAACCCCGAAGGCCCGTGCGTGGTCTGCACCCGCTCCAGTTCTTCGTAAAACAGATCCAGCGCTTCGTCCCACGTGATGCGCACATAGCGGTTGTCGCCGCGGGTTGTGCGATCGGCATTTTCCCGATTGTCGAGCCAATCGGCGCGCGCCATCGGGTATTTGATCCGCGACGGGCTATAGATGATGCCTTTGATGCCCTTGATCATATCAGTGGGATAAGGATCATCTTCCAAAGGCTGCACATCGGTGACTTTGCCGCCCTTCACCAAGGCACGAATGGCGCCCCAGTGTGAACCGGTCACATGCCAGGTGCCTTGACTGCTGGTGGCGGCTTGCGCAGCTTTTGCAAACAGGCTTTGGCCCATCAGCGTAGCCGCGCCACCCGCGACCAGACCTTTTAGAACATTACGACGTGTGGTCATGGTGGCCTCCTTAGTGCGACTCGCTGTTGTCAGACGAATGGTTCTGCAAATAGGTCAGAACCAACTCCTGTTCGGTTGCATCCATATTGGTAAATCCGACCATACCGGCAAACAGCGCCGGCCACGCATTGGTCGAGAAGTGATCCGGATCGGGTTGCGCGTGACAGCTGCTGCAAGAACTGGAGTAGCTTTCCGCCGCGACATCCCACAATTGTTCGTCGTCAGCCACAAACCCGTCGGCTGCTGCCCAGAGCTTGACCGTGACTTGGCTCCAATCCAAACCGGTGTTGTCGTCGTTGCGCGGTGTGCCTGCCTGAACGAGTTCCGCGTTCTGCGCGGCCTCTTTCTCAAGAACGGCGACTCGCGCATTCAGGCCGAAATCATCATACAGAACGCGCCCGTAACCCTTGTCCTTGCGCCACGCCTTCATCTCGAAATGCACTTTGTCGCCTTTGGTTTCCAGAACCTCGATGCGCGCAGCAAGGTTCAACTGGCCAGCAGGTTCCGCCATATCCTCGCCGGCAAACACCGTGACAGGCCGATAGGCAAAATAGTCCTGACCGTCGCTCAGGCTTGTTGCGGCACGTCCTTCCAATGCGGCAACAACCGGGCTTGAATCCGCGGAGCGTTCTGGCAGGTGGTGCGCGATGCCCTTGTGGCATTCAATACAGCCTGTATTGAGTTCCGCCGCCGGACGCATGTAAAACACAGCTTCATCTGACATTTTGTCCCAGTCCATGCTGTCATAGTCGTGACAATTCCGGCACTCGAGCGACCCATTTGCAGAAAGACGTGCCCATTCATGGCGCGCAAGCTCTTCACGTTTGGCGAGAAATTTTTCGCGTGTGTTGATCGTGCCGAACACGGCGCCCCACACTTCCTTGCTGGCCTGCATTTTTCGAGCAATTTTGTTGGTCCACTCGTGCGGAACATGACAATCCGGACAGGTCGCCCTGACGCCTGTGCGGTTTTCCCAATGCACCGTTTCCTGAAGCTCTTGATACACGTTGTCACGCATCTCGTGACAGCTGATACAGAACGCCTCTGTGTTAGTGACTTCCAACGCTGTGTTGAAGCCGCCCCAGAACACGATACCGGTTATGAAGCCACCGACCGACAGCACGCCAAGGCTGATCGTGGCGGGTGGCTTCCGCAGTGTTCTCCAAAATCCCTTTGCTGCGCCTACTATACCCATGGAGCTGCTCCAAATTTGGTGGTTCAATTCTCAAATTGTTGAATGGTGGACCGCGAAAAAGCGATCAGTACCCAGCGGTCGGCGGGCCATTGATCACGTGGGACATCCACACAACAAAGCCATAACCCCCGACAAACGCGACCGCGAGTGCCGGTAAAACGATCAAGGTAAGAAACAGGAATGCCATCCACTCTCGCCGACGGGAGGCTGGCTGTTGGCCCTCGGAACTGTCTGTCATCAGAATGCTCCTTCTAAAGCTATATTAAAATGTTTTGTTTAGTCTGCCCGAAGCGCGCGCGGTCCGTCAAGCAATGCAATGTGTTAGGCTCGGCTTTGAGGCATCTCAATATTTTTTCAGGTGAACCCGATTCGTTGCCTGTTCCCGTGCCACTACCAAAGAGAACCCGCCCTCAACGCATGACAAACGGATCAGGGATAGGATCGTCGCTGGTGCGCAGCCAAACGGCCTTGACCTTGGTATAGTCCAAGGCGGCCTGCATGCCGCCCTCGCGCCCGTGCCCAGACAGACCATGCCCGCCAAAGGGCGCAATCGGGCTAACGGCACGATAGGTATTGACCCAGACAATTCCCGCCCGAATTCCGCGGATCATGCGATGCGCGCGTGTCAGATCTTTGGTGAACACGCCGGAGGCCAAACCAAACGCTGTATCATTGGCAATGGCGAGGGCTTCCGCCTCTGTGTCAAACCCAGTGACCGACAACACCGGACCAAAAAACTCATTGGTCAAACAAGGTGCATCCGGCGCGTTTGAACAATCCAGAATGGTCGGAGGGAAATAAAAGCCCTCGCGATCCAAGGCCTGCCCGCCAACAACCAGCTCGGCACCGACAGCCACAGAAGCATCGACCAGATCCTGCGCGGTTTCGCATTGCCTTTTGGTGCAAAGCGGTCCGACCTCTGTGGCCATATCATCCGGCGCACCAATCGCAATCACTTGGGCTTTTTCTTTTAGACGCGCAAGGAATGCCGACTTGATCTTGTTTGAGACAACCAACCTGGAACCGGCGACGCAACTCTGTCCGGAAGCGGCGAAAATACCGGAAATCTGCGCGTTCACAGCACTTTCTATGTCGGCGTCTTCGAAAACAATAAACGGAGATTTTCCGCCCAACTCCAACGATGTTGACGCCAGATTTTCAGCCGAGTTGCGCACCACATGGCGTGCGGTTTCGGGCCCACCGGTAAAGGCGACATGATCAATTTTGGGATGGCGTGTCAAAACCGATCCGCACTCGGGCCCAAATCCTGTGATCACATTGAGAACGCCGGGCGGAAAGCCCGCCTGATCAAAAATGCGGGCAAACTCCAGCATCGGGGCCGGCCCCTCCTCGGACGCCTTCACAACCATGGTACATCCCGCAGCCAGCGCCGGTCCGATCTTCACCGCCGAGAGGAACAATTGCGAATTCCATGGCACAACAGCCGCAACCACACCGATTGGTTCACGCCGCAGCCAGACGTCCATGTCCGGCTTGTCGATCGGCAGGTGCGCGCCTTCGATCTTGTCCGCCAGCCCTGCATAATAGCGATAATACTCTGCCACATAGGCAATCTGCGCGGAGGTTTCGCGGATAATCTTGCCGGTGTCCCGGGTTTCCAACTCAGCGAGGCGCGCTGCGTTATCCGCCAAAAGATCGGCCAGTCGATAAAGAAGTTTGCCGCGCGCTGTGGCTGTCATGGATGCCCATTCAGCGCAATAAAATGCCGCCTCAGCAGCATCAACCGCGGCGTTTA
Organism: Shimia haliotis; assembly: GCF_900114415.1. Lineage (GTDB taxonomy): Bacteria > Pseudomonadota > Alphaproteobacteria > Rhodobacterales > Rhodobacteraceae > Shimia > Shimia haliotis. The sequence goes on along the minus strand of NZ_FOSZ01000006.1, from coordinate 156,827 downwards.
CATCTTCTGCGCGCGCCTCCGGCATCGTCGCCCAAACCTGCCCTGTGGCCGGATCAACGCTATCAAATCTGGCCGCGCCGTCCGAAAAAGCTCCGCCGATATAATGTTGAAAATGGTCCATTGGCGTCTCCTCAGGCAAAAGCCGGCATCACGTCGTTGATAAACCGTTCAAGCGACGCCTTTTTGCGCTCAAAACTCATACCGCTGTCAATCCAGAGCGAATATTCGTCATAACCCAGCGCTTCGTAGGCCTTTATCCGCTCGATCGCATTATCCGCTGTGGCAATCACGTTGTCGCGGATCATGGCCTCGGGTGTGTAAAATGGATGTCCGGCGATTTCATCTTCCGTCAGCGGGTCAATCAGCCCTTGTGACACTGATCTCTCGTTTTTGAACCACGCGCCGAAATAACAATAGAACCGGTTGATTTCTTCCGCGGCGCGCTGAACATCCGCCTCATCAGCTGCAATGTAGGTGTGATTGAGCAGCATGATCTCCGGCTTCTTCTGCTCCGGAAATTTGGCACAGGCTGCTTCAAAAGTCTGCATCAGTCGGGTGATTTCCTCATCCCCCTGCCACAAGGGCGTGACTTGTACGTTGCAACCGCTGGAAACCGCAAATTCATGGCTGTTGGGATCGCGCGCCGCGATCCAGATCGGCGGCCCGTTCTCTTGCACCGGCTTTGGCGAAGCTGTCGTTGCGGGGAAACTGTGATAGGTGCCGTCCTGCGCGTAATCCCCTTTCCAAAGGCCCTGAACCGCAGGCACAAGTTCGCGCATCCGCAGCCCCGCATCCCAAGCATCCATGCCCGGCACCATGCGTTCATATTCATAAGAATATGCCCCGCGCGCGATGCCAAGTTCGAGACGCCCGTCGACAATCATGTCTGTCATGGCGGCCTCACCAGCCAACCGGATCGGGTGCCAGAAGGGCGCGATAATTGTGCCGGTGCCAAGCCGGACATTCTTGGTTTGCCGCGCCAAATCCACCAAATTCAGAAACGGATTGGGCGCAATGGTGAAATCCATCCCGTGATGCTCGCCTGTCCAAACGGCGTGCATTCCGCCTTCATCGGCAATTTTGGATAACGCGATAAAATCACGATAAAGTTGATTTTGATCCTGCTCTGCAGAGGTTCTTTCCATATGTACAAAAAGTGAAAAACGCATGGGTGCCTAGCCTCCAGTCACACAATCGCGCGGACTTCGCCGCGGCTTTGATCGCCATAGTAAATGCCGAATTCCCCAACTGCGGATTCAGCCGAAAATCGTTCGAGCATAGTCAACATTGCCGGATCGGATATGTCATCCAGCGCGTGTCGGCTGAGTGGCACAAACGTCCCTTTCATCGCCTCAGGCTCCGCCGCCTGACACAAAAACGCAATGTGCTGACGCCCGCGTTTGGGGTCTTCATAGACCGAATAGACAAAGCCCGCCTTGGCGCTTGGACAGGTCGCCTGCAAAAGCCGCGCTACCGCCGCCGACGCGCCCTCGCCAGAGGTGGCCAGTGTTTCCGGCAACATCATACCCCCCTGCGTGTCATCCACCAAAAGCACATGCCCCTCGTGTTCAATCAGCGCCGTTACCGCAAGATCGGTGGCCTGTGACGCGGCTTGGGCCGCCATGGACGGCGTGACATAAGCGCCGCGCACATACCCCAATCCCGGCGCCGCCGTGCTGTCAAAGGCGCAAACTTCGCCGATCAGGATCACATGGTCTCCGGCCTCCGTGACCTTGTGCATCCGACAATCAAACCAAGCGCTCACCCCGTCCAAAATCGGTGCGCCTTGCGGGCCATCCCGCCAACCGACATCGGCAAACCTGTCCTCAGCTGGCCGCGCAAAGGTGTTGGACACATCCATTTGGGTCTCCGACAGCACATTCACAGCAAATCCCTCCGCAGCCACCAACGCGTCATAGTTGCTTGAGCTGTTTGCAAGGCAGACAAGCACCAAGGGCGGGTTCAGTGAAACCGACGTAAAAGAATTTGCGGTGAACCCGAGTGGGGCATTGTCACCGTCTTTTGCCGTCACAACGGTAACACCGGTCATAAAGGCGCCAAAGGCCGTGCGCAGGGCGCGAGGATCAATGTCTGTCATGATGTCACTTTCTGATCTGCCGGTCGCGCCAACCACGCCTTCAAGTGTTCTGTCACCACGTCCGGCGCGGTAAGATTCACCATGTGCCGATGACCGGAAACAACAACGGCCTCGCCTTGGCACGCCGCCTGCGCCATTGCGCGGGACATGGCTGGTGTAGAATTGGGATCATCCTCGCCTGTGATGGCCAGAAACGGACATCGGATGTCACCCATTTGATCGGCATAAGTCCGATCACCCGCCGCAAATGCCGCATAGGCGGTGCCATAGCCTGACCGTTCAACCCCGCTCAGCCAACCCGCAACCTTTGTTCGGGCTGCCCGATCAGTCGCCGTATCCCCAAACCAGCGATCCAGCGGCGTCTTAAGGTCCATGGCGCCCGCCTGTATTTCCGCCGCACGGGCCTCAACTGCGGCGCGCGCGCTGGCATCACGCCGAAACACGCCATTTAGCAAAGCAACCCGTTTTGTAGCGTCCGGATAGGTGCTCGCAAATCCGACCGCAATCAAAGCCCCCATCGAATGGCCCGCCAGATTGACCGGCCCCAAGGCTAAAGTGGTTGTGACGTCATTCAACCATGCCACAAACGCGGGCAATCCGCTGTTGGCCGGCAAAGGGCTACTGCGACCATGACCTGGCAAATCCACCGCAATCACCCGATGCGTCTGGCTCAACGCCTCAATCTGGGGCGCCCAAGCCGCGGATTGCATTCCGACCCCGTGAACAAGAACCAACGGCTCACCTGCGCCCGCCTCGCGCAGGGCAACCGTGCCTCCTGTTCTAGACAGCGGCAGGGTTGTCAGCGTCATGGCCCAACTCCTTGAGATCTTGGTACCTGTCACCGATCCGGTGATGCGGGCGTCCGCCAATCGACGCGCCAAGCGCAATAAGAATTTCATCCGCCGCCGGCGCATCCGCGACGGAGGTCTGGATGGTCAAATAGTGGGACCGGCGCCCCCCGTCATTTTTATCCATCAACGGGATCATCAAGGGCGCATTGGCTGGCCCACGCGTGTTGCAAAACGACAAATAGGATTTTGCCCCGACCGCGTTGCGGTAATGGTTGCCAAAATGCAGCGTATGAATGAGGGCCGAGGCATGCTCCACCTCGCCGCCCAACCCGACGATAGCAGACTTCCCGTATCCCTCAACGCGGTCGCCGCCACCGGCGGCATCGAGGATCATCTCTGTCAGCAAAGCACCGAGACCCGGCGCACAATCACGGATGTCCGGCGTCAGATCCTCGACAAACCCGCGACCAGCCCACGGGTTTCGGATAACCGCCATCGCGGCAATCAGGGTCAAGGGAGTCTCTGCGACCCGCCCCCCTTCGATCAGGGTGTTTTCAACATGAACAAGTGTTTTGCGAATTTCTGCGGGCATAGCGATTCCTGACGTGAGCTTCACCGCACTTTGGTATGATGGTATACCATAAGTCAATAAAAGTTGTTGCCTGCCCGCGGACCTGCTATCCGCCTTGATATGACCACGGAAAAATCCCTGTTGCCAAAGATCGAAAAGAACCCGCAAACCCTGCGCGATATCGTGCAGGAGAGAATGCGTGAGGCGATTATCGACGGCCATTTTGCCCCGGGCGACCGGCTCGTTGAGCGCCCGCTCTGTGAACAGCTCGGCGTAAGCCGAACCGTGATCCGGGAAACCATTCGCTATCTGGAAGCCGAAGGTCTGGTGGAAATCATCCCCAATAAAGGGCCGATTGTCGCCACGCTGAACTGGGATCAGGCCCGTCAGATTTATGACATTCGCTTGCTTCTGGAAGCTTCCGCAGCGGCGGCTTGCGCGACCTGCCGTCACACCGATTTCGCCAAGGTGCTAACCCCTGCTCTCAATGAGGTCGGGGCGAAAATGAACGACACAGAATGGGGCGCTCTATTGCGGGCCACCACTCATTTCTATCAGTTGATCTTTCAGGAGGCAGGCCACGACATTGCATGGGATGTAGTCCAGCGCCTGAACGGGCGCATCAGCCGCCTGCGCGCCCTGACCATCGCTGCGCGGGATCGGGAACGATCAGGCATGAGCCACATGACCGCCATCCACGACGCCATCCTCGGCGGCGATCCTGACGCAGCGCGACAGGCCGTGCAAAGCCACATCGCCGACGCGTCCCGCACCGCCCAGAGGTTCCTGAGCGACCAAACATAAGGGCGCCTTTCGAGCCCGAAACCAAAGAACGACGCTGACGGTCAGAGAAACTTCACAATACAGAACGTGTCAAAGGGCCGCTTGGAACAGTGCTCTTGGCATCAAAATCCACAGCCCGAGACCAAACCAAACGCGTCATTTTCGATCGGGCTTTTGCACCTGGTTCTGCTGACATCGCCGACGCGACATTGCCCCGATCCGAATAATTCAGCCAAACTGGGAAAATACGTGATATGAAGAAGCAAGAGTATTGTTTCTTAAAATTTTTGTTGTGTGCAAACACCCGACCAATTTGATCTAGGAGGACACGATGTTTCGTACTTTGGTATGCTTTGTTTTACTGGGAGCGGCGCCAGCGCATGTCCTTGCCGACGCGGTCCCAAGCGAAGAAGCCGTTGAGGGCTTGTTCACTGATCAAACTTTCTCTCCGTATGCGAACCGGAACTTTCCTGAACGCCCGCTTTGGGGAGACTCGCATCTTCACACAGGTCTGTCGCTAGACGCCGGAGCCTTTGGCAACACTCTGCTGCCGGATGATGCTTGGCGCTTTGCAAAAGGTGAGCAGGTCATTTCGTCCACCGGCCACCCCGTCAGACTGGCCCGTCCCTTGGATTGGATGGTCCTCACAGATCACACGGATCTGATGGGATTTGCGCCGGACCTTCAGGCCGGAAAGCCAGGCATTCTTGCGGACCCCAAAGGTTTGGAATGGTATGAGGGCTACATCGCAGGCGGCGAAGAAGCCGGCAAAGCGGCCTTCGACATCATCACCAATTTCTCGCAAATGACGCTACCGGAAATCCTTCTGAAGTCCTACAGCCCCGGCGCGGATGCATTCGCTTTCACTTGGGAGCAAATTGTGATGGCTGCGGAGGAACACAACGATCCTGGCACCTTCACAGCCTTCATCGGGTTTGAGTGGACCTCTGTTCCCAAGGGCTTCAATCTGCATCGCAACGTTATGCTGCGTGACGGCCCAATCAGGGCGCTTCAGATGGTGCCTCCGGTAACTCAGCCGCCTTTCGGCGATACCGATCCAAAAGCTCTTTATTCATGGCTTGAAGAGTATCAGGAAAAAACAGGCGGCCGCGCCGTTGCCTTTGCGCACAACGGCAACCTGTCCAACGGTTGGATGTTCCCGACAGAAGACACGTATCACGGTGGGAAGGTCGACGAGGATTACGTCGCTGCCCGTGCAAAATGGGAACCCCATTATGAGGTCACACAAATCAAGGGCGATGGCGAAGCGCACCCCTTCCTAAGCCCCGACGACGAGTTCGCCGACTATGAAAACTGGGACGTCGGCAACCTCGACATCACCGAGTTGAAGACGGAAGATATGCTTGCAGGCGAATACGCCCGGGAAGCGTTGAAACGCGGCTTGATGCTGGAAGAGAAATTCGGCGTCAATCCATACAAGTTCGGGATGGGCGGGGCGACCGATAGCCACACGTCTTTGGCCACTGCCGAAGAGGACAACTTTTTTGGCAAATCCGTCAGCGTTGAACCTTCGGCCTCAAGGATCAAGCATCCTTTCATCGCCAATGAAAACGGCGAAATCCCCGGCGATCTTCTGGTTGCTTCCGGATACACAGCAGTCTGGGCCACCGACAATACGCGTGCAGCGATCTTCGATGCGTTCAAACGACGTGAAACATATGCGACCACCGGACCTCGGATTGGACTGCGGTTCTTCGGTGGCTGGGATTTCAGCGACGCGGATGTTGAGACACGCTTCATAGCAGATGTGGGCTACACCAAAGGCGTTCCAATGGGCTCCGATCTGCGGCCTCGTGAGGGGGACGGTGCGCCTTCCTTCCTGATTGCTGCTCTGCGCGATCCGGTTGGTGCCAATCTGGACCGCGTACAGGTTGTAAAGGGATGGTTGGATTCCGACGGCGCCATGCAGGAAAAGGTCTATGACGTGGCGTGGTCAGACGACCGTGTCGCGGATCAGAACGGCAAGGTCCCAGCGGTTGGAAACACTGTTGATGTGGAAACTGCCAGCTGGACCAACACGATTGGCACTGCAGAACTTGTAAAGGTCTGGTCTGATCCTGATTTCGATCCGAATGACCGCGCGTTCTACTACGTGCGTGCGCTCGAAATCCCCACTCCGCGTTGGATTTTGTACGACAAGCTTCGGTTCGGCACCGACTTGCCGGAAGACGCAGTGCTGACGCATCAGGAACGCGCGTATTCATCCCCGATCTGGTACACTCCGGCAGAATAACCGGCCGTTCACGGCTAGCGGGACCGAGGAAGCAATCCTACCTCGGTCCATTTTTTACTCTGCACGAACATGCAAATGTTGATTTTCTTGCAAAGCCCAGTGGACTGATGCCAGCATCACCACATTGAACCAAAATTCGCTTCCCGCAGGAGCCTTCATGCGACTACTCAAAGAACCTCTGTTCCATTTCTTCTTGATTGGGGCGGCTATTTTCATTTGGTTCCACATCGTTGCGCCGGAAAACGAGACCGTCGAAACCACTGATACAATTTCCATCGACGAAAACGACATTGCGCAGCTGTCTGCTGGGTTCAAAGCAAGGTGGAAACGTGAGCCCAGTCTTGCTGAGATGGAAACGCTGGTGGACGCGTCCATTCGTGAGGAAATTCTGGTCAGAGAAGCGAGAAAGCTTGGTCTGGATCGCAGCGATACGGTGATCAGGTCTCGGCTGAGCCAAAAAATGGATTTTCTCACAGAAGCCATTGCCACGTCGGTCACACCAAAGGATGAAGACCTAGAGGCTTTCCTCCAGCAAAACGCTGAACGCTACGCGACACCGCAAAAAGTGGCCTTCAATCAGGTCTTTCTGGGTGAAGCCCCAAGCGAGCCCGACATTGAAAAGGCACTGGTGACATTGCGTGCAGGGCAAGACATTTCCGATTTGCCCGGGTCGGCCCTGTTGCCCGCGTCAATGCCCCTGACCACGCCACGCGCCATCGACTCGATCTACGGAGTTGGGTTTTCCAACGGTCTCATCACGCTCGAACAAGGTCCGTGGTCGGGACCGGTTCCATCGGGCTACGGCGTCCATCTGGTACAGGTGATTGAAAGCGAACCCAGCCGCGTGCCACCCTTGGCGGACATTTACAGTTCAGTGTTGCGAGATTGGCGCCGCGCCACGGGCGAAGATCTGGCACTGGCGCAATATGAAGCGCTGGCCGATGGCTATGAAATAGTGGTTTACGATTTCGCGGGCCAAGGCAAATGAAAGCTGTAATCTGGGTCCTCATTACCTTGCTGTTCGCGTGGCCGACCGGAAACGCGAGCGCCCATGCGCTTGATCCCGGATACCTTGAAATCCGCCAAATCGCGTCAGAACAGTGGAACGTACATTGGCGAAAACCCGATGTGAATGGTCAACCAATGGCCATCGATGCGGTTTTGCCGGAAGGCTGCACTCCGGCGCGTGGGCCAGCCCCGGTTTTTGACAACAGGGCATGGATTTCCTCTTGGGTTGCCGAGTGCCGTCTGGGCATTGCAGGGCAATCCATTGCGATTTCGGGTCTTGAGGCGCAAGAAAACGACGTTTTGGTGCGTTTGCATCCCCTAAACGCTGACCCCACGACCCTGCGTTTCACCCCAGATGCCGCCGTGCAAACCATCCCTACCGAGCAGACAACATGGTCCGTTTTTGTCGCCTATTTTGCCTTGGGATTTGAACATATTCTTGAAGGCTGGGACCACCTGCTGTTTGTCTTCGCATTGTTCATTCTGGTCCGCGATCCTTGGAGATTGGTGGGGGCAGTAACGGCGTTTACACTTGCGCACTCAATAACTTTGGCGCTGGCGACCTTTGGTGTCCTGAATGTTCCGGGCCCACCGGTTGAGGCGATTATTGCCCTCTCTATCGTTTTCCTTGCGATGGAAATTGCCAAGGGCACAGATGGCCGCGTCCGACTGTCACAACAGAATCCATGGATTGTGTGTTTCGGTTTCGGGCTTTTGCATGGGTTGGGTTTTGCAGGCGCTTTGTCTGACATCGGTTTGCCTTCCAACGACATCCCAGCAGCCCTTCTCGCTTTCAACCTTGGGGTCGAAGCCGGACAACTGATCTTTATCGGAGCGTTGGCACTTCTTATTGCACTATGGCGTTTGGTCGCCCTTCCAATTGGCCAAAAGGCAACAGTAATGGCCGCCTATGGCATCGGGTCGGTGTCAATGTATTGGCTTATTGAGCGCATTAGCGGCTTTTGAAGTGTCTCATCGATCTCGCCAAATGCAGGTGATCATATCAGCTAGGCAACGACCTCCCCGCCAATCGCTGCCGTCAGTGCATGAGCCGCGTCGACAACAGGGCGGCTAAGTCTTTCGACTTCCTCCGGGCTAACCCGACTTGTCGGACCGGAAACCGAAATTCCCGCAACTGCCTCGCGGTTCTGGTCAAACACCGGTGCCGCGATACATCGCATTCCGAGGTTTTTTTCCTCATTGTCCACGGAATATCCGCGATCCCGAATGCCCGCCAAATCGGTTTGCAGGTCTGACAAGTCGGTTATTGTGAACTCGGTAAATTTCTTTGGCACGTCGGAGGAAAACACCCGATCCAGCCTACCGGCGTCCATATGCGCCAAAAGCGCCTTCCCAATTCCTGAGGCGTGCATCTGTGACAACGTTCCAGGGGGAAAAAACGCCCGAATACTGGCGTGTGTTTCCACCTGACTCAAAAAGAGCACAGCGCCCTCGCGCTCCACGCCCAAATTGGCTGTTTCTCCGGTTTCTTCCATAAGGCGCCGCATAATCGGCCTCGCGCGGTCCACCAGACTGGTCCGGCGCAAAAACCGCGCACCAATGACAAACGCTCGCGGGCCGATGTGCCAAACCTGCTCATAGCGGTCGAACTCAACCAGACCGCGCCCCTCCAAAGTGACAAGCACACGATAAACCGTGGCCGGAGCCTGACCCATTTCCTCGGCAAGCTGTGACAACGCTTTGCCCTGTTCTTCACTCAGGTACTCAAAAACTTGCATCGCACGATCAAGCGATTTGATCGTGTTTTGAGCGGTCTTGTCATCCCACCCGCGCGGTCTTCCTCGGGTCTTACGGGGGCTCGCCGGCTCATTTTTTGGAAAATCCATAAATACCCTATTCTCAATAGTGAAAGATCAATTCACGATATGAAAAATTCAACCCCCTGACAAGAAACACTTTTTACGACCTCACCTGCCATCCTTCGAAAAAACCTAAAAAATGGCGTTGCATGCCCTCACTGCTTTAGGTCTTTGCCAACGACGCAAGGAGACCATCCATGAGCTTTCAGAATCCCGTTTTCATCCCCGGACCGACGAACATCCCCGAAAGCCTTCGCAAGGCTTGCGACATGCCCACGATTGACCACCGATCCCCTCTGTTCGGCCAAATTCTCCATCCGGCACGCAAAGGCGTGCGCGAAATTTTGAAAAGCGTCGATGCCGAAGTTTTCATCTTTCCCTCCACCGGCACCGGAGGCTGGGAAACTGCCCTGACCAACTGCCTGTCCGCGGGGGACAAAATTCTCGCTGCGCGCAACGGGATGTTCAGCCACCGCTGGATCGACATGTGCGAGCGGCATGGCCTTGATGTGCAAATTGTTGAAACCCCGTGGGGCGAGGGTCTGCCTGCTGATCGCTATGAGGAAATCCTGACAGCGGACACACAGCACCAGATCAAAGCCGTTCTGGCGACCCACAATGAAACCGCCACTGGCGTGAAATCCGACATCGCAGCCGTACGCCGTGCCCTGGATGCCGCAGGCCACCCCGCGATGCTTTTTGTGGACGGTGTGTCCTCCATCGCATCAATGGACTTCCGGATGGACGAATGGGGCGTGGATGTCGCCGTCACCGGTTCGCAAAAAGGCTTTATGCTGACCGCCGGTCTGGCGATTGTCGGCTTTAGCCCGAAAGCCATCGCGGCGACCAAATCGGCCACGCTGCCGCGCACCTTCTTTGACATCAACGACATGACCGCAGGCTATGCCAACAACGCCTACCCCTACACGCCAGCTGTCGGTTTGCTGAACGGCTTGAACGAAGCCTGCACAATGTTGCTGAACGAAGGGCTGGAAAACGTCTTTGCCCGCCACCATCGCATTGCCGAGGGCGTTCGTGCCGCGGTCGGCGCATGGGGATTGGATCTCTGCGCAGCTGATCCGTCGGTCTACTCCGACACGGTTAGCGCCATTCGCACCCCCGACGGGTTCAACGCCACCGACATCGTGACACACGCGGCCAGCAAATACGGCGTCGCCTTCGGTGTTGGCCTTGGAGAGGTCGCCGGCAAAGTATTCCGCATCGGACACCTCGGCAGCCTGACAGATGTGATGGCCCTTGCCGGCATCGCAACCGCCGAAATGTGCATGGCCGATCTCGGGCTCGACATCAAATTGGGGTCCGGTGTCGCCGCCGCGCAGGACTACTATCGCGGCCATTCAGCCGTGTCCCAAAAAGACGCCGCATAAGAGAGGGAGGGTACCAATGTATATCCCCACCTATGACGACATGCTAAGCGCGCATGGGCGGATCAAACCCTTCATTCGCCGAACGCCGGTCCGGACTTCGGATTACCTGAATGAACTGACCGGTGCCAAATTGTTCTTCAAATGCGAGAACTTTCAGGAACCAGGTGCCTTCAAGGTACGGGGCGCATCCAATGCCGTTTTCGGACTGGACGATGCGCAGGCCGCCAAGGGTGTGGCAACACACTCCTCCGGCAACCACGCATCCTGCCTGAGTTATGCCGCCATGAAACGTGGCATCCCGTGCAACGTGGTCATGCCGCGCACCGCGCCACAGGCCAAAAAGGACACCGTGCGACGCTACGGCGGAAAAATCACAGAGTGTGAACCTTCCACCTCATCGCGTGAGGAAACTTTTGCCAAAGTGCAGGCCGAAACAGGTGGCGATTTTGTCCACCCTTACAACGATCCACGCGTGATTGCGGGCCAAGGCACCTGCTCCAGAGAATTCGTCGAGCAAGTTGACGGGCTGGACGCTGTGGTCGCCCCAATCGGTGGCGGCGGCATGATTTCTGGCACCTGCCTGACCCTGTCGACGCTGGCACCGGAAACACAGGTTATCGCGGCAGAACCTGAACAGGCTGATGATGCCTATCGCAGCTTCAAGGCCGGTCACATCATCGCGGACGATGCGCCCAAAACCGTTGCCGACGGCCTTCTTGTGCCGCTCAAAGACCTGACATGGCACTTTGTGTCCAACCACGTCAGCGAAATATACACGGCATCGGAACAGGAAATCATCGACGCGATGAAACTGATCTGGAAACACCTGCGCATTGTCATGGAACCCTCAAGCGCCGTGCCGATGGCGACAGTCTTAAAAAACCCCGACGCGTTCCAAGGCAAGCGCGTAGGCCTGATTGTCACTGGCGGAAACGTCGATCTCGACAAGTTGCCCTGGCTGGCCAGCACCTAACCCTCACATCCCACAATCCAAAGTGGGGAATTTTCCGACGGAGAAGCATGAAAATGAAAGACCTGAGCAACCTCGACGATTTCGAAGTGGGCTATGACATTCCCGCCAAGCCCGGCATGAACGAAGCCGACATTCAGACACCGGCGCTGGTGCTTGATCTGGATGCGCTCGAACGCAACATCAAGAAAATGGGCGACTACGCCAAGGATCACGGCATGCGCCATCGCGTGCATGGCAAGATGCACAAATCCGTCGATGTGGCCAAGCTGCAAGAAGAGCTGGGCGGTGCCGTTGGTGTGTGTTGTCAGAAGGTGTCCGAAGCCGAAGTGTTTGCGCGCGGCGGCATCAAGGACGTTCTGGTGTCCAATCAGGTGCGCGACCCTGCCAAAATTGACCGCCTCGCCCGCCTGCCGAAACTGGGCAGCCGCACAATTGTGTGCGTGGACGATCTTGCCAATGTCGCCGATCTGTCGGCCGCGGCGGTGAAGCATGGCACCGAGTTGGAAGTGTTCATTGAAATCGACTGTGGCGCGGGTCGTTGTGGTGTGACCACCACCTCCGCCGTCGTCGAAATCGCTCAGGCCGTCGAAGCTGCACAGAATCTGAAATTCTCGGGAATTCAGGCGTATCAAGGCGCGATGCAGCACATGGACAGCTACGAGGCCCGCAAGGAAAAACTGGATGTCGCCATCGCGATGGTTCAGGACGCAGTTGACGGGCTGAAGGCAGTGGGCATCGACTGTGAACTGGTTTCGGGCGGCGGTACAGGATCCTACTATTTTGAATCCAACTCCGGCGTGTACAACGAACTTCAGTGTGGTTCCTACGCCTTTATGGACGCGGACTATGGCCGAATCCTCGACAAGGACGGCAACCGCATTGACCAAGGCGAATGGGAAAACGCTTTCTTCATCCTGACGTCCGTGATGAGCCACGCAAAGGCTGACAAGGCCATCGTCGACGCGGGCCTCAAAGCGCAATCTGTGGACTCGGGTCTGCCGGTGATCTTTGGGCGCAATGATGTCGAATACATCAAATGTTCCGACGAGCATGGCGTGGTCATGGATCCGAACGGCGCGCTGAAAGTGAACGACAAACTGAAATTGGTCCCCGGCCACTGTGATCCGACGGCCAATGTACACGACTGGTACGTTGGCGTGCGCAACGGCAAAGTTGAATGCGTTTGGCCGGTGTCAGCCCGCGGCCGCGCCTTCTGATCAGCCCATTGAATAGATATTCCGGCGGTTCACCGCGCCGGATTGTCGCCCGTGTGCTGCGCTTCCTTTTCACCTGAGCACACGGGCGCACCCAACCAAAGTGAGACAGATATGCTGATTGTTCCTGAACGCGAAATCGCCGACCTGATGACCCGTGATGCAGCGTTTGACGCTGTTGAGAAAGTCTTCGCCGCCATGGCGTCGGGTGATGCTTATAACTTCCCTGTTGTCCGCGAAGCCATCGGCCACGAAGACGCGCTCTATGGCTTTAAAGGCGGATTTGACCAAGCTGGTCTGACGCTTGGGTTAAAGGCCGGTGGCTATTGGCCCAACAACCTTGAAAAGCGCGGCCTCATCAACCACCAGTCCACAGTTTTTCTGTTTGATCCGGACACCGGCAAAGCCAAGGCAATGGTTGGCGGCAACCTGTTGACTGCCCTGCGCACTGCTGCGGCGTCTTCGGTGTCGATCAAACATCTGGCGCGCTCGGATTCCAAAGTCATCGGCATGGTTGGCGCTGGACATCAGGCCACTTTTCAACTGCGCGCGGCGCTTGAGCAGCGCAATTTCGAAAAGGTCATTGGCTGGAATTATCACCCCGAGATGCTGCCCAACATCGAAAAAGTTGCAAACGAAGCCGGCCTGCCGTTTGAAGCGGTTGATCTTCCGGGGCTCACCGAGGCTGACGTCATCATTTCCATCACTTCGGCTTTCGCGCCCTCCGTGATGGCCGAACATATCTCCGAGGGCACCCACATTGCCTGCATGGGAACCGATACCAAAGGCAAACAAGAGGTCGAGGCCGCGCTTTTGGTCAAAGCGGATGTGTTCACCGACGAAGTTGCGCAGTCGATTTCGATCGGCGAAGCCCAACACGCCGTTGCTCAGGGCTTGATCAAGGAAACCGACGTCGCGCAACTCGGCGCGGTTATCAACGGCACGATTGCCGGACGGACGTCAGACGATCAGATCACCTTGTTCGACGGCACCGGTGTGGGCCTGCAAGACCTTGCCGTGGCGGCATCGGTTGTCGATCTGGCGGTCGAAAAAGGCATCGCCATCGAAGTCGATTTCTGATTGTGACCAAAGGGGTATCTTGGCCAACGACCGCCTGAAAACCCCGTACTGATCCTGCAAATCTCCGCCGGATCCGACGCAAATTACGGGCGGCCGTGCGAAGGTTTTCGCCCGCCCGCAGAACAGAATGCCCCAAACGGGGAAAAGATACCGAGAACACAAAGCCGCAGGTCACAAGCCTGCGGCTTTGTGCAATTTGTATCCCAAAACCGCAGCTCCACCCGTCGCTCAGTGAGCCTGACCTTCCCCCCAAGCGCAACAGGCCATCGAAATACATGCAAGCGAGAATCCCTGTTTCGGCGGCTTGTCTGCCATGGCCCTAAATCGTTGAACGCAAGGGAAACCGGTGACTTCATTATCTACGTTTCATTGAAAAGATTTCGCAAAGGCCGCCGTTTTGATGGGAATGCGGACGCAATACAATGCACAAGCTTCGGACAGCCCCGAAGTGAAACGGGAGGTCTCATGGCTCATCAGAACGAAATCCGCTTTCTGCTCAATGGCGCGGAAACAACCGTTACCGATGCCAAGGCCACAACCACCTTGCTCGATTTTCTGCGCATTGACCGCCGCATGACCGGCACCAAGGAAGGTTGTGCCGAGGGAGACTGCGGAGCCTGCACCGTTTTGGTGGGGCGCCTGCACAACGGCCGGCTGCACTATGAAACCATCAATGCCTGCATCCGGTTTCTGCCGTCGCTGAACGGGTGCCACATCGTCACCATCGAACATCTTGTCGGCCCGAACGGCCGTCTGCATCCCGTGCAACAGGCAATGGTCGACTTTCACGGCAGCCAATGCGGCTTCTGCACACCTGGCTTTGTGATGTCGCTCTATGCGCTGTGGATGGCCAATCCCAAACCTACAGTTGAACAGGTGGAAACCGCAGTTCAGGGCAATTTGTGCCGCTGCACCGGATATGAGCCGATAGTTCAAGCCGCTCTTGCGGTGAATGAATATGGCACACTGGCCAACGACGTTCTCAATCAGGAGCGCGCAGATGTGACTGCCCGCCTCGCGGCACTTCAGCCAACCCGCCGCATCGAAATCGGCCCAGAGGACGATCGCGCGATTGTTCCCCATGACGTCGCCGATCTGGCGCAGGTTCTGGCGGATGAGCCGCAGGCAACAATCGTCGCAGGCTCAACAGACGTCGGTCTTTGGGTCTCAAAATTCATGCGCCCGATTTCGCCGGTTGTCTTCATAAATCATCTGGAAGAACTGAAAAACGTGACCCTTTCCGATGACGCGCTGACCATCGGCGCAGGCGTCACCTACAGCGAAAGCCAAACCCACATCACAGAGGTCTTCCCGCACCTGACGGACTATTGGAACCGCATTGCCGGCTGGCAGGTCCGCAACATGGGAACAATCGGCGGCAACGTTGCCAACGGCTCGCCTATCGGGGACACACCACCGGTTCTGATCGCCCTGGGTGCCGAAGTCACGTTGCAGAAAAGCGACGGGCAGCGAACCTTGCCGATTGAAGAGTTTTTTATCGACTACGGAAAACAGGACCGCGAAGCCGGTGACTTTGTCGCCAGCATTCGCATTCCCCGCCCCCGCCGCGGCCAAAGGGATGCGGCCTACAAGATATCCAAACGCAGGGACGAGGACATTTCCTCGGTGGCTTGCGGCATAAGCGTGACCGTTGAAGACGACAAAATCACCGACGCGCGCGTGGCATTTGGCGGCATGGCCGCCACGCCCAAACGCGCCGCAACCGCAGAAGCGGCCCTAGTCGGAGCCAAATGGGGCGAACAGGCTTTCGAAGACGCCGCGGCGGCCCTCAGCAAGGATTTTACCCCACTTACAGATTGGCGCGCCTCTGCTGAGTACCGCAGTCAGGTGGCTGCCAATCTAATGCGTCGCTTCTTTCTGGACGCGGACAACAGCACCAACGCCCAATTGGCGACGGCATAAGGAGACCGACGATGAAAGACAGCTCATACGTCAGCGGCGCGGTGCATCAGAACGTCAAGCACGACAGCGCGATCAAACAAGTGCAAGGGCGCGCCGAGTATACCGACGACATCGCGGAACCCATCGGAACGCTGCACGCATATCTTGGCGTGTCCACCGTCACCCATGCCCGCATCCTAGACATGGATTTGTCGCCCGTGCGCGCGGCCGCTGGTGTGGTGGATGTCCTGACCGCCACAGACATACCCGGCGTCAACGACATCAGCCCAACCGGCAAGAATGACGAACCTGTCTTCCCGACAGACAAGGTCGAATTTCACGGCCAGCCGCTCTTTGCTGTGATCGCTGAGAGCCGCGATGCCGCGCGGCGTGCTGCGGAACTTGCTGACATCACCTACGACGTGCTGCCCCATGCCCTCGATCCCGTCAGCGCAGAGCAGGCCGGTCTGCCTTTGATCACAGATCCGCTGAAGCTGGAGCGCGGCGATGTCGACACTGCGCTTGCAGGTGCCAAACACCGCATTCAGGCCCAGATGATGGTGGGCGGGCAGGACCACATGTATCTGGAAGGGCACATAGCCTTTGCCATCCCGGGCGAGGACGACGATGTGATTGTCCATTGCTCGACACAGCACCCGAGCGAGGCACAGCATATGGTCGCGCATGTGCTTGGTGTTCCGTCAAATGCCGTGGTTGTAAATGTCCGTCGCATGGGCGGCGGTTTTGGCGGCAAAGAAAGTCAGATGAACCTGTTTTGCGCCGTGGCCGCCGTAGGCGCCAAAAAACTTGGCCGCCCCGTAAAAATCCGCCCCGACCGCGATCAGGACATGACCGCAACAGGCAAGCGGCATGACTTTGTGATCGACTACGATTTGGGGTTTGACGGGGACGGGCGCATCGAAGCCGTGCAAAGCCAATTTGCTGCCCGTTGCGGCTATTCATCGGATTTGTCAGGCCCCGTCACCGATCGCGCCCTGTTTCACGCCGACAACGCCTACTTCTATCCGAACGTGCGACTGACATCGCGCCCGCAAAAAACTCATACGGTTTCCAACACAGCCTTCCGTGGTTTTGGCGGACCGCAAGGCGTGGTCGCCGCCGAGCGCATGATCGAAGAGATCGCCTATGCGTTGGGCAAAGACCCTCTGGAGGTGCGCAAGGCGAACTTTTATGGCGATGCCACCGACGGTCGAAATCTGACTCCCTATCATCAGGAAGTCGAAGACAACGTCATCGCGCGCATTGTCGAAGAACTCGAAGACAGCGCCGACTATCAGGCGCGGCGCCAAGCCATTCTCGAAGAAAACGCCAAAGGTGGCATTGTCCGGCGGGGGCTGGCGCTGACGCCCGTCAAATTCGGCATCTCGTTCACCGCCACTTGGTACAATCAGGCCGGCGCTCTGATCCATGTCTATAACGACGGCTCGATCCACCTCAATCATGGCGGCACCGAGATGGGACAGGGGTTGAACACCAAAGTCGCCCAAATCGTCGCGGACGCCTTTCAGGTGGATTTTGAGCGAATCAAAATCACCAAAACCACCACGGAAAAAGTGCCCAACACCTCCGCAACAGCAGCGTCCTCTGGATCTGACCTCAACGGGATGGCCGCTTTGGATGCGGCACAGCAAATCAAGGAACGCTTGGTGAAATTCGCGGCCGAAAGCCGCAACGTTGCCGAAACCGACGTGTATTTCCTCCCCAACCATGTGCAAATCGGTGAAGATCTCATCCCCTTTGATGCTTTCATCAAAGAAGCCTACATGGCGCGGGTCCAGCTCTCCGCAGCCGGCTTTTATAAAACGCCCAAAATCCATTGGGATCGCGAGGCTGGTAAAGGTCGCCCGTTTTACTACTACGCCTATGGCGCCTCCTGCTCCGAGGTTTCGGTCGACACGCTGACCGGCGAATACCGCGTAGAGCGAACAGACATCCTGCATGACGTTGGCCGCTCCCTGAATCCGGTTTTGGACAAAGGCCAAGTAGAGGGTGCTTTCGTTCAGGGCATGGGCTGGCTGACCACCGAAGAGCTGTGGTGGGATGACGAAGGCCGTCTGCGCACGCATGCCCCGTCGACTTACAAAATTCCACTGGCCAGCGATCGCCCGCGGGTCTTCAACGTCAATCTCGCGGATTGGTCCGACAACCGGGAAATGACGATCAAGAGGTCCAAAGCCGTTGGAGAACCCCCGTTTATGCTTGGTATTTCGGTGTTTGAGGCCCTTTCGATGGCCGTCGCCAGCGTCGCCAACTACAGCGAATGTCCGCGTCTGGAAGCCCCCGCAACGCCAGAGCGGGTACTGATGGCCATGACCCACCTCAAGGCCAAAGGCTGAGGCTGCGGGCTATGGACAACGCCGACACCTTTCTGGATTTCCTGAACGCGCCTGGCGCGGTTGCACTCGTGCGGCTGACCAGAGTGCGAGGGTCGTCCCCCCGCACTACGGGGACCGAAATGTTTGTCCGTGATGACGGCCTTTGGGGAACCATCGGCGGTGGCCAACTCGAACATATCGTCATCAATGCTGCGCGTGACCTTCTGGCAAAGGGCAACCTGTCAGAGCACCTCGACATACCGCTGGGACCGGAGATCGGCCAGTGTTGCGGCGGACGGGTCGAGGTGCTGATCTCCCGCATGAGCCCATCAGACAAAACCATCGCCCACGCCGACGCTGCGGCAGAAGCAGCAAACAGCCCCAGTGTTTACATTCTCGGCAGCGGGCATGTCGGGCGGGCTCTGACCGACCAACTGCAGCATTTGCCGGTCAGAACCGTGCTGATTGACCAACGCGAAGACGAGTTGCGTCAATCGCAGGCTGCGGTCGAAAAACGCCTGAGCGTGATACCGGAAATCGACATCATGAACGCACCCGAAGGCAGCGCCTTTATCGTACTCACGCATGATCATGGTCTGGATTTCTTGCTGACTTCCGCTGCCTTGCAACGCGGTGATGCTGCCTATGTCGGCCTCATCGGGTCCAAAACCAAACGTGCCAAATTTCGCTCCTGGAGCAACGAGTTTTGCGATGGCCTGTCCATTGCACCCCTAATCTGTCCCATCGGGGCAGGCGGCAGCCGTGACAAACGGCCCGCAGTGATCGCCGCGCTGGTCGCGGCCGAAGTGATCACTGCACTGACCTCTGAAACTGCCGCAATTCCCCAACTTCGGGGCGCTGTTTCGCATATCGCGGCACAGTGAGAAACGCCGGTCGACCGCGGTTCGAGGAGAAACCGCGACCGTCCGGTCAAAAAAATGGAGGTCCCAATGAGGGATGGTAGCTATACCTACAAGCTGTTTCACCGCAGCGACTTCAGCGCATTCTGGGCGCTGTTCACTGACAACCTGATCAACCTGATGGTTCTGGCAGGCATCTGTCAGTTCGTTTTCAACATGCCCGCCGACATCGTCTACGGGCGGATCGTACCTGGCGCCGCCGTCGCAATTTTGGCAGGCATCGCGGTCTATGTCGGCCTCGCCAAACGCGCCGCTGCGCAACATGGTCGCGACGTGACCGCCCTGCCCTACGGCATTTCGACACCCGTCATGTTCGTCTACCTCTTTGGCGTCATCGGCCCAATCTACTGGTCAACCAACGATCCAATTCTGGCGTGGCAAGTCGGGATCGGTGCCGGCTTTATGGGTGGCATTGTCGCTGCATTTGGCGCCGTGATCGGCCCTTGGCTCAAGCGGGTCACACCGCGGGCTGGGATGCTCGGCACGCTCTGCGGCATCGCGCTCGTATTCATCGGAACGGTGCCACTCGCGACCGTGTTTGAAAACCCGTTTATCGGCTTTGCGTCGATGATCATCATCCTATGGGGGCTCGTCGGTCGGTTCCGTCTGCCTTACAACATTCCGGCAGGACTGCTGGCCCTGATCATCGGGACAGTGGTTGCATTGGGCATGGGCGAAGCCAAATTCAGCGCCGAAGGTGTCGGTTTCTACCCGCCGCTTCCCTACTTTGGGGATCTCTTTGCTGGCATCCAACACCTGTTTGCCAACCCCGAGTTGTTCCTCGTTCTGGTACCGGTCCAAATCTACAACTTCATTGAAACCATGAACAACGTGGAAAGCGCCGAAGCGGCTGGCGATCACTATCCCGTTGCAACCTGTCAGATCACCGACGGTCTGGGCACCATGGTGGGCGCATTGTTTGGTTCGCCGTTTCCGACCACCGCCTATATCGGCCACCCTGCCTACAAACGCATGGGTGCGCACGCCGGCTACATCATTGGCGTCGGGGTTGTTATTCCGGTCGCTGCGTTCTTTGGCCTGCTTGCCTTCCTCAACAACCTGATCCCTGTGGCCGCCGCCGCGCCTGTGCTGGTATTTGTGGCTCTCAGCCTGATCACCAACACCGCGCATTCCGTCAAAACCGATCACATGGCCGCGGTGACATTTGCCATGATGCCGCATGTGTCTGCGTTCCTGATGATCAAATGGGGGGCGCTCATGGGCGCTCTGGGCGCCGTGGGTGTTGCCGGTCTTCCTCAACTCGGCGACGAGGCTCTGACCGCTGCTTTGCTGCAACAAGGTGCGCATTTCAAAGGACATCTGGCGCTGTCACAGGGGGCCATTCTCACAGGCCTGATCTGGGGCGCAATTGTTGCCAGCGTGATCGACGGACGCTTCCGCAACGCGGGCGGCTTTGCTCTGGCCGCAGCGGTCATGTCCGCGCTCGGCATCATTCATGGCGCAAGCCTGCACTGGCCCGAATTGTCCGGTGTCACTGCCGGCTACCTGATCTCTGCTGCGTTCCTCTACATCTACCCTCTGTTTCACAAAGAGGATGAGTTGGTGAACGAAAACGCGGTGGTGGAAGAGGCACCGGCACCCGCCGAATAGTACTCCGCCTTTCAAACCACCAACGCGGGCCGCCTCAATGTTTCCCTTCGGCGGCCCGCGCCAATCCCTCTTACGTTCAGAACCGGATGCCACCATGACACCGACAGAGAAATACACGCTTTTGCGCGGGCGCGTACTTGATTTCCACTCCCGCCCCGAAGGCGAAGCCGACACCGCCGCCTACCGGTATATCGAGGACGGCGCGATCTTGATGAAGGATGGCAAAATCAAAGCGGTGGGTGCTTACTGCGATGTGGCCGCCAAAGCCACTGACGCCGCCGTCACTGACCATCGACCCAACTTGCTCATGGCCGGTTTTATCGACACCCATGTGCATTTCCCGCAGGTTCAGGTCATTGCCTCATGGGGATCCCAGCTTCTGGACTGGTTGAACAACTACACCTTTCCCGAAGAAACCCGCTTTGAATCCCCCGTGCATTGCGAGGCGATGGCGGGCCACTTTTATGACCTGCTTCTGTCTCATGGCACGACCACAGCGGTTTCCTTCTGTTCGGTCCATACGGCCTCAGTGGACGCCTATTTCTCCGAAGCCGCGCGCCGGAACATGTGCATGATCGGCGGCAAAGTCATGATGGATAGAAATGCCCCCGACGCCCTGACGGACACGCCGGTCTCCGGTTATGACAACAGCAAAGCACTGATAGATAAATGGCACGGCAAGGGGCGCGCACACTATGCCATTACGCCCCGCTTTGCGATCACCTCGACACCGGAGCAGATGGAGATGGCCGGCGCGCTGGTCGCCGAGCACCCCGAGTGTTTTGTGCAAACGCACCTCTCCGAAAACCACGACGAGATTGCCTTTACCGCAGAACTTTACCCCCAAGCGCCCGACTATCTCGGGGTTTATGAATCCTACGGGCTTCTCACGCCAAAAACGCTTCTGGGTCACTCAATCCATCTGCAACCGCGCGAAATCGAAGTGCTGGCGGAAACACAGGCCAAACCCGTATTTTGCCCCACCTCAAACCTTTTCCTTGGCAGCGGCCTGTTTGACGATGCGGGCCTCAGGTCAAAAAACATCCAAAACGCCATCGCCACCGACATCGGGGCGGGCACCAGTTACTCAATGCTTCAGACGCTGAACGAGGGTTACAAGGTTCTCCAGCTGCAAAACCAGAAGCTGCACCCCCTGCAAGCCTTCCACTGGATCACCCGCGGCAATGCCGAAGTGCTTGGACTGGCGGACAGGATTGGCACGCTTGAGGTTGGGACAGACGCGGACATCGTGGTTCTGAATTCACGGGCGACCCCCGCAATGGACCTGCGCATGCAGTGCGCCGAAACACTGTCCGAAGAGTTGTTTGTGCTGCAAATGCTCGGAGATGACCGTGCGATCGCAGAAACCTATGTTGCAGGCAAGGCGATGAAACACACCAGCGGTAAAACTGCGCTTGCCGAAGGTGCCACACGCCGCCTCGTTTCCGAAACCGCATAAAGCGTACACAAAGCGGCTGATCTTTGCGTCACAGCATGAGGTCAGCCGCCGAAAAGCCGCACAAAGAAAATCGCGCTCATGCCGTAGCCGATGACCACGACCATGGCTTTGACAACCGAGGCCGGAACTGCCTTGGCCACCCAGGCACCGCTGTACCCGCCCAACACGGCAAAAACCATCATTAGGACGGCCATCGGCCACACAACCAATCCGGCCACCGCAAAGGTGGCGACCGAAATGGCGGACAAAGCAAAGGACAACCCGTTCTTTACGCCATTCATAAGATGCAAATCACGCCAACCCCACATGGCAAAAAGCGCGAGCAAAACGATCCCGAGCCCCCCATTGAAATAGCCGCCATAGACACTCACCAGAAACAGGCCCACAGCCCCTTCCGGCCTAAGTAAGCGCGTCCTGCCAGCAGCCCAGTTCCGCAATTTCGGTCCCAACAAGAAAGCCGTGGTGGCAAAAAACAGCAAAAACGGAACAACAAGCGAAAACGCTTCATTCGAGGACACCAGCAAAAGCAATGAGCCCGCTAGCCCTCCGGCAAGAGTGATGATCGTCAGCCGGATCATCTGCGCGCGCGACAACGTCTTGAGCTCCGACAGGAAACCGACAGCCCCGCCAAGATAGCCGGGAAACACCGAAACCGCGCTTGTTGCGTTTGCGGCAACCGGCGGAACACCTGCCCAAACAAGGGCCGGGAACGTCAAAAAGGTTCCGCCTCCCGCGATGGTGTTCACGACCCCTGCGCCGAAACCGGCGATGGCCAGAACGAACACTTCAATTGCTGTCATGTCAGTCTCTCAATTGGGAACGGCGGCGTGATGTTCACGCCGCCGCTGTTTTCACGCCTG
This sequence comes from Shimia haliotis, assembly GCF_900114415.1. Classification (GTDB taxonomy): domain Bacteria; phylum Pseudomonadota; class Alphaproteobacteria; order Rhodobacterales; family Rhodobacteraceae; genus Shimia; species Shimia haliotis. Next base: position 133,759 of record NZ_FOSZ01000006.1, on the reverse strand, counting down.
CACGAGGCAGGTGTCAATGTGACGTTTCCTTAGACGTGGTCGTCCTTGGGAAGCGAGCCTTCGCCATGACCGGCGAGACCACCGGAAACCTCCTCAGTGGCCTCATCGGACAGTTCTTCCGGCAGGATCAGGTTGAGCACGATGGCAATCAGCGCTGCGGGCAAGATGCCCGAAGTGGCCAGCACTTTAAGTGTGCCCGGCAAGTGCTGCAATGCACCTGGCTCAAGTTGCAGGCCCAGACCCAGCGACAGGGAAATCGCAAAGATCACCATGTTGCGACGGTTCCAGTGCACATCCGACAACATCGAGATGCCCGCCGAGGCCACCATGCCGAACATGACAATCACGCCGCCGCCCAGAACTTCGATCGGAATGGACGAGATAATTGCGCCAATTTTCGGCACCAAGCCGGCAAGGATCAAGAAGATCGCGCCGATGGTCACAACCGTACGGCTCATAACGCCTGTCATCGCAATCAGGCCCACGTTTTGGCTGAACGAAGTGTTCGGCAAAGCGCCAAACAGGCCAGAAATCGCAGTGCCAACACCGTCAGCAAAGGTTGCGCCCTTAATTTCCTTGTCGGTGGCTTCGCGACCGGCACCACCTTTGGTGATCCCCGAAACGTCGCCTACGGTTTCAACCGCCGACACGAAAGACATCAGGCAGAAGCCGATGATGGCAGCCACCGAAAACTCGATACCAAAGTGGAACGGGTTTGGCAGGGCAAACGACGCCGCACGGCCAACGTTGCCAAGGTTCACTTCGCCCATTGCAAACGCAAAGATATAGCCAACAATCAAACCGATCAGAACGGCGGATACCGAAAGCATTCCGCGGGCGTAAAACTTCAGCCCGAGCGTGACGAAAATCACGATCAACGCCATGGTCCAGTTCATCAGCGACCCATACTCGGGCTTGCCGATAGCAGGAACACCGCCGGCCGCGTACTGAATGCCGACCTTCACCAATGCGAGACCGATCATCGTGACCACAAGTCCTGTGACCAAGGGCGGAAGCGCGAACCGGATCTTGCCAATGAACAGTCCGAGAATTGTGTGGAACAAGCCGCCAACGACGATACCGCCCATCAGAACAGCAATCGCATCAACCCCTTTGCCTGCAACCAGCGGGATCATGATCGGAATGAATGCAAACGACGTGCCCTGCACGATCGGCAAACGCGCGCCCACCGGCCCCACACCGATGGTTTGCAGCAAAGTCGCGATGCCAGCAAAGAACATCGACATCTGGATCATATAGATCATCTGCGGAAAATCGGGGCTGTTGGACCCAAACCCAAATCCCGCGGCGCCGCAAATGATAATCGCCGGAGTAACATTGGACACAAACATCGCAAGAACGTGCTGCAGCCCCAATGGTATCGCCTTGGCTATCGGCGGTGTGTAATTTGGATCCCTGAGCTGTTCCGGGGTTCCGATTGATGCATCAGCCATGGTGTTTCCCTCCCTATGGATGCGTTCGCCGGCTTCTTTACCGACTCTTTATTGTTCTTGAATCGTGATGTCCTCTTCGAACCAATACTCCTCGAGGTTCGGGCCGTCGCCAATCCGGTCAACAACCGCAAACTGTCCCTGTTCCGACAGTGGCGCGCAGACCGCGTGCCAGACATTCCTATGATAGTTCACACCCTGCCCAGGCGCGGTCACAAAGGCCAAAGGGGTGCCTGGTCGGCCATTTTCGTCAGGCGCAACCACCACCAGAAAAGGCTCTCTGCTCAACGGTAAAAACGCCTGACTTCCATCCGGATGGCGTTCGACCATATCCAGCCGCATCGGCAGTTCTCGGGCTTGGGCGTTAAACACGCTGATGCCTGCTTTGCCGTCGGAAAAATCCAATATGGCTTTGTCATGATGGCGGCCGCACATGCCTTGATTGATCATCTTGTCCGGCTCACCGGACACGTCGATCACATCACCGAAGGGCGCAAATGCCTCAGCCGTAAGCGGACGGGTGACAATCCGTTGGCTCATTGATCAAATTTCTCCAGAAGGCGCAGCTCCGCGATGCGCTCAACCTGACGGCAGGCTTCTGCAAACTCCGCGTCGCGATCATTGTTGATCCGGCGCTTGAACGCCTCTGTGATCGTGGCCTTGGTGTTGTCACGCACAGCAATGATGAAAGGAAAACCAAACTTGGCGACATAGGCTGTGTTCAACTCAGTGAACATCGCCCGTTCTTCATCGGTCAGCGCATCCAGCCCCACAGAGGCCTGCTCTGCTGTGGATTCTGCCGTCAAACGTTTCGCCTCGGCCAACTTGCCGGCAAGGTCGGGGTGTGCCACCAAAACGCCAAGGCGCTGCTCTTCGCTGGAGGAGCGGAACACGCGCGCCAACGCGCTATGAACGCCCAAGGCGTTGTCGTGGGTCGGTCCCAGTTCCAGATCAAACGCGCCCTCGGCAATCCACGGGCTGTGCTCGAAAATACCACCAAATTCAGAGACAAACGTCTGTTTGTCCATTTCGGAGGGGCGGTTGATGTGCATTGGCGGGTTCTCTTTCATCCAATGGTCGGCGATCTGTTCGCGTGTTGCGAACCAAACGCCTTCGTGTTCGCGGTAATAGTTCAAAACGCGCAGCAAAGCGGCGGCGCGTCCGGGCCGCCCGATCAGGCGACAGTGCAACCCGATCGACAGCATTTTGGGCGCTCCTGCCTCGCCTTCGGCATACAACATGTCAAAGCTGTCTTTCAGGTAACTCTCGAATTGGTCGCCATTGGTGTAACCCGCCTGAATGGCAAACCGCATGTCGTTGCAATCCATCGTATAAGGCACAATCAACTGATCCTTGCCGCCCGCTTTGACCCAATACGGAAGATCATCCGCATAGCTGTCCGCGATATAGGCAAGCTCACCTTCCTCCGCGGCCAGATCAATTGTGTTCATTGAGCAGCGACCTGTGTACCAGCCCCGCGGCGGTGTGCCGGTGACTTCTGTATGCAGGCGGATGGCTTCGCGCGTATGGTCGCGCTCCTCTTCCACCGACATGTCTTTGTGCTCGATCCACTTGAAACCGTGGCTGGCAATTTCCCAACCCGCAGATTTCATCGCCGCAACTTGTTGCGGCGCCCGCGCCAATGCTGTCGCCACCCCGTAAACCGTAATCGGCGTGTCTTTCAGGAGTTGGTGAACACGCCAGAAACCGGCGCGCGCGCCGTATTCATAGATGGACTCCATGTTCCAGTGCCGCTGGCCCTGCCAAGGCTGCGCACCCGTGATTTCGGACAAAAACGCTTCCGAGGCAGCATCGCCATGCAAGATATTGTTCTCTCCACCTTCTTCATAGTTCAAAACAATCTGAACGGCGATTTTGGCGCCGCCGGGCCAGTTTGCCTTAGGCGGGTTCGCCCCATAGCCGGAAAGATCTCGTGGATAGCGTTGCAATGTTCGTTCCTCTGGTTTTGACCCTTAATAAACCAAATAATGCACTTTTATTTTCAAAAATTGCTAACAAGAGCCTTCTGTGACTCTGGCTTTGCTCCGGATCGGGCAACCGGACTAGAACAATCGGAAATAACTAGGAGGCAAATAGATGTCTGGCTATCTCACCACTCACGTCTTGGACACAGCACGCGGCTGCCCTGCCGAGGGGCTTAAGATTGAACTGTATCGGCTGAACGGGGACACCCGCACCAAACTCAAGACGCTCACCACCAACAGCGACGGACGCACGGATGAGCAAATCCTGCCAGCCAGCGAGTTCGCAACAGGTGAATATGAACTTCTGTTCCACGCGGGCGCATATCTTGATGCCTGTGGCGTGCCCAAAGAAGATCCGCGTTTTCTCGACATCGTGCCAATCCGGTTCGGCATGTCTGACGAGTCGCACTATCACGTACCATTGCTGCTGTCCCCCTTCGGATACGGGACATATCGCGGCAGTTAAAAAAGACGCCTATGGTTTGAGAGGCGCGCGGATTGTTTTTCCGACCCTCTCAATCATAAACTCCATGAACAGGCGCGTTTTGGGATCCTGCATGCGCCGATGGGTGAACAAGCACGCCATTTGGATGGGCTTGGGCGGGGTCTCGACCGCCACCGGACACAACGCACCTGAACTCAGGTGATCTGCGACTTCAAAGATCGGCTTCATCGCAATGCCGTGTCCGGCCAACGCCCAGTCAGTCAACACATCGCCATCGTCGGACTCATATCGTCCTGACACACGGAACCGCTTGTCACCTTCTTTGGTGGACAAGAGCCACTGGAATTCTGTCGCTCCCGGAAACCTCAGGTTCAGGCACTCATGCCCACCTGACACCAGATCTTCTCCGGTCTGCGGCATGCCTTTGGCTTCGATATAACTGGGGGCCGCACACAGGACTCTTTCCACATCCGCAATTTTGCGAATGCGAAGGGTGCTATCGGCCGGCTGCCCCAGAAAAAACGAAAGGTCGAGCCCTTCGGTGGTCAGATCAACATTCCGGTCCGTCAGGCGCAGACGCACGTTGACTTCGGGATATTCTTTCAAGAATTCAGGCACCAGCGGGGCAATCAGCCTTCGGCCAACCCCTAGCGGGGCCGCCACATAAAGCGAGCCTCTCAGGTTTTCAGTGCTGTTGATAATCTGCCCTTCCGCGCGCTCGATCGCCTCGAGTATCTCCGTTGCGCCCCGATAAAACGACCGTCCTTGCTCTGTTGGGGTTAGACTGCGGGTGGTGCGCTGAAACAGCCTGACACCCAAATGCTCCTCAAGCTGCGAAATTCGCGAAGACGTCACCGCCGGCGACACACGCAGATCCCGCCCAGCCGCAGACATGCTCCCGAGTTCATACACACGCACAAAAGTTCTGATATTATCAATGTATGACATTGTTTCGTTTTTTTTGATACTGCTTGGTGTTTGACTGCAATACCAGAAGAAACCAGTGTCGAATAGAGTGTTTCTAAATTCGACTTTTGGGGAGGACAGCCATGTACGATATGGCAATTTTGTGGGACTGGATCGCATTCTCCGTGCGATGGCTCCACGTCATAACCGCGATGGCCTGGATCGGGGCATCATTTTATTTCATCGCACTCGATCTGATGCTGAAACCGGCTGACCACCTGCCCGACGGCGCCTTTGGCGAAGAATGGGAAGTCCACGGCGGTGGCTTCTATCACACCGTCAAATACCTCGTGGCACCGGCTGAAATGCCCGAGCACCTCACGTGGCACAAATGGCAAAGCTACTCGACATGGCTTTCCGGCGCCGCGCTGCTGATGATCGTCTACTGGGTGGGCGGGGAACTCTTCCTGCTTGATCCCACCAAGGCAGATCTCGCGCTTTGGCAGGGCATTTTGATCAGCGGTGGCTCCCTCACCATTGGCTGGCTGGCGTATGACGCCATGTGCAAATCCAAGCTGAGCGAACAGCCCACCGTCCTGATGCTTTTGTTGTTCGCAATTCTTGTGTTCATGTCGTGGGGCTACAACCAGATTTTCACAGGCCGTGCCGCCCTGCTGCACCTTGGCGCGTTCACCGCGACCATCATGACCGCCAATGTTTTCTTTCAGATCATGCCTAACCAGCGCATTGTGGTCGCGGACCTGAAGGCCGGCCGCACGCCGGACGCCAAGTACGGCAAGATCGCCAAGGTTCGCTCAACTCACAACAACTACCTGACGTTGCCGGTCGTGTTCCTTATGCTGTCCAACCACTATCCGCTGGCCTTCGCCACCGAATACTCGTGGATCATCGCCAGCCTTATTTTCCTGACCGGCGTAACGATCCGCCACTACTTCAACACCATGCACAAGACCGGCAAAGGCCCCAACTGGACGTGGCTTGCCACAGCATTGCTGATGATCGTGATCGCATGGTTGTCCACTGCAAGAACCGGCGAGACCTATGAAGAATCCGAAGCCCGCCAGATGACTCCGTATGAGGAAAAATATGCCTCTGCGGAGGGGTTCGAAGATGCGTATTATGCCGTGACGGGCAATTGCTCGATGTGTCATGCACGCGAGCCGTCGTGGGAAGGTATGCACTGGCCGCCGAAAGGTATTGTGCTGGAAACAGAGGCAGACGTTGCCCGCCATGCCGACCAAATCTATCTGCAGGCCGGCCTGTCCCATGCGATGCCGCCCCCAAACGCCATCGACATGGACCGCGAGTCACGCGATCTGATTGTCGCTTGGGTCAGGGAAGTCCGGAACCAGAATTGATTTCCACTCAAACGAAGGCCCACATCTCATCGGCTTCGTTCCACAACTAAGCCTTCACGACGTGAATGGCGGCTTTTGAACTCACAGTCCCCAAACCACCTAGCCCGCCTCTCAGGCGGGTCTTTTTTGGCACGTTGGCATCTTTTCTCAAACGGTGACATCTCATAAGGACCGCATTAGCCGCGGGTCCGATATTTGGACATCTAGCTTTTGGAAAAATGGTGCCCGGGGGCGGAATCGAACCACCGACACGAGGATTTTCAATCCACTGCTCTACCCCTGAGCTACCCGGGCACGGGAAGGCTGAACGCCTTGGGTGCAGGCCTTCTATGTCAGCCAAGGGGGGCTGTCCAGAGGGATTCTCGAAAAATATTCAGTGCAGACGAGATGCCTGCTTTTCCATCTCTTCCAGCGCCTCGATTGCTTCCTCGGGATCCTGTGACGGCACTGCGTAACCTCCACCAAACCACTTGCCCAGATCGATGTCCGCACAGCGTTTGGAACAGAACGGGCGATAGCTTTGAACCGTGTCTTTCTTGCAGATCGGGCAGCTCACTTCAGCACCTCCTGAAGGGACGGACGGGCCTTTTTGCGTTGCAATTCATAGTGTCCAAGCGGGGTCCACCCCACCAGAGTCGTATCGATCGTGTCACGTTTGAATGCCGCCCGCAGCGCCCCTTCAAAACCACGACGGTCTTTCTTTGACATCGGCGCCAGATCAAGCACCACCTGCCCGCCAAGCCCGCGCAAACGCAGCGCGCGCGGCAGCGCCCTTGCGGCAGCAAAATTCGCCTTCGTGCCCGCCGCAGGCGAGGTATCGCCACCGGTGTTCACATCCACCGCCACCAAGGCCCGCGTCGGCTCGACAAACAGGCTGGCACCGCCCTCAAGCCGCACACGAATGCCCTGCACATCTTCCAGCGCGTCGAGCACTCCGTGTGTGTCAAAACTGCCCGCTTCGGTGACAACATCCGCAGGCTCGGACCAATCGCGCCACGCCGCCACATGCGGCCCGTCACCATCAATCAACTTCTCTGCAGGTCCCTCCGCATCCGCCAAAACCTGATCCGCCAGATCAAGCATATTTGCGATGTCCTCGGCGATATCCTCGCGGCTCTCTCCTTCACAGGCAGAGCGCAGGATCAGTCCCATACCGGCTTCACCGCCCACGTCATGCGCGATCTCCAGAATGCGGTCGCGTTCGTCGTCTTCGCGGATCGAGCGGCTGACGTTGATGCCCGGAGCATCCGGTGTGACGATCACATAGCGGCTTTTGAACAGCACCTTCTGCGTGACCGGAATTGCCTTGCCAGGTTCGGCATAGCCCGTGACCTGCACCAGCATCACATCGCCAGGCGCCAGCCCTTTTACCTGCCGCAGGAACACGTTGCCATCAGGGGTCTTGAGGAACATGCCCCCCTGCCCTTTGACGGGCCGATCTGCCACAGCGCGATAGATCGTACCGGGACGCGGCGCATCGCCGTCAATCAACAGGTCATCAAGCTGTCCATCCACCATCAAGGCAGCGGCCTCGCGCCCATTGATATGGTCGAGAATGATCTGACGTCCTTCCATCGGCGTCCCTTTCTTTGCGTTGTCAGTCCGCGGAATAAAGCGGGTAGCCTGCCGCTTGCAGCAGGTTGGCGGTCTCTGCCACGGGCAGGCCCACAATGGCGGTAAACGAGCCGGAAATCCATGGGATGAAAGCACCTGCGGGGCCTTGAATGGCGTAACCACCCGCTTTGCCGTCCCAGTCGCCTGTGGCCAGATAAGCGTTGAGTTCGACGTTGGAAAGCCGCTTCATCTTGACGGAGCTTTCCACGTCCTTTTGCCACATCTGATCGCCACGCCGCACAGCAACGGCGGTCACAACGCGGTGGCGACGCCCCGAAAGAGCCATCAGGAACTCAGCAGCTTCACCGGCATCGCGTGGCTTACCCATGATGCGGCGCCCCAATGCCACTGTGGTATCGGCACACAGCACAATGTCATCCGGCGCAGCCTTAACAGCCAGCGCTTTCTCGTAAGCGATGCGCCGGCAATAGGGCCGGGGCAGTTCACCTTTGTGGGGGTCTTCGTTGATGTCGGGCGGGCGGATATCATCCGCCACTACACCCAATTGCGCCAGCAATTCCCGGCGGCGCGGGCTGCCGGAGCCGAGGATCAATTTCATCCTAAGCCTCGCTTTCGCCCGCGCGGAGCGCTTACTTGAAGCGGTAGTTGATCCGACCTTTGGTCAGATCATAGGGGGTCATTTCCACCTGCACTTTGTCGCCAGCCAGAACACGGATGCGGTTCTTACGCATCTTGCCTGCCGTGTGTGCGATGATTTCATGGCCGTTTTCCAGCTCGACCCGAAATGTCGCATTGGGCAGGAGTTCCTTCACGACGCCGGGAAATTCGAGCAGTTCTTCCTTGGCCATGTTTTCTCCTATACATTGCACCCGCTTGGCGCGGGCTGCCCCTAAATGGGACCAAACCGCCCCATATACAAGGGGATTCTCAGCACCTAGGCGCAATTGTGACATGCCCGTCACGCAAGGTTCTGCCGAAGAGTACGCAATTCTTCACAGAAGAATTTCCTCGCTAGCCCCAGCGAGACTTAAGTTGGGTCACGATATCATCCCGCGAGGCACGATAGGCCTCAAGCCGTGCCTCGCGCCCGTCACCAGCCCCTGTCGGATCGGCAATGGGCCAAAACTCAAGCTCCATGTGATAATACTGCGTCAGCCGCTCCGCCTCTGCCTTGCTGGCGGGCGTCAAGGCGACAACCAAATCAAAAGACGACAGCTGATCACCCCGCTTTTCCATCTCGTCAAAGCTGCGCGACTGGTGACGGGACAACTCGACACCGATCTCTTCACAGACCGCAATCGCAAAACCGTCGATCTCGAGATCGGAATGAATGCCCGCCGACTGTACATAGACATCCGTGCCATAAAGCTTCTTCATGATGCCCTCCGCCATCGGAGAGCGCACGGAATTCTGATCACAACAGAACAGGATCGATTGCGGCAACGTCTGAATGGGGGTCTCCTCCGCCAAACGCTCAGCCCCCGAAATGCAATACGCAAATCAGCGTAAACAACCGCCGCGCCGTGTCGGTGTCAATTTCAGCCTTGCCTTCAAGCCGTTCCTGCAACACCCGCGCGCCTTCGTTGTGGATACCACGCCGCGCCATATCGATGGTCTCGATTTGACTTGGCGGCAGGTTTTTCACCGCATCAAAGTAGCTCTCGCAAATCGCCCAATAGTCTTTGACCACTTGCCGGAACGGGGACAGGCTCAGATGAAACTCTGCTGCCTTGTCACCCTCGTTGACCGCAACATCAAACACCAACCGTTTATCGCGGATAGACAAATCAAGCGCATAGGGCCCATCGGGAACCTCACGGCCCTCCCGTCGCGGCAGGTCAAAAGAGTTCTCCTCCAGCAGATCAAACACCGCCACCTTACGCTCCTGATCAATCTCAGGCGTCGGAGGCGGCAGGTTGCTGTCATCGATGTCGATGCGGGCGATATAGGACATGGCTGTCTCGCTGGAAGATATTGCAATGCAGCATTGGTACCTCAGAGCCACCGCTGTCGCAATCCCGTCACACGACTATGCCGGTTGACACTGCCGCCCCGTGGCGCAATCTCAACAAAGCCATAACCCAGAGACACCCATGCCCGATTTGCCCATCTTCGACCTCACTGGCCAGAACGCCCTGATCACCGGAAGCTCTGACGGCCTTGGCCGCGCCGCCGCCGAGTTGCTGGCTCAGGCCGGCGCTCATGTCTGGATCAACGGACGGAACAGCGAACGCTGCGAAGAGGTGGCACAGGACATCCGCGCCCACGGCCGTTCGGCCTCCGCATTGCCGTTTGACGTGGCCGACGACACCGCAACAACCGCAGCCTTCTCGGCTTTGGCGGAGGCCGGTGGGCTGTCTATCCTTGTGAACAACGTCGGCATGCGCGACCGCCGCATGGCGCAGGAGTTCACGCGCGCAGACCTGCAACGCCTGATGGATGTGGACCTTGTTTCGCCCTTCCGGCTATGTCAGCAGGCCGCCGCACAAATGGCCGCCAAAGGCTATGGCCGGATCGTCAATATCTCCTCAATTGCCGGTCTGATCGCCCAACCCGGCGACGCGGCCTATACCGCGGCCAAAGCGGCGATCAACGGTATGACCAAGGCGCTGGCCGCCGAGCTTGCCCCGCAAGGCATCAACGTGAACGCCGTTGCGCCCGGCTTTTTCAAAACCGCTCCGAATGCCGCCGCTGCCCAAGATCCCGCCATTGCCGAGAGACTTCAGGCATCCTCCGCGCTGGGTCGTTGGGGAGACCCCCGCGAACTCGCCCCCGCCATCCTCTTTCTCGCCGCCCCCGCCGCCAGCTATGTCACTGGTCAGGTTTGGGCTGTAGATGGCGGCTACACCAGCCACTACTAACGAAAAAGGCCGACCCCACAGGGCCGGCCTCCTCAAATCTCCTAGCGCACAGGCCTAGTTGCCCGCGCTCTCCATCTTGCGATTGGCAATAACCTCTTCCAGCCAGCCGAGTTTCATCTCCGGCACAGAGCTCAACAGCAGGTCGGTGTAGTCGTCAAACGGCGGACTCAGAACGTCCGTCTTGCCGCCATAGCGCACAACCTCACCTTGGAACATGACTGCGATGCTATCTGCGATCGCCTTCACCGTCGCCAGATCGTGAGTGATGAACAAAAAGGCCACATCTTCAATCTTCTGAAGCTCCAGAAGCAGCTTAAGAATGCCATCCGCCACCAGAGGATCCAGCGCCGACGTCACCTCGTCACAAATGATCAACTTCGGCTTCGCCGCCAGCGCCCGCGCGATGCACACACGCTGCTTTTGGCCGCCAGACAATTCTGCCGGATAGCGATCAATAAACTCGACCCCCATCTCGATTTCATCCAAAAGCTCGATGATCCGCTTGCGCTTCTCCTCGCCCTTCAGACCGAAATACAGCTCCAGCGGCCGTCCGATGATGGTTCCCACGGTCTGACGCGGATTCATCGCCGTGTCGGCCATCTGATAGATCATCTGCAATTCCCGCAGATCTTCACTGGAACGCCCGGCCAGATCCGCAGACAGATCACGCCCCGCAAAATGGATGCGCCCCTGACTTGGCGGCAACAAGCCTGTGATCACCCGCGCAAGCGTCGACTTGCCCGAGCCACTTTCGCCAACAACAGCCAACGTCTGACCGGGATGCAACTCGACGTTGATGTTTTTCAAAACATCAAAGTTCGTGCCTTTGTAGCGCGCGGTGACATTCTGCACGCGCAACACAGGCTCCGATGTCGGTTCTTTTTCCTCGTGGTTGATCGACCGGACAGACACAAGCGCCTGCGTATACTCTTCCTGCGGGTTGTTGATGATCTGATCCACAGAACCGTATTCGACCATATCGCCCATCTTGAGCACGAGAATATCGTCGCTCACCTGCGCCACCACAGCGAGGTCATGGGTGATATAAAGCGCCGCAACACCGGTGTCGCGGATCGCTTCTTTGATCGCCATCAGAACATCAATCTGAGTTGTCACATCAAGGGCCGTGGTCGGCTCGTCAAACACCACCAGATCGGGCTCGGGACACAGCGCCAGCGCCGTCATACAGCGCTGCAACTGACCGCCAGACACCTGATGCGGATAGCGGTTGCCGATGTTTTCCGGATCGGGCAGGCCAAGCTTGCGGAACAACTCCACCGCGCGCGCCTCTGCCTCTTTCTTGGAAAACTTGCCTTGCAGGATGGAGGCTTCCGTCACCTGATCCATAATCTGCTTGGCAGGGTTGAAAGACGCCGCCGCAGATTGGCTAACATAGGTGACTTCACCACCACGCAACGCACGGATGTCGCCCAGATTGGATTTCAGGATATCACGCCCGTTGACCCAAACCTCACCGCCGGTGATTTTTACACCGCCACGGCCGTATGCCATCGCCGATAGGCCAATCGTCGACTTACCTGCACCGGATTCACCGATAAGGCCCAGCACTTTGCCCTTTTCCACCTCAAAGCTCACGCCATGCACGATTTCGATGTCATGCGGCTTTTCGCCAGGAGGATACACCGTCGCGCCGATCTTGAGGTCTTTGACTTTGAGAAGCTTGTCGCTCATCCGCGGCCCCCTTTCAGCGATGTGGTGCGGTTGAGAACCCAATCCGCCACGAGGTTTACGGAGATCGCGAGCGTCGCAATGGCCACCGCCGGATAAAGCGCGGCGCCGATACCATAGACGATGCCGTCCGCGTTTTCTTTCACGATGCCACCCCAGTCAGCTTCTGGCGGTTGCACGCCAAGGCCAAGGAACGACAGTGTCGAAACAAACAGCACCATGAAGATAAAGCGCAGGCCCATTTCCGCCACCAGAGGCGACAGGGCGTTCGGCAGGATTTCACGGAAGATGATCCACGCACGCCCCTCACCGCGCAGTTTTGCGGCTTCAACATAGTCCATCACGTTGATGTCCACCGCCACGGCACGTGCCAGACGGAAAACCCGCGTGCTGTCCAGAAAGCCCATGACAAGGATCAGGATCGGAATGGTCACTGGGGTTACAGACAGAACCACCAGAGCAAAGATCAGCGACGGGATCGACATGATCAGGTCAACAAACCGGCTCATCGCCTGATCTGCCCAACCACCAAGAACGGCGGCCAGAAAGCCGAGAACAGAACCTGTGGTGAAGCTGAGGATCGTCGCCGCGGTGGCGATAAAGATCGTTGTACGCCCGCCATAGATCATCCGGCTCAAAAGATCACGACCAAGGTTGTCAGTGCCCAGCAAGAACTCGGAAGACGGCGGCAGCCAGACATCACGGCTGACCACTTCGGCCATGCCGTATGGTGCAATCCAAGGCGCAAATATCGCCACAAAGAAGTAAGCGAAGGTGAAGATAAGCCCGATCAGGGCAGCTATGGGTATTCTCATAACGTGTCCCCTATTTCGGATGCCGCAAACGCGGGTTGCTGATGATGGACACAATGTCCGCGATCATGTTCAGACCGATGTAAACCGCGGCAAAGATCAGACCACAGGCCTGCACCACCGGAATATCGCGTTTGGAAACGTGATCCACGAGGTATTGCCCCATACCCGGATAGGTAAAGACCACCTCGATCACCACAACACCCACAACCAGATAGGCCATGTTCAGCATCACAACGTTCACAATTGGCGCGACCGAGTTCGGGAAGGCGTGCTTCCAGATGATATTGAACATCCGCATGCCCTTCAGCTCTGCGGTTTCGATATAGGCCGACTGCATCACGTTCAGAATGGCCGCGCGGGTCATGCGCATCATATGCGCCAGAACCACAACCGTCAGAACGGCCACAGGAATAGAGATCGTGTGCAGTTTCTCTCCAAGGGTCATGGAGTCGTTGATCGTCGTGACCGACGGAGCCCAGCGCAAACGCACCGAGAAAAAGAAGATCGCCACATAGGCAATCAGGAATTCCGGCACCGAGATGGATGCCAGTGTGACCGCAGAAATCACTTTGTCGGGCCAACGTTCACGATAGCGCACGGCAATCAGGCCAAGCAAAATCGCAAGAGGCACGGAGATCAAAGCCGCCCAGAATGCAAGGAAAAGCGTGTTGCCAAGGCGTTTGCCAATGGCTGTCGCAATGTCCTGTCCCGATGTGAGCGCGGTTCCAAGATCACCTTGCAGAACACCGCCAAGCCAATGGAAATAGCGGGTCACAGGCGGATCATTCAGCCCGAGCTCTCGCCGCAAATTGGCAAGTGCTTCAGGAGTCGCCGACTGTCCAAGGATGGATTGCGCCACGTCACCCGGCAAAATGATCGTGCCGGCAAAGATCAGAATCGAGACGAGGAAGAGGAGAAGCAGGCCCAGCGCAATGCGCTGGACCAGTAGTCTTACAAGAAGGGGCATATCAGGCGTTAACCCACATGCGCAGCGGAGCGTAGCTGTTCATCAGAGCGAACCCGTTCACGTTCTCGACCCAACCGCCCAGTTTGTCGGTATAGGCGTCAACAAAGTCGTTGAACATCGGGCAGATCAGACCGCCTTCGTCCCGCAGAATCGTGCCCATGTCGGCATACATCTGGGTGCGCTTGCCGGTGTCCAGTTCAGCCCGTGCCGCAATCAGCAGCTGGTCAAACTGTTCGTTGTTGAAACGGGTGTCGTTCCAGTCCGCGGAGGACAGATAAGCCGTGGTGAACATCTGGTCCTGAGTCGGACGACCGCCCCAGTAGCTGGTGCAGAACGGCTTGTTGTTCCACACTTCGGACCAATAGCCATCATTGGGCTCGCGCTTGATTTCAAGCTCAATACCCGCGCCGGCCAGAGACTGCTGGAACAGTGCCGCAGCATCCGGAGCACCCGGGAAAGAGTTGTCCGATGTGCGCAGCAGAACCGGGCCGTCATGGCCGGACTTTTTGAAGTGATGCGCCGCTTTGTCGGGATCATACTCGCGCTGCTCAAACTCGGTATAGAGCGGATAAGACGCGTTGATCGGGCTGTCGTTGCCTACAGAGCCGTAGCCAAACAGAACTTTGTCGACCAGTTCCTGACGGTTCATACCGTACTTCAGCGCCAGCATCAGGTCCTGATTGTCAAACGGAGCTGTGTTGACATGTGCGATGAACACATAGTGGCCCGGACCTGCGGTCGAGGCGACAGTCACGCCCGGTGCGCGGCTTACCAGACCGGCGGTACGCGGCGGAACGCGGTCGATCAGGTCAACCTGACCGGACTGCAGCGCAGCAACACGAGCAGTGTTGTCGTTGATAACAACTAGTTCGATGGTTTCAGCGTTGCCAAGATCACCCCAATAGTTCGGGTTTTTCTCTGCAACAATGCGCACACCCATATCCACATCCTTAAGGACATAAGGACCGGTGCCGATCGCTGCGTCTGGCGCGCTTTTACCGCCACCAGGCTGGATAACCAGGTGATAGTCCGCCATCAGATACGGCAGGTCAGCGTTGGCGTTGTTCAGTTCGATGATCACGTTGCGACCGTCGGTGCGTACATTCGCGATGTCGCGCAGCAGACCCAGCGCACCGGATTTGGTGTCTTCACCCGAGTGACGGTCCAGAGTTTCAGCCACATCCGCCGCGGTCACTTCCTGACCGTTGGAGAAGGTGAGGCCCTGACGCACGGTGAAGGTCCAGGTTTTCGCATCCGCCGAAGCTTCAAAGCTTTCAGCCACTTTGCCCTGAAGGCCACCGTCGTCGGTCAATTCAACCAGCGGCTCGCCCCAAAGGCGGATCAGCATCAGCGACACTTGGTTCGTGGACAGCGCCGGATCGAGGCTATCGGTGGTCGAGCCACCCTGCAGACCCATCCGCAGTGTACCGCCTTTGACCGGACCAGCTGCTTTGACAGCAGAGGACAGCATCGTGGTTGCCGCCACTGCGGACACACCCAGCGCACCCGCGCGACCGACAAACTCGCGGCGGGTCATCAGGCCCGACGCGGCGCGGCGCGTAAGATACTTCAGTTGATCGTTCATAGTTATACTCCCTATTGAATTCTTGTTTTTTGAGCATGCTGCGGCTCGCAAGCGCTCCAAGGCAAGAAAAAACTTAAATGATCCGTCAAGTTTTTCGCCACGTTCAAACAGCCGTGTTCCTCGCCTCCCGCCTGTTCCCCTAAAACCGGCGCATCATGCTCCAATTCCGACAGTAGTGTCGCTTTTCGTCTTTGGCGACCCTAACACCGCGTAAATTTGCGTTTTGCCCGTTTGACGGGAATCTGCGGGACCACGCCCCGAAAATACGACAGCATTTCTAACCTAAGTACCTAGAGTCGCGGCACCTTCTGCTGCCAATCTTTCGAGAATCCCTCGCCGCCGTCGTCAACCTGCAAACTCGCTGAGACGTCAAAACACTCCGCAAGGCCGCGCATCTCCACAACGCCTCGCACAGTCACAGACCAGTCCCCGCGCGCCATTGTGCGTTCCCACTCAAACCGCGCCCGCGCCGAGGCCGCATCGTCCTCCCGGATCGCGAATTCCTCCTGATGGATCACCTGATGGCGCAGCCCTGTGGTCACATCTTCCTCGACACCTGTATCACTGCCAATCTCCAGCGTCAGACTGCGATCTGTGGCATCGCGGACCAACCGCTTGGCCTCGTGACCTTCGCTCAACAGAAGCGTTTCACGCTTTGGCGCGGCTTTCGGCGCGTCAAAGACCCAGCCTTCTCCCATGCCCTCCGGCAGCACCGGCAATGCCAAAGCCCCCTGTGTCACGCTCAACGTCACCGGTTTTGGCTCCGGCCAGACAAACGGCCAATAACTGGTCGAAACCGCAACCCGTAGCCGATGCCCGGCCGGCACCCGATACCCGCACTGGTCCAACACCACCTCGACATCAACCATCTCGCCCACCGGCATATCCACGGCGGCTTCGTGCCCAGCGCGGTGGCGTAGGTTCAAAAACCCGTGACAAATCAATGCGCTGCTTCCATCGGGCGCAACATCGCACAGCCGAACCGCCACCTGCGCGCGCGGTTGATCACTCGCCAGCCGCATCCGAAGCGTCGGAGCGCCGAGAATGTCACATCCCGCCGCCATCGGTGCGCTGTCAAAACACAGGCTCAGCGCATCATCGACACGCTGGTCGTCCGGCAACTCGCCCGGACCAAACCCGAAGGGGAAATACTCGCCAGCCCCCTGCCCGCACGCCAGATGGGTGTGTGCTTCACGTTCAACCGCGCCGGCCTCCTTTGCCAAACCTGCTCCGTTGAAGTGCCACATCTGTGGCGCTGGCCGCGCCTTCCAATCCGACAGTGCGACCCAACGCCCGGGGCGGTGTTCGTAACTCACTTGCGGCGGCACGCCATCCATCACCCACGCCCGCATGTCCGGCAGATCGTCGGCACCGTTGTCGATGTCTTTCAGCCAACGATCCCACCACCGTAGCATTTCACCAAGAAAATCAATCTGCGGCCCGGGCATTCCGAAATGCGGGTACTTGTGATTCCACGGCCCGATAAGCCCTTTGACCGGCGCATCCAGATTCTCCACCAGATGCGCCATCGTGTTGCGATAACCGTCATGCCAACCACCCACAGTCAGCACCGCCGCCTTGATCGCGCTGTAATCCTCACAGACCGAGCCATGTTTCCAGTACCCGTCGCGAAGCTGTCTCTCCGCCCAACGGCCGGCCAGAAACGGGGTTTCTTCCAACCGCTTTTGCCAATGGTCTTTCCAGCCTTCGCCCATGATTTCAGGATCAGGGGGCAGGGCAAACCAGCCCAGCACAGTCGCTGCCCACGCGGGATTTTCCCCCAACATGACGCCGCCTTTGAAATGAATGTCATCGGCATACCGGTCCACTGTGGAACAAATCGACACCACCGCCTTCAAGGCCTCCGGCTGCAAGGCTGCGATCTGCAATCCGTTGAACCCACCCCAACTGATGCCGACCATCCCAACGCTGCCCGAACACCACTCCTGAGCGGCGAGCCAGTTGATCACCGCCACCCCATCCGCAAGCTCCTGTTCGGAATATTCATCGTCAAACAGCCCCTCGCTGTCGCCAGTGCCGCGAATATCCACCCGCACGCAGGCATATCCATGCCCCGCCATATAAGGATGCGTCAGCGCATCGCGCTCCGCCGTGGTGTCGCGCTTGCGATAGGGGAGGTACTCCAGAATAGCAGGCACCGGCCCTGCCCCCTTAGGCCGCCAGATACGCGCCGACAACTGCACCCCGTCCCGCATCGGGATCAACACGTGAGGCAGCTCTTCAACCTCGAACGGAAACCTAGTGACATGCTGCATGAAATCGCCCTCCCATCGGCTCTTCCTGCCACCTTTGCTGCGGGCGGCGGAATTTTAAAGGAGAATTGCGACTTCAGACCGTTTTCGATGCGTGCGCGCTCAGCTGTCCAGCGCGCTTTCGGCTTTCATGTCCATACGCGCAATCACGATCAACCGCACAATCAGCATCGCCGGAAAACAAACGCCAATCGCCCAGACTTCGCCAAACTGACGCTCCAGAATCAGGTAGAGCGCACCGCCCAACAGCGAAATCGTGGCGTATAGGTCCTCTTTCAAAACCGAGGGCGTGACGTTGCACAGAACGTCGCGGATCATGCCGCCCACTGTTCCGGTGATCACACCAATCACCACAGCAATCGCCGCATGGGTGTCCATCTGCTGCGCCACGCGCACCCCGACCAATGTGAACAGGGCCAGCCCAACCGCATCCAACTGCATCAACAACCGCAACCGTTTGCCGTTGCCCGCAGGCAGCTTGGTCGCCACAAAAAACATCACAATCGCCACCGGCACGGCGGTGTAAAGATAGGTCAAATCCGTGATCCAAAAGACCGGCATCCGGCCCAAAAGCATATCGCGCACTGTGCCGCCGCCCACAGCGGTGGTCACGGCAATCACCGTCGCGCCGAACAGGTCGAGGTTCAAACGCGCGCCCTGAATGGCCGCCGACGCTGCCATCACAGCCGTCGCCACCACTGTCAGGCCGAACATCACCGACAGGAGTTGATCAATCATCATGCGCGTCACCTTCTTTCGCGCCCGCCCCGTAGTGCATCTGCGCCAGCGCGCCAAGCGTCACAGGCTTGATCGGCGGGCGGGCGCTCAACTGACCCGCATCCACCACCGGCACATCCCGCGCCTCTGCAACAATCCGCGCGACCGAAGGAAAACACATCCGCCCCTGACACCGGCCCATGCCGACGCGCGTCATAACCTTGGCATCGCCTACATTTGTCGCCCCCGCTGCCACCGCGGCGCGCACCTGCCCCGCCGTGACTTCTTCACACCGGCATACGGCAACTGAGTCCTCCGGCGTCAAAGCCGCCTCATAAGGTGGAAACGCCCGATCAATCAGAGGCCGCAGGCTCAGCTCGAACTCCCGTTCCTCAAACCACGCCGCCATCCGCCGGTCACGTTCCACGCTGCGCACATATCCGAGGTCATGGGCAATCCCTAGGGCGGCGATGCGGCCCGACAACTCGGCCACACGCGCACCGCCAATCCAAGCTCCGTCACCCGCAACCCAAACATGCGGCGCGTCCGTTCTGCCCCAGATGTCGCACTCGGGCACATAGGCCATCTGGCTTTCGCTCCAGATATGCGACACGCCCGCCGCGCGGCTGGCCTGCACATGCGGGATCACCCCGTGATGTAGTAGGGCCACGTCGCAGGGCACTTCACGCCGCCGACCGCCACTCGCAAAAACCACCGACTCAACCCGTCGCTCACCCAAAAGCGCCACATCACGACTGCCCATGTACCGGCGCACACCCGCGTTGCGCAGCTCGGTCAAATTCGCAAGGCTGCGCTTGATATAGGGCATAGCGCGCAAGGCCAGTCGCCATTTCATCACAGCCCGCCGCGCATCCCCGCGCCGCCGTGTCTCCACTATCGCACGGGGCGGCGCACCCGCGCGCGTCAACTGCACCGCCACCAGATGCAACAACGGACCGGACCCGACCAACACCGCGTTCTCAACCGCAAGTCCGGACTGCTTCAGCATCACCTGCGCGGCCCCTGCCCCCATCACACCCGGCAACGTCCAGCCCGGCATTGGCATTGGGCGCTCGATGGCCCCCGTCGCCAAAAGCACCTCCCGCGCCTCAATGCGCATCGCACCGGATGCTGCGCCCAGCGCCAGTTTTCCTTTCTCAAAGGCCAGAACCGAGAAACCCGCCAAATGGGTGATGCCTGCGTGCTGCACGTCCTTGGCCAGACCAGCACCAGACATGAACTCCTTGCCCAAAACCGCTGCCAACGGCGCCTCTACGCGCTCCACATTGCGGTAAATCTGCCCCCCGACACGGGGTTGCTCATCCACAAGGGCAACGCACAGCCCCGCTTCCGCAGCTTCGCGCGCGGCAGCCATCCCCGCAGGGCCAGCACCAACAACCGCAAGATCAAAGCGATTCATATGGCCCCTCCCGCTGTTGTCGCGCTGGACGGATGTCCATGCCCGCGCGCACCTCGATCAAGCAGGATTGCTGCGCCACGCCATCAATTTCCAACAGGCAATCAAAACAGACGCCCATCATGCAAAACGGCGCACGCGCCACGCCTTGAAAGGGTGTCTGCCGGAAACTCCCGATGCCCGCCGCCATCAAGGCGGTCGCCAGATTGGCCCCTTCCGGCAACATCAGCGCCTCACCGTCAAAGGTAACGGCAACCCGTGGTCCTTCTGGCACCACCGATTTAAACCGCAAACCGGGTTTCACCGAACACCTCCAGTTCCGGCGCATCCGCGCGCTGCAAAATCCAAGCAGGCAGGCGCATCGCATGCGCCGCCGCCAGCGTCACGCCGCTGTGACAGCTCACCAAAAACGCCCCGCGATGGGTGGGGCTTTCCTGATAGATCGGCAATCCGTCCGGTGCCATAACCCGCAAGGCACCCCAAGCGCGCAACAATTGCGCGTGCTCCAACACAGGATAAGCCGCCACCGCATCCGCCGCCAAACGCGCCATGCCATCCAGCGTCACCCGTCGGTCCATGCCCACGTCCTCATTTGTCGCCCCGATCTGGATTCCTCCCGCGCGGTCCTGCCGCGCAATAAGAGAGGGGCGCCGGATCATAGGCGGCAGCTTTTCGGTGATCAAAAGCTGGCCGCGTTCCGGTTTCAACGGCGCAACAAATCCCAATTTCGGTCCCAAAACCGCAGAGCCCAGCCCTGCCGCCAGCACCAGCTTTTCAGCGCGCAAATCCACACCATCCCCGTGTAGGTGAAACCCCTCGGCCTTAGGATGAATGGCATCAACCTTCGCACCCGTGACAACACGCCCACCACGCGCACGCACCGCCGCAGAAAGTGCCGCCAGCAACGCCAAAGGATCCACATCCCCATCGCCGTGATGCAAAATCGCGCCAACAACCCGTGGCCCGATTTCAGGTTCCTCTACCCGAAGCGTGTCAGGGCGCAGCACCTCATAAGGGTAATCCGACCCCAACTCCGCCTTGAGGCACTCGTTTTCGGCCACAGCCTGCGCGAGGGTTTCTTCATCAAAATGCAGATCCAGCCCGCCGGTCTGGCGCAAACCGACATCAATGCCGCTCACATCCTGCAACATGGCCGCAAAAGCAGGCCACAAATCCGCGCTCTCTTTGCTCCATCGGGCATACCGCGGCTGCGCCACCCCTTTGCCTTGCAACCAAACGAGGCCGAAATTCCCGCGACTTGCCTTCGGATCGGCGGCGCCTCCATCAAGGACAACCACGCTGCGTCCGGCATCCAAAAGCCCCAAGGCCACGGACAAACCGACTATTCCGCCTCCGACAATGGCAAACTCCGCGTCCATGCGGCGCTCCTGCGCAAATGACCTCTGCACCAAAGCCTAGAGGAGTGATTGAGTCAGGCCAAGACCACAGCTTTTAAGTCGCAAGAGATCTCATCGAACCACGGCCAAAATTGTTAGGGGGGCCAAATGCCCCCCGTTTTTTGCCTGCCTGCCTGTCCCGATAAGTCTGCGGTCTTCCGTATGTGTTGTGGTGATTTGGAATGACCGGCGTTGCAGGGACTATAGCTGTGGTGATTCGAATCAGTCAACGGGGTGATTCGCTAAAACGAATCAAACTGTCAGGGAATTTCGAATCGCACCGCCGATTTCAGCCGTTGGATCGCAAAATATGCCCCGCAAGATAAAGCGACCCGCAAATCAGCACCCGCGCGTTTGGGTCTGTCGCGACAACCGCCGCAAGCGCGGCTTCCACACTCTCGGCCTCAAAGGCCCGCATTCCGGCCTCCCGCGCCGCCTCTGCTGTTTCAGCCGCACTCAGCGTCGCCGCCTCACCCGGGATCGACACCGCATGCAAACTTGCCGCCCGCGCCGCCAAGGGTGCCATATAGCCACCCACGTCTTTGGTGTTCAGCATGCCGCAAATCAGATGCGTTGGCCGTTCCGGCAAGGTCGCCAAATGCGCACCCAAGGCTTGCCCTGCCGCCGCATTATGCCCGCCATCCAGCCACAGCTCGGCCTCCGGCGCAGCGTCAACCAGCGGCCCCGTCTTCAACCGCTGCATCCGCGCCGGCCAAAACACATCCCGCACCGCCGCCTCACAGGCGGCCTCATCACAGCCCAGATGCCTGAGCGCCGCAATCGCCGCCCCCGCATTCTGGATCTGGTGCGCACCAGGCAACGCTGGCAACGGCAAATCAACCAGTCCAGTCTCATCCTGAAACACCAGTCGCCCACGTTCTTCGTACACATGCCAGTGCTGACCATAAGCAATCAACGGCGCGCCCAAACGCGCTGCTGTGGCTTCGATCACATCCATCGCCTCGTCCGGTTGCGGCCCGACAATCACCGGCACGCCGCGCTTAATGATGCCCGCCTTTTCCGCGGCAATCTTGGCGACTGTGTCGCCCAGAAACTGCTCGTGGTCCTTGCTGATCGGCGTGATCACCGTGAGCTTGGGCGCGTCAATCACATTGGTCGCATCCAGCCGCCCGCCAAGGCCAACCTCCAGCAACGTGAAATCCGCTTTGGTGCGGGCAAACGCCAGCAGCGCCGCGCAGGTGGTGATCTCAAAATAGGTGATGTTCTCGCGGTTGTTGGCTTCCCAACACTCGTCCAGCACCTCGGTCAGATGCGCCTCGTCGATCAGGTTGCCTGCCAGCCGGATACGCTCATGAAACCGCGCCAGATGCGGGCTGGTGTAGGCATGCACCGATTTGCCAGCGCCTTCCAGTCCCGCGCGGATCATCGCCTGCGTGCTGCCTTTGCCATTGGTGCCCGCCAAGTGGATCACCGGCGGCAAGTCCCGCTCCGGATGGCCCAAGGCACCAAGCAACCGCCACATACGATCCAGCGTCAGATCAATGATCTTGGGATGCAGCGCCAACATGCGCGCGAGAATGGCGTCGGAATTGGACTGGGTCATTTACCCTCTCCCTTTCACGCATGCGCGGCACGGGCAGCGCATGTGCGCGTCTAAGAAAATCTTCGTTGAGTGCCTTTGAGCACAAGCCGAGAGAAAAGAAAGGTCCGAAAACGCCCATCCAAAGTCAGGCGCCGCCCTTATTTCTTTTCTTCAGCCTTGTCCGCAGCTTCCGCCTCCGGAGCATCCGCCTCAGCCGCCAGCTCTTCCGGCGACGGAGCAGGCAGATCACCCATCACCGCAGGCGGCAACCCCATCAGCATCCGCGTGATCGTGACCAACTCGTCCTTCATCTTCGGACGTTCGATCACTCGATCCAGCATGCCGTGATCCAGCAGATACTCCGCGCGCTGGAACCCCTCAGGCAGCTTCTCGCGGATGGTCTGCTCAATCACCCGAGGGCCAGCAAAACAAATCAACGCGTTGGGCTCGGAAATATGCACATCGCCCAGCATCGCATAAGACGCGGTCACACCACCGGTCGTCGGGTGGGTCAGCACAACGATATACGGCAGACCCGCTTCCTTGAGCATCTGCACAGCCACAGTCGTGCGCGGCATCTGCATCAGAGACAGAATGCCTTCCTGCATCCGCGCACCACCAGCAGCAGAGAACAGGATCAACGGACGCTTCAGCTCAACAGCACGCTCGGCCGCCGCGATGATCGCGTTGCCCACATACATGCCCATAGAGCCGCCCATGAACGAGAAATCCTGCGCCGCCGCCACGATTGGCGTACGGCTTATGTCGCCTTCGGCCACCAGCATCGCTTCGGATTCGCCGGTTTTCTTCTGTGCGGCTTTCATGCGCTCGGGATATTTCTTCTGGTCTTTGAATTGCAGCGGATCTGTCACAGGCGCAGGTACGTCGACTTCGACAAAGACGCCACCGTCAAACAGCGCCTCAAATCGTGCGCGTGGCGTGATGTGCATGTGGTGGCCACATTGCGTACAGACGTTCTGGTTGCCCGACAGCTCACGATGAAACAGCATCGTGCCGCAATCGTCACATTTGGTCCAAAGATTGTCCGGCGTCTCGCGGCGCGAGAAAATCGAGTTGATCCGCGGACGGACGTAGTTGGTGATCCAGTTCATGCAATCAGGCCCTCTGATAACGTTGCGGCATGAAATAGGACGCCCTGCGCCGAAATGCAATCAGCGTCGCAAAGCAATCCGGGCTGTCAGCCACACACACACCATGCTCAGGAACTCCAAAGGTATCAACGCCATCATCACTTCGGTGTCATTTGGCGCAAATGGCAGGTGAAATAGAGCCATCCCGCCAAGGTCGTCCGCAAAGCCAGCGATACTAAGAGACATGAAGTTGTTGATCATGTGAATGACGATGGCCGGCCCCAAGGTGCCTGCCCGCGCTGTGATATCGGCCATTAACAGGCCAAAAACCACGGCCCAAACGGCAATCCAGACCGCCGCTTCGCCATAAAGTTCGGGCGCATAATGCAGCCAGCCAAACAGAAGGCTTGGCACCAGCATCCAGACCAAAGGTGACCGGCTCTCGGCGGCCAACTGGCTTTGAAAATAGCCACGGAACACCAATTCTTCCGCGCCACATTGAATGGCCAACAAAACAAGAGACAGCGGCAAAATGGCGATCCAGCGCGACACCGGCATCGCTTGCGTCAATTCTCCATCCCCGGGAAACGGGATCAGAAAGATCACCACCATCAGCACGAGGCACAATTTGCCCACGCGCCAACCCTGTGCCCATGCCACGCGGCGCGGGCCGATCAAACTGGCCAGATCGCGTTTGTGCAGCACGTTCAAAACCATATACAGCGCCAATATCATGGTGCCAAAGCCGCTCATGACCACGACCATGTTCCACAGGGTTTCGCCCTGAAGGATCGTCACGATGTCGCCTTCAACAGGCAAAACACTGGCGGCCAGCACCGTCCAGACCATCAAAAACGCCATATAAAGAATGGCAACAAGCACCAGTCCGGCACTCAGTCGCAACAGCCCTCGACGGGCCCGGGCAGGGGCCACAAGAGCCTCATAGGCAGCATAGGAATTCATGCTTTATCCCTAGGCGATCATGCCCGCCCTGCATACAGCCAAGCCACATCCTGCGAATTTTTTCTCGTCTTTAAGCGGTTTAAGCACAATGCAGGTTTGTCTCAGGCCAACCATTTGGGTACACAGTAAAAAACGGAGGGCGCATTGTTTCGCCACCGGAAACAATTGGGGACACACGCAACAGCATGGCGCGCACAGGCGGTTTCATCGAACGTATCTTGCAATGGGGCCAGTCCCGCTACTGGGCGCGTAACGCGCGCAAAGCAGCGCAGACCGACCTGCCCCTCCTGCGGCGTCAACGCCGTCGCGCCCGCGGCCTGCGGATGCATCTGGACACGCTGATTTCCGTCGCCGAAAGCCGCCTTGCTCTGCCGATCATCGGCTCAAACAGCTTTCCAAAGCCGCATGGCACGGACTGGTCATGGCGGCCGGCCGTCTGGCGCGAACCTATCCCCGTCAAAGGCCGCGCCGCTGTTGAAAACAAAGAAACGCTGGGCGACGAGGTCACGCTGTTTCACGACTGCCGCATCTCAGAACTCACCCTGCGCCAGCTTCGCAACACCTCCGAAAAAGACCTCGCCCCCTTTGGCCTGCGCATGGACGTTTTCCGCTTTGACGGCTCCTTCCTGTCGCTCGTCGTCGATATGCCCCCCGAAGCGGTCGATGGCCTGCGCCGCAATCACGTGATCCGCATGGACACGATTGTCGAAATGGAAAAGCCGCTGGAAATCTTTGCCCGCCTCAACATCCGGCACGGCCCCAACACCGAACAGATCGTGCGCGAACTGCCACTTCAGGCCGAAGACATCCGCGTCGAATTTGACTTGGCCTATTCCAACCTGAACGAAAAGCGGGTCGAGAAAATGTGGATCGACCTGATTTTTGAAGGCCCCGAAATGAATCAGGTGATCCTGCGGGATCTGACCTTCAGCCGCCGCCCCCGCGCGGAATTCTGAGACAGACCAAGGAGTCCGCAATTATGACCCAACTGATCCTGACCAAGACGCGGCTGTTTGAAGGCACATGGGAAGGCGTTCTAAGCTATGAAGACGGCGCTGGCCCCGAACCCTCGGTCGAAGTGACCTATCTCGAACGGCCCGTCACCGGTGTCTCGCTGAAAGCCGCCACCGACGATGGCACATGGGCGCTGCACATTCCGCTGCCAACCGAAGCGCTGTCGGACGGCACCCACACGATCCTGATCGAAAACGCCACCACCGGCGACCGTCTGGACAAGATCACCTTCATCGCAGGCGAAGCGCTGGCCGACGACCTGCGCGCCGAGATTGACCTTTTGCGTGCCGAGCTGGACATGCTCAAACGCGCCTTCCGCCGCCATTGCGTCGAAACCATGTAGGGCGAGCAACGCGCGCAACCTTAACCACGGGTGGGCGCAATTTTGGCACCGACGCAATACCGACACGATACCGACGTAACGCCGACAGCGGTTTCCGGCTGAGAACCAGCAGGTTAGCCGCGATTCGGAATATGCGGCGGTTTCCCGTCGTGACGCTGGGTCTCATGACGCGGCGTTGCAGGTGACAGGCGACCTGCTTTACGTTTTGGTAAACGGCAAAATCTCTGCCCGCTGTCTGGCGCGGCACAGGATTCTGAGGAGACATCCATGACCCAATACCCGCATATGCTGGCCCCGCTCGACCTTGGTTTTACCACGCTGAAGAACCGCGTTCTGATGGGCTCGATGCACACCGGCCTTGAAGAAACCAAAGACTGGAACCGTGTGGCAGAATTCTACGGCGAGCGCGCCCGCGGCGGCGTTGGCCTGATTGTCACCGGCGGCATGGCCCCCTCCAAAGAAGGCGGCGTCTTCCCCGGCGCGGCGGGCCTGTTCAACGATCAGGACATCGCCAACCACAAAATCATCACCGACCGCGTCCACGAGGGTGGCGGCAAGATCGCCATGCAAATCCTGCACGCAGGCCGCTATGCCTATGGCCCCGAATGTGTGTCAGCCTCTGCGATCAAATCCCCGATCTCTCCCTTCCCACCCAAAGAGCTGGACGAAGAGGGCATCGAGAAACAAATTCAGGACTTTATCACAGCCACCGTGCGCGCCCGCGAAGCTGGTTATGACGGTGTCGAGATCATGGGCTCGGAAGGCTACTTCCTCAACCAGTTCATCGTCACCCACACCAACAAACGCACCGATCGCTGGGGCGGCTCTTACGAAAACCGCATCCGCCTGCCGATCGAAGTCGTGCGCCGCTGTCGCGAGGCTGTGGGCGAGGACTTTATCATCATCTATCGGCTGTCGATGATCGATCTCGTGCCCAACGGCTCCACCCACGAAGAAGTGGTGCAGCTCGCACAGGAAATCGAGAAAGCTGGCGCGACCATCATCAACACCGGCATCGGCTGGCACGAGGCCCGCGTGCCGACCATCGCCACCTCCGTGCCGCGCCGTGCCTTTGCATGGGTCACGAAAAAACTGATGGGCAAAGTTGGCATTCCGGTGATCACCTCCAACCGCATCAACACGCCCGAAGTGGCAGAAGAGGTTTTGGCCGAAGGCTGCGCCGACATGATCTCCATGGCGCGCCCCTTCCTTGCCGACGCCGACTTTGTGAACAAAGCGGCTGAGGGCAAGGGCAACCAGATCGCACCATGTATTGGCTGTAACCAAGCCTGCCTTGATCACACATTCGGCGGCAAGCTGACGTCGTGCCTTGTGAACCCGCGCGCCTGTCATGAAACAGATCTGCCTATTCTGGCCGCAGACGACATCAAATCCATCGCCGTCATCGGTGCTGGCCCCGCGGGCCTGTCCGCCGCGATGACCGCCGCCCAGCGCGGCCACAAGGTCACGCTTATCGACCGCGCCGACAAACTTGGCGGCCAGCTCAACGTGGCCAAACAGATCCCCGGCAAGGAAGAATTCTGGGGCCTCGTGGATTGGTACGAGGTGATGATCGCCGACCTTGGCATCGAGGTGAAACTCAACACCGAGGCCACCGCGAACAACCTTGCCGGCTATGACGAAGTCATCATCGCCACCGGCATCGTACCGCGTGATCCGGGCATTCCCGGTCAGGACCGCCCCGAGGTGCTGTCCTACCTCGACGTGCTGCGCGACAAGAAACCTGTCGGCAAGAAAGTCGCGGTCATCGGCGCAGGTGGCATCGGTTTTGATGTCTCCGAGTTCCTCGTACACGAAGGCGAAAGCCTGACCGAAAACCTGCCCGCGTGGATGGTCGAGTGGGGCGTCACCGACCCCGAAACGCACCGCGGCGGTCTGGCACCCGAAGGCCCGCAACCCCATGCCGCAGCGCGCGAGGTCGTCCTGATGCAGCGCAAGGCCAAAGCCCTTGGCAAAGGTCTGGGCAAAACCACCGGCTGGATTCACCGCGCAGCTCTCAAGATGAAGAACGTCGAGATGCTTGGCGGTGTGAACTACGAAAAGATCGACGACGACGGTCTGCACATCTCCTTTGGCGAAGCCCGTGAAAACCCGCGTGTGCTGGATGTGGACAACGTGGTGATCTGCGCCGGACAGATCAGCGATCGCTCGCTGGCTGACGCGTTGGAGTCGGAAGGCGTGACCTGTCATGTGATCGGCGGCGCTGATGTGGCCGCAGAGCTCGACGCCAAACGCGCGATCAACCAAGGCACCCGCCTCGCCGCAGCCCTCTAAGACACCCGACAATTTAGCGCCCGCCACTCCGGTTCGGTCTCCGACCAGAGTGGCGGGCGTTGCTAATTCCGCCTGCCTGTAACAATCGTTTGGCCAAACGACATCCGGCACCCAAACGAGCCTCCCTGCAAGCCACAAATCCGCCGCTTAGTCATTGATTGAAATCAAAAAATGCCGGCCATGACTCTCGTACTTTAGACGACTTTTTCCTTTGGTCGCAAACCGCAAACCTTTGGCGGGTAGCAACATTTGAGCCTCTGTTGCACCACCTTACCCTCGCGCCTATTCGCAGAGTCGGAAAGGATTCTCCTGTGTCAGAGAAAAAATCAGTAAGCATGACTGGCATTTTGCTGGTCGCCGTAAGCTCGATCCTTGTGATCGATACGGTCGCAGCATCCGCCATGATTGGCCCTTCAGCCATCGGATGGTGGCTTTTGTTCTTCTTCGTGTTCTTCTTACCCTATGGATTGGTCACAGCCGAACTTGGGACAACTTACAAAGACGAGGGCGCCATCGTAGATTGGGTGCACCGCGCATTCGGTCGCGACGCCGCAGCCCGTACCTCCTGGCTCTACTGGGTGAACTATTCCCTCTGGGTTCCGGCTGTCTATTATATGTTCGCGATCATCTCAGCACAGTTGATCGGCATTGAACTCAGCTCTTTCGCGATCGCAATCTTCGCCACCGCGATGACTTGGCTGACATCCTATATCGCCACCTTTGATGTCGAACGCTTGACGTGGATCGCCTCCCTCGGCGCGATCTTCAAATCCGCGATCATGCTCATTCTTGGTGTGGGTGGTCTTTACGTTGGCTTCACCAACGGCTTCGCAAACCCCTTTACCATCTGGGACACCTTGCCTTCCTTTGCCGACGGCGGCACTTACCTACCCGTTATCATCTTCAACGTGATGGGCTTTGAAATCATCGCCGGTGCGGCTTCGACATTCAAAGACCCCGAACGCGACATCCCCAAGGCCACTGTGCTTGGCGGTATTCTGATCACTTTCTTTTACCTGCTGGCGTCCCTCGGCATCCTTGCGGTCATTCCGCTGGCCGAAATCTCCGACAGCTCGGGTGTGATCGACGCGTTCGAACTGGTGTTTGGCACATCCGGAGGCGCGCAGATCCTTGTCTACGTGGTCGGCATTATGGTGCTCTATACACTGGTTTCCAACGTTGTGACCTGGGCGATGGGCGTGAACCAGACTGTTGTCTACTCCGCCAAACAGGGCCTTATGCCAAAAATGTTTGAGGGCGTTTCCCAAAAGACAGGCATGCCAACCACCGCTTCCTGGGCCAACGCCTGGATGGGAACAGCCACCATGGTCGCCTATCTGGTGATGGTAGGTGTCACCGGCAACGAAGACCTCTTCTGGAACGTCTTCTCGCTTGGCGCGATCGGTCTGCTGGCATCTTATGTCATGATGTTCCCAGCTTTCCTGAAACTGCGTCTGTCCGACAAAGAGACTGTGCGCGGCTACACCATTCCAGGTGGCACGCCAGTTGCGATCTTTTGTTCGGTAGTACCTACCCTTATCCTTCTGTGTGGTCTGGTGTTCTTCTTCTGGGTACCTGGCTTCCCGATGGACATGGAATACTTCTACACCGTCGGCACCGGTCTTCTGATTGCAATGATCGGTGGAGAGTTCCTCATCGCCAAGGCCAAAAGCGAACACCGTGAGGCCGCCGACCACAAATCCGTCGCTGCTGCATAAGGCACCGCCAAATGGCAGTCTGCCATTGGACAGGCTGGCAACACTCCTGGGAAGAGCCCCGCAACAGGGGGGCTCTTTCCCGTTTTTCACTATGGCGTTGAGCGCTCCCCACACCGTTTCCGCGCCGCACGCGACTGTTTCTCTGTTTCCTTGCTGCAAACGATCCCTAACAAAATCCAGATATTGTCTGCCCTTTGCCCTCATCCTGCCTGATTTCACCGCCATTCATTGTGTCCAAGGATGAACAAGAGGACGAGCAGATGGATCGCCTGACGGAAATGGAAGCTTTTGCCACCGTGGTGGATCAGGGCGGATTTACGGATGCAGCCAAGAAGATGGGCATCTCGAAATCGGCCGTATCCAAACACGTCTCAAGCCTCGAGGCACGCCTTGGAGCACGCCTTTTGAATCGCACAACACGCCGTGTAAGCCCGACCGAGATCGGTCTGGCCTACTACGACCGCGCCCGCCGCGTGCTCAATGACGCAGGAGAGGCCGACGCCCTTGTCACCTCTATGCAGTCTGCACCTTCCGGGCTGCTGCGCATTTCGGTCGCGACAGACTTCGGTGTGAACCACCTGTCGCCGGTTCTGGGCGAATTCCTCAGCGAATTCCCCGAAATCACCGTCAACATGGTGCTCAACAACCGCTACGTAGAACTGATTTCCGAAGGGTTCGACATGGCGATCCGCATTGGAGAGCTGGAAGACAGCACCCTGCGCGCCCGCAAGTTGACTGACACCACCAAACGCATGATCGCGTCGCCCGCCTATTTCGAGAAATATGGCCGCCCCGAGAAGATCGACGATCTGAACGACCACAAACTCCTGCACTATTCCAGCCAGTCCAACGGCGCTGTCTGGAAACTGACTGCACCTTCCGGTGAAAAACGTCAGGTCCGCACCGCCGGCTGGCTTTCGGTAAATGACGGGCAATCCCTGTTGAACGCAGCTGTGGCCGGTCTCGGCATCGCCTACCTGCCGAGCTTCCTTTATGCCGATGCGCTGGAGCAAGGTCTGGTCGAGGACGCGATCCCCGATCTGCCGATGGAAACCCAAGGCATCTATGCGGTCTATCCACCCGGCCGCTTCACCCAGCCCAAAGTGCGCGCCTTTATCGACTTCCTCGTGCACGCGTTTGCTGAAAAAGGCCCAAGCGCCTGGTAACACCTTTTCCCTGGCTTTCGTAAAGAGAGCATCCTGCGACCCGGGTTCTGCATGACCCGGGTCTTTTTTTGTGAAAAACATGCACTTTGAGCTTACAGTGCGCAATTATTGGGTGTTCAAAAGCACCGCTTCAACACGCCGATTTGCGGCCCGTCCTGCCTCTGTCAGGTTCGACGCCACAGGCGCGAGAAATCCCACGCCGTGTGCATCAAGCTGCCCCGCGTCCACACCATGCGCCTCGATTAGACGCAGCATCACGGCAGCGGCTCTTTTGCGCGACAGGTCAGTGTTGACGTCCAATCCGCCAACGGCATCCGTGTGCCCGACCAGCGCCACACGTCGCGCTCCGTCAGCCTTCAAAAACGCCGCCAAGGCCTGCAACGACGCAAATGGCCCTGCGCCAAGACGGGAGGATCCGGTTTCAAACTCCAAATCCCTGAGGGTCTGGTAACCGGCCTGCTCAAAAGCTGTCAGATCGGCGGGCGCTACCGGTACACTTTCGGCGCCAGCCTCTGATGCGGGCCGCAACTGCGGTCGCTGCCGGATCACGGCCTCAGAGGGGCCAACATCAATCACCTGCACCATGCCGGCTTCCGCCGTGCGGCTGACCAGAACCCCCACAGCCTCCAACCCCACATCTGTTGGCTTCATCGCCGACAGAAACACAAAATCGGACAGATCAACAAACATATCCGGCGGCAGCAGAACCTCGGTCTCAAACCGGAAATCAAACCCGCCACAGGCTTCGGCATCGCAGGAAAACACGATGTCAAAGTCTTGCTCTGACAATTGCGCCGCCAGCTTGGATGCCACGCTGGCCGTGCTGTCAAACCCGCTGGCAATCCGCCAACTGCGCCGTCGCACTTCCCCCGTTACCCGATCGACCGGCAATCCGCCTGCCTCAAAGGCACCGGTCGGCAACGCATACACACGCTGTTCCTTCGCCTCATTGGCCAGCATTTGAGCGCCATCCGGCAATTCCGGTTCAAATGCCGCCACAGGCAAGCCAGCGCAAAGCGCAAGACCTATGACGGCGGCGCGCATCACCGTGCCAGCGCGTGATATTCATCGTTCGGGCGCATGTCCGTGGCCGAAGCCACGCGGTTGGACATGTTATAAAACCCTGCCACATTGGCGATGTCCCAGATGTCGCGTTCGCTGAATCCGACATCACGCAGGCCCTGCCGGTCAGCTTCCACAATCGTGTAGCTCGCCATGGTCATCTTCTCGGAAAACATCAGCATCGCTGTCTGGCGCGCATCCAGATCGGCCACCCGCCAGTTCATCACCATCATCTCACCCAGCATCGGATCACCCGACAGCTGCCGCACCGCTGCACCATGGGCGACAAGGCAATAAAAACACTTGTTGATTGAACTCACCGCCACGGCGATCATCTCGCGCTCAAGCTTGCTCAGTCCGCTCTCGCCCAGCATCAGATCATTGTAGAGAGCCGTGAAGGCATTCAACTTTTCAACATGGATCGCATAGGCCTGCAGAACGTTGGGCACCATGCCCAGCTTTTCCTGACAAATCTCGAAATAGCGCTGCGTTTCCGGCGGCAGCGGGTCCGCCATCGGAATGTCCAATGCGGTTGGCTTGCGATCTGCTGACATGAATTCTCCCCCTCAATCGGTGTTCTTTTGTCTATAGTGATACTGTCCCACAACCGTCATGCCGAGGGAAGCGTAGAGCCCGTTCGCGCCTGCATTATCCTGCGTACAGATGACAGACAAAGTATGCCCGCCCTGCTCCAGAACCCAAAAGGCTGCGCGCCGCATCAGAAAGCGACCGACTCCCTGACGGCGCTGATGCGGCAGGATTTCCACCGCATGAACCATGCCGATGCCATTGTGCATCGCCATAAACGACGTGCCCGCAGGTTGATCATTCCACCGCGACACAAAACCCGTTTTCGCACCTTGCGCCCGCTTCATGACATCAATCCGCGCAGAACCGATGCCACCTTTGGCCCAGATTTCTTCCATGATCCTGAGCGGCTCCCAGCCGGGGATCGCCGCCGTGCGCGGCGGACGTTCGGTCGCAATGTCCGCCGCATTCGCAGCATAGACATTCACCGGATCCACCACCTCATAACCCCGCGCCGCAAGCGCGGCATCAAGAACGTCATCACCCTCTTTGATCATGAACAACCGCGATTGACCCAAGGCCAGCATTGCCGCTTCCGCCGTTTCCAGATCCGCCTCAGCAAAAGCACCATCCACCGTCGCCGCACTCACCCGTTTGCCGCCGCCCTGCCCGTTGCGAATGGTGACAGGACCAACTGCACTAATCTCGGCGGGCGGCCATGTGGCCTCACAGACTTCATAAAGCGTCTGAATGTCCGGCAGGCTCATGCAAATATCCCCGCAAGTTTGGTGATCGCCGCGTCCACCCGAGCACCATCGGTGCCGCGAATGACGATATTGGCCCCATAGGCCCCGTTTTTCTGAAACGGATACGACCCGATCGACAGGTCATCAAACTCTGCCGCCAATTCTGCCAGAGGTCCCGCAATGTCGCCTTCGCCACGATCAATGCGCAAACTCTGGCTCAACAAAGGTGCCCCGCCAGTCAACGTCGGCAAAACGCTCGCCACCATGGCCTGAAACACCGACGGCACCCCCGCCATCACATGCACGTTTTCCACCGTAAACCCCGGCGCCACCGACACCGGATTGTCGATCAACGTGGCGTGCTCGGGAATACGCGCCATGCGCTGGCGCGCGGCATTGAACTCCTGCCCACTGGCGTCATAGTGCGCCTGCAAAAGCGCCGCCGCATCCGCACGCACATCAATGCTCTGACCAAACGCTTCGGCCACACAATCCGCTGTGATGTCGTCATGGGTCGGGCCAATCCCGCCAGAGGTAAACACCGTATCATAGGCACCGCTCAGCGCCCGCAAGGCCGCCACAATCTGGGGCGCCTCATCCGCCACAATCCGTACTTCGGCCAGTGTGATGCCCTGTTTGGTCAACTCGCCCGCAAGAAAATGCATATTGGCATCCCGCGTGCGCCCCGACAGGATTTCATCGCCAATCACCAACATCGCCGCCGTCGGATTTGCCATCGCGCTCACTCCCGTTTCCATCGCTTGCCAGAGGGTCAGCTCATCTATACGTCTGAGGCCATGCGATTTTCCACCCCCCTCGTGCCCGCCGTGCTGATCCGCCGCTACAAACGCTTCCTTGCGGATGCCCGCCTTGAGGATGGCACCGAGATCACCGCCCATTGCGCCAATCCGGGCTCGATGCTGGGGCTTAAGGAACCGGGCATGAAAATCTGGCTGGAGCCCAATGATGACCCCAAGAAAAAGCTGAAATTCGGCTGGCGCCTGGTAGATCACGAAAACGGCCACTTTACCGGCGTCGACACATCCGTGCCCAACCGCGCCCTGAAGTCGGCACTGCTCGCACACAAAGTCGCGGCACTCGCCGACTACCCGATGGTCCGCCCCGAAGTGAAATACGGCGAAAACAGCCGCATCGACTTCCTGCTCACAGCCGAGGGCAAACCGGACCTCTACGTCGAGGTCAAATCCGTGACTCTGTCCCGCCAAGAGGGCCTCGCCGAATTCCCCGACAGCGTCACAGCGCGCGGGACCAAACACCTGACAGAGCTGCAAAACATGGTCGCCGAGGGCCACCGCGCCATAATGCTCTACCTCGTGCAGCGCACCGACGCCGAACGGGTCACGCTCGCCGACGACATCGACCCCACCTACGCCGCCGCCTTTGATGCGGCCATTGCTGCAGGGGTCGAGGTCATGGCGATTGGCTGCAACATCACGCCCGAAGCGATCACCGTCGGCGATCCCCTGCCGTTCACGCGCAAGCCCTAATCACGCGCTCCCGCCCCATTGATGTCACAGCAAGCTGCGCCAAAATGCGTTGGGCTACGCTCAAACCTGCCGGTTTGAGCCTCAAAGCGCCCCGCCTCTTCCTATTGCCAAAAACACCTTGGGGGAGGCGCGAGCCCGCTCGCGGCGGGGGCAAAGCCCCCAAAACACGCTCCCCTCTGGTTCTTTGCGTCGCAAGCGCTTAAATAGCCCCCCAACACAGGTTTTCTCGGAGCAGAACACATGATCGGCAAGGCCCGCCAAACCAAGGACGGCATCCGCATCCACGACCCATCAGACAGCGCCGGCATGTACGCCGCCGGTGCGCTCACCGCGCGTATTCTGGATGACATCGCCGAGCACGTGTTCCCCGGCCAGACCACTGGCGAAATCGATCGTCTGATTGAAGAGATGGTCGACAACGCCGGCGCCAAATCCGCGACCATCGGCTATCGCGGCTATGAACACGCCAGCTGCATCTCCGTAAACCATGTGGTGTGTCATGGCATTCCGGGTGACAAGAAACTCAAGGATGGCGACATTCTCAACATCGACGTGACCGTCATTGTCGATGGCTGGTTTGGCGACAGCAGCCGCATGTATGTGGCAGGCAAGCTGAACCGCAAGGCCGAGCGTCTCATTCAGGTGACGCACGACAGCCTGATGAAGGGCATCGAAGCCGTAAAACCAGGCAACACCTTTGGCGACATCGGACACGCGATCCAAACCTATGCCGAAGGTCACCGCATGTCCGTGGTGCGCGACTTCTGCGGTCACGGTCTCGGTCAGGTCTTTCACAGTCCGCCCAACGTGCTGCACTACGGCCGTCCGGGCACCGGTGCCGTGCTGGAGGAAGGCATGTTCTTCACCATCGAGCCGATGATCAATCTGGGCCGTCCGGAAACCAAAGTGCTCGCAGACGACTGGACAGCCGTGACGCGGGACAAGTCCCTGTCGGCGCAATTTGAGCACTCCATCGGTGTGACGGCGGACGGGTTCGAAATCTTCACGCTTTCACCCAGCGGAAAATTCCACCCGACCTACGGCTGAACCGGCGTCAACCCAAGCGCTGCAGCCACCTGTTTCATGTAAAAAACCGCGGCTCCGAGCCAATCTCGGCGGGGCTGGCCTGCTGCCCACCAGCACGCTTTCACAGTCCAAAATGATCAAATCCGCCTCACTCAGACGGCTCCAGAAAGGTCACATGCGTGTCGCCATAGCGCCGCTGATCCAACAGATCGAACCCGATCGGAGCCTGCTGCGGGCCGCTTTCCTCCCAGACAATCAACGCATTGTCCGCAACCCAACCGCCTTTGACAGCCGCCGCCAAGGCCTTTTCGCCCAGCGCCTTGCCATAGGGAGGGTCCAGAAAAATCAGGTCAAACGGCGCCTCGCCATTGGCGGGCAAACGCGTCGCATCCGCCGCCACAACCCGCGTGCGATCCTTGGTGCGCGTGATGCGGATGTTCTCGCGGATCAGCTGGCCTGATTTGCGTCCGTCATCGACAAAACACACCTGCTCGGCCCCGCGCGACAGGGCCTCAAGCCCCAAAGCGCCGGTGCCTGCAAACAGATCAAGCGCCCGCGCGCCGTCTATCGGATCGCCAAACTTGCCGCCCTGCAAAACGTTGAACAAACTCTCGCGCACGCGGTCCGTGGTGGGCCGCAAATGCGCCCCCGCGTCGCCCTTGCCCACGCTGGCCAAGGCAATGCCGCGAAACTCTCCGGCAATGATCCGCATCGCGGCTCCTTACATGCGCATCAGCGCTTTCATGTCGGTCTCAGGGTCGGCAATAGCGCTTGGCGCCGGGGATTTGCCCCCCTCAATCAGCCGCTTGCCGATCATATAATCGCGCGGTGCATTCATCGCATCCACCGCCAGCAACCTTTCGCCGCGGTAATACCAGAACGACACCGAACCACCATCGCCATCACGGCGCACAACACTGTCATATCCGGTGTTCAGACCGGCAATCTGCAACTTCACATCATACTGATCCGACCAGAACCATGGCTTGGCAACATAATCTTTGCCCGCCCCCATAATGTTCTCAGCCACCACTTCGGCCTGATCAATCGCATTGGGCACGCTTTCCAGACGGATGCGCTCACCCTGATACGGGAAAGACGCGCAATCACCCGCCGCCCAGATCGCGGCATCCGAGGTGCGGCCCTGCGCATCCGTGGCGATGCCGTTCTCAAGCGTCACACCTGCCATCTCCGCCAACGCCGTTGCCGGTGCAATACCAACCCCGACGATGACAAAATCCACGTCCAAGGCGCGTCCGTCGGTCAAAACGGCACCCGACACACGGCCCTCTCCAGTCAGATGGTCCAGCCCAACGCCTTCGACAATCTCAACGCCATGCCCGCCATGCAGATCACGGAAGTAATCGCTGGTCTCCGGCGCCGCAACACGTTGCAAAATCCGGTCCGCCATCTCGACCAGCGTGACCTTCAGTCCCTTGGAGGCCGCAACCGCCGCCGCCTCAAGCCCGATATAGCCGCCCCCCACGATCAACACGCTTTTGCCTTCGGCAAACTCCGGCGCCATCGCATCGGCGTCCGCCAGATCGCGCACCAGATAGACGCCATCCAGATCGCCACCAATCGCAGCAGGCAGCCGGTGCGGCACCGACCCTGTGGTCAGAACCAGATGGTCATAGCTCAGACGCTCGTCGCCGATCGCGACTGTCTTTGCGCCCGCATCAATGCCGGTCACTTCGGTGCCCATGCGCAGGGCTATATTCTGGTCCGCGTAAAAACTCTCAGGCCGTAGGAACAAGCGCTCCAATTCCATCTCGCCGAGCAGGTATTTCTTGGACAGGGGCGGGCGCTGATACGGCGGCACTGGCTCGGCCCCGATCAACGTGATGTCACCCTCAAAGCCCCCGTTGCGCAGCTTGGCAACACAAGACGATCCGGCCTGTCCGGCCCCGATCACAACAACATGCGTCACGTCACTCTCCTCGAATTGATTTGCGCCAACCGAAGGGGAGCCTATATCGCGGTCTCAGGGAAACGCAATGAGAGAGACAGACAACCATGACGATTTCAATCGGTGAAAATCTGCCTGCGGGCAGCCTCATGACAATTGGCGAATCCGGACCTGAGCCGGTCGCACTGGAGCACCTGACCAAGGGGCGCAAAGTGGTGATCTTCGGCCTACCTGGTGCCTTCACCGGAACTTGCTCGACCGCCCACCTGCCCAGCTTCATGCGTACCGTGGGCGACTTCAAAGCCAAGGGCGTGGACGAAATCATCTGCTTGTCGGTCAACGACCCCTTTGTAATGGACGCATGGGACAAAGCCCACGGCGCATCCGAGGCTGGCGTCACCATGCTGGCAGATCCGGTTGGTGATCTGACTGTGGCCATGGGGCTTGAATTCAATGCACCGGCAATTGGCTTCGTGAACCGCTCCCGCCGCTACTCCGCGCTCGTCGAAGATGGTGTCCTCAAAGTTCTGAACGAAGAAGAGGCGCCAGGAACCTGCGAAATTTCCGCCGGTGAAACGCTTTTGGCGCAAATCTGAATCATTCAGGTGCGCGGGCCTACCGCGCACCTACCCCTGACCGGCCAGCACATCCATCTTGCGCGCCAGCTTGGCATCCAGCGAGGACACCCCGCCAACATCATGCGTGCTTAGAACCACTTCGACGGTCTTGTAGACATTGCTCCATTCCGGATGGTGGTTCCACTTCTCCGCCCATAACGCCGCCTGCGTCATCCAGCCAAACGCCTCAACAAAATTGCCAAACTGAAACGTCTTGTGGATCGCGTCGCGCCCGTCGACCATTTCCCAGCCGCTCTCAAACAACGGCCCCAGAACCGCATCCCGCGCGGCAGCACTCAACACTTCCGTCATTCGTGATCCTCCTGTGGTTCATTGCGAAACGGACCCCAACCGGTCAGCACTTCAATCTCTTCGCTCACCGCTGCCCGCTCCGCCTCCAGATAATTCGCAACCGCCTCGCGAAATCCCGCATCCCTGATCCAGTGCAGCGAATGGGTCTCGACCGGCAGATACCCCCGCGCGAGCTTATGTTCACCCTGCGCGCCTGCCTCTACCGTCCCCAATCCATTGGCAATCGCAAAATCTATCGCCTGATAATAGCACAGTTCGAAATGCAAACAGGCGTGATGTTCGACACAGCCCCAGTACCGACCATAAAGCGTGTCTCGCCCGATCATGTTCATCGCACCGGCAATCGGCACGCCGGCCCGCACCGCGAACACCATGAGAATGTCGTCCCTCAGGGCGTCATGCGCAATATCAAAGAACCCGCGCGTCAGGTAAGGCGAGCCCCATTTGCGGGCACCCGTGTCCTGATAGAACCGCCACATCGCGTCCCAATGGGCGGGCTGAATGTCTTCGCCAGTGACGGCAACAATCTCGCCTCCGAACCCCTGCGCCTGTGCCCGTTCTTTGCGGATGTTCTTGCGCTTGCGTGAACTCAACGCGTCTAAAAAACCGCCAAAATCCGCATACGCGTCATTCACCCAATGAAACTGCTGCCCCGTGCGGTGCAGCAACCCCATTTCGCGCCCCGCTTCGGCCTCCGACGCGCTGCAAAAGGTAATATGCGCACCCGACAATTCATTGTCCGCCGCCACCTGCACCATGCCCTGCACAAGCGCCGCCTGTCCTGCTGCCTCAAACCCTGGCCGCGTCAGAAACCGCCGGCCAGTAACCGGCGAAAACGGCACCGCGACCTGCAATTTCGGGTAATACCGCCCGCCAGCGGTCTCATAGGCATGGGCCCAGTTGTGGTCGAACACATATTCGCCCTGTGAATGCGACTTGGCATATAGCGGCGCCACCGCGATCAAATGCCCCTCGGACTTGGCCGTCAGATACCGCGGCTGCCATCCTGTTCCCGGCCCCACCGATCCGCTCTCTTCAAGCGCGCTGAGAAACCGGTGCGTGGTGAACGGATCATTTGGGCGGCCACCGTTTGCCGCCTCAGGGCACGCGCAGGCGTCCCACATCTCGAGCGGGATCGACGCCAACGACGTATGTAATTCGATTTCGATCTGTCCGCCGTCCATCAGCGCCCTCCCTGCCCTGTTACTATCTGGCAAGTCATACGCCCGCTTCAAGCACGCGGATGGATCATGTAGCTGACTTTGCCGCGAGGTAGCCCTCAAAGGTCACGTTTTCGGCAACCCTGCGGGCCTCGGCTTCCTGCTCGGGCGACCTGATGGTCCAGCAAAACACATGCGCGCCACCTGCTTTCAGAGCAGCCACACGATCACGGCCCAAATCACTGGCCTGATGGCTGATAAAGCTGGCCCCGACGCGGTCATAATCCGGCACCTCGCGCAAATGGTCCCGCACTTCGGGCTTCAAAAGCAGCCAGTCGTCTTCGGAATATCCGTCCGTCACGATACCTCTTGGCACATCCGGTGCAAATTCGGCCATCTTGGCCACGCTGTGCGGGTTGAACGACATGAATGCCAACGGGCCGTCGTATCCGGCCACATCCCGCGCGGCGGCCTCTTCCAACGGGCCGACATTGGGGCCCATGATCCCGTCCTGATCTTTGATCTCAACGAGCAGAGGAACGCGCCCTGCGACCAGCTTCAAAACCTCGGCAAACGTCGGAATGCCTTCCGCCCCGCCCAAAAGCGGTATCTCGCCAAGCTCCGCTGCCGTGCGTTGCCGCACCGCCCCTTTGGCATCGGCCAGCCGCTCCAACTGATAGTCGTGAAAACACATGGCAACGCCATCAGACGACAGTTGCAGGTCAATCTCGATGCCATAGCCATAGTCGATCGCCGCGCGGATCGCCGCGCGGCTGTTTTCCGGACGCCCGTCCGTCACATCGTGCAAGGCCCGATGCGCCAAAGGCGTGCTGACAAAACGGGGGTCCAGTTTGCTCATATCGCAGGCCTTACTTGATCTGGAAGATACCTTCGATCTCCACGGCCACACCCAGCGGCAGCGCACCGGCGGAAACCGCAGACCGCGAATGACGGCCCTTATCGCCGAGCGCTTCGACAAGGAAATCGGACGCGCCGTTGATCACTTTGGGCTGTTCGGTGAAGTCGCCGGTCGAGTTGACAAAGCCGGTCAGCTTAACAACGCGCACCAGACGATCCAGATCGCCGCCACATGCCGCTTTGACCGCGGCCAGAAGACCGATCGCACAGGTCCGTGCAGCCGCCGCACCGGCTTCGGTGTCCATGTCCTGACCCAACTTGCCAAGGATCAGACCGTCTGCATTCTGCGAAATCTGGCCAGAGATATAAACGATGTCACCGACCTGCACAAAAGGCACATAGTTTGCCGCGGGCGCCGCAACATCGGGCAGTTTCACACCCAGCTCCGCAAGACGTGTTTCAAGTTCGCTCATTGGTTTCGCTCCCATTTGATAGTCGCCGCGACGCTACTGCCGCCGGCCTCAATTGGAAAGTGCGAAAAATCAAACGACGCGCACCCCACGCACTGGCAGGGTGCAATCCAGCGATCAACTCTCGCGGAAGGCCTTCACGAAATAGTCCGAAAGCGGTTTGATAAGATAGGCCAACGGCGTCCGGTCCTGCGTTTTCAGATAAGCATCCACCGGCATGCCCGGTATCAAAGCCACCTCTGTCGGCAACTTCTCCTCTTCGCCTTCAGCAAGCTCGATTTCCGCCCGATAGAACGACACGCCCGTCGCATCATCTTGAAAAGCATCTGCCGAAATCTGCGTCACCCGCCCGAGTAGTTCCGGCGTCGTGCGCTGGTCAAAGGCCGAGAACCGCAGCGTCACATCCTGTCCCGGAAACACCTGATCCACATGGATCGTCGGCACCTGCGCCGCCACCACCAACGGACGGTCCTGCGGCACGACAAACAATACCGGATCTGCGGGCCGGATCACCGACTGAAGCGCAAAGACCTGCAATCCGTAGACCACTCCGGCAACGGGGGAACGGATGTCCAACCGGTTCAGTCGCGCCAGAATATTCCGGCGTTTTTCGATCAACTCCAACTCGCGATAGCGCAGATCGCGCAGGGTAGAAATCGCCTCCTCACGGCGCGCGGTCTCAAGTTTGAGCTTCTCGATGTCGATCTCCGTGATCCGCACCTCTGCTTGTGCGCGGGTCGCGGTCAACTCACCGACCTGTCCCGCCAAACCGGCTTCTTCTCGCTGCAAGGCCAGCACCCGAGCCGCCTGCGCCAGCCCCTTGTCAAACAATTGCTGCTGGTCCGCCAATTCCTTTTGGATAAGTCCCAACTGAACGCTCAACGCCTCGGTCTGTGCGCCCAACCCGTCCATCTGGTTGCGGATTTGCACCACCTGTTTGTCCAACTGCTCTGTCGCTTGCCGCAAGGTGTCCCGCCGCGCCTCAAAAAGATTGCGTTGACCGTTAACCACACCGGCGACATCGCTGCTGGCCTGTTCCGCCTCCAGCAGATCCGCTTCAAAAGAAATCGCGTCGCTGCCATCCCTCTCCGCCTCAAGGCGTCCGCGCCGCGCCATCATTTCCCAAAGCTGGCCTTCAACAACCGACAGATCCGACCGCAGCAACGTATCGTCGAGCCGAATCAACAACTGATCCGCCTCCACCAGATCGCCCTCATCCACGTTGATCTCGGTGACAATTCCGCCGTCGATGTGTTGAACCACCTGCCGGTTGCGATCCACTTCGACCCGACCAGATGCGATGATCGCGCCCGAAATCTCCGTCGCCACCGACCAGACCCCGAACCCGCCAAGCAAAACGGTCAACGCCAAAACGCCAAAGACCAACGGCCCACGGACGGAAAACTCATGCCGTTGGCTCATTGCACACCTCCCGGACCGGCGCTGCCTTGCACGTCCTGATAGTTTTTCAACACTTCGCGCATCACCTCATCCCGCGGCCCAAAGGCGCGCTTGTGGCCATCTTCCAGCATCAGCAGAAGATCACATTCTTTGATCGCCGCAGGGCGGTGCGCCATAATCAGAACACTGCGCCCGTCGGCCTTGGCCGAGCGGATCGCATTATTGAGCGCATTGGAGCCTTCGTTGTCCAAATTTGAATTCGGCTCATCCAGCACCATAAAAACAGGATCACCATACATCGCCCGCGCCAGACCGATCCGCTGCATCTGTCCGCCCGACAGCCGCCCGCCATGCGCGGCAACCTGCGTGTCATACCCATCCGGCAACTTCAGGATCATCTCATGCGCATCCGCCTTTTTGGCCGCCGCGACCACCTTTTCCGGGTCCGGTTCAGCCGCCAAACGTGCGATGTTCTCTGCGATACTGCCGTCAAACAGTTCTACCCTCTGAGGCAAATATCCGATGTATTGGCCCAACTCGGTCGGGTCGTATTGCTCAAGCGCCGCACCATCGAGGCGCACCTTGCCGCCCGCCGCGCGCCACACACCGGTCAAGGCCCGCGCCAAGGTCGATTTGCCCGCACCGGACGCGCCAATCACGCCAACCGCCTGTCCTGGCTTGAGGTCAAAACTCACCATTCGCAGAGTCGCTTGTGTCTCTCCGGGCGGCAAAACAGTCAATTGCTGCACCTCAAGCCGCGCCGCAGGCACTGGCAATTTCGTGCGCGTCGGCTCTGGTGGCACCTCACTCAGCAACTGCGCAAGGTTGGTCCACCCGCGCCGCGCGGCTTGCACCACCTGCCATTGGTTCACTGCCTGCTCCACCGGAGCCAAGGCACGGCCCAACAGGATCGAGCCCGCGATCATCGCTCCCGGTGTGACCTCGCCTTTCAGCGCGAGATAGGCCCCGAGACCCAACATGGCCGATTGCAAAAACAGGCGGAATGTCTTGGTCACAGACGTAAATCCGCCCCCACGATCCGACGCCGCCAGCGTCGACAGCAACGACTTGTCGCGCGCTGTCTCCCAGCGGTCAAAGGCTGCCTTGCGCATGCCCAGTGCCACGACCATCTCCGCCTCGGACTGCATCTGCGAAGACATCCGGTTGGCCGTGTGACCTGAAATCGCCATATCGGCGGACACTTTGCGCGTCGTCAGCTGGTTGATCACCGTCGCGGCAATCAGAATACCGCCACCCACAGTCGCCAAAAGCCCCAGCCACGGATGGAAAAGCGAAATCCCCACAAGGAAAATCGGGGTCCACGGCATGTCGAAAAAACCCATCAGAACCGGCGAGGTCATCAGCCGCTGAACCGATTCCAAGTCGTTCAATCCGGTCTGTGCATTTTGCGAGCTGCCCAAGGCCGACCGCCGCATCGCCGCGTCAAACACACGCCGGTCCATGCGCGATTGGAACCGCGCCCCGACCCGCGCCATCACACGGCCCCGCACGAAATCCAGAATGCCCATCATGGCAAACAAAAACGTCGCCAAAAGCGCCATCGCAAACAACGTTTCTTCGGATTGACTGCCCAGCACGCGATCATAGACCTGCAACATAAACAGAGGCCCCGTCAGCATCAGCAGGTTTACAAACACACTGAATAACCCGACGGCCCAATAAAGCGACCGGCT
Organism: Shimia haliotis; assembly: GCF_900114415.1. GTDB lineage: Bacteria > Pseudomonadota > Alphaproteobacteria > Rhodobacterales > Rhodobacteraceae > Shimia > Shimia haliotis. The sequence goes on along the minus strand of NZ_FOSZ01000006.1, from coordinate 88,873 downwards.
TTCTGCCCGTGCGGCACGCAGTTCTTCCAATCCGTTATGCGGCGATCTGGCGCTCATGTGTTAATCCTGCGTCTTCTCTCTTTCAGCGACCACAAAACTGTGGCAATTCTACCCAAGGAGCCGTTACTGTTTCCATTCGGCCACAGGCACAACAGATTCTTTCCGTGCCATTCAGGTCAGCCATTCGTTCTACTAAATGTCTCACAATCAGTTACTAATTGAGAAATACTACGGTGTCATCGCGCGTTAAGCTCAGTTTTACAACGATAATTCGGCCAGCGGCTCTCTGCGCGGCGTTGCTTTTGTCGGCCTGTGGCGGCGCAAATAGCGTGCAAAGGGGGCTGATTTATGACCCACACGAGCAAAACAACCGCGGCACACACGAGTTCAACAAGGCCATAGACCGCGCGCTGCTGTCTCCGGCCTCTTCCGGCTACGGCAATGTGGTGCCGCCGGAAATCCGTGACCGCGTTGGCGACTTTAGCGACCACCTATCTCTGCCCAACGATGTGCTCAACAACACGTTTCAGGGCAATCTGGCGGGCGCCGGAAACAGCGCCGCGCGCTTTGTGATCAACACTGTTGTTGGTTTTGGCGGCTTTGTGGACGTGGCCTCGCTCTTTGGCATGAAACGTCATGACACCGACTTTGGCGAAACCCTGCATGTCTGGGGCGCTGAGGAAGGCCCCTATGTCGAACTGCCGTTCCTCGGACCATCCACCTCACGCGATACGGTGGGTGTTGTGGTCGATATTTTCTTTGACCCGTTCTTCGTCGTGCTGAAGGAACCCACCAGCTATCTCAGCCCCGCCGCCTATGTGGTGAATGCCATGGGCACGCGTTACGACTATCAGGAAACAGTCGACAGCCTGCTTTATGACAGCGCCGACAGCTACGCGCAGGCACGGATTCTTTATTTGCAGAATCGCCGATTCCAACTTGGAATTGATTCTGTCCCCGGTGAAGGTGAAGAAGGTTTTGATCCCTATGACGACCCCTATGACGATTTCTAAGGTTTCCCGCCGCGGCTTTCTTGCATCCGCCGCAGCCTCGCTGGCTGTCCTTGCGACGCCCGCGCTCGCTCTGACCGATGCACAGGCAAAATCGCTGGTGGATCGCGCCGTGGCCGACATCAACAAGGTCATTGCTTCCGGCAAGCCGCTGAATTCAATGATCCGCGATTTCGAAAAGATCTTCTCCAAATATGCCGATGTGAACATCATCGCCCGCTCCGCGCTCGGCCCCGATGCCCGCCGCCTCACCAGCAGCCAGTCCCGCGCCTATACCAAGGCATTTCAAGGCTACATCGCCCGCAAATACGGCAAACGGTTCAACGAATTTGTCGGCGGACAGATCGAGGTCAACGGTGTGCGCAAAGTCAAAAGCTTCCACGAGGTCAAAGGCACCGCGCGTTTGCGTGGTCAGGCCCCGTTCGAAGTCAACTTTCTGGTGTCCGACAAATCCGGCAGCAGCAAGTTTTTTGACATGATCATCGAGGGCATCTCCCTGCGACTGTCCGAAAAAGCCGAGATCGGCGCGATGCTCGACAAAAACAAAGGCGACATCAACGCTTTGATCGCGGAGTTAAAAAAGGCAGGCTAGTCACCGCGCACAAGACAAATGCAAACGGCGCGCCCGACCGGACGCGCCCTTTTGCTTTTTGATCTTGCGGCACCCGGCCCGCTCAGTTTCCGCCAAAGATATCCCGCAGGATCCCGTTCACTACGCCCTCAAGGTTCTGGCCCTGTCGCTGGCGTGTCTGTGGCGCGCGTTGCTGGGGCTTGGGCACAAAGGCGGGCAAAGGCCGCGGCTCGATCCCCTCATGCACCCGCGTCATGGTCTCGCGGAAAATTTCCGCCGGCAAACCGCCCCCAGTGACACCCGTCAACGGCGTGTTGTCGTCATAGCCCATCCAGACCCCCGCGACATATTCATTGGTGAACCCGATGAACCATGCATCTCGCGCGGCCTGTGTGGTGCCGGTTTTGCCCGCCACCTGCCAGCCGTCGATCTTCGCCCGCCCGCCGGTGCCTTCGCTCACGACTTTTTCCATCATCCAAACCAATTCGCGCGACGCGGCGTCTGAAATCACCCGCTCGCCAATGCCGCCGCCTGTGCCCATCAGCGGCTCGTCATCCCCCAAAAGGCGCAGTTCCACCAATCCATAAGGCGTCACCGAAGAGCCACCGTTGAGAATGCCGGCGTAGGCGCCCGTCATTTCAACCAGAGAGCTTTCGGATGCACCCAAAGCCAAAGCAGGCCCCGCCGCCAGATCGCTTTCGATCCCGAACATCTCGGCAACCGTGCGCACATTTTCGCGCCCGGCTTTCTCGCTGACCTTCACCGCAGGAATGTTGAGCGAATTCTGCAGCGCAAAGGCCAGGGTCACTTCGCCATAGTATTTGCCGGTATAGTTCTTGGGGCACCATTCGCCCGATCCGGGGATGGTCTGGCAATAAGGTTCATCCAACACACGGTCATCATAATGCCCACCCCGCTCCAGCGCCGTGGCATAGACAAAGGGTTTGAATGCACTGCCGGTTTGGCGTTTGGCCTGCACCGCGCGGTTAAACGCACCGGACACTTTGGTTTCCCGTCCGCCAACCATCGCCCGCACCGCACCGTCCGCGCTCATCACAACCACAGCCGCCTGCGCCTTGGACCCCTCGCGCACCTTATTCTCAAACACCCAAGCCAACCCGTCCTCGGCTGCCTGCTGAATCCGCCCGTCAAAGGTCGTCTTCAGGATCACATCCTCGGTTGTGTTGCGCGTGAAAAACTCAGGCCCCGTCGACATCACCCAATCGGCAAAATACCCGCCGGCACTTTCCGCCGCCGCATCCGACAACGTCGCCGGATTGTTCTGCCAATAGGCGGTTTCCTCATCCGTCAGATACCGCTGCTCGTTCATCAGCCGCAACACCGTCGCCGCACGATCCTGCGACCGCTTCAGGTTTGCTGTCGGCGCCAATGTCGAAGGCTTTGTCAAAAGCCCCGCCAGCATGGCACTTTCCGCCGGATTGGCATTGGCCGCCGGCTTGCCGAAATAGCGCTGCGTAGCGGCTTCCGCCCCGTAAGCACCGCCACCCATATAGGCGCGGTTCAGATAGACCGACAGGATTTCATCTTTGGTGTATTTGGTCTCCATCGCCATCGCATAGATGGCTTCTTTGATCTTTCGCCAAAGCGAACTCTGGCGACAATCGCGCACATATGCGGCCTCGGTTTCCCAAATATCCGCATCAAACGGCACGCCCAGACACAACAGTTTCGCGGTTTGCTGGGTGATCGTCGATCCACCATGACCCGACAGCGGGCTGCGCCCCTCTTGCACGTTGATCCGGATCGCGCTCGCCACACCGCGTGGGCTCACTCCGATGTGCCGGTAAAACCGTTTGTCTTCGGTCGCCACCACGGCATTCTTCAGATGTTCCGAAATGGTCTCCGCCGTGACCGCGCCGCCGAACTGATCGCCGCGCCACGCAAAAACCTGATCGTCGCGGTCCAGCAAAGTCACAGAGCCGCGGGCCCGACCGTCGAGCAAATCCTCAACCTCCGGCAATGTCATATAGAAATAACTGACAGCCAAACCGATCACGATCCCGACCACCAAACCGATCCGCCACGTGAACGCCCAGATCACACGCCAGATCCAACCAATGATGTTCAGAAAGAATGCAACAATAGGATTGCGCTTTTTGGCGGCCCGTTTCGGCGCGGCGCGCTTGCGTGCGGTCTTCTTGGGGGCAGCCTTGCGTTTCGGCGCAGCTTTCTTGGCTGGCCCCTTGCCATACCGCTTTTCCGCCACCAATGGCGGTTTCTTACGACCTGAATCACTCATTCTGTAGCCCTGCTCGCCACCGTATTTTTGCCCAGCTTAGCCGATCGACCGACCATTGTAGAGCCGTACCCCGCGCCAAAATCGTCCTGATGCCGATTATTTTTTGAGCAAGCCCTCCCATCCGGTGAAATTTTAGGCGCCCAGACTCGAAAAAGCCCGCGAAATTCCACTCAAGCCTTCGTTTTCAGCACCACGACGGGTTTTTCTGCACCTGCAAAGTCGCAGGGGGCGCCCCTGCTCACGACAAAGGGGAACAAGGTGAAACTGATTATTGCAACGATCAAGCCGTTCAAACTGGAGGAGGTCCGCGAGGCGCTGACCGATATCGGTGTTCGCGGCATGATGGTCACTGAAATCAAAGGCTTCGGCTCTCAATCTGGCCACACAGAAATCTACCGCGGCGCGGAATACGCCGTGAACTTCGTGCCAAAGGTCAAACTCGAACTCGTGGTTGCTGCCAACATGGCCGACCAGGTTGTCGAGACCATCACGAAAACCGCTCAGACCGGCAAGATCGGCGACGGCAAAATCTTTGTGCTGGACGTGCAGCAAGCCATTCGCGTGCGCACCGGCGAAACGGATGCAGACGCCATCTAAGGCGTCGCAAGGAAGGAATACACAGATGAAAACCTTTACGAAATATGCCTTGCCCGCCGCGCTGATCGCGCTGCCGAGCCTGGGCTTTGCTGACGAAGCCGCGGCCGCGCCCGACTTCAACGAAATCGGCCCCTACATCATGACCACCCTGCTGTTCCTGATGGGCGGCTTCTTGGTATTCTGGATGGCAGCTGGCTTTGCCATGCTCGAAGCAGGCCTCGTACGTTCCAAGAACGTGACCATGCAGCTGACCAAGAACATGGCGCTCTTCTCCATCGCGGCCATCATGTATTGGCTGGTGGGCTTCAACCTGATGTATCCGGGTGATTTCAACGGCTTCATCGCGTTCAACTTCGTGCCGACCGTGCTGGAGCCTGTGGGCCTCGCAGCCACCGATGCAGCGCTTGACTACGCCTCTGTCGGCTCCGACTTCTTCTTCCAGCTGATGTTTGTAGCCGCAACCGCGTCCATCGTGTCGGGTGCTTTGGCCGAACGCATCAAACTGTGGCCCTTCCTCGCCTTTGTGGTTGTCCTGACCGGCATCCTCTACCCGATCTCCGGCTCCTGGCAGTGGGGCGGCGGCTGGTTGTCTGAACGCGGCTTCTCCGACTTCGCAGGCTCCACCATTGTACACTCCGTAGGTGGCTGGGCAGCGCTCGCCGGTGCCCTCGTGCTCGGCCCGCGTATCGGCAAATACAAAAACGGCCGCACCATCCCGATGCCCGGCTCCAACCTCGCACTCGCCACTCTGGGGACATTCATCCTGTGGCTTGGCTGGTTCGGCTTCAACGGCGGCTCGCAGCTCGCAATGGGCACCGTGGGTGACGTGACCGACGTATCGCGCATCTTCGCCAACACCAACATGGCCGCAGCCGCGGGTGCTGTTGCCGCTCTGATCCTCACACAGGTTCTCTACAAAAAGCCGGACCTGACCATGATCCTGAACGGCGCTCTGGCTGGCCTCGTGTCCATCACCGCTGAACCTCTCGCACCTTCGCTCTTCGGCTCGCTGCTGATTGGTGGTGTCGGTGGTGTCATCGTGGTCTTCACCGTGCCGCTGCTCGACAAGCTCAAGATCGACGACGTTGTTGGTGCCATTCCGGTACACCTCGTGGCTGGCATCTGGGGCACGATCGCCGTGGCCTTCTCCGGCTCAGCCACCATCGGCGCACAGCTGACCGGCATCGTGGCTTACGGCGCCTTCACCTTCGTCGCTTCCCTGATCCTCTGGCTGATCCTCAAAGCTGTCATGGGCATCCGCGTCAGCGAAGAAGACGAGATCAACGGTCTGGACATGTCCGAACTCGGCATGGAAGCCTATCCGGATTTCACCAACGGCTAAGCCTTGGCGACATACTCAAACAAGAAACCCCGGGCTGTAGCGCTCGGGGTTTTTCTTTGTGCCAAAGCCCGCCTTCCGGCAAAAGACAACACCCCCGGGCGTTCCTGCCCGAGGGTGTCGCCGTCCCGTGATCTCTGAAATTGCAGAGGCTCACCCGTATTTCTGCATCACGTTCATTTCCAAACCCAATCGGGTCTGCAAATCCGCGACCAAACGCATCTGCGCGCGGCGCTCTTCCGGCTCAATCAGCCCGCGCAATCGCGCCATCGCCTGAGTCAGCTGCTGCTTCAGCCCAAGCGCCAGCGGCTTGGCCTGCGTTTCATTCATAATCCGGTCGATCACCGCATCACTGGGACGCGTCAAAAATGCCAAGGGCTGCCCTGCGCCCGCGGATGTTGAGTGATCTGTCATCTGCGCCGCCTGCGTCAGCGCCCTTTCAATTGCAGGGTTCATCATTTGTGCCATGGCCCCATTCCGTTGCCGTTTCGAATCTGCTCTGACGCATAGGTAGGGGCCATCCGCTAAAATTTTAGTCAACTCACATAGAACTGGCGGAAAATCACCGATTTTTGACTCCAACTATCAAACTTGATTATCCCGACTATTTCTGTCAGATTACTCGGAAGCGAGCCACCCGCCCTGTCGGGAAGCCAACAAGTGACCCTCAGGAGGCTTCCATGACCATGCAATTTTCCAACCCCGCCCAAACTCCTGCCACCCCTGTGCATGACGCCCAGATTCTGACCGGATCCAACGGATTGGCGCATATTCAGCTCAACGATCAACTCTATACCCTGCGCATCACCCGCGCCGGCAAATTGATCCTGACAAAATGAGCCGCCGACCGCACCCCGGAGCCCGCCGTGTCGGTTGGCTGTCCGACCTTGCCCCCGCTGAACGCATGGCGGTGCGCTGCCTGCGCGCCTGCAATCGCGACGCGGGATCTGACACGCAATTGACGGCCGATCTTGCCATGACGCTGGGACCGGCCCGAGGACGCAACGCCAAAGCAGTCCTTTCAGAACTGCTGGACTGCGCCCGCACATACGGCCGCCGCCCTCTTTGCCGCCACGCCTGCTCCTGCGACTGCCTTGGCGCGGACGAGGCTGTGTTTGCCGCTCTGATCAGCCATGCAATGAACGACGAGCACGAAGAGGCCACTCTTCTGTCCGCTCTGCTTGTGCGCCCCGACATGGCACAGGCCTTTGCCGGTCTCGTCACAGAATTCAGCTTTGCCATGTCCGCCATGGTCCGCAGCGCGGCCGCCCATGTGCCCCAAACCCACGCCCTGCGCGCGGTGGTCCACTAGTCTTCCTTTGCGCGCGTTGCTCTGCGGGCGCGGCACGCCCCCCGACAAAAGCAACGCCCGCAGGGGTAACAAACGTCCGAACTCAAAAATGCACCGACGCAATACCGACGTTTTACCGACGTGATGCCGACCCCACAAAATCACAAAATTTCAATCCGTTAACCCCTGATTCGGCTCCCCCGGCGTCAACAGGTGCCTCAGCAGCGCCACGGGGTGCTTTCGAAGCGTCAGCCGCATGGACACATAGTCCTCCACCACCTGCTCCCCCATGCTCATCTCAGGCAACATGGCCGCCGCCTCCACAATGCCCTCACCATCCATGTCGCCCGCAAACAACGGCAGCGGTTTTTCGGACCGGATCGCCTTGGCCTCCCACAACGCCTCCCGCCGCTTTAGCCCCAAGGACGCAAAGGCATCCGCCTCTGCCAACCGCGTCAACACATGCGGCCCGATGCCCGCCCGCCGCCACACATCCTCAACCGTCTGATACCCGTTTCCCCGCGCCGCCGTGATCCAGGCCGCGTCTTCTTCACGCAGTCGCCGCACCTGCCGGAACCCAAGCCGCAGCGCCAGCCCACCGCGCCCGTCCGGCTCCATCACATTGTCCCAGAAACTCTCGTTGATATCGACCGCACGCACCTCAACCCCATGCTCCCGCGCATCCCTAACGATCTGGGCAGGCGCATAAAATCCCATCGGCTGGCTGTTCAGCAACGCACAGGCAAAGATGCCGGGATGATGGCATTTGATCCAGGCCGACGCATAGACCAGCAAGGCAAAAGACGCCGCATGACTTTCGGGAAACCCATAAGATCCGAACCCCTCGATCTGGGAAAAACACCGCGCCGCGAACTCTTCGTCATAGCCGTTTTTCTTCATCCCGCGCATGAACCGGTCGTGAAATTCGCTCACCGATCCGTGCTTCTTGAAGGTCGCCAAAGAGCGCCGCAACCGGTCCGCTTCCTCGGGGCTAAACCCCGCCCCGATAATGGCGATCTGCATCGCCTGTTCCTGAAACAGAGGCACGCCCAGCGTCTTGCCCAACACCTCGCCCAACTCATCCGAGGGAAAGGTCACAGTCTCCTCGCCGTTCCTACGCCGGATATAGGGATGCACCATATCCCCCTGAATGGGACCAGGTCGTATGATCGCCACCTCGATCACCAGATCGTAAAAATTGCGCGGTTTCATGCGCGGCAGAAAGTTCATCTGCGCACGGCTTTCAACCTGAAACACCCCAATGCTGTCGGCCTTGCACAGCATGTCATAAACTGTTGGATCTTCAGGCGGAATCGTCGCCAACGCGAGGTCCATCCCGTGATGGCGCGCCAACAAATCAAAGCCTTTGCGGATGCAGGTCAACATGCCGAGACTCAGCACATCGACCTTCAAAATCCCCAGTGAATCAATGTCATCCTTGTCCCAGCAAATGACCGTCCGGTCCTCCATGCTAGCGTTCTCGATCGGCACCAACTCATCCAGCCGCCCCTCGGTCATGATGAAGCCACCCACATGCTGGCTCAGGTGGCGTGGAAAGCCGATGATTTCATGCACCAGATCCATCGTCTGCGCGAGCCTCCTATCGGTCGGGTCCAGCCCGATCTCCCGCATCCGTTCATCCTGCACCGCATCAGTGGAGAAAAACCCCCAAAGCTGCGAACTGAGCGCGCTGATCGTATCCTCCGTCAGCCCCATCGCGCGGCCCACTTCGCGGATCGCGCGCTTGCCACGGTAATGCACCACCGTCGCACAGAGCCCCGCCCGATGACGGCCATAGCGTTCATAGATGTGCTGGATCACCTCCTCGCGCCGTTCGTGCTCAAAGTCGACGTCGATATCCGGCGGCTCATCACGGGCCTCGCTCACGAAGCGCTCAAACACCATCGTGCCAATTTCAGGGCTGACCGAGGTCACACCAAGGCAATAACAAACCACTGAATTCGCAGCACTTCCCCGCCCCTGACAGAGAATATCGCGACTGCGGGCAAAGGCCACCACATCGCGCACCGTCAGGAAATACGGCTCATAATTCAGCTTGGTGATCAGCGCGAGCTCATGCTCCAGCATGGCGCGCACTTTCTCCGGTGCGCCATGCGGATAGCGCCAGCGCAGGCCCTCGTAAGACAACCGCCTGAGCCGCTCCGCCGCGGTTTCTCCCTGTGCCACCTCGGAGGGGTATTCATAGCGCAATTCATCCAGCGAAAAGGTGCAAATCTCCTGCAACCGCTCGGTCTGCGCGAGCGCGCCCTCGTACCCCTCAAACAGCCGCGTCATTTCGCTGGCAGAGCGCATTCGCCGCTCCCCATTGGCCTGCGCCCCCTTGCCCAGCGCATCCACGCGACACCCCAGCCGCACCGCGCTCAGAACATCCGCCAACCGCCGCCGCCGCCCCTGATGCATGACCGGCGCGCAGGTCGCCACCAGCGGCATATTCATCCGCGCCGCCTCGGCCTTGCGGGTCGCAAACCGCGCCTCGTCCTCGCCGTCATAGGCAGGCGTCAGACCAAGCTGCATCTTGCCGGCAAAGCGGCGCGTCAGCCGATGCACATGCTGCTCCCACCCGCTCGCGCCGCAGCCTCCCGCCAGTCCCAGCTGCGCCGGATGCAGGATCAGTTGCAGCCCCTCAGCAAAATCCACGAGATCGGACAACGTAAGGAGACAACTGCCTTTCTCCGCCCTCAGCCGTCCTTTGGACAGGATACGACACAGACTTGCCCATCCCTGCCGATTCTCGGGAATGGCCGTGAGCGGCGGCGCATCGGTGAACTCCAGCCGCGCCGCAGGCATCAGACGCGGCGTGGCATAAATCGGCGCGCTTGGTGGCTTGGGGATGTGGTCGGGGCATGGCGGACCAATCAGTCCCGTTGCGTCGTCCACACGGGACCGTTCGCGCACTTTACGCGCAATTTCCCGCGCTTCGGTATGAGCTCTGACAATGCCCGCCACGCTGTTCACATCAGCAATCGCAATCGCGTCCAATCCGGCCATTGCCGCACGCCGCATATACTCCTCCGGATGCGAGGCTCCGGTGAGAAATGTGAAATTCGAGGTGATGCAGAACTCGGCAACCATAGTGAGTCGCTACTATATTCACGTTTTGTTCTCATTGCGAGTCATGAGGATATGCGAAGTCACAGCAAAACCTCAGAACGGCGCTTTCGCGCGAAACCCCATGCCCTTACCGCTCTCGGGGTGATTGATCCGCAACTCTTCGGAATGCAGCATCAGCCGGTCAAAATCCCGCGCCGCACCCTCGGCATACAAAGGATCGCCCAAAATCACATGCCCCAACGCCAGCATATGCACCCGCAACTGATGGCTCCGCCCTGTCTTGGGGAAAAGCCGCACACGGCTTTCGGCGTCCGTTGCTTTCAACACGCGATACTCCGTCACCGCCGGTTTGCCGTTCTCGTGATCGACCATCTGCAACGGCCGGTTCGGCCAATCCACAATCAACGGCAAGTCCACAGTTCCGGTTTTCTCTTCCATCCGCCCCCAAACACGCGCCACATAGGTCTTGCGCGTTTTGCGTTGCTCAAACTGCATCGACAGATGGCGCTGCGCATGCGGGGTTTGTCCAAAGACCATCACACCCGACGTATCCCGATCCAGTCGATGCACCAACAACGCCTGCGGAAACGCCGCCTGCACCCGCGTGATCAGACAATCCGCCAGATGCTCTCCGCGCCCAGGCACCGACAACAGGCCAGAAGGCTTGTTGACCGCAATTATGTCGCTGTCCTCATGCAAAATCTCCAACGGATCCTGCGGCGGGTCATAGGGTGTGATCTCTACCATAGGCCCTGCCATAGCCCTTTGACGCCACGGCCTCAACCCAACGTCAGCCTTGCCATGGCCTCTGCCATCAGCAATCTGAACAGTGATTAGATCATCAAGGGAGAGAGACATGCATCCGACCATCACACGCATGCAAGAGGTTGTCGCCAAAGGCAACGAGGACGACATCAAGGGCCTTCTGGCCGAAGATGTGACCTTCCAACCGCCAACCTATTGGGCCACATGGACCGGCCGTGATGCCGCAGCCGCAGTTCTTGGCCACGTGGGGCAGGTGTTCACCGACTTCCGCTATCGCCGCGTCATGGGAGACGGCAACGACTGGGCGCTGGAATTTCAGTGCAAAGTCGGAGACTTTGATTGTGTGGGCGTCGACCTGATCACCCTGAACGATGCAGGCGAGATCCAACACTTCGAAGTGGTGATGCGCCCCTACAAAACCATCGGTGCCCTGCGCGAAGCGATGAACAAGCGCGTCATGACTGACCCTCGGTTTCTCAAGTTCAAAGACGCGCTGAGCTAGGGTCTTGCCCGCTTTCGACCAACTCATCCGCATCCCCCTTGTGCCACTTCTGGTGGCGCAGGGCCTTGGCGTTCGGCGGCGGGTCAACCAGCTGCCTGAACCTCCGGGTGCCCGATCAGGCACGGCGGGCGACGGGCCACCCATGCGACTGCTGATCATCGGCGACAGTTCGGCCGCAGGCGTTGGCGCGACCACCCAAGCCAAAGCGCTCTCCGGCCAATTGGTCGATCACCTGTCGCAAACACATCGCGTCCATTGGCGCCTTGAAGCCGCCACCAGCGCCACAACGTGGGTAACTCTCAACCACATCGAGACCCTCATGCCGCAATCCGTGGATGTTGTGGTATCCGCACTCGGCGTGAACGATGTCACCCGCGCGACGTCGCTGGGCACATGGGTCGCGCGGCAAAAACAACTGGCCGATCTGATGTCCGCAACCTACGGCGCGCGCCTGATGGTTGCCTCCGGATTGCCGCCTATGGGGCTCTATCCGGAACTGCCCCAACCTCTGCGATGGGTACTGGGAGAACAGGCCAAACGGCTGGACCGTGGCCTTGCCGATCTCGCGGCCAGGCACCCGATCCTGACCCATCTGCCAATCGACATTCCCTTTGAGCCCCGCTTTCAGGCCTCTGACGGCTATCACCCGTCAGAAGACGCCTACGCGCTTTGGGCAAAACTCATCGCAGGGCACATCTACGCGAACCTCTAACGACGCCGGAATTCTCTGAGCATCGGGATCGAATAGACCACCAAAGCCGCCCAGATCATCGGAAAAGCGATCATTCGGGCCTGCCCGAACGGTTCTTTGAAGATAATCACGGCAACCAGAAAAATCATGGTCGGCGCAATGTATTGCATGATGCCGATCGTGGAGAGTCGCAGCAGTTTTGCGCCATTGGCATAGAGCATCAGTGGCACAGCCGTGACCACACCACAGGTCAACAGCAACCACGTGTCATAAGCTGAACTCAGGAAATGCCCCTGACCCTGAGCCGTCAGCCAAATAAGGTATGCGGTGGCCGGAACGCTCAGGATCAACACCTCAAGCAGAAAGCCCTGGTTCGGCCCAACAGGCAGGGATTTCTTGAAAAATGCGTAAAACCCCCAAGACACGGTCAGGGTCAAGGCAGCCCAAGGCAGCGTGCCGGCGTCATACCAAAGCACACCGACAGCCGCAGCCGCCAGACCAACCGCAATCCACTGAAGTCGTGTAAGTTTCTCACCCAGCAAAACCGCCGCCAAGGCGATGCTGAACAAGGGGTTGATGTAATACCCCAGCGCCGCATCAAGCGCGTGGTCCGTGGCAATCGACCAGACATACACACCCCAATTCACCGACACCAAAGTCGCCGTGACACAGGCCATAAACAAAGTCCGCGGGCTTTTGAGAGCTGCCACAAGCGCATCTGTGCGGCGCATCACCAGCAAAATCGCCCCTGCGATCGGGATGGACCAGATCACGCGATGTGCCACCACTTCCACCGGTGAAATATGGGCCACCATCTTCATGAAAAGTGGGAGAAAGCCCCAAAAAACATAAGCCGCCAAGGCAAAAAGAAAGCCCTGCGCCGTGTCTTTGTCTTCCGGTGTGTCAGATGCTGCCGACATCGATGCCTCCTCCAATGCGACACACTTTGGTAGCGGGGCCGCCCCACAATGAAAAGCCGCAAAGATGTGCTGGGCGGCATCACAATTTGTGATGGTCGGGATGTCTAACCTGCATTCAGGGCCGCAAGCATGTGCCCAAGATGGCGCATGTCGGTGCCGCAACACCCGCCAAGCACAGAGATCTGAGGATTCTCACGGGCAATCTGCGCCATCTGGGCTCCAAACTCCTCGGGGTCTCCACTGTCCAATACCTCGGCGTTGTCCAATTCGGCGTGGCTGCACCGTGATGCATTCGCTACAACACCACGCAATCGCGCACGACACACCGGCCCACCCAAAGCACCACGCAGATGTTCGGGATGGGCGCAATTCACCATGTAGTAGGCGGGATAGCCCTCTGTCGCCTGATCCACTGCTGCAAGGGCTGTCTCCAGCGTCACCCCAACCGGCAGCCGCCCGTCGGTTTCCACAGTAAAGGCAATCACAACCGGCAATCCGGCGTTCTTGGCCGCCAAGGCTATGCCAGCCGCTTCCTCCGGATAAGACAACGTATAGCCGCTAACCAAATCTGCCTTGGTCTGTGACAGCGCGTCCATTTGCTCGGCGTGGTAGCGCGCAGCCTGCGCAATCTCCATCCGCTCATCCGGCGCATAAGCGTCCGCCCGCGGACCAACATTTGCGCTTAGCAACACATTGGCCTCGCTGCCTCTAAGCGCCTGCATAAAGGCGATCGCCTCAATATTGGCAGACCGCAACGCTTCAGGAGAATACCCAATCGCTGCCCCGCGCTCTCGATTGGCAAGCCACGTAGTGCTTTCCAATATGACGCCGACGCCAGCGCGCGCACCCAAATCCATCAACGATTGATAGCTCTGCCGCAACAAAGCCCGCCCGTCCGCGCTTTTAAGCAAAGGATAGGACGCAAATCCCGGCAGCTCTGCGCCATGGTTGAACAAAAGATCGGTTTCAAATCCGGTATAGGCAAGAAACACTTCGCCGCTTACATGCGGCAGCAAAAAATGGTCCATGTCGCCAGCCTAACAGACCGGCGCCATTTTAGGGCGTGCAAAAATCTTCCCTGAAACCCGCAGCGAGTCCGCGTGGATTTCAGGGCAAGCTTTTAGACCTTCACCCGTTCGGATTTGGGGTCATACATCGGCTTGAGCGAAACCTCCGCCTTCACCCGCGTGCCCATCACGTCGATCTCGTATGTCGACGCCAGCACCTCTGCGGCCTTCTCACCTGCGCACGGCACATAACCAAGCCCCATCGCCCCACCCAAAGTGTGACCATAGTTGCCCGAGCTGAGATAGCCGACATATTCGCCATCCCGCAGGATCGGTTCGTTGTGGAACAACAAGGGCTCCGGATCGGTCAGCTTGAACTGCAACAGACGGTTCTGCGGTCCGCTTTCCTTGCGCGCGATCACCGCCTCACGGCCAATGAAATCAGGCTTGTCCGTCTTCACGGCAAAGCCAAGGCCGGCATCCACCACATGATCTTCGCAGGTGATGTCATGGCCAAAGTGGCGGAAGCCCTTTTCGATCCGGCAGCTGTCCATCATGTGCATCCCGCAAAGTTTCAGCCCCATATCCTGACCGGCGTCCCACAGCGTTTCAAAGGCATGGCCCGCCATGTCGGAGGAGACATAAATCTCCCAACCGAGTTCGCCCACATAGGTCACGCGATGCGCGCGGGCGAGGCCCATGCCAAGCTCGATCTCCTGAGCGGAGCCAAAGGGGTTGGTCGCATTGGTGAAATCGGCGGGCGAGACTTTCTCCAGCAATTTCCGCGCATTCGGCCCCATGATCGCCAGCACACCTTCGCCCGCGGTCACATCGGTGATCACCACGTTAAAGTTGCCTTTTTGGCGTTCCATCCACGTCTGATCCGCCAACCGCGTCGCCGCAGGTGTCACCACCAGATACGACGTTTCCGTCATCCGCGTGACCGTCACATCCGCCTCGATTCCGCCTGTGCGGTTCAGGAACTGGGTGTAGACGATCTTGCCGTTGGGCACCGAATAGTCGCCGCCCCCCACGTAGTTCATAAAGGCCTCGGCATCCGGCCCCTCGACGCGAATTTTGCCAAAGGACGACATGTCATACATGCCCACATTCTCGCGGATGGCACGATGTTCAGCGGCGGAGTTTTCAAACCAGTTCTGGCGCTTCCACGTGTATTGGTATTCCCGCTCTTGCCCTTCGTTGGCAAACCAGTTGGCCCGTTCCCAACCCGCCAATTCGCCCATAACCGCGCCCTGCTCCAACAATTGGTGATGGAACGGCGTGCGCCGCACTCCACGCGCGGTGGCTTTCTGGCGATAGGGATAATGGTCGGCATACAGCAGGCCCAGCGTTTCCTTGGAGCGCTCAAACAGATAGGTTTTGTTGCCCTGGAACGGCTGCATGCGGCTGATGTCCACGTCACCCAGATCAAAGGGTTTTTCGCCCGCATCCATCCATTGTGCCAAGGCCATACCCGCACCGCCCGCGGACTGGATACCGATCGAGTTGAAACCGGCCGCAACCCAGACGTTGTCCATCTCAGGCGCTAGGCCGAGGTGGTAGGCGTCATCCGGCGTGAAACTTTCGGGGCCGTTGAAGAAGGTATGAATACCCGCCTCCGCCAGCATCGGCATCCGGTTCACAGCCGCCTCTAGAATGGGTTCAAAGTGGTCAAAATCCTCTGGCAGCTGGTCAAATTCAAAACTGTCGGGAATGCCGTTCATTGCCCATGGTTTGGCGTTGGGTTCAAAAGCGCCAAGCAGGATTTTCCCAGCGTCTTCCTTGTAGTAAGCGCACTCGTCCGGCACCCGCAGCACCGGCATTTGCGTCAGGCCCGAGATGCCTTCGGTCACGATATAGAAGTGCTCACAGGCATGCAGCGGCACGTTCACGCCCGCCATGCGACCGACCTCATGGCCCCACATGCCCGCGCAGTTCACGATCATATCGCAGGCGATGTGACCCTGTTCCGCCCCATCATCGCTGACCCAATCAACGCCCGTCACCTTACGGCCATCCTTGGCGATATTGGTGACCTTCACCCGCTCTTTGACCACAGCGCCGTTCTGTCGCGCGCCCTTGGCCAGCGCCAGAGCGATGTTGGCCGGATCACCCTGACCATCCAGCGGCAGATAAACCCCGGCGGTCACATCCTCGATGTTGAGGTGCTCATAGCGGGCTTTGACCTCAGCAGGAGAAATCTCCTCGACCTCAACTCCGAACGCCCGCGCCATGGCCGCCTGACGATAGATCTCTTCACGGCGCTCCTCGGTGAGGGCCACAGTGATCGAGCCACAACGTTTGAAGCCCGTCGCCACACCGGTTTCCGCCTCAAGATTGCCGTAGAGCTCTTGGGAATACTTGGCGAGCTTGGTCATATTGGCGGTTGCGCGCAATTGAGCAATCAGACCCGCAGCGTGCCATGTGGTGCCACTGGTCAGCTGTTTGCGTTCCAGCAGAACAACATCTTTCCAGCCCAGTTTGGCAAGGTGATAGGCGACCGAGCACCCCACTACACCGCCGCCGATGATGACCACACGGGCCTTCGTTGGAAGATCAACCATAAGCTACGTCCTTTGTCTATTTTCACGTGGCTTCGCCACGCGATCCGCCGGGGGCGCCGCACCCGGACCCCCGGGGTATTTCCGGCCAGAAAAAGTCAGGCGCCAGTCACCTCGTAACCGGCGTCGGTGAGTTGTTTTGAAAGTGCCGCGATATGCGCGGGACCGACTTCGCAGCAGCCGCCAATCAGCCTCAGCCCTTGCTCGACCCATCCCATGGCAAACTCCGAATAAGCCGCCGGTGTCAGGTCTTTGCGGGCTTGGAGGGCATCTACCGTGCCGCCAATCTCCAGGGCATCGATACCGGTGAACCCATTGGCATAGGCGCCGGTCGGAAGGCCTGCGGCCCGCACTTTGGGCAGGTTGGCGCTGACCACCTCAGGCTTGCAGCAATTGAGCCCGACACCGGCAATGCCCGTGCCCTCAAGTGCCGCCAAAGCTTCGCCAAGTGCCTCGCCCGAGCGAAGTGTGCCGCTGTCATCATCGCTCAGCGTCATGAATACCCACGTCGGCAGGCCGGTTTCCACACCAGCTTGTGCCGATGCCGTGACCTCGGCGATGCCGGACAGCGTCTCGGCGATGATCACGTCGCTTGCCTCGACCTGCCCCGCCACGATCTCTTTATAAAGCGGTAAAAGATCAGCGTGGCTTTTGCTCATGTCGGGTTTGTAGGACCCGTGCAGCGGAGGCAGGCAGGCGGCGATGCGGACGCCCTCGACGCCCACCTCATCACGTGCGGCTTGAACCAAATCGATCGCCCGCCGCTGGATCTCCGCAAACCTGCCGCCTTCGCCCTCGCGCGCCAGCCGTTCCGGAGTGACCGAATACGTGTTCAGCGTGATCAGCCTCGCACCGGCACGGATGTAGTCCGCATGCACGCCTTGCACCACTTCGGGCTCTTCCATCATCACCTTGCAGGACCACAAGGGATGAGGCGGCATGGAAGAGCGCGCCAAAAGCTCCTGTCCGGTGCCGCCATCCTTGAGGATCACCGATGTCATGCACGCAACCTTTCGTTGGCTGGATCCCACATGGGTTGATCTTCCTGCACCACGGCGCGGTATTTCGCGCCGTAGATTTCCACCTCAAGCTCGGTGCCCGGTGTCGCCAGTTCCGCCTTCACCATGCCCAGCGCAATCGAGGCATTCACGCGATAACCCCAGCCGCCAGACGTGGTTTCGCCGACGATCTGATCCCCGCTCCAGATGCAGGACATGTAAGGCGCGTCCGCATCGCCGGCTTCAACTTTCAACGTGACAAAGGACTTTTTCACCCCTTGCTGCATCTCGTTCTGGATCGCAGCTTTGCCAGGGAAATCCTGCGGCTTGTCGAGTTTGACAAAGCGCCCTAGGCCGCCTTCGAGCAGGGAATAATCTGTCGACAGATCACCCTTCCACGCGCGGTAGCCTTTTTCCAAGCGCAGCGAGTTCAGCGCATACATGCCAAACGGCGTCGCGCCGGCCTCGCGGATCGCGTCATAGATCGCGGGCATGTGTTCATTGAGCGCATGCACCTCCCAGCCGAGTTCACCAGCGAAGGACACTCGGATCAGATACGCCGGTTGCCCCCCCACAGTTGCGCTTTGGTGGGTCAACCAGCCGCTTTCCAGATCCGCGTCTGTCAAACCCGACAGGATCTCGCGCGACTTGGGCCCCGTAACAATCAGCGTGTCGCGCGTGGTGGTCACGTCTTCGACGCTCACGCTTGCAGGCATCGCTTTCGTCAGAATGTCGCGGTCATGCCACTGCGCCGTGGCCGCCGTGATCATCAGGAACGCATCCTCGCCCATGCGGATACAGGACATTTCGGTCAGGATGCGACCGCGATCGTCCGAGATATATACAAGGTTCATCCGGCCCACTTTGGGCAGACCGCCCGTCACCAACCCACGCAGGGTTTCCGCAGCGCCGTGGCCTTGGACCATGAAGCGGGAGAACCCCGGCAGATCGAGCACGCCACAATGATCGCGCACGGCCTCGCATTCTTCTTTCACGCGTTGTTCCCAAGGGCCACTTCTGCCCCAGGTATGGGTGGCAGCGAGCGACGTGTCATCGCCGTCTTTGGCAAACCAATTCGCCCGCTCCCAGCCATTATAGGCCCCCATAACTCCGCCAGCTGCGACAACCCGGTCATGGACGGGGGAGAGCTTTTTGTCCCGGGCGGCGGGCCATTCGTGATGCGGGAAATGCATGGCGTATTCGTTTCCGTACACCTCCATGCCTTTCTTCACGCAGTAATCGTGATCGGTGTAATCGGTGTAGCGGCGCGGATCGACGGCCCACATATCCCATTCGGTGTGGCCATCCACGATCCATTCCGCAAGCACCTTGCCCGCGCCACCACCTTGGGCAATGCCAAAGGTAAAGACGCAGTTCTCGAACGCATTCTCGACACCCGGCATCGGGCCAATCAGCGGAAGACCATCGGGCGCATAAGGGATCGGGCCGTTGATCACACGGCTGATGCCAGAGGTCGCCATCAGCGGCACACGCTCCATCGCGTCCGTCACAATGTCTTCGATCCGGTCGAGGTCGTCGGACCAAAGCTGGAAGGAGAAATCATCAGGCATCGGGTCGGCATCGGTGTCCCAATGCGCCTTACAGTTCGGCTCATAGGGGCCAAGGTTGTAACCGTGCTTTTCCTGACGCAGGTAGTAAGAGATATCCACGTCGCGCAGCAGCGGCAGCTTCACCCCACCGTGCGCCTTGGACCATTCCTCAACCTCTGGGATTTCTTCGGTCAGCAGATACTGGTGGCTCATCACCATCATCGGCACCGAACGTCCGCCATAAGGCTTGAACCACTCACCGACGCGCTGCGCGTAATAACCGGCCGCGTTGACCACATAGTCACATTCGATGTCGCCCTTGTCGGTGTGCACGATCCAAGTCTTGTCTTCTTTTTGGGTCACGCCTGTCGCCGGGCAGAAACGGATGATTTTCTGGCCCATGTCCCGCGCGCCTTTGGCCAACGCTTGGGTCAGCTGCGCCGGATCAATGTCACCATCGGTCGGGTCATAGAGAACACATTCAAGGTCATGGGTCTCAAGGAACGGATAACGTTCTTTGGCTTCTTCGGGCGTCCACATCTCCATCGGGATGCCCTGATAGAGCGCCATCGACATCGCGCGCTCAAATTCCTGCTTACGCTCTTTGGTGTGCGCCAGACGGATCGAGCCCGACTGGTGGTACCCCATCGGGTAATCCACCTCGTCCCCCAACCGCGCATAAAGTTCGGTGGAGTAGCGCTGCATGTTCATGATCGCCCAGCTGTTGGAGAACGTCGGCACATTGCCCGCCGCGTGCCACGTCGACCCCGCCGTCAGCTCGTTCTTTTCGAGCAGCACACAATCGGTCCAGCCCTTCTTGGCCAGATGATAGAGGCTTGAGGTGCCCACAACACCGCCGCCGATGATGACCACGCGGGCCTTCGTTGGAAAATCAGACATGACCATCTCCCTCAGTCAAATACGAATTTTACTGCCAGTTCGCCAAAGATAACGGCAGCGATTTTGTTAATAATGCCCGTGACTTGTTTCATCACCACAGCCACGACGTCGGTCGAAAAGCCAATGATCGACACCACCAAAGACGCGGCCATGGAGGTTCGGTGCGTGACGCTTTCCATGTTTGCAAAGGTGTCCAGCATCATCAGTCCTTCTGGGTCAAACCATCGGCGATCTCATAGAAATCGCCTTTGTCTGCTACAAAAATATGTTTCTCGATCTTGATCCCCGTCGGCCCATCCACCGCGCCAAGAGCAAAGCTGATTGTGTCCTCGTCATGCGCCTTCCAAAACAGGAACGCGCCGCACTTGGGGCAAATCCCGCGCTTGGCGGTGTCGCTGGCTTCAAACCATGACACGGCCCCTGTGATCGTCAGATCGCGATCTGCGACATAGGCCGAGGCCCAGACACCACCGGCCATCTTGCGGCACTGGCGGCAATGGCACATCGATGCCCCTTCCGGCTTGGCCGCCGTTTCAAAAGTGATGTCCCCACACAAGCATGACCCCTTCATCACAGCCTCCTCAATATACCGGCGGTGCGATCACCCAGATCGCAACGCAAGCTTCGTCATAGGGGTTGGACCAGTGGTATTCCTCGCCTCGGATACGGAAACTGTCGCCCGGCCCTACGGAAAACAACTGCGCGCCAATGCGCAGCTCCAACCGTCCGGACATCACGTACCCGACTTCCTGCGTGGGGCGCTCCGCCGGGTCCTGCATCGCGGAGTGGGGCGCAAAAGTGGAATGCACCATTTCAAAATCATCGGTCAGGTCGGGGGACAGCAACTCTTCGACAAGCCCCTCCTCCGAGCCGCCCATCGGCCGGCGTGCGCCTGCACGCACGACATATCCCTGCTCATGCGCTGGCGCTGACGACTGCCCGAAAAGCATCGACATTGGCACGTCCAAAGCCTTGGCTATCGCCCGCAAATCGGAAATCGTCGGCTCTGATTTGTCGCGCTCCACCTGCGACAACCAACCAACCGACCGCCCCAACTGTTCAGCCATTTCCACAAGAGTGAGCCCGCGGGCCTTGCGCAACGCACGTACATCCGCCCCAAGCGTTTCCGTGTCATTTGGCACTTTGTGCAACACGTGCGTGATTCCCTCGTGAAATTCTTCCTTCAAATTTCACGTTGCGTCAGCTTCGTGAAATTTCCAAGAACTTTTTCACGACCTCTGAACATTTTTGGCCAAGGTTTCCTCTGGCCCAAAACATCCCGAGGTAAATGCGCCTATTGCGCAGAGGTGCAGCCCCCTAGGCCGCTTCCGCAAAAACGATCGTCAACAATTCGTCCAAAGCGTCCGCGTCATCCTGAGTGAAGGCATCGGGCTGATCACTGTCCAAATCAAATACGCC
Organism: Shimia haliotis; assembly: GCF_900114415.1. Taxonomy (GTDB): domain Bacteria; phylum Pseudomonadota; class Alphaproteobacteria; order Rhodobacterales; family Rhodobacteraceae; genus Shimia; species Shimia haliotis. The sequence goes on along the minus strand of NZ_FOSZ01000006.1, from coordinate 67,420 downwards.
CAGCAAATCTCCGGTCCCGTTCACCACAGGCAGGACCAGCTCAGAACGGGTCGATGTCGCACAAGCAATGTGGCCTTCAAACGCGTCCACGTCCGCCACAAGCTGCACCTCTCCGGTACGCGCCGCCGCGCCACAGACACCACGTGCAAACGGGATCACCAAACAGCCATGCCCGCCCTGATAAGGGCCGATCTTCAAGAGCTCTGGTCCAACCACGCGATAAAAGCCGGTCCAGTCAAACCTGTCGTCCGCGTGATGCACCTCGCAAACCAGCGTCGCCATCAAGGCCACCGCATCCGTTTCCCCTTCGGTCAACGCCAACACGGTCTTTTTCAATTCGGCATAGTCCACACGCATCATCTAACGTCCTTCAAACACATCCCGCAGCCATTGGGCTGTCTTTTGTATCGCCTCATTGCCCTGCGGGATCACCTTGGTCAATGACATGAAGGCATGGATCTGCCCCGGAAAGGCCAGAAGTTCCACCTGCACGCCGGCAGCTCGCAGGTTTTCGGCATATTGGTGCGCATCATCCCACAAGGGATCGTGCCCGCCAGCGACGATCAACGCGTCAGGTTGGCTGGCATAGGTGTCGGTAAAGATCGCAGAAATGCGTGGATCCAACCGGTCCTGCGCTTTGGGAATGTACAAATCCAGATACCACGCGATCCGCGGTGCAGGCAGCAGCGGTTGATCCTTCAAGTCCATCATGGATTGGGACGTCATCCGCGCGTCCACCGCCGGATAAATCAACATCTGCGCTTTGGGCATCGGCTTACACGCCTTGGCAAGGTCATGCATCAGTACTGCCGTCAGGTTCCCGCCGGCACTATCGCCTCCGACCACAAGCTGCGTGGGGTCAACCTCCAGTTCGGTGTCCCCCTCCACCAAGGCCAAGTAACACGCAAACACATCGTCCACCGCCGCGGGAAAAACGTGTTCCGGCGCTAGACGATAGTCGAAAGAAACAACGCGCACGCCGGCCAAGTCCGCCAATCGCGCACAGAGCCCGTCGTGGCTTTCAATCGCGCCCTGCACCCAACCCCCGCCATGCAGGTACAAAAGTGTCGGGCCGACTGCGTTTGTGGACACACCGGCCGGCGTATACACCCGCGCCCGCCGGTCGCCATCTGCACCGGGCAGCATGATGTCAGTCATACCAACACTGTCCGAGCCCGGTTTTTCGAGTTTTTGCGCGGTGTCCAAAAGCTGCTGACGACTTTCTGCCACCGTTGGCATGTCGTCGATGGCCCGCATCATCGCAATAGCTTCGCTAACCGCCTGTGCCTTGGCGTCGATCACGCGTCCGGCGACAACAGTGCGCTTGCCGCGGTACAGCCATTCCACAAAAGGTTCGGGCAGGAAAATCTTCACCAGCCCGAAAAGGGTTTTCAACTTTGACACGACGCACCTCACTCAGCTTCCCGCAAGTAAGCTGCCCTGAAGGCGCGCCGCGTTCAACAGTTAGACGCGCTCAATCGCAATGGCAGTGCCTTCGCCTCCGCCAATACAAATTGCAGCCACACCGCGTTTAAGCCTGCGCTTTTCCAGCGCATTCAAAAGAGTCACCATAATCCGCGCGCCGGAGGCACCAATTGGATGGCCCAGCGCACAGGCACCGCCATTCACATTCACGATGTCACGGCTCAGCCCCATTTCATGCATGAAAGCCATCGGAACCACGGCAAAGGCCTCGTTGACCTCCCAGAGGTCGACGTCGTCTTTTGTCCAACCGATCTTCTCAAGCAGCTTCTGCGCCGCCGGCACCGGCGCTGTGGTAAACAAACCCGGTGCTTGCGCATGGCTCGCATGGCCCAAAATCCGCGCGCGCACCTGCAATCCCTGCGCCGCGGCCGCCTCTTCCGAGGCCACAACCAACGCCGCCGCGCCATCCGAGATCGACGACGCGTTTGCCGGTGTCACCGTACCGTCTTTGCGAAACGCCGGTTTCAGCTGCGGGATCTTTTCGGGTCGTGCATTCCCGGGCTGTTCGTCTTTGCCAACCACCACGTCACCTTTGCGGGTGGCGATTGTCACAGGAGCAATCTCACCGTCAAACGCACCGGTTTTCTGCGCCTCCAAAGCGTTGGACAGGGATTTCAGCGCATATTCATCCTGCGCTTCACGGGTAAACTGAAAGCTCTCGGCGCAATCTTCGGCAAAGGCCCCCATCAGGCGGCCTTTGTCATAGGCATCTTCCAGACCATCAAGGAACATATGGTCCTTGACTTCCTGATGACCGATCCGCGCGCCGCCGCGCATCTTGGGCAAAACATAGGGCGCGTTTGTCATGCTCTCCATGCCGCCCGCGATCATCACGTCCCGATCCCCCAGTGCAACAGCGTCAAACGCCATCATCGCGGCCTTCATTCCCGATCCGCACATCTTGTTCAGCGTGGTGGCGGGCACTTCTTCACCCAGACCGCCCTTAAACCCTGCCTGCCGCGCCGGAGCCTGGCCCTGACCGGCGGGCAAAACGCAGCCCATCAGCACCTCTTCTACGGTCTCGGCTTTTGCATCCGCCAAAGCCGCGCGAATCGCCGCACCGCCAAGCTCCGCCGCTTCAACGCCGTCAAAGGCGCCCTGAAATCCACCCATCGGAGTGCGTGCTGCACCTGCAATCACCACATTTTTCATCGAATTCTCCCATAAATCAGTGATTTACCCCTCATTGCGCACTGTCTGCACCACAAACCTTGCACGGATATTACAACGTTCCTGCGGTATCTTTGCTGCATCTGCAACATGTTCGCGCTCACGACTTGGTAAGGTTTATTGCGTATTTTGGGTTTCAGGCACCTGTTGCTGGGAGAAACCTATGAACCTAACAAGCAAGACGGAAGGCTCGCTGCTCATCGTGTCAGTACACGAAGCACGCATCGATGCGTCCGTCGCGATCCAATTCAAGGACCGAATGCGGGAGGAAACAGAGTCGGCCACCGGCCGGGTTGTCCTCGATTTATCCGAAGTTGATTTTATTGACTCCAGCGGGCTGGGCGCGATTGTCGCCGCCATGAAACAGCTTGGCAGCAAGCACCGGCTGGATCTTTCGGGGTTGAACGAAAATGTCGACAAGGTGTTTCGGCTGACCCGTATGGATACCGTTTTCGCAATCCATCCAACCTTGGAGGTGGCGCTGGCGTCGTAACGGCGATCAGCTCAGACAAAGGAAACCGGGGACGTGATCTCAACAAATCCCGACATCCATATCGAGCTTGAAGGCACGCCCGAAGAGGTGCGCCTCGCACTGGAAACACTGCGCACACGTCTGACCGAACGCCCGTTGGAAGCCTGCAACGCAGGTACGCTGGAAATTGTTCTGGCCGAAGTTCTCAACAATGTCGTTGAACACGCCCTTGCGGGTCGTTCTGATGGTTTGATCGCGCTGACTGGTAACTATGACAAATGCTGTTGGCACCTGAAGGTGCGCGACAACGGAGCACGTATGCCCGAGGACCAGATCCCAGCCGGCCATGCGCCACAGGTGGAAACCGAACTGATGGACCTGCCCGAAGGTGGCTTTGGCTGGATGATGGTGCGCACACTCGCATGCGACATCAACTACGACCGCGCGGCGGACGGTTGGAACGTACTGACTTTTGCCCTGCCAGACGACAAACCCTGATCATTGCCCGACGGGGTCACCGGCTCCGCAGAGCGACGCACCACTTGAACAATCGTTCATTCTACCGCAATCTCGCCGCATCACGTTTCAATACAAAGGTGCTGCATGCGCGACTTCCAACTTCCCGGGCGTTCGCCCGTCATGTCTTCCAACGGCATGTGCGCCACATCACACCCTTTGGCGGCGCAGGCTGCGCTCGACATTCTGAAGGCCGGCGGATCCGCAATGGACGCCGCGATCGCAGGCGCTGTCCTTCTCGGCATTTGCGAACCGCAGTCTACTGGCATTGGCGGCGATTGCTTTGCACTTGTTTCGACGCCAGACAGCAATGAAGTCCACGCTTTCAACGGCTCAGGCCGCGCGCCCGCCGCCACCACCGCCGCGCGCTTGCGCGACATGGGGCACACCGCTGTGCCAGTCTTTGACGTGGAAGCCGTCACCATCCCCGGTGCAATCGACGGTTTTTGCCAGCTGTCGGAGAAATTCGGCAAGCTCGGCATCGCCGACAGCTTGGCCCCTGCCATTCATTACGCGGACGCGGGCGTGCCCGTCGCGCCGCGCGCGGGGTTTGACTGGGATATCAACGGTCGCACGCTGCAGGGGCACGGCCGCACGCATTTTATGAACGGCGACAAAGCTTACGCCACCGGCCAGCTTTTCAAAGCGCAGGGTCAGGCCGAAGTTCTGCGCCGCGTCGCCAAACAAGGCCGCGATGCCTTTTACACCGGTGAAATCGCCGAAGACATGGTTGCCACGCTCAACGCTTTGGGCGGTGTTCACACGATGGAAGATTTCGCCAACTGTGTTGGCAACGAAACGTCCCCCGTGAGCGGTATGTACAAGGATGTGGAACTGATCGAGCACCCGCCCAACGGTCAGGGGGCAATTGCGATCCTGTTGCTCAACATCCTCAAACACTTCGACATTGCGGGCATGGATCCCTTTGGCGCCGAACGTGCTCACATCGAAGCCGAAGCCGCCAAACTGGCCTATGATGCGCGCGACCGCTTCATCGCCGACCCCAACGCCACAAGCCGGCTTGATCACCTTCTGTCCGAAGACACCGCTGCCAAACTTGCGACGCTGATCAACCCGACCAAAGCGATGGCCCATCCCGCCAAGCTCACCGAGGCCGTCCACAAAGACACCGTCTATATCACCGTGGTCGACAAAGACCGCATGGCGGTGTCGCTGATCTACTCGATCTTCCACGCCTTTGGCTCTGGCATCGCCTCCGAGAAATTCGGCATCCTCATGCAGAACCGCGGCGGCGGCTTCACCCTGCAAGACGGCCACCCCAACGAACTTGGCCCCAACAAGCGCCCGATGCACACCATCATCCCAGGCATGACCCGCCGCAACGGTCGCATCGAAATGCCTTTTGGCGTGATGGGCGGCCACTACCAACCCAACGGCCACGCCCGTGTTCTCACCAATATCGAAGACTTCGGTTTGGACCCGCAGGAAGCTCTGGATGCGCCCCGCTCTTTCGCCGAAGACGGTGTACTCAAAGTGGAACGCGGCTACTCGGACGCGGTGCGTCAGGAACTCGCCGATCTGGGTCACACTGTCGAAATCCCAGTCGGTCCACTCGGAGGCGCACAGGCGATCCGCATCCATCCCGACGGGTATCTCGTCGGGGCCTCAGACCCACGCAAAGACGGCGCGGCGATTGGATACTGATATGGCAATCACACCGGTAAATACCCTCGTGGCGCAAGCCAAAGAACAAATCACCAGCCTGTTACAGGAAGAGGCCGAAACCATGGTGGCCGAGGGCAAAGCGCTTTTGGTCGACATCCGCGATCCACGCGAATTGGCGCGCGAAGGCCGGATCAAAGACGCGTTTCACGCCCCGCGCGGCATGCTGGAATTCTGGTTCGACCCCGAAAGCCCTTACCACAAACCCGCACTGGCAACCGACAAAACGCTGATTCTTTTTTGCGCAAGCGCTTGGCGCAGCGCACTCTCGGCAAAAGCTCTGCAAGACATGGGAGCCGCCAACGTGGCCGAGATGGAGGGTGGCTTCTCAGGTTGGAAAAAGCGAGGCGCGCCAATCGAATCCGACTGACGCGCCCTCAAATCCCTCACCAATTGGCGATCAATTCATGTTGTAGTGCAGCGGATAAACGCCATCTTCCATCGGCCCAAACATTTCTGGCAGGTCGGGATGGCTGACGGGTTCACCGGAATAGTCCGCAATCAGGTTCTGCTCGGAGACATAAGCCACATAGTAGCTCTGATCATTCTCGGCCAGCAGGTGGTAAAACGGCTGGTCTTTTACAGGCCGGCTCTCTTCCGGAATGTTCTCATACCATTCGTCTGTGTTGGAAAACTCGGGGTCCACATCAAACACAACGCCCCGAAAGGGGTGCTTGCGGTGGCGGACGACTTGCCCGAGATAATATTTTGCGCGTGTTCTAAGCATGTATTGAAGCCCCTACCCCCTAAAGTTAGACCCTTCTAGAGGGAAAAGTCCAACTTTTGCCACATTTCAGCGAGGAAACAGTCTGTGAACGCAATCTTAACAGTCCTTGAGATCGTGGCCCCCGTCTTCTTGGTTGGCGGGGTTGGATTCGCTTGGGTGAAGGCGGGTTTTGAATATAGAATTCAATTCGTTACGCGCTTGGCTATGACGCTCGCGGTACCCTGTCTGATCTTCACCGCATTGATGAAAACAGAGGCCGATCTGGCCACTTTGGGCACGCTCGCGGTTGCAGGAAGCCTCGGATATTTTGTCATTGGGCTCGCCGCCTGGGTGATTTTGCGCCTCGCGGGACTGGATATGCGCACCTATCTGGCCCCCTTTATTTTTGGCAACACCGGCAATCTCGGCATTCCTCTTTGCTTTTTCGCCTTCGGTCAGGTCGGCCTTGAGGCGGCGGTGGTCATGCTCGCGGTCTCCGCCATCTGGTCCTTCACCATTGGCATCTGGATGGTCGCAGGCAAAGGGTCTGGTGGCAAAATCCTAAAGGAGCCGATGATTGCAGCGACGCTTCTGGGGGCGCTTTTCCTCTGGCAGGGATGGGAAACGCCACGTTTTCTGACCAACACACTTGATCTGATCGGGCAAATGGCGATTCCCCTTATGCTGATCACTCTGGGCGTTGCGGTTGCTCGGCTCACACCAGGGCGGATCACCACGGCGCTTTGGCTCTCGGTGGTCAAACTTGCAATCTGCACCGCCGTGGGGTGGGCCGTGGGCACTGCATTTGGCCTGACCGGCGCGATCTTTGGTGTTTTGGTCTTGGAATTGGCCACGCCCGTGGCTGTCACCGCATACCTTTTGGCAGAAAAATACGAAGCCGACAGCAACGCAGTCGCGGGCTACGTCATGGTATCGACCCTGACCTGTGTGATCGGTTTACCGCTTATCCTCGGGTTTCTTCTTTAAACCGACCTAATTGTGATTTCACCTCTCGCGCCAAATCGCGTAAACTATCGCAAAATAACAAACAAACATAGCGTGAGGCAGATGAGCAGGTTCCTTATCGCGTTGATGGTCGTCCTTTTTGTGGCGTCCTGTGGTGGCGGCGACAAAAAGCCACCAAGAAACCTTGAGAACGCATGTTCGATTCTCAAGGAAAAGAAACACTTTGCCAAGGCGTTCAAAAGAACACAGCGCAAATGGGGTGTACCGGTGAACGTGCAGATGGCTGTTCTCTACCAAGAGAGCAAATTCATCTCCAATGCCCGCACACCGCATAAATATGTGCTGGGCGTGTTGCCAATGGGCCGCCAATCCTCGGCCTACGGGTATGCGCAGGCGCTGGACGGCACGTGGGACCAATACCGCAAAGAGACCCGCAACCGCGGCGCCAAGCGTGACGACATCCGCGACGCGTCCGATTTCATGGGCTGGTATTTCAACAAATCGCGCGACCGTAACGGCGTGGCCCTTTCAGACGCCCGCGGTCAGTATCTGAACTATCACGAAGGTCATACCGGCTACGCCCGCGGCACCTACAAGAACAAATCTTGGCTGCTGCGCGTCGCCGATGACGTAAACGCGCGATCGGCCCGCTACGGTGAACAACTGCGCAAATGTGCCCGTGTCTGGTAATCGCAGGCGGTGCGAACTCTAGTTCGCGCCGCGCCGTTCCCGATCGATATCAAAAATCCGGTTCCTAAGCGGTACGTCGGCTTTTGTGTCGCCTAGGATAACTGTGGTTTGTCCACCGGCGCTGTCGTTGATAACCCACTGCCGCAGCTCGACCGGTTCCGCCGTAAACTTCAATTGGATATTTCCGATCTCGGGGTTTTCGGGATCTTGCGCCGTGACAATGGTCGCGGTGCCGTCAAAGTCATGACCCACCACCATGTTCGCCTGCCCAAGGTTCACATCCTTCGCCAGAATGATCGACAAGGGCGTGCGTTTTAAAGGATAGACCTCAGGTGGCTGGTTCGACCGACCGTCAAAGATCGCCACAGAATTGTTGGAGGTCAGTACAAGCGCCTTCTCCGGCGGGTTGTATTCGAACCGCATTTTGCCGGGCCGCTTGATATACAGCGTGCCGGTCTGCACCGATCCATCGTCAGAAATCTGGGTAAAATCCGCCTGCACTGTCGACATACCGTTGAGATACTCCGACAGGGCATTCAGCGAAATCTGCTCAGCCTGAGCAGGCACAGCCACCAAAGCGGCCAAAACGGCGGGAGCGACAAAGCTATTCAACGTTTTCATATCCTTAAACTAAGTGACCGCCGCCAGGATTTCAGCCCCTGACGGCGGTCACAATACTGTGTCAGCAACCCATTGCCTATGCGGGCTTTATTGCTCGGGCACCAAAATCTCGCGTTTTCCGACATGGTTGGCCGCGCTGACCAATCCTTCGTCTTCCATCTGCTCCACCAAACGGGCGGCCTTGTTATACCCGATCGCCAGTTTGCGCTGGATATAGGAGGTCGAACATTTGCGATCCTTGATCACAATCGCCACCGCCTGATCATAAAGCGCATCTTCGCCATTGGTGTTGCCGCCGGTGTTCAACCCCAGAACCGCGTCGATGTTGCCGGCCTTTTCATCATCCGGCCCTTCAACGACACCACCGATATAGCTTGGCGGACCAAAGCTCTTGAGGTGGTTCACGATCTCTTCGACCTCTTCATCGCTTACGAACGGACCATGACAACGGGTAATCTTTGCGCCGCCCGCCATATAAAGCATGTCGCCCATGCCCAGCAGTTGCTCAGCACCCATCTCACCAAGAATGGTGCGGCTGTCGATCTTGCTGGTCACTTGGAACGAAATCCGCGTCGGGAAGTTCGCTTTGATGGTGCCGGTGATCACATCCACCGACGGACGCTGCGTGGCCATAATCAGGTGAATACCCGAGGCCCGCGCCATCTGTGCCAGACGCTGAATACAGGCCTCAATCTCTTTGCCAGCCACCATCATCAGGTCGGCCATCTCGTCCACAATCACGACGATATAGGGCATTTTCTCCGGGGTCATTTCCTCGGTCTCAAACACCGGTTCGCCCGTGTCATCGTCAAAGCCCGTTTGCACGGTGCGCGAGAATGTCTCGCCCTTCGCCAACGCATCGGCAACGCGGCTGTTGTAGCCGTCGATGTTGCGCACGCCCATCTTGGACATCTTGCGATAGCGCTCTTCCATCTCGCCCACGACCCACTTCAGCGCGACAACCGCCTTTTTCGGGTCCGTCACAACAGGGGACAGCAGGTGCGGAATGCCATCATAGACCGACAGTTCCAGCATCTTGGGATCGATCATGATCAACCGGCAATCTTCCGGCGTCAGGCGATATAGCAACGACAGGATCATCGTGTTGATCGCCACCGACTTACCGGAGCCGGTTGTACCGGCGATCAGCAGGTGAGGCATCTTGGCAAGGTTGGCAACAACCGGATCGCCGCCGATATCTTTGCCCAGCGCCAACGGCAGCTTCATATTGCTGTCGCCAAAATCACGCGCGCTCAGGATTTCACGCAGTACAACTTTCTCGCGGTTCTCATTGGGCAATTCGATCCCGATCACAGACCGCCCCGGCACCGTGGACACGCGCGCGGACAAAGCACTCATGGATCGCGCAATATCATCCGCCAGACCAATCACACGGCTCGCCTTAAGACCCGGAGCGGGCTCAAGCTCATACATCGTGACAACCGGACCAGGGCGCACAGAGACAATCTCGCCTTTGACGCCATAGTCATCCAGCACCACTTCCAGCATCCGCGCGTTTTCTTCCAACGCTTCGTCCGAAAGATGATGACGCGAAATCGTCATCGGATTTTCCAAGAGGTTGAGCGGCGGAAGCTCGTACTCGATGTGGTTTTCTTCAAACGCCAGCGACGGCTGCGCTTCAGCCTTGGCCCGTGTTGACGGCTGCACCGGTTTGTTCTGGCGCGGCTGGACAACCTTCTTCGGCTCTGGGATCGGCACCGCCTGCGGCTCATAGGCCACCGGTTCTTCCCAATGGTCGTCCTCAACAAAAATCTCGTCCGCGACCGGCGCAGGCGGCACCGGTGCCACTGCTGTCGGAGCAGCCATGCTGGCCGACAAAATCGGTTCTGCGCGCACGCCAAGCCCACCGGTCAACGGCGGCTCCATCGGATGCGCGGCTTGCGGCATCGCTTGCGGCTGCGGATCTGTGTCCAGAACCAACGGATCCGGTCCACGCCCGCGCCCCTTGGTGAGAGGCTTGTCGGTGTACAGATCGGGATGCAATTCGGGATGCAAATCAGGCGGAGACACCGCCTCACCACGACGGGCGCGGTTGCGCATCACGTCGGCAATCTTGGATTTGATCCGTTCCTCTCCGCCCGGCGCATCTTCGATGTCCTGCGAAAAGATGTTTTCAACCAGTTCAGGCTCCGGCATCGGAGCCGGCGCCGCATCGGCACGTTTGATCAGAGAAGGCATCCGCAGACGCGGCTTGGAGAACGGCGCAACCTCTTCGATGGTCGCCTCGTCGTCCTCTTCGATCACCGCATCGTTCCATCCGTCTGCGGCCGCCTGCACGACGCGCGCCTCGGCCGCCTCGCGCCGTTCCTGCCGCTTGACCTGCATGGTTTTTGCCGCCTGCGACGCGCCGGCAACGGCACCGCTGGCACCACGTCCCAACAAGGTCATCAGCTTGTCATAGGTCAGCACAAGCCCAACGGCGACACGACGGGCAAACCCCTGAAGCTCGCTCTTGGTAAATCCGAGCGTAAACAGAGCCATCGCCACAAATGCGACACCCGTGATCAAAGACAGCACCTTGACGCCTGTCTGGGCTCCGATCGGCAGAACGGTCAGAAGAAATCCGGTCACTGTATCGCCAAACAATCCGCCCAGACCAAAGTCATGCGCCCAACTGTCGGCCGGTGCCATGGTCGATCCGTAAATCGCGCCTAAGGCCAACATGATCGGTGCGAAAATAATCCGGCTCTGCAAGCGCTCCTCGCCGATATGCAGTGCCAAACGGACACCCCAAACGGTCAAAACCGCGGCGACGCCCCAGCTGGCAAACCCGATGATCACAAACAAACCGGCGGCAATCGACGCCCCGATCCAGCCCATCCAGTTCTGTACAGGCGCATCAGTCACCGACAGGAAACTCGGGTCCGTCGGCGTGTAGGACACGATCATCGCCCCCGCCATCAGTCCAAGCGCGATCAGCACAAAACCAATCAGCTCTTTGCCTCGTTTTTCCACCGCGGCCTGTGTTGCACTGTCCAAAAGCGGGCCTCGTCCACGCGCCTGATATGCCATCTCGTTACCGTCCTCGTTTTTATCCGTAGATACAGGCGCGCAGTTTCATCAGCGCATCCCGTACCTCGTCTTTTGGGGCCACCAAGGCGACCCGAATAAATTTTTTGCCGGGGTTATACCCTTCAGCATCGCGGCTCAGATAGGCGCCGGGCAACACCCGAACACCGGTCTCTGTCCACAGCTTCACCGCGGCCTCTTCGCCGTCGTCCACCGGCAGCCACAGAAAAAATCCGGCCTGCGGGCTCGTATACCCCGGCACATCGCTCAGAACCTCATCTGCCACATCGAACTTCTCGGCATAAAGGCGGCGGTTCTCTTCCACATGCGCCTCATCGGCCCAGACCTTCGCCGCCGCGCGCTGCAATGGCAGCGGCAACGGCGCACCGGAATAGTTACGCAGCTGACGAATGCGGCGGATGCTCTCCGGCCCGCCCGCGACAAAACCTGACCGCAATCCCGGCAAGTTTGATCGTTTCGACAGCGAATGGAATATCAGAACCCGTTCCGGATCCGCGCCCATCTTGTCCGCAACCTGCAAGGCCCCCGTTGGCGGCGTGTCACGGTAAATCTCACTGTAACATTCATCCGCGAAAATTTTGAAATCATGGACTTCGGCCAGCGCAATCAGATCCCGCCAATATGCCTCATCCGCAACCGCGCCTTGCGGATTTGCAGGAGAACAAACATAGGCAATCGCCACGCGATCCAACACGTCTTTATCCAAAGCTGCAAAATCGGGCAAATGCCCGCTGGCCTCGGTCGCAGGCACAAACCGCGCCTCAGCGCCGACTGATGCCGCCGCCACCGCATAGACCTGATAAAACGGGTTCGGCGTCAGAATGATCGGCTGCGCGCCATTTTTTGTCTCAGGGCACAGCGCCATCGCCGCATTATAAAGCCCCTCACGCGTGCCGTTCAGAGCCATAATCTGCGCCGACGGAACACCGACGCCGTACCGACGCGCGATCCATTCCGAAATCGCCTGCAACAGCTCCGGCGTACCTTCGTTGGTCGGATATTTGTTAAACTCCGCAGCATTCGCGGCAATCTCGTCCATAACCCAGCTTGGAAAGGCATGTTTGGGTTCACCGATGGTCATATGCACAACGGGACCACCTGGTTCCAGGTGATCCAACAACGCCCGCAGGCGCGGAAACGCATAGGCCGGTAGGTTCGAAAACCGCTCGGGAAACATCATATTCATACTGCCTCAGGTTCGGGATCATTGCGCCCCGTTTGCACCCAAGTTACCCAATGCAAATCCGCCAGTCCACTAAAATGCCGCGACTTCCGCCACTTGTGGCCTCCGCGCCACCCGTCTTTCTTGCGGAAAACTGACTAAACTTCTTCTTTCCGGCAAAAATGCCCCCTGAGGGGGCTTTTATTGCAACACCGCCTCTGTCGCTGCCGCCAAACGCAGCAATCGCTCTTCGGACATAGGCGCGCCCAACAACATGATGCCACAACTGGGAATACCGGTCGGCAAGCTCACACATGCGCTCCCCATCAGGTTCCCGATCCGCGTGTTGCGCAAAGCCATCAGGTTTTCTGTGACATAATATTCCTGATCCGACATCAACCGCACCGCGTCCGGCGGTAAAATCGGCGAGGTCGGCAACAACACCGCGTCAAATCCTGCAATCCGCGCCGTCCAGCGCACCCGATGCTCCTCCAGAGCCTGCCACGCATCCACATAATCCGGCCCCGAGAACGACTGCCCTGCACGGAACCGTTCCAGAATCTGGTCAAACATCAAATCAGGCGCGGCCTCGATCTCGTCACGCCACTCGCCGTAAGCCTCAGACGTGAAAAGCGGCCCCGTCAGCTCCATCGCGCGTGCCACTTCGCCCGCTTTCAAGAATTCCAGAGTGGCGCCCGCTTGCTGCATCCGGTGCAACGCCTTTTCAAACCCCGCCATCGGGGCTTCGCGCACCCCGTCCAGTGCCACGGTCTCAAGCACCGCAAACCGCTTACCTTCTAGCGTCGCCCCTTGCAGGTCCGCGGGCGTGCCGCCTTCAAGAATGGCAAGCAACAACGCCGCGTCTTCCACCGTTCGGCACAATGGCCCCACCGTGTCAAAGGTCCGGCACAGCGGCACCACTCCGTCGTTTGACAGACGCCCCGACGTGGTCTTCAGCCCCACCAGATCATTCCATGCGGACGGTATGCGCACCGACCCTCCAGTGTCCGACCCGATCCCAGCCGCCGCCAAACCAAAGGCCACAGACGCCCCCGCGCCAGAGGACGACCCGCCGGGCACTGCCTTGGGATCGTTCACGCAAGGCGGCGTTGCCGTCATTGGGTTAAGTCCCAGCCCTGAAAACGCCAGCTCGCTCATATGCGTCTTGCCAAGGCACACAAGCCCCGCAGCGGTCGCATTGCGCAACACCTCCGCATCGCGCCCGGGCACCCTGTCCTTCAGCAACAGAGACCCTGCCTCGGTCGCAACTCCGGCAGTGTCAAACAGGTCTTTCCAACTGACCGGTACCCCATCCAGCACCGACAATCGCTCGCCGGCACGCGCGCGCTCGGCCGCGGCCTCAGCCTCAGCCATGGCACGCTCCCGCGTCACACGCGCATAAATCCGGTCCTTGTGATCGCTGCTGTCAATCGCTCCCAAAAACGCCTGCGTCAGCGCCACAGGATCAATCGATCCGTCGCCAATCCCGCGCCCCAAATCCGCCGCGCTCATTTCCAGCCAATGCAACATGTTGCGTCCCCGTATTTCCGCTCAGCAGACGGTAGCGGCGCAATCGCACATGGACAATCCCGAACCGTCCCCCATATTGGCCTCATGAGCTTTGACACCGATATCCTCATCGCCGGTGGCGGCCTCAACGGCCCCGCCCTCGCCCTCGCCCTTAGCCGCGCAGGCTTCTCCGTGACCGTGGTAGACGCCCGCCCCGCCACGATCCGTGCAGGCGACAATTTCGACGGCCGCGGCTATGCACTGGCCTTGGCCTCAAAACGCCTTCTGGACAAGATCGGCATCTGGCAATCTGTTGCGACCAATGCCCAGCCTATGCTGGATGTCAAAGTTTCCGATGGCCGCGCAGGCGAAGGTCCATCGCCATTTTTTCTGCACTTTGATCACAGCGATCTCGAGGAAGGCCCCATGGGATACATGCTCGAAGACCGCTTCCTCTTCCGAGCCTTCCTCGCCGCGATGGAAGCCGACGAAGCCATCACCCTGATCCCCGAAACCGGCGTCACCGACCAGGCCATTGACGCATCCGGCGTCACTGTCACGCTCTCGGATGGCACCACCCGACGCGCCCGCCTTCTTGTGGGCTGCGACGGCCGCCAATCCGGTGTTGCCCAACGGGCCGGCATCAAACGCACCGGCTGGGCCTATGGTCAAACAGCGCTTGTCTGCGCCATTGCCCACGAAAAACCGCACAACGGTGTCGCCCATCAATTCTTCATGCCCCCGGGCCCGCTGGCGATCCTGCCCTTACCGGGCAACATGTCCTCGATTGTCTGGTCCGAGACCGATGAAAACGCCGCGCGCATCAATGCCCTCCCAGACGAGGACTATCTCGCCGTCCTGCGCCCGCGCTTTGGTGATTTCCTAGGGGAAATCACCCTCGCCGGCGCTCGCTTCACCTATCCGTTGAATCTGACCGTAGCGAACCACTTCGTGACCAACCGCGTGGCGCTTGTCGGTGATGCGGCGCACGGAATGCACCCGATTGCGGGCCAGGGCCTCAACGCCGGTCTGCGCGACGTGGCCGCCCTCGCTCAAATCCTGACCGAGGCCAAGGCGCGCGGTGAAGACATCGCCGCCATTCAGGTTCTGGAGCGCTATCAGGAATGGCGGCGCTTTGACACGCATGCGCTGGTGGCCGCCACCGACCTCACCAACAAGTTGTTTTCAAACGACAACCCGCTTCTCCGCATGGGACGCGACATCGGAATGGGGCTTGTCGGCAAAGTCCCCGCCCTGCGCCGCACTTTTATGCGCGAGGCCGCAGGCCTGACTGGCGAGCTGCCTGAGCTGATGCGCTGATCCCGCATCTTCCTATTGCCAAAAATACCTCGGGGTGAATTGGCCGCAGGCCAAGGATGGCTGGCCCCCTTCCCTCATCAATCCAGCGTACGCGCCTCATCCACAAGCATCACCGGAATGCCATTGCGGATCGGAAAAGCCAGCCCCGCGCCGCGCGAAACCAATTCCTGTTTCTCGGCGTCATATTCCAACGTCGCCCGCGTTTCGGGGCACACCAGAGCTTCCAGCATGCGTCGGTCAAACCCCGGCTCGATCACGTTTTCCATCATTGTATCAAATCCTCTGAACCACCGCCGCGCAGCGCAAATTCCAACAGAGTCACCAAGGTTTCCCGCCGCGTGCTCAAACTTGGCGCCTCAAGCAAGGCCTGCTTGTCCTCAGCGCCAAAATCCAAAAGCATCGACAAGGAATTGATCAGCAACTCATCATCCGCATCCTTGAGGGTTTCCCAGTCGGTCTGCAACTGCAACTGCTCGAAATATCGTTGCAAAAGCGCCAGAAATGCCGGCCGCGCAAAGGCTTCGTCATGTTCCGTCTGCCCCAGATCGCGGTCAAACCCCGTCCAATCAACGTTGCACCGCCGATAAGGCGTGAAACCATCCACCTCCGCCAAAATCCGGTACCGCGACACGCCGGTAAGCGTGATCAAATAACGATTGTCCTCGGTTTCCGTAAATTGCGTGATCCGCCCGGCACAACCAATCACCTGAAGCCCCGGCCCTTCGCGGCCCGGCACCTCATTGGGCTGCACCATGCCGATCATCCGCTCCGGCGTTTTTAACACATCATCCAGCATCGCAAGATAACGCGGCTCGAAAATATGTAGGGGCAAACGCGATCGCGGCAGCAACAACGCCCCCGGAAGAGGGAAAACCGCGATCGTGTTTGGAAGATCCGCCGCCTTGATCATGGCGCCAGCCTACTCCGCTTTTGCCAATCAGGCAAAGATCAACGAACTCAACTTGCGCCGACCGTTCAGAACCACCGCATCATTGGCTGGCAGAGCCTCAAAAATCGTGAAAAGCTGCGCCTTCGCGGCACCATCGTTCCACTCGCGGTCGCGCCGGAACAGTTCCAGCAATTCATCCACCGCCGCTTCGACCTCACCCGCGCCATGCAAAGCCTGTGCGAGATCAAGTCGCGCTTGATGATCGCTCGGGTCCGCCTCAACCGCTGCCCGCAGCTCGGCGACAGGGCCGGCATTTTCTGCCTGCCGCGCCAGTGCCAGCTGCGCATGCGCGGCTTCAACTTCGGGCGCATCGGCAAAGGCTGCCGGCGCTCCGTTCAGCACAGCTTCCGCCTGATCCAGCGCGCCCAACGCAATGTTTGCACGTGCCAAACCAGCAAAGGCCGCAACGCTTTCGGTGTCCTGCTCCAGAATGGCGGCAAAGGTTTCCGCAGCATCCTGTGCGTCACCGGCCTCAAGCATCTCTTCCGCCGCGGCCAACGCACCTTCCAAACCATCGTCAGGCATCGCACCGCCACCGGCTTCTACGACCTTGGCCACAAAGGCCTCGATCTCGCTCTGCGGCAGGGCTCCTTGGAAACCATCAATCGGCTGACCTTGGAAAAAGGCATAGACCGTTGGGATCGACTGCACGCGCATCTGCCCGGCAATGCCTTGGTTTTCATCGACGTTGATTTTCGCCATCTTCACGGCGCCGCCAGCCGCTGTGACCGCCGCCTCAAGCGCGGGGCCGAGGGTTTTACATGGGCCACACCATGGCGCCCAGAAATCCACGATCACCGGCACAGTCATCGACGCGTCCACCACGTCAGCCATGAAAGTTGCCTCAGAGACGTCTTTGATCAGATCGCTGTCGGCCGGCGCCGTTGCACCGTTGCCTTGTCCAAGTTCAAGCATTGGGGTCGTCCTTTATATGCGTTGGCCTCTATATGAGGCCAAGCGCGACAAATTCAAAGGTCAAAGGTGGCAAACACCGGAGCGTGATCGCTTGGCTTTTCCCAGCCTCGCGCCGCCCGCAAAACCCGGCTGCCATGCGCGGCGTTTGAAATGTCGCCTGTCGCCCAAACGTGATCCAGCCGCCGCCCTTTGTCCGCCGCATCCCAATCGCGCGCGCGGTAGCTCCACCAACTATACAGACGCCCCTCAGGGATGTCCTGTCGCGTCACATCCACCCAATCGCCCGCCTCTTGGGTTTGTGCCAGATGCTCCACCTCGGTTGGCGTGTGGCTCACGATTTTCAAAAGCTTCTTGTGGTCCCAGACATCGTCCTCGCGGGGCGCGATGTTCAGGTCTCCCACCAGAACCGATTTCTGCGGCTTTTCTTTGTGGAACCAGTCCCGCATGTCCGTCAGGTAATCCAGCTTCTGTCCGAACTTTTCGTTCTTTTCCCGATCCGGAATGTCGCCGCCCGCGGGCACATAGAAATTATGGATGGTCACGCCGTTCTCAAGCTTGCCCGCGATGTGACGCGCATGATCGAGATCGGCAAAATCTTCGCTGCCCGCTTCGACCATCGGAATCTTCGACAGGATAGCGACACCGTTGTACCCCTTCTGCCCACGCGCGACCATGTGGGTATATCCCAATGCCGCAAAGCCCTCAGTGGGGATCTTGTCCACCGGACTTTTGCACTCCTGCAAACAAAGCACATCCGGCGCTTCTTCCTGCAAAAGCTTCAGTACAATCGGCTCCCGCAGCCGCACCGAATTGATGTTCCAAGTGGCAAGAGTAAAGGACATATGCAGGGTCTCCGGATCAAATCTGCCCGCACCCTACCTTCGGCCCACCGGCATTGCCAATGCGATTTCCTGCGTATTTGCAGCGTGAACAAAAAAGGGCCCGAGCCAAAGCCCGGGCCAGTCCAACAGGGAGGTCTATGTCATAACCCGGACATAGGCGGGAACATTTTCAACACCCACTCTAAAGATGTAGTTCAAATGCGTCTTTGATCGAGGTCAACAAAACCTGACCCAAAAAAAGGACCCGAGCCGAAGCCCGGGTCAGTCCAACAGGGAGGTCATGTCATTGCCCGGACATGAGCGGGTGTTCTCACAACATTCATATAGGTAGAGTGTTGCAGAATTCCTTCTACTTCGATGTCGAATAATTAGAATTCGCATCAAAGCGGCGAATTTCCGCCAAAACTCATGCCACCAAGCGGTAACCCCCGCTTTCCGTAACCAACAACCGCGCATTGCTGGGATCCGGTTCGATTTTCTGGCGCAAACGGTAAATGTGGGTCTCCAGCGTGTGTGTCGTCACACCCGCGTTATACCCCCAAACCTCGTGCAACAGCACATCCCGTGCCACCACGCCATCTGTCGAGCGATAGAGATACTTCAAGATATTGGTCTCTTTCTCGGTGAGGCGAATCTTGCGCTCATCCTCAGTGATCAACATCTTCATCGCAGGCTTGAACGTATACGGCCCAAGCACAAACACAGCATCTTCGCTTTGTTCATGCTGGCGCAACTGCGCCCGGATACGCGCCAAAAGCACAGGAAACTTGAACGGCTTGGTCACATAGTCATTCGCGCCGGAATCCAGACCAAGAATGGTGTCCGCATCGCTGTCATGCCCAGTCAACATCAACACAGGGCTCTTGACCCCCTGCTTGCGCATCAAGCGGCAAAGCTCGCGCCCGTCGGTGTCCGGCAGTCCCACATCCAGAATGATGATGTCATAAAGACCTTCCTTGACGCGGCTCATCGCTTCGGACCCGTTGCCAGCTTCGAAGACGTCAAAATCCTCAGTCATAATCAGCTGCTCCGACAGAGCCTCGCGCAGATCCTCATCATCATCCACCAGCAGGATTTTCTTCAACTGTGCCATCCGTGTCCTCCACGTTTCACTTCGTATCAATTTCTGTTCACGACATGGATACGTAGGAAAGCCACAACAAGATTTACTGCAATCGCTTCACGCCCTCGTGTTTCTGTGAGGTCAAATGTTTCATATTGCTGCAAAGGGGGCTACATGTGATGCGCTAAGTCGCGAGGACCAGATGAGTTTTTCACCAGACATCGTCGAACGCATTGCCCGCGCCCGTGCAGACCTGCGCATGGGGGTGCCCATCGTCATGACCGGCGGCGGTCAGGCTGTTCTGGTGATGAGCGCGGAAACACTGGACCGTGATCGCCTCGCTGACCTGCGTGACCTAGGCGGCGTGCCTCATCTCGTCATCACCGGCCGCCGCGCCGAAACGCTCAAGGCTCGCGCTTATGACGGCGACATTGCCCGCGTGCGCCTGCCTTCGGATGCCGACCTCACATGGCTGCGCGCTATTGCTGATCCCGCTGACGACCTCCGCACCCCGATGAAAGGCCCGCTCGCCACTGAACGTGATGGTGCGCCTGACCTGCACCGCGCCGCGATCAAACTGGTGAAATCCGCGCAGCTCCTGCCTGCGGCTCTGGCCCTCACGCTCAAGAACGCCGCCACCTTTGCGCTGGAACACGGCCTCACCGTGATTCCCGCCGACCTCGCCGCGCCTCATCTTGCAGCATCGAGCCCTCTGCACCCTGTTGTGCACGCCCGCCTGCCAATCCGCGCCGCAGACGCCGGCCGACTGCATATATTCCGTCCCGAAGACGGCGGCGAAGAACACTATGCCATCGAAATTGGCCGCCCGGCGCGCGACAAACCCGTCCTCGCGCGCCTGCATTCCGCCTGCTTTACCGGCGATGTTTTGGGCTCTCTGAAATGCGACTGCGGCCCTCAGCTCAACGCAGCGCTGATGCAAATGGGCGGCGAAGGCGCTGGCGTTCTGCTCTATCTCAACCAAGAGGGTCGCGGCATCGGCCTTGCCAACAAAATGCGCGCCTATTCTCTTCAGGATCAGGGTTTTGATACAGTCGAGGCCAACCACCGCCTTGGCTTTGAAGATGACGAACGTGATTTCCGCATCGGCGCCAAGATCCTCAAAGAATTGGGGTTTTCCTCGGTCCGTCTTTTGACCAACAACCCGCGCAAGATTGAAATGATGGAGGCCACAGGCATTTCGGTCGCCGAGCGTGTGGCGCTGAAAGTTGGCGAAAACGCCCACAACACGGCTTACCTCGCCACCAAAGCCAGCAAATCGGGCCACATGCTGTGACCCCCTTCGATCTTGTACTGACCAAACGCGGGGTGCGTTTCATGGGGCAATACTTCCCCTGCACCATAGGCAAGGGCGGTATCCTGACCGACAAGCGGGAAGGCGACGGAGCCACGCCGCGCGGGCATCACAAAATCACCGGCCTGCTCTACCGCGCCGACCGCCTGCCTGCGCCCGCGCCATGGGCGCAACCCATCGGCAAAGACGACCTCTGGTCCGACGCCAGCGGAGATGCGCACTACAATCAACTTGTCCGCGCGCCTTATGCGCTCAGCCACGAGCGCTTGCGCCGCGCCGATCCACTATATGACATGATCCTGCTGACAGATTGGAACTGGCCTGTTGCGCAATCCGGCAAAGGTTCCGCGATCTTCCTGCACAGCTGGAGACGGCGGTGCTACCCAACAGAAGGCTGCATCGCCTTCCGCCGCGATCACATGGCATTCATGGCCCGCCACGCCGCTCCCGGAACCAGCGTGATCGTGCTCTAGAGCTTATTCAGGGTAGTCGCGCCGCGCCTTTGCATTGCCGCTAACCCGATTGCCATTCCGCGCCGTGACCTTCCATTCATAGGTGTTCACGCCATTAATCGGACAGGGCCCGCGATACTTGAATGTGCCCGCCGGAAACCGTCCATCCGCCGGCACCGCAAGTCGCTTGCTGCCACCGCGGTTGGCTGCGGGCGTGTTCAGATTGCGGAAATAGAACTGCACGGTCGTTGTACCCGCCGGAATATCTGTCAGGACAAACGCCGGACTGTTCACCGACTTCGGGTTGCCATTGTTGCAAAACGGGATATCGCCCCAACTGTCAAATCGCAGGGAAAACTCCGCAGACGCCGTGCCGGCGCTCAGGCAAAGCAGGAAAATTCCGGTAAAAATGCGCATGGTAAAACCTCTGAAACAAAATCTGTCCGCCTCACAATCGCACATTCAGCGGCAGAGCGCACAATCACGTTTGCGTCGGGCGCTCGCCAAAAATCGCAGAGCCAACCCGCACACAGGTCGCCCCAAGCGCCACCGCCCGCTCAAAATCACCGCTCATGCCCATGCTCAAACCCGCAAGCCCGTTGCGCGTCGCCAGTTTGGCAAGCAATGCGAAATGCAGCGACGGCTCTTCATCGACCGGCGGGATACACATCAATCCGACAACCGGCAGTTCCAACGCGCGGCAGTCCGCGACGAATCCATCGACATCCGCAAGCAAAACGCCCGCTTTCTGCGGCTCCTCACCGGTGTTCACCTGAATGAAAAGATCAGGACAGCTACCGGTCTCCTGTGCCAGTCGCGACAGCGTCTTTGCCAACTTCGGGCGATCCAGAGAATGAATGACGTCAAACAACTCCATCGCCTGCCGCGCCTTGTTGGTCTGCAACGGTCCCAAAAGATGCACGGACACGCCGTCGAACTGTTCCTTGAAGCCGGGCCACTTGCCGGCGGCTTCCTGCACCTGATTTTCTCCGAAAACTCGGTGCCCCTCGGCCAGAACATCCGCGACCCGCGCGTCTGGCTGTCGTTTGCTCACCGCAATCAGATCGGTCGCGCCCACAGGTCGGTCCGCGGCCTCTTCGGCCTTATGTATCTTGGCAGTGATCTCAGTCAGCGACATAGCTGTCTCCGTTTCGGCTGGCGTTGGCGCAAAGAACACCAACATCGCGCAAAAGAAAAGAGGCAGCGCAACAGCGCCGCCTCTCTCGTAGCCTAAAGCCAGTGTCGAGGATCAGAAGTTGAACCGCAGACCCAGGTCAGCTTGGTTTTCGCCGTCTTCGTCGGAAACAACACCACCAACGAATTCCGCACCGCCGAGGTCGTGATTGAAGCCCACACCCCAGAGAGTTTCCGTTGCCGATTCATCGTCTGCAACGAATGCGGTCAGAACAGTCGCCGCGCCAACACGTGCGGTGCCGCTCAAACGCCATTTTTCGGTGCCGTCGTTGTCGGCATAGCCTGCGCCAACGCCAAAGTTACCAAATGTTGCACCTGCGGTCAGGATCACTTTGTCGTCGATCGACAGATCACCGGTCTGATAACCACCAGCAACAAACCATGTGTCCTGCTCATACGCTGCGAACAGGGCGGTACGGTCGCTGACGGGGCTGTGGGACAGGTGGCCGGAAATGCCGTTGCCGGAGTACAGAACTTCCGCGCCGTTAGCGCCGCCACCAGCGGAGCTGAACATATCCCAGTTGTCGCTGGTACGAGTTGTTTTAGCAACAGCGTTGAGGTCGCCCAGTGCGGTCAGACCAACTTCACCGCCATAGAGGCCAGGCATTTCTTCGATGGCGCCTTTGATGTTGCCTACGGCAACTTCAACACCGCCGGCCCGAACACCAACGCGAGGTGCGGAAACGCCTGATGCATTTGCTTGGTTGCCGGGAGTGACAGGGTCGCCATCAACGCCGGTGTTCTCGCCACGAACACGAACGCGGGCAAAGAACTCCAGACCGGAGTCGGTTTCAGTCGCCGCATCAATGTTGAGAGTAAAGCGGTTGTGGATACCTGTGTTGTCCGCGGAAACGGAGCTGTCGTGTACGATACCGAAGCGTGCGTCACCGGAGAAGGTGATGTCTGCGGCGGCTGCGCCAGCAGTCAGAATAAGTGCCGAGGAGGCAAGGAGAACGTTTTTCATAACACTTCCTAGAGTTGGGTTGTGGGTCGAGTGACCCGTTTTCGGGTTCTCGTCGCCTCTTTCGACGGGCAATGCAGCGCACACAACACCCAACTCGCGCCGCGCCGCGGTGGCCTCAATTATCGGCAAATTTCCGACAATTGCGTCGGCAAGCTCCCGCCACAAAAGGCGCTTTTCGGGTCAAATGGCCCGAATCTTGGTTAATCAAATATCTAAAATTTAATGCAGATTAGACACGCTCCCGCCGCGCGCGTTTCCTGCGCCCTGTGTTCGAATCAACGCTTCTTGCACTTACAGAGCTCCAAGAGCCTGCGCGGTGATCACAATGGCTGATCACAAGAAGTTGCGCACACAAAAGGGCGGGTCCGAAGACCCGCCCTTCCAACCTGATGGCTGTAGGCCTCTCTTAGAAAGAGAAACGCACACCCAGATCGGCCTGGTTTTCGCCGGTGCCGTCTGCAACAACGCCACCAGCCAGAACCGCGCCGCCCAGGGAGTGAGTGAAACCCAGACCCCAGATGGTTTCTGCCGCGCTCTCGTCGTCAGCCACAAACGCTGTTACTTTGGTGCCCGCTCCAAGTGCAGCAGAACCGTTTACACGGAACTTTGCGTTGCCATCTGTGTCACCGTAAGCGGCACCCAGACCAAAGTTGCCAAGCGAACCGCCGGCAGTCACAAGCCAAGTGTCGTTCGCAGAGCCTGCCGCCGCGTCATCTTGATAGGCCGCTGCAACGGTCCAGTCGCCAAACGCGTAGGATGCGTTCAACGCGGTAAGGTCGCTCACGGGGCTGTGCGACAGGTGCGCGCCAAATGCGCCCGCAGAATAGAGAACTTCAACACCGTTGACGCCTGCGCCAGCAGAGCTGAAGGAATCCCAGTTGCCGGTTGCAACAACGTTGAGGTCACCCAGACCGGTCAGACCAACCGCGCCATCATAGAGACCCGGGGTTTCTTCAAGTGCGCCTTTGATGTTGCCGACCGCAACTTCAACGCCACCGACCGACATACCTACACGCGGTGCGGAAACACCGGAGTTAGTGATGCCCGCTGTGCCGGAATTGCCGCCACGAACGCGAACGCGGGCGAAGAACTCGATACCGGAATCGGTCTCGGTTGCTGCGTCAATGTTCAGGGTGAAACGGTTGTGCAGCGCCAGCTCGTCAGCTGCGCCGGTTGTGGAGTCGTAGAGAACACCAAAGCGTGCACCACCGGAGAAGGTAATATCTGCCGCTGCGACACCAGCAGTCAGAACAAGCGCCGTAGAGGCGAGGAGAACGTTTTTCATGACACTTCCTATTGTTGTTTTAGCGCACTGAGGAGCCCGTGAATTTGGGCGCGCGCAACTCTCCTATCACCTGATTTTTTTTTGCTCACAAGCGCCTAGTTACCCTTGATTTTTCACACCCCGGAACCGGCGGCGGAAATCCCCTCAACGGTCGGCAATTTATTGCTCAAATTCTATTTACTCGATAAATTTCAATTATTTACAAAGGAATGATTTTGCCAGATTGCCACATCACGCGGCACGCCACGACCCGAATTTTCGGTGATTTCGACACGTTCTCCGACACCCGAATTCGCTCGATCTTGACAGCGCAAAAGAAAAGGGACGGAACCGAAGTTCCGCCCCTCTCTATGATGTATTTCTTCTTCTGAATTAGAAGGAGAAACGAACACCCAGGTCGGCCAGGGTTGTGCCGCCGGCGGTGCCTGCAACACCACCTGCCAGAACCGCGCCACCCAGGGAGTGGGTGAAGCCGAGGCCGTAGTTCATGTCAACACCAGCGGTGTCTTCTTCTGCAACGTATGCGGTTACAGTTGTGCCCGCGCCGAAGGAAGCGGAGCCGTTCAGGCGCCATTTCTGCAGACCGTCGTTGTCACCGAACGCAACGCCAACACCGAAGTTACCGAAGGAACCGCCAGCGGTCAGAGCCCACTTGTCGTTCGCTGTGGTTGTGCCGTCCTGGTATGCACCAGCAACAGTCCAGTCACCGAAGTTGTAGGACGCGTTGAGCGCGGTGCGATCGTTGGACGGGCTGTGCGACAGGTGTGCACCGAAGCCAGCGTTGGAGTAGATCACTTCAACACCGTTGGAGCCAGCGCCCGCGGAGGAGAAGGAGTCCCAGTCGAATGCTGCAACGGTGGTGTTACCTACCAAGTTGCCCCAGCCCAGACCGGTCAGACCAACTGCGCCGTCATAGATGCCAGGTGCGGATTCGTACGCGCCCAGGATGTTGCCGGTTGCCAGGGTGAAGCCCGCTACGGACATACCAACGCGCGGTGCGGAAACACCAGAGTTGGTCAGGCCGGCAACGCCGGTGTTGCCGCCACGAACGCGAACGCGTGCGAAGAACTCGATGCCGGAGTCGGTTTCAACCGAACCGTCGATGTTCAGGGTGAAGCGGTTGTGGATCTGGAGTTCGTCAGTTGTCAGCGAGTCGTCGTATACAACACCGAAACGTGCGGAACCGCCAAAGTTGATTTCTGCTGCAGCCATGCCCGCGGTCGCGATCAGCGCGGTGGTTGCGAAGAGAACTTTTTTCATGAGTTTTCCCTCGAGTTTTCCAATTCATGAGCCCAACACGGAGAATCCCGCGCTGGGTATGAGCAAGGGTTTCGCTCTTTTGAGGGTCCGTTTGCAAGAAATCCGATGACGCGTTTCTCATTGTGAATAGAAATGGTGCAGACATGTCACACTCGTTCCAGACACATCAAACCCGCCCAGTCTGATTGCATGCTGTTTCCGCGCGCACGCGCGCGAGGCAATTCGACTATTCACCTTGCCGAATGCGATTGGCTTGGCTAGGACAGTAACGGGACATTTCTAAAGGCTGTACCATGGACCTATTCCGCCGCACGGCAATGATTTTTATCCTGAGCGCACTGGCGCTGACCACCGCTTGCGGAAACAGGTCGGCCGCGCCTCAAAGCACCGCGATCGGATCTGGATCCGGCGACCGCGACGTCACGGGCAACCCGCTTGATGGATACAACTCGTCAGACAGCAACAAAACAGAGTCGATCTGGACGATTTTCGGTCCCGACAACAGTGATGTAACGCTGAGCGTCAACAAATACCTCTGGGCAGCCTCTCTGGATGTTCTGAACTTCTTGCCCATACAGACCGTTGATCCGTTCTCCGGCGTCATCTCCACAGGGTACGGTACCCCGCCGGGCGGCGGTCAGAGCTATCGCGCCACTGTTTATATCCGTGACGCAGCACTGGATGCGCGCTCTTTGTCCGTGGCGATGCAGACGCGCAACGGACGCGCGGTCTCCGAAGGCACCACACGCGCAGTCGAGGATGCGATCCTCACCCGCGCCCGTCAAATTCGGATTGATGACAGCCGCTTCTAATCGCAGGCAAAGCATTTAAGACAAAGGCCGCCGTTCCGTGCGGCCTTTTTTTGTGACCATCTAAACGGTGACATCACCAGCGGGCATGTCAAAGAGCTGATCAATCCACGCCAATTGTCGCGGCAGACACCGGCTCTCCAGATCATAGCCCTCTACGGCAAAGGCGCGCGCAGCCTTGCCCATACCCGCCCGCATCTGCGCATCATCCAACACAAGACTGATCTCATCGACCATTCGGTCCCCATCAAAAAACGGGAACAAGCGTCCGGTTTCCCCGTGGGTGATCACTTCCTGCAACGGCGCGGTGTCGCTGGCCACAATCGGCGCGCCAATGGCCATGGATTCGATCAACGACCAGCTCAGCACAAAGGGATACGTCAAATAGACATGCGCCCGGGTGATCTGAAGCATGGAAAGGAACCGATCATAAGGCACCTTCCCAAGGAAATGCACCCGCTCCCAATCCGGCGTCGCGATCTTGCCGCGCACCTCGTCTATATAGATCTGTTTCCACGTCCGCCCTTTTGGCGGCGCCGCGCCATAGCTCACCTCATCACCGCCAACGATGAGAACCTGCGCATTCGGACGCTCCCTGAGCAACTTCGGCAACGCCCGCATAAACACGTGATAGCCACGATACGGTTCCAGATTGCGGTTCACAAAGGTGATCACCTCATCTTCGCGCGTCAGAACGCGACCGCCTTCAAGCTCAAAAGACGCATCCGCGTTGGGCTTCACCACATTTGTGTCGATCCCGTCGTGAATAACCGAGATCACTTTTTGCCAATCCTCAGGATAGGTTCCTGCCTGAAATTTCGTCGGGCTGATGCCAAGATCCGCGACCCCGCGGTGCATCATGTTGTTCATGTTCTTCAACCGGAGCCGGATGGTATCAGTTTCCTGATCCGTCTTGGGGAATTCCGGATCAAACCCAACATCATTGTCTCGGTTGGAATAATACAATTCGCAATACAGGCCGATCCGTGCCGTCGGCCACAGATCCCGCAGGAACATCGGCTCGCCCCAACCCGGATGGGCCACAATCACATCAGGGGTGAATCCTTCGTCCCGCAGCTTGCGCGCAGCCACAAAACAGCTTTCAGCCCGCAGCATTTTGGTTTCAAAATCCACCAGCCACGGATGCAACCCCTTGGAAGGCGCGCGCTTGATATCATATGGCACCAGCCGCACGCCCTTCCACGAACCGGCCTCCTTCACCCGCAGCGTCAGACTCACAACGTCATGTCCGCGCTCCACAAGCGCCGGAGCCAGATGTTTGAACTGACCGGGAAAGTTCTGGTGGATAAAGAGGATTTTCATGCTGCCTGCCCGCGAAATAGCGCTGTTTAGCGAATGTATATCGCAGAATCTGGCCTCCGTAAGCCTGCAACCGGTGCATTTTCATGGCTCGGCACTGGACCGCGACGCCAAGCCCGCCTATCAGATTGCCGGAACAATTGTCGCGCATCCGCCGCGACCGCCGCAATTTGCAAACAAAGGTAACGCCCCCATGTCGCGCTACACACCCGCCGAAATCGAAGCCCGCTGGCAGGACGCCTGGACCAAGAACGAGACCTTCAAGGCCGTTCGGGATGAACAAAAACCCAAGTATTATGTGCTTGAGATGTTCCCCTATCCCTCGGGCAAACTGCACATGGGCCACGTGCGCAACTACACCATGGGCGACGTGATCGCGCGCTACAAAATTTCCACCGGCCACAACGTGCTGCACCCGATGGGTTTTGACGCCTTTGGCATGCCGGCCGAAAACGCCGCGATGGCCTCCGGCGGCCACCCCAAGGACTGGACCTACTCCAACATCGACACGATGGTTGAGCAGATGAAGCCGCTGGGCCTCTCGCTTGACTGGTCGCGGATGTTTGCCACCTGCGACGTCGATTACTACGGCCAGCAACAGTCGCTGTTCCTCGACTTCCTCGATAAAGGCCTCGTCTACCGCAAGAACGCAGTGGTGAACTGGGATCCGGTCGACATGACCGTGCTTGCCAACGAACAGGTCGAAGGCGGCCGCGGCTGGCGCTCTGGTGCGCTGGTGGAACGCCGCGAGCTGACACAATGGTTCTTCAAAATCTCTGAACATTCTGACGAACTGCTGACCGCGCTCGAAAGTCTGGACAACTGGCCCGCCAAGGTCCGCCTTATGCAGGAAAACTGGATCGGCAAATCGCGCGGTCTGGAATTCGGCTTTGAACGCACCGACGCAGGCGAGCCGATCACCGTTTATACAACACGCCCAGACACTCTTATGGGCGCGTCTTTTGTTGGCATCTCGCCTGATCACCCGATTTCCAAAGAACTGGAAGCCGACAATCCAGAACTGGCCGCCTTCCTTGCCGAATGCCGCAAGGGCGGCACCACCGAGGAAGCCATCGAAACGGCGCCCAAACTCGGCTACGACACCGGCATCCGCGTGAAACACCCGCTGAAACCCGATTGGGAACTGCCGGTCTGGATCGCCAACTTCATCCTGATGGACTACGGCACCGGCGCAATCTTCGCCTGCCCAGCCCATGACCAGCGCGACCTCGACTTCTGCCGCAAGTATGACCTGCCGGTTGTCGACACCTTCTTTGCGCTCGACGACCAGACACCCGTGGACACCACCGCATTTGTTCCGGGCAAGGAAGAAAAGGTGAAATGGGTCAACCACTTCGCCGGATTGGACGAGGCCACAGGCCAGGAAGCCATCGACACCACAATCGACTTCGCTGAAAAGACCGGCTGGGGCAAAGGCGTCACCAACTTCCGCCTGCGCGACTGGGGACTCTCCCGCCAGCGCTACTGGGGCTGCCCGATCCCGGTTGTCCACTGCGACAGCTGTGGCGTGGTGCCCGAGAAGAAAGAAAACCTGCCGATCGAATTGCCCTATGACGAAGGCGGCAAGCCGATCGACTTCTCCGTGCCCGGCAACCCGCTGGACCGCCACCCAACGTGGCGCGACTGCGCCTGCCCGACCTGTGGTGCAGCCGCCAAACGTGAAACCGACACCATGGACACCTTTGTCGATAGCTCGTGGTATTTCGCCCGATTCACCGCACCAAAGGCAGACACCCCGACCAACATGGAAGACGCTGCCTACTGGATGAACGTCGACCAATACATCGGCGGCATCGAGCACGCGATCCTGCACCTGCTGTATTCGCGTTTCTTCGCCCGCGCGATGCACATCTGCGGCCACCTGCCGGAATCGGCTAAAGAGCCGTTTGACGCGCTCTTCACCCAAGGCATGGTGACCCACGCGATCTACAAACGCGAAAACCAAAGCGGCCGCCCGACCTATTTCTACCCCGAGCAGGTCGACCTGCGCGACGGCAAAGCCTTCCTCAAGGAAGATGGCTCCGAGGTCGACATCGTGCCTTCCGCCAAAATGTCAAAATCCAAAAACAACGTGGTGGACCCCGTAGACATCATCACGTCCTTCGGTGCCGACACCGCCCGCTGGTTCGTGCTGTCTGACAGTCCGCCCGAACGTGACGTGGAATGGACCGCGTCAGGTGCCGAAGCGGCCTACAAACACCTCTCCCGCGTGCACCGCATCGCCACCGACGTGGCCGAGATGCCCGCCGGTACAGGCCAAGGTGACGAAGACCTCCTGCGTGAAATGCACAAGGCGATCCGCGACGTGACACTTGGCGTCGAAAGCTTCGGCTTCAACGCGTCCATCGCCAAGCTTTACGGCTTCACCAACACCTTGGCGAAGTCCAAGGCGGGCGGCGACGCCAAACGCGAAGCCACCAAAGCGCTCGCCCAACTTATGGCCCCGATGACACCCCACCTGGCTGAGGACATCTGGCAGATGCTTGGCGGCGAAGGTCTGGTGATCAACGCCCCGTGGCCCGTTGCGGATGAGGCAATGCTGGTTGAGGCCAACGTGACCATGCCCATTCAGGTCAACGGCAAACGCCGCGGCGAACTGACCGTTCCCAAGGACATGCCGAAGGAAGAGGTTGAAAAACTCGTTCTCGCGCACGAAGCTGTCACCAGCCGGCTGGAAGGGGCCCAGCCCAAGAAACTCATCGTTGTCCCCGGCCGGATCGTGAACGTTGTTATATAACCGTCGCAACTTTCTTCTGCTCACCGCAGCCACCGCCCCCGCGCTGGCTGGCTGCGGCTTTGAACCCGTCTATGGCACCTCCGGTGCGGCTCAGGGCCTTTTGGGTCAAGTCGTCATGGACGAGCCCAACACAAACGAAGGTTACCTTCTGGTGCGCGAGCTCGAAGACCGTCTGGGCCGCACATCGGGCGGCAAATACGGTCTGAGCCACGCCATCAAAACCGAAGAAAAAGCCGTCGGGAAAACCGTGGCGCAAGTCACCTCGCGCTTTGATATTGTTGGCGAAGTCACTTACGCGCTGCGCGATCTGGAAACCAGGGAAGTTGTCACAAGCAACACAGTCAACAGCTTCACCGGCTACTCAGCCAGCGGTTCCACGGTCTCCGAAGTGGCCGCCCGAGAAGACGCATACGAGCGCCTGATGGTGATTTTCGCCGACCGCATCGTCGCCGAATTGCAGGCATACGCCACCACCAACGCGCTATGAAGCTCTCCGCCCGCGACGCAAACCGCTACTTCGGCAAACCCGATCCAGACCGCACCGGCGTCCTGATTTACGGACCCGACGCGATGCGCGTGGCGCTCAAACGACAAGAACTCATCGCCGCACTGATCGGCCCGCAGGGCGAAGAAGAAATGCGCCTCACCCGCATTCCGGGCGCCGAACTGCGTAAAGACAAGGCGAAACTGCACGACGCGATCAAGGAAGTCAGCTTCTTTCCCGGACCGCGCGTTGCCTTTGTCGAAGACGCCAACGACACCGCCGCGCCCGCCATTCTCGCCGCGCTCGAAGATTGGACCCATGGCGACGCGCAAATCGTTGTCACCGCAGGCCAACTCAAGGCCAGCTCGAAAATCCGCAAAGCCTTTGAAAACCACGCCCGCACCTATGCCGTGGGCATTTACAACGACCCACCCTCGCGCGAAGAAATCGAAAGCGATCTCACCGCCGCAGGTCTGAAAAACATCGACCACGAGGCGATGACCGACCTCTTCAACCTCTCGCGGGAACTGGATCCCGGCGATTTCCGGCAAACGCTCGAGAAACTGGCCCTCTATAAACTCAACGATGACCTGCCTGTGACCTCCGAGGACGTCGCCGCCTGCGCGC
This sequence comes from Shimia haliotis, assembly GCF_900114415.1. GTDB lineage: Bacteria > Pseudomonadota > Alphaproteobacteria > Rhodobacterales > Rhodobacteraceae > Shimia > Shimia haliotis. The sequence continues at coordinate 35,835 of NZ_FOSZ01000006.1, read as the reverse complement.
CGGTCTCAACCGAAGCCGCGCTCGACGACATTCTCAATATCGTCGCCGAAGGCCGCGCTCAGGAACTTGGCCCCGTGCTGCGCAAACTCGAGGCCCAAGGCACCAACCCGGTCTCTCTGTTGATCGCCGCCACCCGCCACTTCCGCGCGCTTTACACTGCCGCTTCCGATCCTGGCGGCGCTGCACAAGGCATTTCCCGCATGCGCCCGCCCATCTTCGGCCCCCGCCGCGACCGCATGTTGCGTCAGGCGTCGGGCTGGGGGGCACCAAAACTGGAACAGGCCCTCACCGGCCTCACTGACACCGATCTGCAACTGCGCTCCGCCGGTCAACGTGCCCCTGATATGGCGCTTGTCGAACGCCTCTTCCTGCGTCTGGCCATGCTAGCGCGCAGATAAGCGCAACCTCGGCCGAAATACTCACCGAACAAACCCCGCGTCATCCGCCACACTCACGGCTTGTGCCACCAACCGCCTCTTGGCACTCTGTGACTCAAAGGGAGACACAGCATGTATGACGTTATCGGAAGTTCCACCAGCCGCGCATTCCGCGTCATGTGGCTGCTCGAAGAATTGGGCCAGCCCTATACCTACATTCCGGAACTGCCGCAAAGCGACGCCGTTCGCGCGCTCAATCCGTCGGGCAAAATCCCCATCCTGCGCGACGGCAACACAGTGATCACCGACAGCACGGCGATCCTCACTTATCTCGCGGACAAGCACGGCGCGCTGACCTATCCCGCCGGCTCACCGGAACGCGCGCAACAAGACAGCGTCACCCAAACGCTTCTTGACGAAATTGAGTCCCAGCTTTGGGTCGCCAGCCGCCACAGCTTTATCCTGCCCAAAGAAAAACGCGTGCCGGAAATCAAGCCGACCCTGATGTGGGAATATGAGCGCAACATGGCTCTCATGATGAACCGCTGCAAAGGCCCCTATCTGATGGGCGAGATGTTCACGATCCCCGACATCATCCTCACCCATTGTGCGACATGGGCCAAGGCCGCGGGTTTCCCGACGGACAACGCGGATCTCTTCGCCTATATCAAAACCACCCGCGCTCGCCCCGCCTTTGGCGCGCTGGTGGAAAAGACCCGCAAATAAAAGAGGCGGGGCCAAAACCCCGCCGTCTTAACTCCGCTACAACCTGAAATCAGATCGCAGCCTTCAGGCTCTCATCCAGATAAATCTCGCGCAAGCGGGTTGCAATTGGCCCCGGTGTGCCATCGCCCAGCGCCACGCCGTCGATCTCCACAACAGGCATCACAAAGGCACTGGCAGAGGTGGTAAACGCCTCATCCGCGCCCTGCGCTTCTTCAATGGTGAACAGGCGTTCTTCAATTTTCAGCTGTGCCTCCGCCGCCATCCGCAGCACCGCCTTGCGGGTGATCCCGTGCAGAATGTCGTTGCTCAGCGGGCGCGTAACGATCACGCCGTCTTTCACGAAATACGCATTGTTGGATGTGCCCTCGGTCACATGACCATCTTCCACCAGCCATGCATCGTCGCAACCGGCCTTCTTGGCCATCATCTTGCCCATCGACGGATACAAAAGCTGCACTGTCTTGATGTCGCGACGGCCCCAGCGGATGTCCTCGATCGAGATGATCTTGGCGCCCTTCTTGGCCGCAGGGCTATCCGCCAAACCCGGCTTGTTCTGAGTGAACAGCACGATCGACGGCGGTGTGTCGTCAGACGGGAAAACAAAATCTCGGTCGCCGTCGGATCCACGTGTGACCTGCAAATACACAAGCCCTTCAACGATGCCGTTCTCCTCCACCAACTTGCGGTGAATTTCCAGCAACTCGTCTTTGCTGCAAGGCTCAGCCATGTCGAGCTCATCCAGCGAGCGCTTCAAACGCACCGCGTGGCCTTCAAAATCGATCAGCTTGCCGTCCAGAACGGATGTCACCTCATATACCGCATCCGCCATCAGGAACCCGCGGTCAAAAATGGAAATCTTGGCGTCTTCTTCCGGCAGGTATTCGCCATTGACGTAAACGGTGCGGCTCATGTCTTACTCCTCAGCCCCAGAGCGCCGCGCTAGGCGGATGCACTCCGGCAGTGTCAAAAATCAGTGGTTGGTCACGGTCTTCGGCCAACAGAAGCGGTCCGTCAAGGTCTGTCACCATTGCCCCCTGCGCAACCAGTGTCGCAGGGGCCATCGCAAGCGAGCTGCCAACCATGCAGCCCACCATCACCTTGTAGCCCTCGGCCAACGCCGCCTCGCGCAGTTTCAGCGCTTCGGTCAGCCCGCCGGTTTTGTCGAGCTTGATGTTCACAACATCATATTTACCCTTCAAGTTGGCCAATGTGGAACAGTCATGTGCGCTCTCATCAGCACAGACTGGCACCGGCCGTTCCATCCCGATCAGCGCCTCATCTTCACCCGTCGGCAAAGGCTGCTCCACCAACGCCACACCAAGCCGCACCAGATGCGGCGCAAGATCGGCATAGACCTCCGCCGACCAGCCTTCATTTGCGTCCACAATAATCGTCGATTTCGGCGCGCCCGCCCGCACAGCCTCAAGCCGCGCCATGTCATCCGGTGTGCCCAGCTTGATCTTGAGAAGCGGCCGATGCGCATTCTTCGCCGCCTGCGCCTGCATCTCCGCAGGTTCCGCCAGCGACAAGGTATAGGCCGTGATTTCCGGCTTTGGCGCTGGCAAACCCGCCAACTCCCACGCCCGTTTTCCGGCCTTCTTGCACTCCAGATCCCAAAGCGCACAATCCAAAGCGTTGCGCGCGGCCCCTGCGGGGAGCGTATAGAGACCTTGCCGCGACACCGGCCCTGTGACGCTTTCGATTTCCGCCGTCACGCTCTCCAGCGTTTCGCCATAGCGCGCATAGGGCACACATTCGCCCCAGCCCACATGCCCGTCATCCTCGACCTTCACAGTCAGAACCTTCGCCTCGGTCCGCGATCCACGCGAAATGGTGAACACCTGCGCCAGTTTGAACACATCAGGAGTGACGGTGATTTGCATGAGCCTGCTTTCTTTTCGGGACAGCCTGAAAACTTCCGCCCGACCGTCAGGGCGGGCTGCGCCTGCCTGCCCCTCGGCAGGCGCATTTGCAACGCCCCACACTGACGAGACGCCACGCTTTTTGCGATGCTAGTGAGAAACACTCACCGAACACAAGCGCCTACCTAGGCAGGCGCAACCTTCGCGCATCAGATCGCCGCCAGCGCATCCACCAGCTTGCCCGCACCAAAGCGGAACGGATCGATTGTCGGCAGCCCCATCTCAGCCTCCACCTCAGCCAGATAGGCCTTTGCCTCATCCTCGCCCATGTGCTGCGTGTTCACCGACACCCCGACAATTTCACAGGCCGGATTGGCCACTTTGGCCAACGGCAAAGCGGTGTCCCGCAACGCCTGCAAGGACGGCAAAGTGTACTCAGGCAAGCCACGCATATGCTCGCGTGTCGGCTCATGCGCCAAAATTAATGCATCTGGCTGGCCGCCATGGATCAGCGCCATGGTCACACCGGAATAGGACACGTGAAACAGCGACCCCTGACCCTCGATGTGATCCCAGTGATCTTCGTCATTGTCCGGTGTCAGATATTCCACCGATCCAGCCATGAAATCCGCCACAACCGCATCCAACGGCACGCCGTCGCCGGTGATCAGAATGCCAGTCTGGCCCGTCGCGCGGAATGTCGATTTCATCCCTCGCTTGCGCATTTCTGCATCCATGCACAGCGCCGTGTACATTTTGCCAACCGAACAGTCGGTGCCCACGGCCAGCACGCGCTTGCCGCTGCGCACTTTCCCATTCGCAATGGGATACTCGACCTCCGGCACGCGCACGTCATGCAACTCGCGCCCCGTCGCCTCGGCCACCGCGACCAGATCCGGCTCGTCGCGCAGCAGGTTGTGCAGGCCAGAGGCCAGATCAAATCCTTCCTCCAGCGCCATCACCAGCACCTTCTTCCACGCCTGCGAAATCACGCCACCTCGGTTTGCCACGCCAATCACCAGCGTCTTGGCTCCCGCTTCGCGCGCCTCAACCAACGTCATGTCCGTCAGCCCCATATCGGCCTTACAGCCCTCCATCCGGAACTGCCCCACAGCATTCTCCGGACGCCAGTCCTTGATGCCCTGCGCCACTTTCGCGGCCAACTGATCCGGCGCATCGCCCAGAAACAAAAGATACGGTGTCTTGATCATCGCGCGACCCTTTCGAACTTCCCCAAGTCAATCTTGTTGACCTATATTTGCCCACGCATCGCGCAAATTCCTTTCGAACCTCCCGACATTTCCCAAACAGTTCGAAGATTCTTCGAAAATCACGCGACGTTCGAGAAACATTCTCCGATTCTACGGCAATTCCCCTCGAATCTCCCGCAACCCTGCCGCAACGCAGCGTATTATGCCGCAGGCGCGAAATTTGCCTTGCGAAGAATGGCGCAACTTCCTAACACTTCACGCAAGCCAGACGTAATTTCCTTACCGAGAGACCTGACATGAGCTTCCGCATCCAACCCGCCGCCCCGGCCCGCCCGAACCGCTGCCAACTCTTTGGTCCTGCCTCCAACACCAAACTGTTCGCCAAAATGGCGGCCTCTGCGGCGGATGTGATAAACATCGATCTCGAAGATTCCGTGGCCCCGTCTGACAAAGACATGGCCCGCGCCAACGCAATCGAGGCGATCAACACCATCGACTGGGGCAAAAAAACCCTCTCCGTACGCATCAACGGTCTGGACACGCCATACTGGTACCGCGACGTGGTGGATCTGCTTGAACAGGCCGGCGAGCGCCTTGACCAGATCATGATCCCCAAAGTGGGCTGCGCCGAAGACATCTACGCCGTGGACGCCCTCGTCACCGCCATCGAGGCCGCCAAAGGCCGCTCCAAGCGCATCGCGTTCGAGGTCATCATCGAATCCGCCGCCGGCATCGCCCACGTCGAAGCCATCGCCGCAGCCTCCCCCCGCCTTGAGGCCATGAGCCTCGGCGCGGCCGACTTCGCCGCCTCCATGGGCATGCAGACCACCGGCATTGGCGGCACGCAGGAAAACTATTACATGGTGCGCGAAGGCGAAAAGCACTGGTCCGATCCGTGGCACTGGGCGCAAGCCGCCATCGTCGCCGCCTGCCGCACCCACGGCGTCTTGCCGGTTGACGGCCCGTTCGGCGACTTCTCTGATGACGAAGGCTACATCGCACAGGCCAAACGCTCCGCGACCTTGGGCATGGTTGGTAAATGGGCCATCCACCCCAAACAGATCGCGCTGGCCAACGAGGTATTCACCCCGTCCGAGGAAGCGGTCACCGAAGCCCGCGAGATTTTGGCCGCGATGGAACAGGCCAAGGCGAACGGCGAAGGCGCCACGGTTTACAAAGGCCGTCTGGTCGACATCGCGTCCATCAAACAGGCCGAAGTGATCGTGGCCCAAGCCGAGTTGATCGCCGCCGGCTAATCGCCTTCCGCGTTACACCCCCAGAGGGGCCGTCATGGCCCCTTTCCATTGCAGAGATCACAATCGGAAAAGTTGCACGCTATCCCTCCGCTTTTCCGAGCGGCAAAGGTGAGACCTGCCCCCTAAGTTTCCTCCACATCACAGAGAACGCTTGGTTCCTGTTGTGAGCGCCTTGCAGAAAGAAATTTTTTGCGCATCGTCCGGTATCGGTCGGCCGCGGACAATGCATAAGGCGTCAGGATGAAGGCGCGGCTTTCGAGGGGCATAAAACGAGGCCGCGCGCCTGAAGACCGGCCTCGATCGCGGCGGCTTTCTTTAGGTACTCCGGCATGTCGAGGGCCCAGCTTTCGCGATCCTGATCCGACAAGGCGCCTTTGTGCGGTGTGTGGCCCTTTTCGAGCTGATCCATGGCCCAGAGAACGTTGGCCAATTTGCGTCTTGGAGAGTTTGGCCCGTTCACGGTATCTGAAGGGGTGTCTGCGGCCTTGAGTGCTGTTTTGGTCATGAGAAAAGTCCTTTGACAATTGAAGTTGCTGTTAAAGTGATGGTGAGTGTTGCTGAAGGAACAAGAGGCGGCACATTTCGACCCATGCTTCGGAGGTGATGGCATTGCGGTGGACACAGGTTTGTGCGGGAAACGCCGTGGCGTCGGTGAAGTCGATCCGGCCATTTGTGCGCTTTGCCAGCCCCTCGTTTGTCCTTGCGAAGTGACGGGTCGCAGTCGCGATTTCCTGTTCTGTGTAGATTGTCGAGCGGGACCTGTCAGGCGCGATCTTTTGCAATACGTCAGAGGCGGCGCGAATGAGTGGCTGGGTCGAAATGTCCGGCCTTGCGACCACATTGGCCATCCAGACTGCCAGCGGGTTTTGGGAAACGTTGGCATTCTCCGGCGCGACAGGGGCCAAAGGCAGATCCGCGGGCGACAGGCCCGTCTCGCGCAGAAAGTGGCCGAGCACGCCGCCTTCGCTTTTGGAAGCCTCTGAGTAGGAGGCAAAGCCAATGGCCTCTGTGCCGAAGTGGTTGGCAAAAAAATCGAGAAGTTCGTGGTAGTTCAGGAACAGGCCCGAGCAGGTGTTGGTACGCAGACTGCTTGCCAGAAAATCCATCCAGCCTGGGGGTTGCTGGGTTTTGGAGATTTGCAGATAGATCGATTGGATGTAGCTGAGCTGATCTCGCAACAAACCGACGACCCGTACCTCCTCAAACCGGTTGAAAACCGGTTTCAGGGCGGCGAAATCCACGCGGTGGTCCGACCGGGAAAACTCTTCGCTGCTCATCACCACCACGCCGTGGCGCGACGCGTATCGATCCGCCAAGTCATGCCACGCCGCGAGTGTGTCCGGAAAGACGTGATAGATATCCGGCAGATGAACCCATTGGGCGATGTAGCCGTGGTGCGCATAGCCCACGACGCGATCCGGATAATAAACACCGTGCTGATGCAGCAGGTCACGGTTCACCATGAACGCGTTCTGCACCCAGCTGGTTGCGGTTTTATGTGTGCCGACATGTAGCATCAGTTTCGCCATTGGGGTCCTCAGCTTGATGACGTCGGCTGGGTAAGTCCGGCCAGCGTTTCTATGGATTGGACGGAATACCCGCCGACCTGAGAGGACAGCGCGATAGCCCGTTCAATTGCGTGCGCAAGGGTGCCATCGACTTGTCCGGCTTCCTCTTCGAAATCGTCCCTGCAAAGACCCAGTTTCTGCAAAGCGACAAAGCAGGTCAGGCGACAGAAGAACATGGTGCCGGCCACAAACGGTTGCGCGAGGGTGTCGCCAGATAAAGAAAGTCCCATGCCCTCTGCGAGAGTGCCGAGGTGAACGCTGTTTTCCTGAAAATGATCGGACAAAGGCAAGAGTTGGGACGCCGGTCCGGCGACGCCGAGATCGGGATCGCAGTCAAAGCTGGTGATAATCCGGTGGATGACCTTTTGGTCCAGAAAGGGCCGATAGAGTTTCTTGCGCCAAGAGTCTCCGTCGGTGCGATGTGGGGATTTTTTGGTATGAAGTTTGATGACGAAGTCGAGGTTGGCGCTTCGAAGGTGGGGCAAAAGGGTCAAAAAAGGCAGAACATCGCGACCACGGTTCTCAAAGACAAAGACCTGCCCACGTAGTCCGTACCGATCCAGAAGCCCCTTGCATTCGGTGTCTTTGCCGGCTTGCGTGGTGATGAAGATTTCAAAGCCAATCGCGCGCGTAGCGACTTCCTCCAAAATTTCCTCAAGAATATCAATATAGTAAGCGTGAATAACGATGCCCGTCACGGAGGGGTGGGTTTGGGCGACGTTCCGGTCTTGGGCAAGGCGGGGCGAGTCCAACGCTATCAGTCGGTCAAATCCGTTGTTCTTGTCCGGCTCCAACATGGCGCCGTGGTGCCAGTTGTTCCACCCGTCCAGCAAAACGAACCTTTGGGACGGTGCGCGCATCTCTTCCGCGTCCAGACCTGCTTCAAGGACGGCCTGAAACATATAGGGCGCGCCATTGAGGAGAATAAGACCGTCGCGACCGTTCCGGGGGCTGTTGTCAAAGGAAACAGGCAGAATGCGTCTAGCATTGCTCGGGCTTGGTGAGCCGCCAAAATAGCGGGACATAGCCTCGAGATAATCATGAACCTCAATATTGGTCTGATCGCGCAGGCGGGTGAACCCCTTTGCCTTGGAAAGGTCAGTATCGGACGGAAAGACACAAAACAGATCGTCAAATCCGGTGGGTGAATTTCCGTCGATGGCCAGACCTTCTCCGCAGAGATGGATCGCTCCCAGGCCTGCGGCGTGAAACCGTTTTCGGATGGTGTCGATCAAAGGCGTTGCGTCGTGACAGGGTTGCTCACAGCGCAAGACGAGCAAGGGTTTGTCACCAACCTTGATCGGGTGCCCTGCCTGATACAGTCGGATCACGGCATCGACGACGTCCGCAAAACGGTCCTTTGACTTGTCTGTGCCTTGCCAAGAGAGGCGGATCGAAATCCGGAAGTCTGATGAGGATTGTCTGAACAGAGGTGTGAGGGCCTTGGGCAAAGGTTGCGCGAGGTCAGACACTGTCAGACAGACAACAAAGCCACTGATGCCAAAAAGCTTGGCCAGCAGAATTTGCCGCGTGATCTGGGTGGTATTGGTGAGGTCATATTGACCGAGAACCGTGGGCATTTTGGGCTGTTTGTGGGACGAAAACAGGGGGGTGGCTTGGCTTATCTGCGCCCATCCGAGGGCGGGGTCGGCATCCAGCGGAAAATTGGCGGCGAAATCGGGATCATACAGCGCGTATCGCGGGATCGCTTGGCGTTGGATCAAGGCAGCTGCGGCGCGTGGGTTGGTAGAGGCACCACCCCAGTGAAACGACTTGAAGAAAAGCGGGCCGGTCTCGCATTGACAGGGCACAAAATCACCGTCGACTTCCACCTCGCAGTCGAGCACACACAGGTCGTGACCGCTCAGCGTGAGCCCCGTAAATGTGGCGATGGCGTTGGAGAGGTCATCCTTGCCAACATCGCAACAGAAGTGGTGGCGCAGCACCTCTGCATTCGCTGCGAACAGATCCGGCCGCAGCCAATCCACCCCTGACAGCGGGCGTGTTTGGGGTGTTGGGCCGTGCAGGATGTCTCTGGCCACCAGATCCGCGCCAAGAGACCCACCAGACACAAAGATATCCTGAGCAGTGTGGTGCAGGACCGGTGCGACCGCAGCGCAGGATGGTGTCGTGGTCAACGTTTCTAGCAATCTGGCTATTGCTGCAAGATCGCTTCGCGTGGTGTCGCGCATAGCGACGACCCGGGGTGCCGTCGCGCCCAGAAGTGCAGCGATCAGTGCGCTCCAACTGCTGCGAGCGCGGCCAATGAAATTATCGCGGGGAAGGCCAAATGCGCGGAGTTTTTGAGCCAACGCTTCGGAGCGCCGTGCGGTACAGGCCACGTGAATGTCTGACGGGGCCACTCCGGCGTTCATCAATTTGAGCACCATGTCCTGCGTCCATTCACCTACATTCGTGGAAAAAAGAACGAATATCGCGGCATCAAACTCCTGCCTTGGGTCAGGTCTGTCTTGGCGCATTGGACCCGCCGGAGAGGCGATACCAACAGGTTTGGCCAATCTGCGCAATCTACGGCGTGCTCGGGCAATGTCGCGACGCCTGAGCAGGAAGGTCTCTTGTTGAATGTCCTTGGCCTCCACGTCGTGGAGGTGGGGCGGCCTGCGCAGGCGACAGAGTTTCTCTTTTTCCGGTGTTGTTAGGTTCTTGGATAGCTTGCCCCACCTGAGGAAATGATACAGCGGGCGTATGATCCGGTGTTCGCGATCCGAATAGCGATTGCTGTACCACTGGAAATTGAAGTGCGCCCATGGCGCCGCCAGATCGGAATCCCCGTGGCTGGCAAATGCGGCGAACTTTTGAAACGACGACCCCCGCGCCTGTGTGGTCTCTGTCGCAATCTTTCGGAGATCAACGTATGCGTTGGGGGGGAGGTGGCGGGCGGATCCGACATGCGCGAAATGGAAAAAAGCTGGTTGGTTTGCCGTAAGGGACGCGACGCTTCGGTAATGTTTGATGTCAAAATAAGGTGAGGGAGACACGAGGTTTTCGCTAAAGATGTGCCAGAAACCCTCGGGTGTCAGACCCTTGGAAATGAGGTCGGGCCGGCAATAACTCATGTAGTCAAAGTCAACCAACGGGTGCGGATCAGAAAGCTCTGCCAATCCGATTTCGCAAAAATCCACCAGCGCGGCTGCGACGTCGATATGGGTTCTTTCCGCATAAAAGACTGCGTCAAAGATTGGCAAAACCTCTGACTGTATTGCTGGGGAGGCTTCGTGAAACAAATCAAGGAATTCAACGGCGTACAGGGGCGCCATGCCCCAATGTTTCTTCAGTGTTTCTGAAGGAAACAGCGGGCTGGACATGTAGCTGTCGACAAACCTAAGTGTTGTGTCTGCAAAAAGTGATCTCAAGCGCCTCAGCCTCCCAACATAGAGATCCAGAACTTGTGATCCGCCTCGGCCGCCGCGCAGGGCAGTCTCCACTCCAGATGTCCGCGCCCGATGAAATGCCGCTCGGCTGTGTCCAGTCGCCCCGCCCTCAGTTCTTCAGCGACGTCCGGATAGGTTCGGACATACCAGTCGCTGTCAAAATTGGCAGGCAGGGCGGAGCGTTTCTCGAAATAGCCGTATTCGGCGTAGTGCTCGGTCGGAGTTGTCGGCGCTCCGCCATCCAGAGCCCGCGCGATGTCCTCGTTGTCATCCCGATAGTGGGTATCGTTGATGCCGGTTGTACGGATCGAGGAGGCGATGAGACCCTTGACGATTCTGGCGCCTAGATCCGTGGGGGTTGCAAAGGCCTGAAAAAGAGCGTCGAGGTCGGGGCGTCTTTCGAAGGTTTTCGGGTGCGGAAAATAGTTCAACTGCCCTCCTCCGGTTTCAAATGGGTGAGAATACAAATCCCGAGATCGCGCGTGTCGGTGGTTTTCGGGTGAAAGGCGCGGGTGACAGCCAGCGAAAAAATGTCTTTAGGGGCGGTTCGATCCGCAGGTTTGGGGATCACAAGCCAAACCGGCTCTCCGGCTTTTAGCTCAAGCGTGGCAAACTGGTGCTCTCCGAAACGAATAACAAGCGCGGTGTCACCTGCGACTTCGGGGCGGAACATTTTGAGGGCATAGCCAAGCGCCGGCGCATTCGCGGCATAGGACACTCTGAAGTATGGGGAGGACCACCCGTCCCCCCAAAAGCCGCCGCTCTTTTCCTCCCATCCGTCGTCTGACGGATGGATCGCAATCAAGCGGTGGTCGAGAAATGGCCGGACCTGATCAGATTTTGCAAGAAAGCACTCCGAGAAAAGCGTTTCATTGCGAAGTGCCTCGACTTGAGTTTTGCCAGTGACCATGTTCCCTCCTTTCTGGCGAAGTTTTCGATCCAGATCAGAATCGAGCGCAGGTCGAGATCGGCCGGTGCCAAAATGCTGGCGGCCGAGATGTCGTCCGGCGCGGGCTTGCGGGGCCGCACGTCAAAAATGGGTTTCCCGAGAATGGTGGCCGCTGCGATCTGCCAATCCTGCGCTTCGGTTTCTGACGCGAGAATGAGGCAGCGAGAGCGGCCTATTGCATCAAGTGTGCCGAGCTCGTCCGTTGCAGCAGACAGGAAGGAACCGGAGATCGTCGTCCAAGGGAAATATCCGGCGTTGAGCGGCTGTGAGGAGGGCTGCAGCGGAGGTCGGCCATCCTTGCTCTCAAAGATCAGCGCGTTCAGCGTGTGCCTGATGTCTTCTGACGTATCGCACATGGGGTTTGCCAGCGCGGGAGGTTCAAACACAAATCCAGCAGTCGCTGCATTTGGCAACTGTGGCTTCAGTCTGCGCAGGTCTTTGCCGGATTGGAGCAGGCACCCCGATACCCGCTGTATTGGGAGGTCGCGTGCATGCGTGGTGTCGAGAGCGTCTTTAGGGACAAAGAGGATATTGGTAGCGCTGCTGTTGAGGCCGTTCAGAAGACTGCAAAGGGCCTCGTGGTGCCGGCGGCAATAGACGATGACATTTGCGATCTCTGAAGGCTTCCAGACCTCGGATTTGCGGATTGTTTCGGCATGAGGCACATGCAGTCGCTTGGGCGCGCACGTTATGTCCAGTGCGGTCGTTGTGGCAAATGCGTGGGACAGGGCAACAAAGAGATGCCGTGAGATCAAGGAGGCGTTGCCCTTTGTAAAAAAGGGGGCAACGACTGTGAGTTCTGAACCAAAACCAATCACAAGAAAACGAACTAACCAATATGCCAACGCGCACATCCAACGCGGAGAGCGCTTCTCGTTCATACAATCTTAGGTAGGGTTAATTTTCAGTTAATGATGCTGGGCAGGCGATGGGGGCTGGCAGAAAATACCCTGAGGGCGTCGGGTTAGTCGTCGTTGGAGGTATCCGGCAAAACGTATACAGGGTCGCGATTGTTGACGAAGTGTTCCCGTCGTTTTTTTACATCAAATTCGGGGTAGTCGTAGGCGTTCAAAAGGGAGAGATGCCGGTGGCGCACCGAGGGGGCGATCGCGCAGCCTATGCCGGCTTCTTTGGCGTGTTTATACATGCGAGTATCGAGCGCATAGACTATTTTGGACATCATGCTCTTGCGGGCCATGATCAACCGCCCCGGTGGGTTGAACGGATCAATCAGCGCCTCATCCGGAGGCGTGTCCGGCAGAGTCCGTTCCGGGCTGCGGGTTTTGATCATCATCACCGCTTGGTTGGGGGGCAAATCAGGCACCAGAGCTTCAGTGTCTTCCACCGGGATAAAGTCTCGCTTGTCCACATAAGAGCCCAAAAGACCCAGCTCCGGATGATCATCCATCAACGCGTTCATGCGACCAAGCCAGCAGGGATCAGTGTCAAAAACAGTGACATCGCTTTCGATCGCGACAACCTTGTCAGCGGGGCCGTTGACGTAATCCCGAACGGTTTTCAAAATGCGCTGGGGGTCGTTTTCATCGTGCCATTCTACCGCATGAAACATGCCGCGACGTTCAAAGCCGCGCACCACGTCGCGCACCATGGGATCGTCGGACGCATTGTCCGTCAGCACGAAGCGCGCAGGGTGGCGGGTATAGCGATAGAGGCTGTCCAGACAGGCCCAAAGATAGAGCGGGCGGTTGCGGGACAAAATGACGACTGTGATTGGCTCAGGTGCGGTCATTTCAGGCCCCGTCGTTGGCTCGGATGGCATAGCCGATCGTCGTGAGACCATAGGTGTTGCCACAATAGATCATATAGGTTTTTCCCTGAAACGATACGACCGTCGCATAGCACTGCATCTCGTGATCCCAATCCCCTGACTGTGGTGGGTTGAGAAAAGCGTGTTCGCTATCGCGCCGCGTCCAGTGTGTGCCGTCAACGGAAGTCGCATAGCCGATTTTATATCGGCGCAGCGTGTCATCAACGGGATCAAAACGCCCACGGGAGCAATACCACATTTCATACCCCTCCGGACAAGGAAGGACACTGGCCCGTGTCAGCGCGCCTTCGTGCTCTCCTGCCAGCGCAATAGCGGGGATTTCATCCTGTGTCCAAGTTCGCAAATCGTCGGAAACTGCATGCCGGATATCTGTTCGGGGTTCTGCATCGATGCCGTCTTTGCGAAACCAGGAGCGGAAGCTTGTGAACCAGAGGTGCCATCTTCCATCGGTGCGTATGAGCTGCGCCATACCTGCGCCGAATGGATTGTCCTTTCCACCGGTCACAATCGGTGTGGTGCCGACCTTCTGAAGGGTTGCGCCACCGTCATGACTTTCCACGATGCTGGTCGATATTTCGTAGGGCCTGTCGTTCAGAAGCCGCATTCCCCCGCCCGCAAAAACCACGTGATCGCCATCAGATTGGGCGCTTGTGATGCCTACGCTTTGGCTATCAAAACTCCCCGGGGGACCAGGCAGGAGCATATGACCTTGCGAAATCGACAAGACCTCAAAGTCGCGAGAGGGGTCAAGTTCGGCCATGATCGTTGAACCGCGATTGTTTACGTCGCGCGCGGCCACATAAACCCGCCAGAGAGTGTCGGAGACAGGGAGAACGACCGGAACCTGAATATGGGAGTCCCACCATCGGTGCGTCTTCGGCACCGAAAGGAGTTTCCCTTTTCGAATCCAACTTGATCGCATGCTTTGCACTCCGGACCGTTTGCAAGCCATCTGAAGGGGGTCAATCACGCCGGTTGCGTGCCTTGTAAATGCTATGCGTCAATCAATTCATATGTTAAGACATTGTCCAGAAATAAGTTAGTTTTCAAGGCGTAATACGCCATCTCATCAAACTCCTTTGGCAGGCCCAACATTGAAAAAGCTCTCCATTTGCCTGATTTCGCCACGCTTCAAACCCTCCTTTTGGGGGCGGGAGTATACATTGCCATTGATGCCCGGAGAAAAGCGCGCATGGATGATGCCGGGCGTGTTGACGCTGTTGGCGGCCCTGATCCCTGATCACCACGAGATTGTGTTGATTGACGAGGCCGTTGAAGACATCGATTTTGAAGCTTTGCGGCGCTTTGATGTGATCGGGATCACGGGCCAGATCGCACAGCGCGATCGCATGATAGAAATCCTTGAGCGGGTAAAGACACTGCCGGGCACCGTTGTCGTTGGCGGACCCTATGCGGCCATTGACGAGCAGTTTTTTGACGGTCTGTGCGACACGATTTTTGTCGGTGAGGCCGACCAGACCTGGCCTGAGTTCGTTGAAGCGATGGCGAACGGAGACTCGGTTCAGTCGCGTTACGAGCAGACTGAAAAGACCGACATGGCGACGTTGCCGCCCGCGCGCATGGATTTGATGAAAGCCGAACATTACATGTCCGCGTCCATCCAGTACTCGCGCGGCTGCCCATTCACCTGTGAATTCTGCGACATCATCGTGATCTTCGGGCGCCGTCCAAGGGTGAAATCGGCAAAGCAGGTCATTGCCGAACTGGAGGGCGTTTGGAAGGCGGGTTTTGGGGTCTGTTTTGTGGTGGATGACAACTTTATCGGCAACAAGGTTGCCGTGAAGAAAATGCTGCCAGAGTTGATCCGCTGGCAGGAAGAAAACGGCTATCCACTGGTGCTTTCGACCGAGGCTACGCTCAATCTGGCGGATGACGCCGAGTTGATGGAACTGATGATCCGCGCCAATTTCCGCGAGGTGTTTATCGGGATCGAAAGCACGCGTGAGGAATCCCTGATCGAGACCAAGAAGCTGCAAAATATTCGTGGTGAATCCATGAGCACCAAGTTGGATCGCATTCGCGACGCGGGCCTTGTGGTCTCTGCGGGCTTTATTGTCGGCTTTGACGAAGATGACGACCGTATTTTTGAAGAACAGGTCCAATTTATCGAGAGCAACAATATCGGTCGGGTGTCTTTTGGTGTGCTTGTGGCTCTGCCCAAGACGCCGCTTTATGAGCGGCTGGAAGCCGAAGGGCGGCTGACGGATGACAATGACATATGCAACTTCATACCGAAGCAGATGACGCGGGATCAGCTGGTTGCCGGTTATGAGAAGGCATTGCGGCGACTTTATACGGCTGAGGCCTTTATCGGGCGGGTCGTGCGGAATGTGACAACGTCCGATAAGTACATAGCCAAACGCCGCGAAATGCAGTCGCGTGAGACACACAAGCCCAGGTGGCTCGGCGGTGTGGCAACCAGCGGTGTCATCGCGTGGCGGTTGGGTCGTGAAATGGCACGCAGAAAGGTATTTCGCAAAGGGCTGCGCATGTATTGGCGCGCGTACCGGCGCAATCGCGCGGCGGGCGGGTTGTCTGTGTCCGCCTTCATCGGGCTCTGCGCAATGCACTGGCACCACTACTGCCTGACCCAATTGGCCGCACCAGGTAGTGGAGAACAGGGTTTAAATATCTTTAGCGCGGCCAGCGTCGATGCGACGAAGGCCGCTGATCACATGGCGGACGCTTGATGGCGAAGGTTGTATTGTTTGGCGCGGGACAAGTGGCAGAGGCTGTCACAGTGTATCTTGAGCGCGAGAGCGACCATGAGATTGTTGGCTATACCGTGGATGCGGCGTTTCGAGGTGAGGTGACGGAGTTCATGGGCAAACCGGTCTTTGACTGGGAAACGCTGGAGCAGAGTTTTGCGCCCGCTGACGGGCTGATCTTTGGACCGCTGAGTTATCATAATATGAACCGTTTCCGGAAGGAACGGTACGAAGAAGGCAAGGCCAGAGGGTATGACTTTCTGACTTTTGTACACCCGTCGAGCCACATCTATTCGGATGAGATCGGAGAGAATTGTCTTATTCTAGAAGGTAATGTGGTGCAGCCCTTTGCAAAAATCGGAAACAATGTGCTGATTTGGAGCGGCAACCACATCGGGCATCATGCCCAGGTTGGCGACCATTGCTTTCTGGCATCTCAGGTAGGGCTGGCCGGAGACTGCCGGATCGGCAAGGAGTGCTTTTTTGCCGGCAAGAGCGGCGTGATTGACGGGGTAACAGTGGGCGACGGCTGTTTGGTGGGGGCCGGAGCCGTGATCCTGAGAGATCTCGCGCCAGGATCTTTTGCCAAAGGTCCGACAGTCAAGGTGGTGCCTAAGGCCGCCCAACGTTTTGCACGCCTTCTATTGGGATGATCTCCATCGCCTGAGCCACTGTTTTGCAGATTTCTTCGATCGCGCTGATTGCCAGATCCGCGTAAAAAGGAAGTCCGAGAAGGCGGTGCGAAAGGCTGTCTGTTACCGGCATGGGATCGCAGTCAAACGGGCCAAATCCGGTTTCTCGGTGAAGGCCGCGCCCGTACCAGAAACGGCTGTCGATGCCCTTGGCAGCCAGTTGATCGCGCACAAAAATCGCCTGCTCCTCGGTGGAAGTGTGCAAAAGCGCATAAGCATAGGACGTGTCGCCTCCTACCCGCAGCATCGCATCGATGCCATTGGCGTTGGCCGCGTGATGGTAGGCTTTTGCGGTCTGTTTGTAGTCCCACAAAGTGGCGCCCCAATAATCGAGTGCAGCCATGGCAACGCAGCCGTGATATTCGCTCATTTTGCCATTGATGTTGTCTCCAATCACGTGCCGTGCGCCGAAAAATCCGTTGTTGGTGGCACGTATCACGCGAAGGAAAAGATCGGGGTCAGTGCAAATCACAGCGCCCCCTTCGCCGCACCCGAAGGCCTTTGTGGCATGGAAGCTAAGCACGACCGGCAGGTCGGGCGGGATGGCGCGAGGCAAGCGTTCAAGCACGTCGAAACTCGCCGCGGCATCGATCACCACCGGGATGCCGGTGTCGCGTCGAAATCGGGCCCAGGCATCGAGATCAGGGAGCCGACCGTAGGGGGCTGTCACGGCTACTAGGCCGACCTCGTGCAAACGGGGATGGCGTCGCAGGGCGTCAGGGTCGAGAGCCCATGTGTTTGGGTCGATGTCCGCGAGGTGTGGGTCGTATCCGCAACACTGTATGGCAGACAGAGTGGCAACAAATGTGTAGGAGGCGCAGAGGGCAATCGGGCGATTTGTGCGGCGACCCGCAGCAGCCAATATCGCACCAACAAGCGCCGCAGATCCCGACGCCGTCAATGCAAGACCGCCCTCGGTGATGTCAAAATGTTTGCCCAATCGTTCCTTGAGTTCCTGACAGACAGGACCGATGTTTGCATAAATGCGACTTTGGTCCAGACGCTCCAGATAAGGCATCAGCCTGTGCGCTTCAGGCAGCCGCGGTTTTGCCACCGGAATGTGCGGGGCCGGTAGAGTCGGGAAAGCAGGCTTCACAGAGTATTAGTTCCTGAAAATGGAATTGGGTTGCCCGTCTTGGCGGCAGGCAACCCGATGGATTAGCTTCTGGACGGGTAGATCCCCTGAATCGCGATGCAGGTTTTCATCGCGAGGAAAGGCTGCCGGTTGGTGATGGGCTGTTGCCCACCGGAGTTCGCAAGGGCCACGTTGTTGGTGAAGTTTACCGAGCCGTCCCCCATAGCGACATCCGCCGTAGCGCCGATGGCATAAACCGCGGATTGGCGGGGGAAAGCCGATTTGTAGGCGTTTGCCGGGCTCGGAACATTGGGTCGGTTCGAGCTTGCAGAAACGGTCGCGGTGATCGTGCCTTCAATTGTATGATTGTGAGACGGCATATTGTTCACATTGTGAGTTACTTGATCGACGCCAAGCTTTTCACCCTGCCTATTTGCTGTCAGGCCCGGGCCGCGACCGACGTGCATCCCGAAACGTCCGCGCATATCCGGGACGCCAAACGTCGTACGGCCATCACCTCCATACATGGTGCCCAAAAGCGAAAATGCCGCAGTATATGATGAGATCGGTAGCAACTGGCCGTTGGCCTCGACCCAGCCACGCGGGCAAAAATTCTCTCCAACTTGGATGATGGTTCCGATAAAGGGGTCGAGTTCGGCTTTGGCAATCGGCGCGGTGGTGCCAATTACACAAAGCGTTGCAGCGATTGTTTTTGTGAAATGTTTCATTGTTGTATCCATTGATTTGTTAAAACCAGTCGCGGCGTCAGCTGCGTGACGGGTAAATGCCAAAGAGCGCTATGCAATAGTTGTTGACGATCGTCGGGGCCATGTTGGTGACAGGTTGGCCACCTCCATTGTTACCGATTATTTCGCCGGAGAGATCGACAGTCACAGATCCTGCCTGCATGTCGACCAGAGTGCCGGGCGCTGAGGAGTAAAATGCCGACGTGCCAGTTGGCAGATAGTTGCCGCTAGGATCATTGGTGTTCGGGTTTTCGCTGCTGCCGACCAGTTGCGCCGCCAAACCGCCGGCCGCGCCGTGGGTGTGACTTGGCAAATTTGCGATGGTCGCAGTTTCCCATTCAGTTCCGGTTTTTTGTCCCTGCGGACGAGGTGTCAGTCCGGGGCCAGTGCCAGTGTGGAGGGGGATGCGGCCTCGTAGGCTTGGGAGGCCGAAGGTCGTACGGCCATCACCGCCGTAAATGGTGCCCAGAAGCGAAAACAGCGCATCGTTTCCACTAACTGCAAGAAGTTGACCGTCTAGCGGAGCCCAGCCTCTTGGGCAAAAGTTAAAGCCGAACTGGCGGATTTCGCCGACAAACGGTTCGTCTGCTTGGGCGATTTGGGATGTTCCGGCAAGTGAGAGTGTTGCCGCGAACACATGGGAAATGAGTTTCTTCATGATACTTTCCTTAAATTCAATGACGTTTCCATTGCAGCAGAATGTTGGCCGCAACGCGCGTCTGAAACGGTAAACCAAGCCCTGCGGGTCAGTTGCGCGACGGGAAATACCCCTGTGTTGCCATGCAGAACCTGATCACTTGAAAGGGTTGCATGTTGTTTTGCGACTGACCGCCGCCGGTGTTGCTGAATTTGACGCGTATCGTCAGATCCACGGTATTGTTGTGCATGGGTTGCGGTGTGCCTTGTGCGGTCGTGTAGGCGTCAACGCTGGCAGGGAAAGTGGCCAGCAGATTTCCACCCGGCATGTTGGTAGAAGGCGCGGAAGAGGTTGCCAGAAGAGTGGCGTCTGGATCGCCGATCACAGGGTGATTGTGGGCCGGCATGTTGGCAGTCGTCATCGTGGTGGTTTCAACACCCCCCTTCTGACCAATCGCGTAGGTCGGAAGGCCTGCTCCGGTTCCTGCTCCGATCGGAGCACGGCCACGCAAGTCTGGTAGGGCAAAGGATGTTCTGCCGTCGCCGCCAAATTGTGTGCCCAGCAGCGAAAACAGAGACTGGTTTTGGTTTATCGGAAGCAGTTGGCCGTTCGCTTCTGCAAACCCTCGGGGGCAGAAGTTGAAGCCAACCATTATGACATCACCCAAAAGGGGTTCACTTCCTGCTTGGACTGGCGCGGAGTGCGCGCTAATCGAAACGCCGACCGCCACAGCGGCCGTGAGAAATTTTTTCATCTTAAAATCCTGTTGGTCGATTGTTTTCTTTTGAAGTGACCTGAGGTTAACACAACAAGTTAATCCCTCAAAGGTTGAAGTATTTTCCCGCGGGTTTTCCTCTCCAAAAAATTGGTCCAAAAATCTGAGAACGTGATGTCAAGTTGACCCAAACGAAGGAGATTTCCCGTTGCCCTCGAGGCAAATGATATGTGCGAAATTCAGTTCTCTGGTGGCCAAAACAAGTTTTTGATGCACACGCTTAGGGAGAGCTCCGCCCCACGCGGAACGGCAACGCCCAATTCGTAACTGAGCACTTTTCGCGACTATCTGCCTGTTCTCGCGCGGACCTTTCTCGGGGCAATGTACTTGGACTTGCGAAATGCCAGTGGAGAGCGAGGTGGCTTAGCCGCCTGCTGCATTACTGACCCATCGTATCGGCTTCCCGAAATGCCTTAATGCGGGTTCGCTGAGAGGCCTCGATGTGGCGACGCATGGCGGTTTCCGCTGCACCCGCGTCGCGGGCGTCTAGTGCGTCAAGAATTGCGGTGTGCTCCTGGATTGCGCTTTCGAACCTTTCCGTCTGGGCAAGGGTCGTGGGGCCAAGGATCATCATCGCTTTTTGCATGGCGTGAACTGATTTTGCCAGAAACCGGTTTTTGGCGGAGTTGAGCAGGAGCGTATGGAAGTGGCGGTTTAACTGCGAGGCGCTGGTGCCCTCACCGGCGGCGCGGATTTCGTCGTTGAGGCTGCGCAATTCGGCGAGTTCCACATCAGAGGCGGATCGCACTGCCAACCGCGCCGCGGTGCCTTCGAGAACGGCGCGCATATCGTATAATTCCATGACTTCTGCATAGTCGAGTCGGCGCACAGAGGCCCCTTGGCGTGGCAAGTGCGTCACCAGACCGTCGGCCTCCAGCTGGCGGATAGCTTCGCGCACCGGAGTGCGACTAACACCCAAGCGATCGGCGAGATCTGTTTCCCGAAGCCGGTCGCCCGGGTTCAATTTTCCCTCACGAATTTCCGCAAGAAGGGCAGCGTAGGCAACGTTTCCATGCAGGCCGTCATTTTGAGTGCTGTCGTCTTGCATCCCGTGTCCTTGCGTTTTTGTATCCTTCTGTATACAGACGGATACAATGCAGTCAAGCACGTCAGGAAGGTAGGAAACGTGAAAACCCCAATCCTCAGTGCCAAGACATTTGCCGCTGCCATGACTGGTGCATTGGTTTTCTGGTTTTTTGACTTCCCTTTGCCTTTTTTGTTCGGGCCGATGAGCTTTTGTCTTCTTTTGGCCCTCTTTGGCCAAAACCTTGCGGGCTTTGGTCAGATCTCCGTCGCGGCCCGCACGATATTGGGCGTAGCAGTCGGGACGTCGCTGACGCCGGACGTTGTGGCAACCATTCCGCAAATGGCGGGCTCGATTGCTCTGGTGCCAATTTATGTGGCTTTGATTGCGGCGATTGGCGTGCCGTTTTTCCAACGGGTCGGTGGTTTTGATCCGGTGACGTCGTACTATGCTGCGATGCCGGGAGGATTGCAGGACATGATCCTTTTTGGGCAGGAGGCCGGCGGCAATGCGCGAGTGTTGTCGCTGATCCATGCCACTCGTGTTCTGGTGATTGTCATATTGGCGCCTCTGATTCTGACCGGTGTGTATGGAGCGAGTCTGAACAACCCGAACGGTCATCCCGCGTCGGAATTGCCGATCGGCGAGATGGCCTTGATGGTGGCTGCGGCTCTGCTGGGATGGAAAGGTGGAGAGCGCATCGGTCTATTTGGCGCGTCAATTTTGGGTCCGATGATCGTATCCGCCGCTTTGACCATGGGAGGCTTTTTGCATTCCCGCCCGCCTGCCGAGGCCATTCTGACAGCCCAGTTTTTTATCGGTGCGGGGATCGGCGTTCACTATGTGGGCGTTACGTTTCGGGAACTTCGCCAAGTGGTCGCGGCAGGCTTGGCGTTCATGGTGGTGCTGGCGATTTTGGCGGCAGCTTTTGCGGAAGTGGTCACACTTTTCGGGCTAGCGCCGCCGATGGAAGCGTTCCTGGCGTTTGCACCTGGCGGACAGGCCGAAATGACCGTGCTGTCAATCATTGTAGGGGCCGATTTGGGATTTGTGATCGCACACCACCTGACGCGGATTGTGGTGGTGATTGTGGGCGCGCCGATCGTGGCGCGTTGGCTGCCTGAGTCGGGGAGCGTTCCGTGGGATCGCAAAAAATAGCCGTGCCAACGGCCCAAAAACGTTTTGACCCGAAGTCGGTAAGTGATTGTGATAGTGGGATAATGGTGGAGCCTAGGAGGATCGAACTCCTGACCTCTACAATGCCATTGTAGCGCTCTCCCAGCTGAGCTAAGGCCCCATCATGTCAGGCCTCTCAGCCTGTGCGCGCCTGATTAGGCGTATTCAGAGGCGGGTTCAAGTCAAAAAAACCGCCTCTGAGAATTTTGTGCGACAATCAGCTGTCGTCGTCCTCAGACGCCACGTCCGCAATCTCGTCCAGCGAAACGTTGTCGTCCTCGTCGTCGTCATCCAGAACATCATCTTCGAGTTCCAGATCAACAGTGTCATCATCCTCAAGCACGTCATCCGCGGTCTCGAGGTTCTTTGCTTTCAGCGTGGCCGCATCTTCGGCGTCAGCTGCAATCATCCGGCTTTTGCCGGCTTCTACTTCCACCACGTCGCCTGTGTAGGGGCTGACGATTGGGTTCTTGTTCAGGTCATAAAAACGCTTGCCGGTTGTCGGGCACACACGCTTGACGCCCCATTCTTCTTTGGGCATGGGAAATCCCCTTTGAATCGTTTGAGTCTCTCTCGACGGTTTGCGGCAACTGCCATATGAATGGCCGCGTGTCAAAGGGGTTTCTCCCGAACTCGGCCTTGGAGGGCCCATGTCGCAACATATCTTGCCCACAAACCCGCCTGTGACGGTGATTTTGCGCCATTCCGGTCGGGCGCGCCGGATCAGCCTGCGGGTGTCGCGGCTGGACGGAACCGTGTCTCTGACCGTGCCGAAGGGCGTGCGCGACCGCGAGGCTCTGGGATTCGCGGAAGAGAAATCCGGCTGGATACTGGCGCAATTGGCGAAGCAGCCGGACCTGGTTCAGGTCGAGCATGGCACCAAGGTGCCCGTGGGCGGGCGTCTGCGTGAAGTTGTGGCCGGTGCAGGTCGGTCTGTCCTTCTGGGGCAGGACGAGATTGCCGTGCCCGGAGATCCGGCGCGTGCGGCGGCACGGGTGCAGGGGTTCTTGCGGGAGTTGGCGCGGAACCGGCTTGCGGAAGCGGTGGATCATTACGCGGGCCAACTTGGGCGCAGCCCGAGCAAAATCACCCTCAGAGACACGCGATCGCGCTGGGGGTCGTGCAGTTCTGCGGGCGCCTTGATGTTTTCGTGGCGCCTTGTCATGGCACCGTCGGAAATCCTTGACTATGTGGCGGCACATGAGGTGGCCCATCTTCAGGAAATGAACCATTCCCAAGCCTTTTGGGATCAGGTGGAGCGCATTCACGGCGACTATCGCACACAGCGCAAATGGCTGCGGGTGCAGGGACAGGAATTGCATCGCTACCGCTTTGCCTGAGGGCGCATTGACCTTCTCAGAATTTGTGATCACAGTTGCGGCATGATCCCGACCAGCAAGCCGCAACAAGACCTGTCCACCTCAGCACATGACCGTGTGTACCGCGCTCTGCGGGCTCGAATCATGTATGGCGAACTTGCACCCGGTGCCGCACTGACCCTGCGCGGGATTGGCAAAACCTATGAGGTGTCGATGACGCCCGCGCGGGAGGCCGTGCGACGGTTGGTGGCAGAGGGGGCGCTGTTCCTGTCGAACTCCGGACGCGTGTCGACACCGGAACTGTCGAGTGAACGTCTGGAGGAGCTGGCGGCGCTGCGGGCACTGATAGAGGTAGAGTTGGCGAGTCGGGCTTTGCCACGGGCGCATATGGCGTTGATCGAGCGGCTGGTCAGCATCAACAACACGGTCAGCGAAGCGGTCGCGCGTCGGGATGCTGTGGCCTATATCCGCGCCAATCTGGAATTTCACCGCACGCTTTATTTGCGGGCGCAGGCGCCGGCGATGCTGGCGATGACGGAAACGGTCTGGCTGCAGCTGGGGCCGACGATGCGATCGCTCTATGGGCGGTTGCGACGGACTGAGCCGCCGACACAGCATAGGTTAATCATCGCGGCATTGAAGGCCGGAGACGAGCCTGGATTGCGTCTTGCGGTGCGCTCTGACGTGACACAGGGCCTGCGTTTGCTGGCCCGCTGAGGCGTATTCACTTTTGTGAAATTTATTTTGAGCGGCTGTCTGCACCGCGTCTGTATTCCGTCGGTATTGCGACGGTGCGGTTTCGAGCTCGTCAATTTGTGACCGCAACGCGCGGTGGCTTAACCGTTGGTTGGCCAGACGTGGTGTTCGTCGTCGATCACAAATGCATGGCTGTGCCGCCGCCCGCCGTACTTCTGAAGATGCGGATGATCCTCAGGCAGGTCGGTGTGTTCGTGTTCGATTTCGGCAGGGGCCGCGTGCCAGAGGAGGCGGCCGATCAGAGTGGCCACGAGGGCGAGCGCTCCCATGATTAGCAGAGACCCCGAGAGGCCGAAGGTGACGCCGCTCCAGCCTGCGAGAGGGTATGCGATGAGCCAGCTGCCGTGGCTGAGTGCGAAATGCGCTGTGAAGACGGCAGGGCGGTCCTCTGCGTGTGCAGAGCGACGCAGAAGGCGTCCGGAGGGGGTTAGGACGGCGGAGTACAAAGCGCCCGCCAAGAGCCAGACCACCAACAAGGCGGGCCAGCTAAGTGGGCCAATGAAGGCGAAGATTGCGCCGTGCATCAAAGTGAGCGCCGAAAGCGCAAAGGCGGCTGTGCTCATAACCGGACGGTCGGGCACGGTATCAAGCAATCGCGGCAGCAACAGCGCCGCCATCATGCTTCCGGTGCCGAATGCGCCCATGGCCAGAGCAAGGCCCGTGTCGCCCTGTCCGTAGGTGTCACGCACCACCACCACTGTATTGACGAGAACAAAGGCTCCGGCGGCAGCTGCGGCGGTGTTGTAGGCCAGCAGGCCGCGCAAGCGAGGGGTGGCGAGGTAAATCCAGCTGCCGCGCGTGACGCGCTGGAGAAAGGGGCGTTGCGTCCTGTCAGATTGCGCGGGCAGTCTGGTTTGCCAAATCAACAGCGTTGACAGCAAGAACCCGAGAGCCGTTCCCAGAAACAGGTTGTTGTAGCTCATAAACAGAAGCAGGAGGCCGGCGAGCGCGGGCGAGAGCAGGTTTTCCAGATCGTAGGCAAGACGGGACAGCGAGAGGGCGCGGGTGTAGTCGGCTTCGTCCGGCAAAACATCGGGGATTGTGGCCTGAAACGTCGGGGTGAAGGTCGCGGAGGCGGCTTGAAGCACGAAGATCAGCGCGTAGACCTGTGTGACGGTTTCCACAAACGGCAGGCAGAGCGCGACCGCAAGCCGAATAAGGTCGGCAGTGATCAGCACTGCGCGGCGCGGCATGCGAGCGACCAGCGCGCCCATGACCGGCGACAGGCCGACATAGGCGACCATCTTGATGGTATAGGCCATCCCCAACACAGCACCGGCTTTTGGTCCGGCAAGGTCATAGGCCAGTAGGCCCAGAGCGATGGTTAGAAGACCGGTGCCGATGAGGGCCACGACCTGTGCGCCGAAAAGGCGGGCAAAAGTGGGGTGTTTTAGGATGGTCAACATGGGGGCAGAGTAGCGGACAGGGTGGCGGGTTCAAGCGGCCTTTGGGCGCTGCCTGCGGCGCGCGTATTTGGGGCACGAGGAAGGGGGAGGCTTACCCTATCTTGTCAAATTTGCCCTGTGGCATCTTCTTGTGGAAAGCGTAGGCGTTTTCATCCAGCCCATTGTAGATCTCCATCCAACCTTTTTCGAATTCGAGGAGCAGTCGCGTCCAAATCTCCACCGGTTCTGAGCCGAGCGTCATGTCGCCCTGTCCCAACCAAATGCTGCGTAGCGGTTGTTCCAGCAACGGCGCGAAGCAAGTCAGTCGGTTTGCACGCCACTCGACTTCGCAATCCTCCGGATCGAAGGGGAGCGTTTGGTCATCGGTGACGAACAGTTTGTCAAAGTAAGACCAAGCGACGGACACGCATCTTTCGGGCTCAAAGAAAAGCCTGATCGGCAGGTCAGGCCATTCCCCCCAACCGCCATCCTCATCCTTGAGAAACGCAGTCTCGATGCGAAGTAGCCTTTGACCGAGGGCACTTCCGAGATGTCGCGCGATGACGATCCTTTTCTCATCTATAGTGTCAACACCTTTGATCAACTTTGCGAGCTCCGTGCCTGTGCGCGACATCTTTTCAGAAGGCTTAGCATCGAAATGGGATGGCAGGGTAGTTGGTTTGCAGCAGTGAGTTTTGTCGCGGCATGTCAAAGGGCCGCTGTTTGCCTCGGTATGTTTGACAAACAAAAAGCCGCCCCGGAGGGACGGCCTGTTTTGTGTTGCTGGTGAGAGGCGGTTTACGCCGCCAGCCCCTTGGACCCGACCTCAAGGAACTTCTTGCGGCGGTCTGCGATCAGCGCTTTGCTATCTTTCTTGCCAAGCTCCTCAAGCATCGCAGCAATTGCTTTTTGCACGCTCTCGATGGTCGCCTTGGCGTCGCGGTGGGCGCCGCCCAGCGGTTCTTCGATGATGCGATCCGCCACACCGAGTTGTTTCAGATCTTGCGCGGTCAGGCGCAGGGCTTCGGCCGCTTCGCGCATTTTCTCGGCGTCTTTCCAGAGGATCGACGCGCAGCCTTCTGGCGAGATCACGGAATAGACCGAATGTTCCAGCATCGCGACGCGGTTGGCGGTGGCAAAGGCCACAGCGCCGCCGGAGCCGCCTTCGCCGATGATCACGGACACCAGCGGCACGCCGATGTTCAGGCAGGCCTCGGTGGAGCGGGCAATCGCTTCGGACTGGCCGCGTTCTTCGGCCCCTTTGCCGGGATAAGCGCCGGTGGTGTCGACAAGCGCGATCACGGGCAGATTGAAACGGTCGGCCATCTCCATCAGGCGCACGGCCTTGCGGTAGCCTTCGGGGCGGGCCATGCCGAAGTTGTGGGCGATGCGGGATTTGGTGTCGTGGCCTTTTTCGTGACCGATCACCATCACCGGCTGATCGTTGAACCGCGCGAGGCCGCCGGTCACGGCAAGGTCATCGGCAAAGTTGCGATCACCGGCGAGCGGCGTGAACTCGGTAAAGAGCGCCTCGATGTAATCTTTGGTGTGCGGGCGTTCCGGGTGGCGCGCGACCTGGCATTTGCGCCACGGGGTCAGATCTTTGTAGAGATCTTTCAAAAGGTCGGCGGCTTTCTTGTCGAGCGCGGCGGCCTCGTCTGCAACATCCATTTCTTCGTTGGTCCGCGCCAGTGCGCGCAGCTCTTCTGCCTTGCCTTCGATTTCGGCGAGGGGTTTTTCGAAGTCGAGATAGTTGGTCATCGCATCCTCTTTGGCGGGTTGGCCCTATGACTTCGCTATATGACGCTGACCTGACGGAATTGCAACGGCTGTGGCGGGTCGCGCAATTGAGCAAGATTTGTGCAGGGCGTCTGTGGCAAGGTGATATCACGACAAGAAGGGAGCCGGTATGGCGGCCAATGAGAAGCGGTTGATGCGCGTGCTACGCTATGTTCACGACAACCCTGCGGGGGATTTTTAACCCGAGGTTTTGCCAACCGAGATTTGTTTGCCACTGACTGATTTGCGGGCGGAGAACGTGTGATGACCGAGAAGCTTGATTTCAAGAAAGCGGACAAGCCTTACTACACCGGTAAGGTGGGGCGATGGGACCGGATCGTGATCCCGAAATTGCAGTTTCTGACCATCACAGGACAAGGGGATCCGGGAGGGGCAGTCTATGCACGGGCGCTCGGGGCGCTGTATCCGTTGGCCTATGGCATCAAATTTGCCCAAAAGGCGCAGGGCGCGGATTTTGTGGTGCCGCCGCAGCAAAGCCTGTGGTGGGCGGATGATCCCGGCAGTTTTGTACGCGCCGAGCGCGACAAGTGGCAGTGGCGCGCGATGATCCGCATGCCGGATGGTGTGACGGCGGATGATCTGGACGCGGCGCGGGCTGCGGCGGCGGTCAAGCTGGCCAAGAAGGGCGTGGATATCGCGGCGCTGGCGGAGGTTGGTTTGCTGACCCTAGAGGAGGGCGACTGTTTGCAGACGCTGCATGTGGGGCCTTATTCGGACGAGGCACCGGTTCTGGCGGATCTGCATGATCGGGTGATGCCGGAGGCCGGTCTGACGTTCAACGGCAAGCATCACGAAATTTATCTGGGCGATCCGCGGCGGGTGGCACCGGAAAAGCTACGCACAATTTTGCGCCAGCCTGTAAGGCCCGCCTGAGGATGCGAAGTCTCAGGCATTTATTGAGGGCGGCTCCCTGCGTCGCACCCTGTTTCAGAAGGAGGCGAGGAAAGCCGGAATGAGAGATGCCAAAAGCAGCGCAGCCATCGACCAGTTGAACGCGGTCAGGCGACCCGGTTTGTCGAGCAGGCGGCGGATGCCGGT
This sequence comes from Shimia haliotis, assembly GCF_900114415.1. GTDB lineage: Bacteria > Pseudomonadota > Alphaproteobacteria > Rhodobacterales > Rhodobacteraceae > Shimia > Shimia haliotis. The sequence continues at coordinate 7,553 of NZ_FOSZ01000006.1, read as the reverse complement.
GCCGAGAACGGTCCAGCTTGTGGCGGAGAGAGAGCCGATCGCCATGTAGGTGGCGGCAACCGCCACTATCGCCAGCAGGTCGCGGGTGGTGGCATAAAGCGTGATCGCGCCAAGCGCCATGGACCATGCTTTGGGGTTGACCCACTGAAAGGCTGCGGCCTGCAAATAGGTCAGTGGGCGGGCGTCTGTTTCCGCATCTTTGGGAGGCGCCGCGTGGGCGATTTTCCACGCTAGAAATAGCATATAGGTGACTGAGAGTACTTTGAGGATGGTATAGCTGACGGGGTAAGCGTCAAAGAGTTGCATCACACCAAGGCCCACAAGCACGATCATCGCAGGAAAGCCGGTCGCCACACCCAAGAGGTGTGGCACGGTGCGGCGCAGGCCGAAGTTGGCCCCTGACGTCATGAGCATCAAGTTGTTTGGCCCCGGAGAGAATACCGTGGCGAAAGCGAAGAGCGCGAGGGCAAGGAGAATATCGTAAGTCATGACGCAACGATGCGTGAAAATGCACGCTATGGAATTGCGTTTTGCGGCGTTTGATGCGAAGCAATGCAACTAATGACGGACCTTGATCGAATTGACGAACATATATTGCGCGAGCTTTCTCGCGATGGGCGGATCAGCAACCTCGCGCTGGCCGAAAAAGTCGGGCTGTCGCCGTCGGCCTGTTTGAGACGGGTGGCCACTCTGGAGAAATCCGGTGTCATTTCCGGCTATCGCGCGGTGTTGAACCGCGCAGCACTGGGCACGGGATTTGTGGCTTATCTGACGGTGGGGCTGAGCCGCCACACCAAAGCCGCGCGCGAAGAGTTCGAAAGGGCTGTTCTAACGGCCCCCGAAGTGACGGAATGCCACAACACGACGGGCAATGTGGAATACATGCTGCGGGTCGAGGCGGCGGATATCGACGCCTACAAACGATTTCACACGGATGTTCTGGGCACGGTCGAGAACGTACATTCCATCACAAGCTATGTGGTGATGGGCTCGCCCAAGGATGAGCGGGGGTAAGGTGGCATCAAAACCAAGCCCCAAAAAAGGCACAGCGCTTGCGATTGTAAAACGCGACCCGATGCCCAGCACCGCCTTGGCCTCTGATCCGACCTTGCAGGCGCGCAGGTAAACGCAAAATCCTTCACGGCCTCAATCCGGCAGCGCCCCGGCATTTTGCAACCGGTCCCAAGTACGCGCCAAGGCACGCCAAAAACGGCGCAGGCAGAATAGCAAACACTGATCTGAGTGAGCCACACACTTTTTCACCCATGGCTGCGCAGACGTTTTTGGCAAAAGGCAGTGACAGTGGCGACCCCGGCAGGAAGGGAAGCGGGCCATATCAGACCGGTGGAGCATGACGGCCCGGACATCGTCAGCAACGGGCTCGCCCTTTCTGGAACGGCGCATTGGATGTTGAGCGGTAGAACCTTCTTCAGAAACGATGACCCTGGGGCGGACCGTGTTCAGTTCGAAATCGGAGCTCTGGGATTGATTTTCTCTTGTTTCGAAGCACTTTTCCCAACTAGCATCTTTTTTAGTACAGATCAGATGAAAGAATTGAATGGTTACTGACGCGGCACCACAAAGTGGGCGATCAGATCACGCGCTGGCTGCGAAGCCAGGCTCGCGCGCTTTTGTGGGCCTTATCTCCGTGGGAATCAATGCGCTGGCATTGGCGCTTCCTCTGGCGCTCCTTCAGGTCTACGACCGCATTCTTCCGAACCAGTCTGCCGGGTCGGCGACCGTCATTTTCTCGGCGGTTGTCGTGGCCTTGCTACTTTCGGGAACGCTCCGTTACGTCCGGACCGGCATCTTTGCGCGATGGTCAGCGCTGGAAGAGCACAGGCTCTGGTCTCGAACCGCCCGGCAACTGATTCAGGGTCATCACAGCCGGGAGGAAGCTCTTCTCCTAGCCTCGGCGCCCGCCAAGGCGCGGGATGTGAATGTCGGTCAAACGCTGCTCGCGCGGTTTGATGCGCCTTTCTCCATCGTTTTCCTTGCTCTGATTGCGTATCTCGGAGGACTCGTTGTTGCCGCGCCCCTACTGGTCGCTGCGGTTTCGGTGATCGCGTTCCTCGTGGTGGCGCCGCGGAACAGATCGGCACTGGAGCAGGAACTGCTGGCGGGCGCGCAATTCGAGGCCGGTGTCACGGCGCTTGCGAATACGTCCTCAAACACGACGACCCTAGCCAGCCTTGGTTCAGCATTTTCCCGTTTAGCTAATGCGCGCACGGTTCTGGCGAAAGCAAACAGGACGACCCAGAACATCAGCAGCTTTCAGTTGGACCTGTTGCAGAGCGGAGCGCTGATATCGACCGTCGGTGTTGTCTGGTTGGGCGCCTCAGAGGTGCTCGCCGGGCAAATGACAACCGGCGGCCTTGCGGCCTGCACGTTGCTGGGCTCCCGGGCGGCATCCCAGCTTGTAGGCGTAGCGGCGACGGGCCTGCGCGCCCAGCCCGCGATTGTCGCGGCACAGAAATCGAAATCGATCCTTGAATCCAGTGGAGAGATCGGACGTCAACCATCAAAAGGCACGGCAGAAATTCTGAACACGGCAGGCGGTGGCGTCTGGGTGCTCGACGCTTCGCCGCGTCAGACAGCGACCGAAAAGCTGGAAGCCATCATCGATCACATGCCGCGCAACCTGACAGACCCGGAAACCGTCCGGATCGTGGCAGCCCGTCCGCGGCTGTTAACCGGTCGCCTGATGGATAGCCTGTCCCGTCTTGACAGGGATCTTGAGGCGGAAGCGCTGAACCTGTCGCGCGACATCGGGTTGGACAGCCTCGTTAGCCGGCTTCCCCACGGGTATGACACGGAACTTGCGTCTTCCGGCAGGCCACTGCCGGATGGCGGCACCAAGCGCGCCGCAATCGTCCAGGCATTTGCGGGCAGCCCCGGGCTGGTCATTCTAGAGGCGCCTGAAGCGTCCCTCGATGTCGATGCGGTGAAGAAGCTGTCGGAATTTCTCCTGTCCCGCTCGGACGCGGTCAAGATCCTGTTGCAGACGTCGTCGGAGGATCTCCGCGACGGCCTGAAGGACGTCACGCGCCTCGAGAACCCCAGAAACTGGATCGAGGGGGTCGAATGATGTCTGATGCAACCGGCTTCCTTCAATCCGTCCTGAAGCATCTCGACGGGCGCCATTCCGATCTGGCCATAGAAGCGGCATTCGGTGGTTTCTCGTCATCGCTTTCTGACATGGCACGGGCCAGCAACCTGATCGGGGTGGACGCTTCCATTCACAAGGGCGTTCCCGCATCCTGGAGCGACGGTCATGATGGCGCCCTGATCGCGAGAGACGGCTCCAACTGGACCGCGCTCGTGCGACGGGATGGTGATCTTGTTTCGTTCCCGGAGAACGACGAAACGGGGCAGGTCCGCCCCCCCGCAGGTCCGCTCCTTTATCTTCGCATGCTTCCCGAAGCCGACGCCAGCAAGGTCACATTTGCCAATATCTCATCTCGCGCGCGCGGCTCCTTCGTCCATGTGGTCTGGCAATCCCTGGTCATCAACCTTTGCGCTCTTGCCGTGCCCTTTTTCACCATGGCCGTCTACGACCGGGTGCTGGGAGGGGGGGCTGCCCATTCACTTCCGGCCCTGTTGTCAGGTGCAGTGATCGTTCTGATCACGATGCTGGCGATGCGGCGGGTGCGGTCTGGGCTTGCTGCCACGGAGTACGCCTCGCTTTCGGGCAAGATCTCGACATTGCTTGCCGGCAAGGCACTCCGCTCGCCAATATCGAACACGGCAGGGACCTCGGGCAGTGCAATCGTGGCAAGGATCCGGCAGGGCGAGCGCGCCGCCGACCTGTTCGCCTCCCCGAATATTGCCGCAATCTATGATGCGCCTTTTATCCTGCTGACCTTTGCCGCCCTGGTGATCGTTGGCGGGGGCATGGCGATCATTCCCGCGATCTACCTGGTGCTGTTTTTCGGCTTCGGCCTGTTGATGAACGCAGGAACCGGCAGCAGGGACCCGTTTGCCGTCCGCCAATCCCAACGACGTACGCAGATGATCGGGGAGTTGGTCGATGCCAACGGCGCCATTCAACGCGCCGGGCTGGGCGAGAAATGGCTTCAGAGATTCGATGCAATCCTGCGGTCGGGCGCACGGGACACGCACCGTTTCATGACGAGGACCGGTTCCCATTCGGCAATCGCTACTACGCTCGGATCCGGCACCGCGCTCGTGACATTGGTAGTCGGAATCGATCTGGCCCTGAATGGTCATTTGTCGGCCGGTACGCTGATCGGGACCATGTTGCTGACCTGGCGCATCACTGGCCCCGCGCAATCGCTGTTCCTGGCCATACCGCGCCTCAAGGCGATCCGCAGCGGCTGGACCTCCCTTGAGGCCCAGCTCCGGGCACCCACGGTGGGCAAGGAGTCTCATCTTCAGATCGCGCTCGAACCGGAGGCGCCCGCTGTGGCCGCACAAGGGCTGTTCTACCGTTATGAAGCCGGTCAGCCACCTGCCGTTACCGGCGTTTCATTCGATGTGGCCCCCGGCAGTATCGTCGTCGTGATGGGGCCGAACGGGTCCGGCAAATCCACCTTGCTCCAGCTCATCGCAGGGGATCTCCGGCCACAATCTGGGCATTTGACGCTGAATGGTCGACAGATTTCCCAGTACGATCCCGACGAGATCGACGCACGATGCGCTTACATGGGGGGCGACAAAGGCGTCTGGCTGGAGCTGAGCAGTATCAAACCCGGTGTCGGGTTTTCCGCAGAAGCACATGTGGAACGCGCCGCGTGGAGCGTGATTACGGGGCATGACAGCAGGTTCTTCGTTCTCGATGATCCGCTCGCTGCGACTGGTAAGGACTCCGTGACCGAGATCGGGAATTTCATCAACGAAACGCGTGGCAAGGCGACGATTTTCCTCGCCACCCATGACACGGAACTCGCGGCGCTGGCCGATGTCGCCATCGTGCTCGACGCAGGCAATGTCGTCTATTGTGGGCCGGTTCAGACAGAAACGCCAGAAGTGGAAGCTTCGGCTAAGGAGAAGAGCGATGAGTGAATCTCGCGGAGATCAATCTTTCGACCTTGACGATACGTCGACCTTCGTATGGATGCGTCGGGCAGCCGTCGTCATTCTGGCTGGGCTGACTGCGCTGGTGATCTGGATGGTCTACACACCTGTCGACGAGATCTCCAAGGCGCGCGGGGAAATCGAACCCATCGCCCAGGTGAAGCGCGTCGAAAGCCGGCATGGTGGTCAGTTGGCCGAACTGCGGGTCACGCGTGGTCAGATGGTGGAAGCAGACGAGATCGTAGCGCTTTTGGATCAGACGGAGGCGCAATCGGCGCTTCGGGCTGCCGAGGCGCGCATCACGGGACTGTCCCTTGAGATCGAACGTCTCCTGGCGCTTGCAGATGGGCGGGAGCCGGATTTCTCGGCCCATGCCGAGGATTTCTATGATCTCGTGGAACGCGAGATGGCTGCGCTTGCGGCGACGCGTGCCTTCATTCGCGCCGAACGTTCCGTGATCGGGTCGCAGATCGAAGAGAAGCGGGCCGAGATTGCAGCCATCGACGAGGAACGCCCCCAACTCATTCAACAGATCGCCGTTGCCGAGGAGGAGCGCGCCGTTCAACAGGACCTGCTGGATCGCGGACTGAGCGCACGCGCGAAGCTCGCGGAACTGCGAGAGCAGGAAGCGCAGTATCGTTTTGACCTTGCCCAACTCGCCGGCCGTCGAACCATCGCCGAGGCCGAGGTGGCCGAGCTTCAGGCGTCGCTAACCCAGGTCGAATTGGATGAGTTTGCCAAGGCGCGAAGCCGGATTGCAGAGGCGGATTCCCAGAGGCGCGCCTTGCAGGCCGAAGCAGCTGGCTTAAAGAGCCACGTCGCGGAGACTGAAATACGCTCGCCCATTGCCGGCGTTATCCAGTCCATCCCAGACGACACGATCGGCGATGTCATCGATCCAGGCGGCATGGTCGTAACCATCGTTCCAGCAGACGGGGGCTATCGTTTCAGCGGTCGCTTGTCGCCGCGTGATGTCGGCTTCGTCTCGGTCGGACAACCTGTGCGCTTGAAAATCGACAGCTTCGATTATAGCCGCTTCGGCGCTTTGCCCGGCACGGTCGAGGAAGTTTCGCCAACAACGGCAGTCGATGAGCGTGGAACAGCGTTCTACGAAGTCCTTGTGCAACTGGACAGCGATCATTTCCGTGATGCTGAGGACGGACTTACATTGATCGCCGGAATGACCGGTGAGGCCGATATCAAAACCGGTGCCAAGACGGTGTTTCAATATATATGGAAGCCCATTTACACCAATCTCGACCTGGCGTTGACCGAACGGTGAGGAGAGAAGAGATGTCCGATCAGAGCCCGAGTAAAAGCCAAACCTCCCACTCGACCGGGGACCCCAGAGACGAGTTGTCTGAAGAGGTTTTTGCCTGGGTTGTGACCGACACGAGCGACCTTCCGAGTGTTCCAGGCGAAGACGCACATGCCGCGCCGGATAGCGTCGTGCAAGGCGGCGGTTCCGGAAGCCGGCAGTTGATGGTCTCAGCGCCGGCCTTGGCACGCCATATGGGCGCCGGCCTTTCCGATTTGCATTCCGAGCCGGGTCGTCCGGGCGCAGAGTCCGGCTCCGACTGGTTGGCCTCGTCCGGCCTGGCTCTTTTGCCCCCAACTCGACTCCAGTCATCTGGTGCAGGACATCCCAACTTCACTCATGCCTTGCCTGGCATTGGCACAGATCAGAATGTCGGACACGCGATCATTCCGAACCTGTCAGCCGGCGGTGGCGGTCACGCTACGGGACAGACGCCGGGCCACATCGTGACGGGTGGTCAACCAAGCGGGCCTGCCATCGCTGGGTTCATACCCGGTGGCAAGGAGGGCCACCCTGTGCCGGTGTTGATCTCGGTGGTGAACGGCAACAACACGCAGGGTGGATCCACCGTGACGATCGGTGGCCTGCCCCCTGGAACGATCATGAACCAGGGGCACGCAGGTCCGGCAGGGACGTGGGTCCTTAGTCCCGGCACCGACCTGAAGAACCTGATCATGACCCCCCCGACCGACTGGTTTGGATCCAGCCACCTAACGGCAACGGTCGTTGACCCAAACGGTCACTCCGCACAGGTGCAGTTGCCTTTCAATGTGTTGCCACAACCCGACGCTGCCAGGATCTCGGGAACGGATACCGGGACAACATCCGAAGACCATGTCCTGACGGTGTCAGGCGCTTTGACGGTCGTCGACCCGGATCCGGGCGAGGCGCAGTTTCAGGCCACTTCCTTGACCGGAAGCTTCGGTCGTCTGCAGATCGATCAATCGGGTCGTTGGACATACGAACTCGACAATAGATCCCCCTCTGTCCAGGCGCTGGTCTCGGGGCAGAGCGAGCGCGAGACCTTCACGATCAACAGCGTGGATGGAACGAGCCACCAACTGGTCGTGAACGTGCTGGGCACGGATGATCGAGCGATCATTGCCGGAGCCGCTCAGGGCGCCGTGACCGAGGACAAGCTGACCTCGACCGGCGGCAAGCTCGATGTCACAGACCCAGATGCGGGCCAGGCCAGCTT
>NZ_FOSZ01000005.1 GCF_900114415.1 Shimia haliotis | reverse complement strand
ACAATGGCCCTGAATACGTCAGTGGTCGATTGCAGACTTGGGCCGAGAACGCCGGGATCGGCCTAATCTACATCCAACCCGGAAAGCCGCAGCAGAACGCCTATGTCGAACGCTACAATAGGACAGTCCGGACAGAATGGCTGGGGCGGTATCACTTCAACAGCATCGAGGAGGTGCAAGACCACGCCACTCACTGGCTCTGGACATACAACAACGAAAGACCAAACATGGGGATCGGTGGCGTGACGCAGATACAGAAATTGAAAGCAGCTTAGATTCTACTGACGCGCCCCTCTAAAAATGGGGGGATTACCCATACATTTGGGCACATTTAGGTAAATGTGACGAGGTTCGTAAAATCACCGCATTTTTGGGGATTTAGTGTTGATTTTTCTAGGAAAATGCTTGGAGGCGAGTACCGGAATCGAACCGGTGTACACGGATTTGCAATCCGCTGCGTCACCACTCCGCCAACTCGCCACCGTGGTGTTTCGAGGCACCGCCCCGAAGTGGCCGCATACATGAAATGAATCCGCAGGACGTGCAAGCGGTTTTTTGTCGTGCGGCTTCCTAAGTCCGGGCCTTGGGCTGCAACAAGCGACAAATTTGACGAATGATCTAAAATCCGCCGAAGCGGCGTTGCCCAAGTTTGGGCTTTGTGGCAAGACAGAATGACACGAGTCCGATCAAAACGAGTTTGGAATGACGAACTATACTGCCCTTCGCACAACCATGGTCGACACGCAGATCCGGCCTTCTGATGTGACCAAATACACCGTCATTGAAGCGATGTTGTCGGTGCCGCGGGAATCTTATGTGCCCAGCACCAAACGCGATGCGGCATATATGGGTGAGCACGTCGAGCTGGATGGTGGTCGCGTTGTGCTTGATCCGCGGGTTTTGGCGAAGGTGCTTGATGAATTGGACATTCAGGCTGATGAGTTGGTGCTCGATATCGGCACGGGGCTTGGTTATTCGGCGGCAGTGATGGCGCGGATGGCTGAAGCTGTTGTGGCGCTGGAAGATGACGAGTCGCGCGCGGAAGATGCGCAGACAACCCTGTCCGAGCATGGGGTGGACAACGCGATTGTGCATGTGGCGCCGCTGACTGAAGGGGCGGCTGAGCATGGACCCTATGATGTTGTAGTTCTTCAGGGTGGCGTTGAAACGCTTCCGGAGGCCATAGTGGATCAAATCAAAGACGGCGGGCGTATTGCGGCGCTGTTTGTCGAAGGCGCCCTTGGCGTCGTGCGGGTCGGTTACAAGATCGACGGTGAATTGAACTGGCGCTTTGCATTCAATGCTGGAGCCCCCGTATTGCCTGGCTTCAAAAAGAGCCGAGCGTTCGAACTTTAAAACACTGCGCGACATGTGCGCAAAAAAGGCGGAGCGACAAGAAAACATGCTGCAAAAGCTATTTCAAGCGGTTCAAGTTAGCGCGGTTGCGCTGACAGTTTCTTTTGGCACGGCGCAGACAGCCGCCTCTCAGACGCTCGCGGACGCCATGGCGACCGCCTATGAACATAGTGGGCTGCTGGATCAGAATCGCGCGCTCTTGCGGGCAGCTGACGAAGATGTGGCCATTTCCATGGCGGCCCTGCGTCCGGTGGTAAGCTGGATCAGCAACGTGCAGCACAACTATGGAAACGGCGGCAACTCGACAGTCTCATTGACAAGCAACAAGTCCTTTATCGATTTTGGCGTTTCCGCCGATCTTCTGATCTTTGACAATGGCGTGTCCAAGTTGTTGACGGAATCTGCCAAAGAAACGGTTTTGGCTACGCGTCAGGGGCTGGTTTCGGTTGAGCAATCAGTTCTCTTTAATGCGGTGCAGGCGTTCATGGACGTGGTTGCAAACCGCGAAATTGTAGAGTTGCGCCAAAACAACCTGCGCCTTCTGCAGCGTGAATTGCAGGCTGCACAGGATCGCTTTGAAGTGGGTGAAGTGACGCGTACCGACGTGTCGCTGGCAGAGGCCCGTTTGGCCGGAGCCCGTGCACAACTGGCGGCCGCGCAGGGTGACTTCGCTGCGAGCCAGGAGTTTTATGCGGCTGCGGTTGGTGTCCGGCCAGGCAATTTGATCGCGCCGCGGTCTTTGCCGCGATCTGCGAAATCGATCGAAGACGCAAAAGAAGTGGCGATCCGCGCCCATCCGTCCATGCTTCAGGTGCAGCACCAGATTGCGGCTGCTGAGCTGGCAGTGGATCAGGCGCGCGCTGCTATGGGTCCTTCGGTCACTCTGCGGACCGGGGTGTCCGTTGAACGTGAGTTTGGCAATTCCAATTTCACTGATGGTGCCTTTGTCGGCCTGCGAGCGTCTGCGCCAATCTATCAAGGCGGACGGTTGTCCGCATTGGTACGGAAATCTCAGGCCGTCCGTGATCAGCAACGGGCCAACCTGCACGTCACGCGTCACAACATTCGCCAAAATGCGGGGACCAGTTGGTCGCAACTTTCTGCTGCAGGGGCGCAAATTCAAGCCTCCGTTCAGCAGGTGGAAGCCTCCCGTATCGCTTTTGAAGGTGTACGCGAAGAAGCAAAGCTCGGCGCACGTACCACATTGGATGTTCTGACTGCGGAGCAGGATCTTCTGGACGCGGAAACAGACCGGATTTCGGCGCAGGCAACGCAGGTTGTTGCCGCTTATGCGCTGTTGTCCTCGATGGGGCAGTTGACGGTGGATCGTCTGAACCTGAAGGTCGAGCGCTATGATCCGGAAGCGTATTACAACATGGTGAAAGATGCGCCGACCATTCGTTCGGAGCAGGGGCAGAAGCTGGATAAGTTGCTCAAAGCCATTGGGAAAGAATAACAATTCTTCCTATCTGTTGTGTGGTCGGGCGCCTATCGTTACACTCTTTCCGAGGTTAAGAGTGGTGACAGAATATGCCCGATCCCGTCAGCAACGCTGAAATTGAAGATGTTTTGACGTCTATTCGCCGACTCGTTTCAGAGAATCGGCCTGTAGACAGCGCGCCCGTTGTAGATGATGAAGCAACGGATGATGAAACTGCGCATCAGGGCCAACCTTCTGAAGTTCCTGCTAAATCCGTGCCTATGGCGCTTGTTCTCACGCCTGCGTTGCGGGTTGAGGATGCGCAAGATCGCGCGTTTGATGAGTTTGATGCCGAAGCTGGCGACGAAGACTCATCCGAGATTCTGGATGTGGCAGAGTTTGAGAGTGACCACGCCGAGTCGCTGGAGATTCCCGAAGAAGAGGAAACTTTGGAGGCGGACCGGTTTGATGATGTCGAAGAGGTCGCGGAAACCACAGAGGCCTTTGCCGACCCAGAGATCGAGGGGCCTGAGCTCGTGGCCGAGGACGACGATGGCACCGATGACGTGGAGCCAGCGTTAGAGGACGGTCAGGATGACGCAGAGCATACGTCGGACATGGACGCTTATGGTCTTCAAGAGACAGCAGATGAGTTGAATGGCGAGCTGGCGACGGATGATCTGGAAGACGTGAGTAAGCCAGAAGGCGAGGATGGCGACGCTCTGGGCAATTCAGGGTTTGTGGAAGCGACAGACGAGTCTTTTGACGAAAGCGACGTAGAGGAGCCTTTTGATTTCAAAAAGGTTCTTGAGGCGCGGCTGGTCAACTGGCGAGATGGTGAAGAAGCAGTCACTGTCGAAGGTGAGCCCGTGGATAGCGACTATGCCGAGGCGGAGCTGACGGTATCTGCCGAGCCGATTACGCCCTCTGCAGAACCATTGGATGCGATGGCATATGCTGCAGAGACCCAGATTGAAACCGAAGCGGTCGAGGGAATCGCCGAGGAGGTGGAGCAGGGGCTTGCGGACGCTTTGGATGATCCCGCGGTCATCGACGAAGAGGCGTTGCGCGAGATGGTTGCGGATATTGTGCGCCAGGAGCTTCAGGGCGCGTTGGGTGAGCGGATCACACGCAATGTACGCAAGCTCGTGCGGCGGGAAATCCACCGGGCATTGGCGGCGCACGACCTCGACTGATCAGAGATCTAGGAAAAAGAAAAAGACGCGCCCGTTTTGGGCGCGTCTTTTTTCGGGCAGCTTGAAAACTGCTTAGGCGGCTTCAGCCTGAGCAGCAGCATTGCGACGCTCGCTTTCCTCGCGAGACAGCGCAACGGAAGTCCGGACGCCTTTGGCGACAAACTCCATCAAGCCAGACACAACCCGTTCGTTCGGGTCGATGCCAGCGCAGGACAGCACTTCGCGACCATCGCGAGAGCGTGCCCAACGAGCGATTTGCTCGGGACCATTGCCGTACTTTTTGTCGTCGGCAATTGCATCATCAAGCGCAGCCAACACAACGGCTGCAAACAGTTTACGGGCGCGGTTGCCTTGTTCGTTATTAAAAGCCGCTCCGTCAACGAAATCTCTCATCTCGTCGTCCTTATATTATTGCTCTTGTGTTTTTGGCGTGCCGCTCCTTATGGAGCAAAACGTATGATTCGGGTAGGCTGATAATGCATAGCTCTTATGCTGCGTGTGCATAACCAAAGTCTTGTCGCACAATCCGCAGGCTGCCTTGCCACCTGCCGACTGGGCAGATATAGGACATCAAATCCTTCAATCAACCTTAATGATAAGGTTTTCGACATGCCCAAAATTAATGGTAACGAAATTCGCCCCGGCAATGTGCTGGAACATAACGATGGTCTTTGGGCCGCGGTTAAGGTGGATCACGTGAAACCCGGCAAAGGCGGCGCCTTTGCTCAGGTAGAACTGCGCAACTTGCGAAACGGCTCCAAACTGAACGAACGCTTCCGGTCTGCCGACAAGGTCGAGCGTGTACGTCTGGAACAGAAAGACCAGCAGTTCCTCTATGAGGATGACGGCATGCTGATGTTCATGGACACGGAAACTTATGAGCAAATTCAACTGCCTGCGGACCTTTTGGGTGATCGTCGCCCGTTCTTGCAGGACGGTATGACCATCGTCGTGGAATTCTACGAAGAGGAAGCTTTGAACGCCACTGTGCCGCAAAAAGTGACCTGCAAGATCGTGGAAACCGAGCCGGTCGTGAAAGGTCAGACGGCTGCAAACTCGTTCAAGCCGGCAGTTTTGGACAATGGTGTAAAGGTGATGGTACCGCCGTTTGTGGGGCAGGACGAGATGATTGTGGTCAACACAGAGACCATGGAATACTCCGAACGCGCCTGAATTCGGGCACCTGAGACAAGCGAAAAGCCGCCCCGATTGGGCGGCTTTTTGCTGTTTTGGGCTGTCTGCATCACGTCGGTACTACGTCGGTATCGCGACGGTGCGGATTTAACGGGATCGATGATTCGTAAATTTATGGCATTTGCAGCGTCGCGTTGCCCGCCTGCATCCCGTCGCCGGCGCGGTCAAAACGCAGATACGCCAGCGCTTGGCCGTTGGCCTGAGTGAAGAGAGTCCCAACAGTGCGGCCGTCGCGTGTGATCTCTGAGCCTACCGGAGCTTCTCCGTCGATAGATAGCAGAGCCAACCCTTTGCGCAGTTCGGTTTTGTGCTTCATGCGGGCGGTCACTTCCTGACCGACATAGCAACCTTTGCGGAAATCGACTCCGTTCAGGCGTTCGAAACCGTTTTCCAGAATGTAGCTGTCGCCGGTCAACTCAACGCCCGACATGGGGATTTGGTGGGCGACATAGTGCGCGGGCCAATCGGTTTGATCGTCCGTCTGGGGCGCATCGCGATAGGCGCGCCAGCCGAGGCCGTCTGCGCGGGGGTCGGCAAAGCCGTCGGCGGGCGTGTCGCTCAGGCCCCGATGTAGGTTAAGGGCGGGGTCCTCGATCGTGACATCGGCGCGCAGTTTGTACATGTTCAGTCGCTGCATAAGCGATGGGGCCTGTTCTGCGTCGACATCCATCAGGATCGCGTCATGGGCGCGACAGAGAAAGAAGTCGGCGAGATATTTGCCCTGCGGCGTCAAAATGGCCGCATAAAGCAGGCCATCATCCATCTTTTCGAGATCGTTGGTTATGAGTCCTTGCAGGAAGGTCTCTGTATCGGTGCCTGAAAGGCGAAGTATTTTACGGGGTCGGTCCATGGGTTCGGAGCCTGTTCTGTTCTTGCGCGTCTTCGTTCATATAGACAGGAGAGGTCAGTGCAACAGGCTGGAGGTCACAAATGCGCGCACCATTGTCAGTGGTGATCCCCACTTTGAACGCAGAGAAAGCTCTGCCGGTCAGTCTGGCGGCCATTTATGAGGGCGTCGAGGCGGGTCTGCTGCGGGAGTTGATTGTGGTGGACGGGGGATCTGAGGACGATACCTGCAAGATCGCGGAAGAGGTCGGTGCGGAGGTTTTGCAGCGTGCGCCCTCGCGGGGCGGGCAATTGAAAGCCGGCGCGGAGGCCGCGGGCGGGGATTGGGTGTTGTTTTTGCACGCGGACACGGAACTGGCCCCTGGATGGACCGATGTGGTGGGCGCCCATATGGCCCGCACAGCGGAGCGCGCGGGGTATTTCAGGCTTGGATTTGACGAAGGGGGCGCGGCGGTGGCCGGATGGGCCAATCTGCGTTCTCGGGCGTTCGGATTGCCTTATGGGGATCAGGGATTGCTGGTGTCTGCGCGCCTTTATCGGGAGGTCGGCGGATTTCGAGAGATGCCGTTGATGGAAGATGTGGCCATGGCGCGCGCTTTGCGTGGACGGTTGAAAGCGTTGGATCATCTGGCGGTGACAAGTTCGGCAAAATATCGGGCGCAGGGGTGGATCCGTCGTGGCGCACGCAATCTCTGGACGCTGGCGCGCTATTTCTGCGGGGTCTCGCCGGAGAGGCTGGCAGCGGCGTATCGGAAATAGGGGGCGTTGCCCCCGTCACAGCAAGCTGTGACTCCCCCAGAGTATTTGAAGCAAGCGAGAAGCATTAGGATTGGGCGAAAACATCGGTGGGGTAGGTGACGCCGGCAAGGTAGAGACCTTGTGGCGGGCAAACCGGACCGCAAGCGGCGCGATCGCGGGCTTCGAGCGCGGTTGTTACATCGTCGGGCGTCCATGCGCCTGCGCCGACACGTTCGAGTGTGCCCACAAAGCTGCGGACCTGATTGTGCAGGAAGGAGCGGGCACGGACATGGAAGTGGATTTCCGGGCCGCTTAAGGTGTCGACATATTCCACGCGCAGCTCATCCAGTGTTTTCTGCGGCGATGCGGCCTGACAAATGGAGCTGCGGAATGTGGTGAAGTCGTGGTTGCCCAACAACCGATCCGCGCCGACTTGCATGGCGGCGACGTCGAGGTCGTTTTTCACTTGCCAGACGAGGCCGGCCTGATGAGTGGCCGGAGCGCGGCGCATCAGCAACCGGAATAGGTAGCGCCGCTCCAACGCCGAAAAACGGGCGTGCCAATCCTCCTCCACCTGCGCGCAGGCGGTGATGGCCACGGGAGCGGGTTTGAGTTGGAAATTCAGAGCCTCGGACAGGCGGAAAGGATCCCAATCTTTGTCGAGATCGCAGTGGGCGACTTGCGCCAGCGCATGAACGCCTGCGTCGGTGCGACCCGCGGCAGCGATGGTGTGCGCGCCCGGCTGCAGTTTCGCCAGCGCAGCCTCTATTGCGCCTTGAACCGAGGGTTGGTCGGCTTGGCGTTGCCAGCCGGCGAAGGGCTGACCATGGTATTCAACTTGGAGCGCATATCTAGGCATGGCGGGGCAATAGCTCAACTTAGGGGGAAAGAGAAGAGACCCGTGCCCTAGCAATGCAGGCGGGCAGGGCCTAGGTTTTGGAATGAAACAGGAAAAGGGGCCGGACGTTTGGTCATTTCCAGCATTGCCGACGGAGTTTTGCGTCGGGTGGAAGCGGCAGGCGATGGCCTGTCGGAAGCATTTTTTGAACCGGTGGTCCGGTTGGGTGTGACCGGCATGGCGCGCTCGGGCAAGACTGTGTTTATCACGTCCCTTGTGGCGAACCTGCTTGATCGCGGACGCATGCCGCAGTTGGCGGCACACGCGGAGGGGCGGATCGAGGCGGCATTTTTGCAGCCACAGCCCGATGATCTTGTGCCGCGGTTTGACTATGAAGCGCATTTGGCGGCGATGACGGGGGCGGCGCCGGTCTGGCCCGAGAGCACACGCGCCATCAGCGAACTGCGGGTGACGATGAGGGTGAAGCCCTCGGGCATGTTTGCCGGGCTTCAGGGCGCACGGACCGTGCATCTGGATATTGTTGACTATCCCGGCGAATGGCTTCTGGATCTGGCGCTTTTGGACAAGAGTTTTGCGCAGTGGAGCAGTGAGGTGCTTACGCGTCTGCAAGGGCGGGAGGAAGCAGTCGGATATCTGGCGATGCTTGACGGGATCGACGCTGCGGCGGAACTGGATGAGCCCAAAGCGCAGGCCATGGCCGCGAGTTTTACTGACTATTTGCATGAGGCGCGCGGGGCGGGATACAGCGATTGCACGCCGGGGCGGTTTTTGTTGCCAGGAGAGTTGGAAGGCTCGCCCGCGTTGACTTTTGCGCCGTTGCCGGAGGTCGAAAAAGCATCGCGGCGGTCACTGTGGCGGGCGTTTGAGCGTCGGTTTGAGGCCTATAAGGCGCGCGTTGTGGCGCCATTTTTCCGTGATCATTTCTCGCGACTGGACAGGCAGGTGATCCTTGTCGATGCACTGGGGGCCATCCATGCGGGGCCGCGCGCGGTTGAAGATCTGCGGAGTGGGTTGCGGGACACGCTTGCGGCGTTCAGGCCGGGGCGTAATTCGTTCCTGACTCGGCTTCTGCGGGGAAAACGGGTGGAAAAGGTGCTTTTTGCCGCGACAAAAGCGGATCATCTGCATCATTCGCAACACCCAGAACTGACCGCGATCATGCAGGCACTGACGCGCGATGCCGCGGATCGGGCGCAGTTTGCCGGCGCGGGCACGCATGCCATGTCGCTTGCGGCGGTGCGGGCCACGGTGGAGGAAACCGTGGCGCATGACGGCAAAGCTTTGGAGTGTGTGCGCGGGCGGTTGCTGGAGAGCGGCAAGCAGGCGGCGTTGTATCCCGGGGCTTTGCCGCAGGATCCGAGCGTGTTGTTGACACCGGCGCGGCAGGGGGCCGTGGCATGGTTGGGGCAGGATTATCAGGTGATGAAGTTTGCACCAGCGCCGTTGACCTTGCGTCCCGGTGAAGGGCCGCCGCATATCCGGCTGGATCGCGCGGCGCAGTTTTTGATTGGAGATCTGTTGTGACACAGGGACCGGTTCTGATCGACCTGGACGAGGGGCAGACGCCCGATGTGGCTGAGGCTGCACCGGTTCCGGAGCTTGGCATGCCGGCGCCGGAAGGACAGGCGATGCAGGTGGCTGCGCGGCTGGGCGCGCGCAAAGTGAGTTGGCTGGGAAGTCTGTTCTGGGGCTTGTTGGCGACCTTTGTGAGTGCCGCTGTGACCGTCGCCGCGTGGGACTTTGCCGTCGGACTGGTCGGCCGGTCGCCTGCGTTGGGCATGGCGGTGAGCGTTATTGGCGTCGCTTTGCTGGTGGTGGCAGGCCTTATGGTTTTGCGCGAGTTGGCCGGTTTTGCGCGGCTGCGTCGGGTGGATGGTCTAAAGACAATTGCTGCACAAGCGGTGGAAGCCGGAGAGTTGGCGCAGGCGCGGGGGCTGGTGGACAGTCTCTTGCAGTTCTATCGCGGTCGGGACGATTTGCGGTGGGGCCGTGACACGCTGGCGAAACAGCGGGCGGACATGCTGGATGGTGATGCTCTTTTGAAAGTGGCAGAGGCTGAATTGATGGGGCCGCTCGATAAGGCGGCGCAATTGGAGGTGGAGGCGGCGGCGCGGCAAGTGGCGGCGGTGACGGCGCTGGTGCCGCTTGCGTTGGCGGACGTGGTGGCGGCCCTGACGGCGAACCTGCGGATGATCCGGCGAGTGGCCGAGATTTACGGCGGACGGACCGGCGTGCTGGGCAGTTGGCGGCTTTTCCGGGCGGTGATGACACATTTGGTGGCGACCGGAGCCGTGGCTGCCGGTGACGACTTGATCGGGTCGATGGTGGGTGGCGGGGCTTTGGCCAAGGTGAGCCGCCGCTTTGGCGAGGGTATCGTCAACGGGGCATTGACCGCACGCGTTGGGGTTGCCGCGATGGAAGTGTGCCGACCGATGCCGTTTGGCGAGGGACGCAGGCCCGCCGTGACGGGGTTGGTCAAACGCGCGCTGACCGGATTGTTTGGCAAGGAAGGCTAACGGTCATGGCACCGCATGGTCACTCGCAAAAAGAAGTTGAACACAGGATCGGCAACCCGCCTGGGCGAGGTTTGTTGCGGGATGTCGTCTATGGCGGCATCGATGGCTCGGTCACGACCTTTGCCATTGTGGCGGGCGTCGCCGGTGCAGGGTTGTCGCCCTTTATCATTGTGGCGCTGGGCATTGCCAATGTGCTGGCAGACGGGTTTTCGATGGCGGCAGGCAACTTCCTTGGCACGAAGGCTGAGTTGGATGACGCAAAACGCTTGCGGGCGGTGGAGAAGCACCATCTGAAAGAATGGCCCGAGGGCGAACGGCGGGAGATCCGAGAGATTTTGCGCCTGAAGGGACTTGAGGGCGAAGTGCTGGAAGCCGCCACAGATGCGATTGCGGCCAATGAAGAGGCGGCGGTGCAGTTGATGCTTGAGGGCGAATACGGTCTGGCTGGCGTGGACCCGCACCCGCAACGCGCGGCGATGGCGACGTTTCTGGCGTTTCTGGTGGCGGGATTTGTGCCGCTTTTGCCGTTTATTTTCGGCGTGCCGGATGCGTTCACTTGGTCGGCTATGATGACCGGCGTGACGTTCTTTGCGATTGGCACAATGAAAGCGAAGTGGTCGCTGGAGCCGTGGTGGAAATCGGGGCTTGAGACGCTGGCGATTGGCGGTGTGGCAGCGGCGATTGCCTATGGTGTGGGCAGCTTGTTCAACGTCGGGTGACGGAGAGAGGCTCTTGGCCTTAGATCACTTGAGGATCGGGATGCCACCTGGCCCTTTGACTTTTTCAACAACGCCAGCGCGCAGGCTGCGGCCGATGTTGTGGGCCAGTGCGGACCATGCGGCGGCTTGGGTCTCGTTGAGTTCTTGCACCAGTATTCGGTCAAAGAGTGCCAACCATGTTTCAAACATGCCAGGCTGCACGTTGCCTGCCTTGCGGTGAACGGCGAGCGGGTTGCCGTCGTAGGATCGCTCAAACAGGATCGCATTGGCCCAGAAGTTGGCCACTTTGGCCTCGTGCGGCTCCCAATCAGAAATATGTGCAGCAAAGACCGGTCCCAATCCGGGGTGTTCGCGGATGCGTGCGTAAAACGCGGCCACAACGCGTTCGATCTCGGGGCGGGTGATGTCGAATTTCGGGGGGATGGTAGCCATGGTACTCTC
The DNA here is from genome assembly GCF_900114415.1 of Shimia haliotis. Classification (GTDB taxonomy): domain Bacteria; phylum Pseudomonadota; class Alphaproteobacteria; order Rhodobacterales; family Rhodobacteraceae; genus Shimia; species Shimia haliotis. The sequence continues at coordinate 306,406 of NZ_FOSZ01000005.1, read as the reverse complement.
CGTCTTGGCACCGAGATAGGCGATTTGCACAGATGCGACAAGGATCGCGGCTTTACCCTGTGGTCGCAGGGGCCTATAACGCGGCCATGATGAAGATACATGCCATCATTATTCGAATTATCAGCCCGGCGCTCTGATCCATCGAGCCGCCGGGACAAGGCGTATGGACTGCCGCGCCGCCCCTAGACCTTTCCGAATAAGACTTCCTGAAAAGGACCGGACACATGTGTGCCGAAACACCTGACTACAAAGAAACTCTGAACCTGCCGAAAACTGATTTCCCGATGCGCGCGGGGCTGCCCAAGCGCGAGCCTGCGTGGCTGGAGCGTTGGGAGAAGATCGGCGTTTATGATCGCCTGCGCGAGAAGGAAGGCCGCACGCCTTTCACGCTGCATGATGGCCCGCCCTATGCGAATGGCCACCTGCACATCGGTCACGCGCTGAACAAGACCATCAAGGACATGATCGTGCGCTCCCATCAGATGATGGGCCATGACGCGCGTTATGTGCCGGGTTGGGATTGTCACGGTCTGCCGATCGAATGGAAGATCGAAGAGCAGTACCGCAAGAAGGGCCGCGACAAGGACGCAGTTGATATCGTCGAGTTCCGTCAGGAATGCCGCAAGTTTGCCGAGGGCTGGATCGACATCCAGCGTGAGGAGTTCAAACGGCTTGGCATCACCGGCAACTGGCCTGCGCCCTATATCACCATGGACTACCATGCCGAGGCGGTGATCGCCGAGGAATTCATGAAGTTCCTGATGAATGGCACGCTTTATCAAGGCTCTAAGCCTGTGATGTGGTCGCCGGTTGAAAAGACCGCGCTGGCCGAGGCTGAGGTCGAATACCACGACAAGGAAAGCTTCACGATCTGGGTGAAGTTCAAGGTTGCCAACGAAGACACTGACCTGAAAGACGCACAGGTAGTGATCTGGACCACGACGCCATGGACGATCCCGTCCAACAAGGCGGTCGTTTATGGTGCCGACATTGCCTATGGCCTTTATGAGGTCACCGGCACGCCCGAGGAAAGCTGGGCCAATGTGGGCGATCGCTTCTTGCTGGCCGATAATTTGGCGGCGGATGTGATGACGCGGGCCCGTCTGGACGGCGACATGTGGACGCGTGTGCGTGATGTGGCGGCGGATGAACTGGCTGCGCTTGATCTTAAACACCCGCTGCATGGTGCCGAAGGTGGCGAGGGTGAATGGGATGATCTGCGTGATTTCCGCGCCGCACCTTTTGTGACCGACACCGAAGGCACCGGTTTTGTGCACTGTGCGCCGAGCCACGGTATGGAGGAATTCGAGCTCTACCGTGATCTGGGCATGTTGGAGAGTGTGCTGACCTATAACGTCATGGATGATGGCGGTTTTCGCGCAGACCTGCCGTTCTTTGGTGGCAGCTACATCCTGAACCGCAAGGGTAAGGAAGGCGACGCCAACAAGAAGATCATCGACAAGCTGGTCGAGGTTGGCGGGCTGCTGGCGCGTGGCAAGATCAAGCACTCCTATCCGCACAGCTGGCGCAGTAAGGCGCCGATCATCTATCGCAACACGCCGCAGTGGTTTGCGAGTGTGGATCGCGCGGTGGGTGACGGTCAGGACACATTGGGCACGACGATCCGTGAGCGGGCGCTGAACGCGATTGACCAAGAGGTGAAATGGTGGCCGCAGACCGGGCGCAACCGTCTGTATTCCATGATCGAAGCGCGGCCCGATTGGGTTCTGTCGCGCCAACGGGCGTGGGGCGTTCCGCTGACCTGTTTTGTGCGCAAGGGCAAGCTGCCGACCGATCCGGACTTCCTGTTGCGCGATACGGCGGTGAATGCGCGGATTTCCGAAGCGTTTGAGGCCGAAGGCGCGGATTGCTGGTACATGGACGGCGCGAAAGAGCGCTTCCTTGGTGGCGATTACAATGTGGACGAGTGGGAGCAGGTCTTTGACGTGCTCGACGTATGGTTTGACTCAGGTTCCACGCATGCGTTTGTACTGCGCGATCGTGAGGACGGCACCGCCGACGGCATCGCGGATGTCTATATGGAAGGCACCGACCAGCACCGTGGCTGGTTCCACAGCTCGCTGTTGCAGTCCTGTGGCACCAATGGCCGCGCGCCTTACCGCAATGTGGTGACGCATGGGTTCACGCTGGACGAGAAGGGCAACAAGATGTCCAAATCGCTCGGCAACACCATCGTGCCGGAAGAGGTCATCAAACAGTATGGCGCGGATATCCTGCGTCTTTGGGTGGCACAGACCGACTACACCGCTGATCAACGGATCGGGCCGGAAATCCTCAAAGGTGTGGCGGACAGCTATCGCCGGTTGCGCAACACCATGCGGTTTATGCTTGGCTCGCTCAGCGAGTTCACAGAAGCGGATCGTGTGGATGTGGCGGATATGCCCGAGCTTGAGCGCTGGGTTCTGCATCGTCTGGCCGAGTTGGATCATCAGGTTCGCAAGGGCTATGCCGAGTTCAACTTCCAAGGTGTGTTCAGCGCGATCTTCAACTTTGCGACCGTTGAGTTGTCGGCGTTTTACTTCGATATCCGCAAGGATGCACTGTATTGCGACGGAGACACGCTGCGTCGCCGGTCGGCGCGCACGGTTCTGGATATTCTGTTCCACCGCCTGACCACATGGCTTGCACCGGTTCTGGTGTTCACCATGGAAGAGGTCTGGCTTGAACGCTTCCCGGGTGATGACAGCTCTGTGCATTTGATCGACTTTGCCGACACGCCTGCGGATTGGTTGAACGAACCGCTGGCGGCGAAATGGGCCGGTGTGCGTGACGTGCGTCGCGTCGTGACGGCTGCGCTGGAGATCCAGCGGACAGACAAGGTGATCGGGGCCAGCCTTGAGGCGGCGCCGGTGGTGCATGTGCGCGACGCTGAGGTGGTTGAGGCGCTGAAGTCGGTGAACTTTGCCGATATCTGCATCACCTCGACCATTCAGGTCACGAACGACCCAATGCCCGCAGAGGCGTTCCGCTTGCCAGAGATCGAAGGCGTCGGCGTGGTGTTTGAACGTGCCGAGGGCGAGAAGTGCCAGCGTTGCTGGAAGATCCTGCCCGACGTTGGTCAAAGCGGCCATGACGGCGTTTGCGGTCGGTGTAGCGAAGCGTTGGGCTGAGCCCACTCCGAATGATGCTTAATCAGAGGCGTCCCGCTTGCGGGGCGCCTTTTTCTTGGGCAGGGTGAGACTATGTTTGAAACCACTGTTGCAACCCCGACCGGCCCGATGGTCCTGCGTGAAAAGGACGGCGCGGTTGTGCGGGCGGAGTGGGGGACGGGCGGGTCTGATGACACACCCTTGCTGCGGAAGGCCGCAGCTCAGTTGGCAGCGTATTTTGAGGATGCGGCCAACGGGTTTGACCTGCCGTTACGGGTGGAGGCGTCTGAGTTTCAGCAAGCCGTTTGCGACGCGATGCTGGCCATACCGCTTGGCGAGACGAAAACCTATGGAGAGTTGTCCAAAGAGTTGGGCGTACCCGCGCAGGCGATTGGTCAGGGCTGTGGCGGCAATCCGATACCGGTGATTATCCCCTGTCATCGGGTGCTGGGGGCAAATGGTCTTGGTGGGTTTTCCGGTGAAGGCGGTGTTGAGACCAAAGTTTGGCTGCTCAAACATGAGCGCGCCGGTGGCTTGCTGATCTGATTAGAGAGTTTCGCGGTAAATGATTTGTTGCGCGGCGCCGGCCAAGGTCAGATAAACGGAGGTGGCGACAAGCCCCTGAATGGCCCAGCTTTCCGGATGGAAATCGACCCAAGCGGCCCAGCCGGCAAAAAAGGTCCAGCCAAGCGCCATCGGCAGCGTGACCATGCGCCAGCGCTCGGTGCGTACGGGATGTACGAATTTCACCGGCACAAACATGGCAATGGCCAAGGCGGTAACAAGGCCGAAGCTGACCCAGAAGTTGGGTTCAACCGCGAAGATCACAATCACCAGCATGTTCCAGCAACCGGGAAAGCCGGAGAAAGAATTGTCTTTTGTTTTCATGCGGGTATCGGCGAAATAAAGCGCCGAAGCGAAAGTGATTATGATGATCGCAAACCACCCGGTCCAGCCTGCCATGAGCCCTGATTTAAAAAGAGCAAAGGCGGGAATGAAAACATAGGTGAGATAGTCGATGATCAGATCGAGCAACACGCCGTCAAACTCTGGCGCGTTTTCTTTCACGTTATAGCGGCGCGCGAGAGGGCCGTCGATGCCATCCACCACAAAGGCCACCACAAGCCAGAGGAACATGAGGCTCCACTTGCCATCGACGGCGGCAAGCATGGCGAGCATGGCAAAAACCGCACCAGTGGCAGTGAATAAATGGACGGCGAGGGCGCGGCTGCGAAGTGTCATTGGGACGTCATGCAGGAAATGGGACGATTTGGCAACGGCTAGGTCGCGGCCACAACGTTTCAGATTTTCGGCGAAATCTTGAGAGGTAACAAAACCTTTTGCTAAGCGTCTGGTTTGTCGGCGCGTGGCTTGAGAGCGCGGACGGTTGACTGCACGGTTTCGGGCAAAGTGGTGTCCGCGTTTTGCGGAGCAGCATCCAGTGCGGAGGCGACGTCTTTGGTCAAGATGCCGATGGTGTTGTCCGCCTGCCAGCCATCGCGGGAAAATTCGATCGTATCAAATCCGGAAGCGAACCAGTTTTGGCCCGAGCTTGTGTTGATCAAATCCAGAAGGGCGGTTTCTTCAATGCCCGCCTGATCGGCCCAATCGAGCACCAGTCGCGTCATGGCGGTGTTTGAGGCGGCAAGCAGGTTGTTGAGAACCTTGGCTTGCATACCCGCGCCGTAGCCGCCCATGCGATGAAAGTGTGCGCCCATTGCGTCAAAGAGCGGCTGGTGTGTGTCGAGGTCGGATGTCGCGCCGCCGAGCATGAAAGAAAGGCGGGCTTCTTGTGCAGCGATGGCGGCGCCGGACATCGGTGCGTCAATGAGAGAGATGTGATCAGGGACACGGGCACGCAGGTCGGCAACGTAGCGCGGCGAAAGCGTGGAGGAGACAATGATCGTGCGCAGATCGGGCGCGGTCTTGATCAGGTTTTGGGCGCCAAAAAGAACGTCGTCGGTTTGGGCGATGTCGCGTACCACCGTGATCAGGATTTTCAGGTGATTGCGAAATTCAGGCAGAGTGCGCATCTGCGGCGCGCGGGTGCCAAAATCACTCGCGGGCCGGACATCAAAGCCATTGGCGTCAAACCCAGCCGTGGTGAGCGCATCAAGCATTGGGCCGCCCATCCGTCCGCAGCCCGCAATTCCGATGCCTGTGAGTGTCATGTGTCCCCCCGCGTAGTTGGGGGGAGCTTAGCGATTGGGATCAGTCCAGACCAGCAATGATGGCCCGCAACGTCGCGATGCCGTCGCCTTTTTCCGAGCTGGTCAGCACCAGTTCGGGGTAGGCTGCGGGGTGCTTGGAGAGTTTCTCGCGTACCTGATTAAGCGTCTTTTCGCGGTCTTTGTCTTTGACCTTGTCGGCCTTGGTCATCACCACCTGAAAGGTCACGGCGGAGCTGTCCAGAAGGCTCATGATCTCTTCGTCAACGGCTTTGACGCCGTGGCGGGTGTCGATCAGGACAAAGGCGCGGCGCAGGTTGGCGCGGCCCGAAAGGTAGCGTTTTAGAAGGCGCTGCCATTTTTCCACAACAGGAATCGGCGCATTGGCGTAGCCATAACCTGGAAGGTCCACGAGGTAGTGGCTGTCCATCAGGGTGAAGAAGTTGATTTCTTGTGTGCGGCCCGGGGTGTTAGAGGCGCGTGCCAGACCCTTGCGGTTGGTCAGCGCGTTGATGAGGCTGGACTTCCCGACGTTGGAGCGGCCGGCAAAGCAAACTTCCATACGGTCGCCGGCGGGCAGGCCGTCCATGGCGACGACGCCTTTGAGGAAGTCGGAGTTGGAGCCGTCAAAGAGTTTGCGGCCACGCTCCAGCGCGATGGGTTCTGGCTCGTCGACCAGCGGGAAGGGCAGTTGCATCAGAGAACCTCTGCGATGTCGCCGACAGTGATGTCGCCGGATTTGGTCACAACACCGTAGACGCCAAAGTCCTGATGGCCAAAGGAGTCGTTCAGAACGCCAAGCGTGTCGGCGTCTCGCCGGCCGGTGTCGGGGTTGGATGTGGTGGCGAGGCAGCGGGTGATGCGTTCGCGCACTTCGATTTCTGTGGTGCCGATGCGGAGGGTTTTGCCGATCCAGTCGAACTCCTCCCACGGGGCAAAACCGTCAAGCCAGATGTTGCCGCGCCAGCGCTCGGTGGAGAGCGAGCGGCCAAGGCGGCCTTCGACAGCGCGGTGGCTGGCGGTGGTGTGGATGGCGATGGACGGGAAGGGGCTGTCGGTCATGCCGACCTCGCCTGCTGGCACCAGTTTGGTGGAGGCGGCGCGGTCGGCGGGCATCAGAGGGCGCACCCACTGTATCAGCTTGTCGCCTTGGGTCTCGGGATCAAAGGTCAGCTCCCACAGCTCGGGGTGCTGCAGGGTGATCTTGCCGCTGCGCTCATCCACTTTGGCGGTGATCGCCTGCAAGGCAGGAGCTTTCGCAGCGCGGGAGAAGTTGGCGCAGGAGGCCCATTCTCCGCCCTCGGTTTTGGCAGCCTCGTGGGCGACGGCATAGCAGCGGTCCCACGGGAAGGTCTGGCCCTCAACCAAAGAAACATGACCCACGGACTCGCGTCCGTGGGCCTTGATTGGGTGTCGCCAAAGAGCTGTTACCAGGCCCATTACTTGGCGTCCTCCTTGGGCTTTTTCTTGAAGCTCGACCTGATGTTGCCAAAGACGTCAGGCTTGTAGCCGTGCTGACGCATGATCGCATACTGCTGCACGAAAGTGATGACGTTGTTGGTGATCCAGTAGACAACCAGACCGGAGGCAAAGCTGCCGAGCATGAACATGAAGACCCACGGCATCCATGCAAAGATCATTTGCTGGGTCGGATCGGTGGGGGCCGGATTCAGTTTCTGTTGCAGCCACATCGAAATACCCAGCAGGATCGGCAGGATGCCGAGGCTGAAGATTTCGAAGAAACCAAGATCGCCAATCACAAACGGTAGAAGGCCGAACAGGTTGAAGATCGAGGAGGGATCGGGCATCGACAGGTCGGTGATCCAGCCGAACCATGGCGCGTGGCGGAGTTCGAGCGTGACGAAAATCACCTTATAGAGCGAGAAGAAGATCGGAATCTGGATCAGGATCGGCAGACAGCCGGCAGCTGGATTGACCTTTTCCTTCTTGTAGAGCTCCATCATGGATTGCTGCATCTTCTGGCGGTCGTCGCCCGCAGCTTCCTTGAGCTTTTCCATCTGTGGCTGAAGTTCCTTCATCTTCGCCATGGAGGCGTAGGATTTGTACGCCAGCGGGAAAACGATGATCTTGAGGATCACAGTCAGGGCGATGATCGCCCAGCCCATGTTGCCGATCATGGCGTTCAGCCAATGCAGCAGGGCAAAGATCGGTTTGGTCAGGAAGAAGAACCAACCCCAGTCGATGGTGTCGAGGAAGCGGAAGATGCCTTGGTTTTTCTCGTAGTCGCGAATGGTTGACCATTCTTTTGCACCCGCAAACAAGCGGCTGTCGATTTCGGCGCTTTGGCCGGCCTCAACCGACATGGTCGGGAAACGCGCGATGGCTTCATATGTGTCGTGGCTGTCGCTGTAGCGGAATACAGAGGTGAAGGGTTGATCCGACTGCGGGATCATCATCGCCATCCAATAATGGTCAGTGAAACCCATCCAGCCGTTGGAGGAGACTTCTTCTGCTTCGGCTCTGCGTCCCCATACGGGGTCCGCGCCAAAGTCGGCGATATCGGAATAGTCGATGTCGTTGCGTTCTTTTTCACCCTGACGCATCGCCCCTTCGTGCAGAATGAAGAAGTTCTTCATGTCTGCAGGTTCGCCGTGGCGGGTCAATGTACCGTAGGGCGCGAGGGAAATGGTGCTGGAGCCGTTGTTCTCGACGCTTTGTTTGACGGTGAAAAGATAGTTGTCATCCACCGAGATTGTACGGCGGAAAACCTGGCCGTTGCCGTTGTCCCACGCAAGAACGATGGGGGCATCGGTGGTCAGGGTGTCGTTGCCCTCAACTGTCCACAGTGTGTTGGCGCCGGGAACCTGATCGGGGGTGAGACCTGCACCAGGTGCCCAACCGTAAAGCGCATAATACGCGTTTGGCTCACCGCTTGGCGTCAGGAAGGATACGATGGGCGAGTCCTCGTCCAGCGTATCGCGGTAGTCGTTGAGTTTCAGGTCGTCGATCCGGCCACCCTGCAAAGAGATCGAGCCGGACAGGCGATCGGTGGCAATATCCACGCGTGGCGCATCGGCCACTTCGGTGGCTTCCTCGGTGACGCCGCCCGCCTGCGTTGTTGCCGCTGGTGTACCAGACGCAGTTGGCGCGGCGGGCACTGTGGCTTCTGCCACAGGGAGCGCGTTGGGGTCTTCGACCGCTTCGGGGGGCGGAAACAGGAGGAACCAGATCAGGATGACGCCAAAGCTGAGCGCCGTCGCGAGAATGAGGTTCTTGTTCTGATCGTCCATTGCCACTTGCCATCTGTCGTTGAAACGTTGGGGAGGTTCAACAGAGATGGGGGGCAAAGGTCAAGTGGATTCCGCCGGTGGAGCCGCTTGTAGGCAAGGTTTGTCAGGGATTCTTGGGTCAGTTGGACTTTTGCCCGATCTGGAGGGCGGGGCCTAGTTTTGCTTTGTGCTCTTCCATCCATGAAATGGTGTCGTCAAACGGCATGGGGCGGGCAATGCCGAACCCTTGCACATGAGCGCATCCCAATTGTGAGAGCATCGCGTGCTCCGCCGCGTTTTCAACGCCTTCTGCGAGGGTCGACAGATCAAGACGTTCTGCCATGGTGACGATGGCGGCGATCATGCGTTGCTGATCAGTGTCGCGGTCGACGTTGGTGACGAAAGACCGGTCAATCTTGATGCGTTTCACCGGCAGACGGCGAATCGAAGAAATCGAGGCATGGCCTGTGCCGAAATCATCAAGATCAATGTTACAACCGAGTTTTGCGATTGCTTCGACGTTGCGCACCACCATGTCGTCGGGCGTTCCGGCAATCACGCTTTCAAGAACTTCGATGCCAAGTCTGCTTGCGTCCAGTTCGTTGCGGTCCAGTTCCCAGTGAATACGGTCCACCAGTGTTGGGCTGCGCAGTTCATCTCCGGCAAAATTCACGCCAACGCAAGGCACGTGCAAACCCGCGTCATCCCATGCCCGTACCGCATTAAGTGCCTGTCTGGTCATCAGGTCGGCAAGTTCGCCCATCTGGCCGGTCTGGTTCAGTACATCGAGGAACTGGACCGGAGCCAAAATTCCGCGTTCGGGGTGCTCCCAACGGGCCAGAACTTCGAAACCGGTCACTTCGCCGGTGTCTGTGGAAATCTGCGGCTGGAACCAAGCCTTGATTTGATCTTTTTGCAGGGTGCGGGCGGCCTCAGATTGCGTTTTACGGCGCGATATCACCTTGCGGCCCATGTCGGCGGTATAAGCGCGGATACTGGACGGGCCGGACAGACGCGCCTCGGACATGGCCATCTCGGCGCCTTGGATCATCGCTGTGGCGCTTGGTCGGTTCAGGCGCGATGACAGACAAAAGCCGACCGAGCAGGTGACATAGATTGATGCCATCTGGAGCGGGATCGCCTCTTCGATGCTTCCTTGAAAACGCTTGGCCATTGTGATCGCGGTTTCCAGATCAAGGTGCGGCACCGGATCAAGCGAAACCAGAAAGGCGCTGTCGCCCGAACGGGCAACGATGTCTTTGGTGCGCAGTGCCTCGCGGATGCGGTTGGCGAGCACACGCAGCACTTCTTCTGCGGTTTGATCGCCATGGTTTTCCCGCAGGCGGGCAAAGCTGTCGATCTTGATCGAAAAACACACAGAAGCGTTGCCGACTTCGGCAAGATGCGCCATTTGGGCGTCCATCCGGCGTTCCAGCGCAGACTGCAAAAGCAAGCCGGTCAGGCCGTCAAAATCCGCCTCTTCCCCAGAGGAGGCAGCGCTGTCGCCTAGGGGTGCCAGAAGGAAAGGCAGGGGCAGCACGGTGGCTGCCAGCAGAAGGCCATACTCACCAAACGCCATCCAAAAAGCCAAAGTCAGAAAAGGAATAGACGCAGGGAACACGCGGCGGCGCAGAAATTCCCGTCCATCAGTGGACTTCAATGATCTGATGAGTTTTGCCGGCATGAGGCTTCCTGATCAAGGTATAGTCGGTGAGGAGCTTACGTGAGTTTTCTCATTCCGGGGTTAACGAAGCAGCGGAACGTCCCCATCCTTTTCTTCAAATTTGAATGAGTTTGTTAACAAACCGGCGAAATCGAAAAGCTTCGGGTCCAGCATATGCGACGGGCGCACGTTGGTGAGCGCACGGAACATAACCTGTCGCCGTCCCGGGCTGTTGCGTTCCCATTGATCGAGGATCTGCTTGACCTGTTGGCGTTGCAGACCATCCTGTGATCCGCAAAGGTCGCAGGGAATAATCGGGTAATTCATGGACTTGGCGAACTTTTCGCAGTCGGCTTCGGCGACATGAGCGAGGGGGCGGTAGACGAAGAGATCGCCCTCTTCGTTGACGAGTTTCGGCGGCATCGTTGCGAGGCGTCCACCATGGAACAGGTTCATAAAGAAGGTTTCAAGAATGTCGTCGCGGTGATGGCCGAGAACAACAGCAGAGCAGCCTTCCTCGCGGGCGATACGGTAAAGATTTCCGCGTCGCAATCGGGAGCAGAGCGCACAATAGGTGCGTCCGGCGGGCACCTTGTCTTTGACGATCGAGTAGGTGTCCTGATATTCGATTCGATGCGGAACCTGCATTTTTTTCAGAAATTCGGGCAGCACGGTTGCCGGAAACCCTGGTTGGCCCTGATCCAGGTTACATGCCAGTAGATCCACAGGCAGAAGGCCGCGCCATTTGAGTTCATGCAATACCGCGAGCAGGGTGTAGCTGTCTTTGCCACCGGACAGGCAAACCAGCCAGCGCGTGCCGCGTTGGATCATCCCATACTGTTCGATGGCTTCGCGGGTTTGTCGGACAATTCGTTTGCGCAGCTTCTTGAAAGAGGCCGAAGAAGGCGCGCCGTGAAAGAGCGGGTGAATATCGTCAAGATCATCAAGCATGTCTTGCCTTACGTGACTTACAACTCGGCGGTCAATCACAGACCAGCTTGGTTGCGGTGCGGTCGAACGAAACTTTTGGCGCGGCGTTTCTTGGGTTGGGTCATATTTATTAAAAAATTCAGGAAATTGCATTTGTGCAAGAGTGCCAAAAAGCTGCGATTCCCTGCCGTGTGCGCTGTGGATAGCGAAGTCCTGCCATGAAATCGGCTGCGTTGGCGGAGAATCCTATGCGGCTGTTAACCTTTTGGGCGCGGGGTTTTGCAGCTTAGTCGCGAACCGGCCTTCGGTGATTCCCCTAAGAAGGAAAAGGCCGCACCCATGGGGATGCGGCTCGGCTTGAATTGTTCGATCGTGACGGTCGTCAGTTCATTTGCGCTTGGGTACATTCGCGGGCCAACTCAAGAGCCTTGTATGTGCCGTCAAGGTTCACAATGAAGGAAAACTCTTCTTCGGGAAACACGACCATCACGCGCTCCTTGGCAATGTCTTCGATCACCTGAGGATTATCGGTAAGGACGTAACCGCCGCTGTAGCCCTTGGTGATGTTGCCACGCATGCCGGTGGCTTCGCCGAGATACACGTTTTCACCAAGTAGGATGGCGACTTCTTTTTTGAAACCGCGCTGAATGTCGGTCTTGTCCTTGGTAAAGATACCAATGTAGGCGACATCTCTTTCTTCGGTGAGGCCCATTTGCACAACGTTGTCGAGATCATCCTTGGTCTCGATCATACAGCTCTTTTTTTCCGTGTCCACGTAGACATTCCAGCCTTCGACAGCGCCATAGCCGACAAATTTGTCAGCGAAAGCGGGGGCAGCAATGAGTGTGGCGAAAAGGGCAGCAATTGCGGTTTTAAAAATACGCACGGGAACCTCCAAGTTTCAAAATGAGGACAATGCTAATGCGCAGATGCCGGATTGTCTATCGGTCTAGGAGTCGTCATGGTTGCAAGAGGGCGGAACAGGGTCATACCCGCTTCCGCCCAAGGGGTGGCACCTGCCGATCCGGCGCAGAGTGAGCCAGCTTCCTTTGATCGCTCCGTGGTTTTCCAGCGCTTCCAGCGCGTAGGCGGAACATGTCGGCTGATAGCGGCAATTGAACCCGACCCAAGGGCTGAAGAGCAGGCGATATGCGCGAACTGGCAAAGCAGCAATATGGGCGAGTGGGGTCATGGGGGATATGTAGGGCAGGCCGGCGGCCGAGGGAAGGGCAGGCTTAGAATTGAGGGGCGGCACAGACATGACCGCCCCCACAGAAGAGTGGATCAGCTGTTGCTGTCAGAAAGAGCCGTCAGCAAAGTGCTCAAGTTGTGTTCAAACATCGCGAGGTAGCTTGTGGCAGGGCCGCCGCGCTCGGACAGGGCGTCTGAGAACAGACGCCCGCCAATATCGATGCCGGTTTCGTCGGATACCTGTTTGATCAACGCGGGGCTGGTGATGTTTTCAACGAATAGGGCCGCGACTCCTTCGGATTTGATCTGACGGATCAGAACGGCAAGGTCTTTGGCCGAAGGTTCCGCCTCTGTGTCGATGCCAACGGGGGCAAGGAAAGTCAGGCCATAAGCCTCTGCCAGGTAACCAAACGCATCATGCGCGGTCACGACGGTGCGGCGGTTATCGGCCAATTCCGCGAGCTTGGCTTTCGTTGTGGTATCCAACGCTTCGAGCTTGGCGATGTAGGCGGCTGCGTTGGCAGAAATTTCGTCGGCGTGGTCGGGGAGGGCTGCTTTAAGGGTGTCCGCCACATTGGTCACATAGATGACTCCGTTCAGCAGTGAATTCCACGCATGCGGGTCGATGGCACCGTCCACTTTGACCGGTGTGATCCCCGTTGTCGCAACATGGACATCCGCTGTGGTGCCGGATTCTGCAATCAGGGTATCGGACCAGGTTTCAAAGCCGAGCCCGTTCACAAAGATAATGTCGGCCTGAGCCACCGATTTGGCGTCTGCCACGGATGGCTGATAAACATGCGCATCCGCGTCAGGGCCGACGATTGTTGTCACGCTCGCCAGATCGCCGACGACCTGCTCAACCATATCACCCAAGATGGAAAAGCTGGCGACGATTTTCAGATTGTCTTGGGCCGCTGCCGGAAGGGCGCTGAGCGCGATCGAGGTGGCGGTCACACAGGCAAAAACGGATTTCATCAGGGTCATTGTGCTTTCTCTTCCTGTTGAATTGTCGCAACCGGGGCGTCTTTGGAAACGGAGGGTTTGCGGAGTTGGCGGCCAAAGCCGAGCGGGCCGACAACTGCGGAAACCAGAAAGAACCCGCCGGCGACCAAAACAATTGCGGGGCCAGACGGGGTTTCAGGGAACAAGTAAGACAGAGTCAGGCCGATCCAGCAGCTGGACACGGCAAAGATAAAGCCGAGGATAAGCTGTGCCGTGATCGTGCTTGCCCAATACCGCGCGGCGGTGGCTGGCAAGATCATGAGGCCAACGGCCATGAGCGTGCCAAGTGTTTTGAATGCCGCGAGAAGGTTCAGCACCAGCAAGAGCATAAAACCCTGATCAACAAGCCAAGGGCGGCGCGTCTGGGTTTCGAAGAAAACCGGATCGCAGGTACTGACAATCAGGGGGCGCAGAAGAAACGCGAAGGACACAAGTGTGACGGTGGCGACGCCCCCGACCAACAACATTGATGGATCGTCGATGCCAAGAATGGAGCCAAAAAGGAAGCTTTTGAGCGGTACGGCGGAGCCGGCGGCCGAGAGAATGAAAATGCCGACCGCCAGCGCGATCAGATAGAGCGACGCGAGACTCGCGTCACTGCGCAAAATGGTGCGACGTGCGAGAAACGCGGTCAGGATTGCCACGCCGACACCTGCAATCAGGCCGCCAATCAGGAGGGACATAACCGACAGGCCGGCGGACACGAAACCGATGACAATGCCAGGCGTGATCGCGTGGGCCATGGCTTCACCGGCCAAAGACAGACGGCGCAGAACCAAAAAGGCGCCGACGGGGGCGACCGATGCGGACAAAACGGTGGTCACGACAAAGGCGCGGCGCATGAAGGCGAAGCTCCACATTTCCTGCAAGAGTTCAAACATGTGCGGCCTCCTGCATCGGCGTGGGGCTTCGGAACATCCAGGACGCCTGACTCTCGGACATATAGCCCTGTGCCACCAAGCGGGCGGGAGTGAGCACGTCTTTGACGGTACCATAGGCCGCTTCCTGACCTCCGAGCAGCAGCGCGTGGCTGCAATGATCAAGTACGGAGGAGAGATCGTGCACAACCAAGACCACGGCGCGGCCTTCGGCCCGCCACCGGCGGATGATCGACAAAAGATGGGCTTCGGTGCTTTGGTCGACGGCTGCGAACGGTTCATCCAAAAGGATCAGCGGCGCATCCTGCATGATGACACGGGCAAAAAGCGCGCGTTGCAATTGGCCACCGGACAGTTGGTGCAAAGGGCGGTCTGCAATGTCGAGAACACCGGCCTCATCCAAAGCCGCAGAGACACGTTTCTGGGCCGCGGCGTCCAAGCCGCGGCGCAGGCCAAATCCGCGCCATGCGCCCATCGCAGCAAGATCGCGCACCCGGATCGGAAAACGACGGTCAAATTCGGTCATTTGCGCCAGATAGCCGATCTCTCTTGGTTTGCCCTGTGTCCAGTTCAGGTTTCCCGCCAGCGGATCAATCAGGCCGAGCAACATTTTGACGAAGGTGCTTTTGCCTGATCCATTGGCGCCTAGGACCGCCAGAGTGGAGCCGGACTCGATGTCCATGGACAGGCCGCGAAACAGGGTCAGGTCGCGGTAGCCGAGCGCAAGGTTGCGAAGTTCAAGAACCGACGACATTCAAAGCACCGCATATATGGCAAGCCAGAGGATGGCCGAGACAACAAGAGCGCCAGCTATCAGGATCGGCAGGCTAAGTTCTGTGAGGCATCGCAGCGAAGGGCGCGAAGTCGGTGTTTTGGCAGCCCGCATTAGTGCACCCCCAAAAAAGGTGCGTCGGCGCGAGAGCGCGGCATCCGAATTTCAAGTCTAGCGCAATGCAACAGCATGGCCTCCTCCGGTTGGACGGGAGCAAAGCGAGCGCAAGGTTTGCACGGAAAAGACCGCCGGAAACTTTGTCATCTCCCTCCGGGACACCCCGCCCAGGTTCGTTTAGTGCGGATGGCAGGTCTCCTGACTTGCGGGTCAAAGCTGTCCCGATCCTTCCCAGACAAAATGTCCAGTGGTCGATCTCGGGTCGCTCGCCGCCTACAGTTGCGGGGGCAGTCGCGGAGTTGATCTTTGGGGATCGCACCGCATTCCCTTTTACACCTCACCACGCGCGCGGTTCGGAGCCATCTCTTTCGTCAAAGCATGATTAGGTGTGATTCGCCAAGAGTCGTTGCCGGATGACGAAGTGTCGCTGCGGGTTTAAGGGGCTGAAATCACGGCGGAAACACCCGCGAGGGTCGGTAGGGTTTCTAGCGTTTTATTGTGCGAATTGCTCAAAAGGCCGTTGGCGCTGTCTTTTGTGAGGCCGCGCTCCGCTTGCCTTTTGCCAAAAGCGGGCGGGCCTTAATCCACGGATCGGGCTGCGCGAAGAACGCCAGCAGCCCGGTCTTGTCGGGCTTATTTGACGATGTGTTCGTCCTTGACGAACATGTTTGCCCAAGCGCGGTCAATCAGGTCGGGCGACATCTGATAGGGGATGCCTTCGAACTCGCAAATCGAAATCATCTGATCGATCAGGAAGACCGGCTGGTAGTTGGCATAGATGTTGTCGATCGTGGGATATTTGTGTTTGAGCAAGTGGATGAGCGCACTTTCGTCGAGCGGCATGCCCTTTTTCTTGGCCACGAGCGCAAAGATTTTCAGGAAGTTTTCCTGACTTGGTCCATCGATTTTGATCTTGTAGAAAATCCGGCGCAGGGCGGCTTGGTCAAAGATCTCATTCGGATGGAAGTTGGTGGAGAAAATCACCAGCGTGTCAAACGGCACCTCGAATTTTTCCCCAGATTGCAGCGCGAGGATGTCCTTGCTTTCCTCAAGCGGAACAATCCAGCGGTTTACCAGGGACTGCGGGGGCTCTTCCTGGCGGCCAAGGTCGTCGACGATGAAGATGCCTCCGGTGGATTTTAGTTGCAGGGGGGCCTGATATGTGCGCGCGGTGGGATTGTAGACCAGATCCAGCATGGACAGTGACAATTCACCACCGGTGATCACTGTGGGGCGGTCGCATTTGACATAGCGGCTGTCAAACCGCGCGGTGCGGCGCAGGCTGTTGGCGTCTTGCAAATCGCCCTCGGCCGCAGAATGCACGATCGGGTCGTAGACGGTGATCACCTGACCGGAATATTCGATCGCGTGAGGCACGTAGACCTTGTCACCCATTGCGTCGCGGATGCCGTTGGAAATCGAGGATTTACCGTTGCCCGGCGGGCCATACATCAGGATCGAGCGACCAGAGCTGACGGCTGGACCCAATTCCGACAGAAGGGTCGGCGGCAGGATCAAGTGACCCATAGCGTTGGTCAGCTGATCGCGGGTGATTTGGATGTTGCGGATCGACTGACGCTTGATCTGCTCACGGTAAACATCCAGCGGCACGGGCATGGCGCCAAAGTATTCGGACTGTGCCAGAGCATCGAGTGCGCGGGCTTTGCCTGCATCGGTGAGCTGATAGCCCATTTCGTTGCCGCTGTTGGCGTTCAGGGTGCCGGTGGCCTCCAGAAGGCGCTGTTCGCGGGCCATATCAACGAGTTGTTGGGTCACCGCCAGCGGCAGGCAAACCGCCTTGGCCACATCCGACACCATATCGACGTTTTTGCGGAACATGGTTTTCAGCAGGATGTCCCGCATCATCACGGCCGAAAGCTGCATGTCTTCCAACCTCTTGGGAGGAGGAGGGGCCATGACGTTGCTGGTCTGCATGTTCATCGTCGAAAACTCCAAGTTCGAGGCATTCTGCCCCTTTCGTGTTTCCAAATCTTAAACAGTGAAAAATGGGCGAATTTGGGGCCAGTTGTGGCCAGTAGCGGGGAAAGTGACGTGCCTTACTGGCCTGTCAAAGCGCCGAGGATCAGGTAGGTGCAGAGCATGAGGCCAAGACCGGTGCCCATTGGCACGGTGAATTGTTTGCCGCCGCCCACTGCGTTCGGATCGTCCTGGTCCGGTGTGTGCCATGCCGCCCAATCGGGGGCCAGCCGCTTGAGCGGTGTCCAGCGCGCCAAGAGCGTGGCCGCTGTGGCGCCGAGTATGGCCGCGAAAGCAATCCAGAGCACACTGTTGGCATCCGCCCGATCAATAAACAGCGCCATAACAGCCCCGAGTTTGACATCTCCGGCCCCCATCTGACGAGCCATCCACATGATAAACCCGACAGCAAAAACAACGGCATAGTTGGCAAATCGCCAGAGGAATGTTTCAAACGGAAGGAGGGCTAGACCGAAGACCACAAAGACAAGGAACAGCACCCAAACGACCCTGTTGCTGATCTTTTTGTATTTCATGTCCACATAGAAGATATGCAGACAGATCGGCAGCACCGGCAAAAGAAACCAGAGCGCCGTTGTGGCTTCGATGTGCATAGGCTCTGCTCGCGTCAGGCGTCTTCGAGGGCACGCAGCGCACGCACGGCGGCTTCAAAGTGCTGCGGGTGGGTCGAAATCGCGTCGCGCAAAAGGGCTTTGCCGGTTTCGGTGTCACCCTGTTTGATGGCTGACAATGCCATTGTGTGCAGCAACTGAGCGCGTTCGGTCTGGACCATCGGGAAGACCGGAAGCGTGTAGTTGCGCTGGGCGCCGCGGGCCAAAACCATGTTGTTCTTGGCCGTGAACAAGGTGCTGTCCTGACGAATGGCGTCCCCAAACAGACGTTCGGCTTCGGCATAGTCGCCGCGGGTCAGTTTGGAATAGCCCCAGTTGTTCATCACACCGGCGGGGCGGGTCGTCAGACCAACAGCGGTTTCATAAAAGCTGTCGGCCTTCTTCCACTCTTGATTGCTGTCCGCAATCATCGCTTCGAGGCGATAGCGTTTGAAAGTTTCATGCGTGGGCGGTACCGCGTCCAGTGTGGCTTCAGCCTCGTCCCATTGACCTGCACGGATCTGCGTGTCCGCAAGATCGACGCGATCGCTGTCGGTGCTGTCAGCGTGCTTGACCACGCGCTGCCATGCTGGCACGGCCTCGGTGAACCGTTTCGCCCTGACAAAAGAAATTGCCAGACCTCTTTGCAGGTCGATCCGGTCCGGATTGTCCTGAAGGGTGCGTTGGAAATACACAACGCCTTCGTCCGGATCCGCCACCGTGAGCATCACGTCAGAAAGATTTGTCCCGTCGACCGCGTTCACGTCCTGAATCGCGCGTTCAACATTGGCCTCTTCGTTGTCTGTGCAAGCCGACAGAGCGAACGCTCCGACAAGACAGACTGTCCCAATGAAAGGATGGCGCATGCTGTGCGTCCCCTACTGCTTCAACCTCGATCATGGTGTTTGCCGGATCAGGTAGTCGCTGCTACCCCGCCGCACCAATTTGTATTCTTGTGTGTTTCCGCCATCATAAGCAGGATTTTCCGCTTTTGCGAGTGCTAAGCGTAAATTATCGCGAATTGCGTCACTTTCGCCATTGTCCAGTGCGAAAGCCTTTTTGAGGATGAGTTCAGCCTCGGGCAATTTGCCTTGTTCCATGAGCGCGACACCGAGATTGTTCCATGTTTCGGCGTGATCCGGTTCCAGGTCGAGTGACTGGCGGAGCAGGTCTTCGGCTTGTCCAAGGCGCCCCAGTCCAAGGTTGGCGGTTCCTGCCGCCGCAAGGAGGTCTGCTGTAGCTCCGGTTTGGGCTGCCGCGCGGTAGAACGATTGCAGGGCCAGTTCAAATTCTCCGGCCTCCATCAGGCGCCAGCCCACGACAACGGGATCTACAGCCTCTTTGGACGTATCGACAGGCGGTGCAAAGGGGCTGTCTGCAGGCGCAGACTGGCCGCCCGAAAGACAGGCGGCCAGAAGCAAGGGGGATATCAGTAGGGCAAGGGCCCGGAGTATCATAAGCACGTCAGTCAGTTGTTATTGTGCCCCGAAGCTTGTGATCCCGATAATGGATGGGGACACCAGAATGATCAGAAGTGGAGGCACTGTCAGCATCATTGTGGCAAGCGTCATTTTGGTTGGCAACTTGTTTGCGGCCTCTTCGGCACGCATCACACGTTTGTCACGCATTTCCCCCGCATAGACGCGCAGCGCGTCGGCGATAGATGTACCAAAAGTGGCAGACTGGATGAGCACGGTCACAAAGGAACTCACGTCCTGCACACCGCAACGCTCGCCCATATCGCCGAGAACCTGTGCCTTGTCTTTGCCGGCCTTCATTTCATGCGCGACGATCTGGAATTCCTGAGACAAGGCAGGATAGGAGGCGCGCAACTCGGACGCGACGCGGACAATGGATTGGTCCAGAGACTGACCGGCCTCGACGCAGACAAGCATCATGTCCAGACTGTCGGGAAAACCTGCAGTGATTTCTTCTTTGCGGCTTTCGACACGCCGCGTCACCCAGTATTTCGGGAGCATATAGCCAGCGGCGCCGGGACCCAGAGTCCACATAAGCATGTCTTTGGTGGTCGAGGCATCGGTCTGTTTTACAAGAATAAAATAGGTAACGCCTAGAACAAGGCCGCCGATGCCCAGAACCATTTGCGCCAAGTGAAAAGCGCGCACGGCGTCGCGGCTCGGATAGCCCGCCTGCATCAATTTGAGGCGCACCGAAGACAACTCTTCTGCGTTCTGCGGTTCAAGGAACGCCTTGTACTTGTCGAGCTTGGCGTTTGCCGACTTGCGGCGCAGCTGTTCTTTTTTGCCGTCCCTTTTGGACCCGCCTGCTTGCTGGCGCTTGAGTTTCTCGATGGGATCGTCGCGGCGCGACAGGATCATCGGGATAAAAGCCAACCCGAAGAAGGCAATCATCACACCTGCTGCGATCATGGGGCCGTTGGGGCCGAGCATGTCGGTGAGCATCAGTTGGAGTGCTTCCATTGTTGTCATGGTCGTCTCCTCCTCAGACTTTGATGTTGGTGAGCACGCGCATCACGAACAGGTTGCAGGCCAGGAACATGCCCACGGCGATACAGCCGGGAATGAACAGTTCATGGGTTTTCACTTCGTCATAGTAGTTCGGATCCATCACGTTGATCGCGATCAGCGCGGCAACAGGGAAGCCGGACAGGAACTTGCCGGACCATTTTGCTTCGGCGGTGATGGCTTTTACGCGGCGGAACAGGCGGAAACGGGCGCGGATCACCTTGGACAGGCCGGCCAGAATTTCGGCAAGGTTACCACCGGACTGCTGCTGGATGGTGACGGCGACGGCAAGGAAGCGTAAATCCTGCATGTCCAGACGTTCGGCCATATCCTTTAGCGCCTCGCCTACATCGCGGCCATAGGCGCTTTCGTCTGCGATCACGCCAAATTCCGTGGCCAGCGGGTCTTCGATTTCCTTGGAGACAATCTGGATTGCAGAGCTGAACGGGTGGCCGACGCGCAGCGAGCGGACCATAAGTTCAATTGCGTCAGGCAGCTGTTCTTCGATCAGCGAGATGCGTTTGCCTGCCTTCATGCTCACCCAAGTATAGACGCCGCCGACACCAACCATAATTGCAATCGCAATGCGCACGGTCAGGCCGGTGCTGGTGCCAATAGACAGACCTGCGAAGGCAAAAACGGTCATGCCTGCCATCATCAGCATAAGCTGTTGCGGCGTGAAGGCGATCGCGGCCTTTTGGGCTTTTTCGGCCAGAAGTGAATAGAGCGGGATTGTTCTGTTTTCGGAGTGTTGGCTCATCTCCTTGCGGAGCTGTTCGAGAACCTCGTCGCGCTTGGCGCCTTTGTCCATCATCTCCAGCCGGCGATTGACGCGGCTGTTGAGGCTGATGGATTTGCCAAAAACGGTCAGATAGACGCCTTCGACGAGGACGAAGACACCGATGAAGATCGCTCCATAAACGAGGAGTTCGGGAGAAAATGGCATGGTCGCTTACCCCGCGGTCGGTTCATAAATCGCTGCGGGGAGGTCGTAGCCCCACAGGCGGAAACGCTCAGAATAGTGGCTACGCACACCAGTGGCGGTGTAGTGGCCGATGATTTTGTTGTCGGGTGTCAGGCCTGTACGCTGAAACCGGAACAATTCCTGCATGGAGATCACGTCGCCTTCCATGCCGGTGATTTCGGTGATTGATGTCATGCGACGTGAGCCGTCTTGCAGGCGGGAGGCCTGTACAATCAGGTTCACAGCCGAGGAAATCTGGCTCCGCACGGCCTTAAGCGGCATTTCAATGCCGGCCATGGCGATCATGTTTTCCAGACGGGAAATGCCGTCACGCGCATTGTTGGCGTGGATCGTGGTCATCGAGCCGTCGTGGCCGGTGTTCATTGCCTGAAGCATGTCGATCACTTCTTCGCCACGCGTCTCGCCCACGATGATGCGGTCAGGGCGCATACGAAGCGCGTTTTTCAGACAGTCGCGCGGGGAGACTTCGCCTTTGCCTTCGACGTTGGGCGGGCGGGATTCCATGCGGCCGACGTGGGTCTGTTGCAGCTGGAGTTCCGCCGTGTCCTCGATCGTGAGAATGCGTTCGGCGTTGTCGATGAAAGAGGACAAAGCGTTGAGCGTTGTGGTCTTACCGGAGCCAGTACCGCCAGACACGATCACATTGAGGCGGGTGGACACGGCAGCCTGCAAAAAGGCGGCCATCTCTTCGGAAAAGGCGCCAAAACGCACTAGGTCGTCGATGCCCAGCTTGTCCTTTTTAAACTTACGAATGGACACCAGAGAGCCGTCCACGGCGATTGGTGGCACCATGGCGTTGAAACGCGAGCCGTCCTGCAAGCGGGCATCCACATACGGGTTGGATTCATCAACGCGACGACCAACGGCCGACACGATTTTGTCGATGATGCGCAGTAGGTGCTTTTCGTCTTTGAACACGATGTCGCTGAGTTCGAGCTTACCATCGCGTTCCACAAAGATCTGCTTGGGACCGTTCACCAGAATATCGTTCACGGTATCGTCTTGAAGCAGTGTCTCCAGGGGACCGAGGCCGGTGACTTCGTCATACAGCTCCTGAAACATCGTGGTCCGCTCTTCGCGGTTCAGCACGATGGCTTTTTCCTGCAGGACTTCGGTCGCAATTGACCCGATTTCGGCGCGCAGGTCTTTTTCTGTCGCTTTGTCGAGAGCGGCAAGGTTCAGGTTGTCCAAAAGCTCGCGGTGCAGTTCAAGCTTGATTTCGCCAAGACGCTCCTTGCGGCGCCGCTCTTTGTCGCCGGATTGGGCGATGGCGGCTTTCGGCGCGAGAGGGCGGCGCATGACTTTGGATTCTTCGCTCACCGCTTCCGGGCGCGGAGCTGCGGTCGGGGTTTTGGGTGCCGACTTGGCTTGAGCGGCTGCCTTGGGGGCGGCCGTGGCCTTTTCTGCCGGCTTGCCAGCCTCAGGCTTTTTGTAACGTGAAAACATCTAGGTCACTCCGGGTCACGCGGCCTGTTCGTCGGTCTGATCCAGATCGAGCAGGGATTTTGCGAGTTTCGCGATTTCTTTGCGCAGCGGATTTTTCGGCGCATTTTCAGCCAGTGTTTGGCCATGATCGGCGGCTTGGCCGACTTGTTTTGAGCCGTCAGGCAGGTGTACGTCGATGGCGATGCCAAGGCTTTCGGCAAGACGTTTCACCCGACTTTTTCCAGCCAGATCGGTGAATTTGGGCGCACGGTTCATCACGTAGCGCAGTTTTTCAAATGGCAGATCTTCGGCTTGGAACGCGCGTTTGATGCGCATGGCGTTCTGCGCCGAGCGCATGTCGATTTCCATGGTCGCGAAATACACGTGCGCGGCGTTCAGGATGACCTCGGTCCAGACCACGAGGGTCGATGGCATATCAATGATCACATAGTCATAGTGTTTGCGTGCCATGTCGATCAGACGTTCCACGTCTTCCGGCCCGATCAGGTCGAGTGGGATCACATCAGACGGTGCGGTCAGGACGTGCAGCTTTTCTTCGTAGGTCTGAAGCGCCTGCCCGAAGCTTTCGCTGTCCATGCTGTCGGTGTCGGTGATCAATTCGAAAACCGATTCAATGCGTGGCAAATCCAGAAATGTCGACACCGATCCAAATTGCAAATCCAGATCCAGAACGCAGACGGACGGCGATTTCTTTTTGTCGATGTTCGCCAGTTCCCAGCCAAGGTTCACGGCCAAAGTGGTCGCGCCTGTGCCGCCAGCAAGACCATGCACCGCAAGCACCACACCTTCGCGCGATTCGCCGTTGGTCGAAAGCTTCACGGACTGCTGTGGCTGTTCTATTTCAGGTTCGGACGGGGCCGAGCGGATCTTGTCGATCGCAGCCTGCAATTCGCCTGGGGGAATGGGGTAGGGGATGAACTCATCAGCGCCGTGGCGCAACAGATGGTGCAGCGATGCGGGGGTGACATCCTCGGCAATGAGCAAAATTCGGATGTTGCGATTGCGCGCTTCTGTGATGATATCGGTCAGGACATTCAGGTCGTCCTCGTCCATGTCATCGATGGCAAGTGCAATAAATTCAAGGTGATGGGCGTCGGGCTGGGCCATAAACGGAATAGCGTCCTCGAACCCTAGGTCGCCCCATTGTTCTCCAAGCGCCTCTTCCATGTCCACGATCAGAAGCTCAAAATTCTGAACGTCCCGGCAAATGGTACATGCCAGGATCGGACTTGGTTCGGTCTGCATTGCGTCGTTACTCGACATCAGCCTCAAGTTCCTTCTTCGCGCTTGTTGCGCATTATTGGTGGGGACACGGCCTAAAAAAGCTGACCGGTCTCCTTATTCATGTTCAGACACATCGACTCTGCGTAGACATACCTTTCCCATGTTTAAGAAAGTCACCTCCAAGTTGGGCAACATTGGGGCCAAAAAGCCGAAATTGTGCGGAATTGTGCGACGATCGGGGGAAATGCTTGCCATCGTTTCCGCAACGAAAAAGGCCGCATCCCTTCGGAAGCGGCCCTTAGCAAGGTGTTTGATGCGATTTATTCGCTTGTGCCAGTTGAGGTCAGGCCCGCCAAACCGGTCGGTGCAACGCCGCTTCCGACGTAGTCGCGATAGATGATTTCGGCGTATTTTCCGTCAAGTACAGTAGGGTGGCGATCCACAAAGCCGGTGACTTCGGTCACGGTGCGACGGTTTTTGCGCTCGCGGCCCTGAGTGACGATCAAAGGCTGAGTTTTTCCAAGCGACACGACTGCCTCAAGTCTGGAGCGATCGACGCCTTGCGAAACCAGATAGTTCACAACAGCGCGTGCGCGGCGCAGACCAAGAGATTTGTTATAGCTGGCGCTTCCGACGGCATCTGTGTGCCCATATACGCGGAACCGGACCTCAGGGAATTGGCGGATCCAGTTGGCCTGTTCGTTCAAAACAGGAATGGCAGTGGCATCAACAACCGCGCTGTCGAATTCAAAATTGACGGTGCTGTCAACTTCTTCGGCAAAACGGGTGGCCAGTGACAACACATAGCTGCGATCACCGTTGTGAACGCCGATATTGTTGTTCACCGCTTGACCAAAACTTTCGGAATCGATCACGGAGCCGGCTTCTCTGAACCAGGACGGCGTGACCGCCCCGTCGCCGTCAGAACATGCCGAGAGCGAGAAGGTTGCAAGGATCAGGGCAAGGGTTGCAATTTTCTTGAACATCGCGTGTCTCCCTTAGTCCATCACGTAGCCGTAGGACCCGGAAAAGTCCTGTTTCGCCACTTCGCCAGCTGCGCCTTTTTGCTTGCGCTCGCCACCGGTTACATGACCAAACAGGAAAAGTTCCTGTTCTGTCGGTGGTTTCACCCGATCGGTGGGTAGGGCAAGAGCCTCGCCGCGAGTCGGCGTCACGAGGTGCGCTGTTACGATGATCACCAACTCGGACTGCGAACGCTGGAAATCGGCGCTGCGGAAAAGGGCGCCAAGAACCGGAATGTCACCAAGCCAAGGCACCTGTGCGGTGTTGTCGGTAAAGTCATCCTCGAGAAGACCTGCGATGGCAAAGCTTTCACCATCACGCAGTTCAACTGTGGTTGATGTTTCACGACGCGAAAAGGCGCTGATGGTGAAGGATCCGTTGGTAAAGCCATTGGCCGGATCGATCGCGGAGACAGCCGCGGCCAGTTCAAGGTTGATCAGGTCGTTGTCGACAACGCGCGGAATAAAGTTGAGTTCCACACCGAAGGGTTTGAATTCAACGGAAATTGTGCCTTCTTCCTGCGCCACGGGAACCGGATATTCGCCGCCCGCAAGGAATTTGGCTTCTTGACCGGAGAGGGCGGTCAGGTTGGGTTCTGCCAGTGTGCGCACAACGCCTTTTTGTTCCAGAGCTTCGAGCAGCACGCTGACTTGGAAGCCGCCGGATCCGAAGCGAATGAGCGACGAGCCTGCCTGACTTGTGCGTTGCAGCAAGTTGCCGTCCGCATCGAGGTTGTTCAGTACTGTGCCTGCAAGGAAGTTGCTGGTGCCATCGGTGATACCGATACCGGCGCTCAGGGATTTGGACACATTGCGCTGCATTTCTGCAAAGCGAACCTTGAGCATGACCTGCTGAACGCCGCCGACAACCATCAGGTTGGACACCCGTTCGGGCGCATAGCGCTGTGCCAGATCAAGCGCGCGTTGCTGACGTTGAACTGAGGATACTACGCCTGACAGAACGATGCCGTCATTCGCGGTGCGTACTTCAATTTTCTCGCCAGGGAGAATTTGCTGAAGACGTTCTTTGAATTCGGAAATGTCAGGAGCGACGCTCACTTCGACGTTTGTGATCAGCTTGCCCGTCGCATCAAGCAGCGTCAGTGTGGTGCGCCCTGGGGATTTCCCAAGAACATAGATGGTGCGGTCCGACAGGGAAGAGATGTCGGCAATGGCCGGATTGGCGATGGACAGCTCGGCAAAGGGAACATCGCTTTCGACAACAACCGCGCGGTTCATTGGAACGCCCAGTGTTGAAGATGTCCCCGAGCGGACAACGCGCAGGGTTTCAGCCAAAAGGGGAGTCGACACCAATGGCATGACCCCGACGGCAAGGCCCAGCAGGGCCGCCTTGATAGAACGTAGATATGTCATGTGACCTGCCTCTCGATCACGCCTCAGATTGCGGGTCTTTTGCCCACGATTGCATCCACTGTGCGTCAGTTCCGGAAATTTTGCAATAATCAATGACTTCGGACGCGAAACGAATGTGTGAAGGATGCCACATATTGACGGACGAAAGGCGCCCGAAGGCGCCTTTGGATGTTCTTTGATCGATTGGGGCTGGATCAATTCGTGCACGGAATGACGATCTTGATCTTCTCGGTGCCTTTGTTGTTGGTGATCGTACAAACCCGTTCTTGCTCGATCTCGGCGACCTCTTCGACGATCTCTTCCTCGACGATGCCAAGCAGTTGACGTTGGTCGATTTCAACAGCCGTGGACACTGTGTCATCCGTCGCGCCAACGAGGGTCAGGGACAGGCGTCCCGTTTGCTGAGCCAATTCGAGGGCGGCGACCTGTTGCAGAGTGCCGGACACGGTCACGGTGCGGGCCACACGGCCGGCTTCTTCTTCTTCGTTTGTGGATTGGTCAATCGCCACGATGCTGACGTTTGCGTCAATCAATTTGGTAATTTCGCCGCGGTCGCGGTCGCCGCTGGGGTTGCCTGTCCACAGGACATCAACGCGGTCGCCAGGGCGCAGGAAGCCGGACACGCCGGAAGTTGCGTCGACTTTGATGGTGAACGCCCGCTGTCCGGAGCTGAGACGCGACGTGATGCCCGCATGCTGTCCAGGTTGTGTGACCTTGGCCGCAATCAAAAGCTCACCCTTCTCCATGCTACGCAGCATCACACGACGGCGGTCGTCGTTGGGGGGGAAGATTTCCTCGGCTTTGAGGAACATGCCCTCGGGCATGGCTTTCTTTGGCCATTTGACGCGAAGGAGATCTTTGGGCTCAAGTGTTTCACCGTATTTCATCGGGCGGGACACAATGAAGCCTTCGACCAATTCAATGGACGGGGTTTCGTTTTTTTGTCTGGCCAGAGCGGATTCGTAGCCTTGAATGTAGTTCTGGGCCATGTAGACCGCGAAACCGGCGATCCCGAGACCGACAAGCAATACTGCAGCAAAAATAGCGCGCATGGCGATTTACCTCGATGTTATTGTCACGCTGACAAAGCGGTCGGCGGACGTGTGCTCGACATGTGTTTTGGGGGTCAAATGTGGCGATTTGTGGGTCGCGGCGGTGTCGTTTTGTGACGGATTCTAGAAAATCCGCGCATTTAGGCGTGATTGGTTCGTATGGCGCAACCAAAGAGAACGGTGGCGATGTGCAAGAAAACAAAAGGGACCGTGCCAGTGACGGCAAGGTCCCTTTTAGGTCGTACGGCAGGCCGCAATCACGGAGTCGTTGGTATCGTGGTCGG
Organism: Shimia haliotis; assembly: GCF_900114415.1. Lineage (GTDB taxonomy): Bacteria > Pseudomonadota > Alphaproteobacteria > Rhodobacterales > Rhodobacteraceae > Shimia > Shimia haliotis. The sequence continues at coordinate 278,881 of NZ_FOSZ01000005.1, read as the reverse complement.
GCTTGCATCCTGGGCGCCGACCTGATCGGCGGCGGCCCCCGCGAGGGTAGCGGTGTTGCTTTCGACTGCGGCGAATGCACCGATCGCAAGGCCAACAATGCCAGCGGTCAGCACGACCCAGTCCACGGTGACAGCGCCCGCGTCATCGTCGCGGAAGCGTTTGGAAAACAGTTTCATAGCATCCTCCTCGGTGATGTCATTCTGACATCGGGTCAGAGCTCACGTGGGCGTCGCTTTGACGTCCACGCGAACTGATAGTGCCCACACCCTATTACGGAGTAGTCGGGATCGTGGTCGGCGATGCATCCTGAGTTGCCAGAGTGTCGGCGGTTGCGCCGGCAAGGTTGGCAGTCTGAGTTTCGATCGCGCTGTACGCAGCCACGGCCAGACCGACAACGGCTGCAGTCAGAACAACCCAATCCACGGTGACAGCACCGGTTTCGTCTTTGCGGAAGTTCTTGATAAACTTGATCATGGTTAGTCCTCCAATTGATCAGTTGAGAAAGCAGACGTTCTGTCCGAAAAGACGGGGTGATCCGAAAGATCCCCCGCCTCCGCATTCTGCGACTTAAGACCCGGTTCCTATTACGGAGTGGTCGGGATGGTTGTCGGTGCGGCATCCTGAGTAGCCAGGGTGTCAGCCGTTGCACCAGCCAGAGCGGCAGTGTTTGTTTCGATTGCAGAGTAAGCTGCTACGGCCAGGCCAACTACGGCGGCGGTCAGAACAACCCAGTCAACGGTGACTGCGCCAGCTTCGTCTTTGCGGAAGTTTTTGATGAATTTGATCATGTTGATCTCCAAATGTTCGAGTGTCTTTCACGGCGTTAACCTCAGGCAGCGCTGGAGGAGCTGCCTGAGGGAATTTGTGCTATCCAACCGCTATTACGGAGTGGTCGGGATAGTTGTGGGTGCCGCGTCCTGTGTCGCCAGCGTGTCGGCAGTTGCGCCTGCCAGAGCGGCGGTGTTTGTCTCGATGGCGGTGTAAGCTGCAACAGCCAGGCCAACTACGGCGGCGGTCAGAACAACCCAGTCAACGGTGACTGCGCCAGCTTCGTCTTTGCGGAAGTTTTTGATGAATTTGATCATGTTGATCTCCAAGAATTCTAAATACTGCATTAAGCGTGACTTTCAGGCGATCCGAACTGAGGTGCCTGAAAGCGCGCGGTCAATCACACCGTTATTACGGAGTGGTCGGGATGGTTGTCGGCGCGGCGTCCTGAGTTGCCAGGGTGTCAGCCGTTGCACCAGCCAGAGCGGCAGTGTTTGTTTCGATTGCAGAGTAAGCTGCGACGGCCAGGCCAACTACGGCGGCGGTCAGAACAACCCAGTCAACGGTGACTGCGCCAGCTTCGTCTTTGCGGAAGTTCTTGATGAACTTGATCATGGTTTCGTCCCTCCAAAGGATCAGTTGTGTAATCCACCTTGTCGAACCTTGGTGGCGTCTCTCTCATGCCAGCCCGACTTGGTATGAGAGCAATATGTTGGTGGATTGGGGCGGGATTTGGGCGCAAGTGGTTCCATTTTGGTTCTTGTGCAAAAAGTCCCTGATTGTTTTTTAACCATCTGTTATTAAAGCATAAAAGTCTTAAGATTGTGTGTCTGGAAGCGGTAGATTGGGCGCAACTGTGCACAATCAGAGCGATTTTGGCGCTGTTTTGATGCGGAAACTGGCCCTGAGAGGCGATTTTTGGGATACTTACAGAAAAACAGAGCTATGCAGGTGCAGGTATGATGGGATTTCGCGCGGTTTGGGGCGGTTTGGCAATGCTGTGCGCTTTGGTGATTCCTCTTCAGGCTGAGTCGCCGCCGCCTTTTCCCGACTTCTCCGCAAAAAGAGTGACCCCTCCTAAACCCGGCCAATCCAAACGGATTACAGTGCAGATCACACCCACAACACCGGAAACGGTTGGGGTGGTGGCCTCGATCCCGACGCCAGAAGCAGGCGCGCAGGTTGTGCCATTGGGAATTTATGGCTGGTTCTGGTCTGCGATTTCGCCAGATGTCGGGGATGCCGGGCCAGGGCGGCTAGAGCCTGCTTTGGTGGCCATCGGCAACGCACCGGCAGAGGCGCGTGTGAAAACACCACGGTTGGACGAGTTGCGCGCGACGATAGAAGCCTACGGGACGGATATTCTCTTGGCGACGATTGGAACGCAGGTGTCGCCCGCGCTGGCGCTCGCGGTGATTGCAGTGGAGTCCGGCGGCCGATCGGACGCTGTGAGTTCAGCCGGCGCGCAGGGTTTGATGCAGTTGATGCCTGCGACAGCGGAGCGTTTTGGGGTAGATGATCCGCTGGTCGCCAAAGACAACATCGGAGGCGGGGTGCGATTTCTTGATTTTCTGATGACAGAATTTGACCGCGATCCGATTCTGGTGCTTGCCGGATACAACGCCGGCGAGAATTCAATCCCTGCCCACGATGGTGTGCCGCCATTTGCTGAAACGCGGGACTATGTGCCCAAAGTGCTGGCCGCGTTTCAGGTGGCGAAAGCGTTGTGTGTCACGCCGCCTGAGTTGATCACGGATGGATGCGTGTTCGCGCGCCACTAAGCGGAGCGCGGGAAGCAGTTATCGTGAATTGGGTATCTGTCGCCAGAAAAACGCGGTCTTTAACAGTTGGGCACGTTGACCGCGAGGCCGCCCAGCGACGTCTCTTTATACTTCTCGTGCATGTCGTCGCCGGTCTGGCGCATGGTTTCAATCACCGAATCCAAAGGCACGAAATGTGTGCCGTCCCCGCGCAGGGCGAGCGAGGCCGCGGAAACGGCTTTGATTGCACCTAGGCCGTTGCGTTCGATGCAAGGGACTTGCACCAGACCCTTGACCGGATCACAGGTCATGCCGAGGTGATGTTCCAGCGCGATCTCGGCGGCATTTTCCACCTGTTCGGGGGTGCCTCCCATTACCGCACAGAGGCCTGCGGCGGCCATGGCAGAGGCGGAGCCGACTTCGGCCTGACACCCTGCTTCGGCGCCGGAGATGGACGCGTTGAATTTAACAAGACCGCCGATGGCTGCCGAGGTCAGCAAGAACTCGTCGATGCGGGAGGCGCTGGCACCAGGCACATGATCGAGCCAATAGCGGATCACCGCAGGCAGCACGCCGGCCGCGCCGTTTGTGGGAGCGGTCACGACCTGACCACCGGCGGCGTTCTCTTCATTGACGGCCATGGCATAGGCACTCATCCAGTCGTTGATGGTGTGAGGTGCATTCAGGTTCATGCCGCGCTCGGCCTGTAGCGCATCGTGGATCGATTTGGCGCGGCGCTTAACGCTAAGCCCACCGGGTAATATGCCATCGGTGGTCAGGCCGCGTTCGATACAGTCGTTCATCACCTGCCAAAGTCGCGCGCAGCCTTTGGCCAGGCTGTCGGCACAGCCTCGGGCCACTTCGTTGGCCTTTTTCATCTCGGCAATGGTTTTGCCGGAGGTTTGAGCCATCTCCAACATTTCGGCGGCGGACTTGAACGGATAAGGCACAGGAGGGCCTTCGTTTGTGTCCTTGCCAGCGGCCAATTCGGCCTCGGTCATCACAAAGCCGCCGCCGATCGAATAGAAAGTCTCCTGCAGCAGCACGTCGCCCTGTGCGTCTGTCGCCATGAGGATCATGCCATTGGCGTGACCCGGCAAGTTGGGACCGAAGTCGAATTTCAGATCTTCACGCGGATCAAATTTCAGGGCGGGCAGGTCCGGTGGGTGCACAAGGCCGGTTTCGCGGATTTGCTCGAGGGCCTCTTCGGCTTTGGTGTTGTCATATGTGTCAGGCTGAAAACCCGCGAGGCCCAGAATGGTGGCGCGATCGGTGGCGTGCCCGACGCCGGTGAACGCAAGTGACCCGTGCAGGGACGCCTTGAGGCCGTGAAATTCAAAAGGCGCGGCGCGCAGCATGTCGAGAAAATCGGCGGCGGCCACCATGGGCCCCATGGTGTGAGAGGAGGAGGGGCCGATGCCGACCTTGAACATGTCAAAGACAGAGAGAAACATTACAGAGCGGATCCTTCTGGCGGGGTCGGCGGTTTTGGGGCCGTGAAAGGGTTAGGGGCCATGCCTTCGGCGGCGCAAAGCGCGGCTGTGCTGAGGCGTTGGTCGAGTTTGGCGGTGATCTGGGCGAGGTGGGGCCAGTCTGCAAGGCTGAACCAGTTGGTGTCGCCCTTAGGATAAAGAGCCATCCAGCGCAACATGGCGGCGAGATAGAGATCAAGAGCGCTGGGCGTTAGGGCATTGAGCCAAGTAAAATCCCGGGCGGCGAGGTTATCAAGCAGGGAAAGAGCTGTCTTGAGGTTGTCGCGCGCGCCCGCGCGCAAGGCACTTTGATGCGCTGCGGCGATGTATTGATCCGGATAAAATGTCATGCGCAGGTTGGAGTGCACGGTATTTGACAGATAAAAGAGCCAGCTTACAAAGCCTGCCCGATCAGGGGCATCGGTCGCGGGCGCAAGACCTTTATATGTGTCACAAAGCCAGAGCAGGATGGCTGCGGTTTCAAAAACCGGCCCGTCCGGCGTTTCCAGAGCGGGGATTTTCCCAGCAGGGTTTATGGCCCGGTAGGCTTCGGACCGGTGCGCCGCAACTGAGCGGTCAACCAACAGGGTTTCATATGGCACGCCAAGTTCTTCGAGCGTTAGACGCACGATTAGGGAAGCGTTGTCCGGAGCATAATGAAGGCGCAGCGGTTGGGTCATGGGGGCACTATGTCTGAGTGTCGAATTGCACAGGGGTCGATTTGCGACGTTTCCTATAGGAAACGCGCTCCAAAGGCACGCGCAAGTGCAAAGCTGTGTTGCCTGAGGGGAGCGAATTGCGCAAGTTTTGCCCATTCAGCACTCGCGCGGCGGCAGCTTCTTTCTTATAACCGTTGGAAAGCAATGAGGAGTCGCCGCAATGACCGGAGAACTGTCGCCCATCGACAAGGCAAAATTCGTGGCCGCGAAACAGGCGACTGACTATGTCGAGGACGGCATGCGAGTTGGCCTTGGAACCGGATCAACGGCCGCATGGCTGGTGCGGTGTCTTGGGGAAATGGTGCGAGATCATGGATTGCGGATCAAAGGCGTACCGACGTCTACGCGCACAGCACAATTGGCGCGCGAAGTCGGTATTGAAGTGATCAGCCTGGATGAAGCCAAGTGGCTGGATGTGACCATTGATGGCGCTGATGAATTTGATGCGGATCTCAATCTGATCAAAGGTGGCGGCGGGGCATTGCTGCAGGAAAAGATTGTGGCCACCGCATCCGATCAAATGGTTGTTGTCGCGGACATCGGAAAAGAGGTCGAAACTCTGGGCAGTTTCCCGCTTCCGGTTGAGGTGGTTCCTTTTGGCTGGCAAACGACACAGGCATTGATAGAGGAAACCCTTGTCAGCATGGACGTTCTGGGGCGTACCACGACAATGCGAATGAACGGGGCGGCGCCGTTTGTGACCGATGAGGGAAACCACATTCTGGACCTTCACCTTAACCGGATCGGCGATGCGCGACAGCTTGCCATGGTGCTAAACCAGATGCCGGGCGTGGTTGAAAATGGGCTGTTTATAGATATCTGTGACGCTGTGGTCGTCGGATACGGCGATGGGCGCGTGGAAGTGCGTGACATCAACGCCGGCACTATTGAAGAGGCGATGCTTGATTTCGCCGAGACAGACAATCTGTTCACCGATCTGGTGGACTAAGGGAACGCGAAAACTATGTCGTTTGACTATGATCTATTTGTCATCGGTGGTGGCTCCGGTGGTGTGAGGGCTGCGCGGGTTGCGGCGGCTGGTGGGGCCACTGTGGCTTTGGCTGAAGAGGACCGCTATGGCGGGACCTGCGTGATCCGAGGCTGTGTTCCCAAAAAGCTGATGGTTTTTGCCAGCGAATATTCCGGCATGGTCGAGGATGCTCAGGCGTACGGCTGGGACATTCAATCAGGCGATTTCAACTGGGGCAGCTTCAAAGGCAAATTGCATGCCGAACTGGACCGGTTGGAGGGGATATACCGCAATCTTCTGAAGAACAGCGGCGTAGAGACTTTTGATCAACGGGCCAAAGTGGCGGATGCCCATACGGTTGAGTTGGCAGACGGAACAAAGAAAACCGCCAAACATATTCTTTTGGCTATGGGCGGACGGCCGGTCTGGCCGGACATGCCTGGCGCTGAACTGGGCATCAGCTCAAACGAGATTTTCCACCTTGAGACATTGCCTGAGAGCATTCTGATCATTGGCGGTGGCTATATTGCCTGCGAATTTGCCGGCATTATGAACGGGCTGGGTGTGAAAACCACCCAATATTATCGCGGGGCGCAAATCCTGCGGGGCTTTGACGAAGAAGCCCGCGGTCTGGTTTGTGAGGAGATGTGTCAGCGCGGCGTGGACGTGCATCTCGGCACCAACATTCTCGAGATGCGCAAAGAAGGCGACAAGATCTGGGTGAAGGCCACAAACGGCGATGAACGACTGTTTGATCAGGTGATGTTTGCCACAGGGCGCGCGCCTAATTCTGACAATATGGGTCTTGAAGAGGTCGGTGTTGAGCTGGGCCGTAAAGGTCAGGTTGTCGTGGACGCCTATAGCCAGACTGGCGTGCCGTCGATCTATGCGATCGGTGATGTGACGGATCGGGTGAACCTGACTCCGGTGGCGATCCGTGAGGGCATGGCGTTTGTAGAAACCGTGTTTAAGGGCAACCCGACGCCGGTGGATCACGACCTGATCCCGACCGCAATTTTTACCCAACCCGAGATGGGCACAGTCGGATTGAGCGAGGAAGACGCGCGGGAGCAGGAACCTATTGAGGTCTATGCCACGAGCTTTAAGCCGATGCAGCAGGCCTTTGCAGGGCGGGCGGAACGTGTTCTGATGAAACTGATTGTCAGTCAAGCAACGCGCAAAGTTCTAGGATGTCACATTGTGGCCCCTGGGGCTGGCGAGATGATCCAGCTGGCGGGCATTGCGGTCAAAATGGGCGCGACCAAGGAAGATTTCGATCGGACCGTGGCGGTGCATCCGACCATGTCCGAAGAACTTGTGACGATGAAGGAGCCGGTGCGCACGGCGTGAGCCCGCGCATTGGCTTGATTTTTCCGGTGTAATCCTCAGGTTTAGAGGGACGCCAGAGATGTTTAAGAAAGGGAAGATCCTTTATGGCAGGTAACAACGGCGGCCCCTGGGGCGGGGGCGGCGGCAACCAAGGCGGTGGCAATCGCGGAAACAACGGGAACGGGCAACGCCCGCCCGAAGGCGATGGCCCGCAAATCCCCGATATCGATGATCTGATGAAAAAGGGTCAGGACCAATTGCGCGTCCTCATGGGCGGACGTGGCGGTGAAGGCGGCGGCGGAAAGCGCGGCGGTCAGGGCGGCGGACAAGGTGGTCCGGGCCTCAACAGAGGCACCGTGTTTATCGGCCTCGGCGTTGCAGCCGTACTTTGGGGCATGGCGAGTTTCTATACCGTTAAGCCGGAAGAGAAGTCGGTTGAGCTGTTCCTCGGCGAGTATTACGCCACGGGTGAGCCGGGCCTGAACTTTGCGCCATGGCCGCTGGTCACGGCAGAAGTTGTGCCGGTCACAACCGAACAAACCGAAGACATTCCGGCGCGGGCAGGATCGACTGATGGTCTGATGCTGACCGGTGACGAGAACATCGTTGATATCGATTTCCAGGTGGTCTGGAACATCAGCGATCCGGCGCAGTATTTGTTCAACCTGCGAGACCCGCGTGAAACCATTCGCGCTGTGTCTGAATCTGCGATGCGTGAAATCATTGCACAATCCGAACTGGCACCGGTGCTAAACCGTGACCGTGGTGTGATTGCTGATCGACTGTTCGAACTCATTCAGTCGAATATGGACAGCTATAACTCGGGCGTGAACATCATTCGTGTGAACTTTGACGGTGCGGATCCGCCCGAGCCGGTCAAAGACGCCTTCCGCGAAGTTCAGTCGGCGTCGCAGGAACGTGACCGTTTGCAGAAAGAGGCGGATGCCTATGCGGCGCGTCGGACTGCGTCGGCCCGTGGTGAAGCCGCGCAAATTCTTGAAGAAGCGGAAGCCTATCGTGCACAGGTTGTTAACCAGGCCGAAGGTGAGGCAAGCCGCTTTACTGCCGTTCTGGAAGAATACAGCAAGGCACCTGAAGTAACACGCAAACGTCTGTATCTGGAAACTATGGAACAGGTGCTGGGCGATATCGACAAGGTCATCATCGACGAGCAAAGCGGTGGGCAGGGTGTCGTCCCGTATCTGCCGCTGAACGAGTTGAACAAGAAGGCGGAGAAATAAGATGCGGAAAACAACTTATCTTCTGCCGATTCTGGTGATTGCCATCGCAGCGCTTTTGTCTTCGATATTTATCGTGGACGAACGCGAAAAAGCTTTGGTGCTGCAATTTGGTCGTGTGGTGACAGTCAAGGAAGAGCCCGGATTGGCGTTCAAGCTGCCGCTCATTCAAGAAGTGGTTACCTACGACGACCGCATTCTGAGCCGCGAAGTTGGTCCGCTTGAGGTCACGCCTCTGGATGATCGTCGTTTGATCGTGGACGCCTTTGCGCGCTATCGCATTGCGGACGTCAATCAGTTCCGTCAGGCCGTTGGTGCCGGAGGTGTTCAGGTGGCGGAAACCCGTTTGGACAGCATTCTGCGCTCGCAGACTCGTGAAGTTCTGGGTTCCGTGCGTTCGGATTCGGTTCTGTCGACCGATCGTGTGTCTTTGATGAACCGCATTCGCGATGCGGCCATTACTGACGCGCGAGCTCTGGGTCTTGAGGTCATTGATGTTCGCCTGAAACGTACCGACTTGCCGCAAGCCAACCTCGAAGCGACTTTTGCACGGATGCGTGCAGAACGTGAACGGGAAGCAGCGGACGAGATCGCTCGTGGTAACGAAGCTGCACAGCGTATTCGTGCGCAAGCGGATCGTACTGTGGTCGAGCTTGTGTCTGACGCCAAACGTCAGTCCGAAATCACCCGCGGTGAAGCGGACGCCGAACGCAACGCAATCTTTGCGCAATCTTACGGTGCGGATCCGGAATTCTTTGAATTCTATCGTTCTTTGAGTGCCTATCGCAGTGCGTTGCAGGCTGACAATTCTACGATGGTTATGTCGCCTGACAGTGACTTCTTCGACTATCTGAAGAGCGATCAGGGTCGGAACTGATGACGGTCGCGCTTTATGCGATTGGACTTGTATTGATTGTGGAGGGGCTGGTCTATGTACTGGCCCCTTCAATCGTTGAAGACCTTTTGGCGATGTTGCGGTCCCTTCCGGAAGGGCAGCGTAGGACGCTTGGATTGCTGGCAATGATTGCCGGTTTGATTTTTGTCTGGACAGCCAAAGCACTTGGCGCCTGACCACCGCACGGCGGATTTACCAAATTCACAGACCGGTCACGCGCAATTGTGAACATGCGATTGGGGGGCTGTTGCACTTGGGGCACCAAAAGCCCATTCTTCTGATCAAGCGACAAGCGCCCAGCCTTGTCAGTCGGTTTTAGTAAACAAGGAGATCCAACGTGATTTCGAAGGCATATTCCCTGCAGACCCCGTCGACACCCGCGATGCGCGCCATGGTGGTTGCGTTTGTCGCGGCGGTTGTTGTGATGGTGCAGGCATTGGCCGCTCAGGCGCGGCCCGACAGTTTTGCTGATCTTGCGGAAGAAATCAGCCCCTCGGTGGTCAACATCACCACATCCACAGTTGTCGCAGGTCGCACTGGCCCGCAAGGCATCGTGCCGGAAGGGTCGCCATTCGAGGATTTCTTCCGTGAGTTTCAGGACAGGCAAGGCGACGGGGACCGTCCGCGCCGCACGTCTGCGCTTGGTTCCGGTTTTGTGATCTCTGCAGACGGTTATGTGGTGACAAACAACCATGTGATCGAAGGCGCAGACGAGATTTTGATCGAGTTCTTCGAAGGTGAGGAGCTGCCTGCCAAGGTGATTGGTACGGATCCGAACACGGATATCGCGCTGCTGAAGGTCGAAAGCGATGAGCCGCTGGAGTTTGTCGAATTCGGCAACAGCGACACCGCGCGTGTTGGCGATTGGGTGCTGGCGATGGGCAACCCGCTGGGGCAGGGATTTTCTGTGTCCTCCGGTATTGTTTCGGCCCGCAACCGCGCACTTTCCGGAAGCTATGACGACTACATCCAGACCGACGCTGCGATCAACCGCGGCAACTCCGGTGGCCCCTTGTTCAACATGGATGGTGAGGTGATCGGCGTGAACACAGCAATCCTGTCGCCTAACGGTGGCTCGATTGGTATCGGCTTTTCCATGGCCTCCAACGTCGTGACGCGCGTCGTGGATCAGCTGAAGGAGTTTGGCGAAACCCGTCGCGGCTGGCTGGGTGTGCGCATTCAGAACGTGACCGAAGACATGGTTGAGGCCATTGACGGTCTGGACGATGCCATCGGCGCCATGGTGACGGATGTTCCCGAAGGTCCGGCGATGGATGCCGGAATGGAAGCAGGCGATGTTATCCTGACCTTTGAAGGCGACAAGGTCGACGATGTCCGCGAACTGGTGCGTTTGGTTGGAAACGCGTCCGTGGGCAAGACCGTCGACGTGATTGTGTTGCGTGCGGGTGAAGAGGTGTCACTCGAGGTGACACTGGGACGTCGGGAAGAAGCCGAGGGCGCCGTTCCTGCAAGCCAACCTGCGCCGGAAGACAACGATGAGCCGTTGGAAAAGGAGATTCTCGGTTTGACCGTTACTCCGTTGACCGATGAGATGCGGGGCGAGTTGGGTGTGGCCGAAGATCAGGACGGTCTTGTGGTCAGTGGCGTGGACGAGACGTCGAAGGCTTATGAAAAAGGTTTGCGTGCCGGTGACGTTCTGACCGAAGCAAGCCATCAGAAGTTGCGCACAATTGCGGACTTTGAAACCCGTATCGATGAGGTGCGCGAAGCCGGTCGCAAGTCGGTTTTGCTGCTTGTGCGTCGTGGCGGTGAGCCGCGGTTCGTCGCGCTCTCGATTGAAGAGTAAAACGTATCCACTCACGGATTGGGGGCGCCTTCGGGCGCCCTTTTTTTGTTTGGGGGTTATCCTTCCCGTTCAACAGCTATCAAGCCAAGGCGGCGTGCGCTTTCCATCGACAGAATGGAACTGTCGAGGCCGCCTGCTTTCTGATAGCGGCGAATGGCTGCGCGTGTGCGGCTGTCGAGATCGCCGGTGATGGCGCCGAAGAACAGGCCGCGGGCCTTGAGCGCCCGTTGAACCGAAGAGGTGAATTCGATGGTCCAGATCTGCGGGCAGGGGGTTTCAAACCATGTCTCCCGGCGCTCTCGGACAATACGCTGTTGTTGTTCCGTGCGAAAAACCCCCGGCGTGATCACGGTGCCATCAGCCAGCACTTCGGGCGGCTGCACCATGATCTGTTCGGTCACGGTTTCCAGTATCGCGGGCGTCACATCCCGTCCCCAACAGCTTCCCGGGCGGGCGTTGGGTGGGGCCTTGGCATCCTCGGCACGCACGATTTCAGGCTCGGACCAAGCTGCCAGATAGGGCGGGTCCGAGATCGTCTGCTCACAGCCTGCTGTGGTCAGCAGGGCGAGGGCCGTAAATGGGGCGATCAGGCGTGTCATGCTCGTGCCTCGCGCTCAAGGCGTGTTATTGTTGTGGCCTTTGTAGCGCGTTTTGGCCTTTGTCAAAAGCCTCAGCTTTCGGGTGGCAAAAGCAGGCTGTCGAGCATGGGAGACACGTCCTCCACCCGTTCGGCAATCAGATGGGTAACATTGTTTTCCCGCTGAATTCGTCCGGTGACACGCAAAAGCCGCCCCGCGATCACCGCGCGGCGGAAGGCATCATAAAGTTTGCGCCAGACAATCACGTTCACCACGCCGGTCTCGTCTTCAAGGGTGAGGAAGATCACACCTTTCGCGGTTCCGGGGCGCTGACGTAGAATCACCAACCCGGCCACGGTTACACGCGCCCCGTTGGGTGGCTCGCCCAGTCGGGCGGCGGTAAGGGCGGCGGGGGGCTTGGGCCATGTGGATGTGATAGGCGCATTCATGGAACAAATATAGAACATTTGCATTTTGTCGCAAGGTGATAGAGCTGTGGTCGCAAAAGGGGCTGGCGGGGGGCGTGGCGCTTGACTAACAAAGAGCAACGCACTGCACGAGAAGGAGCCCTAGGGCATGGCCAAGATCACCTATGTCGAGCACAACGGAACCGAACACGTGGTAGAGGTCGCAAGCGGCCTGACCGTGATGGAAGGCGCACGCGACAACAACATTCCCGGCATCGAAGCCGATTGCGGCGGCGCCTGCGCCTGCTCGACCTGCCACGTCTATGTGGATCCTGCCTGGGCGGACAAAATTCCCGCCAAGGACGACATGGAAGAGGACATGCTTGATTTTGCGTATCAGCCAGATCCCGCCACATCCCGTCTGACCTGCCAGATCAAGGTCACGGACGACATGGACGGTCTGATCGTGAAAATGCCGGAAAAACAGATTTGATGTTAGCGCGGGCGCGGCGTTTGACGATGCGTCCTTTGCGCCGTCTCTTGCGCCGCGCAGGGCTGGCTCTGTGCGCTCTGCCGGTGGGTCTTTCAGCACCCGTCTCGGCTGACATCAAGTCGGCACGCTTTGCTGAGCCGACCACACGCTACACCCATGGCGTTTTGGGGGATGCCATCGAATATGGCGCTCTGAAACTCAAGCTGCGCGGCGGCAAAACCATCACAATCACCCTGCCTCAGGATCGGGTTTTTGAGGATCTGGAACCGCGTCTGTTTGACGTGACCGGAGACGGTAACCTTGAAGCGATTGTTGTGGAAAGCAGCCAGTCAGGCGGCGCACGGTTGGCGCTCTACAATCAGGGCGGCCTGATTGCAGCCACCCCGCATATCGGTCAGCGCAACCGCTGGCTGGCGCCTGTGGGGGCTGCGGACATGGATGGCGACGGTCAAGTCGAGATAGCCTATATCGACCGTCCCCATCTGGCCAAAACCTTGCGCGTGTGGCGGTTTGAGAACAATACCCTAGTCGAAGTTGCGAACAGCAAGGGTCTGACCAATCACCGCATCGGTGAAGATTTTATTTCCGGCGGCCTGCGCACCTGCGACACAGGGCCCGAGATGATCACCGTTGACGCCAACTGGCAAAACATCGTGTCCACAAGATTTGACGGCAAACGCCTAGTGTCCAGACCGCTTGGTCCCTTTAATGGACAGGCCTCTTTGCGCGCCGCGCTTGCCTGTGCCTCCGACTGACATCCTATTGCCGGAAATACCTCGCGGAGAGGGGCAGGGGCGATTGGGACCTAGCGCTGAAATGTCGGTAAAGTTTCAGGTGACTTGCTGCAAAAGGTCATCAGGCGCGAATGTGTGGCCAAGCACCGCGCCACTAGAATTCGGTGAAGGTGTCTTTCGCATAGGCCCGATCAATCGATTTTGTCATGATGCGTCCCTCGACGTGAGGCGAGAATAGGTTGCAGGCAATGGCCGTGCAGCGCCCGCAAAACACCCGTGTCAGAGGGCTCGCCACCCGATGTCAGAGCGGTAGAATCCTTCGGGCCAGTCGATCTGGTCAATCATGGCATAGGCCCGGTCGCGGGCTTCTTGCAGACTCTCGCCACGCGCCGTCACGTTCAGAACACGGCCGCCGGTTGCGGTGATCTCGCCATTCTTGGCCGTGGTGCCCGCGTGAAAAACCATATTCTTGCTGTCGCCGGAAACCGCGTCGAGGCCCTTGATGACAGAGCCTTTCTCATAGGCTCCAGGATAGCCGTTTGCCGCCATGACCACCGTGATTGCATGGTCATCTGCCCAGTTCACCTGCGTCTCGTACAGGCGTTCCTCCGCCGCCGCGTGCATCAGGTCAAAAGCCTGTCCACCAAGGCGCATCATAAGCACCTGACACTCCGGATCGCCAAACCGCACGTTGTATTCCACAAGGCGCGGCTGCCCGTCCTTGATCATTAGACCAACATAAAGCACACCCTGATAAGGCGTGCCGCGCTTTGCCATCTCGTCGATGGTTGGTTGTACGATTTCATCCAGCGCCTTTTGCGCAACTTCGTCCGTCAGAACCGGCGCGGGAGAATAGGCGCCCATGCCGCCGGTGTTGGGGCCGGTGTCGCCTTCGCCAACACGCTTGTGGTCTTGGGCCGTGCCCACTGGCAAGGCGGTTTTGCCGTCGCAGAGAATAAAGAAAGAGGCTTCCTCGCCCTCCATAAACTCTTCGATCACCACCTCGGCCCCCGCGCCGCCAAAAGCGCCGCCGAACATATCATCCACCGCGTCCAGCGCGGTTTGTTCGTCCATCGCGACGATCACGCCTTTGCCTGCGGCAAGGCCGTCAGCTTTTACCACGATTGGCGCACCTTCTTTGCGGATATGGGCCTTGGCTGCTTTGGCATCGGTGAAGTGGCCATACCCAGCAGTCGGGGCATTGGCGGCGTCGCAGATTTCTTTGGTGAAGCTCTTGGACGCTTCCAGCCGTGCGGCGGCTTTGGAGGGGCCAAATACCAGCACACCGGCCTCGCGGAGACGGTCCGCCACACCTGAGGCCAGAGGCGCTTCGGGGCCGACGATCACGAAGTCGATTGCGTTGGTCGCGACGAAGTTCACGACCTCGCCACCATCCTCGATGTCAAAAGACGCACAATCCGCGATTTGGGCGATTCCCGCGTTGCCGGGGGCCACAATCAGCTTGTCGCATTTCGGGTTTTGCATCACCGCCCATGCGAGGCTGTGTTCGCGCCCGCCGCTGCCGAGGATGAGGATGTTCATGGGTGTCGCCTTCCGCTTGGCCTTCGGTTGCGGGCGTTCTAAGCTGTGGAGAGCAGTTCTACAAGCGAGCCGAGATGTCTGACCTTATCGACGACCCGATTGAGGGCGAAAACGCACCGGAATTTAGCGTTTCCGAGCTTTCCGGTGCCATCAAACGTATGATTGAGGGCGAGTTTTCCCATGTGCGCATCAAGGGCGAAATCGGGCGGGTGTCTTTTCCGCGTTCAGGCCATGTGTATCTGGACCTGAAAGACGACCGGTCAGTGATTGCCGCGGTGATGTGGAAGGGCGTGGCGTCGCGCATTGCAACACGGCCGGAGGAAGGCATGGAAGTGGTCGCCACGGGGCGACTGACCACCTTTCCGGGGCAGTCCAAGTACCAACTGGTTGTCGAAGACCTGAAACCAGCTGGCGTTGGTGCATTGATGGCGATGCTGGAAAAACGTAAGGCGATGTTGCAGGCCGAAGGTCTGTTTGCACCAGAGTGCAAGAAACCACTGCCCTATTTGCCTGAAGTTATCGGGGTCGTGACCTCCCCTAGCGGAGCGGTAATTCGCGATATTTTGCATAGGCTGCGGGATCGTTTCCCGCGCAAGGTCATTATCTGGCCGGTAGCGGTGCAGGGCGAGCAATGTGCGCCTCAAGTGGCCAACGCCATCCAAGGGTTCAACCAAATGACACCGGGTGGCGCGATGCCGCGACCTGATCTGATCATTGTGGCGAGGGGTGGCGGCTCGATCGAAGACCTTTGGGGGTTCAATGAAGAGATCGTTGCGCGGGCGGCTGCGGGGTCCGATATCCCGCTGATTTCTGCTGTGGGACATGAGACCGACACAACGCTGATTGATTTTGTCTCCGACAAGCGCGCGCCGACCCCGACGGCGGCAGCAGAGCTGGCGGTGCCGGTGCGGTTGGAAATTGCGGGTTGGGTCGAAGAACAGGGTGCGCGCATGACGCGCGGGATCGGGCAGGCGCTGAGCCTGCGAGATCAGCGTTTGCGCGACCTGTCGCGGGCGATCCCGCGTGTGGATATGTTGCTGCAGACACCCCGTCAGCGGTTGGACGCGGCAGGGGATGCTTTGCCACGGGCCTTGCAAGCTGGCGTGCAGACGCGTCGCGTGGCGCTGGCACAGTCCAGTGGCGGGCTGCGGGCACAGTCTTTGCAGCGGATGATTGAAATCAGACGCCAAACCTTGGGACGTCACGCGGACCGGCTGACGCCGGTGAGGCTGAGGCGAGACATTGATCGTCGCCGGGAACGAGTGGCGGATCTGAGTCGCCGGCTTGCGGAAGCAGGCACGCGGCAAGTGCAGGGACTAAAGGATCAGCTGGCGGCGCTGGACCGGATGCGCGAGACCTTGAGTTATCAGGCAACTTTGGAACGCGGCTATGCGGTGGTGCGTGGCGATGGCGCGTTGGTAAAGACCGCGGAAGTCGCGGGCAAAGCCAGCGAGATCGAGATCGAATTTGCCGATGGGCGGCTCAAGGTCGGGCAGGGGGCTGTTGCCGCCACGCCCGCGACGCCAAAGAAGGCTGCGCCTAAACCTAAAGCAAAAAAGCCTGACGCACCGGAGCAGGGCAGCCTGTTTTAAACGCCGATCTCGGGGCCAAGGCAGAGCATCTCTTCGCCCGTGGCCTCGATTTCATACAGCACAGTGCCGGTGTCACCAGTTTCAAACTGCGCCGAAAGGCCCGAGGCCCCTCGGAAGAAGCTCCAGCATTGTGGGGTTGGGTTGTCGTCGTAGACAAAGCAGATGTTGCCGGCCTCCTCGTACCAGAGGCCTTCTTTGCATTGTCCGTCCAAAAAGGACCACCGTACGCGCCGATCGGGCAGATATTCTTCGACGCCATAGCGTGTGCCGTCCGCCGCATAAAAAAGCGTTTTGCCAGACACGTAGGATTCAAATTCGGACGCGGTCATGGCCGTTTGCGACCACGCGGGCGCGGCGACAAGGGCAGCGGCAAGGATCAAGCGTTTCATGGGGCTATGCTGCCACCCATTTGCCTGTTGATCTAGTCACAATCCCCGGACTTGCCCAGCTGTGCCACGCGGGGGTCCATCACCCGCCGCCACATGCGTGGCCAAAGGGCCAGTGAGCCCATCAGCGGCAGGGATCGCGGTAGGATCGGCATGGTGTCTTTAGCGAGCCTCAGCGATGGATAGTCGCGCGTAGGATTGATGTGGTGGTCGGAATGGCGCGGCGCGTTGAGCATTAAAGCCGAAGAATAAAACTCTGGCGCGTTCCAACTGTGTTTAGGGCCAACCGGCTCGTATTTGCCAGTGTCCAGTTGTCTGCGCTCGAGGCCATAGTGTTGCACATAGTCAGACACCAGAAGCTGCATTTGCGCATAGGCGGTGACCAGAACGTAGGCCATCAGGCCTTTCCAATCGAGAGTCAGGTAGCAGAAGAGCAGGCAGAGTGCGGCACCGCCAACATAGGTAACATAAGGATGCGTCCAAGACGGGGGCGGCGCAGACTTGCGCGCCCGCAGAGCGGTTTCCGCCTTCAGACCTTCGCGGAAAGAGCCAATCCATGCGCGCGGCCAGAACCGGTAAAAACTCTCTCCCTTGCGGGGGCTGTTTGGGTCGTTCGGGGTTGCGACCCATATGTGGTGGACACGCGTATGCGCGCTGGTGTGATGCCCAAACAGGAGCGTGATGTAGACCCAAGTGCCCAGTCGCCGAGAGAATCGATCTCCCTTGTGGATCAGTTCATGTGCGTTGGCGTTGCTGACCTGGCCAAAAAATAGCCCAAAGGCGAGGAAACAGAGGATTTGCTCTGCAATTCCGAGACCGGAGCCGCCCGAAAGGGCAACAACCGCAAAAGCGATCAGCGCGAAATGGGACAGGCCAAGAAGAATCGACAGGCGTCTGCCGCTGGGGAATTCGCCGCTTGATTTGATTCTGGCAACAGTGCCCTGAATCAGGCGGTCCATCACGTGCACAAATGCAGTCATGTAAAGAAAGGCGGCCAGCGTCCACCACCCGCCCAAAAAGGCGGCGAGGCTTAGCAAAGCGAGCGGTACAGAGGTGGCAATCCAAAACCAGAGCATTGAAACGATAGGTGTCTTTCCGAACGGGTTTCTAGAACCTAACGGCTTTGGGCGGGGGCGCAATGTCGCCAATCGGCACAAATTTTCATATGCGGCAAGTTTATTGGGGGAATCCCATTGACTCGGGCCAGAGCATCAGTAAAAGGCGAGCTTCATAAGAATTTCACGGGGCGCGTGCGCTCCGGCGCAGGAGAAGCACAATGGCGAAGCCGACGACCATCAAGATCCGTCTGAACTCGACCGCGGGCACGGGCCATTTCTACGTGACCAAGAAAAATGCACGCACCATGACCGAAAAGATGGTCGTACGTAAGTACGACCCGGTGGTGCGCAAGCATGTCGAGTACAAAGAAGGCAAGATCAAGTAAGATCAAACTTTCCGAGACACTGCAAAAGCCGCGCCACACCAAGGCGCGGTTTTTTGTTTTTTGGAGGTCGCGCCCTAAAAAATTCCCCCAACAGGACGCACCTTATGAGACATCCATTTTTTATCAGGCCCGCTCAGCGGGATGACCGCGACGCCTTGAACAGACTGTTTTCGGCGTCTTATCCGGAATTGCTGCCACAGGACTATGACGCTGAAGTTCTGGAAGGGGCCTTGCCGCTGATCACCAGGGCACAGGATGCATTGCTGACCAGCGGTACGTATTTTCTGGCGGAATGCGCGGAAACCGACGAGGTGGTCGGAGCTGGTGGCTGGACGGATTTCGGTCCGTTGCGCGGTGCTGGGGATGCGCATCAAGGGCATGTGCGGCACGTTGCAACGCGGGCAGACTGGTTGCGGCGCGGGGTGGCAAAGGCGCTCATTGAAGTGACGCTGGCATCAGCCGGTGCGCACGGCATGACCAAGCTGAGCTGTATGAGTACGCACACCGCACAGGCCTTTTATCGCATGATGGGGTTTTCTGAGCAGGGTGAGGTCGAACTCACTTTGGCGCCTGGCGTTCATTTTCCGGCGGTTCAGATGCAAATGGCGCTGAACTGATCACTGATCCAGAATGCCGCGTGCCTCGTTACCTTGAAGATTGACGAGGCGCGCGCCGCCCGATTGGGTGTCAAACACCAACTCGGCCACACCGGCCTTGAATGACCGCAGACCGCCATTCCAACGCACGCGGTCCAATATCAGCGCGCCAGGGGCTTCTATATTCCAGTTTGGGTTCGAGTTAAGCCACGCATAGCACCCGACACCATTGCGATCCGACCCAAAGCGGAACCGCAGGGCTGGTCGGTTATTTTCGTCCACCCAGACCCCTTCCAGAGTTTCTTGAAAGCCTGTGCAGAGGTGGTCAGTCCCTTTGGCAGGATTGGGACCCGCCAAAGCAGGCTGCACAAGCAGGGCGAAAGACATTGCGGCAAAAACGCGTTTCATCGATAACTCCAATCCTGAGGTGTCGCCAGAGTAACACAGGCTGGATATCCGCCAACGAAAAAGGGCCGGTCGATGTGACCGGCCCTCTCGAATTTCAGCTGTGCCGAACTTATTCCTGTTGGCCCATGAACATCAGCAGGAACTGGAACATGTTCAGGAAGGAGATGTAGAGGCTCAGCGCGCCATCATAGGCGGCCTTGTCCAGCCATTCCTGATCACCGTGGTGTGCATGCGCCACATAGGTGTTCTTGATGTCTTGCGTGTAGAAAGCTGTCAGGCCTGCGAAGATCAGAACGCCGATCATGGAAATCGCATACATCATTGCGGGCGACTGCAGGAAGATGTTGATCACCATTGCGACGAGCAGTCCAACAACACCCATCATCAGGAAGGTGCCCATCGCCGACAGGTCACGCTTGGTGGCGTAGCCGTAAAGAGACAGCGCAGAGAACGCGATGGCTGTGACGATGAAGGTCTGAACGATCGAATAGGGTGTATAGACGAGGAAGATCGAGCTCATCGAAACGCCCATGATCGCGGCGAAGGCATAAAAGCCCAGCTGAACGGTCGCCGCAGAGCCACGACGCATCAGTGCGCCCCAGCCAAAGAAGATGAACGCCAGCGGCGCAAACATCACAACCCAACGCAGCGGGCTGCCGTAGAGTGTCACACCAAAGTTGGAGAGAAGTGTGCCGTTGGGCAGCTGAGCAGCTGCAACCGACGGATCGGTGGTGGTTGCCAGACCTGCAATAGCCCAAGCGGCCAGAGCAGTGATCACCATGCCTACGGACATGGTGCCGTACACTTTGTTCATATGGGCGCGAAGACCCTCGTCAATCTGGGCTGCACGCGTGCCTGCGGCGCTCCGGATTGTGTCAAATTCAGCCATTTAAGCCTCCGATACTAAACCTTATGAGCCGTCGGGGTGTCCCGACGGCCGTCAGGTGAAATATCGGTTAGGATTGCGGCGATTTCAAGGATTTCCCGCTGGTGAACCGGCAATTTCCGGCTTGAATGCCAATTGCAAACTATCCGCACCGATGGGCGGGAACGTCCCAAAGGGGGCGTTTGATCTCTTGAGCCACGTCTGCGCGGCTAAGCCCCATGTCTTCGAGAGCATAATCATCAAGCTGTGCAAGCTCGCGCCGTTGACGCGCAATCAGGAGCCAGTTGAAGATTTGTACGAACACGTTGGCACGTGGGGTTTTACGCTGGCCTGCGAGGGTGAAGGTGGTCATGGTCGGCTCCTTTCGAAATTTGATTGGTCTTCAGTTTTGCATCAAGTTGCTTGATGTATATGGCAGGCTATGATCTATTTTAAAAACGAATGTTTTTGACGAATTGCATCACGGAGGGTGATGAATGCGAAATTTGGATGTCACAACGCTCAGAAGTTTTGTCGCAGTGGCGGATCTGGGAGGGGTCACAAAGGCCGCTGGTTTCCTGCATCTGACACAGTCTGCGGTGAGCATGCAGTTGAAACGGCTGGAAGAATTGATCGGAGTTGATCTGTTGGATCGCTCGGGGCGCGGCATTGCTCTGACCCCGCAAGGTGAACAGATGCTCGGATACGCGCGGCGGATGGTGACGCTGAATGATGAGGTGATCCGGCGGCTGACGCATGATGAGTTTGAGGGAACAATTTCACTTGGGGTGCCGCATGACATCGTTTATCCGGCCATTCCGCGGGTCTTGCAGCAGTTCAACGCCGCTTTTCCGCGTGTGAAGGTAAAGTTGCACTCGTCTTTCACGATCGAGCTCAAGCAGCAGTACCAGAAAGGCGAGATGGATCTGATCCTCACAACAGAAGCCGAGCGGCCCGCAAATGCCGAACCTTTGTGCCAAATGCCATTGGTGTGGGTTGGCGCGCCCGGCGGGGCAAGCTGGAGGCGGCGGCCGTTGCCGTTTGCATCTGGACGCCATTGTATGTTCCGACCGCGCGCCATCGCGGCATTTGATCGGGCGGGAATTGAATGGGAATCGGCCGTGCAAACGGATTCTGACAGGTCTGTTGAGGCAACGATTTCCGCAGACTTGGCGATTGGGGAAATGCTTGAAGGCACCGAGCCACCGCATCTTGAGATCATTGATCACGGCGGCGCTTTGCCGGATCTGGGGTACCAGCACATCAATATGTACGGCGCCGATCCGACGAAGGGCGACGTGATCGCGTATCTGGCGGAATTGATTCGGGCTGGCTTTCAGCCGATGCGCGGACGACCGGAGCACCCCGTTCGGCTTGGGGTCGTGGGCTGAGGCCCACGACCAAAATTTTACTCGACGGTGACGACCACTTTGCCTGTCGATTTGCGCGTCCGCATCAGTTCGTAGGCCTCACCGGCCTGCTCAAGCGGCAGGACATGGCTGATGTGCGGTTTGATTTTGCCTTCCGCATGCCAGCCGAACAATGTGCGCATTGAATTCAGGATCACTTGCGGCTTGAAGGCCATGTAGCCCCCCCAATAAAGCCCCATCACCGTCAGGTTCTTGACCAGCAAGTGATTGGCCGGAATTTGCGGGATGTCGCCTGATGCAAAGCCGATTGGCAGCAAGCGCGCTTCGGGGCGACAGGCACGGAAGGCGGCCTTGAACTGGTCCCCGCCGACAGGGTCATACACTACGTCGGCACCGCCCAGTGCCTTTACCGCGTCGCGAATATCTTCGCTTCCGGCGTCGATCAGGTGATCGGCACCCATTTTCTTTGCAACTTCAAGCTTTTCCGCACCGCGCGCACAGGCGATGACGTTTGCGCCCATCAACTTGCCGATCTCAACGGCGGTCAGGCCGACACCTCCGGCCGCTCCAAGAACAAGAAGGTTCTCGCCTTCCTGAAGGCGGGCGCGATAGTCCAGCGCGACGTGGCTTGTGCCGTAAGCGACGGGAAAGGCCGCAGCTTCTTCAAATGTCATGCTGTCTGGTAGCGGCACTGCGCTCTCGGCTGGATAGCAGCCAAATTCTGCCAGCCCGCCCTGCCCACCAAACACCAGAACCTTGGAGCCGACTGCCGGCCCTTTGGTGTCGGGGCCGAGGCTTTCGACCTCGCCGGCGACTTCCATTCCGAGAATGAACGGAAGGGGAGGCGTGGCCTGATAAGTGCCCTTCATCATAAGGAGATCGCCAAAGTTCAGAGCGCAGGCGCGAATTCGAACGCGGATCTCGCCTTTCTTGGGCTCCGGCGTGGGAACTTCCTGAACTGCGGGGGGCGTGTCGTGGGACGTGACTTGAAATGCGCGCATGAAGAGTACTCCTGTTGGTTGTCCCGATTAGACAACCAACGGGAGCCCTGTCAAAGCCCGAAGCCGCATCACAAGCGGAACGCGACACCACGTCACCACGGTATTTGCAAAAAGCTTCAATTCTGGATTGTAGTTATAGACAGTCGATTAACCGTTCGGATGTATCATCTCCCTTGATTGTAAGGCCAAAACTGTTAGACTTAAGTATCGCGAAGGGATGCGCGATGAATTCAGAAAGGTAACTTTGCGACACCCAGAGGGTGATCGCGCCAGTTTGGGCCAAAGCCCTAGTTACATTGTAAAGGAGACGCGAGATGACGCATCCAGTGGACGTGCATGTCGGTAAGAAAATCCGCCAGCGACGTTGGCTAACGGGGATGACCCAGCAACAGCTTGCGGAACAGGTTGGCATTAAATTCCAGCAAATTCAGAAGTATGAGACCGGTGCAAACCGTGTAAGCGCTTCTCGTCTTTGGGATATTTCCGATGCACTGGACGTGCCGGTGAGCTTCTTCTTTGAAGGTCTGGAAGCGGCTGAGGGCGACCTCGCAAGCAAGGTACCAGCGGACCTGATGGGGGACAAAGAAGCCCTTGATCTGATCCGCAGCTATTATGCGATCCCTGAAAACCAACGCCGTCGCCTTTTTGAATTGGCGCGCGTATTGAGTGATGTCGCCTGAAAAGATGACACGCCTTGAGTCTTCTTCCGCTGTGGCGTAGCCCGATTGTGGCTACAACAGCGGAGGGAAACCGGTGACAGATCAGGACCACATCGAGATCATCGAAGTCGCACATGAGATGGCCAATGCCGCTCGGCTTGCGATCATGCCGCATTTTCGTGCGGCTTCTCTCATTGCAGAAAACAAACTTGAACACGACTTTGACCCCGTGACCGCGGCGGATCGGGCGGCCGAAGTCGCCATGCGTGACGTGTTGGCCAAGCGTCGGCCTCAAGACGGTATTTTTGGCGAAGAGTTTGGCGTGAGCGAAGGGGAAAGCGGCCTGACTTGGGTTCTGGACCCAATCGACGGCACCCGCGCCTTTATCAGCGGCACGCCCACTTGGGGTGTTTTGATTGCGCTGTCTGACGTTAATGGCCCGATGTTTGGCGTGGTGGACCAGCCCTATATCGGAGAGCGGTTCGTCGGTGGATTTGGGGTGGCTGAAGTGACCGGCCCGATGGGGCGGCACAAACTCGCTACGCGGAGTACCAAAACCTTGGCGGAGGCCACGATTTTCACCACCTTCCCTGAAGTTGGACAAAAGGCCGACCGAGAGGGGTTTGAGGCGGTGGCGCAGCGGTGCAAGCTGACGCGCTATGGCATGGATTGCTACGCATATGCTCTTGTTGCTGCTGGGCAAGCTGATCTGGTGGTCGAGGCCGGCCTGAGTGCGTACGACATTCAGGGACCGATGGCCGTAATTCAGGCTGCTGGCGGTGTTGTGACCAATTGGCAGGGCGGCGCGGCGCATGATGGGGGGCGTGTTTTGGCGGCTGCAAATCCCGAAATTCACGCTGCAGCTCTCGAGATTCTTTCAAGGGCTTGATGCGACGTCGCACGGAGGGCTAAAGTCTCGACGCGTGACGAGTCCTTTACCCGTCTTCTGTCGTTGCGCACTCACACTTCACCGAAGCGGGTTGCAAGGAGTGTGACATGACGCAAACATCCGAAATCCTGATAAAATCGGCGCAGGTCGTCCTGACAATGGACGACAGAAGGCGCGAGTTGGCCGAGGCGGATATCCGCATTCGCGACGGTCAAATCATAGAAATTGGTACGTGCCTTAGGAGCGACGGGGAACAGATTTTGGCCAACGGATGTGTGGTCACCCCGGGGCTCGTGAACACGCATCATCACCTGTATCAGACATTGACGCGAGCTGTGCCAGGTGGGCAGGACGCCCTGTTGTTTGGCTGGTTGCAGACCCTGTATCCGATCTGGTCGAGATTTGGTCCTGAAGAGATGAATATCTCCGCCCAGATCGGCTTGGCAGAGTTGGCTTTGTCGGGCTGCACGCTAACCTCGGATCATCTTTATCTTTACCCCAACGGCTCCCGATTGGATGACACCATTGATGCGGCCAAAGAGGTGGGTATGCGGTTTCATCCGACCCGTGGCGCCATGAGCATTGGCGAAAGCGACGGAGGGCTGCCGCCCGACAGTTTGGTTGAGCGGGAAGAGGATATCCTGAAGGATGCGATCCGCCTGATTGACGCGCACCACGACGCGAGTGAAGGGGCCATGGTCCGGGTCGGCGTGGCGCCCTGCTCTCCGTTTTCGGTTACGCGAGATCTGATGCGTGAGGCCGCGATTCTTGCACGCGACAAAGGGGTGATGATGCACACCCACTTGGCGGAAAACGATGAGGACATCGCCTATTCATTGGAGAAATTCGGCTGTCGTCCCGGGCAATATGCCGAAGACCTCGGGTGGACCGGAGATGATGTCTGGCATGCGCATTGCGTGAAGCTCGACGGGCAGGAGATCGATCTTTTTGCACGCAGCAAAACCGGTGTCGCACATTGCCCCTGTTCCAACTGTCGGCTTGGCAGCGGTATCGCGCCGGTGCGCGGTATGCGCGATGCCGGTGTACCGGTCGGGTTGGGCGTGGATGGATCCGCAAGCAACGACGCAGGGAACCTGATGGCAGAAGCGCGGCAGACAATGCTGTTACAACGGGTGGCGCTGGGGGCGGACGCCATGAGTGCGCGCGAAGCTCTGGAGATTGCCACACGCGGTGGCGCGGAGGTTTTGGGGCGTCACGATTGTGGGCAGATCGCCGTGGGCAAACGCGCCGACATTGCGATCTGGGATGTGTCCGGTATTGAAAGTGCTGGCAGTTGGGATCCGGCGGCGCTTTTGCTTGCGGGGCCAATGCAGGTGAAACACTTGTTTGTCGAGGGGCGTCAGGTCGTGCGGGATAAGCAAATCGCGACCATTGACTTGCCTCGGGTGATTGAACGCCAGAATTCGTTGGCACAGAACCTGATGGTCTGAAACGACAAAGGGCGCAGGAAGATCCTGCGCCCTTTTGTTTTTGGAGCGGGCGATGAGATTCGAACTCACGACCCTAACCTTGGCAAGGTTATGCTCTACCCCTGAGCTACGCCCGCGTCCTATGGGTGAGGGGGATTTAGCGCCACCGCGCGGGGGGTGCAAGGGCTAATTTCAGGAAAGTGCAAAGCCGGGCCGAAAAAGCGAAAAGGCGCGGAATGATCCGCGCCTCTTTCGGCTTTCCCTTCTTGAGGGAAGTTGGAGCGGGCGATGAGATTCGAACTCACGACCCTAACCTTGGCAAGGTTATGCTCTACCCCTGAGCTACGCCCGCATCCTTTGGGTGAGGCGTGAGATATAAAGAGTCGCGCGGGGCTGCAAGTGGAAAATCGGGAGTTTACGAAAAAACTTTCCTGCCGCCGGTTTTTCGGTTTGATGCGTGTCAGGTTGATTAGGAGTGGTTGAAATGATTTCACGACGCGCTGTGGTTTTGGGCGGATTGGGAGTGCCGGTGATGGCGTGGGCGCATGAGGGGCACAACCATTTGCCAGTCACGGTTTCCGCGGAGGCTGTGCGCAAGCGGTCAGGAGCGGTGGTGGTGACGCTGACGTTCTTCAACACAAGCACCGCCGCAGCGACGTTGGGGGCCGTGCGCGTGGAGGGGGCCACAATGGAGGGTTTCGCGCCGGTGGTTGTGCCCGCAGGTGACATTGTTGAAGCGAAGATCACCCTCAGATTTGACAGCGCGGTGCCGTCGGTCATTCCGTTGCATCTGGATTTTGGGACGCGGGGCAGTGGGTCGGTGAGCGCGGCATTTTGATGGTGGTTGTCGAAAAGGCGTTAACCATCTGAAATGTTGATAAAATTTCTGTCGGCATCACGTCGGTAAAACGTCGGTATTGCGACGGTGCGGATTTTGATTCGCAGCTTTGTTAGCCCAAAGCGCTGGCGGGATACGAAATCTTCGGGGAGCGTCACGGCGCAAAAAAAAGGGCGGGGAAATCCCCGCCCTTTGCCGTTTCGATGCCGACGATTTATTCCAGCTCGATGAGCAGGTCCTTGGCGTCGATCTGGCCGCCTGGTGTGACGTGTACGGCTTTGACCGTGGCGTCATGCTCGGCATGGATGCCGGTTTCCATTTTCATCGCCTCGATGGTCAGGAGCATGTCGCCTTCCTTGACCTCTTGACCGGCCGCAACCGCGACGGAGGCGACAACACCCGGCATTGGCGCGCCGATGTGGTTTTTGTTGCCATGCTCGGCCTTGGGGCGCGCTGCGGTGGCAGATTTTACCAAGCGGTTGGGCACGCGGATCACGCGCGGCTGGCCGTTGAGTTCGAAGAAGACTTTGACTTCACCGTTCTCGTCGGTTTCACCAATCGCCTGAAGGCGGATTTCCAGTGTTTTGCCCGGATCAATCTCGGCTGTGATCTCTTCGCCGGGTTCCATGCCATAGAAGAAGGCGCGGGTCGGGAGGGCACGGACAGGGCCGTATTGGCGGTGGCGGCCCATGTAGTCGAGGAAGACCTTGGGATACATCAGGTAACCGTTGAGATCCTCGTCATCGACCTCAAAACCGTTGAGTTCGGCAGAGAGTTCGGCGCGAGTCGCTTCGAGATCAACTGGCTTGAGATGCTTGCCCGGGCGATCCAGATTGGGCTTTTCGCCTTTGAGCACCTTGTCGATGATTGCGGAGGGGAAACCGCCGTGAGGCTGGCCCAAATTGCCGCGCATCATGTCCACCACCGAGTCGGGGAAAGCCAGATCGGTTTCAGGGTTTTCGACCTCTTCGCGAGTCAGGCCTTGGGACACCATCATCAGGGCCATGTCGCCGACCACTTTGGAGGAGGGCGTCACTTTGACGATGTCGCCAAACATCTGGTTCACATCGGCATAGGTCTGTGCGACCTCGTGCCATTTTTCCTCAAGACCAAGGCTGCGGGCCTGTGCTTTGAGGTTGGTGAACTGACCACCGGGCATTTCGTGCAGGTAGACTTCGGAGGCAGGCGCTGCGAGGCCGCTTTCGAATGCGGCGTATTGCGCGCGCACGCCTTCCCAGTAGTCGCTGACCTCGCGCACGGCTTTGATATCAAGGCCGGTGTCGCGGTCGGTGTTGCGGGTGGCTTCGACAATGGAGCCGAGGCAGGGCTGGGACGTGCCGCCGGAGAAGGCATCCATGGCCGCGTCGACCGCATCCACGCCAGCGTCGGCGGCGGCGAGGATGGTTGCGCCTGCGATGCCTGATGTGTCGTGCGTGTGGAAGTGGATCGGCAGGCCGACCTCTTCCTTGAGTGCCTTGACCAGCACCCGTGCGGAGGCTGGTTTCAGAAGGCCCGCCATGTCCTTGAGGCCAAGGATGTGGGCGCCAGCGGCTTCGAGCTCTTTGGCCATGGAGACATAGTAGTTGATGTCATATTTGGCGCGGTTCGGATCGAGCAGATCGCCGGTGTAGCAGATCGTGCCTTCGCAGACCTTGCCGCTTTCCACCACGGCATCCATCGCGACGCGCATGTTTTCAACCCAGTTGAGCGAGTCAAAGACGCGGAAGACGTCGACGCCGGTATCCGCGGCCTGACGCACAAATTCCTGCACCACGTTGTCGGGATAGTTGGTGTAGCCAACGCCGTTGGACGCACGCAACAACATTTGCGTCATGACATTGGGCATGGCTGCGCGCAGGTCCCGCAGACGCTGCCACGGGCATTCCTGCAGGAAGCGGTAGGCCACGTCAAAGGTCGCACCGCCCCAGCATTCGACCGAGAAGAGTTGCGACAGGTTGGCGGCATAGGTGGGCGCCACCTTGATCATGTCGATCGAGCGCATGCGGGTGGCGAGCAGGGATTGGTGCCCGTCGCGCATGGTGGTGTCGGTCAGAAGCAGTTGTTTCTGCGCTTTCATCCAATCGGCGACAGCCTGTGCGCCTTTGTCCTCAAGCAGATTGCGTGTGCCGTAGGCCGGTTCGGCTTTTTTGGCGGGGGCGATCGGTGTTTTGAGGTCAGCAGCGGGGGCCGGACGGTCGGTGGTTTCCGGATGGCCGTTTACGGTGATGTCCGCGATATAAGTCAGAACCTTGGTGCCGCGGTCGCGTCGCTTGGCGAATTTGAACAGGTCCGGTGTCTCGTCGATGAACTTCGTCGTGTACTGGTTGTTCAGGAAGGTCGGGTGTTTGAGCAGGTTTTCCACGAAGGAGATGTTGGTGCTGACACCGCGCACGCGGAATTCGCGCAGGGCGCGGTCCATGCGTTTGATTGCCTTTTCAGGTGTTTGCGCGTGGGCAGTCACCTTGGTCAGCAGAGAGTCATAAAAGCGTGTGATGACGCCGCCTGCATAGGCGGTGCCGCCGTCCAGACGGATGCCCATACCGGTCGCGGAGCGATAGGCGGTGATGCGGCCATAGTCGGGGATGAAGTTGTTCTGCGGGTCTTCGGTGGTGACGCGCGTTTGCAGCGCGTGACCGTTGAGGCGGATGTCATACTGGCTGGACTTGCCGGTGGCCTCGGCCAGAGACTTGCCCTCGGCGATCAGGATTTGCGCCTGAACGATGTCGATGCCGGTGACTTCTTCGGTGACGGTGTGTTCCACCTGCACGCGGGGGTTCACCTCGATGAAGTAGAATTTGCCGGTTTCCATATCCATCAAGAATTCGACAGTGCCGGCGCATTCGTAGTTCACATGGGCGCAGATTTTGCGGCCGAGTTCACAGATTTCTTCGCGCTGCGCCTCTGAAAGATAAGGCGCGGGGGCGCGCTCGACGACCTTTTGGTTGCGGCGCTGCACAGAGCAGTCGCGTTCATAAAGGTGGTAGATGTTGCCCTGCTGATCGCCAAGGATCTGGACCTCGACGTGGCGGGCGCGGGTGATCATCTTTTCCAGATAACCTTCGCCGTTGCCAAAGGCGGCTTCGGCCTCGCGGCGGCCTTCCAGGACTTTCTCCTCAACCTCGTCTTCGGAGAAGATCGGGCGCATGCCGCGTCCGCCGCCACCCCAGGAGGCTTTGAGCATCAGAGGATAGCCAACCTCTGCCGCCTCCTTCTTGATGGCGTCCATGTCATCGCCCAGCACTTCGGTCGCCGGAATGACCGGTACGCCAGCCTCAACGGCGACTTTGCGGGCGGAGGCTTTGTCTCCGAGCGCGCGCATGGTTTCGGCCTTGGGACCGATGAAGGTGATGCCGTTGGCGGCGCAGGCGTCCACGAAGTCGGGGTTTTCCGACAGCAGGCCGTAGCCCGGGTGGATCGCGTCGGCGCCGCATTCCTTGGCGACGCGGATGATTTCGTCGATGCTCAGATAGGCCGCGACAGGGCCAAGGCCTTCGCCGATGCGGTAGGCTTCGTCAGCTTTGAAGCGGTGCAGGCCGAGTTTGTCTTCCTCGGCAAAGACGGCGACGGTCTTTTTGCCCATTTCGTTGGCGGCACGCATCACGCGGATCGCAATTTCGCCGCGGTTGGCGATCAGGATTTTCTGAAAATCGGTCATCGGCAGGCTTTCCCTTTGTGGCTCTGTCGGTGTGTCGGTCGAATTGCTAGCGCTTCGCCGCAGCGCAGCGCAATACCCAGAGACACGGATTTGTAAGATTTGTGTTACATTTCGCGGCGGGCATGTCGGGATTAGCGATAACATGCATTTTCTGTGTAGGAATCGTGCGAATGCGACCGTTTGTACGCAGTTTTATGACTCGGCGGAATGCCGAGAGGCGGCGGGCCGCACCGGAAAATGCGATGAAGGCGCCAGTTTTGGTGAAGCCGGTGCAGGATTCCGGCAGACGGTGTGCCTGTTGGTTTACGTGACCAGACTGGCGGTCAGGTCGGCAAAAGTTTCCGCCCCCAGCTGCCCCATGTTGGCCGCGAGGTCTTGGGCCAGAATGTCCAGGAGATGCGCCGGGCCTGCTTCCCCCAATGCGCAGAGGGCGTAGTGAAAGCCGCGGCCCATGAAGACGAAGTTCGCACCCAAGGCCAGCGCGCGCAGAATGTCGAGGCCGGTTTCAAAGCCGCTGTCGACAATCAGCGGCAGGTCGGTGACGGCGCGGATGGCGGGCAGGGCTTCGATGGTGGCGGGGGAGGCGTCGAATTGACGGCCTGCGTGGTTAGAGAGCCAGAGCGCATCGACGCCGGCGGATGTCAGGCGCTGGGCATCCTCGGGGCGCATCACGCCTTTGACCACAAAGGGGCCGTCCCAATGATCGCGCAGCCATTTGAGGTAATCCCAATCAGGTGAGGTGCGCAGCAGGTAGCCCGCGTGGGCTGTGGAACTCAGTCCGCTGACCTCTTCGGCGTAGTCGTCAATCAGTTTCATGCGCGGCATGCCGGCACGGGCGGAGGCCATGGCCCAAGCGGGACGCATGGCGACTTGCGCCAGCAAACGGGGCGTGAGGCGTGGGGGCGTGGTGAGGCCGGAACGAACCTGACGTTCGCGGCGCGAGGCGGTGGGCACGTCCACGGTGAGGACCAGCGTGGAGAAACCGGCAGCTTTGGCGCGGGCAAGAAGGTCTTTGCGGATGCCCTCGTCACGCGGGGGGTAGAGTTGGAACCACGCGTTTTCCCCCAGATGCGGCGCCATTTCTTCGGGTGTTTTGGTGGCCACCGTGGAGATGCAGTAAGGCACGTTTGCTTTTGCGGCGGCGCGGGCCAGCATGAATTCGGCGTCAGGCCACATCAGGCCGGACATGCCGATCGGGGCCATGCCGACGGGCAGGGGGTAGCGTTTGCCCAGCAAGTCAACCGACGTATCCGGCGTGATGTCGCCATGAAGGATCGACGGATGGAACAGGATGTCGTCCAGTTTGGCGCGGTTGCGGGCCTTGGTGCGCTCGTCGCCTGTGGCGCTGTCGAGGTATTCCCACACAAAGCGTGGGATTCGCTGTTGGGCGCGGGTGCGCAAATCGCTGAGGGCGGGGTATTTGGCGTGCAAATCCATGGTGCGAGTTTCGCCGGATTGCGCCAATTGTCCAGCAATTAACGTGTTTCGCGTTCTGCGCGAACATAAAGAGAACTTCCAATCGAGGATTTGGCGCTGTAGATTGCCGCCCATGAGCAGTTTTGACGACGAATTCGACGCCTTTGAAGGCGCATCCCTGTCGGCGCGCGCGATGATGGCGCGGCCGATGCCTTATCTGGACGAGTTGAACCCCGCACAGCGCGAGGCGGTCGAGAACCTCGACGGACCGGTGTTGATGCTGGCCGGTGCTGGCACGGGCAAGACAAAGGCGCTGACGGCGCGGATTGTGCATCTGCTTAATATGAACAAGGCGCGGCCAAACGAGATTCTGGCGGTGACCTTCACCAACAAGGCCGCCAAGGAGATGAAGACCCGCGTGGGCAACATGCTGGGCCATCAGATCGAGGGGATGCCGTGGCTGGGCACGTTCCATGCGATCTGTGTGAAGCTTTTGCGTCGGCATGCGGAATTGGTGGGGCTCAAGAGCAATTTCACCATTCTGGACACCGACGATCAGTTGCGCCTGCTCAAGCAGTTGGTGTCGGCGGCCAATATTGACGACAAACGCTGGCCTGCGCGGCAGTTGGCGTCGTTGATTGATGGTTGGAAAAACCGTGCGCTGACGCCGGAGCGGCTGCCTGCGGCGGATGCGGGGGCGTATAACCATCGCGGCGGTGAATTGTATGCGCAGTATCAGGTGCGTTTGCGAGAGTTGAACGCCTGTGATTTTGGCGACCTGTTGCTGCATATGGTCACGATCTTTCAGGATCATCCTGACGTGTTGGCGCAGTATCAGCGTTGGTTCCGTTACATCCTCGTGGACGAATATCAGGATACCAACGTGGCGCAGTATCTGTGGCTGCGGCTGTTGGCGCAGGGGCATAAGAATATCTGTTGCGTTGGCGACGATGACCAGTCGATCTACGGCTGGCGCGGGGCCGAGGTGGGCAACATCCTGCGGTTCGAGACGGATTTCCCCGGTGCGCATGTGGTGCGGTTGGAGCAGAATTACCGCTCGACAAAGCATATTTTGGATGCAGCATCCAACGTCATTCGTGGAAATGAAAATCGTCTGGGCAAGGAGCTTTGGACTGCGTCTGGCGATGGCGAGCAAGTTCGACTAATCGGGCATTGGGATGGTGAAGAAGAGGCGCGGTGGGTTGGCGAAGAGATTGAAGGCCTTTTTGACGGTAGTTCGCCAATCGCAAAGAGGCGAGAGGATGTGCGAACGAAAAAGCTCTATGAAGAAGTTGATCGACTGAAGGACGCAGATGCACTTCGTGGGCTAAATAGCATCGATCAGTTGATAGAACGCTTGAGAGAGAACAAGAGCTTTTTAGCGCGAGAGAATAACAAAGATTTGCTTTGGGAATTGGCATCCAGACGCGAAGAAGGGCTTTCACTTGAGCCGTCTTTGAAGCGGCACGATTACAACAAATTTGGGTATGACAAAATAGCAATTCTAGTGCGGGCGTCGCATCAAATGCGGGCGTTTGAAGACCGGTTCCTGACGATTGGCCTGCCTTATCGCGTGATTGGCGGGCCGCGGTTTTACGAGCGGCTCGAAATCCGCGACGCCATGGCCTATTTTCGCGTGGTTGTGTCGCCGGATGATGATCTGGCGTTTGAGCGCATTGTGAACACGCCCAAACGCGGCCTTGGCAATGTCGCGCAGCAGAAGATCCAGAATTGCGCGCGCGCCAATGGGGTGAGCCTTGTGGAAGGGGCGCGCATTCTGATTGAGGAAAAGGGCATCGGCGGCAAAGGGGCCAAGGAGTTGGCAATATTGCTTGATGGAATTGACCGCTGGCGGGCAAAGGGATCGGCCCCGATCATTGAGGTTGCGCTGGACGATGATGCGGTGATTGACGACGGCGCCACGCAGCAGGCGACACGCTTGCAAGAGGGGCAGCCGGAGCTGGGCCACGTGGAGTTGGCGCAGGTTATTCTGGATGAGGCCGGATACACGGCGATGTGGCAGAACGATAAGACGCCGGAAGCGCCGGGGCGGCTCGAGAACCTGAAGGAATTGGTCAAGGCGTTGGAAAGCTTTGACAATCTGCAAGGGTTTCTGGAGCACGTGAGCCTTGTTTTGGACAATGCCAGCGAGGATGCGGACGAGAAAGTCACCATCATGACGCTGCACGGGGCCAAGGGGCTGGAGTTTCCGGCGGTGTTCTTGCCAGGGTGGGAAGACGGGTTGTTTCCGAGCCAACGCTCTATGGATGAGAACGGGCTCAAGGGGCTGGAGGAAGAGCGGCGGCTGGCCTATGTGGGCATCACGCGGGCGGAGGAGATTTGCACGATTTCCTTTGCGGGCAACCGTCGGGTGTTCGGGCAATGGCAGAGCCAGATGCCGAGCCGGTTCATTGACGAGCTGAGCGAGGAGAACGTCGAGGTGCTGACGCCGCCGGGCCTGTATGGGCATCAGGGCGGCGGGAGCAGCGGGTTTTCGTCGGGGATCGAGGCCAAAGCGGCGGAGGCGAATGTCTACAACTCGCCCGGTTGGAAACGGATGCAAGCGCGGTCGGGCAGCTATGGCATGAGCCAACCCAAGGAGAGCAAGGCGGCGGCGATTGATTTGACAGCGGTGAGCAGTTTCACCGTAGGCGATCGGGTGTTTCACCAGAAGTTCGGCTATGGCGCGGTGACGGACATCGAGGGCGACAAGCTGACGGTGGATTTTGAGAAAGCGGGCGAGAAAAAGGTGGTGGCGCGGTTTGTGACATCGCCGGATGACGTGCCGTTTTGAGGTGTCAGGGGCTTTGCCCCCTTGGCCTGCGGCCAATTCCCCCAAGGTATTTTGCGCAAAAGGAATGCGTGGGTCTGTGACCTCGCGTAGGGACGCGCGGGTGGCGTTGACTTTGGGCATGGCTCTGGGTTGGCTGGTGCCAACCACAGGAGAACCGGATGATTTTTTACGATTGCGCCACGGCGCCCAGCCCGCGTCGCGCGCGGATGTTCATTGCCGAGAAGGGCATCGAGGTAGACACCTGCGAGGTGGATTTGCGCCACGACGGGCATCGCAGCCCCGAGTTTCTGGCGTTGAACCCGCATGGCACTGTGCCGGTTCTGGTGACAGATGAGGGCACGGCGCTGACCGAAAATATTGCGATTGCGGGGTATTTGGAGGCGGCATTTCCGGAGCCGACTTTGATGGGCGTGACGCCGGATGAAAAGGGCAAGGTGTTGATGTGGAACGCGATTTGTGAGTTCCACGCAGGTATGGCGATTGCAGAAGCGTTGCGGAACTCGACACCGGCGCTGAAGGGGCGGGCGTTGCCTGGGGCGGTGGACTATGAGCAGATTCCGGCGTTGGCGGCGCGTGGGGTGCAGCGGTTGGGCCGGTTTTTTGACACGCTTGAGGCGCGGCTGTCGGAGAGTGCGTATCTGGCAGGGGATGCGTTTTCGATGGCCGACATCACCGGCTTTGTGTTCTGCGACTTTGCGCGGATTGTGAAGCAGGGGATTCCGGACGGAAATGCTGCATCAAAGGCGTGGTTCGAGACCATCAAGGCGCGGCACAGCGCGACGCTTTAGGCGCCCTAGAGAGGCAAGGCACCAGCGCGGTGTCTGGTGCCTTGTTTTTGTGGCGGTGGTCAATGCACGAAGCAGAGGCTGTCAAAGGTTTGGCGCCATGCGGACACCTCGGGGAGAATGGGCTCGCCGCGTAAGCCACGTTTGATCAGATCAGCGAGGCGGTCGGCGTCGTTTGCGGTCATGCCCCATCGCACCAGTTCGGGCGTGCCGATCCGCAGGCCATTCAGGTCGCCTTCTACCGGATCAGTGGGGAGGCCGATGCCGCAAGCGAGGAAGCCTGCGGTGCGCAGTGTTTTGGAGGCGGCTTGTCCGCCGCCAAAGGGCGCGGCCATCACGGCGAACTGGTGGGAGTTGGTGAAGCCTTGGGTACCCGAAAAGATCGGGACGTCGTTGGCATGCAACGCAGACGCCAGCGCTTTGGACAGGGCAATCATCTCTTGGGCATAGGCGGGGCCGTAGACTTGCCAATCCAGCATCGTGACTGCGAGCGCGGCGGTTTTGGCTGCGTCGAAATTGGCGGTCATGCCGGGGAAGGCGATGGCGTCGAGCGCTTGTGCGATGTCAGGATCGTTTGAGACAATCAGGCCGCCAGCGGGGCCGCCGAGGCTTTTGTAGGTGCTCATGGTCATGAAGTGAGCCCCTTCCGTCAGCGGGTTGGACCATGCGCGGCCGGCGATGATGCCGCATTGATGGGCTGCGTCAAACATCAGTTTGGCATCACATTCATCGGCAATGGCACGGACCTCGGCGACGGGGTGCTCAAAGAGATTGAGGCTGCCACCGATAGTGATCAGTTTGGGTCTTTCGGCGAGTGCGAGGGTGCGGAGTCGGTCGAGGTCAACAGTGTAGCCATCCGCATGCACGGGGGCATCAATGGTGCGCAACCCAAATAGTCCTGCGCAGCCTGCCAGATGATGTGTGACATGTCCGCCAATGGTGGCGGGCGGCGCGATGATGGTGTCGCCAGGTTTGCAGGTGGCCATAAACCCGTAGAGATTGGCAATGGCGCCCGAAGGCACGCGCACCTCCGCAAATTTGGCATCAAACACATCGGCGCAGAGTTCGGCGGCAATCACCTCGATCTCTTCGATTGCTTCCAATCCCATTTCGTATTTGTCGCCAGGATAGCCCAGAGAGGGGCGCGACCCGATTCCGGAGGCAAGAAGCGCCTCGGCTTTGGGGTTCATAATATTGGTGGCAGGATTGAGGTTGAAACACTCGGATTCGTGAATCCGGCGGTTTTCCTGCGCGAGATGCCCGATGCGGGCCAGCACATCTTCGGGCGCTGTGGTTTCAGTGGTTTTTGCAATGGTCTGGACCAGAGTTTCGCTGCTCTCGGGTACCCAGGCTCTTTGTGCGAGTGTCATGGTGTGTCCTCCGTGTTGCCGACAGTGTGATCGGCGCTGCGTGACTTCGCAAACCAGATTTGATATTTCTTGGCGTAGAAAAACTAAGGCTAGAAAATGAGTGTTGCGCCGAAACGTCCCAAAGGACCCCCACTAAACGCGATGCGTGCGTTTGAGGCGGCAGCGCGTCATGTCAGTTTTGTGGCTGCGGCTGAAGAATTGAATGTCACGCCCGGTGCGATTTCGCAGCATGTGAAAACGTTGGAGGACTGGTCAGGTGTCGCCCTTTTCCGTCGCAATGCACAGGGTGTGGATCTGACGACGCAGGGGCGGGCTTTGGTTGCGGAGTTCACCGTGGCGTTTGATCGGCTGGCGGATGCCACCCGCGCGTTGCATGCCCTAAAACCCGAGCCGGTTTTTCACATCGCGGCTTTACCCGCGATCGCGCAGCTTTGGCTTCCCAAACGGCTGAGCCGCATCAGGGCGCGGTTTCCGAATATCTCGTTTTCGGTCACGGCGACCGAGACGCAACCGTCGCTGGCGCGGGAGCTGTTTGATCTGGCGATATTTTTCGATGTACCGGACGGCTCGCCGGAACAGATTGTCATTGCCACAGATGAGATTGCGCCCGTCTGCGCGCCGGATTTTGCAAGGCGGAGCGACGGATTTGAGGGGGTGACTTTGCTGCACGACCAAAGCTGGATTGACGATTGGGCAACCTGGTCAGACGCTGTTGGCGTGCGCGTTTCCGATCCTGCCAGCGGCCCACAGTTTTCTCTCTATAGCCTTGCCGTCGAGGAGGCCAAAGCAGGGGCCGGTGTCCTGATGGGGCATTTGTGTCTGGTCCAAGAGGCGCTGGCGGCAAAGTCATTGGTGCGAATAGATGATCTGAGCTGTGACACGGGGCGGTCGCTTGTGATGGCAGTGCCGCCGCAGACCCGCCAACGGCATGCAACAATGGATATTGTGTCGCTGCTTTTGCAGTAGTGGAACTGTGCTTGGCAGCAATCCGCGCCTGATTCACAGGCGTGGGTGAAGGCGGGTTGGCCAGCAACTGAAAACTGAATTTCGTTAGAACAAAAAAACGGCGGCGCCAGGGAGGAGAGGCGTCGCCGTTCTTTGTGTCAGGACATCCCGGGGAGGAGGAGAGGGAGCCCCGATTGCGGTGGACCTGTGCGGCCCGATGTTGGAGCGCGACGACACCAGGGAGGAGGAGAGGTGCCGTCGCTCTAGTGTCAAGACCTCCAGGGAGGAGGAGAGGAGGTCTTGAGACCGTTGGGCCGATTGGCCCGAATGTCGCTGCGGCGATACCAGGGAGGAGGAGAGGTATCGCCGCGCTTGTTTCAAGTGACCCAGGGAGGAGGAGAGGGCCTCTTGATCTCGTTTGGCCCGTTGGGCCGGAATTTCAGTGCGACGACACCAGGGAGGAGGAGAGGTGTCGTCGCTCTAGTTTCAAGATCTCCAGGGAGGAGGAGAGGAGATCTTGATCCCGTGTGGGCCGAGGCCCTGTGTTCTCGCGGTGACGTCAGGGAGGAGGAGAGACATCACCGCTGAATTGGAAAGCCTGAGGGAGGAGTGGCTTTCCGGAATTTCTTAGTGTTCGCGCGAGGCCTCGATGGCGACGCGGCGGATCATCGAGCGGCTCATGCCCAGATCTGCGAGTTCGCGATCAGACAGAGACATCAGCTCGGAGAATGTGGTGCGGTACACGCGGTACTGACGCCATTTTTCGGCCACAGCCATAAACAGCGCGGTGAGGCCGCGGGCTTCGGTGGCGGTTGCCACTGTGTTGGTGTTTGTTACATATGCCATCTTGATACCTCGAGCATCCGGCGGTGTTCGTTTCGTTTCGTCTTGATGAGGGTGATATAGAGGCGTGCTGCGGATGCACAATACCAAGTGACGCAACGCCGCTATGCGCTGAGCGAATAGGGACGCGGCGTCACTTTGGAAATATGAGGAAATTCAACAAGCTTAAGAAAACAAACGACTAATTATGAAGTTTATGTGACCGAGTGGTGTGCCTAAAAATTATGCTGCAATGCAGAAAGTGGAGAAAATGGTGGCGATAACAAAAGAGTCAGTGCTTGCGACGTTGCGTCGGATCTCGTTGCCGGATGGGGGCGATCTTGTGAGTCACGATTTCGTTCGTGCTCTGTCTGTTGAGTCGGGGCAGGTGCGTTTTGTGATTGAAGCGCCCAATGCCGAGACTGCTCAGAAGATGGGGCCGTTGCGTCAGGCGGCCGAGGATCTGGTAAAATCCATGGCGGGCGTGAATGAGGTTTCGGTTGTCCTGACGGCGCATTCCGGTGGTCAGGCTGCACCCGCGGCAAAGGCGCCCCCTTCGTTGAAAGTGGGCGGGCATCCCAAGCCGCAAGCCGGCCCTATGAAGGTCGCCGGTGTTGATCGCATTCTGGCGGTGGGGTCCGGCAAAGGCGGCGTGGGCAAATCCACGGTGTCCTCAAACCTCGCGGTGGCTTTGGCCAAACAGGGGCGAAAGGTCGGGCTTTTGGATGCGGACATCTATGGGCCGAGCCAGCCGCGCATGATGGGCGTCAACAAGCGACCTGCGTCGCCGGACGGCAAGACGATCCTGCCATTGCACGCGCATGGGGTCACGGTGATGTCTCTGGGCTTTATGCTGGAGGAAGATAAGCCGGTGGTCTGGCGGGGGCCGATGTTGATGGGTGCCCTGCAACAGATGCTGACGCAGGTGCAGTGGGGTGAGTTGGATGTGTTGATAGTCGATCTGCCGCCGGGAACCGGTGATGTGCAGTTGACGTTGTGCCAGAAGACGGAACTGACCGGCGCGATTGTGGTGAGCACGCCGCAGGATGTGGCGCTTTTGGATGCGCGCAAAGCGCTGGGCATGTTTGACCAACTCAAGACGCCTGTGTTGGGGTTGATCGAGAATATGAGCCTGTTCCATTGCCCCAAGTGCGGGCATGAATCCCACATCTTTGGGCATGGCGGTGTGTCGGCGGAGGCTGAAAAGCTGGGTGTGCCGTTGCTTGGGGCGTTGCCGATTGATCTGGACACCCGTCTGGCAGGGGATGGCGGCACGCCGATTGCTGCCGGTGATAGCGAAATGGCGCAGGCCTATGCGCGCATTGCCGAAGGGCTGGTGCGGGGCGGTATGGCTTAAGGTCGCAGGACGGTTGAGTTTTGAAAGGGGGCGCTTGTGAGCGCCCCTTTTTGTTGTCGGCCTTAGAGCACTTCGCCGATCATCACAGTGGGGCGGATGTTGGTGAAGTTGGGCACATCCCCCATCACCGGCCCCGAGGCCGCCATCGCAGCGTCCATGGAGGCCTGATCTGGAAAGACGATGGTGGCAATAGCATGATAGGGAGCCGGTGCGTCGGGACCGCCGCCGCCGAGACCTTTGCTGGCCTGCGCTGAGGTGATGTGCGCGCCCATATGTTCGGCCACGAGGCCCATGTGGGTGGTGGCGTAATAGTCGTGGTCGAAGGTGGTGCCTTCGCCGACGGGGTAAAGAACTTGTAGTGACACGGGCATGGTAGTCTCCCTTTATGACCGGTTCCTGAACACCAGCTTAGCGCGGGAATGGCGTTTTGCATCAGGAATTTATCGCGCGCGACGCGGCGGTGTTTTTATTAGCGGCGGGAGTTCAGGAACTCGGAGAGTTCCGAGAAGAGCTGTTTGCGTTCGTCTTCGGACAGAAAGCGGCCGATCTCTACGGTGCGGCCATTGCCGGTGAGGGTCACATAGTGCGGCACTGGTCCGCCGGTGACATGCATGTCGGCCCGAGCCCAGTAGAGGTTGCATTCCCAGACCTGGGTTTTCCCTTTGGCGGGGCGGTGGGTGAGGGTCAGCATGTCGTCGCAGAGTGCGAGGTCTTCACGGATGTCGCCATCGCGATAGGAGCGTTCCAGTCCCCACCAGAGAGCGGCGACCATGGCGAGGATGAAGGGCAGGATCCCCCAGAGAAATACCGTGCCTAAGAGGCCATAGAGCGGGATCGTGCCCATGGTAAATGCAAAGAGAATCATCGCGGCAAAGCCGCGGCGGGGGAGCGAGCGGTGCGGCCAGAGGGTGAGGACGGGCGCGTTGGGCGTGTCGGACCATTGATGAGGCATTACGGACGGCTTTCAGAGAAGGGGCGTTGCCCCTTGCGACAGCAAGCTGTCGCCACCCCAAGGTATTTTGGGCAATAGGAAAGAAGATCGGTCATGCGGATTTGCAGGTTGCCAGAAGGATGTGATGGCCATGGGTGGCGGGGTCGTTGGCTGTGTAAGTGACGGAGGCGAACCCAAGTTCGGTCAGGGTGTCGATGTATTCCTCGGGTTGCAGGGAGGCGTGATAGACGGTTTCTCCGACGACGGTGCCTGTGACCTCGCCTTCGCTGTCGCCGATGGTCAGGAGCAGGTTGCCGTTGGGCGCGGTGAGTGCGGCGAGTTTTGGCAGGAGCGCGCGTTGTTCAGCGACGGAGAGATGGAACGTGCCGTCCCAGCTAAGCACGGCGTCGAAGGTGTCGCCAAGCGTGAGGGCGGTGAGGTCCATTTCAAGGAAGGTGGCGGATGGAACGGTGGTACGGGCCAGCGCCAGCATGGCGGGGCTGGCGTCGATGCCGGTCAGGGTGTGGCCGAGGCCCGAGATATACTGACCGATCGGGCGGGCGGAGCCGCAGCCGAGGTCGAGCACGCGGGCTGGTGTGGGCAGGCCTGTGAGTAGGCGGTCAATCCACGGGCGCTCTTGCAGGTCAGTGTTGCGGCCTGCGTCCCATTGGGCCGCTACGCGGTCATAGACGTTGTTTGTGTTGGCTTTGATGTCGGCAAAAGTCATCGAGGGACCGATTTGGAAAAGAAAAGGCCCCGGGGCGGTGATGCTCCGGGGCCTCTTTGAACTTTGGTGTGAGGCTGTCGCTTAGTGCGAGTGGCCTTTGTCCCAGTCTTCCTGCTTGGGCAGGATTTCAAAGGTGTGCTCTGGCGGCGGGCTCGGGAGAGTCCATTCCAGAGTATCGGCATATTCGTTCCAGTAGTTGTTCTCGGTCACTTTCGCGCCGCGGAACAGCGAGTAGAACACGATGCCGAAGAAGAACACGAAAGAAGCGAAGGACAGGAACGCGCCGTAGGAGCTGATCTTGTTCCAGTATGCAAAGGCTTCCGGATAGTCGATGTAACGACGCGGCATGCCCTGACGACCCAGGAAGTGCTGGGGGAAGAAGGTCAGGTTGGCACCGATGAAGAACATCCAGAAGTGCAACTTACCAGCCCATTCAGGGTACTGACGGCCTGTCATTTTGCCGAAGTAGAAGTAGATACCGGCAAAGATGGCAAAGACGGCGCCCAAGCTCATCACGTAGTGGAAGTGCGCGACCACGTAGTAGGTGTCGTGGTAGTAGCGGTCCACAGCGGCCTGCGACAGAACGATGCCGGTCACGCCGCCTACGGTGAAGAGGAACAGGAAGCCAAGCGCCCAGACCATCGGGGTTTTGAACTCGATAGAGCCACCCCACATGGTGGCGATCCAAGAGAAGATCTTTACCCCTGTCGGGACCGCAATGACCATGGTGGCCAGCATGAAGTAGGACTGCTGTGTGAGGCTCATGCCCACGGTGTACATGTGGTGTGCCCACACGACGAAGCCCAGAGCACCAATCGCGATAATCGCCCAGACCATCGGCAGGTAGCCAAAGACCGGCTTGCGCGAGAAGGTCGCGATCACGTGGGAGATGATGCCGAAGCCCGGCAGGATCACGATGTAGACTTCGGGGTGTCCGAAGAACCACAGGATGTGCTGATAAAGGATCGGATCACCGCCACCGGCAGGATCAAAGAACGTCGTGCCGAAGTTACGGTCGGTCAGCAACATGGTGATGGCGCCAGCCAGAACAGGCAGAGCCAGCAGGATGAGCCATGCGGTCACGAAAATCGACCAGCTGAACAGCGGAACCTTGAAAAGGGTCATGCCCGGTGCGCGCATGTTCAGGAAAGTGGTGATCATGTTGATCGCGCCCAGAATGGACGAGGCACCCGATACGTGAACAGCGAAGATGGCGAGGTCCATGGACATGCCGCCTTCGGTGGTGGAGAGCGGCGGGTAGAGAACCCAACCAACACCAGAGCCCAACTGACCGTTGCCGCCTGGTGCC
This sequence comes from Shimia haliotis, assembly GCF_900114415.1. GTDB lineage: Bacteria > Pseudomonadota > Alphaproteobacteria > Rhodobacterales > Rhodobacteraceae > Shimia > Shimia haliotis. The sequence continues at coordinate 236,579 of NZ_FOSZ01000005.1, read as the reverse complement.
AGCATGGAAGCTACACCGAGGGACGTACCAGCCACATAGAGCCAGAACGACAGGTTGTTCATACGGGGGAAGGCCATGTCCGGCGCGCCGATCTGCAGCGGCATGAAGTAGTTGCCGAAGCCGCCGAAGAGCGCCGGAATCACCACGAAGAACATCATCAGGACACCGTGGTAGGTGATCAGGACGTTCCAGAGGTGGCCGTTTGGCGTGCAGGGCCCGTCGCCGGCGCCCAATGTCAGAAAGCGTGCGCCTTCCAGACACATGTACTGAACGCCGGGCTCCATGAGCTCCATGCGCATCAGAACAGTGAAGAATACTGCGATGAAACCGGCAAGGGCGGATACGATCAGGTAAAGAAGACCGATGTCCTTGTGGTTGGTGGACAAGAACCAGCGGGTGAAGAACCCGCGCTCGTCATGATGTTCGTGGCCTTGAATGGCTGCGTCTGCCATGCCTCGCCTCCTGTTGATGCATTTCTGGGGCGCGCGGATTCTTGCCGACGCCCATTCCGGGCTGTTTTTAGGGACTACGGCGCGTAGTCGCAATCTCCGTATTTGACGCAGATCAAAAAAAAGTGTCGCACCCCAGTGAAAGCGGGTCAAAGCCCAAGGTGTCGCAGAGGGGTTGTGTTCCTTTTTTGTTCTTGATTTGGTGCTGTTTAGGCGCATTTGGAGTGATTTGTGGTGTCTGAGATAGAAAAACGGGCGGCGGGAGTGGCCGCGTTTCTTGCAATGCATCGTAAGGGGGCGGGATTCGTTATGCCGAACCCATGGGATGCGGGATCCGCGCGGATTCTCGCTGAGATGGGATTCGGGGCTTTGGCAACCACAAGCGCGGGGGCGGCGGTCAGCGCGGGCTATCGCGATGGTGTGGCCGCGGTGAGTCGGTCCCTGATTCTCGAGAATGCGGCCGCGATTGTGTCGGCGGTGGATGTGCCGGTGTCAGCGGATCTTGAAGACGGGTTTGGAAACACGCCGGAGGTCTGCGCCGAAACCGTGCGGATGGCGGCGGAGGTTGGACTTGTCGGCGGGTCGATTGAGGATGTGACCGGCGGGCCAGAGGGCGGCGTCTATGAGATGGTGGAGGCGGTCGAGCGTGTTGCGGCGGCGGCTGCGGCGGCGCGCGAGGTCGGATTTGTGCTGACGGCACGATGTGAGAACTATTTGGTGGGGCGGCCGGATCTGTCGGACACCATCGCGCGGTTGCAGGCCTTTGGCGAGGCGGGAGCCGACGTTCTTTATGCGCCGGCTTTGCCGGATATTGAGGCGATCCGCACCGTTTGTGCCGAGGTGGCGCAGCCGGTGAATGTGGTGATGGGCCTGCGTGCGCCGTTCTATACGGTGGCAGAGTTGCAGGAGGCAGGCGTGGCGCGCATCAGCGTTGGCGGGTCGATGGCGCGGGCGGCCTATGGCGCACTGGAGCGCGCGGCGGCGGAAGTGTTTCAAGCTGGCACGTTTGGTTATGTGGCTGACGCGCTGCCGGGCGGGGAACTGATGGGATACATGCGCGGGGAGGCGTTGGACAAGCGGGATTGAGGCGCGGCTTTGACCAAGTGATCCGCCAAAAGAAAAGCCGGCCACCTTGCGGGGCCGGCTTTGTTTTGCGATCAGATCAGGCTCAGACCTTGAGGTTCGGGATGATCTGTTTCTTGCGGCTGACAACGCCGGGCAGGACGACGGTGTCGCCTTCGGCATTGGCCTCAAAGGATTTCGCCGCGACAGATTTCACCAGATCGTTGGGCACCAGCAGCGTGGATTCTTCGTTGAGGATGTCGACCACAAACAGCAGCACCTGATCCACACCGTCCTCGGACGCCACTGTGCTCATGCTGTCCATCAGGGACGCCTTGCGGTCCAGAACGGTTGCAGGCGACGTGGTTTCCAGAACGGAGACGCGGAATTTGGTGCCGTCAACTTCGTATTCTTTGGAGTCCATGCGCAGCAGCTCGGCGTCGGAGAAGGACGACACGTCCGATTTGGCGGCGAACATTTCGGCGGCGTAGGACGGGATGTCGATGCCGAGGTCCGCGGCAAGTTTTTCGGCCACTTCGCGGTCAAAGTCGGTGGTGGTCGGGCTGCGGAATTCCAGCGTGTCCGACAGGATGCAGGTTAGCATCGCGCCTTTGATGGCTTCGGGGATGTCGATGTCGCCGATCAGGTCGTACATGATGGTCGCGGTGCAGGCCACGGGGCGGATGTCGATCTGGATCGGGCCTTTGGTTTTCAGACCGCCGACCAGCGCGTGGTGGTCGATGATCGCCTGAATGTCGGCGTCGTTGATCGACGCGGGCAGTTCGGCGGGGTTGTTGGTGTCAACGATGACCACCGGCGCGCCTTCGGCCACGTCTTCGATGATTGCGGGCCTGGGCAGATCCCAGCGGTTCAGGAACCAAGCGGCTTCGGTGTTGGGCTCGCCCAACAGTTTGGGTTCAGCGGCGGTGCCTTTGACTTCGTTCAGATACCAAGCCCAGATGATCGGGGAGCCGGTGGAATCGGTGTCAGGGGATTTGTGGCCAAAAACCTGCGTGGTCATGATGGGAGTCCTCGAAAATACAATGCGGATTTGCGCGCCTTATAGGCAGGCTGCGCAGGTTTGTCACGCGGCCATGCTGCGCTGCGACATCGCTGCGCGGCCTGAGGCGCGCCTCGGTCAGGATCCGTTGCGGTCAAGTCGGGTGATTGAGAAGCCGGCCCGCTGCAACATCCGCAAAAGCCCGTTCTCGCCCGGCAAGTGAAGCGCACCGACGGCAATCAAAGATGGCGTCTGCGCCAGTTCGGGGATCACCTGTTCTGCCCACAAGCGGTTGCGTTTTTCGATCAGTTCGGCCTCCACTTCGGCCAGAAGTGTCGCAAGATCGGATGCGGTGGCATCGTCTTGGGCCTGAGCAAGCGTCATGTGCTGGCCCAGTTCCCAGATCAGTTGAATGTCTTCCTGCTCATAGAGCGCCATCATGGCAGGCATCTGCGACTCGCCGCTGTCCATCAGGTCGAGTTCCAATGACCAGCGCAGTTCTTCTAGTTGTTCCTCAAGAGGGGCGGCGAGGATTGACAGCAGGGTTTCGGTGGTGTCCAACGAGGCCATCGGGATTTGCTTTTGGGTGGCCTCCTGTTCGATCAGGTGATCCAGCCCGCGTTTGCCCGCCGCGATTTCGGCCATGGCACAAGGCGGCATGGCCAGCGTCAACCCAAGAAACCATGGCTGATAGCGGGCCGCCATGAAAGGTGGAATGCCGCGTTTTTTGAGTTCGGCCGAGATGGCCTGCCAGTGGGTGTCGCCCAGAATATCGATCAGGCTATCGCCGCTTTCGATCAGGTAGACGCCGGGATTGTCGAGCAGGTGTTGTTGAAAGGCTTTTTGCGCAGGGGCGGTGAATTCCAGATACACCTTTTGAGGCTGCTCGGGCAGCGCGGCGAGGGTTTGCAGGGTGCGCTGGTGCGTCGGGTGCGACAGGTGCAGTGTGCCAACCAACGTCGAAGTGACGCCGTTTTTCTCGACCGACCAGAGAAGGCCCTGATGGAACGGGGCGCGGGCGGCTTGGGCCTGCAGATCGGCCTGTGTTTGCTCGGGAAGGAGGTCAAAGGCATTGGGGCCGTCGCAGGCGGCCTGTGCCACTGAGGAAGACAACAGAAAAACGAGGGCGGAGAGGAAGCTGCGCATTGAGGGGCCTTTTATCGGTTTGGCGCACCGTAGCAGGTCGCACCACACGGACAAGGTGGGCGTTTGCAGAGCTGCGGGAACAGGGTAGGTATTGGGCATGAGTGGACAAAAAGAAACGGTGCTTTATGCGCCGGTGAAAAGCTGGCTTGAGGCGCGCGGATATGAAGTGAAAGCCGAGGTCGGTGCGGCGGATGTCGTGGCAATGCGCGAAGCTGCAGAGCCGGTGATCATCGAGTTGAAGTTGCAGTTTTCATTGACGCTATTGCAACAGGCGGTGGCACGACAGTCGGTAACGGATGCGGTTTATGTGGCGGTGCCCCGTTGGAAGGGGCGGGCCGGATACAAGGCGTTTAAGAGCAATGTCGGTTTATGCCGGCGTTTGGGGCTGGGCGTGTTGAGTGTGCGCCTTGATGACGGTGCGGTTGATGTGCACGCCGATCCGGTGCCGTTCCAGCCCAAGAAGTCAAAGGTGCGCAAGGACAGATTGCTGTCTGCCTTTGCCAAGCTGGAAGGCGACCCGAACGTCGGAGGGATGCGCGGCGCGCGCGTGACCGTTTACCGTCAGGACGCCATGAAATGTGCGGCCTTTCTTGAGGCGAACGGGGCAAGCCGAGGGCGGGATGTGGTGGCCGGAACCGGCGTTACGCGGGCAACAACACTGATGCGGGACAACCATTATGGGTGGTTCGAAAAGGTGTCGGTCGGGGTCTACATGCTGAGCGAAGCCGGCGTGGCGGCATTGGCGGAGCAGCCGCAATAAGTGCCGGACGCACAGGCAAGAGCGGGCGTGGGTGCGTAGGATTAGGCAATCAGGGTCAGCCGTTTGTTGCCTGTCCAGTTCAGCGAGGGCCAAGAGCCTTGTTGGTTGAGGCAAATGGGTGCCAAAAGCAGTGTCATGAGATCTCTGTTACCCTCTTTGCGGCGTGCTGTTGGCGTCGCCGGTCTTGCCGCGATTTTGCCGCTCCCCGTTTCGGCGGAGCCTGTTCTGGCTGCGGTGCGCGATATTGAGCGCGATCTGGACGCACGTGTCGGGTTTTACATGCATGACACACACAGCGGACAAACGTTGGCCTATGCCGCAGATGACCGATTTCCGTTGAACAGCACCTTCAAATTGCTCGCCTGTGGCGCCTTGTTGGGGCGTGCCGAAAGCGGAGAGGTGTCGTTAAGCCAAAAGGTGCGCTTGCAGGATATCGAGATCGTTGCCTATTCGCCTGAAATCGAGCGCAGGGCGCTGACCGGCCATGAGGACGTGTCTCTTGGCGCTGCCTGTGAGATGACATTGGCGGTCAGCGACAACTCGGCGGCAAATATTGTCCTGTCGGCCATAGGCGGGCCGGATGGGCTCACGGGGTTTTTGCGCTCAATTGGTGATCAGGTGACGCGGCTGGATCGTTGGGAGACCGAACTGAATGCCGCCGTTCCCGGTGATCCACGAGACAGTACCTCGCCGCGCGCGATTGCGTTTTCGGTGGAGCGCTTGCTGTTGGGCGATGCTTTGACGCCTGCTTCTAAGGCAATCCTGCGGGAGTGGCTGGCCGGACATCGGGTTGCTGACGCGTTGTTTCGCGCGGCGTTGCCGTCCTCTTGGGAGATCGAAGATCGCACGGGAGCGGGCGGTTATGGATCGAGGTCGATTGTTGCTGTGCTCTATCCGCCGGAGCGGGCGCCGATTGTGGTGGCGCTTTTTGTGACTGAGACTGAGGCGGATTTTGACCGTCGCAATGCAGCGGCAGCACAGATCGGTGCCGCCATAGTGGCCCATGTCACAAACGAGTAGACGCGCCCGGGTTGGTGCCTGCTTCTGAACCGCTAGGGCAGTTTGAGCTCCGTTACACCTTGTGACCAGCCATCGACAATGCAGCGCGACCGGATAAAGACCGTGTCGACACCGTCCGGCACCGTCACGCCAGATTGGGATCGGGTGAAGGGCTGTTCGTTCACATGCGGATGGGCCAGAACGCGCGTGGTCAGCACGGTGCCGTCTGCCAGTTCCACGCGCCAGCCGTCTGCGTAGTGATCCCAGCCTGTGTCGGGATGCAGAAGAGTTACGTCAAAGCGCCATGTGTCGCCCGAGCGGCTGGCACGGGCGTCGGTGATTTCCGGCGCTTCGGCGAGGGCTTGTGTTGCAAAAACGGCGAGCAATGGCAGGAGAAAATGTTTCATGACTCCAGAGTGCCATAGGCCCCGAGGAATGCGAGAGGTTTGTGGTAACGCTTTTGTCATGTGTTTATTTTCAATGAGTTAAGTGGGGTATTGGGCGAGTTTTGCATTGGTCTGTGATCTGCGGCGCGGGTCGTGGCGTAGTTTTTTCACATGATTTTTGAGGAGATACACATGCAACGTCGCAGCTTTATTGGAATGGTGGCCGGAGCGGCCATGACCGTAACCGCTTTTGGGGCAGCCATCGCGGGCAACCAGAGCGAAATGGATATCGTGGACACCGCCGTAAACGCGGGTAGCTTTGGCACTCTGGTGGCGGCGGTTCAGGCCGCGGGTCTGGTGGACGTGCTGAAGGGAGAGGGTCCATTTACGGTGTTTGCCCCGACCGATGAAGCGTTTGCTGCATTGCCTGAAGGCACGGTGGAGATGCTCTTGAAGCCGGAAAACAAAGAGCAGCTTGTGGCGGTTCTGACCTATCACGTGATCCCGGGCAAAGTTATGTCTGGAGACATCGCAGGTCAGAAGGCGATGGTGCCAACCGTACAAGGCAGTGAAATTTCCGTGGATGCAACGCAGGGCGTGATGATCAACGAAGCGACGGTGGTCAGTGCCGATGTGGGCGCCTCCAACGGTGTGATCCACGTCATCGACAAAGTGCTTATCCCGCAGGGTTAAGAGCACACGCAGAACGAAAAAGGCGCGGTGAAACCCGCGCCTTTTTTGATTTTTCTCAGAGGGCTTAGCCCGAGATCAGGCCCATGCTTTCCAGCTTCAGGATGACCTGATGGGCGCAGTTGTCGACCTCGACATTTTCGGTTTCGACCGACAGTTCCGGATTGGCGGGAACGTCATAGGGGTCGGAGATGCCGGTGAATTCCTTGATCTTGCCTTCGCGCGCCAGCTTGTAGAGACCTTTGCGGTCACGGCGTTCGCATTCTTCGATCGAGGTGGCGACGTGAACTTCGACAAATGCGCCAAAGGCTTCGACGTCTTCGCGCACCGCGCGGCGGGTGGTGGCATAGGGCGCGATGGGCGCACAGATGGCAATGCCGCCGTTTTTGGTGATCTCGGACGCGACATACCCGATGCGGCGGATGTTGAGGTCGCGGTGCTCTTTGGAGAAGCCCAGTTCGCTCGACAGGTTTTTGCGCACGATGTCACCATCGAGAAGCGTCACGGGGCGGCCGCCCATCTCCATCAGCTTGACCATCAACGCGTTGGCAATGGTGGATTTGCCGGAACCGGAGAAGCCGGTGAAGAACACGGTGAAGCCCTGTTTAGAGCGTGGCGGCTTGGTTTTGCGCAGTTCTTTCACAACTTCGGGGAAGGAGAACCACTCGGGGATCTCAAGGCCCTCGGCCAGACGGCGACGCAGTTCGGTGCCGGAGATGTTGAGGATCGTGACGTCGTCTTTGTCCTTGATCTCGTCCATCGGCTCGTATTGTGCGCGTTCCTGTACCCAGACCATATGTTTGAAGTCGACCATTTCGATGCCGATTTCATCCTGATGGGCGCGGAACAGATCCTGTGCATCATAGGGGCCATAGAAGTCTTCGCCTGCGGAGTTTTTGCCGGGGCCGGCGTGATCGCGACCCACGATGAAGTGCGAGCAGCCGTGGTTGGCGCGGATCAGGCCGTGCCAGACCGCTTCGCGCGGGCCTGCCATACGCATGGCGAGGTTCAAAAGCGACATGGAGGTGGTGGACGCCGGATATTTGTCCAGAACGGCCTCGTAGCAGCGCACGCGGGTGAAATGGTCCACGTCGCCCGGTTTGGTCATGCCAACAACGGGATGGATCAGCAGGTTGGCCTGTGCCTCTTTCGCGGCGCGGAAGGTCAGTTCCTGGTGCGCGCGGTGCAGCGGGTTGCGGGTTTGGAAGGCAACAACTTTGCGCCAACCCATCTTGCGGAAGTAGGCGCGCAGTTCGTTCGGGGTGTCGCGACGGCCGCGGAAGTCATAGTGAACGGGCTGCTGGATGCCGGTCACTGGGCCGCCAAGGTATACTTTGCCGGCTTGGTTGTGCAGGTAGTTCACGGCAGGGTGAGCGTCGTCATCCGCACCGAACACTTTTTCGGCTTCGCGGGCTTTGTTGGGCACCCAGCTGTCAGTTACGGTCATGGTCGCGAGGATCACGCCTTCCTGATCGCGCAGGGCGATGTCCTGACCTTCCTCGAGAGAGGCTGCGAAATCTTCGGAGACATCAAGGTTGATGGGCATCGGCCAGAGCGCGCCATCCGCAAGGCGCATGTTTTCCACAACGCCGTTGTAATCTTCTTCGGTCAGGAAGCCCTTGAGAGGGTTGAAGCCGCCGTTCATCAGGAGTTCGAGGTCGCAGATCTGGCGCGGGGTCAAATCCCAGCTTACGAGGTCTGCGGCTTCGACTTTCAACTTCTGCGCGCTTTCATACGACACATAAAGCTCGGGGATGGGAGCCAGATTGTTTTGCATAGGATGCGTCCTGTGTTTGATGGGGGAAAGGCCGGAGGCGGTGCCGGTGAGCTCCGCATGCAGCGCGTTGTATTCGTTTAGTTTGCGGGCCAGAAATTGGTCCGTAAGGCGGACTTTCTCAGTCGCGCCGCGCCGGGTCAGCGTGTAGGCAAACCGCTGGCGTTTGTCGGGGCCGTCGCGGTCACTGATCGAAATAAGACCGGCGTCAGCGGCAGCGCGAAGTTGTCTGTTGAGGTGGCCGAGCGAGATGCCAAGTGCCGACGCCGTAGCGCGCTGGCTGGCACCGGGGGCGGTGTCCAGTTGGCGCAGGAGGCGGAAGCGCAGGTCTTCGTCCTCTGGCGTGGGTTTGGCAACAGTGTCGGTCATCAACAAAACTCAAAGTGTGTTCACGCGTGAACGCAATACACGAAAAAATTCCAAAAGGAAGCTTTTTCTCAACTTGCATAGCCAGATTGCGTGGGGTGCAAGGCCCGCGCGGTGCCATCATTGGACAGGGATAGCTTCGGACGATAGAATGTCTGGGAGGGTTGCCGCCTGTTTCACCGGCAAGGCGGGCATGGGGTGTGCCACGCCGCGCAGTTCCAGGTCGACAAATTCAAAACGGCTGGTGTCATGGCCCGCTGCTTCAAGCAGGTCCTTGGAGATCAGCGCCTCAACCGCGAGCTCTTTGGTTTTGCCCTCAAGGCGCGAGGTTGCATTCACGGTGTCGCCGATGATGGTGCGCGGCGCGTTTTCCGCAGCCCCGATTTCCCCCATGACCAGAGTGCCGAGGTGCAACCCCATGCCGATGGCGACGGGCGGTGCCTTTTCGGCTTTGAGTGTTTGATTGAACGTGGCGAGAGCTGCGCTGATGCCTGCAGCGGCGTCAAGTGCTGCCTGTGCGGAGGCCTGCTCGTCGTCTTGTTCAAATACCGCAAGCAGGCCGTCGCCAAGGTATTTATCCACTGTGCCGCCTGCGCCGGTGATCGACGGGACAATTGCATCAAAAAAGCGGTTGAGCAGAAAGACCACATCATAGGGCAATTGGCCGGTGGTGCGGGCGGTGAAGCCACGCATGTCGAGAAACAGGATGGCCATTCCGCGTTCCTGACCCAAACTCTGATGGGCGCGTGCACGGCGACCATCGCCGCGAAAGACCTGTAGGACTGTCGCGGAATTGGTTGGGCGCAGCTGACACGCAAGGCGTGCATTGGGGGGGGCGTTGACCGCCCTGAGGCTGGCGGCTTCTTCAGCGGATGGTGGGTGCAGCAGGTCCGCGCCTTCTTCGATGATGACACGACAGGTGGTGCAGCGCCCTTTGCCCCCGCAAAGCGCCATGTGCTCAACCCCGTTTGACCGTGACATTTCCAGCAGCGTCATGCCGCGCTGCCCCCTGATTTCCGGCCCTGATACATACCGGATAGGCACCGCGCCTCGGTTGATCACAAACCGTCGGGTCAGATGGATCGCAAGGGTTATCAAAACGATGGCGCCAAAAATTAGCAGGTTTCGGTTGGTGGCTTGCAGAAGGTAGGCAAATTGCTCGGCCGAGAGCCAATTGTATTGCTCGGCCAGCGCGGGAAAGGTTTCGGGATCTCTGAACAGGGCTTTCTGTTGGCGGCCTTGCACCATAAAGCCGGTGAGGGCCCAAGCGGGGATAAGGGTGGCGAGGCTGATAAGAATGAGCAGGGAGTTGCGCCACCATGCCTGTGAGCGGAGCCAGAAATGCAGCCCCATGCAGCCGTGTGTCCATGTGATGAGCAGCAAAGCGGACTGATTCCAGCCGCTGGTGGTGTCCCAGATCAGCCCGACGAGATAGCCCATGCGGTCGTTCAAACCAAAGAAGTCGTGGGCCATGCGCGTGTGCACGATATGCGCCATCAGAAGAAGCGGGATCAGCAGGCCGAGGATGATTTGAAAGGCTTCCCAAGCGGGCATTTTGAGGGTGCGGCGGCGGGCAAGCCGGTAAAGGGCAAGGCCCATATGGATGAAGAGAGCGCCGTAGAGCAGGACCGTGCCCAGCAGGGAGCGGTGGATGGCTTGGCGGATGTCCTGAAACCGTTCCATCGCGTCCAGAGAGAAAATCCCGAGCCCGATGTTGATGAAATGAAAAAGGATATAGGCAAACAGGATCAGGCCCGAGATGACCCGCGCCCGCGTGCGCCAGTTGCCTTTCCAGAGGGAGGAGCCGGTTTTTGTCAAAGTTACGTCCTGTCGCGTCTTGAGCCGAGAGTGGCCGCGCAGCAGGGTCGGGTCAAGACACGGTTGTTTGTGCGCGTACGCGCAGAACCACGGGCAGGCCGCCTTTGGGTTGCGGGATAGGTACGCGGATCCAGTCGATGGGCGTATCCGTGGCCAGTTCGATCCGGTGGGTTTTCAGTAGCGCCGCAAGGAAAATTTTCACCTGCATCGTCGCAAAATGCAGGCCGATACATTTGTGGGCGCCACCGCCAAAAGGTGCCCATGCGTATTTGTGGCTGCGGTCTTCGGCGCGGTCGGGGCCAAATCGGTCGGGGTCGAATTTTTCCGGATCGGTCCAGTGTTTGGGCGACAGCATCACCGTCCCCGGTGTTGCGGAGACCCAAGTACCTGCGGGGATGATGTGGCCCTGCCATTCAAAGTCCCGCACCGCGCGTCGCGGGATCAGCGGCACTGGCGGCAAAAGACGCAACGCTTCTTTCAGCACCAGATCGGCAGAATGCATTGAGGCCAGCCCCGCGTCATCCATCGGAGCATCGGGCAGGGCATCGACTTCGGCAATGATTTTGTCCTGCCATTCCGGGTAGGTGGCCAGCGCCCATGCGACTTTGGTCAGGGCGGAGGCGGTGGTGTCATGCGCCGCCATCATCAGGAAATTGAAATGGTCAACCAGGTCCTCGGTGGACCACGCGTTGCCGTCTTCATCGGCGGCGAGCACCATTTGAGAGAAGAAATCATCACCCGGATTGTCGCGCCGTTCGGGGATCATCAGTGAGAAGTGTTGTGTCAGCGTGGTACGGGCGGCCATGCCGCGGGCCATTTTGGTGAAGGGCACGGGTTTGCGGATGACGGCGGTGGCGGCGGCGACCTCGGCCTGAAAGGCATTTGACAGCAGGTCGGCGCGCGGATCACCAAGGTCGAGACCCATGAATACCGCAGCCCCCATGCGCAGGGTCATGTCTTTGATGGCGGGGAAGAATTTGAAAGGTTGGTCGGCCTTCCAGTCCTTCAGCAGGGTATCGGTCGCCTCCTCAAGCCGAGCGCGGTAGGCATCCAGCACCGGTTTGCGAAAGGCCGCTTGCATGATGCGGCGGTGGGAGCGGTGGTCGTCGAAATCACGCAGCATCAGCCCGCCGGGAAACAGCGTGTGCAGCATGTCCCAGCCCTCAAACGAGGAAAAGAGTTTCTGGGTATCTCCAAGGATGAATTCCAGCGCCTCGGCCCCACCAAGAGATACCCGCCATTGGCCCAGAACCTTGACCTTGTAGACGGGGCCGAATTTTGCCGCGGCGCCCATATGCAAACCCATCGGGTCGCGCAACAAATCCAGCGTATGCCCGACAACCGGTGTCAGCGGCGGGTGGGGGATGTCATCTAAGCTGAGGGCGGTGGCTTGGGCTTGGGTCAAGGCGTGGCTCCTGTTCGCTGAGCGAAGGCTACGGCCTTGGGGGTGGGTGTGGCAACCGGCAGTTGTGCCGGTTGCCTGTGTTTTTTCGTGGCAGGATTATTCCTGTTCAGCGATGAATTTTTCGGCGTCCAGCGCGGCCATGCAGCCCATGCCGGCCGAGGTCACGGCCTGACGATAAACGTGGTCTGTCAGATCGCCCGCAGCAAATACGCCGGGGATCGAGGTGCGGGTGGAGCCGGCCTCGACGTGCACATAGCCGCCGTTGTGAAGCTCAAGCTGATCCGCGACCAGCTCGGAGGCTGGCGCATGGCCGATGGCGATGAACACGCCTGCCGCCGGAATCTCGGTGATTTCACCGGTTTGGGTGTGCTTGACCTTCACGCCGGTCACGCCTTTGGGCATGTCGGTGCCGACAACCTCTTCCAATTCGTGGAACCAGAGGGTCTCGATCTTTTCGTGCTTGAGCAGGCGGTCCTGAAGGATCTTCTCGGCGCGCAGTTCATCGCGGCGGTGGATCAGGGTCACTTTGGAGGCGAAGTTTGTCAGGAACAACGCTTCCTCAACAGCGGTGTTGCCGCCGCCGACAACCACGATCTCCTGACCGCGGTAGAAGAAGCCGTCACAGGTGGCACAGGCAGACACGCCGAAGCCCTTGAAGGCTTCTTCGCTTTCCAGACCCAGCCATTTGGCGCGGGCGCCGGTGCAGAGGATCACGGCATCGGCTGTGTAAAGTGTGCCGCTGTCGCCTTTGGCTTTGAACGGGCGCTCGGACAGGTCGAGATCGGTGATGATGTCTCCGATCACCTCGCATCCCATGGCGCGGGCGTGCTCTTCCATCTTCATCATCAATTCAGGGCCCTGCACTTCGACAAAAGAGGGGTAGTTCTCAACCTCGGTTGTGGTGGTCAACTGGCCACCCGGCTCAAGGCCTTGCACAAGGATCGGCCCCAACATGGCGCGGCTGGCATAAACGCCGGCGGTGTAGCCAGCAGGGCCGGAGCCGATGATCAGAACCTTGGTGTGTTTCGTGTCGGCCATGAGGCACCTTTTCATGTGTTGTCTTTGCGAGTCCGTTAGCGGATATAGCCGCCCCGCGCTTTCAGGAAAAGGGGCAGTGCTGTTTCAGGAACGCACAGTCTCGCGATCCGCCGATGTGGGGGACAATGCAAAAGGATATTGCGCTGACGCGAAACATTATTGCGCGCGGGCGTTGCGGTGGTATAAGAACCGCAAATCCAAGAAGAAAGATTGCCCACATGGCTGGACACCGGCTTGATCCGATTGATCGCAAAATTCTGGCAGAATTGCAGGCCGATGGCCGGATGACCAACGTGGAACTCGCCAAGCGAGTCGGGATTTCGGCGCCGCCGTGCCTGCGGCGTGTGCGCACGCTGGAAGAAGCTGGGTACATCCGCGGCTATCACGCAGATGTGGACAGCCGCGAATTGGGCTTTGAAGTGCAGGTTTTTGCCATGGTCGGGTTGGTGAGCCAAGCCGAGGCAGATCTGAGTGCTTTTGAGGAACGCTGCCGCGAATGGCCGCTGGTGCGCGAGTGTCATATGCTCAATGGCGAGGTGGATTTCATCCTGAAATGTGTCGCTCCGGACCTGAGCACGTTCCAGACGTTCTTGACCGAAGATTTGCTGAAGGCGGACAATGTGGCGAGTGTGAAAACCTCGTTGGTGATCCGCGGGGCAAAGGATGATCCGGGCGTGCCGTTTGAAGTGCTTGAAGAGCGCCTCAGCCGCGACGCCTGAGACCTCAGCGGTTCAGAAATTACCAAGACAAACAAAAGAAGCCGCCCGATTAGGCGGCTCTTTCACGAGGGGTCCGGGTATCCGGAGGTCTTAGGCGACTTTCGCCAGACCTGCGCCTTTGCGCTTGGCGATGAACGCTTGGCGACGCGCGCCGCGAGCCCATGGCATGGCAGGGGTCTCTGCTTTGGATGCCGCGACGACCGATTTGATAAAGCGTTGGTTTTTCATGTCTGCTCTCCTTGGCTCACGGCCCTTCTTTTGTGGCCGGTCTGTTTCCGTGTTGAGAACAATTTGGCCCTCGAATGGGGCGCAGATGGGGCAGGATTGGTCAGATTTGAGGAAAATTGCGCACCAACTTTAAGGCAATTTGGCGCAAATGTGGCGCGCGGCGTCCCAAAGCCCCAAATTACAAGCGAATGACCGAGATCAGCCTGCCATAGTCTGCTTCTTTGGCGTGGGTGGTGCGGCGATAGGAGTAGAATCGGTCTTTGTCCGCGTAGGTGCAGTGGCGGGTCCATTCTGCGGCGCCGATTCCCGAGGCGTGCAGGCGGTGCAGGCCAAAGCCCTGAAGGTCAAAGAGTTTGCGATCACCGGTGCCGTCCGCAAAGAAACGGGCATAGTCGGTGTCGTTGCTTGTGAAACTGTCAAAAAATTCGGGGCCGACTTCATAGGCATCCTGCGAAATCGACGGGCCGATGACGGCGCTGGTGTCGGCGCGGGAGGCGCCAAGGGCTTCCATTGCGTCCAAAGTGGCTTCAAGCACACCGTCCAGCGCGCCGCGCCAGCCGGCGTGGGCGGCGCCGATAACACCCGCATCGTGATCGGCAAAAAGCACCGGCTGGCAATCCGCCGTTAGAATGGCAAGCGCAAGGCCAGGTGTGGCGGTCACAATGGCGTCGGCTTTGGGACGGTCGCCGGTTTGCGGCCCTGTCACGGTGATCACGTCAGCGGAATGCACCTGATAGGGCTGCGCCAGATGGCTTAAGGGCACATCCATAGCCTCGGCGACGCGGCTGCGGTTGATTTCCACAATCTCGGATTGATCCGAACTGCCGGTGCCGCAGTTCAACCCCTCAAACACACCGGAAGATGCCCCGCCGCGACGCGTGAAAAACCCGTGACGCACAGGGCTGAGAAGGTCGGACGTGAGGATTTCCAAGGTCATGAGGTGCATCCAGGTGGAGGGGGTGAGTCTTGCGCAAAGAGGGCAAGGACTTTGAACAGGTTTCCCATTTCCTGTGGATGCGTCAAGCGGCGATGGGCGATGATGTGGTTTTCGAGCGCTTCTCCGCGGAGGCGCTTGGCCAGCATTTGCGCCCTTTGGGTGATGCCAAGACGTTCAAGAAAAACGCCTTGCGGTGTAAGCCGGCTGTGCGCGCAGGGAGCGGCTTGGGCGATGGCCTCGAAGTCGACGTGCGCTGTCAGGTCGGCCTCGCCCGGCGAGGCGAGCGGGTCGACGGGGGCGTGGTTTTGCAGTGCTTGCAGCGTGTCGCCCAGCGAGGTCCAGTCGCCATAATCAACCAGCAGAGCCGCGCCGCCATGGGTTTGGATGCGGGTGCCGATGATGTCGGCCACCGAGTGTGCAGGGGCGCATGTTTCCACGATCTGACCGATGGTGGTGTCGGCAAGCCGGTGCTGCAGTTGGGGCTGGGGAAGCTCGGGACCGAGGGCGAAGGCAAGCGCTCCGTCGCGGGCGGTGATCAGGCGTTCAAACCAGCCTTCAGAGCCGCGTTGGAACTGGCGGATGGGCAGGGCGTCGAAGAATTCATTGGCCACAAGGAACAGGGGTTGCTCCGGCAGATCATTGACGCTGTTGTGCCAAGTGGCTGCGCCAACCGTGTCTTTTTGCTTGGCTCGCAACGTGGGGGAGGCTTCGACGAGATGCACTTGGGCAGCGGCGTGAAAGCCGGGCACCTGTTGTGTGGCGCGCAAAATGTCGGCCATTAGCGTGCCACGCCCGGGGCCGAGTTCGGCCAGCGTGAAGGGCGCGGGCGCACCTTGATCCAGCCAAGCCTGAGCCAGCGCGAGACCGATGAGTTCGCCAAACATTTGCGAGATCTCCGGCGCGGTGGTGAAATCGCCGGCCGCGCCGAGCGGGTCGCGGGTGGTGTAGTAGCCAAGCGTGGGGTGCAGCAGCGCCTCGGTCATGAAATCGGCCACGGTCATGGGGCCGTGGGCCTCGATGCGGGCCAAAAGGTGTTGGGTCAGCGCGCTCACGCCGGTTTAGCTCGCGCGATCAGATAGCCTCCGATCAGGATCATTGGCAGCGACAGCAATTGGCCCATGGTGAACCCGTAGCCGCCAAGATGCAGGGCAAGGCCAAGCGGGTTGCCTTCGGTCACAAAATGGGCGTCGGGTTGGCGGAAGAATTCGACGATAAAGCGGGCGGCGCCGTAGCCGGCAAAGAAAACGCCAGACAGCAAGCCAGAACGTTTGAGGCCACCGCGACGCCATGCGAGCCAGAGCAGAAGAGCCCCGAGAATGAGGCCCTCCATTGCGGCCTCATAGAGTTGGGACGGATGGCGGGCGCAAAGGCCGAGCAGTTGGCCGCAATCCTGCGCCGCGTGGCCGGGGAAGATCACGCCCCATGGCATTTCCGTTTGCCGGCCCCAGAGTTCCGCGTTGATGAAATTGGCAATCCGACCAAGAAGCAAACCCGGCCAAATACCGAGAACCATGGCGTCAGAAACGCGCAGCTTGTTGAGCTTGTGAGCGGACGTGTAAAGCCATGCGGCGACGATCACGCCAAGCATGCCGCCGTGAAACGCCATGCCGCCTTGCCAGATTTGCAGAATTTCAGCCGGGTTGGCGGCGTAGTAGGCGGGCTTGTAAAAGAGAATATAGCCCAGACGCCCGCCGAGGATCACGCCAAGGATCACCCAAGTCAGCAGGTCTTCTATCTGGCGTGGATTGATGGGGGCCTCGTCATTGGGCCAAAGGCGCGGGGCGCGCACCGCTGCGACAACGATCCGCCAGCCGATCAGGATGCCAACGATATACGCCAGCGCGTACCAGCGCAGGGCAAACTCCATGCCAAAGACCGTGATCGAGAAGATCTCGGGTGAAATCTCGGGGAACATAATGGATGCGCGCATAGGGTCCTCACCAGTTGGGCCTAAGTGGCCGTGCGGGGCGGATAAAGTCAAGGCGGGCAAAGCGACTTGTGTCCGCGCGCGCAGCCCCCCATATAGAGGACAGCCAAAAGCGGAGAGATTGATGCAGACCCGTAACAAGTTCATGGACGACATGTCCCAGCTGATGACCAATGCGATGGGCGTGGCCCAAGGTGCAAAGGACGAGGCGGAAAACGCCATGAAATCGCTGATGGACCGCTGGCTGGCGGACCGCGATTTTGTCACCCGCGAAGAATTCGATGCGGTGCGAGCGATGGCCCAGAAAGCGCGTGAAGAAAACGAAGCGCTGAAGGCGCGTATTGACGCGCTTGAAAACAAGTAAGCGTTTCTGATCAGGCGTAAAATTGCCTGATACTTTGCGACACATGGACAGGGCCGCGCCGGCGGCCTAGTCTCCTTTGGCAAGAAGGAGACGTCATGTTGGACCGCAATACGATACCTCAATCCGCAACATTTCGCACCCGCGGCCTGACCAAGGTATACGGCGAAGGCGCGGCGGCCGTGCATGCCTTGCGCGGCGTGGATCTGGAGATTCCTGAAGGCGAAATTGTCGTTTTGTTGGGGCCGTCCGGATCAGGCAAGTCGACTTTGCTCAATATTGTCGGGGGGCTGGATCGGGCCAGCGATGGCGAGGCGTGGTTTCAGGATCAGAACCTGAGCGAGATGAGCGACCGCGAGTTGACGCTTTATCGGCGCGACCATGTGGGCTTTGTGTTTCAGTTCTACAATCTGATGCCCTCGCTGACCGCCTATGAAAATGTCGAGCTTGTCACTGAGATCGCCGACAATCCGATGGAGGTTGAGCGCGCGCTTGAGCTTGTGGGGCTTGGAGAGCGGATGAACCATTTTCCGGCGCAAATGTCGGGCGGCGAGCAGCAGCGCGTGGCGATCGCGCGCGCAATTGCCAAAAACCCGACGGTGCTTTTCTGTGATGAACCCACCGGCGCATTAGACAGCGCAACGGGGCGGGCAGTGCTGCATGTGATCAACGACGTGAACCGCGAACTTGGCGCGACGGTGATGGTCGTGACCCATGCAGCGGCAACCGCGCAAATGGCGCATCGGGTGATCCATTTCGCCGACGGGCAAATTCGGACCGTCACCGAAAACGACACCCGACTGAGCCCTGACGAGATCGCATGGTGAGGTGATGCGCGCGCTCGACCGGAAACTGCTGCGTGATTTGTGGCGCATTAAAGGGCAGGCCGCTGCTATCGCGATGGTGGTGGCTGTCGGTGTGCTTTTGCAGGTGATGATGTCGGGGATGATCACATCTCTCGAGCAGACCCGCGCCACCTACTATGAGCGGTATCGGTTGGCCGATGTGTTCGCGCCTGTCACGCGGGCCCCGCAGAAGATGCTGGATCGGTTGGCGGATATTCCTGGCGTGGCCGCGGTTGAGGGGCGGGTCCAGGGGGGCGCGCTGGTTGATATGGCGGGGCAGGATTTGCCGGTCAGAGCGCAGGTGTTGAGCCTTCCGGAGTGGCGCGATCCGTGGCTGAATGATGTCTATATTTCGGAGGGGCAGCGGCCCCGTGCTGGTCGCACGGACGAAATTTTGTTGCTGCGCGCTTTTGCCGACGCTCACGGTTTGGGGCTTGGCGACGTTCTTTCGGCCACGATGTACGGCAGCAAGCGCGCGTTTCGCATCGTCGGAATCGCGCAGTCGCCAGAGTTCCTGTTTACCACCGCACCGGGAGAATTTGTGCCCGATGATGCACGCTTTGCCGTGTTGTGGCTGAATGCCGACGCGCTTGAGGCGGCATATGACATGAAAGGTGCCTTCAATGAGGCGTTGTTGTCGCTTGAGCGGGGCGCGGAGTTGGAGCCGGTTTTGACCGCGGTGGATGCGCTCTTGGACCGCTATGGCGGGCTTGGCGCATATGGGCTGGAGGATCAACTTTCGAACCGGTTTCTCAGCGAGGAAATCAAAGGGCTGACGGCGACGTCTTCGGCTGTGCCGCCCATTTTTATGGGGGTTGCCGCCTTTCTGCTTTATATCGTGGTCAGCCGCATGGTCAGCGCCGAGCGGGAACAAATCGGCCTGATCAAGGCATTTGGCTATACCGACACCGAAGTTGCGCTTCACTACTTTAAGCTGGTGGTTTTCATCGCACTTGCGGGGGCATTGATGGGATGTCTTGGTGGGGTGTGGGCAGGGCGTGGACTGGCGGGGCTGTATCAGGATATCTATCATCTGCCGTTTCTGGTTTTTCGCGTTGAACCCTCAAGTTTTGCGACCGGAATCTTTATCTCAGTGTTGGCGGCGATGGTCGGGGGATTGTCGGTGTTGCGGCAGGTCTTTGCCCTGACGCCTGCGGTGGCCATGCGCCCGCCCGCGCCAGCCGACTATTCGAGGTCCGGCGCAATCACCGCTTCGCTCAAGTCGTGGCTTGATCAGCCGAGCCGTATGGTGCTGCGCCGTGTGATGCGCAATCCGGGGCGAGTGTTTGGCGCGGTGCTCGGGATCGCGGCCGGCATGGGGTTAAGTTCGGCGCAGATGTCGGTGATGTCGGGCTTTGACGAGGCGCTGGACACCACATTCAGCGTGATCGACCGCTCTGATGTGACAGTCACATTCTTTGAGCAGATGCCGCTGAAGGCGGCATTTGATCTGGCGCATATGCCGGGGGTGATCGAGGTTGAGCCGACTCGTGGAGTGAGCGCAGTTTTGCGCTATGGCACAGAGACCTACCGAGGGTCGGTTACGGGCATGGTTGACGGGGCGCACCTCAGCCGGGCAGTGGATGCGGACCATCGCGATATTCCGATGCCGGCCAGCGGAATCGTTCTTGCAAAATCATTGGCGGACACGCTTGGGGTTCAGGCGGGTGACACGGTGACTGTGGAAGTTCTTCAGGGGCGCAGGCCGACGCTGGAGTTGCGGGTGGCGCGGATAGCGGACACGTTGATGGGCGCGCCGGCCTATATGAACATTGATGCGCTGAACCGTGCGATGGGCGAACCAGGGCGGATTTCGGGAGCATTTCTGCGGATCGACCCAGATGCCTATCGAGCGTTTTTCAAAGAGATCAAGGACGTGCCGAGTGTGGCCGGCGTGACCCGTAAAAACGACGCGCGTCTGGCGATGAAAAAGCTGATGGATGAGGGCGCGGGTACTATGCGTTATGTCATGGCGTTGATCGCGGGGATCATTACATTTGGCATTGTTTATAACAGTGCGCGCATAAGTTTTGGCGAACAATCGCGCGATCTGGCGAGCCTGCGGGTGATGGGGTTTTCGCAAGGCGAGGCGGCTTTTATCCTTTTGGGTGAACTGGCGCTTGTGGTGCTGATCGCGCTGCCGCTCGGGGTGCTGTTGGGTTTTGGTCTGAGCTATCTTGTGGCCGCCGGGTTCAGCACGGATTTGTACCAGATCCCTACGGGCTTCCGCGCCGATGCATTTGGCATCGCGGGTGTGGCTGTGGTGCTGGCTGCTTTGATCAGCGGGTGGCTGGTAAAACGTGAGATCGAGAAGGTCGACCTTGTGGCGACCCTGAAGACGAGAGAGTGAGCGCAATGGCGAAGAAACGGCAATCACGGCGGGTTTTGACGGTTGTGGCAGCGTTGGCCATTGGCGGCGCTTTGGCGGCGGCGTTCTGGCCCAAACCTATGTTGGTGGACCTTGGCGAGGTGACGCGCGGACCGATGGTGGTGACGGTGGATGAGGAAGCGCGCACGCAGGTGCGGGATCCCTATGTGGTGTCCACCCCGATTGCCGGCCGGCTTATGCGGGTGTCGCTGGAGCCAGGTGATTTTGTTGAGGAAGGCAAGACCGTGGTGGCGCAGATGCTGCCAATCAATCCGGCGGCGTTGGACATTCGCACCAAGGAACAGGCGCGGGCGGCGATTGCGGCGGCAGAGGCTGCCCTACGCGTGTCGGAGGCGGATTTGAACAAGGCGCTGGCTGATCGGGGTCTGGCTGAGGAAGACGTGAAACGTGCGCGGGCATTGTTCAAACAGGACACGATTTCGCGGGCGGCGCTTGATCGGGCAGAAAGCACATGGAAGGCGGTACAAGCCACGGTGGATACCTCGCGGGCGGCGATTTCCATGCGGGTGGCGGATTTGAACAACGCCGAGGCACGGCTGATCAGCTTTGACGATCAGGGACTTTATGGCGTTGCCCAGAGTGCCGAGGCCAACCCGATTTCGTTGCCGTCCCCGATCACTGGTCGTGTGTTGCGGGTGATACAGAAAAGCGAAACCACGCTGGGCGCCGGCGCGCCAATCTTGGAAGTCGGAGATACGACCAGTGACCTTGAGGTGATCGTGGAGTTGCTGTCCACCGATGCGGTGCGTGTGACCATAGGCGATCGGGTGATCATCACAAACTGGGGCGGCGAAGGGGATCTGGAAGGCGTGGTCGAACGCATCGATCCGTGGGGGTTCACAAAACATTCCGCGCTGGGCGTGGAAGAGCAGAGGGTGAATGCGGTGATCCGTTTTGCGGGTGAGCCTGACAGTTGGAGCACGTTGGGCCACGGGTTTCGGGTTGAAACGCGGATCGTGGTTTGGGAGGCCGAGGACACGTTGATTGTGCCGTCCAGCGCGCTGTTCAGGCAGGACGGAAAGTGGATGGTTTTTGTGGGCGGAGAGAACGGGATTGCGGCGCTGCGCACGGTTCGGGTCGGGCGCAATAACGGACTTGAGGCGCAGGTTCTGGACGGGCTTGCGGCAGGAGATCGCGTGGTTCTGTACCCCTCGGCGGGTCTGATGGATGGCACGACAATCGCCCAAAGAACCGCAAATTGATGGCGCACAACATGGTGCGTCGGGGCGCATTTTTGCGTTAACCAATTAATTTCTAGCGAAAAATTCCGGTCTCGACCGATTTTTGCGGGCGAGGGCGCAGGAAAAGACTGCGTCTTGTACTGAAATCAGTTTAATCCACAACTTATTGCGTTATCCACAGATATTTTGCTTTACAGGCCTGCACCGGCGCAGCACGATATGTTGTAAGATCCGTGGGAACGACCACAGGGTCTAGAGCAGACACCAAGCGTTAGGGATGCTGCCACGTCCTAAGCGCACAGCAAAAAACGAGGTGGCGCTATGGCATTGTCTGAACATCTTCTTGAAGAAGACCTGCATCCAATCGACATCGTCGAACATATTGCAACGCACTATGATTGGAACTTTGACCGTATCGCCGACGATCAGATCGCCATGGCCGTGGAGGGACAGTGGAAGACCTATTCCATCACACTGGCCTGGTCGGGATATGACGAAACGCTGCGCCTTGTATGTTCGTTTGAAAACGAGCCGCCCGAGGAAAAACTGCCGCAGCTCTATGAAGCGCTGAATGCGGTGAACGATGAGTGTTGGACCGGTGCGTTCACCTATTGGCACAAGCAACAGCTGATGATTTATCGCTACGGCCTTGCGTTGACTGGCGGGCAGATTGCCGGCCCCGAGCAGATTGACACGTTGATCCGTGCAGCGGTTGAGGCATGCGAGCGGTTTTATCCGGCGTTCCAACTGGTTGTCTGGGGCGATCGCAAGGTGGAAGACGCGATGCAGGTTGCCATTGCAGAGGCCTACGGGCGGGCGTAACACTTTCCCCCAAACGAACAGGGGGAACCATCATGGACATGAAAACGGTCGCCGACAAAGGGCTGGTCTTGCTGGGATGCGGCAAGATGGGATCCGCGATGTTACAGGGCTGGCTGGCAGACGGGCTTCCGGCCGCCTCGGTTTGGGTGAAAGACCCGTACCCAAATGATTTTGTGCAAAATTCCGGCGTTCATGTGAATGCTGATCTGCCGGCTCAGCCAGCTATTGTGATCATTGCGGTCAAGCCTCAGATGATGGCTGATGCTCTGCCGACGCTGGCTGCGATGGGCAATGGCGATACGCTGTTTGTGTCAGTGGCCGCCGGCATTTCGATTGCGACCTATGAACAGATGCTCGGCGCGGCGACACCCATCGTGCGGGCCATGCCAAACACACCCGCCGCAGTTGGCAAGGGTATCTCCGCCATTGTAGGCAACGGCCCCGCAGGCGACATCGGATTGCGGGCCGCCGAGGGTTTGCTTCAGGCGGTGGGACAGGTGGTTCGCCTAGAGCACGAAGGGCAGATGGATGCGGTGACTGGCGTCAGCGGATCCGGACCGGCCTATGTCTTTCATATGATTGAAACATTGGCCGCTGCGGGCGAGGCACAAGGGTTGCCTGCCGAGCTGGCGATGGCGCTGGCGAAAGCAACGGTGGCAGGCGCGGGCGCGTTGGCTGAGATTGCAGAAGAAACGCCGGAGCAGCTGCGCATTAATGTGACAAGTCCGAACGGCACGACGCAGGCAGGGTTGGACGAATTGATGGATCCGCAATCCGGTTTGCCGCCGCTGATGCAACGAACGGTTGGCGCGGCGGCGCTGCGCAGTAAGGAGCTGGCGAATGGCTGATATTGATTTTGACGACTTTCTGAAAGTTGACATTCGCGTCGGCACGGTGACACGGGCGGAGCCTTATCCCGAGGCGCGAAAACCCGCGATCAAGCTTTGGGTGGATTTTGGCGACGGGCTTGGCGAACGCAAAAGTTCGGCACAGATCACGAAACACTATGATCCAGACCAGTTGATCGGCAAGCAGGTGATGGCGGTCGTGAATTTCCCGCCGCGCCAGATTGGCAAGTTCATGAGCGAAATTCTGGTGCTTGGACTGCCCGACGAGAACGGGGACATTGTGCTAGTCGGCCCCGACAAAGACGTGCCGGTCGGCGGGAGAATGCATTGAAAAAATTATTCATTTCAAGGCCTTTACCAGAGGTCGTGGTGACGGCTGCGCGGCAGGTTTTTGACGTGGTGGTTCGGCAGGAAACGCTGCCTTTGGACCAAGAGGAATTACGGGCGGCGTTGGCGGAATATGACGTGGTCCTGCCCACTTTGGGTGATGCGTTTGATGCCGCGGTATTTGCGGACGTGCCGGAGCCACGGTGCAAGCTACTTGCCAATTTTGGTGTTGGGTTCAACCACATCGATGTCTCTGCGGCGCGGGCTGCGGGGGTGGAGGTGACAAACACCCCAGGTGCCGTGACAGATGCGACCGCAGACATTGCGATGACGTTGATGTTGATGAGCGCGCGACGGGCTGCGGAAGGTGAGCGGTTGGTGCGATCCGGTCAATGGGAGGGCTGGCATCCGACACAGATGTTGGGCATGCATCTGACGCAGAAAACTGTGGCGATTGCGGGCATGGGGCGGATTGGTCAGGCGATTGCGCAGCGGTGCCATTTTGGCTTTGGCATGAAGGTACTGTATTGGAACCGTTCAGAAAAACAGTTGTCGTTTGACGCCGAGCGCGTGACGTCCTTGGCCGAGATGGCCGCGCGCGCCGATGTTGTGGTTGCCGCCGTTCCCGGGGGAGTAGATACCCGCCATTTGTTTGATGCGGATGTGTTTGCCGCGATGCAATCGCATGCGCATTTCATCAATATTTCGCGCGGCGAGGTGGTTGATGAACAGGCGCTTGTTGCGGCCTTGCAGGCCGGTGTCATAGGCGGAGCGGGGCTGGATGTTTATGAATTTGAGCCCGAAGTTCCGGAGGCCCTGCGTGACTTAGACAACGTCACTTTGCTTCCGCATCTGGGCACGGCAGCGCTTGAGGTTCGGACGCAAATGGGCCTGATGGCGGTGGACAACCTGAGGGCTTTTACCGCGAAGAAACCGCTGCCCAATAGGGTCTGACGGGCAGGTCGGCACAGCGTCGGCATTTTGTCGGTATTGCGTCGGTGTCTGCGGTGGTCTTAGCAGTCGGGCAAATCATCCATTGCTTCGCGCCAGTGGTAGCGGCAGAGCGAGACATAGGTTTCGTTGCCGCCGATCTGGACCTGCGCGCCTTCGCGCAGCGCGTTGCCTTGTTCGTCTTGTCGGACAACCATGGTGGCTTTCTTGCCGCAATGACAGATCGTGCGCACTTCGCGCATTTCGTCCGCCAAGGCCAGAAGCGCCGCAGAGCCGGGGAAGAGGTGGCCTTGAAAGTCCACCCGCAGGCCGTAGCACATGATCGGCACCTTGAGGTCGTCCACCACGCGGGCCAGTTGCCAGACCTGATCCTGTGTCAGGAATTGCGCTTCGTCGATGAACACGCAGGTGAAGGGATCCGCCGCAAGTTGGTCGCGGATTTGCGCGAACAAGTCACTGGTTTCGTCAAAGGTGTCGGCGTCGGCCTCGATGCCGATGCGGCTGGCGATTTTTCCAGCACCCGCACGGTTGTCAAATCGCGCGGTCAGCAAATAGGTGTGCATGCCGCGTTCGCGGTAGTTGTGGGACGCTTGCAGAAGCACCGTCGATTTGCCGGCGTTCATGGTCGAGTAGTGAAAGTAGAGTTTGGCCATGGGCGAGGTGATAAAGCGTTGGTGAGGTGGCTCGCAAGACTGAACGCAAAACGGGACGGAAATTTTTCAATTCCCGTCCCGCCTCGACACTTGGTTGCACTTTCCGCTCCGTAAAGGCCTTGACCTTTGGGGATGGATTGGACCGGGCCGTGCGGCCGAGGAGGCTAGGGGCACCGATGGACAGATCGGTTTGTGCCGGAGCCAGCCCCTTTGCGATAAACTTTCAACTCGTCAATCCGGACGTTTGCATCCGGTCTTTTTCAAATGACAAATTCAGAGTAAGTCTTTAATGGGAAAAGACTTGGCGCATTCCCCTGTAATTGGGAAAGCCGGAGAACGGAGCAGGTGTAATGAGTGTTGTAGGCAGCTATCTCAAGAAGCATACCGAGGCCTTGGTCAAGGATGTCGGCATTGAGGCGGCGTGTGAATTGACCGGAAAGTCCAAGGCGACTTTGGGCCGGTATTATTCTTCTCACGATGAACATTTGGACCGCTTCATGCCAATCGACGCGGTTGCGGCGTTGGAAGAGGCCTCGTCTTATCCGCATGTGACTTCGGCTTTGGCCGAACTCAAGGGAAATACGATCAACCACGATGACCGCAGAAGGAACTCTGAGGACACGGGGGGCGTGAACGCGGACGTCATTGCACTGAGCCAACGGTTTGCCGTGTTGATGGCTGAATACAGCCAGTCGATTGAGGATGGCATTATCACGGTCAGCGAGGCCAAGCGGTTGTTGCGGGAGACTGTGGCGTTGCAGCAAGTGTTGGTGGACATGAAGTTGCACCTTGAGGAGGAAACTGTCTGAGCCCTGAGCACAGTACGCGCCGACCGCTGTTTTTGGCCGAGCGCCATACCCCGGAACTGCTGCATACCTTTTTGGTCGACTTGGAGAGCACCAACAGCTCTGCCGAGGTCTGGGCGCTGATTGTTGGTGTTGGACGCACGCTTAACCTGCCATTTGTAGATTTTATTTCGGCGGACAATTATGCCGATTGGCGCCGCACTCTTTTTGTTCGCACGTCTTACGATTCAAGTTGGCTGAATGCGTATAATTCTGACCCCGAAGTTTTGAAATGGTCCTACTTCCGGACGCATGCCGTTAACCACCTGACTCCGATTGCCGTGGGATTGGAATTCATCGACGAATATATGCACATTCCGCAAGCTCGATATCAGGTGCTAGAGGAAGCGGCGCGTCGTGGAATTCGGGCCGGCTTTTCTATTCCGCTTCGGGCGCATGCGCCGCCTCAGGCCTCTGTGATCACTTTCTCGGGCGATCACAGCAAGCGCGACATGAAGCGGATCATTCAGACCCATGGATGGGTGTTGAACACCGTGGCGACGATGGGGTTTCAACACTATCAGGCCCATTTTGCGGCCGAATTTATCGACCGGAACCGGATTTCAGAAAAGCAGCGGGAGTTGCTTGAGATGATTGGCGCCGGATTGCAAGACAAGGTGATTGCCGAGCGGCTGGGCGTGACGGTGTCGGCTGTGCGGCAGCGGATGAACAACATTCTGGCAAAAACAGGATTGAACAATCGGGCCGATCTTGCGGCTTTGGCTATGAGTGTCGGGCTGGTGCCTGACCCGCTGAGCCGCGAGCGCCAAGGGGAGCCGATAGTGCTTGTGGAGATGGGCGTCTCGCCACAAGGCAAGGGCCGATTCCGGCGCAGAGACCCCGAGGAGACATAGTGGCTACGGCGCATGTCGGCGGGACAAAATAAGGGTGCCCCGGACGAGCCGAGGCACCCTCACGTCATAAAAAGACATACAGGAACAAGTGCACGGGTGTGTGCAACAACCTCTGCACGGGACTGCACAGAGCAGAAGGGGGTCGCGGAAAATTCCCAAAACCGGGCCTGATCCTACGGGTCGCCTGGGGAAGCAACGCTATGCAGTGCCAGCACCTTCCATAGACAATGCTAGCGCAGGAACATGAAGGAGTCTGTTAAAGTTCAGTCACAATACGCGCTTGAATAACTGATAATTTTGACAGGTATCCAATGTGTGACTGTAATTCACATCAGGTTTGATTGAGCGGCCGAGGCGGAAATCTTACCGGCGTGGCGGGCGACTCAGTGGCGACGCACCAGCACGGACCCGACAGAGTAACCGGCCCCGAAGGAGCAGATCATGCCATAGTCTCCGGGCTGCAAGTCATCGGAATACTTAGAGAAAGCGATGATTGAGCCCGCGGATGAGGTGTTGGCGTAGTCTTGCAAGATGTTGGGCTGTTCGCCGGCCTCAGGTGTTCTGCCCATGACCTTTTTGCCGATAAAGTCGTTCATCGACTTGTTGGCCTGATGCAGCCACAGGCGGCGCACGTTGGTCACGTCTTCGGCGTCGAGGTGGCTCAGCATATGGGCCGACACCATTGGGACAACCTCTTTGAACACTTTACGGCCGTTTTGCATGAACTGCATGTCGCGCCGGTCGGCAACGCCGTCGGGACGCGAGCGGCGCAGGAAGCCGTTGTTGTTGCGGATGTTGTTGGAGAATTGCGTGGCACAACGGGTCGAAATGATTTCGAAGTGGTCGCCTTTGGCGTCCTCAGAGCGTTCGATCACGGTGGCAGTGGCGACGTCTCCAAAGATGAAGTGGCAGTCACGGTCGCGCCATTCCAGGTGGCCGGAGCAAATTTCGGGGTTCACGACGATGGCGCGGCGCACAGAGCCCGAGCGCACCATGTCTGCGGCGGCTTGAATGCCGAAGGTGGCTGATGAGCAGGCGACGTTCATGTCAAAGGCAAATCCGTTTGCGCCGAGTTCTTTCTGGATTTCGATGGCGACAGCCGGATAGGCGCGTTCCATGTTTGAGGCTGCGCAGATCACGAGATCGATGTCGGCACCGGTCAGGCCCGCCTGTGCAAGCGCTTTGCCGCAGGCATCAACGGCCATTTCGGTCATAACACCAGGTTCGTCGTCAGACCGCTGGCGCAATGTGGGGTGCATCACGTCGGGATCAAGCACGCCGGATTTGTCCAGAACGTGCCGCTGTTCGATGCCGGAGGCCTTGAAGATGAATTCCGAGGAGGAATGCGGCAGCGGCTCCATTTCGCCGGCGGCGATGGCCTCGGCGTTTTGCGCGTTCATTTTGTCTGCGTAGGCGTTGAAGCTTTCGACCAGTTCATCGTTGGTGATGACTTGTTCGGGTGTGAAAACACCGGTGCCGGTGATGGCTGGCTTAAACATATCGCTTCCCCTCGCAGATCTGGTGGCAGGCAGCAAGCACTCAAACCGCCCGAAAGGTCAAGAGTTTCCCCTGGGTTAATTGCGCAACCATCCACCGAAGATACGCCCCAAGATGCCAGGGCGTGGCTCGGCAGAGCCGGCGGCGATTGCGGGCACCGGATGCAGCGCCTGCTGCTCGGCTGTGGCGCCCTCGGTGTTGAACTGCAAGCGATGCAGTTCAGCGTAGACACCGCCGCGCGCCAGCAGTTCTTCGTGGGTGCCTTGATCAACGACCGCGCCCTTGTCCATGACAACGATCTTGTCGGCCTCACGCACGGTGGACAGGCGATGTGCGATCACCAGCGTTGTGCGGCCCTTGGAGAGTTTGTCGAGCGCCTTTTGCACTACGGTTTCGGACTTTGTGTCGAGCGCGGAGGTCGCTTCGTCGAGCAACAAAATAGGTGTGTTGCGCAGCAGGGCACGGGCGATCACCACCCTCTGACGTTGACCGCCGGACAGGTTTGAGCCACGCGGGCCGACCTCTGTGTCCAGACCTTTGGCCAGTTTGGGCAGGAAGTCGGACACATGGGCGGCGTCGAGCACTTTTTTCAGG
Organism: Shimia haliotis; assembly: GCF_900114415.1. Classification (GTDB taxonomy): domain Bacteria; phylum Pseudomonadota; class Alphaproteobacteria; order Rhodobacterales; family Rhodobacteraceae; genus Shimia; species Shimia haliotis. The sequence goes on along the minus strand of NZ_FOSZ01000005.1, from coordinate 207,708 downwards.
TCTTCTTCAGACACGTCTTCGCGGCCCAGAAGGATGTTTTCACGCACGGTCTCGTCAAACAGCAGTGCTTCCTGACTGACCACGGAGAACTGATTGCGCAGGTCGTTCAACGTCAGATCGCGGTTGTTCACCCCCTGAAGAGTGACGGTACCTTTTTGCGGGTCCACGAGGCGTGTGAGAACATTGAAGATCGTGGATTTGCCAGCGCCTGACGCGCCGACAATGGCCGTGGTTTTGCCAGCCTCGGCCGTGAAGGTGGCGCCTTGCAGAACGGCGGTGTCGCCATAGGAGAGCTTTACGCCGTCCAGTTTCAGTTCGGGAACGCCAGCGGGCGCCGGTTTGGCTTTGACGGGATCGGTGATGGTGGGTTTGAGCTCCATCAATTCCTTGAGCCGTTCGATGGCTGCGGCCGCGACCTGCCAGAGGCCGGTGATGCCTGCGAGGCGCCGCAGCGGTTCAAACATCATCCCCATCGCGGTGAAAAAGGCCATGAATTCGCCCACGGTTTTTTCGCCGGATACAATTTCGGAACCGCCATAAAGCAGAACGCAGAACACGCCGAGACCGGCGGTGAAATCGACCATGCCGGAGATGGACGAGGTGCCGGCGGTGGATTTGATCTGGGCCTTGACCAGCGATTTTGTGTCACGGCGGAACCGTTCGGACTGGTAGGCTTCCAACCGGTTCAGCTTTGTTGGCACAATGCCGTGAAAGATTTCGTCCAAGCGGGTGGAAATGTCGGCGCCAAGGTCGCGGGCTTCGCGGGCGCGGCGGCGCACGAAACGTTGCGCCACAAGGGCCGGCAGTATGAGGATCGGAATGCCGACAAGGGCCACAAGCGTCCAGACCCAGTCAATTGAGAGCGCGACACCGATCAAGGAAAACAGGGCGATCACGTCGCGGCCTGCGCCGGTGATGAACGCGGCCCAAACACCGTTGATGGATTGCACATCTGCCTGCACGCGCTGAATCAGATGACCCGGTGGGTGGGTTTGGTGAAAGGCGTTGTCTTGCACCATGAGGTTGCTAACCAAATCCATGCGCAGATCGGCGCTCGATTTTTGCGACACCGTGGCCATCAGGATTTTGTGACAGACACTTGTGACGCCCCGAAGCAGGAAAATTCCGCCAAACACCAGTGACACTGAAAACAAAGCACCGCTGTTGCCGGTGGCAAACGCCGTGTCAAACATGGGCTTCATCATATAGCTGAAAGCACCAAGTGAGCCGCCCTCTAGAGCCATCAATATGGCAGCGGCCAAAAGCAACCATTTGTATTTGTTTAGATATCCGGACCAGAGCCAGCGCATCAGCGGCCAGGCTTTGGTTTCGGGCAGGGCCTTGGGTGTGTCCACGGGCGGAGCCTTTGATAGTGTCCGATGTTTCGGGTTTACCGCGCGGTGCGGGGTGAGGCTAGCGCAAACTGGCGTGAGGCGGATTGACGCCGCCGTGCGGGGGCGTAGTGTCTGGCGTTGGAGCAGAGGGAGTTTTGAAAATGACGCTAGCGCACGGACAGGGGTATCTGGCGATTCCGGGCCCATCGGTGATGCCTGAGGCTGTGTTGAGGGCGATGCATCGGGGGGCGCCCAACATCTATGAGGGCGAGCTGATTGATTTGACCCATGGGCTGTTACCGGACCTGAAGATGGTCGCGGGCACAGCGCACGATGCGGCGATCTATATCGGCAACGGCCATGCCGTGTGGGAAGCGTCTTTGGCAAATGTGCTGTCGGCAGGGGACAAGGTTCTGGTGCCGGTCGCGGGATCTTTCGGGCTGGGATGGAGCGATGTCGCCGCAGGGCGGGGGATCGAGACGGACGTGGTGGATTTCGGCCGACGCGGTGCGATTGATCCGGCGCGGGTTGCCGAGGCGCTGGCTGCCGACAAGGATCACAAGATCAAGGCGGTACTGGCGGTGCATGTCGACACTTCGACATCGGCCAAAAGTGACATTGCCGCCATTCGGGTCGCGATGGATGCCGTGGGGCATCCGGCCCTGTTGATGGCGGATTGTATCGCCTCATTGGGGTGTGACCGGTTCGAGATGGATGCTTGGGGCGTCGATGTGATGGTCGCCGCGAGCCAAAAAGGGCTTATGGTGCCGCCGGGCATGGCTTTCGTGTTTTTCAACGACAGGGCGCAGGCGGTCAGGGCGCAACAGGAGCGGGTCAGCAAATATTGGGATTGGGTACCACGGGCCAATCCGGAGTTTTACTATCAACTCTTTTGCGGCACCGCGCCGACGCATCATTTGTACGGATTGCGTGTGGCCCTGGATATGATCAAAGACGAAGGTCTGGAGGCTGTTTGGCGTCGGCATGAGGTGCTGGCGCGGACGATTTGGGCGGCAGGCGATGCCTGGGCCACGGGCGGGCCCTTTGAGTTGAATATTCCAGATGTGGCGGCGCGCAGCCATGCGGTGACGTCGTTGCGGATCGGTAAGGAACACGGCACGCGCTTGCGGCGGTGGTGTCAGGATCAGGCAGGGCTGACGCTTGGCATCGGGCTGGGCATGAGCACGCAAGACGATCCCAAGGGCGACGGGTTTTTCCGATTTGGTCACATGGGGCACGTCAACGCACAGATGATCCTTGGCATGCTGGCCACGGTGCAGACAGGTATGCGGGTGCTGGATATCCCGCACGGCTCGGGCGCGCTTGAGGCGGCGGCGGATGTGATCGCCAGCGCTTAGCGTCGGGCGAGGCGGGTGATGCCGAGGTTCAGAACCCAACCCGTGAAGAGCACCCACACGAAACCGAAGAGCGCCCAGATTGCGGCGAAAATCCAAAGAAGATTTACCAGCCCCAGCACGAGGCAGGTGGTGGTGTAGTTTTCAACGCGGTTGACCGGACTGGACATGGCTGCACTCCCTTCAACGGGGAGTGTAGCGTGGAATGATGCGTTTTGGTGCCACAAGTGCGTGAGGCGCGTGCGCGCGGCAATGTGCAGAGCGGGTATTAGGTGACTAGCCCAGCTCGGCCAGCACATCTTTTAGTGCCGCGTCAAACAAAGCCAGCGCGTCAGCAGGGCCACAACTCAGCCGGATGCAGCGGTTTTGCGGTGCGACAAACGGCATGCGCACAAAGACGCCACGCGCCACCAAACCGTCCAGAACGGCCTTGGCAAAGGCGCCGTCGCGGCCACAGTCGATGGCGACAAAGTTGGTGGCGCTTGGCAGGGCCTTGAGGCCGTGTTTTTCGGCGATGCCTGTGATGGTGTCGCGCGCCTCGGCAACATTGGCCTGCGTACTGGCAAGCCACCCGGCGTCTTGCAGGGCGGCCAGCGCGCCGGCCTGTGCAGCGCGGTTCAGGCCGAAATGGTTGCGGATTTTTTCAAAGGCGCGGATGAAGCCGGTCTCGCCAAGCGCATAGCCGATGCGGGCACCGGCCATGCCGTAGCCTTTGGAGAAAGTGCGCATGCGGATCACGCGCGGGTCGTTGATGTCAACCGGTGCCGCGGCGCCTTCGGGGGCGAGTTCGATGTAGGCCTCATCCAGCAGCAGCACACAGCCCTCGGGGATCATGTCGAGGTGTGCGACAATGTCTTCGCCGGTGAACCAGCTGCCCATCGGATTGTCGGGGTTGGCGAAATAGACCAGCTTGGCATCGACCTCGGCGGCTTTAGCGAGCAATGCGGGCAGGTCTTCGGCGTCGTCGCGGTAGGGCACTTTGTGGAGCACACCACCAAAGCCCGCGACGTGATAGTTGAAGGTTGGATAAGCGCCATCAGAAGTCACAACGGTGTCGCCCTGCTCGATGAGCAGGCGCACCAGATAGCCGAGCAGCCCGTCAATGCCTTCGCCCACAACGATGTTTTGCGGGGTGACACCGTGGAAATCGGCCAGCGCGGTGCGCAACTCATGGCTTTCGGGGTCGGCGTACATCCAGATGTCGCTTGCGGCCTGTTCCATTGCGGCAATGGCCTTGGGGGAAGGACCGAAGATATTTTCGTTCGCCCCCAATCGCGCAGCAAAGGGACGGGACATAGCGCGCTCCTGTGCTTCGGGGCCGACAAAAGGCACGGTTGCTGGCAAGGATTGGGCGAGTTTGGTAAAGCGAGGTCCGGTCATAGGGATTAACTGCCGCAACGGCGTCTGCGCAGCAAGGGGAAATGCCCTCACGTCAGGGTGGATTTCCTTGGCTATGCGGGAAGAGTAGTCTGCGAGAGATCGGAATTCTGAGGAGGCTGGCCATGAGCCGCGTATCTATCGAAGTTGAAAACCACATCGCGCGCGTAACCCTGACCCGCGGGGATAAGATGAATGCGCTGGACCCCGAGATGCTGGACGCGATTGCGGCGGCAGGCGAGAGCTTGATGGGGCGCGATGATGTGCGGGTTGTCGTGCTGTCGGGCGAGGGCGCTTCGTTCTGCGCCGGGCTTGATGTGATGAGCTTTGGTGCGATGGCGGGCAAAGACCCTGAAGAGATGTTGATGCCGCGCACCCACTGCAATGCCAACCTGTTCCAGCAGGTGCCGCTTGTGTGGCGCAAGTTGCCGATGCCGGTGATCTGTGCGCTTCAGGGCGTGGCTTACGGCGGCGGGTTCCAGATCGCGCTGGGCGCGGATGTGCGCTTTGCGGCGCCGGGCACCAAGTTTTCGATCATGGAAATGAAATGGGGCATCGTGCCGGATATGGGCGGCATGGCCTTGCTGCCGCATCTGACACGCTCTGATGTTCTGCGTCGCTTGACCTATACCGCGGAACCCTTTGTGGCGGAGCAGGCGCTGGAGTGGGGGCTTGTGACCGAGATCACCGAGGACCCGCTGGCGGCGGCGATGGCGCTGGCCGAAGAAATTGCGGGCAAGAGCCCCTCGGCCATCCGGGCAGCCAAGGCGCTGATCGGGTTTGCCGAAGACAACATGCACGACCCTGACGCTGTGTTGTTGGAAGAGAGCCGCTTGCAGGCGACTTTGATCGGCAAACCGCATCAGATGGAAGTCATCATGGCCAACATGCAGAAACGCGCGCCTGTGTTTGACTGACGATCGGTCGGAAGCGGGGGCCAGCCCCCGCGCCCCCGAGGTATTTGCAGCAACAGGAAGGGCGCCTTCGGGCGTCGTCTATTTCATGAAGTTGAGGTAGGCCTCGCGCTCGATGTTGTAGGCCAGCTCGAGCTTGGCGATCTCGGCCACCAATGCCTTTTTCTTTTCCGGATCAGTGGTGTCCTGAAGCGATTTTCGCGCTTCGGCGAGCTGTTCCTTGAGCGGTCCCTGTCTGCGGGGCACGCCCATGCCGGCCTTGATCGTGCTGCTGACCGATGCCATGCCGGTTTCTGTGACGTATTTTCTCGGCAGCGGTTTGCCCGCGCCGGAGATGTTGTCCAGCTGCCCCTCGGCTTGCGCCTTGAGCATCTGCCGTTCGATGAGGGATGAAATAGAGTGTGTCATATCCAGTACCTAGGTATGACACACCCCGACTTCAAAGATCTCAGTCCAGCTCGGCAAGTTTTTGCAGAGCGGCTTTGATCTTGGCCTCTTCTTCCTCGCGTGCGGCAAGGTTTGCGCGGGCTTCTTCGACCACTTCATCCGGTGCCGAGGCCACGAATTTGGGGTTGTTCAGACGGCCGCGCAGTCCGCCGAGTTCCTTGGCGAGTTTGCCCAAACCCTTTTCAAGGCGGGCTTTTTCGGCGTCGATGTCGATGATGTCAGCCAGTGGTAGACCAAAGGTTGCGCCATCCACGGCCACGGTTGCCGTGCCTTTGGGGAAGGTTTCAACTTCTTCGAGGGACACCACGCGGGCGATTTTGAAGATCAGCGCCTCGTTGCGTTTGAAAGCGTCGCGGTTCTGATCAGTGATGTCGCTGACCACCACGTCGATTTTGGCACCAGCATTCACACCCATTTGCGCGCGCACGGAGCGGATCTGGTCGATCACGGAAATGACCCAGTTCATCTCGCGGTCGGCCTCGGCAGTCACGAAATCGGCCGACGAGTAGGTAGGCCACTCAGCGTGTACCAGCATCTTTTCGCGATCCCCCAATTCGCCCCAAAGCTCTTCGGTGATGAAGGGCATGATCGGGTGCAAGAGGATCAGACATTGGTCGATGACCCAACGCATGGTGGCTTTGGTTTCGGCCACAGCCGCTGCGTCGACGGAGCCAAAGAGCGGCTTGGAGAATTCCAGATACCAGTCGCAGACCTTGCCCCAGACAAAGGCATAAAGCGCGGAGGCCGCGTCGTTGAAGCGGAAGCTTTCCAGCGCCGCGTCGACCTCTTCGCGGACCTTGGCGGTTTCACCCACGATCCAGAGGTTGGCGGTTTGCGTCAGTTTCTCGCCGGACCATGCGGTCACGTCGTCGGCAAAGACCTCGTTCATCTCGGCAAAGCGCGCAGCGTTCCAGAGCTTGGTGCCGAAGTTGCGGTAGCCCGCGATACGCTGCATGTCGAGTTTCAGAACGCCACCAAGTGCGGCCATAGCGGCCGAGGAGAAGCGCAGCGCGTCGGCGCCGTATTCGTCAATGATCTCCAGCGGGTCCATGACGTTGCCGGTGGATTTGGACATCTTCTTGCCTTTGGCGTCGCGCACGAGGCCATGCAGATAGACGGTGTCGAACGGGATCTGATCCACAACAGCCAACTGCATCATCATCATACGCGCGACCCAGAAGAACAGGATGTCCTGACCGGTGACCAGAGTGGAAGTCGGGAAATATTTTTCCAGCTCTGGCGTCTGGTCAGGCCAGCCGAGTGTACCGATGGGCCAGAGGCCGGAGGAGAACCATGTGTCGAGCACGTCGGGGTCGCGCCAGACGGGATAGACCAGTTTCAGCGGATCTTGGTCGATCACATATTGTGCGAGGCTTTCCCCGAGGCGGTGGATGGCCTCGTGTTTGTCGGACACTTCGATGACCTGCGCGTGGCTCAGCGGCGCCGGAATGTTGGCGTTGTCATCAAGGAAGCCGGATTCGACCTCGGCAAAGCTGGCCGCGCAATGAGAGACATTCTCGCGATGAAGCATGCCGCCTTCTCCAAGCAGACGGCCCATCTCGACAAGATCGAGCGCGCCATCGTTTTCATCATCCTTGAAGTCTTCGGCGGAGAGATCCAGCCCGTACCACACCGGGATCTGATGCCCCCACCAGAGCTGGCGGGAAATGCACCAGGGCTCGATGTTTTCCAGCCAGTGGTAGTAGGTTTTCTCGCCCGACTCCGGCAGGATTTTCACGGTGCCGTCGCGCACAGCATCTAGCGCGGGGCCGACAACTTTCTCGGCGTCCACGAACCATTGGTCGGTCAGCATCGGTTCGATGACCACTTTGGAGCGGTCGCCAAACGGCTGCTGGATCGGCTTGTTTTCAACGTAAGGCACGGAGACTTCGATCTCGTTGCCGTCTTCGTCTTTCTGCGTCTCGGTGGTCATCACCGCGAGGCCTTCAGACGTGATCTGCTCCACCACCAGCTTGCGGGCTTCGAACCGGTCCAGACCGCGCAGGTCGTCGGGCACGAGGTTGACCGCGTCGGCTTCGTTTTCCGTCAGGGTGCGCTCACCCTTGGCGACGGCCATGGCGATGGTTGCGGCGGCTTCGTAGTTGTCGCCGTCCGCGCGCATCGCGCCTTTGGTGTCCATCAGGCGATACATCGGGATTCCGCCGCGCTTGGCGACCTGATAGTCGTTGAAATCATGCGCGCCGGTGATCTTCACAGCACCGGAGCCGAAGTCTTTGTCGGGGTATTCGTCGGTGATGATCGGGATCAGGCGGCGGTGCTCTTTGGGGCCAACCGGAATTTCACAGAGCTTGCCCACGATAGGCGCATAGCGTTCATCCGACGGATGCACCGCCACCGCGCCGTCGCCCAGCATGGTTTCGGGGCGGGTGGTTGCGATAGAGATGTAGTCGCGCTCTTCTTCCAGCGTGACGTTGCCGTCTTCGTCTTTCTCGACATAGGTGTAGGTCGCGCCACCGGCGAGCGGGTATTTGAAGTGCCACATGTGGCCGGCGACTTCGATGTTTTCCACTTCGAGGTCGGAGATCGCGGTTTCAAAATGCGGGTCCCAGTTCACGAGGCGCTTGCCGCGATAGATGAGGCCCTTGTTGTACATATCGACAAAGACCTTGAGCACGGCATCGTGGAAGTTGCCGCCAGCCACGTCTTCGGGTGCGCCGGGCGCGCCGGACATGGTGAAGGCTTCGCGGTCCCAATCGCAGGAGGCGCCGAGGCGTTTGAGCTGATTGACGATGATGCCGCCGCTCTCGCCTTTCCACTCCCAGACTTTTTCGAGGAATTTCTCGCGGCCCAACTCGCGGCGCGAAGGTTGTTGGGTCTCGGCCAGCTTGCGCTCGACAACCATCTGGGTGGCGATGCCTGCGTGATCGGTGCCTGGCTGCCAGAGGGTGTCAAATCCCTGCATACGTTTCCAGCGCATCAGGATGTCCTGAAGCGTGTTGTTGAACGCATGGCCCATGTGCAGAACGCCGGTGACGTTGGGCGGGGGGATCATGATACAATAGGTGGACGCGCCGGGTTTTGCATTCGCGCCTGCGCTGAAGCAGCCCGCTTTTTCCCATGCGTCATAGAGCCGGCTCTCGGCCTCGGCCGCGTTGAAGGTCTTTTCCATCGCCATCGGTCTTGATCCTCGGTGTGATCGGTCTTGTGATCGTGTTTCTCAGTCGGGCATGTCTCTAACGCGCACAGGCCCAAAGGGGAAGCGCGAAGCGGCGGTTGGTGGCTCAAGTTTACCATGGCCGTTCGGTGATGCAAAAGCGCTAGAGGCGGTGGGCTAGTCAATTGGGTCTTTGCCGTCAAAGAGAAGTAGCAAGGATTTGTTAACTTTGGTGCCGTAAAATGAGTCTGCGGTACAGGCTGGGGAGCCGATGACCGTGCCAGTGAAAAATCGCCCGATCCTGCGATACGGATCGGGCGCGTTTGTTTCAGGTTGGTGCTATTTCTGTCGACAAAATGTGCCGATAGCGCGCGCTATTGGCTGGCGCGTTCGGCAGCGATGACCGGGTCGGTCAGCGGCACGCGCTCTCCGGCGCGGATGATGGCAGGGTCATAGGCGGGTCGATCAAAGACCTCGCGCACCATTGGGGTGAAAAACTCGATGGGCTTGGTGTCGTAGTCGGGATCAAAGCTGGCCTGGTCCCAACGCTCGCAGAACACAACGTTGTCCTCGAAATAGGGGTTATCGCGGTGGCGTTCCCGTTTGTTTTGGTCGTGTCCTTCAAGGTGGTGGCCATAGTACACCATTTGAAAGTCACCGTGAGTTTCTACCACCCATTTGCATTGCTCGCGTACAAAGGGTTTGAGGATCGTGGCGGCGTATTCGTCATGGTTATAAGGAGCATAGATGTCGCCGATGTCGTGCAGCAGGGCAGAGACCACCCAGTCGATATCGGCCCCGTCGTTCCACGCCCGCGTGGCGGATTGCAGCGAATGGCCAAGGCGCGTGATCTGATAGCCCGATAGGCTTTCGTCCAGCTCCACCAGCGCCTTAAGCAGCCGGTCAGCGGTGTGGCGCGTGTGGTCGATTTCCAGCGCGTTGAGGAATTCGTATTCCTCTTTCGTGCCGTCCTTCATTTGGGTGAAATCGACTTTGTCCATTTTGGGTGTTTTGGTCATCCGTAAAGCCTTTTGGTGTCTTTGCTGCCTTTCATGAGGGCGGCGGCCTGTGCAGTTCTGATTTCTTCGTAAAGCGCCAGCGACTGTGGAGCAAATGCCGTTTGCGGTGGGGCGACATGGATAAAGTTGCCGATCCGGTCCGCACCGCGCGCCAGCATGGCGAAGTCTTTGTCAGCCACTTCCTGTGCGATTTCGGGTTTGATGTAGCGCACGACAAAGCCGATGCGCCGATCATCAGACGCATTTGGGCCCGAGCCGTGAATGGTCAGTCCGTGGTGCAGCGACATCTGACCGGGATGCAGTTCGATGGCGGTCTTGTCTTCCGCTGCGATGTCCACGGCCACCTCTTGGCCGCGAGACAGAAGATTGTTTTCGCCATGGGAGTCAGCGTGGGGCAGGATCGGGTTTTTGTGGCTGCCTTTGACAAAATCCATACAGCCCGACTGCACGGTGGCCGGTGAGAGCGCGATCCAGGCCGTGACCAGACCGTCGATCGCGCCGAGACCCCAATAGGTCAGATCCTGATGCATCGACACGTAGGCCGTGGTGTTGGGTTCTTTGATAAAAAACTCGGCGCTCCAAACGAGGATGTCCGGCCCCAGCACGCCCTCGACAATGTCCAGCACGCGCGGATTTGAGGCAAGTTTGGCGGCCATTGGCAGCACCACGTGGGCGTTCACGCGCTTGTAGCTGTTCAGCGGCAGGGGCAGGTCGGCCGCGAGCCAGTCGTCTTCGATGGTTTCTATTTCGGCACGCCATTGTGCGGCTTCGTCGGGGCTCATCAAATCGAGTGGAAAGAGGAAGCCGTCGTCCCAATACTGGGCTGTCTGGCTGTCGGAAAGGGTGGATTGCATGGGGGTGTCCTGTGTGGTTCGCACCACGCAGATTAGGTCAGAGCGCGGCAATGGCAGCACGATGGTTCTAGACGGGCAGGCTAAGTTGTACTTAGTCTGGTTGGCATGACAGGACGCTTACCATCACTGAACTGGCTTCGGGTGTTTGAAGCGGCGGCACGCACAGAGAGCTTTGCGCGTGCGGCGCAGCAGTTGCACATGTCACCGGCCGCCGTGAGCCAACAGGTGAAAAGTCTGGAAGAAAGACTTGGCGCGCCGCTTTTTGTGCGCAAGGCCCATTCGGTCGCCTTGACCGACGCGGGACGGGCCTACTTGGCGCCGGTGCAGCAATCGTTGATGACGCTGGAAGAAGCCACGGAAGGACTGTTCGGCCAGTCGCGCGAGCAGGGGCTTTATGTGCAGTGCGTATTGATCTTTGCCCATGGGGTTCTGGCGCCGGGGTTGCAGGGGTTTGAGGCCGCGCATCCGGGGCTATCGGTGGTGTTGAGCACCGGCAACTCCGCGCAGGATTTTCAACAGGGATTTTTCGATCTGAAAATCATTTTCGGCAATCCACATGCTTATGGCGCGGAAAGTGACCGGATCATGGGAGAATGGTTATACCCTGCGGCCACTCCGGAGGTCGCGGCGCGGATCACGCAGGCTTCGGACCTGTTGAACTGGCCGCTGATCGAAGTGGGCACGCATCGCAGTGGCTGGCGGCAAATGCTGGAGTCGCTCAGGGTGATGCCGGGGGCCGGCCGGATGGTATTCGCCGACAGCACGGTGATGGCGATGGCCATGGCCAAGGCCGGACGGGGAATTGCCTTGGCGCGGGCGCCGGCCAGTGATGCGGAGATGCAGGGCGCGGGGCTGGTGCCCTGTCTTGGCGACGCGCGGGTGCGAGGGTCTCAAGCCTATCACCTTGTCTATGAGGATCTGAGTGCCTTGCGGCCACCAGCGCGCAAGTTTCGGGATTGGTTGCTGGGCTGGGTGCGTGCTCAGGGCTGGGACTAGGTCAGGATCGGGTGCGATCAAGGCGGGTTGAGAGGTGGACCAGGCTTTCGGAGCTTTTGACTCCTTTGGCCTCGCCGATGCTGTCCAGCGTGTCGTCGAGTTCGGCGGTGCTGTCGGCGGCGAGTTGTACGATCAGATCCACGCGGCCCGAACAGGTGTGGACCGTTTCCACAGCGGGCAGGGTTTTGAGTTTTTGCAACACGGCGGGACCGGCGCGCAGTTCTATGGACAACAGCGCGGTGGCACGGATGCGCGGGCGGGCGATTTCGCCAAGCCGCAAAGTGTAGGCCGCTATGGCTCCGGAACTTTCCAGGCGGTCAAGGCGGGCCTGCACTGTGGTGCGGGCAAGGTTGAGTTTGCGTGCCAGCGTGGCAACAGGCGCGCGTGCGTTTTCAGACAGCAGGGAGAGCAGTTTGTGGTCGGTGTCGTCAAGTTGCATCATTGAGTCGTCTTTTCGCCATATGTTTTCAGCAATTTATCCTGAGTGACGCGTGAAATCGACCAAAATTCACCTCAATCTGGAAAGAAACAGGAGAGGCAGAATATGCGCAATCAACCGGCTTTGTGGCCGTCCCCACAGTGGCATTTGCCAAAATTCCAACCGGACGCGCCGGTGTTGTATTTTGCACCGGAAGTGTTGCAGGCCACCGCGCGGCGGTTTTTGCAGGGGTTTGACGGGCTTGTCACATATGCGGTGAAGGCCAATGACCACGAAGCGGTTTTGCACAATCTGGTGACTGCTGGCGTGGGAGCGTTTGATGTGGCGTCGCCATTGGAGATGGCGCGGGTGCGTCGGGCGAAAGCGGATGCCGTCCTGCATTACCACAATCCGGTGCGGTCGCGGTCTGAGATTGCGGAGGCGGTTGGTCACGGGATCGCAAGCTGGTCGGTGGATTGTCATGGCGAGCTGGCGAAGCTGGCGGATGTGCCGCGTCAGGATACTGAGATCGCGGTGCGCTTGCGATTGCCAGTGGCGGGCGCAGCCTATGATTTTGGCGAGAAATTCGGGGCGGACCCGGAGCAGGCGGTCACTCTGTTGCAGGCGGCCCGTGATATGGGGTTTGCCACGTCGATCACCTTTCATCCGGGCACGCAATGCGCCGATCCGGAAGCTTGGGCGGTTTATGTCGGTGTGGCTGCGGATGTGACGCGGCAGGCTGGCGTGGTGTTGAAGCGACTGAACGTCGGTGGCGGGTTTGCAGCACACCGCAGTGGTGCAGCGCCGGATCTGGAGGCAATTTTCTCGCGGATTTCACAAGAAGTGCGGGCGGTTTTTGGGCAGGATGCCCCTGGACTGGTGTGTGAGCCGGGACGGGCGATGGTGGCGGAGGCCTTTACACTGGCGCTGCGGGTGAAGGCTGTGCGAGGTGAGTCGGTGTTTCTGAACGATGGCGCATACGGATCGCTAACCGAGTTGCGCGACATAGGCCTGCCGGATCGGGTGTCGGTTTTGCGCGGCGGAGACAGGGTTAGCGGAAAGGCCGTGCCGCGGGTGGTTTTCGGGCCGACGTGTGACAGTCTTGACCGTTTGCCGGATTTGATGCCGCTGCCGGAAGATGTGGCAGAGGAAGATTATGTCTTGATCCGCGCAATGGGGGCTTATTCGGCGTCTATTTCCACGGGGTTTAACGGGTATGGCCGCCAAGAGATCGTAACTGTCGCGACGTTGTGAAGCGCAAGACCTCTGGACACGGCTTGCATGAACGCTACTGTCCCTGACGTTAAGCGCGCGGGGAGAGCCAGCCATGGAAAAATTCGGAAAAAGCCAGCCGGTCAAACGGTTTGAAGACACGCGGTTTCTGACCGGTCAGGGGCAGTACGTCGATGACATTACGCCGGACGGTGCGCTGTTTGCCTATTTCCTGCGTTCACCGGTGGCCCATGCTGTGATCACCGAGCTGGATGTGGCGGATGCGCGTGAGTCGGACGGCGTGGCGGTTGTGCTGACACAGGAAGATCTGCTGGCGGCTGGCATGGATGCGACGCTTGAAGGCACGCAGGTTGAAAACCGCGATGGCACAAAGGGCGCGGGGCCGGTGCGGCCTTTGCTGGCGACGGACCGTGTGCGCTATGTCGGAGAGCCGATTGCTGTGATTGTCGCGGAAACGATGGATCAGGCGCGCGATGCGGCCGAGATGATCATGTTTGACTATGACGATCTGGACGCGCATGTGGCTCTGTCTCGCGGCGGCGAGCAGCTGCACGAGGAGGCCCCGGAGAACCTCGCGTTTGACTGGGGCATGGGCGATGAGGCGGCGACTGCGGCGGCCTTTGAGGCGGCAGCGCATGTGGTCAGCCTTGAGGTTGGAGACAACCGTGTGATTGTGAACGCCATGGAGCCGCGCGGGGCCTTTGCAGAATGGGGCGAAGATGGCCGTGTGCATGTGGCGATCAATGGTCAGGGCGTCTGGGGGCCGAAAGCCCAGATTTCACGGATGCTGGGCATTGATGCGGAATTGGTGCGGATCACCAATCCGGACACCGGCGGCGGTTTTGGCATGAAGGCCATGATGTACAACGAACCGGGCGTGATTGCCCATGCTGCCAAGGTTGCCGGCAAACCAGTGCGCTGGATCGCGGACCGCACAGAATCGATGTTGTCGGACAACGCGGGGCGCGACCTGACTTCGACCGTAGAGATGGCGTTTGACGAGACCCTCAAGGCGACGGCGTATCGCGTTCTCAGCGTCGCCAATATGGGGGCCTATAACTCGCAGTTCGCGCAGGCCATTCAGACGCAGCTTTTCAGCCGCGTTTTGATGGGCGTTTATGACGTGCAGACCACCTGGTTGCAGGTGGACGGGGTTTATACCAACTCGACGCCGGTGGATGCCTATCGAGGGGCGGGACGGCCTGAGGCGATTTATGCGCTGGAGCGGCTGATGGATCGCGCAGCACGCGAGTTGGGCGTGTCTGGTTCCGAGCTGCGGCGGCGCAACTTCATTCCGAAAGAGGCGTTTCCCTATAAGACAACCACGGACGAGACCTATGATGTGGGTGATTTCGTGCGGGTTCTTGATCGTGCGGAAGAGTTCGCGGACCTGCCCGGATATGGTGCCCGTAAGGCAAATTCCGAGGCCGCGGGCAAACTGCGCGGCGTTGGGCTTTGCTACTACATCGAGAGCATTCTGGGCGATCCGAGCGAGAGCGCCAAGGTCGAGTTCAACGAAGACGGCACTGTGTCGATCTATGTCGGAACGCAATCCAACGGGCAGGGGCACGAGACCGTTTATGCCCAATTCCTGAGCGATCAGACCGGTATTCCGGTGGAAATGATCGAGGTTGTGCAGGGCGACAGTGACCGCATCAAACAGGGCGGGGGCACCGGCGGGTCGCGTTCGGTTACAGTGCAGAACACCGCAACACTGGCAACGGTGCAAACCATGATCAAAGCCTTCACGCCCTATTTGGCGGAGAAGATGGGCGTGGACGAGGCCGACGTGCGGTTTGACGATGAACAGTTCCGCGCTGACGGCTCGAACCTGCATCCGACGTTCCTTGAGGCGGCAGACATGGCGCGGGCTGACGGGCGTGAGGATTTGCTGAGCCATGAGGAGCGCACGACCCTTCCGGCGCGCAGCTTCCCCAATGGGGCGCATTTCGCCGAGGTGGAAATTGACCCCGAAACCGGACAGGTGACTATGGGCCGCTATAACGTGGTCGATGATTTTGGTAATCTGATCAACCCGATGCTGGCCGAAGGGCAAGTCCATGGCGGCGTCGCGCAGGGCGCGGGGCAGGCCTTGATGGAGCATGTGGTCTTTGATGAAGACGGCCAACTTTTGACCGCGACCTTTATGGATTATGCGATGCCACGGGCCAGCGATATGCCGATGATCGGATTTACCACCGAAGCTGTGCCGTCGACCGCCAATATCATGGGCATGAAGGGCTGCGGCGAGGCCGGCACCGTGGGGGCGATGGCGGCTGTGGCCAATGCAGTGCAGGATGCCCTTTGGGCGCGGGGTGTGCGTCAGGCGGACATGCCGTTCACACCTTTGCGTGTTTGGGAAATGTTGCAGGATGCCGCTTCGAACGCTGAGTGACAAATTTTGGGGATGGTTGCGCGGGGGATCCGGTGCGGACCATTCAAAGGTGGCGGTTCGGCGCGGGCCTTTGACCCATGTGATCATTCTGGACGGCACATTGTCGAGCTTGCGGGCAGGTGAAGAAACCAATGCGGGCCTGACCTATCGTTTGTTGCAGGAGGCAGGGCCGGACATCTCGCTTTATTACGAGGCGGGGGTGCAATGGCCTGGCTGGCGGCAGACTCTGGATGTGCTGATGGGGCGCGGCATCAACCGGCAAATCCGGCGGGCCTATGGCTATCTCGCCAGTCGCTATCGCGAGGGCGACCGGATTGTCCTGATGGGGTATTCACGCGGGGCTTTTGCGGTGCGTTCGCTTGCCGGTGTGATTGATCGGGTCGGGCTTTTGCGGGCGGAATGCGCGACAGAGCGCAACATCCGCACGGCCTATCGGCACTATGAGTTGACACCGGACAGTGCTGCGGCGCGAGCCTTTGGCGACGCGCATTGTCACGAATGCATCGACGTCGAGATGGTCGGTGTATGGGACACAGTCAAAGCGTTGGGCGCGCGGTTGCCGCTGTTGTGGCGTCTGACAGAAAAGCGGCATGCCTTTCACAATCACCACCTGAGTCCGGTGGTGCGGCACGGCTTTCAAGCTTTGGCGCTTGATGAGACCCGCTCGGTGTTCATGCCGGAGATGTGGGAGTGTCCGGACATGTGGGACGGGCGCATGGAGCAGGTCTGGTTTCGGGGGGCGCATGGCGACGTGGGTGGGCAGTTGCACGGGTTTGGTGCGGCACGGCCGTTGGGCAATATCTCTCTGGTTTGGATGTTGGAGCGGCTTGAAGCCTGCGGGGTGAATTTGCCGGAGGGATGGCGCGGGCGGTTTGCTTGTGACGTCAATGTGCCGATGCTGGGCACATGGCGACGATGGGGCAAGTTTTTCTGGCTTCGCCGCCGCCGGATCGCCGGAAAGGATCGCAGCGAGGCCGTGCACGAAAGCGCGCGGCCCTTTGTTGAAGCGGGCGACGTCAAAGCGCGGGTTGTTGGCGGATTGCGGTGAGGCGCCTAGCTCTTCCACTCCACAAACTCGTCAAGCTCTGCGCGGTCAGTGCGGAACCTGTTGATCGGGGCGTCTTCCTTGCCATACCCAAAAGAGATGGCGGCGAGAACCTTACGGTCTTCGGGTATGTCAAAGTGGTCGCGGATGGCGTCGGAAAAGAGCGACAGCGCCGCCTGCGGCACAGTGCCGATGCCCTGTGCCTGTGCTGACAGGCAAAACGCGGTGATGAAGCCGCCGCAATCCAGCACGCCGTAGGGGCCGAGTTCGTTCGGACAAGTGACCACGGCGACGTGAGGCGCGCCAAAGAAGGTGTAGTTTTCCCGCATCTGTGCCGCGCGTGCGGTCCGGTCTCCGCGTCCGATGCCGACGGCCTCATAAAGTTGCATGCCGCAGGTGCGGCGGCGTTGCAGGTGTGCGCCAGAGTAGGTCGCCGGAAACGGATAATCCGGTGCCGGTTTGCCACTGTCATAGGCCGCGGCCATGACATCGCGAAAGGCGTCGGTTTCGGCGCCAGAGGTGAGGATCACTTTCCAAGGCTGGGCATTGCACCAAGACGGCGCGCGGCCCGCGTCCAGAAGGATCTGTGAAATGACCTCATGCGGCACCGGATCGGCGCGGAATGCGCGGCAGGAAAAACGGCTGCCGAGCAGCTCTTGCAAAGCGGCGTGATGAGTCATTTTCAATGTCCCAAGTCGATTACTGGTTTTGGGCGATGATATAGCCAATCCCGCCAGCCACAAGCAGGCCCAACACAACGGCAATCGCTATTTTGATTGCAGAATAGGGCCGTTCGCCTTGAACGCGTCCGGTTTGGCCGTTCACGACAAAGCGATACGTCTTGCCGCGGTATTTGTAGGCAGCCATCCAGACGGGCAACAGGATGTGCTTGAAGGTCACATCGCTGACGGCGGTGGAAATGCTGTGGATGCGCTGGCGGTCGCCGCCGATGTCAAAGGCCACGTCGCGGCGGATCACAGCGTCCATATGCGCGCGGGCTTCGTCGTAGCCATCCTGCAATTCCACCGAATAGCCTTCGGCTTGAAAGCCGGCGAGAAATTCGGGTGTATAGGGTTCCAGATTGGACAGGTCCCAAGGTTGCAGGGCGTCCGTGTAACGTTTGGGCAGAGCGCGGGAGGCCAGAACCAGAATGTCGTCAAACCAGCGCGCCACGCGGCCTGATGCGGGCCGCCAACGGATTTTCTGTACCTGCCTCTGTTCGGGTTTCCCGTCCCGCATGACGGTTTCAGTCACGTAGTAAACCGTGCCACGCTCGCCGGTGTAGCGCGATTTTGTGTCTGCATCATAGGTCCAGTAGGGCACATAGACGCCGTTCATTTTGCGGCCTTTTCGCGCATAATTGGCAAGGCCGTTCGGCGCGAACCAAAGTTTGCCAAGCCAGGAATTCATCGCGTCATGCGCGACGCGTTCGTCCAATTGGAACGGCAGCACCGCTCGGGGCTTGATTTGACGGTGGGTGCCGGTGTCGACCACTACCGGAGTGGCGCAGAACGGGCATTCGGTGGCGTGTGTGTCGCCCTCAAACACCACATGAGCCGCGCAATTCGGGCAGGTGGATGCACGGGTTTCGACCATTTCGGCGGTGGGCAGCTGTTCCGCCAATGCGGCCTTGAAATCGAGCTCTGCAATGGCGGTGGCGCGATCGCCCTGTTCGGTGGCTTCTTCATTGCCGCAGTGGTCACACACCAGTTTGCCCTGTTGCGGGGCAAAGCGGTAATCCGCGCCGCAGTTGGGGCAGGGAAAACGAGTGGTTTCCTTGGGTGCAGGTGGCGGCATGTCGGTCATGGAAAACAGCTTTCGCGGTTTGCGGAAATCAACGTGGTACGGGCCAATCCGAGAGGCCGCGTGGCTCGGCGGTGCCGCCGGGCGATGTGCTTAGGCACCAGGCGGCGGCGGCGGCAGGATGGTGAAGAGTTGCGCCAACTCCGCCACGTCTTCCGCGTGTTTCCAGCCGTCCTGACCCGCAGTCCAAACGTGGGTTTCGCGCGTCAGTTCACCGGCCGCTGCCATCCGGCCAAGGGCGGCTTTGGAGAACGGGCCTTTGGTGGCGCCATTTTCCGCCACGTGCCAGACGTGTTCCACGGGCGGTGGGGGCGGCGGCGCAGCATGTGCGGCTTGCGGCGCGGGCGCGGCGGCGGGGGCCGCACCCCAAGGGCCAGGCTGTGCCTGCGCGGTCTGGTTGGCCATTTGCTGTGCCATTGCCATGCCCATACCCATGCCGAGACCCGCACCCATGCCGGAGTTCGGTGTTTGCGCGGCGGCGGTCATGGCCTCGGCTGCGGAGAACTGCGTGTATTTGCCCAGATCACCGACGATGCCCATTGAGGTGCGCTTGTCCATCGCTTCCTCCACGGCTGGCGGCAGGGAGATATTTTCGATGTAAAGCTCGGGGATGGCGAGGCCGTATTCCGCAATGGTGCCGGAGATTTCGGCCGCCACCAGCTTGCCCAGATCGGCGGTGTTCGCCGCCATATCCAAAACCGGAATACCGGAGCCTGCGATCACGCGGGAGAATTCTTGCACGATGATGTTGCGGATCTGGAAGCTGATCTCGTCCATGGTGAATTCGCCGTCGGTGCCGACGATCTCGGTCAGGAAACGCGCCGGATCAACTACGCGGATGGCGTAGGTGCCATAAGCCCGCAGTCGCACGGGGCCAAACTCCGGATCGCGGGCCATGATCGGGTTTTTGGTGCCCCACTTCAGATCGGCAAAGCGCGTGGTGTTGACGTAGTAGATTTCGGACTTGAACGGGCTCTTGAAGCCGTGATCCCAGTGCTGCAACGTCGTCATGATCGGCATGTTGTTGGTCTCAAGCATGTAGAGACCGGGGGTGAAAACGTCAGCCAGTTGGCCTTCGTGCACGAACACGGCAGCTTGCCCTTCGCGCACCGTGAGCTTGGCGCCGTATTTGATCTCATGGCCTTCGCGTTCAAACCGCCAGACCAGCGTGTCGCGGGTGTCGTCTACCCAATGGATGACGTCGATGAATTCACCGGTGAGGAAGTCGAAGATACCCATTTTTTGGCTCCTTTGGAGGTGGGATCAATAATTGCGGCCCGTCTGTTCGCGGGCCAAGATGTAAATGATGGGACGGGCTTCGTCCACGGTCATGCCCGCGCTCAGGCGTGGGTCGTAGAGCATGGAAAGCAGCATTTCGTCATGCGTCGTCAGCAGGGCGAATTCGTCGTCGTCGTTAAAAATGGAGGGCCGTGCAGACGGGCTGTCGTTGGCAAGGCCAAGGCCCTGCGCGACCTCTTCGTGCAGGCAGGATTTGCGCAAAAGGTCGGGGTGTTCCGCGCGCACAAGGGCGACCGCTTTGCCGTAGGTGTTGCGGTTTTCGCCGTCAGGGAAGGCGACCACAAAGCAATAGAGGTCACGTGGCAAGTTCAGGAACAGGTTGCGTGTGGTGGCGGATGTGTTGGGCAAGAGTTGGTCGACGCGGGCCTGAAGGGCATCGCGGTCATCGTGCCCCATCACCAGCACGTGAAAGTTTGCGTTGCGGGACGATTGCGAGATTTTGTGACCGGATGCGGCCGCAAGGCGCGGCACAAGAGCGTCCAGCGCGGCGCGGTCTGCGGATTGCATTGCCGATGTAACCGAGGGGCCGAACTCCATGTTGATCCGCACAGGCCGTTCCCAGCGGCGCAGATCGGAGGCTTGTCCCTTGCGGCTGAATCCCGCGTTTTGGGCATATTCCTCAAAGAAAGCGATCTGTTCAAAGTTGCGTGCCAGCATGTCCGGCGTGAACGGGGTGTCCGGGCCGCCGCCATCTACGCGCAATAGGCCACGCGCCTGCAAATCCTGTTGTACATGCGCATAGTAGTTGCGCAGGGACTGGCTGGTTTCCGACACAGCGGGCGCAGATGTCGGAGGCGCGGTCGTGCGAGGCGTGCCCGAGTCGATGGCGTCGCAGGCGGCGAGGGCCGCCAACGACAATGTCGCTGCTATGAGACAGCGTGCCGTCACGCGTTTGGCACGGCGGTCGACGCGGTGTCGCCCAGACCGGTTTTGCGTGCTTTGGCAGACGCCAGAGTATCGCGCAGTTCGGCTTCCATCTTTTTCATGTCTTCTTCGGCGGCGGCCCGTTTGGCCTTGCCTTCGTCCGCGATCTGGAGCGACTCGTTGATGGTGGCGATCAGGTCGGCGTTGGCCTGTTTCACGGCTTCGATGTCAAAGACGCCGCGCTCCATTTCTTCGCGCACCACCTTGTTGGTTTCACGCAGGTTCTTGGCGTTGGCGGTCAGCAGCTCGTTGGTAAGATCGTTGGCATCGCGCACCGCGGCGGCCGCTTCGGCAGAACGCTGGATGGTCACGGCTTGGGCCAGTTGGGTTTCCCACAGCGGCACGGTGTTGACCAAGGTCGAGTTGATCTTGGTCACCAGCGACTTGTCGTTTTCTTGCACCAGACGGATCGAAGGCAGCGATTGCATGGTCACCTGACGGGTGAGTTTCAGGTCGTGAACGCGGCGTTCCAGATCATCACGCGCGGCACGCAGATCGCGCAATTCCTGCGCTTTCATCACCTGATCATTTTCGTCAGCGGCCTGCACTTCGGCTTCTTTGGCGGGAATGGTCGTGGTGTCGAGTTCCGCAATCTTGGCTTCACCGGCTGCGATGTAGAGGGCCAACTCGTCATAGAACGCCAGCGTCTTGTCATAGAGCACGTCGAGAGATTTGATGTCTTTCAGAAGTTTGTGCTCATGACCCAGTAGGTCGTCGGTGACACGATCAATCTGGTCTTGCACTTCTTCAAAGCGCGCGGAGAACTGGGCGAAGGGGGCAGCGCGACCCAGTAGTTTCTCCCAGAAAGTGCGTTTGCGGCGCACGTCCAGTTCTGAGACCGAAAAGCCGCGAATTGTGGTCACGATATCACGCAGGCTGTCACCGGCAGGGCCGACGTCTTTGTTGCGCACGTCCTGCAGCATGGCCTGAGAAATGGTCTGCAATTCCGACTGCGCGGCGGAGCCAAAGGAGACAATCGAATTGGTGTCGCTCATGTCCAGTTCAGCCATGCGCTTGGTGATCGCATCAGAGGTCGGTGCGTCGGCTTCGGCAAGCGGGACGATCGCGTTGGCCTCGGTTGGTTCGGGCAGGATCACGGCGGATACCTGTTCCACTTCGGCGAGCGTGGCCTCGGCTTGTTTGCGGGTCGTGTCAGACATTGTGGTCCCTCTCCGTTGGAGTATGTGTATCAGTTATGGTGGACGCCTTCGCGCGCCAGACGTTCGCGCAGAACGTCGATTTCGATGTTCAGATCGCCCTTGTCGTCCAGCAAAAGCTTCTGGTTGCGGGCGGCGAAGTTTTCTTCGAGATCGTCAAGCAGCGCCTCATATTCGGCACGCGCTTCGACGTTGCGCGTACGGCTGTAAAGATCGGCAAACTTCACCGTCGCGTCCTTGGCCCCCAGCAGATAGACGCCGAGATAGCGACGTGCCGAACTCAGGTCACGTGGGTCGTTTTCGATTGTACGAAAAAGGGCGCGTGCCGCTTGTTGAAAGCGCTCCACACGGCTCTCTAGATCGCGGTCGCCGGCGCGTTTGATCGCATCGGACATGGCTCGCAGGTGTTCTTCGGCTTCGTCAACTGCACGGGCGACGCGATCGGTCTGATGCAGGTTCACACCTTCCATCCCCTTGTCGCGCAAAGGATCAGGGCCAAAGGCGAAAAGGTGCAATCCAAAGCCGACAGCCGCAAAGATCAGGGCTTCGACGACGCCATGTCCCGCAAGCCCGGCCAGCGCAAGGCCGCCGCCAGTGAAAATTGACCCCAGTATTTTGCGCGGCAAAGCCGGCCGGCGGGCCACTTTGCGTGCATCATAAGCGTCATGTGCTTCCTGACCTGATCGGGTCAGCCACGCGGCCATCAGCAACACCACCAGAGCGCAAAGATATTGCGCCATCACCAGAGGTTCGGAGGTGAAGGCCTTCCAGATCAGCGGCAACGGGGCCATGAACAGCAGGTTTACGCGCCCGCCTGCACGGCTGCGGCGCGCATTTTGGAAGGTTTCTGCTTGGGGAGACACCTTGGCGCCACCCGGGCTGTATTTTCCACCAAATTTCTGAGCCATCACGCGCCTCCTGTGACTGTCACATAGAGGATGAGGATGACGAGCAGAACAAACGAGAGTTTCTGCAATCCGCTTTCAGACATAATGGTTCCGGCCTTTTCCAACCCGCTTAAAACCTAGGAACTCCAGCGCCCTATGGCTAGGGGGAAGTTTCATGCAGCTGGCTCAGTGTTTCCCGCCATTTTGTTCGGCGGCGCGTTCGGCAGCCAATTTACGGGCATAGCCCGATTGCAAGATCTCCACGATAAAGAGCACCGCCACCGAGAAATAGAAGGTGGTTTTGGACATAGGCACAACTTCGTAGCCGAAGATTTTCAATGCAAGGCTAGGATCGTGCATCGCGTGCGCAGCCGCTTGGCCCGCCTCGCCCAACAGAACCACACCGACGATCAACAGAATAAACAAGCCCAGAACCTCGTACATGCGGTTCTTTTCGAGAAAGGCGGTCACACCATCCGCAAGCAGAAGCATGGCAGCACCGGACAGCAAGATCGCGGTGGCGAGCACAAAGAAAACGTCGGTGATCGCGAGCGCCGAGAGCACGGAGTCAAAGGAGAAGATCAGGTTCATCGTCACAATCAGGGTGACAACCTGAACCGCGGATTTGCGGCCCTTGTGTTGGACGTCGGTGCCAAGGTGTTCAATCGAAAGCATGTGGCCGATTTCCTTGACCGCCGTGTACATCAAGAAAATGCCACCTACGATAAAGATACAGGTGGCGAAGTTCACACCGCCTTCGATTAGACCGCCTTGGGCAAAGACAAAGAACGGATCCGCCATAGCATCGATCAGTTGGATCATGGTGAACAGCAACACGACGCGCAGGACCACGGCGATGATGATGCCCCAGAACCGCACGGCTTTTTGCTGATGCTCGGGCGCACGTTGGCTCTCGATCGAGATATAGAGCAGGTTGTCAAACCCCAGAACGGCCTGCAGGAAGCAGAGCATCAAAAGGTCGGTGAGGTTTCCCAAGGTCAATAGATCGGCCATCGCGCGCGTCCCCGTTGTTTTTCATGTGTTTTTTCGCTCAATATCGCAGAGCGCGTGACAAACAAATGAAAATCGCCTGCGGGATTTCCCCCTAGGCTCAAGCTAAGAGCTTGAGCCATGCCCAAGCGGCATCGCGCGGGCGGTTTACTTGCGGCGGCGCGTCGGGGTTTTGCGGGTTTCGGGCGGGACGGCACCCTCCAGACCCAATTGGTCGCGCACCACGCGACGGCGCAGTTCTTCGACTTCACCGGGCTTGAGGTTACCAAGTTGGAAAGGGCCATAACTCACGCGGATCAGACGGTTCACGTTGAGGTTGATGGCCTCCATCGCACGGCGGATTTCGCGGTTTTTGCCTTCACGCAGGCCGACAGTGACCCATGCGTTTGCGCCCTGTTGCCGGTCCAGAGTGATTTCCATGGGCTGAAATTTTTCACCTTCGACCACGATGCCCTTGCGCAGCGGGGCAAAGGTGTCCTCGGTCGGGCGGCCGTTGATCCGCACGCGGTATTTGCGCAGCCAGCCGGTGGAGGGAAGCTCTAGCTGGCGTTTGACGCCACCATCATTGGTCAGCAGCAAAAGCCCTTCGGAGTTAAGATCCAGACGGCCCACGGTCATGACGCGGGGAAGATCCGGCGGCAGCTTGTCAAAAATCGTAGCGCGACCTTTTTCGTCCTTGTTGGTCGTCACCAGCCCTGAGGGTTTGTGATAAAGCCAGATGCGTTCGGGCTCGGGCTCACCAACCGGTTTGCCGTCCACGGTGATGCGCGCCCTTGCAGTCACATTGAGCGCGGGGCTGTCGATGATTGTGCCGTTCACCGCGACGCGACCTGCTTCAACCATCCGCTCTGCTTCGCGGCGGGAGGCCACACCTGCGCGGGCGAGAACCTTGGCGATGCGGTCGCCCTCGGGCCTGTCACCACCTGCCTTGGCAGGGGCTTTGGAAGTCGCGGGGCGACGGGCAGCAGGCTTTGCGGGCTTGCCGGAGGGGCGCGGAGATGTGGGTTTGCGGGTCATTGGGCTGCCATAGCGCTATTTCGGGGATTGCGAAAGGGGGCGTTGGCGGGCAAACCCTTGGGCTATGACGTTCAAGAGCCATATGGCGCGGGCTTTGGCCGAAGCGCGGGCCGCTGCGGATCGCGGTGAGGTGCCGGTGGGCGCGGTTGTTGTGTCGCCTGCCGGAGAGGTCGTTGCGGCGGCGGGCAACCGTACGCGGGAGCTGAACGATCCTACGGCCCATGCAGAGGTTCTGGCGATCCGTGCTGCCTGTGAGGCGGCGGGCAGCGAACGACTTGTGGGGCATGACCTCTATGTGACACTGGAGCCGTGCCCGATGTGTGCCAGCGTGATTTCGCAGGCGCGGATTGCACGGCTGTATTACGGCGCAGCCGATCCGAAATCCGGCGGCGTCGCACAGGGGCCGCGTGTGTTTTCCCATCCGCAAAGCCATCACGTGCCGGAAATTTATGATGGGATTGCCGCAGACGAAGCCGAAGCCCTGTTGAAGGCGTTTTTTGGCGAGCGCCGTTAGGCCTGAACAGCGTGGATGTCGCGCGGAATTTTGGCTAAGGGTTTGCCGCCTTCAGGCGTGACCACAAAGCTTTCGGTAATCGCCACGCCCCAGTCCGGTGTCCAGAGGCCTGGCATCAGGTGGAAGGTCATGTTTTCCATGAGTTCTGTCGTGTCGCCGGGTCGCAGGCTCATGGTGCGTTCGCCCCAGTCGGGCGGGTAGCTAAGGCCGATAGGATAACCGGTCCGGTTGGCTTTTTCGTATCCGGCGCGGGCAAAGCTTTCATAGACACAGGCGGCGACGTCTTCGCAGGTGGCGCCAGGTTTTGCGGCGGCGAACGTGTCGTCGATGGCGCGCAAAATCGCTTCTTCGGCGCGGCGGATGTCGGCGGGAGGATCCCCGAGGTAAAGTGTGCGGCTGGCGGGCGCATGGTAGCGTCGGAAACAGCCCGAGACTTCGAAGTAGGTGGCCTCGCCGCGGGTCAGGGGGCGGTCGTTCCATGTGATATGGGAGGCAGACGCCTCAAGACCTGAAGGCGCGATGGGCGCAATGGCAGGGTAGTCACCGGCGATGCCGTTTGTACCTGTGATACCAGCGGCTTGCACCTCGGCGACCAAGTCGTGTTTGAGCCGACCTTCGCGAAATCCGGCCCGAAGGGTGGCGTGCATATGGGCGGTGAGTTGACCCGCGTTGCGCATCAACGCCAGTTCGGCTTGGCTTTTGATGGCGCGTTGCCAGTTCACAAGGCCGGTGGCGTCGGCAAGCTCGCCAAAGGCGGTCGCCAGAATGGCATGGGCTTTGGCTGAGTAGTAGTAATTGTCCATTTCGACGCCGATGGCGCGGGTCAGGTCGCGGTCGTGCAGGTGCTGAACAAGGGACTCAAACGGGTGATGATCGGGATGCTGGACATGTGCCTCGGGCCAATCGAGCAGATCCTCCGACGAGAGCCATGTTGTTTGAGCCGCGCCGGCCTTGTCCTGTGGGCGGCCCCACCAGATCGGGTTGCCGGTTGACGGCAGGATCACCGCTTGGGGAACGTAGAAGCTCCATCCGTCATAGCCGGTCAGCCACGCCATGTTGGACGGGTCCGCCACAATCAGCGTTTCGATGCCGCGCGCGGACATTGCCGCACGGGTTTTGGCCAGCCCTGTCGCGTATTCGTCTGCGCTGAAGTCGCTCGCAGGCATCAGAGGTCAATGGCCTGCATGAGCCGCGGTTCGATTACGTCGACGCCGGGCAGACCGTCGATCAGGTCTTGCGCGGATTGTTCGAGGATCGGGAAGGTGGCGTAGTGGCACGGGATCACGGTTTTGAAGTTGAAATAGCGCTTTGCGGCGTAGGCTGCGCCCTTCATGTCCATGGTGAAATGGCCGCCTGCCGAAAGGATGCCGATGTCGGGTTTGTAGTAGTCGCCCATCCAATCCATGTCAGCCATGATGCCGGTGTCGCCGGAGATGTAGAGCGTCTTGCCCTCAGCCATCAGCATGTAGCCGACTTCGGAGCCTGCGGCCTTGGGGCCGGTGTCGCTGCCGAAGGTGGAGCTGTGGCAGGCCGGCACCATTGCCAAAGACACGCCGTCGCCCAAGGTAACTGTGCCGCCTTTGTTAAATCCAACGGTTTCAATGCCTTCGTGTTCGGCCCAATAGCCCATGAGGTCGTATTGACCAACCACCGGCACCGACAGATCGCGTGCAAGTGGCAGCATGTCTGCCACATGATCAAAGTGCGCGTGGGTCAGGATCAGGTGGGTCGCGCCAGCGGTGGCGGCGGCGTGGTGCTCCTCGGACAGGACCGGATTTCCGGTCAGCCATGGGTCGAGGAGCAAGACTAGACCTTCGGTCTCGATGCGAAAGGAGCCATGCCCCATCCAGATGATTTTCATGCTGTTCCTCCGTCTGCTTTGGGGCGAGACTAGCACGGGTTGGGATTTTGGGAAGAATTCATGGAGTGGACACGCCAGATCGACAGCTATTGTGAGCGGTTGGGGCCGGAGTATTGGGCGGAGCCGGTGAATGCTGTGACCAATGCGGCCTTTGTGATTGCGGCGCTGATCATGTGGCGGCGCGTGCAGGGGAGCGGGTTGGGCATGGCGCGGGCGCTTTGCGTGATCTTGGGGCTGATCGGAATCGGCAGCTATCTGTTTCATACACACGCGGTTGTGTGGGCCGCGATTGCCGACACCGCACCGATTGCGGCCTTTGTCCTGTTTTACATTTTTGTGGCCAATCACGCTTATTGGGGCATGCGGTGGCCTTGGGCCGTGGTGGCGACGCTTTTGTTTTTTCCTTTTGCCTACATCACTTTACCGATGTTTGAGCGGGTGCCGATACTGGGCGTTTCGGCGGGATACCTGCCGGTACCCGCGATGATTGCGCTTTATGCGGTGCTATTGCGGCGGCGGTTGCCGGACGTGGCGCGTGGGCTGGCTGTCGGGGTGGCGATCCTGTTGGCGTCGCTGACGTTTCGGTCTTTGGATGAGGCGGTTTGCGCTTCAGTACCGGTCGGTACGCATTTTATGTGGCACGTTCTAAACGCCGTCATGCTGGGCTGGATGATCGAGGTCTATCGGCGGTATCAGCTGCGTCAGGTTTGAGCGGTCAGGCGCGACAAAGAGGGGCGGCGACATCGTTGGGGTTTTCGTGAGTGGAAAAAGGCCGTAGGAAGTGGCTATGACTTGGAATATTCCCAATATGCTTTCGGTCCTGCGCCTTGTTGCTGCGCCGATGATCGCCGTGATGTTTCTTTATTTTACAAGACCTTACGCGGACTGGTTTGCATTGTGCCTGTTCGTGCTGGCGTCTGTCACCGATTGGTTTGACGGCTATCTTGCGCGGCTCTGGAAGCAGGAGACCCGCCTTGGTGCGATGATCGACCCGATTGCTGACAAGGCAATGGTGGTAATCGCGCTGATGGTGATTGTGGGATATTCGTCCATGTCGCCGTGGCTGGTGTTGCCGGCGACTGTCATTCTGTTTCGCGAAGTATTTGTGTCGGGACTGCGGGAATTTCTCGGGGATGTGGCCGGAACATTGAAGGTCACAAAGCTGGCGAAATGGAAGACCGCGACACAGATGGTGGCGATCGCCTTTTTGTTCGGGCAAGGGGTGTTTGAGCACTATCTCGGAATGTCAGTGCTGGGCATGGATGTCGACATCGTGGACGGCATTATGACAGGGCAAATCGAGGACACTTTGGGGCTGCATTGGAAGCATGCCGGCATGGTCTGGTCGGGTTGGGTCGGAATGGTGCTATTGTGGGTTGCTGCGGTGCTGACTGCGGTGACGGGGTACGATTATTTCCGCAAAGCTTTGCCGCATTTGAAGGATTGATGTGATGGACGTTCTTTATTTCGCGTGGGTGCGCGAGCGTATTGGGGTTCCTAAGGAAGCTGTTGAAACCGATGCAAAAACCGTGACAGATCTGGTCGCGGAACTGCGTTCCAGAGAAGAACGGTATGAAGCAGCCTTTGCAGATTTGAGCGCGCTGCGGGTTGCCGTGGATCAGGAGTTGACGGATTTTGATGCCTCGATCGAGGGTGCGCGCGAAGTCGCGTTTTTCCCGCCGATGACCGGAGGCTAAGCCATGAAGATTGCGGTGCAGACCGAGGCGTTTGATCTGGGCGCGGAGGCCAGCGCGTTGGCACAAGGGCATCGCGACATGGGCGCGGTTGTCACCTTTATCGGCGTGGTGCGGGATCTGGCAGAGAGTGATCTGGACCGTATGGTTATCGAGCACTATCCGGGCATGACGCTTAAGGCGATCCAAGCCATTGCTGAGGACGCAAAAAGTCGTTGGAACCTTGGCGATGTACTGGTCATTCACCGGTATGGCGATCTGGCGCCGGGGGAGATGATCATGATGGTGGGCACGGTTGCGCCGCATCGCAAGGATGCCTTTGAGGCGGCGGAATATCTGATGGACTATCTGAAGTCCCGTGCGCCGTTCTGGAAGAAAGAAATCACCTCTGACGGGGCCGATTGGGTGGCTGCCAAGGACGAGGATGAGGATGCGCTGAGCCGTTGGTAAAATCGGTGGCGCGAATCAGGCATTAACCTTCTGAAAATTTTGACAAAACAGGTGTCGGCATCGCGTCGGTAAAACGTCGGTATTGCGTCGGTGCATTTGCGCTCTCAGCGCATTGTAAACGCAACGTTCGGTGGGTGAGGCGCAAGAATGGTAGACGCGC
This sequence comes from Shimia haliotis, assembly GCF_900114415.1. Lineage (GTDB taxonomy): Bacteria > Pseudomonadota > Alphaproteobacteria > Rhodobacterales > Rhodobacteraceae > Shimia > Shimia haliotis. The sequence goes on along the minus strand of NZ_FOSZ01000005.1, from coordinate 178,429 downwards.
CGCGTGTCGGTGCGGGGCCTGTCGTTATCCGGCGTTCAGACGTTCCACGTAGGCGCGCATCTCTTCGGCCTCGGCGCGGGCGTCGCGCAAACCGTCCATGGCAGCGCGCAATTCGGCTTCGGTCTGGGTGATCTGATTGGTCAGTTCGGCTTCGCGCTGCTGAAGATAGGTGATCGCCTGATCACGGGTTTCTTCGGCCTCGTGCAATTCCTGACTCATACGTTCCAGCTCGTCTACATCAGCCTGTGCGACGCGGGTGAAACGATGCACCAGCCAGTTGGCGAACCAGCCCATGCAAAACGCCACAAACAGGATGACAGCGGTGGTCAGGATGAACTCAGTTCTGGTCATTTGTGGTCTCCTCGCCTGCAGGGGCCGTTTGTTCGGCCTCGTCCGCTGGGGCGGTTTCTGCTTCTGCCTCAACTTCGGTTTCGGACGGTTCCGTCTCCGAGTCAACGGGGGCAGGGGCAGTTTCCGTCGCTTCTTGCTCGGAGGCGGTGGCAGATTCGCCTTCGGCGGGGGCGGCGGGGGCCTCGTCCGCCTGAGTGCTGTCCTCTGCCGTGTCATCGCCTTCAGAGGTGCCTTCAGAGGCCGCGACGTCATCGCCGGCTGTCGCTTCATCGGCAGCCGAGCCCTCTTCGGCATCGCCAGCGGCACCCGTGTCTGGTGTGATCAGCACAAATTCGATCCGGCGGTTGGCCTCGCGGCCTTCTTCGGTCTCATTGTCGGCAATCGGCTGCGTCTCGCCGTAGCCATTGGCGACGAAGCCTTTGGTCAGGATGCGCCGGTCTTGCAGCGCGGTGAGGACCGATTGCGCGCGGGTCTGGCTGAGCGCCTGATTCATCGACTCCCGACCTTGGCTGTCGGTGTGTCCCTGAATTTCGAGCTGCATCTCGGGGCAGTCGGAAATCTTGATCGCGATGCTGTCCAGAATGTCGGCGGCGGAGGCATCCAGCGTGCCGGACCCCGGTTCAAAGACGATTTTGTTGTCTTTGTTGAACGCTTGAATGTCGGCGATGCATTCTTCGACGGTGGGCAGAGCGGCAAGCGGGTCAAGTTCTTCGACGTAGAGCACATCAATGGAGAAGTGATCGGTCGAGGACAGGTTGCCCGCAAGAAGTTGGGCGATGCGCGCGTTGGCCTCTGTGTCGCCGGTCTTGCCGGTCACAGCCAGAGATTCCGGCGTGATGCGCAAGGTGCCGTGGTGCAACTGCGCCAGCGCGTCCAGACCGGCCATCACGCGGAACGGCCAGCTTTGCGGCAGGGTCTCGTCCAGACGGGCGGCCATATAGACCTGTTCGGAGCCGAATTTGGCCTTGGCAAAGCTTTCGGTGGTGGCGCGGGCGACGTCATTGGACAGGCGGCCCCGCAGCGCGACCAGACCTTCGGGGCTGAGGGTCGCGGTGAATTCCGGTGTGGTGCCTTCGGCGACGGTTTCCGGTGTTTCCGGCAGGGTGGCCGCGAGAGCAAAGACCTCGGGCAGGGCGCTGTCCATTTCGCCGATGACGCGGTCAAACACCGCCTGATCGGTGCCTTGCGCTGCGGTCAGGGACATGTCGGCGTCCGAAAATGTCACAGAGCCCGCGCCCAGTTCGGCCAGCCCATTGATGGCGACCTCGACCGCTTCGGCCCAGTTTGGCGACGGCACGCCCAGACCGATGGTGCAGTTCGTGCGGCTGGCGTCCATGCCGGCGTTGCGGGCGGCGGTCAGGATGCGGGTGCGGGAGCGGTCAGTGTCTGCCGAGCAGGCATCAAACCGTGCGCCGTCTTCGTCGATGAGAAAGCGCAGCGTGAACGGGGCAATGACGGGACGCGGGGCGGAGATGTCGAGGTTCACGTCCACGGTGCCAGGTGCGGTGCGTACCAGCTTGGCGGAGAGCTCCTGACGTTCGTCGGGGCTGTTGGCCATGGCGGTGATGCTGACCTGTCCGGCGTCCACAGAAATTTTGGATCGCGGCAGGTCGCGGAGCGCCTTGAGCGCATAGTCGAGGCTGTCTTGCCACGCGCGCGGGGCATCATATTCGGCGGTTTCAAGAAGGTCGGTCACGGTGCGGGTGCCGGCCAGTTTGCGGATGGTGCGCAAAATGGCGTCGCGGTCGCTGTCCGCCGGAATCAGGCCGATCAGGGAAATGCCGGCGTCGTTGCGCAGGATTTCGATGGAAAAGCGGGGCGGCGCGATGTCTGCGGTGGCGATCACCTGCATGTTGTCGATCACGCGGGCGGCGTCGACGATGCGCCCTGCGGCGGTCATGGCGCGGAAGCGGTCGGCCTCGGTCGGGGCGGTGCCCGCGAGAAAGACCTGCAAGCCTTCGGCATGCACTTCGGCCCAATCCTGTCCGGCGAGGGAAAGTTCGCGTTTGACGGCGGATTTGGAGGTGTCTTCGATCAGGTCGGCCGAAAGGCTTGCGGCCACAATAGAAAGCAGCGCAGCAGTGGCGAACGTCGCGAAGACGATAAGAAGGGAAGAAAGTCGCATACAGGTCAGGCTTATCTGGTGTTCTGGTGTGATAGGCTGATTGGGTCGATCATGCAATCACAGGAAAAGGGCTATGGCGAAAAACCCCACCGCCAAAAGGCCGGTGTCGCGGTTTGAGCGAAAGAGCATCATGCAAAGATGCGGGTCCGAGGTGTCAAGCTTGCGCAGTTGCCATTGCATGTGCCAGCCCATGCACAAAGGGCCCAGCAGCGCCACGATCAGCGCCGCGGGGCTTGCGGAGAGGCCGGCCATGATGGTGGCCAGACCCATGAGCGCGACGGTGGCGATCAAAAAGAATTGAAGCCACTGTGGAGTTTTCTCGGCAAACAGCCGTGCGGTGGATTTCACTCCGATCAGAGCATCGTCTTCGGTATCCTGATGAGCGTAGATGGTGTCATAAAACAGCGTCCATGCGATGCCCGCGGCATAAAGAACCAAGGCGGGCGGTTGCAGCGCGCCGGTGTGGGCTGTCCACGCCAGAAGCGCACCCCAGTTAAAGGCGATGCCAAGAAAGACCTGCGGCCACCAAGTGAAGCGTTTGGCAAACGGGTAGATGGCAACCGGCACCAGCGACAGTACACCCAGCAGAATGGCCGCTGTGTTGAAGGTGAGCAGGATGCCCAAAGATATCAGCGCCTGAAGCCCCATCCAGACCGCCGCCTGTTTGGCGCTGACCTGACCCGAGGGGATCGGGCGGGAGCGGGTGCGCTCGACCTGCGCGTCTATCTTGCGGTCGGTGATGTCGTTCCATGTACAGCCTGCGCCACGCATGAGAAAGGCGCCAAGAGCGCAGCCGACAGCGATCCAGAGGTCGTGCAGCGAGGCGGTGCCGGTGCTGAGCATGGCGAGCAAAAGGCCCATCCAGCACGGCAGCAAGAGCAGCCATGTGCCAATCGGGCGGTCCGCACGGGACAGCCGCAGGTAAGGACGGGAGAATGCCGGCGCGAAGTGGTCGACCCAGTTGCCTTTGACGGCATCGGAGACCTGACCTTGAGGGTCTTTGACGGTTGGTTCTTCCGTTGGGCGCATGTCAGCCATATGTATGGTCCCATGAAACAGGCAAAAGTCAGATTGTATGTAGAGCAGGGGCTGGGGGAAGGGCAAACCATTCCTCTGGAGCGCGATCAGGCGCACTATCTGTTTGGCGTGATGCGGATGGCCGTGGGCGATCCGGTATTGTTGTTTAACGGGCGCGACGGCGAGTGGCGGTGCAGCGTGACTGTGGCGAATAAGCGCAATGGCGAATTGGTTTGCGAAACACAGGCCAAGCCCCTGCAGATGCCGCCGGACCTGTGGCTGTGTTTTGCGCCGATCAAAAAGGCGCGTACAGATTTCATCGTTGAAAAGGCCGCCGAGATGGGGGCTGCGCGGATTGTGCCGGTGGCGACCGAGTTCACCAATTCCGAGCGCATCCGGCAGGATCGGTTGCAAGCCCATGCGGTTGAGGCGGCAGAGCAATGCGGCGGAACATATGTGCCCGAGGTTGCGGATCTGACCAAGCTGGAGAAGCTGTTGACGGATTGGCCCGAGGGGCGGCAGTTGATGTTTTGTGATGAGGCGGAAGTTGGCGAGAACCTTTGGCTGGAGACGCAGCCCAGCGGCCGATCCGAGGGCGGAAGCGAAGCGCCCGCCCGTGGGGGCGGATCGGGCGCTGATCGGATCGCGAGCGATCCGATTTTGGGGAAGGATGGCAAGCAATGGGCCATCCTCATCGGACCGGAAGGCGGGTTTTCGGATGCGGAGCGGGCGAAACTAAAGGCCCTGCCGTTTGCTCATGTGGTCAGCCTTGGTCCGCGGATATTGCGGGCAGATACGGCTGCTGTGGCGGCGATGACTTTGTGGCAGCAGGCGCTGGGAGACTGGGGATGAACCGGCGGGCGGTCGCGGGGGCGGCCGGTCGGTCAGGCACATGGGGAGACATCTGATATGAGTTTCATTCGACCGGAAGCGCGGGTGGCGCTTATGAAGTGGCGCGAAGTGTTGATCGGGTTTGGCGTGTTGTGCGTGGGTTTCTGGTGGGCCAGCGGCGGCGGCATTCTGCGCTGGATCGGCTATGCGGTTTTGATCGCGGGCGCTGTTCTGATTGTCAGTGGCATTCAGCGCGCGCGGTTCCGGCGAGGGGCCGGCGGGCCGGGGGTGGTTCAGGTTGATGAAGGCGAAGTCGCTTATTTCGGCCCGCTCAACGGCGGCAGTGTGGCCGTGCGCGCGCTCAGCCGGTTGGTGCTGGACGGGCGCAGCAGCCCCGCGGTCTGGGCGCTTTACCAGCCGGGGCGGCAGCCGCTTCACATCCCTGTGAATGCCGAAGGGGGCGAGACTTTGTTTGATGCGTTTGCCAGCCTTCCCGGGCTGAAAACCGAACAAATGCTGGCCAAGCTGAACGAACAGAAGCCTGAGCCGGTTCTGATCTGGGCCAAGGATGATCGACGGTTGAGTTAGATGTGCGTCTGAGCACATTGACAGTCCCGACAAATCGCTCCACCACTGGATGCCACGGCATTTTTTGAGCGGAGCGAGCTTATGTCTATTCCCCAGTCCGGCGGCGGCCCGATTGAGCATCACGATCAGTTGGCAGAATACCTGTCCTCGGGCTGCAAGCCCCGTGAGGAGTGGCGCATCGGGACCGAGCATGAGAAATTCGGGTATTGCAAGGACACGCACAAGCCGCTGCCCTATGAGGGTGAGCGCTCGATTCTGGCGGTGCTGGAAGGGCTGCGTGATGGCCACGGTTGGACTCCGCTTGAGGAAGGCGGCAAGCTGATCGGGCTTGAGAAAGACGGGGCGAACGTCAGCCTTGAGCCGGGCGGGCAGCTTGAGCTGTCGGGCGCGCCGCTGGAAAACATCCACCAGACCTGTGACGAGGTGAACGAGCACCTGCGCGACGTGAAGGACATTGCCGACAAGATCGGTGTGGGTTTCATCGGGCTGGGCGCGGCGCCGGAATGGTCACACGAGCAGATGCCGGTGATGCCCAAGGGGCGTTACAAGCTGATGACCGATTATATGGATCGCGTCGGCACCATGGGCAAAGTGATGATGTATCGGACCTGCACGGTGCAGGTTAACCTAGATTTCGCATCCGAGGCCGACATGGTGCAAAAGCTGCGCGTGGCGTTGGCGTTGCAGCCTGTTGCCAATGCTTTGTTCGCGAATTCGCCGTTTCTGGACGGCAAACCCAACGGCATGAAGTCGACCCGGGGGCTGGTGTGGCGGCATCTGGATGATGCCCGCACGGGCATGTTGCCGTTTGTGTTCGAAGAAGGTTTCGGGTTTGAACGGTGGGTGCAGTACGGCCTCGATGTCCCGATGTATTTTGTCTATCGCGATGGGAAATATATTGACGCGCTGGGCATGTCGTTCCGTGACTTCCTGAAGGGTGAATTGCCTGCGTTGCCGGGGGAGACCCCGACGTTGAGCGACTGGGCGGATCACCTGACGACCGCCTTCCCCGAGGCGCGGATCAAGAAATACATGGAGATGCGCGGGGCCGATGGTGGCCCTTGGCGGCGGCTCTGTGCCTTGCCGGCATTCTGGGTGGGGCTGATGTATGATCAAGCCTCGCTGGACGCGGCGTGGGATCTGGCAAAGGGCTGGGATGCGGAAACCCGCGAGGCTCTGCGGGTGGCGGCGAGCGAAGACGGACTTCAGGCGCAGGTTGGCTCCATCAAGATGCATGATCTGGCGCGCGAGGTTCTGGCGATCTCGGAAGCTGGCCTGAAGGCACGGGCGCGGCCCGGAGCGGGCGGTTTGGTGCCGGATGAGACCCATTTTCTGAATGCGCTGAAAGACAGCATTGAAAGCGGCAAGGTGCCGGCGGATGAGCTGCTTGAGCGCTATCACGGCGATTGGGGCGGGGATCTGAGTAAGATCTACGGCGACTACAGCTACTAAGTGAGCGCCGCCGAAGTCCGGCGGCGGTCCTTTTCCAGGTTATGACATCCGGTCTCGCCGATGTGGCGGGGCAGCTGCATCAGTTTTCATCCAAATCCGAAATCTCGCTCATTTCAGTAAATACCAAAAGTGGGTCGGATCAGAAACTGCCCATGGTGGGGCTTAGCTTTTTTGTCCAATTTTGGGTTCCGTGCCTTCGCGCATGCGGCGGATGTTGTCCCGATGGCGCCAGAACACAATGATCGTGAGGATGACGCCGAGGACAAAAGCGTTGGAGTGTCCGAGGAACACCATCCAGAGCGTCGATGAGCCAGCGGCGAGCAAAGCCGCGAGCGACGAGATGCGGAACAGTGCGGCGCCGACCAGCCATGTCAGGCAGCAGGCGATGCCGACGGGCCAAGCCAGTGCGAGCATCAGGCCGAGGAAGGTGGCAACCCCTTTGCCGCCTTTGAACTTGAGCCAGACGGGGTAGCAATGGCCGATGAATGCCATCAGGCCCGCAACCTGTGCTGCGTCTTCGCCAACGAGGCTCCGCGCAAGCAGCACGGCAACGGCGCCTTTGGCACCATCAAGCAGCAGGGTCAGGGCGGCGGCTTTCTTGGAGCCGGTGCGCAAGACGTTGGTGGCGCCGATATTGCCCGACCCGATGTCGCGCAGGTTGCCAAGGCCCATGGCCTTGGCCAGCACCATGCCGAAGGGGATCGACCCTAGGAGATATCCGAGCACCGCCCAGAGCATGAGGACGGTGAGGGGCGAGTCGATCAGCGGCATTTAGTCTCTCCGGTAGACGGCCTTTCCGGCCACGTAAGTGGCGTGCACCTTACCCTGCATCTTGGCGCCGTCAAACGGGGTGTTCTTGGATTTGGACTGCAATGTGAAGCGGTCCAGAATAAACGGCGCGTCAGGGTCGAAGACTACGAAGTCGGCGGGCGCGCCCTCTTCGATGCGACCGGCCGGCAGGCCAAGGCGGTTGGCGGGGTTGAGCGCCATGGCTTTGAACAGCTGCGGCAGGGTCAGGTCGCCGTTCTGATAAAGCTGCATCGCGGCGGGCAGCAGGGTTTCCAGACCCACGGCACCAGAGGCGGCTTCCTCAAACGGCAGGCGTTTGCTTTCTTCGTCCTGCGGGGTGTGCATGGAGCAGATCACGTCGATCAGGCCGGATTTCACAGCTTCGACCAGCGCGAGGCGGTCTTCTTCGGCGCGCAGGGGAGGTTTGACTTTGTAGAACGTACGGTAGTCGGCGACGTCGAGCTCATTCAGCGTCAGGTGGTGGATCGAGGTGCCGGCGGTCACGTCAAAGCCGTTTTTCTTGGCACGTTCCAGCGCGGGAAGCGCACGTGCGGCGGTGATCTGGTCGGCGTGGTATTTCACGCCGGTCATTTCCACCAGCGCAAGATCCCGGTCGAGCCCCATGCGTTCGGCCATCGGCGACACAGCAGGCAGGCCGCGCAGGGCGGCAAATTTGGAGGCGTTGGCCGAAGCGCCCTTGGACAGGCCGGGGTCTTGGGGGTGGGACATGACCAGAGCGCCGTTGGCACGGGCATAGGTCATGGCGCGGCTGAGCACCTTGTTGTTGGTCACAACGTGGTCGCAGTCGGTGAAGGCAATCGCGCCGGCGTCCATCAAGAAACCGATCTCGGTCATTTCCTTGCCTTCACGGCCTTTGGTGAGCGCAGCCATCGGGACAACGTTCACAGGCGCGGCCTCGTTGGCGCGACGTTCGACAAATTCCAACACCTCGGGAGTGTCGATTGCCGGAAGGGTGTCGGGGCGTGTGACCATGGTGGTGACACCACCTGCGGCGGCGGCGAGGCCAGCGGTCTTGTAGCTTTCTTTGTGGCGCTCACCCGGCTCGCAAACCTTTACGCCGATATCGACAATGCCCGGTGCGAGGCATTTGCCGCCGCAGTCGATGGTTTCATCGGCGGTCTCAGAGGGCGTGTCGTTGCCAAGGGCGGTAATTTTGCCGTCGCAGACAAGCACCCATCCGGGCGCGTCGCTGTTGCGCGAAGGGTCGATGAGGCGGGCGTTGGTGAAGAGTGTGGTCATGTGAGTTGCCTTTCCAGAGCAGCATGAAAGGATTTTGCGTGCGGGAGGGCACGAAGGGTCAGGCCGTCGGCTTCGTTCTGCCCGTTGATTTTAACGGACATCCACCCGCGACGGATGGAGGCGATGTCGTCCAGCATGGTGTCGATCCCATTGGCCGCTATCACGCGGTAATTGGTGATCAATGCGGGAAGCTGGCGGTGGTGGGGAATGAGGTTCCAGTCCAGCATGGTCCAGAAAACGGTGATGACGGTGGCCGCAATGACAAAAGCAAAGGCCGCCGTTGCCGCGGTTTCGTGGGTCATGAATTCATCAGGGGCTCTGACGAGATCGGTCAACAGGCGGGCCGCGAAATAGAGCACGATGAACATGAGGTAGTAAAACAGCACGGGGCGCGGGTTCTTTACAAACGTAACGCGCTCGCCGTCTTTCAGGTCGTGGCCATAAAGATCGTCGTTCACTGCTGGCCTCCGGACTTGGCAGACTGGATTGCTGCGATGGTGGCGGCGGGATCGGCTTGGAACTTGATCAGGTGCTTGTCGCCGGAATGAGTCACGATCTGCACGACGGAGCCCATTTTGTTGAGCTCCTTGATCTCTTGCAGGCGGATTGATTTGGTGCCGGCGCCAAGCACGCGTTTGTTGGTGAGATCCCAACGGGCAGCGAGTTCTTCGCTCATCAGATAGGCGGTGCGTACGCCTATGGCGGCGAGACCCCCTACTGCACCGGTCCAGATGTGCGGGTTGCCCATGGCCCACAGGGCGATCATGCCAAAGGCCATGGCGCCGGCCGCAAGCCACGTGGAGGAGCGGATGTAGGCCACGCGATCAGCGGAAAAGCTTTGCAGCACCTTCTCGTCCTCAAGCAGCGGCGATTTCGGGGCCATCCGTTCGGTATCTCTTATACTCATGCGGTGGCCTCCTGTGGCTGGCCGGCCTTATAGGCGGCTGCGGCTTGGGCGATTTGGTCGGCGACAGCCTTGCGGTCGCGCAAATAGGGCAGGATCATTGCGCCATGGGGCAAAAGCCGGAGGCGCACCGACCACCACATCCAGACACCTGCTTGGCCGCAGTTGTTCAGGGACAGGTCGGCGGGCTCGCTTTGGTCCATCGGGTTTACAAACAGAAGGCGCCAGTTCGTGAGCACCCAATGGTCATCGCGGCGCGCGCGCCATTCAAATACGTCGTCGAAAATGAAGGCATAAAACGCAGCCGAGGCGACGAGGCCGACGATCCAAACCAGAGGGCCGGAAAAATCGGTGAAGGCGTCAAAAAGGCCACCGAGTAGCAGCGCGGTCAAAATCGACACAAACGCCAGCTTGCGTAAAAATACCGGAAAGGCGGGTTTCCAGACCGCGATCAAGGTTTCGTCGGGATGCAGGCGAATGCTGTCTGGGAGGGCGTGTTGGTTCATGGGGTTGTCCCCCAGAGGAACAGCAACCCCAGAACCAATGCGGCGGCGGGCAGGGCGAGGATTGCCAAAAGCACCGTCTTATACGGATTGCGTTGCGGCTCAGGTGTCGGAGGGGCCAGCGGTGCCCCTTTGGCTCCGGCATCGGGCAAGGGCTCATAGCGCACGCGGGCGCCTTCTTCTTTGTAGGTGCCAAGCCAGCGCAGGGGGCGGTGGGGGGCAAGGGTCTGTTCGGAGCGTCCGAAAGCCGAGGACAGGACCACCAATATCCAGCCGCGCTGGGCGGACAGGCGGCGCACGTCTTCCATCACATCGTGTTCTGAAATGCCAAGGCCCTGAACCATGTATCCCGGAAGGCCGAGGCCTTCGAGATCATTCACGTTGAAGAGTTCGACAAAGTCTTCGTCCAGATCAGTGGTCCCCAGAGCTTTGCCGAGGGGCCAATCTATGATTTCTCCGTCCTCATCCGTGACGGCTTCGCGAAACGCCTCGACCTCGTCAGACGGCAGGTCAACGGCAAAGAGCCGCACCAGACCGCGTTCTGAGGCAGAGACATGCACGCGCTCAGCCCCCGATCCAGATCATCAGGCCAACGATGGCAAACATGACAATGAGGGCCACGGAGGCAACGCGGCCGCTCATTTTCGGATCTTTGGGGTCTTCCACGGTCAGACCTCGACCGGCTGGTTGGCGGCCGCTTCGGCGCGGCGCGCGCGCAGGTTTTGCGCCAGAAGGTCCATTGCGGCGGCGCGTACGGCCACGCCCATTTCGACCTGTTCCTGAATGACAGAGCGGGTCGGGTGGTCGGCGATTTCGCTGTCGATCTCGACGCCACGGTTCATCGGGCCGGGGTGCATGATGATGGCGTCGTCCTTGGCGTTGGCCAGTTTCGCGGCATCAAGGCCGTAACGGTGATAGTATTCGCGCTCAGATGGGATGAAGCCGCCGTCCATGCGTTCTTTCTGGATGCGCAGCATCATCACGACGTCGACGTCTTTGAGGCCTTCGTCCATGTCCTCATAGATTTCCGCGCCGAACTCCTTGAAGCTGGAAGGCACCAGTGTCGGCGGGCCGATCAGGCGGACGCGGTTTTCCATCTTGTTCAGAAGGATCAGGTTGGAACGCGCCACACGGGAGTGGGCGATGTCGCCGCAGATTGCGACGTTCAGGCGGTGAATGCGGCCTTTTTCACGGCGGATGGTCAGTGCATCCAAGAGCGCCTGTGTTGGGTGTTCATGGCGGCCGTCGCCGGCGTTCAGAACCGCGCAGTTCACTTTCTGCGCCAAGAGGTCCACCGCGCCGGAGTGCGGGTGACGCACAACCAGCAGATCGGGGTGCATGGCGTTGAGAGTGGTGGCGGTGTCGATCAGGGTTTCGCCCTTTTTGATCGAGCTGGCCTGCATGGCCATGTTCATCACATCCGCACCAAGGCGTTTGCCGGCGATCTCAAAGCTCGCCTGCGTGCGGGTGGAGTTCTCGAAGAACATGTTGATCTGGGTCATGCCCTTGAGCGCAGTGGAATGCTTGTGCTCGGTGCGGGCTTGGTCGGCATAGGTATCAGCCAAGTCGAGAATAGCGGTGATTTCATCGGGCCGCAGGGGCTCGATCCCCAGAAGATGGTTGTGGCCAAAGGTCATTGGGGCTCTCCATTCTGTCTCGATCGCGCTGCTTATATGGATCGCCTATTTACAGAGCAAGCGCGGCTTTGGTGCATACATGCATAGCGGCTATGAAATTGCCTAAAATCGGCGGGGAATTGCCGGTAATTTGGTGGTCTTTCGCCACCTTGGCAGAGAGGCTAGTGTTTGGCCATGGAATCGGCACTGGATTATTACACGGCAGAAGCGCTCTTGGCCTGGCAAATTGAGCTTGGGGCCACGGAAGCGGTGATGGATTCGCCGGTGAATCGCTATGAGACACCGAAGGAAGCCCCCAAACCCAAGGCCGAGATGCCGGTTGCGCCGGTCGCCGAGACCGTGCGGCCTGTGAAGGCTGAGGTCAATGTCGCGGAGGAGGCCAAACGGGCGGTGTCCGGTGCGGCCGACCTTGATGGCCTGAAGGCGGCGATCGGAGCGTTTGAACACTGTGAGTTGAAACGCGGCGCGCGCAATCTGGTGTTGGCCGGCGGCAATCCGGCGGCGCGTGTCATGGTGATTGGCGAGGCGCCAGGACGTGAGGAAGATATGTCAGGCAAACCCTTTGAGGGGGCTGAGGGTCGATTGCTGGACAAGATGTTTGCCGCAATCGGCATGGGGCGCGACGTGCCTTTGTCCAAAGACGCCATTTACATCAGCTATGCCTCGCCGTGGCGACTGCCCCAAAACGCGGCGCTGAGCTCTGCCAATGTGGGGGTGTTGCGGGCGTTTGTTGAGCGGCATGTGGAAATCGTCGCGCCGGACGTGATTGTGGTGATGGGCAATGTCGCCTGCGAAGTGGTTTTGGGCAAACGCGGTGTGACGCGCCAGCGCGGCGAGTGGCAGGAGGCCTTTGGCAAGCCGGTGTTGCCGATGTTTGATCCGCAGCGCCTTTTGCAGACGCCGCAGGCCAAGCGGGATGCTTGGGCGGATTTGCTAAGTCTGAAGGCCAAGCTGGAGGCTTTGGCGTGAGGGTTCTGGCGTTTTCCGATCTTCATCGGGCCGCCCCTGCAGCGCGCAGGTTGGTGGAGATGAGTCAGGAGGCAGACCTCGTGATCGCCGCCGGAGATTTCACCAACCATCGACAGGATCTGGCGGGCGCTATGGCTTTGCTGGAGGGGTTGAAGGCACCGGTGGTCATGGTGCCAGGCAACAACGAGAGCGAAGACGAGTTGCGTGCCGCGGCACCGGACGGGGCGGTTGTGTTGCATGGCCAGAGCGCCGAGGTGGCCGGATTGCGCCTGTTCGGGATTGGCTATGCTATTCCTGTGACACCCTTCAAGGACTGGTCTTGTGATCTGACCGAGGCGCAGGGTGCGGACTTGTTGTCGGGATGCGGCGAGGTGGATGTTCTGATCACGCATTCGCCGCCAAAGGGCGTCGTTGATGTGACGTCGCAAGGGGTGTCGTTGGGCTCGACTGCGGTTCTGGACACGATCAAACGCGTCAAGCCGCCGTTGGTGGTTTGCGGACATATTCACGACAGTTGGGGCCAGAGCGCCAAGGTCGGCGAGAGCCATGTGGTCAACCTTGGGCCGACCGGCACATGGTTTGACATTGAGCCCAAAGGATAAGGCGATGAGCAGACTCGACGAGAGCAAAGAGTTTATTCCGGTGCGGATTGCGGTTCTGACGGTGAGCGACACGCGCTCGCTTGCCGAGGACAGATCAGGCGACACCTTGGTGGCGCGGCTGGAAGGGGCGGGGCACAGGCTCGCGGATCGCAAGATTGTGCAGGATGAGCGGGACGTGATCGCCGCGCAGCTGCGCGACTGGTGCGCGAGGGACGAGGTGGATGTGATCATTTCGACCGGAGGCACCGGTCTGACGGGGCGCGATGTGACCGTTGAGGCGCATCGCGACGTTTATGAAAAAGAGATCGAGGCCTTTGGCACAGTGTTCACCATGGTCAGCATGCAAAAGATCGGCACCAGCGCCGTGCAAAGCCGCGCCACCGGCGGAGTGGCGAATGGCACCTATCTTTTTGCGTTGCCCGGCAGCACGGGGGCCTGCAAGGACGCGTGGGACGAAATCCTGAAATGGCAGCTCGACTATCGCCATCGGCCCTGCAACTTTGTCGAGATCATGCCACGGCTGGACGAACACATGCGCCGCAAGTGACGCGGTCCGTTTTTTGCGACATTGCGATTTTTTTGCGACGGAACAGGGGTGCGCGTGCGTATCACCTTAACTTGCCTTGGCATTTCGCGGTGTCAGGCCCATCATATCGACGAGCGACGCTAAGGGGAGACGGAGCCAGATGCGATTTTTGCGGCAGAGTCTGACGGGACTTTTTCTGTTGGCGGTTACGGCTGGGCTTCTGCTTTATGCGGGCAATCTGGTACGAGGCGCGGTTCAGGATCGATTGGCGCGTGACAACAGCGGCCCCCCGGCGCGCGAGCGGGTGTTTTCTGTCAATGTGGTTGAAGCTGTTTCGGGGGTGGAATCGCCCGAGTTGGTGGCGTTTGGTGAGGTGCAGTCGCGTCGCTCGCTTGAGGTCCGTGCCTCTGCGGCGGGCTCGATTGTGCGACTGTCGGAGAATTTCGAAGAAGGCGCGCGCGTGGTGGCGCGGGAAGTGCTGGTTGAAGTGGACCCGAGCAAGGTGCGCTTTGCGTTGGAGCGTCTGGCCAGTGATCTTTTGGATGCTGAAGCCGAAGATCGCGATGCGGTGCGCACGTTGAAACTGGCGCAGGATGAATTGGCGGCGGCAGAGGCGCAACTGGCGCTGCGTCAGAAGGCGTTTGATCGTCAGGTGGATTTGCAAGCACGTGGCGTCGGCACTGCGGCTGCGGTGGAAACCGCCGAACTGTCGCTGTCGTCCGCGCGGCAGGCGGTGTTGTCCAACCGGCGTGCTGTTGCGCAGGGCGAGGCGCGCATTGATCAGGCGGAAACCCGACTTCAGCGGGCGCGGATCTCCTTGGCTGAGGCGGAACGGGATTTGGATGACACGATCATTCGCGCCGATTTTGCCGGCACTCTGTCAGAGGTGAATGCGGTGGAGGGCGGCCTTGTTTCGATGAACGAAAGGCTTGCCACCTTGATTGATCCGGCGGCGCTTGAGGTGGCGTTTCGGGTGAGCACGCCGCAATATGTGCGGCTTTTGGATGATGACGATCAGTTGCATGAGGCCGAGGTCAAGGTGTCGCTGGATGTGATGGGCGCGGATGTGCAGGCTACAGGCATCATCACGCGCGATGCGGCGGCCGTCGGAGAAGGGCAGACGGGGCGGGTTTTGTATGCGCGTCTTGACAGCGCGCGCGGACTGAAGCCCGGCGATTTTGTGACGGTTCGGGTGCGCGAGCCCGAGTTGGAGCAGGTGGTGCGCCTGCCGGCGACGGCGCTGGATGCTGCAGGCACCGTGTTGGTGGTCGGAGAGGGCGACAGGTTGGACACGCTGGATGTGCGTCTGGTCCGGCGTCAGAGCGACGAGGTGCTGGTGCGCGGCAGGGGGCTGGATGGTCAGCGCGTGGTGACACGACGCACACCCTTGTTGGGTGAAGGCATCAAAGTGAAGCCGATTGCGCCGACCGGAGAGGCGCCGGCCGCTCCGGCCATGGTGGCGTTGAGCGATGAGGAGCGGCAACGCTTTGTCACTGCAATCGAGGCCAGTCAGCGCCTGCCGAGTGACGTTAAAAAGCGGATGTTGAACGCGCTGAGTCAGCCGGAAGTGCCTGCACGGATGGTGGAGCGACTGCGCGAACGGATGGGGGGCTAACCCATGCGGGATCTCGGAGACCGCGCGGGCGGGGTGCTGAGCTACTTTACCCGTCACGCCACGGCGGCCAACCTTTTGCTGGTTATTCTGATACTGGCCGGATTGGCTGCTGCGCCCCGTATGCGGGCGCAGTTCTTTCCCGATGTTATTGTCGAGACGGTCACTGTTTCGGTGGTCTGGGATGGAGCCGGTGCGGAAGATGTGGACAACACGATTGTTCAGGTTCTGGAGCCGGCCTTGCTGGGCGTGGAAGGGGTGGAAACCACCTCATCACGGTCGACGGAAGGTTTGGCACGGATCACTCTGGACTTTGAGCCGGGCTGGGATATGGCACGGGCCACGGATGATGTGCAGGTCGCGGTGGACGCGGTCACGACGTTGCCGAGTGAGTCCGAGGATCCCGTGGTCAGGCGCGGAGCATGGCGGGATCGGGTCACGGATGTCGTGATCACCGGACCCGTCAACATTGATCAGGTGGCGCGGTTTGCCGATGAATTTGTCGCACGACTTTATACGGAAGGTGTCACGCGCACGACCATTCGCGGGCTGGCGGAGCGCGAAACCATCGTCGAGGTATCGTCGGTTGATCTGATCACCCATGACATCACAATTGCCGAGATTGCCGAGGCGATCGCACAAGAGGTCAATGCCGATCCGGCCGGCGATGTCACAGGTGCGGCGGCACGGGTGCGCACGGGCGTCGAAAAACGCGCGCCGGACGAGATCGCAGGCATTGTGCTGCGCTCCAACCCGGACGGCACCAAACTGATTGTGGAGGACGTGGCGGACATCCACATCGAAGGTGTGGACCGCAACCGCAGCTATTTCGTGGGTGACAATCCGGCTATCTCCATTCGTGTGGATCGCACCGCCTCGGGTGATGCGATCTCGATGCAGGCCAAGGTCGAAGAGGTCGCCGCTCTGGTGCAATCCACACTACCCGAAGGCGTGACGCTAGAGCTGATCCGGACGCGGGCCGAAGCCATCACAGGGCGTTTGAACATCCTGATTGAGAACGGGCTCATGGGGTTGGTGCTGGTGGTGGTGCTTTTGTTCCTGTTTCTGAATGCGCGCACGGCGTTCTGGGTGGCCGCAGGTATTCCGACGGCGATGCTGGCGGCTGTTGCGCTGATGTATGCGGCAGGGCTGACGATCAACATGATCTCGCTGTTTGGTTTGATCATCACGCTGGGCATCGTGGTGGACGACGCGATTGTGGTTGGCGAACATGCGGATGCACGGTCAAGGCGGCTGGGAGAGGCGCCCTTTGTTGCGGCGGAAAACGCGGCGCGGCGCATGTCGATGCCGGTGTTTTCCTCGACGCTGACGACGATCATTGCCTTCTTTGGCCTGACGGTGATTTCTGGCCGCTTTGGCGAACTGATTGCGGATATTCCGTTTACCGTGATCGTTGTACTGGCCGCGTCGCTGGTGGAGTGTTTCCTGATCCTGCCGCACCATATGGCGCATGCGCTCAAGCACACCGCCAAGGAACATTGGTATGACGTGCCGAGCCGTGTGGTGAACCGCGGCTTCCGTTGGGTGCGGGACCGGTTGTTCCGGCCGTTGATGCGGTTTGTGATCTGGGCGCGATATCCGGTTGTGTCGCTGGCCGTTGTTGTGCTCGCCTCCCAAGTGGTTTTGTTCATTAATGGCGATGTGAAATGGCGCTTTTTCAACGCGCCGGAGCGAGGGTCGGTGACGGGCAATTTCGCGATGCTGCCAACGGCGACGCGCGATGACAGCATGGCGATGATGCGGGAAATGCAGCGCGCCACCGAAGAGTTGGGGCGCGAGTATGAAGAGCGCCACGGACGCAACCCGCTGGACTATGTGATCGCCGAGATTGGTGGCAACTCGGGACGCAGCATTCCGGGCTCGGAATCTCTGGATCCCGATCAACTGGGGTCGATTTCGATCGAGTTGATTGACGCGGATTTGCGTCCCTATTCCAGCTTTGCCTTTGTTGGGGAGTTGCAGGACCGCGTGGCGAAGCATCCGATGGCGGAAACCATCAGCTTTCGCGGCTGGCGGTCCGGTCCGGGGGGGGACTCGCTGGATGTGGAGTTCTTTGGCGCGGATGCCGATACGCTTAAGGGGGCCAGCGAGGCGCTAAAGACAGCGTTGGACGAGTTCCCAGAGGTGTCGGCGGTTGAGGACAACCTGAGCTATGACAAGGAAGAGCTTATATTGGAGCTGACGGCGCAGGGGCGCGCGCTTGGCTTTAGCATTGATGCGCTGGGGCGTGTTTTGCGGCACCGTTTGAACGGGCTTGAGGCGGCGACCTTCCCCGACGGGCCGCGCTCGGCTTCGATCCGTGTGGAACTGCCCGAGGGCGAACTGACGGCGGATTTCCTTGAAGGGTCGCTGATGCGCACACCGCAGGGGGCCTATGTGCCGCTGGCGGATGTGGTGACAGTTCAGAGCCGTACAGGATTTTCGACGGTGCGGCGGGTGAACGGGGTGCGTCTGATCAATGTGACAGGCGATATTTCCGAGGATGATCCGGCGCGGGCCGAGGCGATCATGACCCAGTTGCGAGACGACATTCTGCCCACCATTGCCGCAGACAAACAGGTCGAGTGGCGCCTGTCGGGATTGGCTGAACAAGAAGACGATTTCCTCAAGGATGCGCGCACCGGTCTGATCCTGTGTCTGGCGGGCATCTATCTTGTGCTGTCTTGGGTGTTCTCAAGCTGGACACGGCCTGTGGTGGTGATGGCAATCATTCCCTTCGGGCTCGTGGGCACGATTTACGGTCACTATATGCATGACGTGCCGCTGAGCATGTTCACGGTCATCGGCCTGTTGGGCATGACCGGCATCATCATCAACGACTCGATTGTTCTGGTGACAACGATTGATGACTACGCGGAGGAGCGCGGCTTGATCCCGTCGATCATCGATGGTGCGGCGGATCGCCTGAGGGCGGTGTTCCTGACCACCGCCACAACGGTGCTCGGGTTGGCGCCGCTGTTGTTTGAGCGCAGCCAGCAGGCGCAGTTTCTCAAGCCGACGGTGATCACTTTGGTCTATGGCTTGGGCTTTGGCATGATTCTGGTGCTGATAGTGGTGCCTGCTCTGATGGCCATGCAGGCGGATGTGGCACGGCAGGTGGCGGCGGTGCGCCGTGGGGCGCGGGCCAAAGGCACGCGGCCTGTGGTTGTTGTCACCGGTGCGCTGATCGCGGCGTGGTTGGTGGCGACGCTTGGTTGGGTTGTGGCCTATGGCGCGGTGATGCCCGCCTTGGTTGGCGTTTTGCCGGCTCTGGGCGTGGTCACAAACGGCACAGCGGCTCTCGGCGTTTTCATACTGGGGGCCTGGGCGCTCACGATGGCGGCGCTGGGCGCAGGGGGGCTGGGGATATTGATGCGGCGGCGACGTGCGGCGTCAGCCTGAGCAACCGCGGATATCCACCGCGTGCTTTGATCCCAGCACGGTGATGCGTATCGCGGAACGGTCCAGCATGAAGGGCACCTCGTCCACGTGCATCATCTCGGTTTGAGCAACCAGCGTATTGCCGCGCCGTGTGGTGGTGCCTTCCGCAACCCAGATTTGCGGATCACCAGTCTCGATGACCGCGACTTCGGTGCCACCCGCGTGTGGCATATTGACCGTGGCCGTAAGGCGTAGCCCGTCCTTGGTAGGATCGACCTTGCAGGTCACGGCGCCGACATGGGCGTCTTGTGCCGACAGGGGTTGATCCACAATCGCCGTGGCAATGCGCGCGTCGCGCGCGCCCTGTGGTGGCAACTCGGCCTTAACCTTGATTGTTTGCGGCACACAAATGTCCCGACAAACGCCGATCTCAAGCTGGGCCTTGACCGTCACGGGCTTGCCCTGGGTTTGCGGTGCGACGTGAACCGGAATGATCACTTCTTCGGAATAGCCGATCGAGCGCATGCCGTTTTGGTCAAACACTTCAGGCGTGGGCCAGTCGAGATCCACGGCCTCTATGTTGCGGGACCCGCGCCACGTGATGCGAGGCGGGATGCCCGCATCGCCCGGTGCGCGCCAGTAGGTCTTCCAGCCGGGATTGAGCGTGATCCGAAGCGCGGCTGTGTGGCTGCCATCGTCGTTGCGCCAGCCCGGCAGGACTTCGGCCTGTACCACGCGATCAAAGGATTGCGCCTGAACGGCGGAGATCATGAGTGTGAGCGCAAGGGCGGTGGTCAAAGCAGTGGTCTTCATGGGTTCACAGATGGGGCAAAGCCGGTTCAAAGCCAATACACATGTTGGCGAGAAAACGCGTGAGTTCTGAAACATAGCCTCTGCCCTTGCGTCCTCGGCGCGGTAGGCACATGTTGGAGGAACCACAGCCGACAGGCGGAAAGGACGGCCCGTGCAGGACGCAGACAACAGCGACGAGACCCTGAATCTGACCGGACGATTGCTGATCGCGATGCCCGGAATGGGGGATCCGCGGTTTGCGCATTCGGTGGTGTTCCTCTGTGCCCACTCTCAGGACGGTGCGATGGGTCTGATCGTGAACAAGGCGATGGAAGGCGTGCAGCTTTCGTCCCTGTTGGAGCAACTCGAGATCGCGCTGGCGCGTCCGGAGCTGGACAGCACTTTGTACTTTGGCGGTCCGGTTGAAGGCGGACGGGGGTTTGTGTTGCATTCTCCCGACTATATCAGCGATCTCAACACGCTGACGGTGGGCGACGATTTTTCAATGACCGCGACTCAGGACATTCTTGAGGCCATGGCCACAGGTGCTGGGCCGCTGCGCAGCCTTATGACGCTTGGCTACTCCGGCTGGGGGCCGGGGCAGTTGGAACGCGAGATCGCACAGAACGGCTGGCTTGAGTGTGAAGCGACGACGGATCTGGTTTTTGACCTGCCAAACGCCGACAAATGGGCCGAAGCGCTGCGCTCTCTGGGGGTCGATCCTGTTACGTTGTCGGCCACTGCCGGTCACGCCTGACCAAGGGGCTTTTTACTGGCAAGAAATACCCCGGGCGAGGCGCCGCTTGCGGCGACGGGGGCTGGCCCCCATTTTTTTGCCCATCGCGTCACAGATCGCCCTGAATCACTTGACGCCCCCCCCAAACAGGCCTAAAGACGCCGAACGAAATTCCGGGCGCGGCCTTGGCGGCGCCTATTTGCTTTGTCGGGGTCACTGTCCCCGTAGACCGTAAAACGAGGATGAACCCATGTCGCGCCGTTGCGAACTGACCGGAAAAGGCCCGATGACGGGCAATAACGTAAGCCACGCCAAAAACCGCACCCGTCGTCGGTTTCTGCCGAACCTGAACGATGTGACCCTGCAGTCCGAGACTCTCGGCCGCGGCGTCAAGCTGCGCATTTCTGCGGCGGCTCTGCGCACTGTTGATCACCGCGGTGGTCTGGACGCGTTCCTTGCAAAAGCGAAAGACGAAGAACTGTCTGACAACGCTTTGAAAGTCAAAAAAGACATCGCCAAAGCGCAGGCTGCAAACGCCTAATTGTTTTGGACTGTTGACGTTTAAAAGGCCTCGCCCAATCGGCGGGGCCTTTGATTTTTGTCAAGTTGCACCCCTGTGTTGACCGTGTATACGGAGGACATGACACGTCACGTGCGCTTCGCGCTATCCTGGTTGCTGGTTGTTGTTTTTGTCCTGACAGGGCAGGCGATGGCCGTGGCGCGGGGCATGCCCGGCGCCGCAGGGTATGCGGAGTATTGCATAGGCGAATCCGCGATCTTGATCGCGGTGGATGCGGAGGGCAATCCGACCGGCGAAAGTCACATCTGCCCCGATGTCAGCCTGACTTTGCTGAATATGGTGAGCGTTGGGGCCGTGGTCATTCCGGTGCCTGTATTCAGAACGGTCACTCTGGAGCTGCCCCGCGAAACGGCCGCGCCCGTGATTCGCACCTACAAGGGCGCGGCCCGTGCGCCACCTGTCCTGTCTTAAGACCTATTCGTTATTCTTAAGACACTGCTCAGGACAGGAGAAACCACATGTCCCTTAAATCAACCACACTCGCGGCGCTGTTGGCGGCCACATCTTTTGCTTTGCCGGCTTTTGCGGAGATCGCCATCGTTGATCCTTATGCGCGGGTATCCACGCCCACCTCGAAAAACGCCGGTGCGTTTATGGTGTTCACCAATTCGGGCGACGCGGATGACCGCCTTGTCGGCGTCAAATCCGAGATTGCAGCGCGCTCGGAGCTGCACACCCATATGGAAACTGGTGATGGCGTGATGAAGATGATGGAAGTCGAAGACGGCTTTGTCATTCCGGCCGGCGGCGAGCACGGGCTGATGCGCGGCGGGGATCACGTGATGTTCATGGGCCTGCGGTCCAGCTTGAACCACGGCGATACATTCCCGGTCACGTTTGTTTTTGAAAAAGCTGGCGAAATCACCATCGACCTGACGGTTGATCTGGAGCGCAAGCCGATGCACGGCAAAAAGCACAAGCACTGATCCGGTGTCGCGTTTTTGAAGATTGGCCGTCCCGGATCGGGGCGGTCTTTTTATTTGGCACCAGCCAGAACATCGTCGACCCAGCGCGGGACGACCTCTGTTGCCGGACCAAAGCGGGTTTCAGCAAATCGCGAGGCGCCAGCGGACGGGTCCAGGTTAAGTTCGACCGTGTGGGCGCCGGTCTGTGTGGCTTCGGCCACGAAATTGGCCGCCGGATAGACTTCTCCGGAAGTACCGATAGAGACAAAGGTCTCGGCGCGGGCCAAGGCTTCGCTGATGACGTGCATTCCGTAGGGAACTTCACCGAACCACACAACGTCAGGGCGCGTGGCGGGCGCCTTACAGCGCGGGCAGGGGTCAGAGGTGGCCATGATGTCGTTTGCGGGCCAGCGGTGGCCACAGGCGCCGCAGAGGGCGCTGGCCAATGCTCCGTGCATATGCAGAACGTTCCGGCTGCCTGCGGCTTCGTGCAGGCCATCGACATTCTGTGTGACAAGGAAGACCTCGCCGGAATAGTTGGCTTCCAACTTGGCCAAGGCGTCGTGGGCGGCGTTAGGTGTGGCCGCAAGCGCGTTGGCGCGTCGGGCGTTGTAGAACTCCATCACCAGTTCGGGATTGCGGGCAAAGCCCTCGGGGGTGGCAACGTCGTTGAGGTCGTATTTGGTCCAGAGACCGTCCACGTCGCGAAAGGTGCCTAAGCCGCTTTCGGCGCTGATTCCGGCGCCGGTCAGGATCACGATTGTTCCGGTCATTTCAAAATCCCGCGCGGTTTGGCCTGTGTATGGTCAAGGCCAACGGGGTGGCGGTCACAGGCTTTGAGATGGCAGTGCAAAGAGGGTATCGTCATGGAAAACCTCAAGAAACAAGAATCGAGGCCCAGAATGGCGCAAAAAATTCTGTTTGTCTGTCTTGGAAATATTTGCCGCTCTCCTGCGGCAGAAGGTGTGTTTCGGGCCATGGCTCCGACGGTGCAAACCGACAGCGCCGGCACCGGAGGTTGGCACGTGGGAGATCCGCCCTATGGCCCGATGCAGGCCGCCGCGGCGGATCGCGGCTATGACCTTTCGGATTTGCGGGCGCGCCAGTTTCGGGCCGCGGATTTTGAGCGCTTTGACCTGATCATCGGGATGGATGCAGACAATATTGCCAATATGGAACGGCTGCGTCCGGTGGGGAATGACACGCCGCTGCGCTTGTTCACGGAATATGCGCCTGAGGCGGGGGCGACGGCGGTGCCTGATCCCTATTATACACGTGACTTTGATGGTGCCTTGCAGTTGATCGAAGCCTGCGCGGCGGGATTGCGGGATGCATTGTAAGCGGCGCGGATTTTGATTCGCTTAAGGTGTCGCTATGCGTCGAGCACGCGGAAATCGTTTTCCAACCATGGGAAACGGTCGATGCCCGGCGTGATGAAGTGTTGTGCAATCAGGTGGCGCAGCGTTTGGGCCATGTCGCGTGGCACGGTGTCGGTCCAATCATCTCTGGCCAGCAGTGAAATGTTGCGCGCAAAGGGCGCGATCGGCAAAGGATGGGCATCCACCTTTTCATGAAACCGCGCGGCGCGCAGGAAGCCGAGGGGCGTGGTGATGGCCCAACCGATGCCGCGTGACACCATTGCGATCAACGACGGGTTGGAGGCGATTTCGAACCGGTTGGGTGGATCGAAAGACACCCTCTTGAGGTGCGCCTCGATCTGGCGTGAAATCAATTGCTCACGGCCATAGCGCAGCATTGGCAAGTCGTTGAGCAAAGGCAGGGGGTCGCTGTCGCGGGGAAGAAATCCAGCAGGTGTGACGAGGATGAACGGGTCGCGGGCCAGAGGATATTCCGTAATGCCATCATAGACTTCGCCGGTTGAAGCGGTGACGCCAAGATGCAGATCCCGATCGCGCAGGGCGGCGGTGATTTCGTGGCTGGGCGCGGTGAGCAAGCGGAACTGGCACCGCGTCATGGATTCTGCCAGCCCTGTCACCAGCCGCGGTGTCAGGTCATTGTCAAAGTCGTCGATGATGCCCATCGAGAGCTGTGTGAGATGGGTCAGGTCCATCACCGCGAGCTCGGAATGGGCCAGCCGCAATTGGGCAAGCACAGGAGAGGTCCGCGAAAGATAGCTGCGGCCTGCCGGTGTGAGTTGCATGGGGCGTTTGGTGTGGTCCACCAGATCAGTGCCGAGCGCCGTTTCCAGATTGCGGATTTGTTGGCTGACAGCGGGTTGGGACAGACCCGTGGCCTCGGCGGCCTGCGCGACGGATCCCGTGGCGGCGAGGGCTTCGAACACTTCGAGACCGCGAATGGTCACGCCTTTGATCAACATGGAAACAGCTCCGCTAGATTTGCCTTTTGTGAATTCAGCGGGGCTGTCGGGTCAAGCGAAGATTTAGCGCAGGTGGCCGCAGCTGGCAGACACAACGGTGCCGAAGTCCTTGTAGCGGAGCCAGAATTTTTCATGGCTTCGGTTGTCGGATTGCCGGATTTTCTGTGCTTTGTGGGGGTCTTCAAAGAACGAGGCGGCGAGTTTTTGGTCGGACTTTGACAGATTCTGGTTGGCGACTTTTTGAATGCAGCGGCAAACCTTGCGCGTGGCGCCGGCGCGGTCCGATTTTTGGCAGGCACGTGACATTGTGCTGGCATCAGCTGCGGACGGAATGGTCGTGCATAAAATAGCCGCCGCGACTGCGGCGCTGAAAAGCGTTTTCATATGTGCCTCTCTTCCGGACTGCTCTGCCCGGTATCTGCCTCAAGACTTGCCTGACGATGCCCGCTTTGCGGTGTCGTTTGCGTCATGCGTTGTTGCCATTATGGGGAAATTGAAGAGGCGGTGCAACGCGCACTTGCGATGGGTGGTTAAAACTTTGTCCATACGCCGAATTTCAGCTTGGCCCGCGTGTCATCAGAGAAAATGGCGCCGCCAAGGACATGCAGGTTGTCGTGGATTTTGTAGGCAACTGAAGGCGTGACTTTGGCGACGGCTTGGCCTGTCTTTTCGGCTTCAACGGTGGCTTGCAACATCGCAGTCACCTTGGTTGAAATCGTGAGGCCGACTGTGGTTTCCATTTTCAAAACAGAGCTTTGAAGTGTCGGAAGGTGTGCAATCGAGGCATCAAGTTGCATCCAGCCCGAACGATCAAACGCCTCAAGCGAGCGTCCCCAAGTCAAGGCAGGTCTCAGGGCAGAGCCGGTGCCGGTTTTTGTGGTTTGCCGCCCGAGGCCGATCTCAAACGCCAGTTTCGAACGCGCACCGGACCAAACGGGTCGACGCAGGAAAACAAAGGACTTTTCATACCCCAGAGCATCCGCGCCGGCGTCGATCCCGATGGTCCAGTCATGGCGTAATCCGCGTTCGTAAAAGGCTGAGACAAAGGATTGGGAAACGGCATTTTCGGCAATCGGTGTTTCCACCGAAAAGCTCAAGAACTGCTCGCCCGGAGGCCTTGGCCAAGGTCCGGCCTGAGCCGCCGATGCGAGCGCGAGGAACACCAAAACCAAATAAATCATAAACACCTCGCTGTTCATGATTGGGAAATCATAGTGAACAAATGGTTAATCACGCCAAATTGGGGGGCGGGTTTTCATGTAGCCAGCGGGGCGCGGGGTGGTCTAAGCTGAACTCAGCAAGGGAGGACGCCATGCCGACAATCGCCAAGGATACCCAGCTGCAAACCGTGATTACGACATTCGAGATGACGCCTGGCACCTGTCAGGATCTGATGGAAGCGCTCACGGATGCCTACGACAATTTCATCTCGAAACAACCGGGGTTTATTGCGGCGGGATTGCATGTCAATGATGCTCAGACGCGGATCGCCAACTATAGCCAGTGGGAGCGCCGTGAGGATTTTCAGGCCATGTTGCGCACGCAGGAAATGCGGGAAAGGAACCGCAAGATCAACACGCTGTGTCGCAGTTTCGAGCCGGTTATGTATGAGGTGTCCGCGGCCTTTGATTGAACGCGGAAAGGGAGCCTGATGTATACGCATATTCTTGTGCCGGTGTCTTTTGACGAGGACCACAATACCGCAGCCGCCGTGGCCGTTGCAGGACAGCTTGTGTCTGAGGGCGCCAAAGTGACTTTGTTGCATGTGATGCAGCAGGTGCCGAAATACGCGGCGAACTATATTCCGCGAGGATTTCAGAACGAAGCCCGTCAGGCTATTTCTGAAAGTCTGACAACGATTGGGGCGGACCTTGCAAATGTGGAGGGCGTCGTGGTTGAGGGACCGGTGGGCAAGACCATCCTGAAATGGGCGGAAGCGCATGAGGTCGATTGTGTGATCGTGGCCTCACACAAACCGTCGATGCAGGATGTTTTGTTGGGCAGCACTGCAACACATGTGGCGCGTCATGCGCGCTGTGCGGTGCATTTGGTGCGGTGACAGGTTGAAACTGTTGGGCGACACGCTTTAGAAGTGAGTCAGGTATTTGGAGGTAAGGGCATGTCAGCGTTGAGGAAATTCACTCTGGCCGTGGTTTTTGGATCGGCAGCCTTGTCGGCACAGGCCGAGCAGGGCGACATGGGCTTTTCCGACAGTCAGACGGAACGGGCTGTAAGCACCCTTAAGACCGGATTGGACGGATGCATGGAGGCACCGCCGCAGTTTAGGGTGGATTGTTTTCAGCAGGCCTATGTCGGTACCGTCCGGGTGATCGCCAATGCGTCGGCCTATTGGGAGGCCGAGGTTGCCATGACGCGGATCAGCCGCGCGCTTTATGGGTTTATCCGTGCCAACACCGACAAATCGTTGGGCAAGGAGCGGTATCATTTCCGAGTACGGGCTGTGACTGAGGCCGCGATGCCCGAGGCGCAGGCGATCTATGCGCAGAGTGTTGATCAGGCGGTGGCGATCATGCGCGGTGGCAGCACCGCGGAAGTAAAGTATTTTGCCCCGTTGGCGGAGGTAGTGGAAGCCTCACGAGATCAGCTGCGATAGGCAGTTTTGACCGCGGCGCAGAAGCTGTGAATTCTACCGTCGGTTTCACGTCGGTATTGCGACGGTGTCACATCGGTGCTGTCACTAGTCGGCGAAGCCCGGACGTTTTTGGCCTCAGCGGCTTAGGCCTGCGGCTTCCAGTTCATCGATGTGAAAATCCACATGCAGGTGGTTGCCATCGGGATCATGGATATTGACCTGAACAATTGGAACGCCCGGAGGGAAGCCGAGATAGTAGGCGACACCGTGATCGGCGAGTGTGGCGATAAAGGCCTTGAGATCGGTGGCGCGAAAGGCGGCATGTTCCAAAGCGAGATCGCCATCGGTCTGAGGTGAGCCCTCGACACCGACAAGATGCACTACGGCATGGTCCCCCAAATAGAGCCAGGCTCCGGGAAAGTCGAACTGTGCTCGCGGGCCGTTTGTCATGTTCAGAACGTCTTCGTAGAAGGCGATCATCGTGGCGAGATTGGCGGTGCGGATATTGGCGTGATCCAGAGAATGTAAAGGCATGGCGCGACCCTAGGCAGCGGTCGGCAACGGATCAAGTCTTTTGTGTTGGCGCTAACATAAATTGATTTTGACCGCAGGGCGCGCGTGCCGTTCAGTGTGCGGATTAGCGAAGGCCGAAGTTGTTTGTGCGGCCCGCAGAGGTTGGTTTCAAAGACATTGGAGACGAGAAGATGATGCGATGCGCGATTGCGTTGGTGTTTGTGTTGAGTGGCGCGCCGGTTTGGGCGGAATTTTATTGCAAAGGGTCCAGCGAACCGGCGTGTTTGAAACCGAACACTGTGCTGTGCAAACCAGACAGTATTTGCCTTCCAGGCAGAGGCGGGGAGTGCGGGTCGCAGGGGTATACCTGTCAGCGATATTTGAATGAGTGTTCCGATACGGTGCAGGCGTGTTCAGATGAGTTTGAGCGTATGAGACAGCACTATGACGACCGTGGCGAGGAGCTGCAGGACGAGTTTGAGGCGCTCTACGAGGCGCGAGGCGAGGCTGTTGAGGCGCTTCGCCGCGCTGAGTACGAGTTGCAGGCGGCAACAGACGCGGCCCGCGGTATGGAGGTCGTTTGGCGCGAGATGGCGATCTGTGTCCGAAGCGCGCAGTCGCTGGCGCAGGCACAGGATTGCACGCGATGACTTAGCCTGTCAGCGCTGCCACCAGATCGGCAGGGGCAAGACGAAATGCGCGGCCAAAGCCTCCGTTGAGCAGTCCGCCGGTGATCGTGAAGCGCAAAAACGTAAAATCGGGGAAGTCGATGTAGAGCTTCGATTTTGGGCGGCTTGCGAGGTAGTGCGCCCTGAGTGCGGCGTGGGCTTCGGTGCCTGAGGCGACAAACTCGGCGGTGCAATGCAAGGTCATGCGCGGATGGGTCAGAGGATCCCCTTTGGGTCCGGGTTCGCCAAGCAGGAGTGCGCAGCGATTGTCCGCCGTGAGCGCGGTGTGGTGCGTGGCGAGGCGCGAGATCAGGGTCACGGGGGCGCCCGTCGGATCGGTGCCTATCGCGATGCGGGTCACAGAGGGCGCGCCGGTGGCCGCGTCGATCACCGCCAATGCCCCAAAAGTGGCATCGTGCAAAAGCGATCTGGCCAGAGCGCGGGCCTCATCGTCTGTGGGCTGAACAGGGTCTTTGTCGGTCATGAGCGCAGTGTGCCATCTGTGGAGAAAAAGAAAAGCGGCGCTCGAGGGCACCGCTTTGATGGCTGGCTGGATCCGGACTGTCTTGCTGCGTGGCTGGCGGGCGAGCTGGGCGGGTGCCTTGCTGGCTGGCGTGCTGCGGAGCTGGATGCCGGTCTGGCTTGCTCTGTCTTGAGGCATGGATATCGCGAGTCGTGAGGCGGGTCAATGGTGGCGCGAAGAAAATTGTTTAAAAACAAAATATTGACTGTATTTGTCGGGATTGAGTGGCGGGGGTGAATGTCCGGCGGTGCCGAGTTCAAGATAGATGCGCGGCGGTGCAGTCGCGGAATTTGGCCACCTCCGGCGCGGCGCCGGTGAGGTCGATGGCCTCGCCGTCGTTTTGAGTGCCCGCGAGCGCCATGGCGTTGAATTGCAGCCCGTCCAGCACGTTGGAGAAACCGCTGTCGGCCACGTTGAGGGTCTGGCCGCCGTCAGAGAGCGCGTGTTTGTCGGTGGAGATGGTGATCTCATTGGGGCCGACAAAACGGATGGCGAACCATGGATCATCCGGCCAAGGCGCGCCCTTGCGGGTGATCGAGAGGGTGTAGAGGGGCTTCGTGGGGTCGTAGGTCAGATGGATATGCGCGGTGTCGGTCTCATGGGTGAGGGTGCAGATGTCGGCGACGGTGGCCTCCCACGCGGCGGCGGGGGAGGTGAAGAGGAGGAGGGGGATGAGGAGGGTGCGCATGGGGGGAGGGTAGGCTGGCGCGGTGGGGTGTGTCGATATGGGGGAGATCACAAAAGCATGATGCTTCGCATCATGCCGCGCCCGACCTCCCCCACGGGAGGGCGCGTTCGCTTCCTCCCTAGGTCGGACGCGACGGCGTAGATAAAGCGAAAGGAACACGTAGGACGGCCAGCACCAAATTTTCGGCGTTTAAGGCACCGCCCCTGGTCCGGCGCTAGCCCTTTGGTTAGGCGTTGGGAGCTACCGCCCCCGCCGTTTCACATTCCCGCCACGCTGCCCAGCCCGCCCAGCCGTTGAGCGGCCGCGTGAATTGACCGCTTTCTCTGCCGCCGCTTCCACCGCGTATTGCCGTGCCATTGGGTCGTCGGCGACGGCCAAGTCCACGGCCTCCAGACGTTTGACCTCGTCGCGCAGGCGGGCGGCTTCTTCGAACTCCAAATTCTCTGCCGCCTTGCGCATGTCGTCGCGCAGGCCGTCCAGCACGGCCTCCAGATTGCCGCCGTGCAGCGGGTTGTCGATCTTGGCGGTGACGCGGGATTGGTCGGTGTCGCCTTGGTAGAGCCCCGCCAGCACGTCCTCGACGTTCTTTTTCACGGTCGCAGGCGTGATGCCGTGCTCAACGTTGTAGGCTTCTTGCTTGGCGCGGCGGCGGTCGGTTTCGCCAATCGCGCGCTCCATTGAGCCGGTGATCCTGTCGGCATACATGATGACGCGGCCTTCGGCGTTGCGCGCGGCGCGGCCGATGGTTTGCACGAGGCTTGTTTCGGAGCGCAGGAAGCCTTCTTTGTCGGCGTCCAGAATGGCGACCAGACCACATTCGGGGATGTCGAGGCCTTCGCGCAATAGGTTGATGCCGATCAGCACGTCAAAGGCGCCAAGGCGAAGGTCGCGCAGGATTTCGATGCGCTCGAGCGTGTCGATGTCGGAGTGCATGTAGCGCACTTTGATGCCCTGTTCGTGCAGGTATTCGGTGAGATCCTCGGCCATACGTTTGGTGAGGGTTGTCACGAGGGTGCGGAAGCCGTCAGCCGACACTTTGCGGATTTCGTCGAGTAGGTCGTCGACCTGCATTTCCACTGGGCGGATTTCGATTTGCGGATCAAGCAGGCCGGTGGGGCGGATGATCTGTTCGGCAAAAACGCCGCCGGATTGGTCGAGTTCCCACGCCGACGGGGTGGCGGAGACAAAGACCGATTGCGGGCGCATGGCGTCCCATTCCTCAAACTTCAGCGGACGGTTGTCCATGCAGGAGGGCAGACGGAAGCCGTGTTCGGCCAGTGTGAATTTGCGGCGGTAGTCGCCACGGTACATGCCGCCGATTTGTGGCACAGACACGTGGGATTCATCGGCAAAGACGATGGCGTTGTCGGGGATGAACTCAAAAAGGGTGGGGGGCGGCTCACCAGGGGCGCGACCCGTCAGGTAACGGGAGTAGTTTTCGATGCCGTTGCAGAAGCCCTGAGCCTCCAGCATCTCAAGGTCGAACTGCGTGCGCTGCTCAAGGCGTTGCGCCTCCAGCAGTTTGCCTTCGTCGACCAGTTGATCGAGCCGTTGGCGCAGTTCCTTTTTGATCTCGACAATGGCTTGGTTTAGCGTTGGTTTCGGCGTGACATAGTGGCTGTTGGCGTAGACGCGGATTTGGTCATAGGTGTCGGTGCGTTCGCCGGTGAGCGGGTCAAATTCGGTGATCGCTTCCAGTTCTTCGCCAAAGAAGGAAAGCTTCCACGCGCGGTCCTCGAGGTGGGCGGGGAAGATCTCTAAGCTGTCGCCGCGCACGCGGAAGGAGCCGCGTTGAAAGGCTTGGTCATTGCGGCGGTATTGCAGGGCGACAAGGTCGGCGATCACCGCGCGTTGGTCATATTCGCCGCCTGCTTTGAGATCGAGCGTCATGGCGGAGTAGGTTTCCACCGAGCCGATGCCGTAGATGCAGGACACAGACGCGACGATGATCACGTCATCGCGTTCCAGCAAAGACCGCGTTGCGGAGTGGCGCATGCGGTCGATCTGTTCGTTGATTTGGCTTTCTTTTTCTATGTAGGTGTCAGAGCGCGCCACGTAGGCTTCGGGTTGATAGTAGTCATAGAAGCTGACGAAATATTCGACCGAGTTTTCAGGAAAGAAGCCCTTCATCTCGCCATAAAGCTGGGCGGCGAGGGTTTTGTTGGGGGCCAGAATGATCGCGGGGCGTTGGGTTTCCTCGATGATCTTGGCCATCGTAAAGGTCTTGCCGGTGCCGGTCGCGCCAAGAAGGACCTGATTGCGCTCGCCCTCGTTCACGCCTGCGGTGAGTTCGGCAATGGCGGTGGGCTGATCTCCAGCGGGTTCGAATTCGGTATGCATAACGATGCGCCGCCCGCCTTCAAGCTTGGGGCGGGATTTCGGATCAGCCGGTGTGGCGCTTAGGAGCGGGGCCTCAACAGATCGGGACATACGCAGAATCCTTTTGGTCTGCGGTATAGTTTGATCTCTTTTTGTTCTTGTTCAAGGGGAAACGGGGCGCGGCGGATGAAAACAGGCTCGGGTTATGCTGCGGAGCGGCGAATTCATGTTTGCGGGTGCGGAAAATCCTGTGATGCGAAGAAGGCGAATTTCTCGGATATGGGGAATGTGACGGGGCGTCTTGTGGGTTCTCAGAGACATATTGGTAGGAAACGACCCTCTTTAGGGTAATTTCAGAACAATATTCCTGTGTTTTGTGAAATAAAGTTCATGTTGCACTTGCCAAATAATGCTTGTGGCCCGTAAGCTCATTGTTAGCAAGCAGCCGGTTTCGTTGTTCCGGTACACCACATTACACCCCTCGCTCCCCGTGGTCGGTCCGCTACGACAGGCTGCTTGCAAGCCATCCCCTCGTTTGTGTTCGATCTGTGGCCGGTTGCGGCAACTCGGCTCTTGCCCGGTGGCAGGGAATCCGTGATAAAGCGGGGCAGCCAAGGAGTTTGCCAATGATTGCGCGTATCTATCAGCCCGCCCGCACCGCGATGTCGTCTGGTGTTGCGAAAACCAAGGACTGGATTTTGGAATACGGCCCGTCGGAGGCGCGTGAAATTGATCCGTTGATGGGGTGGACCGGCTCTGGCGATACGCAGAGCCAGGTGCGGCTTCGGTTTGACAGCAAAGAGGCCGCGTTGGCTTATGCCCAAGAGCATGGGATCGACGCGCAGGTCAGCGAGCCGCAAAAGCGCAAAGCCAACATCCGTCAAGGTGGCTATGGTGAGAACTTCGCCACCAATCGGCGTGGTCCCTGGACCCACTAATAATTAGCTTATCGAAAATGAGTTTCGGCGCACCGGTAGGCGGGAGCGTCTCAGAAGAGTTGTGCTTGTGAAGGCCGGTCGGCCTGTGTGATCCGCGGATGGGGTGACGCAGTGCTCGGGGATGTGCCTGTTGGTCTTTGCGGTGGCGCCCAATCTGACCGGTCGGATCGATGATTTGGTCTGTGTTTCTGCGATTTGGCGGAGAGCATGCGGGGCGTCTTTAGAGCCTAATGTCCTGAAATTATTCGTCTATTTCCGAAGACGGAATATTGATCTCGAATACACTTGTATATTGGATACAATATCCTGTATGCAGTTTGGCATCCAAACAGGGAGAGAGAAATGTTTAAGAAATTTGCCGCCGTCGCGGCGTTTATGGCAGCCTCCGCCACCGTGGGCGTTGCAGACACTCTGGACGATGTCGTGGATCGCGGCACACTGCGTTGTGGTGTGGTTTTGGATTTCCCGCCAATTGGCTATCGCGACGCCAACAACGAACCGGCCGGTTTTGACGTGGAATACTGCAACGACCTCGCCGCCGCTCTGGAAGTGGATGCTGAGGTGCTGCCGGTCACTTGGGCCGAGCGTCTGCCGGTGATCGTTACAGGGCGTGCCGATGTGGTTTTTGGTGCGACGTCCGACAGCCTTGCGCGTGCCCGCACCGTTGGTTTCACCATTCCTTACGCAATCTATTATGCGCAGGGCGTCGTGAACGCCGACAGCGGCATTTCCTCTTTTGAGGACATCCGCGGCAAGCGCGTGGCGGCAGCGATCGGCACCGTGCCCGAGCAGGAATGGCTGAAGATTGCTGCCGAATGGGGCGAAGAGAACCTGTATCAGGGCTATCAGTCTGAAAACGAGGTTTTCCTCGCTGTGGCGCAGGGCAAAGCCGACATCGGCATCACCACCAACACCGCTGTTCTGCCGATCACCCAGCAGTACGACAGCGTGCTGGCTGGCCCGCGCATGCCGTGGACCACGGACTACACCTCGGTTGTGGGCAAGCGTGAAGACGTGACGTGGCTAAACTATCTCAACCTGTTCGTCACCCATCAGGTGCGTTCGGGTCGCTATGGCGAGCTGTGGGGCAAATACGTGGGCGGCGACGCGCCTGAGCTGCGCATTCCTGGCGTGATGTACTGACGCAAACCATCCACGACGACCCTCGCCGGACATGGGCGGCGGGGGTCATGAGGTTTCATGATGTTTGACTATAATTTCCACTGGCGGCCGGTCATGAAGAACCTGCCCGATTTGCTTGAGGCGGCGCTTTTGACGCTTCAGGTGGCGGTGCTGGCGATGATCCTGGGGATCGTGATCGGTTTGGGGCTGGCTTTGATCCGTCTGCATATGCGGGGGCCGCTGCGCTGGTTGGCAAGCTGCTGGGTTGAATTGGCGCGCAACACGCCTGCGCTGTTTCAGTTGTTTTTCTTTGGCTTTGGCCTTGGGGCATTCGGCCTGCACCTGTCGCCGTATATGATCGTTCTCACCGGACTGACGTTTAACTGCGCAGGGTATCTGGCGGAGAACTTTCGCGGCGGTTTTCAGGCGGTGCCGGATACGCAGCTGCGAGCCTCGCGTTCGTTGGGCATGACCGCATGGCAGGCGTATACCCGCATCGTGATCCCGCAGGTGCTGCGCATTGTTTACCACCCGATCACCAACCAGATGGTCTGGGCTGTTCTTATGTCGTCGCTTGGCATGCTGGTCGGCTTTCGGGAACTGTCGGGGGAGACCCAGTTTTTTGCCTCCCGTACTTTCCGCATCTTTGAATATTTCGCCGTCACCGCAGTGATCTACTACGTGATTGTGAAAATCATCCTTCTGGGGTCACGCCTGCTGGCGTCGCGCCTCTTCCGGTACTGAGGAGTCGCCAATGGAACCTACTATCAGCTTCTTCAGCGGCTTTACTCCTAACGACCTGCTGTTCCTTGGCGAAGCCGCTTTGCGCACGCTTTGGATTTCGGTTTTGTCCATCAGTATCGGGACGGTGCTGGGAGTATTTTTTGGCTGGATTTTGTTTGAGGGCAAATGGGCGGCGGCGCTGACCGTTGCGCCGGTGCTGGATATCTTCCGCTCTGTGCCTTTGATCATTCAGCTTGTGCTGTTTTACAACTTTGCGCCCATCGTCGGCCTGAACCTTGATCCCTTTGCCTCCGGTGTGGTGATCCTCACGATTTACACCGCTGCCTTGGTGGCCAACGTGGCCCGTGGCGGGATCGAAGCGGTGGGCACACCGATGCGCCGCGCGGCGCGCAGCCTTGGCATGAGCTACTGGCAGGACCTGCGCCATGTGGTGCTGCCGATCGGTGGGCGGGCTGTGTTCCCGGCCTGGGTCGGGGTGGCGCTTGGCGTGATGAAAGACAGCGCGCTGGTGTCGGTGCTGGGCTACGTCGAATTGCTCAAGGCCAGCCAGATCCTGATCACCCGCACACAGGAACCTTTCCTGATCCTGTCTATCGCCGGCGCGTTCTATTTCGCGCTGTCCTATCCGATTTCGCGCTATGCCGCGTCACTTGAAAAAAGGTGGGCCCAATGATCCAGATCCGTGATCTCCACAAATATTTTGGCACCCTGCACGTTCTCAAAGGCATCGACCTGGACGTTGACAAGGGCGAAGTGCTCTCGGTCATCGGGGCGTCAGGCTCCGGCAAATCCACGCTGCTTTATTGCATCAACGGGTTGGAACCGATCCAGCAAGGCAGCGTCGAGGTCGACGGCACCGATGTTCACGCCAAAGGCACCGACATCAACAAACTGCGCCAGCAGCTTGGTATGGTGTTCCAGCAATGGAACAGTTTCCCGCATTTGACCGCGTTGGAAAACGTTGCGCTGGCCCCCAAGATCGTCAAAGGCAAGTCCAAGGCGGAAGCTCGCGAGATTGCGGCGCAGCAACTGAAGCATGTGGGGTTGGGCGAAAAGCTCGACGTTTACCCGTCGGCGCTTTCAGGCGGGCAGCAACAGCGTCTTGCCATCGCCCGCGCGCTGGCGATGGAGCCGGAATACATGCTGTTTGACGAGGCGACATCGGCGCTTGACCCTGAACTGGTGGGTGAGGTGCTTGAGACCATGCGCATGCTGGCCGAAGAAGGCATGACCATGATCTGCGTCACTCACGAGATGGGCTTTGCCCGCGACGTGAGCGACCGCGTGGCGTTCTTTCATCAGGGCGTGATGGAAGAGATCGGCCCGCCGGCGCAGATTTTTGGCGACGCACAATCCGAACACACCCGCAAATTCTTGGCCAACGTGCGCTGATCGCGCGGCCATTCCGACATTGAAGAAGGGAATCCCCATGTCGAAAAACGTATTCACCGGCACCATGCCGGCGCTGATGACCCCCTGTACAGCTGACCGCATACCGGACTATGACGCGCTGGTGCGCAAGGGGCAGGAAATGATCGCGGCAGGAATGTCGGCTGTGGTCTATTGCGGCTCGATGGGCGATTGGCCGTTGTTGTCTGATGCCGAGCGCATGACGGGGGTCGAGCGCTTGGTGGAGGCCGGTGTGCCGGTTGTGGTCGGCACGGGCGCGATCAATTCGAAGTCGGCTGTTGCCCACGCGGCCCATGCGCAAAAGGTCGGTGCTGTGGGTTTGATGGTGATCCCGCGCGTGTTGTCGCGCGGCGCGTCTCCTGCCGCGCAGAAGTACCACTTCAAGGCCATCCTTGAGGCTGCGCCGGATGTGCCGGCGATCATCTATAACAGCCCCGTTTACGGCTTTGCGACCAAGGCGGACCTGTTCTTTGCCTTGCGTGCAGAGCACCCGAACCTGATCGGTTTCAAGGAATTTGGCGGCAAGGACGACCTGCGCTATGCGGCCGAGCATATCACCAGCCGCGACAACGACGTGACCTTGATGGTTGGCGTGGACACCGAGGTTTACCACGGGTTTGTCAATTGTGGTGCCACCGGCTCAATCACCGGTATCGGCACCGCGTTGCCCAAAGAAGCGCTTTTGCTTGCGGCGTTGTGTCAGAAGGCGGCGCAGGGGCATGCCGAGGCCCGTTTGCGTGCGCGTGAGCTGGAAGAGGCGTTTGGCGTTTTGGCGAGCTTTGATGAGGGCACCGATCTGGTGCTTTACTACAAGCACCTTCTGGTTCTGAACGGCGAGGAAGAATACCGGCTGCATTTTGTGGAAACCGATGAATTGTCGGATGCGCAACGCCGGTATTGCGAGGCACAATATGCTCAGTTCCGCACCTGGTTTGCGGATTGGAGCGCGCAGGGTGGAGTGATCACTGAATGCATGTGATCGACAGTCATACCGGCGGCATGCCAACGCGTGTGATCCTGAGCGGCTGGCCTGATCTGGCTGATGGGCCGCTGGCAGATCGCGCCAAGCAACTGGGGCAGGACCATCTCGGGTTCTGCCGCAGCATTCTGGCCGCGCCGCGCGGTCAGGAGGGCATGGTTGGTGCGCTGCTGGTGACGCCGGCGGACGAAAGCTGTGTGACTGGCGTGATTTTTTTTGACGCGGATGCGGTTTTGGGCATGTGCGGACATGGTACGATCGGGCTGGCGGTGACGCTGGCGCAGATCGGTCAGTTGAGCGTTGGTGAACACCGGATTGAAACGCCGGTCGGAGTTGTCGAAATCACGTTGCATGACGCACAGACAGTGACGGTCAAAAACATCGAAAGCCGCCGCGTTGTCGCGGACGTCGCTTTGGATGTGGCCGGCGTTGGCTCTGTGTCGGGTGACGTGGCTTTTGGTGGCAACTGGTTTTACATTGTCGAGCCCGCACCATTGCCGGTGCGGCCTGACAATATCCCTGCCTTGACCGAAGCGGCGATTGCTGTGCGCGCGGCTGCGATTGCGGCGGGGCTGGGCGGAGAGAATGGCGAGCCGATTGATCACGTGATCTTTCAGGATGCCAGCGACGATCCTGCCGTGCACAGCCGCAACTTTGTGCTGTGTCCTGATGACACCTATGATCGGTCGCCCTGCGGCACAGGGAGTTCGGCGCGTCTGGCCTGTCTTGCGGCGCGGGGGCGGTTGTCGCCGGATACTGAGATTGTTCAGCAAAGCGTCATCGGCAGCCCGTATCTGTTGTCCTATCAGCCGGGTCAGAATGGTGGGGTCATTCCCAGCATCACGGGCGCGGCGCATGTGATGGCAGACAGCACGTTGGTGTTTCCGGAAACCGATCCCTTTTTGAATGGCATCCCTACATGAACAGCACCACGGCCAATTCCTCCTGTGATGTCGTGGTGATCGGTGCTGGCGTCATTGGCGTCAGCACCGCCCTTGCCTTGCAAAACCGCGGTTTGTCCGTGTGTATCGTGGATCGCAAGGGCGTGGCTGCAGAAGCGAGCCAAGGCAACGCGGGGGCTTTTGCGTTCACGGATATTGAACCCCTCGCGACCCCTGGAATCCTGCGCAAAGCCCCGAAATGGTTGCTGGACCCACTTGGGCCGCTGTCGGTTCCGCCGTCTTATGCGCTTCCTATCCTGCCGTGGATGCTGCGGTTTTGGCGCGCGAGTTGGCGCGATCGGTATGTGCAGTCGGTGAGGGCTCAGGCGGCTCTTATGGCTTTGTCGCGTGTGGCGCTGGAGCGCCAGATTTCAGATGTTTCGGGCGAGGCGCTGATCCAGCGGGAAGGGCAACTTCAACTGTATGAGGGCGAGGCACAATTCCGCGCCAGTCGCGCCGGATGGGCGTTGCGCAAAGAACATGGGGTGTCCTTTGAGGCGGTGTCTGGCAAGGCTGCTCTGGCGGAAATCCAGCCGGGGTTGAACGAGCGGTTTACCCATGGTGTGTTCACGCCCGAATGGATCAACACCATAAATCCGAAATCATGGGTGCAGCATCTGGCGAGCAGTTTTTGTGACCGCGGTGGCCGCATCAAGATTGCCCAAGTGGTTGGAGCGCATGCGCAGCCCGATGCGGTCACGCTGGACACAGATGCGGGGACAATCGTCGCGCGCAAGCTTGTGGTGGCCGCCGGCGCGTGGTCGCATCAGGTGGCGCGGTTCTTCGGCGATCGCCTGCCGTTGGAAACCGAACGCGGTTACAACACAACCTTGCCCGAGGGCGCTTTTGAGTTGCGCACCCATCTGACGTTTGGAAACCACGGTTTTGTTGTCACCAAGATTGACGGCGGTGTGCGGGTTGGCGGTGCGGTTGAGCTCGGGGGGCTAAAACGTAAGCCAAATTACCGGCGGGCACAGGTTCTTCTGGACAAGGCGGCGCAGTTTTTGCCTGAATTGGACACCGGCAATGGTCAGCAGTGGATGGGATTTCGGCCGTCCATGCCGGACAGCTTGCCGGTGATTGGCGCAGCGCCGCATGTGCCAAACGTCACTTATGCTTTCGGGCACGGACACTTGGGTCTGACCCAATCGGCGGCGACCGCCGAACTTGTGGCGGCTGTGGTGACGAACGACCGCCCGGCCATGGATATTGCACCCTTTGCAGCATCGCGTTTTTGAAAGGACGACATAGATGAAAATTACAGCTTTGACTGTCTATCAGGTGGATTTGCCTTTGCGTGAAGGGCGTTATGCCTGGTCAAACGGGAACTACATCGACGTTTTTGACAGCACGGTTCTGGAGATCGAGACCGACGCGGGTGTGACCGGATATGCCGAATGTTGTCCGTTGGGGTCGGCCTATCTGCCGTCATTTGCGCGCGGGGTACGGGCCGGATTGGAGGAGCTTGCTCCGCATCTGATCGGGCTGGATCCTCGCAATACCAACGGCATCAACCGCGTGATGGACGCAGGCTTGCGCGGCCACCCCTATGCAAAGGCGCCGGTGGACATCGCATGCTGGGACATTCTGGGTAAGGTCTGTGACTTGCCCGTCTATATGTTGTTGGGCGGCGCGGCGCAGGATGACGTGGCTCTCTATCGTGCCATCAGTCAGGAAGATCCGGAAACCATGGCGCGCAAGATCGAAGGCTATGCCGCAGAGGGATACACCAAGTTCCAGCTGAAGGTTGGGGGCAATGCCGACGAGGACATTGCGCGTATTCGCGCCACAAGAGCGGTTCTGAAGCCTTCTGACCTTTTGGTGGCGGATGCCAATACTGGCTGGACCCGTCACGAGGCGGCACGCGTGGTTGCCGCTGTGGCCGATTTGGACGTGTATATCGAACAGCCCTGTCTGAGTTATGAGGAAAGCGTCTCTATCCGCCGGCGCACCGGTTTGCCCTTTGTTATGGACGAAGTGATCGACACTCCGGCGACGCTGGTGCGCGGCATTGCGGAGGACGCGATGGATGTGATCAACCTCAAGATTTCGAAAGTCGGCGGCCTGACCAAGGCGCGGTTGATGCGCGATTTGTGCGTGGCCCACGGCATTCCGATGACGATCGAAGACACATGGGGAGGCGACATAACCACGGCGACGATCGCCCATTTGGCACGGTCTACACCGGAAGAATTCACCTTTTCGGCGACGGATTTCAATTCCTATGGCACTGTCACGATCGCAGAGGGCGCACCGACGCGGATCAATGGTCGGATGACGGCCTCGGACGCACCCGGTTTGGGCGTGACGCCGATCAAAGAGGCGCTGGGGCAACCCGTCGCGCGCTATAGCTAAGGAGACCCCATGCGCAGCAGCAGGACACTTCATGTGATCTCCGCCCATGCGGAAGGCGAAGTTGGCGACGTGATTGTCGGGGGGGTAACACCGCCTCCTGGCGACACGCTTTGGGAGCAGCGCGGCTTTGTCGCGCGTGACGACACGCTGCGAAGGTTCGTTTTGAACGAACCGCGGGGCGGTGTTTTTCGCCATGTGAACCTCTTGGTGCCGCCCAAGCATCCGGATGCGGATGCGGCCTTTATCATCATGGAGCCCGAAGATACGCCGCCAATGTCGGGGTCCAATTCGATCTGTGTTTCAACCGTTCTTCTGGACGGGGGAATCGTGCCGATGCAGGAGCCGGAAACACATCTGACGCTTGAAGCGCCGGGGGGCTTGGTGAAGGTGCGGGCGGAATGTCGGGACGGGAAGGCGCAACGTATCTTTGTGCAGAACCTTCCGAGCTTTGTAGACAAGTTGGATGCCACGCTGGAGGTTGAGGGCATTGGCACGTTGACGGTCGATACCGCCTATGGCGGGGACAGCTTTGTGGTGGTTGACGCGGCGGCTCTTGGATTTGACATCGTTGAAAGCGAAGCGCGCGACATTGCGCGTCTTGGCGTGGCGATCACCAATGCTGCGAACGCGCAGCTCGGGTTTCACCATCCCGAAAATCCCGATTGGCGCCACATTTCGTTTTGCGCCTTCTGTGGGCCGCTTGAGGCAACAGAGACAGGCTGGCGCGGAAAATCGGCGGTGGCCATTCAACCTGGCAAAGTTGACCGTTCCCCGACGGGAACAGCGGTGTCGGCGCGCATGGCGTTGATGGCTGCGCGGGGGATGATGACGGCGGGACAAACCTTTGAAGCGCAGTCCATCATCGGTTCGACCTTTTCGGGGCGTATTCTCGGAGAAACCCAAGTCGGACAGCGTGCCGCCATTTTGCCGGAGATTTCAGGACGTGGTTGGATCACGGGAACGCACCAGCACATGCTGGATCCCGATGATCCCTGGCCCACGGGGTATCGTCTGAGTGACACTTGGGGGGCAGGGACGTGACCGGCGTGGCCATTGATCCTCAGTCCCGATTGGCCTTGGCGGGTCCGACTGGACGTCCTGTGCCTCGACATGTATCCAAAAACCAGACACGACAAAGGATTGTCCACTTGGTTGGAAAGCGCGCCGTACAGAAACAAAGCCTGCCTGAAGTCATCGCCAGCGACCTGCGGGAACGCATTTTAAGCGGTGATATGGCGGAAGGCGAAGTGATCCGGCAGGAAGCTTTGGCGGAAGAATATGACGTGTCGCGCATGCCGATCCGCGAGGCGTTGAAGCGGTTGAGCGCCGAAGGGCTTGTGCAATGGTCCAACAATCGCAGCGGCACCGTCACGAAGCACTCTCTGGAAGAAATCGGAGAGATGTTTGATCTGCGTATCCTGATCGAGATTGATTTGTTTCGCCGCGCCATTCCTTTGATGACGGCATCCAACTTCGCCGAGTGCGAGGACATTCTTGCGCGCATGGAAGCCTCTTATGACGAGGATGATGTCGGTAGGTGGGGGTCTTTGAACCACTCGTATCACACCGCCCTTTATGCGGCGGCCCAGCGGGGACTAACACGGGAGTTGCTGGATCGCATCAGTTTGCAAACGGACCGCTATGTCCGGATGCACCTGAGTGTGATGAAACAGCGAGAGCCAGCCAAGGAAGAACATCGCGGCCTGTTGGATTGTGCAAAGGCAGGCAAGGTGGAAGAAGGCTGTGCCTTGTTGGTGGACCACATCCTGCGCACCAAAGAACAATTGTTGTCGCTGGTTGCTGCCAATCGCGCCGCGGAAACCGACTAACTCATACCGCTTGAGGGGGTTTGTCTGCCTCTAAAAAGTGGATCCAAAATCCAATCCTTAGAAATTCAAGGGCGTCCTATGACATTTACTCCACATGGAAAACACCTGATCGCCGGTCAACGGCGCGACGGGGCAAGCGAATTCACGTCATCACCGGCGCATGGGCCGGTGCACAGTTTTGCGGCCGGATCTGCCGTCGAAGTTGATGCCGCCGTGGCCGCCGCAGAAGAGGCGTTTTGGAGCTATGGCTATAGCAGCAGCGAAAGCCACGCCGCGTTTCTGGACGCGATCGCGGAGGAAATCGAAAAGCGCGCTGAAGACATCACCGAGATCGGGTGTCAGGAAAGCGGTCTGCCGGAGGCGCGCCTGCAAGGGGAGCGGGGCCGTACCACCGGACAACTTCGTCTGTTTGCGCAGCACATCCGCAGTGGCCAGCACCTTGATCAGCGCCATGACGCGGCACTTCCGGATCGTGCGCCTCTGCTGCGGCCGGATCTCAAAATGATGCAGCGCCCTATTGGGCCAGTTGCGGTTTTTGGCGCATCTAACTTTCCTTTGGCCTTTTCGACGGCTGGGGGCGACACGGCGGCAGCCTTGGCTGCGGGTTGTCCTGTGGTGGTCAAAGGGCATGAAGCGCATCCAGGAACTGGGGAAATCATTGCCGACGCAATCGCAGCCGCCGCAGCGGCCTGTGGCGTGCATCCGGGTGTGTTCAGCCTTGTTCAGGGCGGTGGCCGCGAAGTTGGGGCCGCGTTGGTGCAGCATCCGTTGATCCGCGCGGTCGGCTTCACCGGATCCCTTCAGGCGGGGCGTGCCTTGTTTGATCTTTGCGCGCAACGTGCCGAGCCGATCCCGTTTTTCGGGGAATTGGGATCGGTCAATCCGATGTTTGTTCTGGATGCCGCGCTTGAGGCGCGTGCAGAGGCGATGGCTCAGGGGTGGGCGGCGTCGTTGACGATGGGGGCGGGGCAATTCTGCACCAATCCGGGAATTGTCGTCATGACGGAAGGTGAAGCGGCTGAAAAGTTCACCAAGGCGGCGACATCGGCGTTGTCGGAACAGGGCGCGCAGACGATGCTGACAGAGGGCATTGCTGCGGCTTATGCCTCTGGTCAAGATCGGCTTGCGGGCACGGAAGGTGTGCAGGTTTTGTGTGCATCCGAAAGTGGTGCGCGCGAAGCTTTGCCAGCTCTTTATCGTACCACCGCCGACGCGTTTCTGGCCTCTCCATCTTTGTCAGAGGAGGTTTTCGGGCCGCTTGGCATTCTGGTGACGGTCAAGACAGAGGAACAGCGCCAAAAGATTGCCCGCGAACTGGAAGGGCAACTGACCTGCACTGTGCATATGGATGACGATGACACAGACGCGGCGCGTGCGTTGATGCCAGTTTTGGAACGCAAAGCAGGGCGACTGTTGGTCAACGGTTTTCCAACGGGTGTGGAAGTGGCCGATAGCATGGTACATGGCGGCCCTTATCCCGCATCCACCAATTTTGGAGCTACCTCGGTTGGGACGTTGTCGATACGGCGGTTCCTGCGGCCGGTTTGCTATCAGAACATGCCGGATGCTTTGCTACCAGCTGTCTAATGCGTTGGCCTGTCGTCAGGTCGAGATTTTTAAACGCGGGCGCCTTTGTTGCGCCCGCGTTTGTCTTAGGCGAAGGCCTGAAGGCCGGTGATGGCACGGCCCAGAATAAGGGCGTGGACGTCATGAGTGCCTTCGTAAGTGTTTACCGTTTCCAAATTCATCATGTGGCGAATGACTTGAAATTCTTCGGAAATTCCGTTGCCGCCATGCATGTCACGGGCCATGCGTGCGATGTCGAGGGCTTTGCCACAGTTATTGCGCTTGACCATTGAAATCATCTCGGGGGCGGCGTCGGCGCTGTCCAGCAGGCGCCCCACCTGAAGGGAGGACTGCAAGCCCATGGTGATGTCGGTCATCATGTTGGCGAGTTTGAGTTGAAACAGTTGTGTCTGTGCAAGTGGCTTTCCGAATTGCTTGCGATCCAGACCGTATTGACGGGCGGCATGGAAACAGAATTCAGCGGCGCCCAGCACGCCCCAACTTATGCCATAGCGCGCGCGGTTGAGGCAGCCAAACGGACCCTTGAGGCCTTCGACATGCGGCAAGAGAGCG
This sequence comes from Shimia haliotis, assembly GCF_900114415.1. GTDB lineage: Bacteria > Pseudomonadota > Alphaproteobacteria > Rhodobacterales > Rhodobacteraceae > Shimia > Shimia haliotis. The sequence continues at coordinate 134,770 of NZ_FOSZ01000005.1, read as the reverse complement.
TCTTCGCCGACGTGAACGTCTTGCATGACGATCTCTCCGGTGATTGAGGCGCGCAGGCTGAGTTTGCCCTGAATTTTCGGGGCGGACAGGCCTTTGGTGCCCTTGTCCAGAACAAAGCCGCGGATGCGGCCTTCGTGAGCGTCCGATTTTGCCCAAACCACAAAGACGTCGGCAATCGGGCTGTTGGAGATCCACATTTTGCTGCCGTTCAGAACATAGCCGGTGTTGGTCTTTCTGGCGGTGGTTTTCATGCCTCCGGGATCTGATCCGGCATCAGGTTCGGTCAGTCCGAAACAGCCGATAAAGGCACCGGATGCCAGTTTGGGCAGGTATTTGCGGCGCTGCTCTTCGGAGCCATAGGCGTAGATCGGGTACATCACGAGGCTGGATTGGACGGACATCATCGAGCGGTACCCGCTGTCCACCCGTTCGATTTCGCGCGCGATCAGGCCATAGCTGACGTATCCGGCACCTATGCCGCCATGGGTTTCCGGAACTGTTGCGCCCAAAAGCCCCATCTCCCCCATTTCGCGGAAGATGTCCGGATCGGTCTCTTCATTGCGAAAGGCGTCAATGACGCGCGGTTGAAGGCGATCCTGTGCAAAGGCCGCAGCAGCGTCACGCAACATGCGTTCGTCGTCGGTGAGTTGTGTGTCCAGTCGGAAGGGGTCGGCCCAATCAAACTGAGCAAGATCGGGGGCGTCTTTGGCGGAGAGCGTGGTGTGTGTCATCATGTGATCCGTGGTTTCTCGGATCGGTTTTAGCGGGCTGGTCGGATCATGGATAACGAAGAAAACTTGCCAGTTTATGCGCAAAAATCATAAATGAAGAGATGAGAAGTGCATATACCCCCAGTGTTCAGGAGTTGAACGCATTGATAGCCTGTGCGCAAACAGGCACGACCTCGGCGGCGGGGATGGCGATGAATGTAACGCAAAGTGCGGTGAGCCGCTCTATTAAGTCGTTGGAAGATAAGCTGGGAGTGCTGTTGTTTGAGCGCGTGCGCCAGCGGTTGCACCTGACAGATGCGGGGCGTTTGTTGGTGCAGGACGCAGAACGCATTCTGGCGCAACTTGATCAGAGTGCGCGCACAGTGTTGGCCTTTTCTGGCACGAAGCAGGTGCTGAGAGTGGCGGTTTTGCCGACCTTCGGGCAGGCGTGGCTGATCCCTCGGTTGCCGAGGTTTCAAGCGGCGCACCCTGAGATTTCATTGCACATTGGGGCGGAGCTTGGGCGGATCGACTTTGCCCGTGATCCATATGATTGCGCAGTGCAAAGGGAGGAGTTAAGCGGCGGGGACACGGTTTGCGTGCCCTTGATGACCGAGCGGGTTGTGGCCGTTGCCGCACCGTCGGTGACGCGGACATTTGGTGATATCACGTCGATGCCATTGTTGCAGCAGTCGACCCGTCCGACGATGTGGCAAGAGTGGTTTGAGGGGACCGAGGTAGAAATCAAGACGCTGTTGCGGGGGCCGCGATTTGATCATTTCGGGATGGTTGTCGCCGCTGCCAAAGCAGGGATGGGGGCCGCTTTGGTGCCGGAGGTGCTTGTAAGCGAAGAGTTGGTGTCCGGTGCGCTGGAGCCGGTCTTTGCACGACGGGGGCTGACGGGGGCGACCTATGCGCTGATCCATCCGGCGGACCGGATGGAGAACACCGCAGTGTCGGCATTCCGCGCTTGGTTGGAGCGCGAAATCGTTGAAGGCCCTTGAGAGAGGCCGGTGTGCTAACTCGCTGACAGGTAGTCCTGCAAATCCTGAAGGCACAGAAGCGTCAACCAGCGGTCTAGGCCATGGTGCGCACTGAGATGGCGCCGAAATTGATCGAAGATGGATTATGGTGTCGAAGCTCAGGAAGCTGACCCGAATTGCTTAGTCTTTGTAAGGTCTGATCCTGGACGCTTGCAGCGTGTAGCCAACCTCGGCAAGCTCCGTGCTCGTGGCGGTGGTGCCAAAAGTCCCTGTGACCTCAACGGGGTCGTAGAGGCCGCTCAACTCATAAGGTTTTTGGGACGTCACCATCACCAATTGATTTGCGGGCGGTGGCGGGACGTGAATGCAGGCGCCAACAAATGGCGCGAGAATGAAGGTGGTGACGCCGGTGGCGCTGAAATCCAGTGGCACGACAAAGCCGGGCAGGCGAACTGTTTGGCCATTGAATTCTTCGGTCACAGCGCGCGCGGCTTCTTGATCAAAGCCGGTGGTGAGTTGACCGTGTTGGACCACACCTCGCAAGTCTTTGAGTAGCTTTCCGGAGTCGCCGTCCGGCACCAGATCGTCCCAGTCCAGATCAAGTGGTTTTGCCAGCGCAGGGCCTGCACCAAGGGCGGCAGCGGTTGCGACAAGAAAGGTGCGGCGGGTGAGCATAATAAACTCTCCTATGGGCGGCGTCAGGAGCGGACCTGCATTCCGTCGGCCAAAGACAGGAAATAGGCGCGCAGGGCAGGAATGAGGCTGACCAGAGTTCCGGCAAGCACAACGAGGGCCAACACAACGAGTTCACGGCGGCTGGGCCAGGTTATTTCCAAGTATAGGCCAAATGCGGCGTCGATATAGGACTGAGCAACAAACAATCCCGTGTAGAGCAAGGCAAGGCCGAGCAGCACAGCCATCAGGCTCATAAGTGCGGCTTCGGTGGTTAGCAGGGTCAGGATGGTGCGGGGACGGGCGCCAATGGCACGCAGGAGGGCCATTTCACGGCGACGTTCGTTGAGACCGGAAAAGATCATGGCGATCATGCCGAGCAAAGCTGTGATCACCACCATAGTGGACACACCAATCAGCGCGGTTTCGGCAACGCCGATCAGGCTCCAGAGTTCGGAAAGCGCCACGCCGGGCAGGATGGCGAGCAGGGGTTCCTGCGTGTAGTCGTTGATCCAGCGCTGCAGAGTGAAGATTTTCAGGCGCGAGGTGACGCCGACCAAGGCAGCTGACACGGACTTGGGTTTGAGATCCATTTGCCGGACATCTTTCGCGCTGATGGGGGTCTGCGAGCGACCGCCGCCTTGCCAGTCGATGTGGATGGCCTCGATGGCGGCCAGCGAGACAAACACGGTGCGATCCACAGGCGTGCCGGTTTTTTCCAGAATTCCCGAGACACGGAAAGGTTTGTCGTCATGTTCAGTGAAAGAGGCGACCCCATGGGCGACAACGATTTCGTCACCAATTTTGTAGCCGAGTTCCGAGGCCACATCCGCACCGAGCACAGTGTCAAACAAATCGTTGAACTGTGTGCCTTGGGCGAAGTCTATGTCACGCCCGCCTCGATATTTGTACCGGTCAAAGAAAGCTGTGGTTGTGCCAAGGACGCGAAAACCGCGGTGGCTGTCGCCGAGGGAAAGTGGCACGATCCACTTTACCTCGGGGCGGGCGGCGATGTCTTGATAGCTTTGCCATGTGACGTTGTTGGTGGCGTTGCCAACGCGGAACACGGAATAGAGCAAAAGCTGCACGCCGCCTGAGCGTGCGCCGACGATCAGGTCGGTGCCGGAAATGGTGTCGGCAAAACTGGCCTTGGCACCGGTTCGCACTTTTTCCACGCCAAGGAAAAGCGCCACGCTGAGCGCAATGGCGAATACGGTCAGGGACACCGTCAGGATACGGCTGCGTAGGGATTTGAGGGCGAGGCGCAGAAGGATCATGCCATGCCTCGTGTGGCCTGAGCGACGTCGGCAAGGTCAAGGTGGCGATCGAAGCGGTTGGCGAGGCGGGCGTCGTGGCTGACCATCAAAAGCGTGGCACCCGCAGCCTCGGCCTGCGTCATCAGCAGATCGACAAAAGCAGCCTGACTTGTGGCATCAAGTGCGGATGTGGGCTCATCCGCGACAATGAGTTTCGGGCCGCCGATAAGCGCCCGTGCCGCCGCGACGCGTTGCTGCTGACCGATGCTCAATTCGGTTGTACCGGCGGACGTGACCAGAGTTTCGTTCAGCCCGAGCGCTGAGGTCAGGCGCAGCGCTTCGGCTCTTTGGTTTGCCACTCGGGCCTTACGGTTTGGTGCAAAGGCAAGCGGCAGAAGGATATTTTCCAGAGGTGAGGCGTAGGGCAGCAAATTGAACATCTGGAAAATGACCCCGATGTGCTCCGCCCTGAACCGGTCGCGCGCGGAGGCGCTGAGATCCGGCAGGTTGGTGCCGTCAAGGACAAGACGGCCTTCGGACGGGGTGGTGATCCCGCAAATCAGGCTAAGCAACGTCGATTTGCCCGTGCCGCTTTCCCCGAGCAGGAACAGTTTTTCACCTGCTGCCACCTTCAGATCAGGCACAGCAAGTGAAAATGAGGTTCGGCCGCGCCATGAAAATCGCAGGCCTTTGATGTCAATCGAGGCAACCATTGCCGACAGGTGTAGCGCTCTTAGTTGAGGTTGATAACCGCAGATTCGCCTGTCAGGTCGATTTTTCGCGCGCCGGAATCGGTGATCAGTTGCACCTCAAGGGCGCGGGCGTTTGGGAAAGTCTCGAAATAGGTCAGGGAGATGTCGGTCAGCTGTGCGGGGGCTTCGCAGGTCAACTGATACTCGGCGTGAAATTCGGAATGGCTGTCGGTTGCGGCGTCTTCTTCATGGTCGTGCTCTTCGTGGTCATGGTCGTCATGATCCTCTTTTTCCCCATGCTCTTCGTGGTCATGGTCATGTTCTTCGCCGTGATCGTCATCTTCATGTTTGTCATCGCCATGCAATTCCGCGACAGCTTCCACAAGGGAACACCCTGCGCCTTGCGGCACCGCAAAGATCAGAGCTGGATCGGACAGCTTGTCCAATGCAGACTGGATTACCTTTTTGTCCTGCTCGGATTCTGCCGCGTGTTCAAAACCGACGAGGTCAAACCCAGGCGTTTCCAGCTCCAAAGCCAGAGTGGTCCCTTCGATCGCAACGTTGAGGGCGCCGTGGCCATGCACATGGGCGCCCAAAGCACGCTTTTCTTCGGCGGATGCGGGCAAAGCAGCGACGATTAAAGCAGAGGCGAGAAGCAGTGTTTTCAAAGGCATTTTGGGATTCCTGAGGATTGAGCCAAATTTTGCATGATGTAATGTTATTCAGTTACAAAATGCAAGGTGAAGCGAGAGGAAAATTCATCCCACTTTGGCGACGGGTATGCGAATGTCCCGCCCCGAAACCCGAATGACACCTTCGTCCTTAAGCCGTTTGAGGACACGCGACACAGTTTCCGGTGTGATCCCGAGAAGATCGGCGAGGTCCGTGCGTGATAAAGGCAGACGCATTTGCAGGTTTTCGCCTTCCTGACGCCCATAGGTGCGCATGAGCTTGACCAGAATTTCGATCAGACGGTCCTTGTTGTCACCTGTGGCAGTGGCAACAATTCGGTCACGGCTGTTGTTGATTTCGCCGACACATCGCCCCGCCACGCGGGTGAGGACTGCAGGATCGCCGCGCACGACGTCGCCCGCCGCGCGATGGGCGACGGTGCAAATTCGCGAGGGTAAAACGGCGCGGGCCTCTGTGCGGTGGGGTTCATCGGCCAGAAACGACCGAAAGCCGACCAGATCGCCGGGGTAGGCCAGCTTGAGCAGGATGGAACTCCCGTCCTCTTGGTAGCTGCGCAACGCAATGAGCCCGCGCGAGACACAGAATATGCCCTGATTGTCGTCGCCTTGGTGGAACAAGGCCTGACCGGAGTCGATATCACGGCGCGAAAAGCCGGACACAAGCGTGGATACATTGGATCCCGCGACAGGCTGCCAGACCGAGCTGTCGAAAAAAGCACAGTTGGCACAGGGATGAGGAGCTGGGGAAGATCGCATGGCGCACCTTTGAGTCCGGTGTATGCCGCACCCTAATTGGGGGGCGCATTGAGGTCGACCGGAGCCCTTTGGCATCGGCATCTAATTGCCGGTAGCACTGACATTTTGACGAGAGTCAATGACGAGAGGGGCAGAGGGCTGGGCGCGCTACCCGCCGTCGCGTCACTGTGAAATGCACTGGCAGTTTCGCAGAATTTGCGATTTTCTTTGCGGGCCGTTTGTACGGCATCCCCCGCAAACAAAGCACTGAGCAGACATGGCACAGAAGGCGAATTCATATCACCACGGAAATCTGTCGGAGGCTTTGGTCTCCGCGGGAATGACCTTGTTGCAGGATCGGGCAGCGGAGGAGTTGTCATTGCGCGCAGTGGCGGAGCAGGTTGGCGTAAGCCGGACCGCTCCCTATGCCCACTTCCCTGACAAACGATCATTTTTGCTCGCCATCAGCGCGGCGGGGTTTCAGCGGTTGTCGGATGCAATGGAGGCGCGGAGGGTGGCCGAACGTGGCCCGCGTGAGCAGGTTTTGGTGTTCGGAGATGCCTATGTTCAGTTCGCGCTGGATCATCCCAATCTTTACCGGTTGATGCTGGCGACCATGACGCCGCGCAATGAAGGCGACGGGCGCGAACAGTTTCCGGGACAAGTCCAAGCGGAGGCGCGCAGGCCCCACGCGATCCTGAATGCGGAATTTGCCAAAATGGTTAGCGATCCCGCGCGGGCCGAGGCTTTGTCTCAGGGAGCGTGGGCGATGGTGCATGGGCTGGCGTCGCTGGTGGGCGAGGAGTTGATCCATCCGCATGAGGGCGGGGTGGAAGGAATTTTGCGCACCTTTATGGACGCCCAACAGCGCAGCTGAACCTTCGCTGGCGACCCTTGGATACGTGTCCGCCAAATCAGAAAGCCCGCCAAACTATGGTGTGTGGCGCCGCTGTGGAGGCGGGTTCCAGTCACGTCACATAAGAAAAAATGTCGCCAAAGGACGGAGAAATGGACCAGAGTTGAGTCAATAGCCCGAATGGGCAAGGGAGGAAACATGACTGAACCAGCCAGAGGCGAGGGGTTTTTAGAACAACTCGCGGACGTTTACGCGGCAAAGCGCGCGCTTGCTGAAACCACCACTTGGGAAGAGACCCAGCCCTATCACACCATTCATCAGATGGTGTCCGCCAAGGCGGCTGAGCATCCGGATTTGCCCGCGATCACGTTTCAATTGACGTCTGATCCCGACGACAAAGGCCGGACCCTGAGTTATGGCGAATTGCATGCTCAGGTGACGCAATGTGCAAATATGCTGCGTGATTTGGGTGTGGGACCGAAGGATGTGGTTGCGCTGGTGATGCCAAACTGTGCCGAGACACCGGTGGCGATGCTTGGGGCGATGTGCGCGGGCATTGTGAACCCGATCAACCCGTTGTTGGAAGCAGGTCAGATCAGCGGCATTTTGCGGGAAACCAACGCCAAGGTGGTGATCACGCTGCGCAGTCTGCCCAAGACCGACATCGCCCAGAAATGTGCCAAGGCGCTTGAGCACGCACCAAGTGTGCAAACCGTTCTTGAGGTGGATCTTGCTGGCTATTTGAGCCCCGTTAAACGGACCATCGTCAACCTGATACGCCCCAAGAATCCCAACCATCACAAGGCCAAGGTGCTGCGTTTTGCCAAGGAGCTTGGCAAACAGAATGCCAATGGCCTGGCGTTTGAGGATGTGCAGGACGATCGGTACGCCGCCTATTTCCACACTGGCGGGACAACAGGAACGCCCAAGGTGGCCCAACACAAGGTGTCAGCGATCATCTATCAGGGGTGGATGTTCAGCGACGGTATGATCGGCACAGATGACGTCGTCATGTGTCCTTTGCCGCTGTTTCATGTCATGGCGGGCCATGTGGTCATGGGGCAAGTTTTACAGGGAGGCGGGCACTTGATACTGCCAACCCCGCAAGGATTCCGTGGCGATGGGGTGTTTGACAACTACTGGAAGCTAGTAGAACGCCACAAGGCGACCGCGGCAATCATCGTGCCGACTGCAGCAGCTCAGTTGATGCAGCGGCCTGTGGATGCGGATGTTTCAACCCTGCGACTGGCAACCTCCGGATCCGCGCCCATGCCAATGGATCTGTTCCGTCAGTTCAACGCGGCAACTGGCCTTTCGGTGATGGAAGGCTATGGCATGACGGAAAACACCTGCATGGCCTCGATCACGCCTCCGGGTGTGGCCGACAAGGTGGGCTCGGTTGGAGTGCCCGTCCCCTTTGCGGATGTGAAAGTGCTGGATATCAAGCCTGATGGCACCGAAACCGAATGCGGTGTGGATGAGATCGGCGAGATCTGCGTGCATTCGCCCGGAGTAAACGTTGACGCGACCTACATCGAAGCTGACAAGAACGCGGGGCTCTATGCAGCGGGGAAATACCTGCGCACGGGGGATCTCGGACGGATTGATGCGGATGGCTACATCTGGATCACAGGGCGGGCAAAAGACCTTATCATCCGTGGCGGTCACAACATTGATCCGGCGGTGATTGAAGAGGCGCTTATGGCGCATCACGACGTGTCATTTGTCGCCGCCGTTGGACAGCCTGACGAAAAAGCAGGTGAGCTGCCTTGTGCCTATGTCGAGTTGGTAGAAGGCGCGAAGCTGTCTACTGAGGCATTGCTGACGTTTGCGAAACAGCACATTTCGGAGCGTGCGGCGACGCCGAAGTATCTGGAAATTGTGGACGAGATGCCGCTGACGCTGGTGGGCAAAGTGTTCAAGCCTGACCTGCGCAAACGTGCAATCACGCGGGTGTTTGATGCAGCCTTGGAGGCGGCTGCTTTGGAACAGCGCGTGAGCTTCGTCCTTGATGACAAAAAGCGCGGATTGGTGGCGCAAATCGCGCCGCAAGGGGATGCCGCGAAGGTCGATGACTGTCTTAAGGGGTTCATTCCAAGCTGGGAATGGGCCGAGTAATCGCCACGACAATAGTGAAGGCGCGCTGTGTCAGGGAGATCTGACACGGCGCCTTTTTGTTTTTCTCTACTCACGAATTCTGTTGGGCATGTGCAGGGGCATGTCTAAGGTGCGGCGGATAAGGGAAATGGGGAGCGGTGGCGCGACATGAAACTGGTGGTTAACCCGTATCGGGGCAAAGACAAAATATGCGTGGGATTTGAGTATCCCTCTGTGGATGCAGAACGGGTTGCCGGTCTTTTGGACCTGTGTCCGGTGGCCAAGGAAACGCCGTTGGTCGATGTGTCAGACGCGGCGCCAGTCGCGGCGTTGTGGGTCAAGGATGAACGCAAACGCATGGGCCTTGGGTCTTTTAAAGCGCTGGGCGCTGCTTATGTGATCGCGCGCCAGGCATGGGATGCCAGCGGTGGCGCACCAGGGGCCGAAAGCCTTGTGGGGCGGACTTTTGTCACCGCAAGTGCGGGCAATCACGGAATGAGCGTGGCCGCAGGCGCGCGCGTTTTTGGCGCGCAGTCGGTGGTGTATATCGCGGAGACAGTGCCAGAGAGTTTTGCCGAGCGTTTGGCAGTACGCGGGGCGACTGTGGTTCGAGAAGGGGCAGACTATGCTGCCTCTATGGCGGGGGCCGCCAAGGCCGCAGAGGCACATGGCTGGACTTTGCTTTCGGACAGTTCGTGGGACGGCTATGCCGAGTTGCCGCATATCCTGATGGAAGGGTATTTGCAGATGGCGGCCGAAGCCGCGCGGCAGTGCCCCGCTGAGCCTACACATGTGATGTTGCAGGCAGGAGTTGGTGGTTTGGCGGGAGCCGTCGCCGCCTATGTACGCGAAGTCTGGGGGGACGGACCTCAAATCGTGGTGGTTGAGCCAACCGCCGCGCCGGCGTTGCAGGCAAGCATCGAAGCGGGCAAAGCTGTTGCTGCAGATGGGCCTGACAGCATCATGGGCCGGCTGGATTGCAAGGAGCCGTCACTCATTGCATTGAACGGTCTGGCGCGGGATGCGGATGTGTTTCTGACATTGTCTGACGACGCGGTGAACGCCTGTCTGGGTGCGATGGCGGCCTTGGGACTGGAAACCACAGCGTCAGGCGGCGCGGGACTGGCCGCTGTGCTGGATGATGCGGCCCGCAGCGCTCTTGGCTTGGATGAAACGGCGCGGGTTCTGTGTTTTCTGTCTGAGGTGCCAGATTGAGCGGGCGCGGGTTTCCAGAGGCCGAATTCGCGGCGCGGTGCGCCAAGGCGCAGGCGAAAATGGCCGAGGTGGATCTTGCGGCGTTGGTTTTGACCAGTGAGCCGGAGGTTCGTTATTTCACTGGGTATCTGACGCGGTTTTGGGAAAGCCCGACGCGCCCCTGGTTTGTGATTGTACCGGCGAGTGGCAAGCCGATCGCGGTGATCCCGTCGATTGGCGCGGCCTTGATGGGGCAGACTTGGGTGGAGGATATCCGCACTTGGACGGCGCCGGATTTGCGTGACGATGGCGTTACTTTGTTGGCGCAAACGCTGCGCGAGGTGGTGCCGGAGGGTGAGCACATCGGGCTGCCTGATGGGCATGAGACCCATCTGCGGATGCCTTTGGCCGATCTTCAACGGGTGCGCGATGACATTGGCGGTCGTAAAATTGCGGGCGACGCGGGAATTATGCGGGCCCTGCGCATGGTGAAGTCCGATGCCGAGATCGCAAAGATCGAAACCGCCTGCGCCATTGCGGGGCGTGCTTTTGCGCGCGTGCCAGAAATTGCCCGCGCTGGCGTGCCTCTGGAAGAGGTTTACCGCCGGTTTCAGATGCTCTGTCTGGAAGAGGGCGCGGATTGGGTGTCCTATTTGGCAGGAGGCGCAGAGCAGGGCGGGTATGGCGATGTGATTTCGCCGGCGATCGACACCCCTTTGACGGCGGGCGACGTGTTGATGTTGGACACGGGCGTGGTTTGGGACGGGTATTTCTCGGACTATGACCGGAACTGGTCAGTCGGCTCGGCAACCCCCGAGGTGGCAGGCGCACATGCGGCACTGATTGAGGCATCTGATGCGGCGTTTGAGTTGGCAAAACCCGGAGTGACGGCGGCCGAACTGTTCCACGCGATGAACGATGTCGTGTCCGGCGGGCAGGGGGGCACGGACGCCGGACGGTTGGGCCATGGTCTGGGAATGTCTTTGACAGAATGGCCTTCGTTGATTGCAATGGATCATACAGTGCTTGAGGCAGGCATGGTGTTGACGCTTGAACCGGGGATCGCTGTTGGTGACAAAATTCTGGTGCATGAGGAAAACATCGCGATCACGCACTCCGGCGCGCGATACCTGAGCCCGCGGGCCGGACGGGAGTTGCCGGTGATATGAGTGATCTGACCTACACATTGGATGAGCCGACGGTTTCACCGATGGGGCTCATTGTTCTTCAGGTGGATGAAACCATTGAGCCTGAATTCAAACAGGCTTTTGCCGATCATCCTTCGCCGCTTTATGTCTCGCGCATTCCGAGTGGGAAAGAAGTCACAACCGAGAGCCTGTCAGCGATGGCAGCGGATTTGAAAGTGGCTGCGGGGTTGTTGCCAAACGCGCGACGGCTCGGTGTTGTGGGCTACGCCTGCACCTCGGCGAGTTCGGTGATTGGGTCGCAAAAGGTTGAGGACCTTGTGCGGGCCGGATGCGACACCTCAGCTGTGACCAATCCGCTTCGGGCGGCAATCGCCTGTGCGGCTCATCTTGGGATTTCGCGGCTCGCGTTGCTGTCGCCTTATATCGAAGAGGTCAACACTCCGTTGCGTGCCGCGTTTGCCCAAGGTGGGGTCGAAATGCCGGTTTTTGGAAGCTTCGGAATCGCCGAAGAATCCAAGGTCGCGCGCATCACAAACGAATCTGTTGTTGAGGCTGCTGTGCGGCTTGGGGCCGACAGCGGCGTTGACGGGGTGTTCATTAGCTGCACAAACCTGCGTAGTTTTCAGGCAATCGAGACGGTTCGGGATTTAATCAAAAAGCCGGTTTTGTCCAGTAATCAAAGCCTTGCGTGGCACATGAAAGCGTTAATGGAAGCCGAAATTTAGGGCGCTAACAGGGCGGTGATGTTACTGAAGGGTCGTTTTCGCACTTGCTAAAGTCGATTCTGGCGCGTTGTATTGGGGTGTCAACTGGGACGGCGGGATCAACCTGCCGCGACAAGGAAGACAGGGAGATACCGTGGCTGATACGGGGAACCACGACGCGTTTGTCGAATTTAAACGCGTGCAAAAATCTTACGATGGAGAAAATCTCGTCGTAAAAGACTTGAACCTTTCGATGCCGAGAGGGGAATTCCTAACAATGCTGGGGCCGTCAGGCTCGGGCAAAACAACATGCCTGATGATGTTGGCCGGCTTTGAAACCGCAACCCACGGAGAGATCCTGTTGGGCGGTACGTCGATCAATAATATTCCGCCGCACAAACGCGGCATTGGCATGGTGTTCCAGAACTATGCGCTGTTCCCGCATATGACCGTGGCAGAGAACCTGTCGTTCCCGCTGGAGGTCCGCAAGCTCGGCAAATCGGAGCGCGAGGCTAAGGTCAAACGCGCGTTGGATATGGTGCAGATGGGGGCCTTTGGTGGTCGTCGTCCGGCGCAATTGTCCGGTGGTCAGCAACAGCGGATCGCGCTGGCCCGTGCGCTGGTGTTTGAGCCGGAGCTGGTTCTGATGGACGAACCGCTTGGCGCGCTGGACAAGCAGCTGCGTGAGCATATGCAGTTCGAAATCACCCGTTTGGCGCATGAACTCGGTATCACGACGGTTTACGTGACTCATGACCAGACCGAAGCGCTGACCATGTCGGACCGTGTGGCGGTTTTTGATGATGGCCGCATTCAGCAGCTTGCACCGCCGGACCAGCTTTATGAAGCGCCGGAAAACAGCTTTGTGGCGCAATTCATCGGTGAAAATAACACTCTTGAGGGCGTTGTGACGTCGATCAGCGGTGACACCTGTGTGATTACACTGGACGACGGTGAAGAAATCGACGCGGTTCCCGTGAACGTGCACAACGTTGGTGATCGGACCAAAGTGTCGATCCGTCCGGAACGTGTCGAATTCAACAAAGACCGTTTGCACGCTGATGCGCATACGCTGAAGGCGAAGGTGCTTGAATTCATCTATATGGGCGACATCTTCCGGTTCCGGCTGTCGGTGGCTGGCAATGACGAGTTTATCGTCAAAACCCGGAACGCACCTGATGCCATCAAGCTTGCGCCAGGACAAGACATCGAAATCGGCTGGTTGCCGCAGGATTGTCGCGCGCTCGACGCATAATTTTTCAGAAGTTCCAAACCCGGACGTCAGATTCGGGAATAGTCATAAAACAAAGTTCAACAAGGAGTGTTTGAAATGAAAACCAAACTGACAGCGCTTGCCGTCACAACCGCGCTGGTGGCACCTGCCGCTATCGCAGAAGAAATGACCATCGTGTCCTGGGGCGGCGCCTATTCCAAGTCGCAACTTCGTGCCTATCACGAGCCCTACTCTGAAAAGACCGGCGTCACCATCATCAACGACGACAGCTCTGCCGAAGCCGTAGCCAAGCTGCGCGCGATGGACGAAGCGGGCAACGTGACATGGGACGTTGTTGACGTTGTTGCAGCGGACGCGATCCGTCTGTGTGACGAAGGTTTGGCGATGGAAATCGATCCGGACACCATGCTTGCAGCGGCGCCTGATGGCACCTCCGCAGCGGATGACTTTGGTGACCTGCTGGTCTCCGAGTGCTTTATCCCTCAGATCGTTTACTCGACCACTTTCGGCTATCGCACCGACCTCGTTGGTGACACCGCGCCGACCGACATCTGCGCTGTGTTCGACACCGACGCATATCCGGGTAAGCGTTCGCTTGAAAAGCGTCCGATCAACAACATGGAATGGGCTCTGCTCTGTGACGGTGTTGCAAAAGACGACGTTTATGACGTTCTGGCGACCCCAGAAGGTCAGGACAAAGCTCTGGCGAAACTCGACACCATCAAAGACGACGTGATCTGGTGGTCTGCTGGTGCGGACACTCCGCAGCTGCTGGCTGACGGCGAAGTCATCATGGGCTCGACCTACAACGGCCGCCTGTTCTCGGTGATCGAGGAGCAGAAACAGCCGGTTGCGATGCTTTGGGACGCGCAGGTGTTTGACCTTGACGGTTGGATCATTCCGGCGGGCCTGTCAGACGAGCGCAAGAAGCGCGCGTTGGACTACATCATGTTCGCGACCGACACCCAGCGTCTGGCGGATCAGGCGAAGTACATCTCCTATGGTCCGGCACGTAAGTCTTCGGCGCCTCTCGTAGGTAAGCACGCGGACATGGGCATCGAAATGGCGCCTCACATGCCGACCGATCCGGAAAACGCAAAGAACACGTTCCTCTACAACTACGAGTTCTGGGCTGACTACCGCGACGACATCGACGCCAAATTCCAGGCGTGGTTGGCGAAATAATCGCATGACTTCCTGAGGGGGCGGGCTACGCCCCCTCAAATCAAACCGACGGCGGACAAACCGCCGCGATGTTTACCAACGGGATCAGAATTATGAGCGACGCAACACAGTCGGGTCCGGTATTGGCCGCAGACGGCACACCGTTGAAACGCAGCCTTGCGCGATCTTTGCGGGTTCAAAAAATGCGCGCGATGGCGCTGATTGCTCCGCTGCTGATCTTTGTTTTGATCTCCTTCATTTTTCCAATCGGCAAGATGTTGTTCAAGTCAGTGCAAAACGACATTGTTGAACAAACCCTTCCATTGACGGTGCAACAGCTGAACCAATGGGATGCGACCACTGGAGAGTTGCCAGACGAAGCGCTGTATGCAGCTTTCGTGGCCGACATGGTTGTTGCAATTGATGCCAAAAAACACACGCGGCTCGGCACGCGCCTGAACTACGAACAAACCGGCATGTCTTCTCTGTTCCGCAAATCGGGACGCAAGATAAAACGCCTTGATCCAGAGACAGATGGCCCGTTCAAAGACAAGCTGATCAAGATCGACAAGAAGTGGGGTGAGGTCGAGACCTGGTCTGTGATCAAGACCCACTCGGTAAAGATCACCAACGGCTATTTTCTGAATGCTGTGGACATGCAGCGCACCCCGGAAGGCGCGCAAGCGCAACCGGAAGACAAACGCATTCTGATCAAGCTGTTCCAACGGACGCTGATCATGTCTCTCATCATCACTTGTTCCTGTATTATGCTGTCCTATCCGGTGGCGTGGTTGCTGGCGAACCTGCCAGCCCGGTCTGCGAATATGCTGATGATCCTCGTTCTTCTTCCTTTCTGGACCTCCCTTCTGGTGCGGACCTCCGCATGGAAGGTGATGTTGCAGCAGCAAGGCGTGATCAATGAAACGCTGGTCTGGCTAGGGCTGGTCGCGGATGACAGCCGTCTGGCCTTGATCAACAACGCGACGGGCACGATCATTGCGATGACGCATATCCTTTTGCCGTTCATGATTCTGCCGATGTATTCGGTCATGCGAACCATTCAGCCGACCTATCTGCGGGCTGCAAAGTCAATGGGCGCAACCAACTGGACAGCCTTCTGGCGGGTCTATTTCCCGCTGTCGGTTCCCGGCATTGGCGCGGGCTCGATCCTCGTGTTCATTCTGGCGATTGGCTACTACATCACGCCGGAAATTGTAGGCGGCACCAAAGGTGTCTTTATCTCGAACCGGATCGCCTATCACATCTCCAGCTCGCTGAACTGGGGTCTGGCGGCTGCCTTGGGGTCGATCCTGCTCGCCGTCGTTCTTCTGCTATACTGGTGCTATGACAAAATCGTCGGCATCGACAACGTGAAATTGGGGTAAGACCATGGCATCACTCACTCCAATTTCGCGTAAGCCGCTTTCCTTTGTCCTGCCAACCACTGCAGCCTTCGGGGCGTTTCTGGGGCTGTTTGTAGGGACCGCCAACGGCTCTGGCCTTACGGGGATCCTTGCGGGGGCCGCAATTGTCGCGGTCATGGGCATTCTGTTTGTGTCGGTGATCAGAAACGAAGGTCTGTCCAAATGGATTTCCATCGTTGGCGTGGCCATGATGGGTTTGTTCTTTGCAGGGCTTCCGGGCATCATCCTCGGGGCCTTGGCAGGCTGGTTTTTCCACTGGCTGACCTACTGGCTCTACGAGGGGCGGTATCGCGCCAAGCTGTTGCCCTATCTGACCAGTGGACAAGTGCTGTGGCACTACACTTTCCGTACCATCTGCGGAGCGATCTTTGTCTTTTTGATCACGCCGATCCTTGTGGTGATGCCGTTGTCGTTCAACGCGCAGGACTTTTTTACATTCACACCTGAAATGCTGCGGCTTGATCCGGCGGGATACTCGCTCAAGCACTATCAGGATTTCTTCACCAACAACGAATGGCAGCGCAGTTTTAAAAACTCGCTGATCATCGCACCGATTGCCACCGTGATCTCAGTCAGTCTTGGCACGCTGGCGGCCATTGGCCTGAGCCAAAGCCATGTGCCGGGGCGCCGCGCAATCATGGCGATCCTGATCTCTCCGATGATCGTGCCGCTGATCATTTCAGCCACTGGCATGTTCTTTTTCTACAGCGACATCGGCAACTGGCTTGAGGGCACATTGGGTCTGCCAAAGAATTTTGTTGGCTATGTCAAAGTCATCCTTGCGCACGCAGTGCTTGGTATTCCGTTTGTGATCATCACAGTGACCGCGACGCTAGTGGGCTTTGACCATTCGCTGACCCGAGCCGCAGCGAACATGGGCGCGAGCCCTGTGACGACCTTCTTCCGCGTGCAGATGCCGTTGATTTTGCCAGGTGTGATCTCGGGTGGCTTGTTTGCCTTCATAACCTCGTTTGACGAGGTTGTGGTGGTGCTGTTTGTTGGCTCTGCCAGCCAGAAAACACTGCCTTGGCAGATGTTTACCGGCCTGCGCGAACAGATCAGCCCGACCATTCTGGCGGTTGCGACGATCCTTGTGGTGATCTCGGTTCTGCTTCTGGCAACGGTTGAGATGTTGCGCCGTCGGTCCGAACGCCTGCGCGGTATGAGCCCGACTTGACCTGAATCATTTGCTGATCTAGCCATAGGCCATGTTGTTCGCCCGCGATGGCGTCGCGGGAGAGCGGACAGCATGGTCCTCGCTTGCCGAGGCCGCCTTGTCCTGAACGCCGGGACTTTGTGGCCGGGCACCTGTTCGGCCTTTTGGACAGGAGAGCAAGATGACCGATCTTTCCAACCGACCAGAGTTCTTTAACCGACCCAACGGGGAAAAAGCGCCGCTTCCCTTTAGCAAAGCGGAATATGCACGTCGCCTCGCGGGGCTGCGCAAGATCATGCAAGCACGGGACATTCCCGTGGTGGTGCTGACCTCGATGCACAACATCGCCTACTATTCTGGGTTCCTATATTGCGCGTTCGGGCGGCCTTATGGCTGTGTCGTCACCATGGATGATTGTACCACGGTGTCGGCCAATATCGATGCGGGACAGCCGTGGAGGCGCTCGGTCGAGAACAACGTGATTTACACTGATTGGCAGCGCAACAACTACTGGCGTGCGGTGGCCTCCTTGGCAGGAAATGCGGGGCGTGTGGGCATCGAAGGCGATCACCTAACACTGGCGCAACGCGACCTTGCTGTGGAGTTCTTGGGCGCGGAACTTGTTGATATTGCTGGCGATACCATGGTTGCCCGTATGGTGAAATCCGCCGAGGAAATCGACCTGATCAAGGGTGGCGCGCGCACAGCTGATGTCGGTGGTGCGGCCATTCATGCGGCGATCCGAGCGGGTGCGACCGAGATCGAGATTGCCATGGCAGGTCGCGATGCGATGGAAGAAGAAATCGCGCGGGCCTATCCGGATGCGGAGTACCGCGACACATGGGTTTGGTTCCAGTCGGGCCTCAACACCGATGGGGCACACAATCCAGTGACGAAACGGGCGCTTGAGAAGGGGGATATTCTGTCGCTCAACACCTTCCCAATGATCTCAGGATACTACACCGCTTTGGAGCGCACATTGTTCTGTGGTGAGCCAGACAAGGAAAGCCTGCGCCTATGGGAGGCCAATGTCGCCGCACATGAGTTGGGTCTGAGCCTGATCAAGCCCGGCGCGACCTGCTCGGGTATCACCGCCGAAATCAACCGCTTTTTTGA
Source organism: Shimia haliotis (assembly GCF_900114415.1). Taxonomy (GTDB): domain Bacteria; phylum Pseudomonadota; class Alphaproteobacteria; order Rhodobacterales; family Rhodobacteraceae; genus Shimia; species Shimia haliotis. Next base: position 116,937 of record NZ_FOSZ01000005.1, on the reverse strand, counting down.
GAGCGAAAATCTGTTGCAATACCGGTCGTTTGGCTATGGGCACAGCTTTGGCGTGCTGAGCCACTACTATGGCCGCGAGGCGGGGCTGGAGCTGCGCGAAGATATCGACACGGTGCTTGAGCCAGGCATGGTCGTATCGATCGAGCCTATGATCTGGGTGCCAGAAGGCACAGCTGGCGCGGGCGGCTATCGGGAGCATGATATTCTGGTTGTGGGCGAAGACAGCGCCGAAAACATCACCGGCTTCCCCTATGGGCCGGAACACAACATCATTGATCGCTGACTGATCTGATCGGGCGTGCTGGTTGGCCTGTACGCCCGACATGCTTGCCCTCCCTGCATGCAGTGTTAACACTTAGACTGCGAACGGGTTTTGTGGTGGGGAACATGAGACCGTGACACGTGGCGTTGCTGCGCAAATATGCGGGAGGTTTCATGGCCAAGATCATCCACTACTACGCCCATCCAGGGCACAGATATTCACATGCCAACAAAGCGATGTGGGACGCGTCGCGCGCCGTGAAGGGTATTGAACACGTTGATTTATATGCTGAATATCCGAGGCATAACGTCAACATCGATCGTGAACAGCAGCGGCTTTTGGATCACGATGTGATTGTCCTTCAGTTTCCGATTTTCTGGTATTCGTCGCCGTCTCTGCTCAAGGAATGGATCGACCTGACGCTTGAGCACGGGTTTGCCTATGGCAAGGACGGCGACAAACTGGCGGGCAAATGGTTAATGCTGGCGGTGACGGCGGCGGGGCCGGAAGACGCGTATTCCGAGGGCGGATATCAGCATTTTCCGCTGCGCACGTTCCTCACACCGTTTGAGCAGACCGCGCGTCTGTCCAAGATGCGTTTTGCCGCACCCTTTGTGTTTCATGATGCTCTGAAGGCAGACCCAAAGCCGCATGCCGCGGGGTTTGTGACCCTATTGGAGGGACTTCGGGACGGGCGGATTGACCTCGAAAAACTCGAGACTTTGGACTGTCTGCATAACGTCGGTATTGCGTCGGTATTGCGTCAGTCGGAATTGGAGGCCTAGACGATGACGGATTTTCTTGTTCTCGCCTTCGTGTTTCTGGTGGCAGGGGTGGCGGCAGTGCCAATTGCTTCGCGCCTCGGACTTGGCTCCGTACTTGGGTATCTGATTGCCGGCGTGGCTATCAGCCCGATTCTGGCAATGCTGAATGTGGATGTGGTGGCAATCCAGCACTTTGCCGAATTCGGCGTTGTGATGATGCTGTTCCTTGTCGGGCTTGAGCTTGAGCCCAAGATGCTTTGGCAGATGCGGCACCGCTTGCTGGGTTTGGGCGGCTTGCAGGTTGGGGTCACGACGGCGCTTGTGATGGGTGTGTCGATGATGTTTGGCCTGACATGGTCGGTTGCGCTGGCCTGTGGTCTTGTGCTGGCGCTTTCTTCGACTGCGATTGTTTTACAGACGCTGAACGAAAAAGGGCTGATGAAGTCGGACGGCGGGCAGGCGAGCTTCTCGGTGCTGCTGTTTCAGGACATTGCGGTTATCCCGATGCTGGCTTTGATCCCGCTTTTGGCATTGCCTGAGCTTGGTGATGTGACAGGACATGCGGTGGGTCATGAGGTTGTCGCGGAGGCGGCACATGGCGAGGCCCATCACGATGATCATGGTGGCGATCACGGCATGAACATCAACCTGGTTGAGAACCTGCCAGCGTGGCAGGCGGCGGTGGCGACCATCGGGGCGATTGCGGCGGTGGTCGTTGGTGGCGCGTTTCTGACGACGCCGGCGTTCCGGTTTGTGGCGATGGCGAACCTGCGGGAATTGTTCGTGGCAATGGCCCTGATGTTTGTGATCGGGATCGCGCTGTTGATGACGCTGGTGGGGCTGTCGCCCGCGCTGGGGACGTTTCTTGCCGGGGTGGTTCTGGCCAACAGCGAATACCGGCATGAGCTGGAGAGCGATATCGACCCGTTCAGGGGGCTGTTGCTTGGCCTGTTCTTTATGACGGTTGGAGCGGCGGTCAATTTTGGCGTGCTGTTTGAGAACTTTGGCATGTTCCTTGGGCTGACGCTTGGGCTGATGGCGCTCAAGTCTTTGGTACTTTTCGGATTGGCGCGGATTTTTAAGCTGCGGGGCGGGGACAAATACCTGTTTGGGCTTGGGTTGGCGCAGGCCGGGGAGTTCGGCTTTGTTTTGCTGTCCTTCACCGTGGCCAACAACGTCATCCCGCAGCAGATTGCAGACCAGCTTTTGCTGGTGGTCGCGCTGTCGATGATGCTGACACCGCTTTTGTTCATTCTGTATGAAAAGGTGATCCTGCCGCGGCTGGATGGCGGAGAGGAACAGGAGCCGGACGAGATTGATCAGACCGGTCAGGTGATCATTGCGGGGCATGGACGCTTTGGCGGTGTTGTGAACCGGATGATGCGCTCGGCGGGCTATGAAACCACGGTTCTGGATTATTCGTCGGTGCAGTTGGAGCGCCTACGGCGGTTTGGTGTGAAAGTGTTCTTTGGCGATGCGACGCGGGCGGATTTGCTGCATGCGGCGGGCATTCATGAGGCGCGGCTTTTGGTTGTGGCAATTGATGAGCGGGACGCGGCAACCGAAATCGTGCGCCATGTGAAACACGAGCATCCGGATTTGCCCGTAGTGGCGCGGGCCGTGGATCGTCATCACGTCTATGAACTTTATGCGGCGGGGGCGAACCACATCGTGCGGGACACCTTCGACAGCGCGGTTCGGGCGGGGCGGTCGGCCTATGAAGAGTTGGGCGTGCATGCCTTTGATGCTGAGATGCTGGCGCGGGCCTTTGTGGATGAAGATCGGGCGATGCTGTCGGCGCTGGCATCGGTGTATGACCCAACCGTCGCGGCACATGAGAACCAAGAGTATCTGGACAAGGCCAAAGAGTTCATTGATCAGCGCGACGATATATTGTCGGGCAACGGCAAAGCGTTCCGTGTTCGCACTGAGCGCGGATGGACCCCGCCGACCAAGGAAGATCTGGACGCTGAGATAGAAGCGGACAAAGCATGAGCGCACAAAGAGGGTCTTCGGCGGTCTTCCTCGAGGGCGGCCTGATGCGGCATGTGACGCGCATGTCGTTGACGGCGAGCATCGGGTTGATGGCGATCTTTGCGGTCGATTTCGTCGACATGGCGTTCATTGCGATGCTGGGCAATGACGCCTTGGCCGCCGCCGTGGGCTATGCCGCGTCGCTTTTGTTTTTCACCAATTCGATCAATGTGGGCCTGTCGATTGCAGCAGGTTCGCTTGTGGCGCGCGAGATTGGCGCGGGGCGTGCGGATCAGGCACGGCAATATGCGACGAGCGTTGCGACATTGGGCGTGGTGATCGGGGTCGTTCTGCCGATTGTGGTGCTTTGGAACGTGGACGCGCTTTTGTCTTGGCTTGGGGCCGAGGGCGAAGTTCTGCGACTGGCGGTGCGCTATGTCTGGTTCATTTTGCCGACGATGTGGGTCATGGCGCTGGCAATGGCGGGCATGGCGGTGTTGCGTGCTTTTGGTGACGCCAAGCGGTCGATGATGGCGACGCTTTATGGTGGCGTTGTGAATGCGGTGCTTGATCCGATTTTGATCTTTGCTGTCGGGCTGGGGCTGGATGGCGCGGCGATTGCCTCGGTGATTGCGCGGGTGGTGATGATGATTTTTGCCCTCAGGCCCGCGGTCCGTGTTCATCGCGGTTTTGCAAAGCCGTCTGTGGTGCATGTGAAAGAGGATTTCCATGCAGTGCGGGCTATTGCCGTTCCGGCGGTGTTGACCAACGTGGCGACGCCCGTGGGCAACGCGATTATCGTGCGTGAGATTGCGCAATTCGGAACGGATGCGGTGGCAGGGATGGCTGTGATCGGCCGTCTGATGCCCGTGGCGTTTTCGGTGATCTTTGCGCTGTCCGGCGCGATCGGCCCGATCATCGGGCAGAACTTCGGAGCGTGGAAGACGGACCGTGTGCGCGGGGCCTATCGGGCGGGCCTGCAGTTTACGGTGGTCTATGTGCTGTTGATGTCAGCGGTGCTGTTTTTGCTGCGCGTGCCGATAGCGGATTTGTTTGTGGCCCAAGGTGAGACACGGACGTTGATCTATCTTTTCTGCGGGCCGCTGGCGCTGGCGTCGGTGTTCAACGGGATCATTTTTGTCAGCAATGCGAGTTTCAACAACCTTGGTTATCCGATTTATTCGACCTGGGTGAATTGGGGGCGGCATACGTTGGGAACGTGGCCCTTTGCTGTGCTTGGCGGGCAAGTGGCCGGGGCGTCGGGCGTTCTGCTGGGGCAGGCGGCTGGGGGCATGATCTTTGCGCTTGTCAGCTGGATCATGGTGCAGAGGGTGTTTGGCAAATTGCCGAAACCCGATGACATCGACCCGCATCATCCGAATTTGAGCGGGTCGATTGATGGTTCCTTTGGGGCGCGGGTGAAGAACCGTTAGACGCTGACTGCGTCGCGTAAAGTGTCCTTGGGGATGGTGTCGGTTGTACCGGTGAGTTTCACGGCCCCGCGGTCCATCACCACGAAACGGTCGCCAAGTTCGTAGGCGAAGTCGAAGAACTGCTCCACCAGAATGATGCACATGTCGCTTTGGCCCCTGAGGTGGCGGATCACGTCGCCGATCTGTTTGATGATGTTGGGCTGAATGCCCTCGGTCGGCTCATCCAGCAGCAGGAGTTTGGGGCGAGTGATCAGGGCGCGGGCGATGGCGAGTTGCTGTTGCTGGCCGCCCGAAAGGTCACCGCCACGACGGGCGAGGAAATCCTTGAGGATCGGGAAGAGGTCGAAGATTTCGTCGGGGATTTTGTGCTCGGAGCGGGGCAGACAGGCAAAGCCCGTTTCAAGATTTTCCTTCACCGTCAGGAACGGAAAAATCTCGCGGCCTTGCGGCACATAGGCGACGCCGTTCTTGGCCAACGCATGAGCGGAGGTTTTGGTGATCGTTTCGCCTGCCAACTGATAGCTGCCGCCGCTGTGGGCATGGGTGCCCGACAGCGCCTTGAGCAGGCTGGTTTTGCCAACGCCATTTGTGCCCATGACGCAGACAACTTCGCCGATGTTGGCATCCATCGAAATTCCGTTGAGGATCTGGCTGCCGCCGTAGTGCAGGGTCAGGTCGTCGATTTGAAGAAGATTATCGGCCAAGGTACACCTCGATTACGCGTTCGTCGCTGGTCACGTGGTCAAGCGAGCCTTCGGCCAGAACCGACCCTTCGTGCAGCACCGTCACCCGACAATTCAGGCGACGGACAAATTCCATGTCATGCTCCACAACCACCACGGCGCGGGTTTTGGCGGCTTCGACCAGAAGCTCGGTGGTATGTTCACGTTCGGCGGGGCTCATGCCTGCGGCAGGTTCATCCACCAGCAGAAGTTTCGGGTCTTGGCTAAGCAGCATGCCGATCTCGAGCCATTGTTTCTGGCCGTGGGAGAGCTCGCCTGATTTGCGCTCAAGCTGGGTCAGAAGGCCGATTTGCTCGGCAATCTCGGCCACCTTGTCACAGTCGTGCTGTTTGGGGCGGAAGCCCAGCACGGCAAAGGGAGAGCGGTCGTTCTTCAGGGCCAGCATGAGGTTTTCGGCGACCGTCTGGTCCTCGAAAACCGTGGGGCGCTGGAACTTGCGGCCGACGCCTGCTTGGGCGATGCGACTTTCGTTCATCGACAGCAGAGAGACCGATTTTTCGCCCCACAAGACGCGGCCCTCGTCGGGTTTGGTCTTGCCGGTGATGATGTCCATGAAGGTGGTTTTCCCCGCTCCGTTGGGGCCGATCACCGCGCGCATTTCGGCAGGGCCGATTTTGAACGCGAGGTTGTTGATCGCCTTGAAGCCGTCAAAGGAGACAGAGACGCCTGAAACTTCGAGAAGGGTGCTCATTGGTCGGCCTCCTGTTCGCGCAATGCGCCTGCGTCCGGTCCCAGTGCCGCGCCGTGGCGGTTGGGGCTGCGGCGTTCGGAGATCAGGTCAAACAGACCGCCGATGCCGCGCGGGGCGAAGATGGTGACGGCAACAAAGGAGATGCCGAGAAGGATGGTCCACCAGTCGACCCATTGGATCGTAAAGAGACCAAGGTTGATGTCGGGGGCTTGTCCGCCGGTGAACCATGTGGACAGGAGCGAGACGAAGGCCGCGCCGATGACTGCGCCGTAGAGCTTGCCACGGCCACCGATGGCGACCCAGACCGCGAGGTAGATCGAGGCGATGGGCGCGATTTCGGCGGGGTTGATGATGCCGGCCTGCGGGTAATAAAGCGCACCTGCGATGGCCGCGATGATGGCGGTGAAGGTGAAGATGAAGAGCTTGTAGGCTTCGACCGAGTAGCCGAGGAAGCGCACGCGGGCCTCATCATCTCGGATGGCGCGGATGACCGAGCCGAATTTGCCGGAGATCACCCAAGAGCAGATGATGAAGGCCAGACCAAGCGCCAAGGCGGAGGCCCAGAAGAACACGATGGAGATCGTGGACTGCGGGATGTGATCCAAACCGGGCAGGTTTTGCAGGCCCGACAGGCCGTTGTTGCCACGCAGGCCGCTGTCGTTCTGGAACAGGAACAGGGCGAGGGCGAGGGTCATGGCTTGGGTCAGGATCGACAGGTAAACGCCGGTGACGCGGCTGCGGAAGGCGAGCCAGCCGAAGACGAGCGCCAGTAGGCCTGGCACCAGAACCACGGCGGCGAGTTGCAGCGGGAAGGAATGCGCGAAGGCCCAGATCGGCGGGAACTCGGACGCGCCGACAACGCCGAAGATCTGGCTCGCGATGCCATCGGAGATTTCCGCAGGCGTGGGCGGCAGCGGCGCGTTGGCGAGCGAGGAGGTGACGATGATTTCCGTGCGGGCGTACATCAGCCACATGCCGATCGCGTAGCCGCCGATGCCGAAGAACGCCATATGGCCGAGCGAAAGGATGCCGCAATAGCCCCAGACAAGGTCCATCGCCAGCGCCACCATGCAAAGGCAGAGGGTCTTGCCCAGCGTTTTCACGAAGGAGGTCGAGATTACACCGATGCCGAAGCCTTCGGCCAGCACGCTTACCACGAGGGTGAAGAGTGCCAGAATGCCGATGAAAACGAGCATGGCGGGATAGCGGGCCGCAAAAGGTTTGCGGGGCGGGTTGAGAGCAATATCAGACATTTACGCCTCCGCCGCGCGGCCTTTGAGGGCGATGATGCCTCGGGGCCGGAATTGAATGAAGAAGATGATGAAGAGGATCATGTAGGTCTGTGCCGCCAAACTGTTGGAGGGGTTGAGCCATTCGATGCCTTTTTGCAGCGAGCCGACCATTGTGGCGCCCAGAAGCGTGCCCCAGATGTTGCCGACGCCGCCGACAACCACGGTCATGAAGGACTGCACGATGTAGTCGGTGCCCATTTCCGAGGTGACTTTGGCGTAAAGGCCGATGGCGACGCCTGCGATGCCTGCGATGCCGGAACCAAAGCCGAAGGTCAGCATGTTGATGCGGTCGGGGTTGATGCCCATCGAGGACGCCATGCGCGGGTTTTGCGTCACGGCGCGGACCTCAAGGCCCAGACGTGTGCGGTTCATCACAAAGAGGAACAGGCCGAGGAACAAGAGCGCAAGCACGAAGATCGCGATGCGGATGTAGCTGATGGAGACCACGTCGTTGATGATCCAGCTGCCGTCGAGCCAACCGGGTGCTGTGAGCGGGCGGGCCTGTGTGCCGAAGATGTTTTTGGCAAGTTGTTGCAGGGCGATGGAGACACCAAACGTCGCCAGCAGGGTTTCCAGCGGGCGATGGTAGAGCCAGCGGATCACCAGACGTTCCATGGCGACGCCTGCGGCGAAGGTGACTATGAAGGCGGCGGGGATCGCGACGATGATCGACAGCGTGTAGTCGGGTACGATGAGTTGCACGACATAGCCCGTGTAGGCGCCCATCATGATGAATTCACCGTGCGCCATGTTGATCACGCCCATCACGCCAAAGGTGATGGCGAGGCCGATGGCGGCGAGGAAGTAGATCGAGGCGAGGCTGATCGCGTCCAGCGCAAGGTCGGCGGTCTGGTTCAAGGCCACGCTGGTCTCGATGGCGTCAAGCGCGTCTTGCGCGGCGATTGCGACCGCGATGGGGGCGTTGGTATAGGTCTGGAAGAACTGGAATTGTTTGAGCGTGGCAGCGATGTCGGCCTCGGTGACAGCGGGTTGCGCCGCGCCTTGGTCGGCCAGCGTGTTGTAGGCGGCCAGACGGGCCGCGTCGGTGTTCAGTGAGGCCAGTTGCACACCTGCGATCTGGGTCCCGTCGATGTTGGCCACGAGGGTCTCGCGGATGGTGTCGTGTGACACAAGCGCAGGAGCGAGGTCTTCGGCAACCAAGAGGGCGTAGGCGTCTGCAGGGGGCAGATCGACGGGCATGGCGCCCTCGGGTGCGGTTTTGGCCGCGTCTGTTGTGGTGGCGACGAGCGGGTTCAGCGCGGCGCGCACATCAACGCCAAGATCGCCTGCGAAGCTTTGGATGGCAGCGATGCGCTCGGCGTCGTCTTGGCCAAAGCGGATGGTCAGGAGGCGTTCGAGGCGCTGTTTTCGGGTTTTCAGCGTCGCGTCGGTTTCGCTGTCGATGGCGCCTCGAAGGGCGAGAAGATGGGAGACTTCGGCATCACGTTCGATGGCCGTTAGGGCGGTGGCGCGGGTTTCGGCGTCGGGGCTGTTGAGTTGGAACTGCACCAGAGCGGCCCCGATCAGGCCACGGATGCCGGAGTTGGGTTTGAGCTGTTTGAAGGCTTTCTTGGGGGCCTCGCCGATGGCGACACCGCCTGCGACATCAAAAAGCGCGAGGGTTTTGCTGTCTTTTTTCTCGGCGAAGACAAACAGGCCGCTGTCTTTGTTGACCCAGAGTTCTTTGGTTTGCCAGCGCTCCAGCACCAATTGCGCGTCTTCAAGACCGCTGTTGGCGAGGGCGTCGATGGCGGGGCCGATGGTTTTGCGCGAGGATTTTTTCAGCACCTCGGCGTGCTCTTGCAGGAGCAGTTGGATCGGCGTGTCAGTGGTTTGGGCGGTTGCCGTGAGGGCGTGCAGGCAGAGCGCCATGCAAGCGACCATGAGGCGGCATAGGGTCAACATTTCAGAATGTCCTGAGAGGGTATTGTCGGGGTCCGGACGCCGTGGTGGCGTCCGGAAATCGTGTGATATCAAATCAGTAGTTGGATTTGATTTGAACGCAGGATTTGGTTTCGGTGTTGTACATACCGCAGCCGAGTTCTTTCCAGTCAGACACCAGAACCGCAGATTCCGGCAGGAAGTCTGTCCATGCGTCGCCCGGGACTTCTTCGGTCTGGGAGATGATGTCGAACTGACCGTCTTCCTGAATTTCACCGATCAGAACCGGCTTGGACAGGTGGTGGTTCGGCAGCATCACGGCGGTGCCGCCGGTCAGGTTCGGGTATTCCTGGCCGTACATCGCGGTACGGACCGCATCAACTTCGGTGGTGCCAGCAGCCGTCGCGGCGTTTACCCACATGTTGAAGCCGATGTAGTGGGCTTCCATGGGGTCGTTGGTCACGCGCTCTTCGCCCATTTTGGCTTTCCATGCCTCAATAAAGGCTTCGTTGGTGTCAGATTCTGCGGACTGGAAGTAGTTCCATGCGGCGAGATGACCAACGAGGTTGGAGGTGTCCAGACCGGAGAGTTCTTCTTCGCCAACGGAGAAGGCAACAACCGGAATGTCGTCTGCAGAGATGCCAGCGGCGGCCAGTTCTTTGTAGAAGCCGACGTTTGCGTCGCCGTTGATGGTGGAGATCACGCCGACCTTTTTGCCGTCAGCACCCAATGCCACAACGTCAGCCACGATCTTGGACCAGTCGGAGTGACCGAACGGGGTGTAGTTCACGAAGATGTCGTCAGCGGCGATGCCTTTTTGCTGCAGATAGCTTTCGAGAATGTTGTTGGTTGTGCGCGGGTAGACGTAGTCGGTGCCCAAGAGTGCGAATTTCTCGACGCCGAGTTCTTCGAGGAAGTAGTCGGTGGCCGGAATGGCTTGTTGGTTAGGCGCGGCGCCGGTGTAGAAGACGTTCTTGGAGCTTTCTTCGCCTTCATACTGAACAGGGTAGAAAAGCAGGCCGTTGAGTTCTTCGATCACGGGCAGCACGGATTTGCGCGATACAGAAGTCCAGTTGCCGAAGATCACGTCGACGTCGTGAACAGAGAGCAACTCGCGCGCTTTTTCTGCAAACAATGGCCAGTCAGAGGCGGGGTCCACAACCACGGCTTCGATCTCGCAACCCAGAACGCCGCCCTTGGCGTTTTGCTCTTCGATCAGCAACTCCATGGTGTCTTTGAGCGTGGTTTCAGAGATCGCCATGGTGCCGGACAGGGAGTGTAGCACGCCCACTTTCACTGGGCAGTCAGCCAGCGCAGGTATGGCGGCGGTCATCATCAATGCGGTGGTGGCACCAAGTAGTTTCGTAGACATCGTAGATCCCTTCTTACGACGCGCGGCGGCCTTGCAGAGCAGTGCTAACTCCCCCATATTCCGCCTACGCAATTTATTGCGGCGTGCGATGGACCAATGGTTCCTAGGCCGGATCCGTCGCACGTTTTCTGACTGGGTTTTATTCCCGTGCTCACCATAGGGTCAGAGACGCGCGTGCCGTAAACAGTGGCGGTATATGAATCTTCGGATTCCGCGAGGGGGCGCCTAAATTTCAATCAGGCGGCCATATTTGGCGCAAATATTCACCATTTCTTGGATGCGTTGTTTGTCAGCCGCCCAAAATGAGGCTGCGGCAGCTTTCCAAATAATCATTTGCCAGCAGGCGCGCCGTGCGGGCACGATTGGGATCAGGGCTGAAACTTGCGATGGTCAAAAGAGAGGCATGCGCCTGTTTGGTTTCGATCCTGTGTCCGAGAATGGCACGGTGGTCGTCCAATATCGCGGCCTCAAGGACCGAGGCAAAGGTCTGGCGTTCGCTCTGCAACGCGTCGGCACGGGAGTCGGCGATGAGCCAGCTGTGCTCCATTTCGGCCGAAAACCTGCCCGTGCACCCTGCAAGGGTTTTGACGATGTCTTGCGCGGCGTGTGCCTGTCCGTTCAGGGTCAGGCAAATCAAGATTGCGGCGCCGTATGTTTTTAGACTGGTCACAATTTAATCGTGACCCCTGAAAAAGTGACCGTCAAGAAGGCGGTTTGAAAACTTTGGCGAGGAGGGCGGGGTTTGCCTTTGTTGGTGCGGTGTGCTGATTTGCTTATGAAGCGCGCCGTTTTGGCGCGGAAATTCGCGGGGAGGGGTGTTAAGTGGTTGATTTTATTATTGACGGTGATCGCAGCGCGAACTGGACGTTTGTTTTTGCGCATGGCTCCGGCGCGGCAATGGACTCTGTGTTCATGCAGGAGATCACGGACGGATTGGTGGCGCAGGGCATTTGCGTAGCGCGGTTTGAGTTTGCCTATATGGCGGGACGGCGCAGGGGTGGATCAAAACGACCGCCGCCGAAAATGCCTGTGCTGGAAGATGAGTTTCGCGATGCTCTTGCGGAGTTGCAGCCAACGGGAGGTGTCATCATCGGAGGCAAATCTATGGGCGGGCGTGTCGCGAGTTTGATTGGTGGGGATTTGTATGCCTCGGGAGCCATTCATGGAGTTGTCTGTCTGGGATATCCGTTCCATCCGCAGGGCAAGCCCGAGAAATTGCGCACAGCCCATCTGGAGGATTTGGACGTTCCGACCTTGATATGTCAGGGCACGCGCGATCCTTTTGGAACGTCACAGGAAGTCTCTGGCTATGCGCTTTCGGAGAAAATCGAGGTCGCGTGGTTTGAAGACGGGGATCACGATCTGAAACCACGCAAGCGGGTAACTGGCATGAGCCATGAGGCACAGTTGGGCGCGGTTTGTGATCGGGTGACGGGCTGGATCAAAGGCGTGGCTGAATAAAGTTGGCAGGAGAAAATGCTCTGGGCAAACCGGATTCCTTGGATTAGGAACGCTTTCAGCGGTCCCTTAGCTCAACTGGATAGAGCAGCTGACTTCTAATCAGCAGGTTGAGGGTTCGAGTCCTTCAGGGATCGCCAATATCTTGCTCGCTATGCAGTGGATGTCGAACAGGCTAGCCGTATTTGGGCAACCGAGTTTTCGGCCAATTTCTTCGCGGCGTTGTCATGGATCTATTGCATCTCAATTGGTCAACCCATCGTCCACCAGCGGATAGCATTCTGGCGCGTGTGGTCGGTTTCGGGAATGATATTTTGCGCCCATAAACAACGTGGGCTATGCCGTTCGGTGTTGATATCAATCGGTTCGGATACTCAGGGCGACGTGATCAGCGGGTCGTGGATCAAGATTTCCTTGAGGCACGCGCACGCTTGAGTGTCTGAGTGGAGACAAAGGTTTTGGAGGGCACTTTGGACGATCCCGAGAAATTTTTAAGAGCCTTGTTTGAGCGCGCTGTGGCCGTGGCCGATCCGATGGCATCAATGGCGGAGGCTTTGCCGGAGAAACCTGCGGGGCGGGTGGTTGTGATCGGAGCAGGCAAAGCGAGCGCGCGGATGGCCGAAGCGCTGGAGGCGGCTTGGGGCCCCTGTGAAGGCTATGTGATCACCCGATACGGATATGAGCGCCCTTGCCAAGGAATCCGCATCGTTTCCGCAGCACATCCGGTGCCGGATGCGGCAGGGAAAGCCGCCACATTGGAACTTTTGGAATTGCTGTCGGGGTTGGGCGAAGATGACACGGTGATCGCGCTGATTTCAGGCGGAGCGTCTGCGTTGCTGACCGCGCCGCTGCCGGGGTTGACGCTGGATGATTTGCAGGATGTCAACGCGCAATTGCTGGCCTCTGGTGCGCCCATTTCGGCGATGAACGCCCTGCGCAAACATCTGGATCGGGCCAAGGGCGGACAACTGGCTGCTGCTGCGTTTCCCGCGTCAGTGGTGAGCCTTTTGATATCGGATGTGCCGGGCGATGATCCTGGCATGATCGGGTCGGGGCCAACCGTGGGGGAGGACGGGAGCTGGCAAGACGCCGTGGTACAGGTGGCCGAGTATGGGGTCAAGCTGGCGCCACACGTCCTGCAAGCGATGGAGGCCCATTCAGGCGTGGTATCGACCGATGACCTGAGGCTATCGAGAACTCAAAACCGGCTTTATGCGTCGCCGGCGCGCAGCCTTGAAGCTGCCGCAGACTTTGCGCGGGATGCGGGTGTGGATGTTGAGATCATCGGGGATGCGCTTGAAGGCGAGGCCCGCGAGGTGGCCGCGCAGCATGCGGCGCTGGCGGAGGGCGGAGACAGAGCACCAAGGCTTGTTTTGTCAGGCGGCGAGTTGACCGTGACGCGCCAAGGTGATGGCGTCGGTGGTCCCAATGCAGAGTATGCGCTGGCGTTGGCGCTGGCGTTGCAAGGGCGCGAGGGTGTGCATGCCATTGCCTGTGACACAGACGGAGTGGATGGTGCGGCCGATGTGGCAGGGGCTGTGATCGGACCGGATACTTTGGCCAAGGCCAAGATCGCGGGCGTAGATGCAGCAGAAGCGCTGCGCCGCAATGATGCTCACAGGTTCTTTGAGGCGATTGGTGATCAGGTGGTGACGGGTCCGACGTTGACCAATGTGAACGATTTTCGGGCGATCTTGGTGTTGTCCTAAAGCACGCGCGTCGGTTTGCCAGCCAAAAAATGGACAGGAAACACAGGCGCGCCCGATGGGCGAGCGTTCTGGTGCACGGTCCGTGTTAAGCATTTGGGCGCAATGTGGCGAAACGTTAAACAAAGCCTAAAGAAACTGCCGCTAGCTCTCTTAAATCTCGGCCAAAACTCTCTCTAGTTTGCCGGGTTTTGTTAAGGTTTCGTTTAGCCTGCCTGCCTACTCCGATCCCAAAGGAGTAGAGGCCATGGCTAAATATATTGGCTACCGACTGTATTTGGATTCCGATTACGACGGGGCTGCGAGCACCGGTGATGGTATCTCGGGGGGCTACGAAACCAGCATAATTTTCACCGATCACGACATGCCACTGGGATCAGGCGTCGTGACCTATCCAACCACAGTCGGTGCCGTGTCGGGCGTATTTTATGAATATAGTGGCAACACCTATTTTGTACCGGACGACGATACGGGTTTTCCGCCCTATGAAGCAGGCACAATCACCGAATTTGTCGAGGCCATTCGAGGCACTCCAAACAATGACAATCTCGAAGGCACCGCCGGCGATGATGTGATCATCGACACCGACGAAAGTATTCACAACCCCACGGGCGTTGATCGAATACGCGCAGGAGAGGGCGATGACACCGTAATTTTCGGGGATGGCAACGACACAATCGACGGTGGGGGCGGCAATGACAAGATCGGGTTCTGGTCCGGCGGCAGCGGAAACAATCTGATTGATGGTGGCGCTGGAGACGACTCTATTATCGGTGGCTCTGGTGACGATCAGATCATCGGCGGTTCGGGGAACGATTGGCTGAGCGGGGATGCCGGTCGGGACACGATTGATGCCGGCGATGGCATGGACAACATCTGGGTCACGGATGACCACGACTATGCCAAAATTATCGGCGGTGAAGGGTATTCTGACTGGGACGTGCTCGGGTTCTCCAACTGGGTGAGCTCGGAGGGCGTGAACGTCAAAATGACCGGACCCGAGTCGGGGACTTTTGAGTTCAGAGGCAGCGAAACCCACGGCGAGTTTTCGGAAATCGAGCACATTGTCGGCACAGATTACGGCGATGCCGTGGATTTGTCGGGCGACACCTCCGGCCTCAAGGTTCAGGGCTATGGCGGCGACGACACGATCCGAGGTGGTTCAGGCGCGGACTCCCTGCATGGCGACTGGGGCAATGACCAAATATCCGGCGGCCAAGGCGCAGACACCCTGTTTGGCGGCAGCGGAGATGACGTGTTGGCCGGAGGCGATGGCGATGACTATGTGGAGGGCGGAGAGGGCAGCGACACCCTGACGGGTGGCGCAGGCGAGGACACTCTTTTTGGGGGTGACGGCAACGACGTCTTCAATATCTACGACGCCGATGAGGACACGGACGTGGACGGCGGCGGGTGGTGGGACACAATTGTGTTTCACGACGAAAGCAGCGGCGAAGGTGTCGAAGTCATCTACGACGGTGACGGGTCCGGCGAGTACGAGTTGGGAGATGCCGAAGGGGATTTCTCCGACGTCGAGATGATCCAGACAACACAGAATGCGGACTTTGTGGATGCCAGCGCGTCCGATCAGGGCATTCTGTTGGTCAGCGACGACGGAGCGGACACGGTGGTCGGAAGCGCCGGAGCAGACGAAATCTGGGCCGGCGACGGAGAGGATTCCATTTCCGGCGGCAGGGGGGCGGACAAGATTTGGGGTGGATCGGAAAACGACACCATTCAAGGCGGCGAGGGGGGCGACACGCTCAAGGGTGAAATTGGCGACGACTTCCTGTCCGGGGGCAAGGGCAACGATGTGCTGTATGGCGGCTCGGGTGATGACGTCTTTGCCATGCAGGATGATGGAGGGTTTGATGTTGTTCACGACTTCAGGCTGGATGGCGTGGAGCATGACCAACTTGATGTGACGGGGTTGACGGATGCTTCGGGCAATCCTGTAAACGTCCATGATGTAACCGTTGGCGATGACGGTTGTGGCAATGCGGTTCTCAGCTTTCCAAACGGGGAGGGCATCCAGTTGAACGGGATCGATCCCGCGACGCTGGACAACAAGACGCTTTTCAAAATGGGCATACCCTGCTTTGCCGAGGGAACCCGTATTCGCACGCCGCAAGGGGATATTCCGATCGAGCGGTTGCAGGTCGGGGACATGGTGCAAACGCTGGACAATGGGGTTCAGCCCATCGTCTGGATAGGACGGCGGCACCTGTCACAACAGGACCTGAAGGAAAATCCGAAACTGCGACCGGTTCGTATCCGCGCGGGCAGTCTGGCCAACGATCGTGACCTGATTGTGTCGCCGCAACACGGCATGGTGACTACGCAAAACGGTGATGTGACTCTGGCACGGGCCACTCATCTGGCACGGGATGGCGGTGCCGGTTTCCGTGTGGCGTTGGGTATCAAGTCGGTGACGTATTTCCACCTGATGTTTGAGCACCATGAAGTCATCATTGCGGAGAACACGCCAAGCGAAAGCTTCTATCCGGGGCCGATGGCTTTGAACGCGTTGGCGCCGGCCGAGATTGCGGAGATTGCCGCGATCTTCCCCGAGTTGGTGTCGAGCTCAGGTCCGGTTGACATCTATGGCCCGAGGGCGCGCCGGTTTTTGCCGCGACAGGAAATCACCCGCAATGTTGCCTCGCTGTTTGAGGTCGGCCGTGCGTTTGCCTGATCAAACGGGTGGGCAGAGCACCACTTCTGTTCCTGAGGTGGTGCAGCACGCGGCCAGATCGTCGGACATGGCATCGGTATACAGCCGGTCAAATTCTTCGGGACCGGCGATGCGCACAGGGGCGTGGCGCTGATATTTGGACTGGTCGGCCAAAAGCCAGACCGCGCTGGCGCGGGCCATTGCAGATTGACTGACGGTGATTTCATCCATGTCAAAATCAAAGGCTTCGGCGGTTTCGGAGAGGGCAGAGCAGCCAAGGATCGCGTAGTCAAAGGCAAAGCCGTTGACCATTTTGGCGGCAACCGGTCCAACCAACCCGCCATCTTCGGGGCGGGGGCGGCCGCCCGTCAGCAGAACTTCACAACGCTCGTTGCCCGACAGGATACGCGCAACGTTGAGATTGTTTGTCACCACCAGTAGCCCGTCATGGCCAAGCAGCGCCTGTGCCAGCGCTTCGGTGCTGGTGCCGATGTTCACAAACAGAGAAGAGCCATTGGGAATGGCCTTGGCGGCCTCTGCTGCGATGGCGTCTTTGGCGTCGGCATTCACGCGGCGGCGTTCTTCGTAGGCGATGTTGCGCACGCCCGAGGGCAGCATGGCGCCGCCGTGGACGCGTTCGAGCAGCCCTGCGTTTGCCAACTGCGTCAGATCCCTGCGAATGGTCTGGACGGTCACATCAAAATGCGCGGCCAAAGCATCAACTGTGACCTTGCCCTGCGTGCGGGCGATTTCGAGGATGTCATGTTCACGAAAAGACGAGTGCATTTGCCAAGTTCCTGCTGTGGTGCGGAAACTTCGCCTGTGGCCGGAGGCTTTGCAAGGGAAATAGATGTGGCGGGCCGCGTTCTGCGGCCCTGCCGTGGGGGTATGGATTAGCGTGCGTTAGGGCGCCCTGTGGGAATGTTGATGTCAAAGGCTACTCCCCACGCTTCGTAGTCGTCGCGGCCAATACCGTCGTAGGTGCCGCTGAGTCCGATTGTCGTGCCGCCGGCAGTGGTGAAGTTCAATCCGGCCTTCAGACGCCCGCGCCAGCCCTGTGTTTCAGGAGCGTTCGGATTGGTGACGGTGGTCCCCCACGTGTCGCCAAAGTTGTAGATCGCATCTAGCGAGAAAGATGGCTGATACGCACGGCCATTGGCGCCGATAAAGTTGCCTTTGAAGGTCGGGCCAAAACGGAACTGACCGAGGCCGACTGTTTGGCTTGGGATCGCTACGCCAAGGCTGTCGGTGTAGGAGCGTTGCATCTCTTGGAAGTAAGCCAGCGTGGCGTTTGGCTGGATAGTCCAGTTGCCGCGCTGGAAGTCTCCGGTGATTTGCGCCCGTGCCAACCAGCGTTCGCCGTCGAAATCGTCGGAATACGTGCCCAAAGGCGATACCGTGTTGCGGGATTGGCCATAGGCGATACGCCCATCGAAATAGAGCGCTTCAGACAGTCGTTTGGTGACATAGGGGCCCACCATCCAGCCCGTGCCGCTTGTCGAGGAGCCGGCTGCGGAATCGGCGTTGTCCATATCGTCGATCTGCAACATGGCACCCACCAGAGTGTCCTGGTTCAGGACGTAGTCCGCGCCCAGTGACAACAGCCCAAAGTGGCCGGAGGAGGCCGTGCCGCCCTCGAATTTCTGCCAAGTCCCTTCGGCCCAGATATCCCAGCGGCGATTTTCGACCCAGCCTTCGGCGTCAGAGCCACCAAATGCCAACCCTGCCTGCGCGACCGAGTTATCGATCGCATTAAGCGAAGTGGCAAAGCTGTAGTTGCCGCTGCCGATTGTTGTGAGGTCGAAGTTGAACGGGTTGAGCGCTTTGAGGTCGCCATCCGCATAAGACACACGAGTCGCCGTGTCATACCCGCGACGCAACCGGTCAATTCGGCGACCGTTGGATGGTTCGTTGGCAAGGATCAGGTCGGCTCTGCGGGACAGGAATTCGTTGATCGTGTCCACAGTTTGTTGCCGCGACGCCACCGACTGGAATGTGCAGGTCACATTTTCCAATGGCGCCAGATTGATGGTGATGGCACCGGTGACAGGGTCTGCTGTGCTGTCGGCGTCGTCACAAACCAGAGACGCATTGCCGCTGCCGTCTGGTCGGATTTGCGTCACGTCGTAGGTGCCTGCGGTCAGCCTGATAGGCCCAAACTGTCCGCTGCCGCTGGCGGTGACAATGGCAAAATTCAGGTCCGGAGTTGCGGAGGTGTAGGTGAATGTTCCGTCGGTGTCTGCGTTTTGCACGATGGTCAGTGTGCCGGTAGTTGCTGCAACTACAGTCAATGTGACGGAGCCTGACGCGACGGTGCCGCCCCAGCTTGTAAGGCTGCCGGACGCGGCGTCAATGGAGCTGATCGCGCCTGCTGTGACATCGACTGATACTTCGCATGACGACAATGCCGCCACCGTGCCGCCGCTAGCGGCAAAAGTCGTACCGGCGGCTGCACCCGTGGTGCTGGTGCCGGAGCAGGTTGTTGTGATGTTCGGTGTGTCGGCGATTTGCAGGCCTGACGGAAGGTCATAGCTGAACGTCACAGGGGAGAAGTCGATGAAGGCGCTGGTGTTGTCGATCAGGAAAGTCAGCGTGGAGACCTGTTCCTGTTCAATGGTATCGGGCGCAAAACTGTAGGACAGCTGTGGGGTTGGAGCTGCGGTGACATCAAGTGCGGCGCTTGCGGTCCCGCTGTTGCCCAGAGATGAGGTCAAATCCCCCGAGGTAAAGCTGTTGCTGGCGACCGTGGTGGATGTCACATCCACCGAGACCTCGCAGGTGCTGGACACAGCAAGTGCGCCGCCGCTAAGCGAGAGGGTGGTGCCGGTGGCTGTCGCCGTGCCGGAGCAAGTGTTGGACAGATTGGGTGTGGTGGCAAATGTCACGCCGCTGGGAAGAGTGCCCGATACCGCCACGGAGGTCGCGTCCACAAAGCTGCCCGTGTTTTCCAAGGACAGAGTGAGCGTCGATGTTTCGCCTTGAGTGATCGTGTTCGGGACAAATGCCGCGGCAAAATCAAGAACAGGCGCTGCCGTCACGTCAAGCGTGTCGGTTGCGGTTCCGCTGTTGCCAATGTCCGTGATCAGGTCTTCGGTTGTATTGACAAGGCTACCGCCTGCGGTGGCGGTGACATCAAGGCTGATGGTACAGCTGGCCGATGCGAGAATGGTGCCGCCCGAATAGGTGACAGTTGTGGTGCCTGCGTCTGCTGTCAGGGTGCCGCCTGTACAGGTTGTGCTGGCCGCAGGAGAAGAGGCCACTTCCATGCCTGACGGGAAATTGTCCGTCAGGGACACATTTGTGGCGTCAATGAAGTTCGTGCTGTTGTCCAGCGTGAAGGTCAATGTGGTCGTGTCGCCCTGTGCAATGGCATCGGGTGAGAAAACCTTGGTGAACGCGGGCGGGGTCGCAGCCGTGAGAGCGAGCGCGGCTGTGGCTGTGCCGGAATTGCCCAAACTCGAGGTCAGATCACCCGTGGTGTTCGTCACAGATGAGGTGCCTGTCGCAAGGATATCCACCGAGATTGTGCAGAGTGACGTGGGCGCCAGTGATCCGCCGGAATAGGCAATACTTGTGCCACCCTCTGTTGCGGTCAACGTGCCGCCAACACAGGTGGAAGAGGCATTGGCGCTGTCGGTTGCGATGGTGATGCCAGCGGGAAGAGGATCGGTGAAATCCAGCGCGGTCGCCGCAACGAGGCTGCCTGTGTTGTCGATCGTAAAGGTCAGAGTGGTTTCCTGTCCCTGATCCACAGCCGATGGGCTAAACGCTTTGGTGAATGTCGGCACGGGGGCCGCAGTCACGGTAAAGGCGGCTGTTGCGGTGCCTGAGTTGCCAAGCGACGACGTCAGGTCGCCGGTTGTGTTGGTGGCGCTGAGAGCGGCGTTGCCGACAACATCAACGGCAATCTGGCACTGGCTGGCGGCGGCAACGGAGCCTCCGGTGTAGCTGATGACATTGGTGCCGGCTGTGGCGGTAACAGTGCCGCCGGTACAGGAGGACACGACATTTGGCACAGTCGCAACAAGCGAACCGGTCGGCATTGTATCGGTGAAGTCAAGATTTGTGGCCGGAACCAAAGCGGTGTTGTCGATTGTGAACGTCAACGTTGTCGTTGCGCCCTGCGCGATGGTAGAGGAGCCATAAGCCTTGGAGAAAGCGGGAATAGGCGCAGCCGTCACCGAAAGCGTGTCAGTTGCCGTGCCCGAATTGCCAAGGGATGAGGTCAGATCACCTGTTGTTGTCGGGTAGTTCCCGATTGTTGCGGAGCTGACATCGAGGCTGATGGTACAGGTCGCGCCGCCAGCAAGGCTCCCGCCGGTATAGGCGACTGTGCTGCTGCCTGCGACTGAGGTAAGGGTGCCGCCGGTGCAGGTCGTTGCCGCGTTGGGTGTTGTGGCCACAGCCACATTTGCGGGTAGTGTCAGTGTGTAGTCCAGCGACGCGGCCGTGAGCGTGTTGGCCGTATTGTCGATTGTGAAAAGCAGCGTCGAGTTTGCACCCTGAGCGATGCTGGTCGGCCCGAAAGCCATTGTGAATACCGGCGGTGGAACGATATCGAGTGAGGCTGTGGCCGGTGCCACCAAGGCGGTGCCGGCGCTAAAGAGAGAACTGGTGGAATTGACGTAGTTGCCGGCTGCGGCTCCTGCAGGCACCTGTAGGGTCACGTCAAATGTACAGGACCCGGACGGGGCCAGTGAGCCGTCAGTGAAAGAAAGTGACGATGACCCTGTGATGCTGGAGCCGGCGCCACAAGGCGTGCTGGGGAGGGACGAGGCCACAAGGCCTGACAAAACCGCTGACAGGTCATCGGTAAACGCGAGGTTGGACAGGGACGTGGAAGCATCAGTGTTGGTGATGGTAAAGGTCAGTGTGACGGTTTCACCCGGAGCTGTCTGGCCGCTGAACGACTTGGAGAACGCCGGAGCCGATGAACCGGACACTTCGAGATTGTCTGTGGCAGCGTCAGCAAAAACAGCAAAGCCGTCGATTGTGCCCGACAGGGTGGATGTCGTGTTGGTGTAATTTCCAGGTAGGGCGCCTCCCGGCACGGTGACCTGTGCGGTCAAGAGACAACTGCTGCTTGCAGCGACGGAGCCTCCCGAAAAGGAGAGCGTTCCGGTGCCTGTGCCGGTCGGAGTGCCGCCGCAGGAGTTCGCGGAAATGCTGTCCAGCAGTGCGCCGCTGAGCATGGCGGAGAGGTCGTCCGTGAAGTCGATGTTGGATGCGGGCGAGGTGCTGGAGTTTTCGATTTCGAATTCCAGAGCAACTGTCCCGCCTGACGCAACAGGATCGTTTGTGAACGATTTTGACAGGATCAAGGCGTTGGAGTTCACAGAGAAGGTGGCTATCAACGGATCAATCACGGTCGCCACTCCGGCAATTGATGTGGAGATAGAGCTGGTTGTGGTTCGATAATCGCCGTCCGCGGCCCCAACAGGTACCAAGACGTCAACCTCGATCGTACAACTTCCGCCCGCAGGGATAGCGCCCCCAACATAGATCAGGAAAGTCGTGCCAGAGAGAGAGCCCCCACAGGTGTCCGTTGTGGCTGGACCAGTCGCGGCGAGGCCAGCCAGAGCTGTCGCGAGGTTTTCCGTGAAGAACGTAATGTCGATGTTGTTTGTCGGGTCCGAGTTTTGCAGCGTGTAAGTCAAAGTGGCGGTTTGACCGGGGAACAGCGTGTTCGGTGCAATCGATCGGGTAAAGCCGGCGGGGTCGAAGCTGTATATGTCGACATTTGTGATCGGCGAGGGTTTAGAGATGACGAGACCAGAAACCGAGCCGGTCAAGTTGGATGTGTTGGTGTTATATGACCCTGCCGTCGCTCCGGCTGGTACGTTGACTTGTGCGCTGATCGTGCAGGAAGCGCCGGGCGCAATGGTCGCGCCGCTCAGGGAAAGGGCCGTGTCGCCCGATGAGAGTGCCGCGGTGCCACCGCAGGTATTGGACAGGGCAGAGTAGGTGGTGCCAGCGGGGAGTGTTCCAATGTCGGCCGTAAACGCGGCTCCGGTGACATCCACAGTGGAGGATGCATCGCTGGAGATAGAATACTCGACCGTAAAGTTGCTTCCCGCGGCAACTGAACTGGGAGTGAACGATTTGCCAAAGTTCCAGCTGACGCCGCCGTTGACGGTCAGCGTATCCGAGCCACCGGGCACAGAGATTGGCGTCGAACCGACGAGTGCGGATAGGTCGCCGGTTGTATTGACGTAAGTGCCTCCCGCGAGGTCGGCTGGAATATCGATGTCCACGTCGAAGGTACAACTCGACGCAGGCGCAATTGTACCACCGGTGAATGAAATCGCCTGACGATCGGTATCTGGAAAGATAAACGATGCGCTGGCCCCTGCGCCACAATCGGCGCTGGAAATCGTGGGGAGGGTCACCGAAAGCGGGAATGGCAGGAAGGTTGTCAGTTCGTCTTGGAACGAAACGCTGGTAAGGGTTTGCGTGGCGTCGGCGTTGGCAATGACGTAGCGCAGGGTGGTGCTACTGCCAGCCGCAACAGGGTCTGTAAGAAACGTGATCTGAAGGTCTGGCAGCGTTGCCGCCGCAACATTGATTTTGCTGGTGGCAATGTTGAAGGTAGACGGAAGCCCGTTCAATGTTCCAGTGAGAGCAGACGTCGTGTTGGTATAAGTGCCAGCTGCTGCGCTGCCGGGGAAATTGACCAAGGTGGAAATCGTACAATCGGTTGCTGCTGCGACGCTGCCGCCGGAGTAGCCGATTGTGCCTGTCCCGGCACCTGTTAGCGTGCCGCCACAAGTGTTCGAAGTTACACTATCGAAGACAGCGCCAGACAACATCGCGTTCAGATCGTCCGTAAATGCAAGGTCTGTAGTTGCATAATCGCGGGACCGGTTGCTGATGGTAAAGTCAAGTGTCGCCTGTCCTAGCGGATCAATCTGGCTCTCGACAAAGTCCTTGGAAAAAATAGCGCCGCCTGTTGGGGCTGTGACAGTCAATGTGGCCGTTGAGGCGCCTGCAGAGGTGAAGTCGGAGAGCAGATCACCGGAAGTGAGCGTTTGGGTGCCCAAAGCGCTGGCGACGATATCGACCGATACTTCACAGGTCGCGCCGTCGGAGAGAACCTCAAAGCCGGGAAAAAAAGTGCTGCCATCGGCATCTAGACTGATTGTGTCGCTGCCGGACACAGCTGTGAGGGTGGTGTCAGGAAGGCCGGTGCTTACGCAGTCGGTTGTCGCATTACTTGGGCTGGCAACAACGATTCCGCCAGGAAGAGTTTCTGTGAAATCAAGATTTCCAACTCTCGCGGCGTTGGCGGTGTTGTCGATGGTATAGGTCAGGGTGGCCGTGCTGTTATAGCTGACACTGGTCGGCGCGACTGATTTGGTGAAGCCCGGGCGACTGGTCACAACGGTCAACGCGCCAGGCGAAAGCAGTGAGGGCGATGCATTGGCCGACGTCAGGCCGGAACTGGGGTCGGTATAGCTGCCCGCGCTTGAGGCGGTGACGTCTACGGTGATCGTGCAGCTGCCGAGGGCAGGCACTGTCCCGTCGGCGAAGGAAACAGTCGCGGTGTTTTGCGGAGCAGACAGTACAGCGCCTTGGCAGGTGGTTGACGCGGCTTCGTTGGCGATCAAAACAGGCCCCGGGACAGAGGGGAACGTGTGGGTGAACGCAAGACCTGTGACTGGCGACGCGTTAGGGTTGGTGATGGTGAACTCCACGGAGGAGGTGGATCCCGACCCGATAGAAGCTGGCGTGTAGCTTGACGTGAAAGAGGGGGCCGACAATCCGGCTTGAGCGAAAGCATGTGTCCCGGATAGACCTGATGCGCCCAACGCAGCGGCCAGCGCGGCGCGCTTGATCCATGTGAAATTCATTGTCCCATCCCTCCGAGCACCAATTGTCCTTTTGGCGTCTCGTTCAAACTGATGTGGCCACGCTGAAAAGCAGCGCCACTGGCTTTAAATTACACTCGTTACAAAAAACAAAAATTTGATTCGATTTTTACCTTAGCAGGTGATCGAAGTTTTGCGGGCGCAGAACTTTATTTGCGTATTGGGTGTTGCCAAACTGAATCACGAACATTGGGGGAGGGTCCGACTGGCTTTCTTTTGGGGCCGCGGCAGAGAATGCGGGCCGTTTCTCTTGACGCACGATGGAAAATGAGGTTCGTGGGTTTTCTAAAATGTTCGTGAGTGTTCCTATGTCAGCAAAAAGCGAAAATGTGGTGGATGTCTTTGTCATCGGCGGCGGCATCAACGGCTGTGGCATTGCCCGTGATGCGGCGGGACGGGGGCTGTCGGTTGAGTTGGCCGAGATGAATGACCTCGCCTCGGCGACGTCCAGCGCGTCGACAAAGCTGTTTCATGGCGGATTGAGATACCTGGAGTATTTTGAAGTGCGCCTGGTGCGGGAAGCGTTGGTTGAGCGTGAAACGCTGTTGCGCGCGATGCCGCACATCAGTTGGCCGATGCGGTTTGTGCTTCCGATGCACCGTGACATGCGATTTGACAACGAAACGCCAACATCCAAGCTGTTGAGCCTGGTGATGCCCTGGATGAAGGGGCGGCGGCCTCGGTGGCTGATCCGGACGGGGTTGTTTATGTATGACCATCTGGGCGGCCGGAAAATTCTGCCTGGCACACGTTCGCTGGATTTGAGTGCCGATACCGCTGGTGTGCCTTTGCTGGATAAGTTCCAAAAAGCGTTCGAATACAGCGACTGTTGGGTGGAAGACAGCCGGCTGGTGGTTCTGAATGCCCGCGATGCCGCGGCGCGGGGGGCGGTGATCCGTACCCGCACCAGGGTGGTCTCGGCACGTCGCCAAGAGGATGTGTGGCGCGTCGAAACAGAAAACACTGAAACCGGGGCGCGCGACGTCGTGTTTGCGCGCGCGCTGGTGAACGCGGCCGGCCCGTGGGTTGCGGATGTGATCGAAGGGGTTATGGGCGAGAATACAAAGGCCGGCGTCCGGTTGGTGCGGGGCAGTCATATCGTGACCAAACGGCTTTTTGAGCACGATCGGAGCTATTTCTTTCAAGGCACCGACGGGCGGATCATCTTTGCCATTCCCTATCAGGAAGATTTCACGCTCATCGGCACCACCGACCAAGAACACACAAATGCGGATGTTCAGCCGAAGTGCACCGATCTGGAGGCGCAGTATTTGTGCGACTTTGCCTCTCAGTATTTCAAACGTCCCGTCAGCATGGACGACATCGTGTGGCGCTATAGCGGGGTGCGTCCGCTCTATGATGATGGGGCGACGTCGGCCACGGCTGCGACACGGGATTATGTGTTGAAACTGGATGGCGACCAAGCACCGGTCCTGAATGTGTTTGGCGGTAAGATCACGACCTATCGCAAACTCGCGGAGGCGGCCATGGCCAAGCTGGTGCCGTTCTTTGAGGGTGCGACCGGTGACTGGACCGCAGGCGTAGCGATGCCCGGGGGGGATTTTGCGGTCGACGGAGTTGATGGGTTGATTGCAGATTTGCGGACCGAATACCCATTTTTAACACCCGCTTGGGCAAAGCGCCTTGTGCGGGCATATGGCACGGACGCGCACACCATTCTTGGCACGGCCGAGACAGCCGCAGATTTGGGGCGCGCCTTTGGCGCGACCCTGACGGAGGCTGAAGTTGATTGGCTGATGCGCCGCGAATATGCGTGCAGTGCAGAAGACATTGTGTGGCGGCGGTCCAAGCTTGGCTTGAGGCTTTCGACGGATGAAATCGCTGCGCTTGAAAGCCACGTTGCCGCGGCGCGTCAAAATGCGCCTGCTCGGGGCCATGCCAAGAATTGATCTTTGCCGCTTTGCAGAATATAGGAAGCCTGCACGTTGCCGTTGTGCGGGTTTCCTGTCGCGACGGCTGAGGAGATTTTGACGGGATTTCCGGCGCCAGACGCCATGAAAGACCCATCACAGACACCCCGAACCCGAAAAAAGGTTGTGAGAAAAATGGCAGAAAACAAGACACCAGACATTCTGTATACAATTGTAGACGAAGCGCCCGAACTGGCCTCGGCGTCCTTTCTGCCGATCATCCGCAAATTTGTTTCCGCAGCGGGTATCTCTGTGGGCACACCGGACATTTCGCTGGCGGGACGCATCATTGCGACCTTCCCTGAGAACCTGACAGATGATCAGCGTCAGTCCGACGATCTGGCCGCATTGGGCGAATTGGTGAAAACTCCGGGCGCCAATGTCATCAAGTTGCCAAACATCTCCGCATCGGTGCCGCAACTGGTCGCCGCCGTCGAAGAACTTCAGGCGCAGGGCTACAATATCCCTGCCTATCCGGAAGATCCGCAGACCGACGAAGAAAAGGCGATCCGCGCCCGTTTTGATAGCATTAAGGGCTCGGCTGTGAACCCAGTCCTGCGCGAAGGCAACTCTGATCGCCGCTCCGCGCGCGCAGTGAAAAACTACGCCCAGAACAACCCGCACTCCATGGGGGCTTGGGACAGCGCGTCCAAGACCAAAGTCAGCTCAATGCCGGGCAACGACTTTTACGCAAACGAAGTCTCCGCCACGATTTCCGCAGCCCAAGCTGGTGACGCGAAGATCGAGTTTGTCGGCAAAGATGGCGCCGTGACTGTTCTTAAGGACAGCTATCCGCTGGAAGAAGGCACCGTTGCTGACGCGACATTCATGTCCGCATTCGCTCTGGGCGCTTTCCTTGCAGACGCGATTGAAGACACCAAAGCCGACGGCACCATGTTCTCCCTGCACATGAAAGCCACCATGATGAAGGTGTCGGACCCGATCATCTTTGGCCACGCAGTCAAGGCATGGCTGGGTCCGGTTTGGGATGCGCATGGCGACGCGATTGCCTCAGCCGGTGGTTCCCCGAACTCCGGTCTGGGTGCCGTTCTGGCCGCCATCGACACGCTGGATAATGCGGATGCGATCAAAGCCGAGATCGCGGCGCTGGACCGTCCGTCGATGTACATGGTCGACTCGGACCGTGGCATCACCAACCTGCACGTGCCGTCCGATGTGATCATCGACGCCTCGATGCCGGCAGTGATCCGTGCTGGCGGCAAAGGCTGGGACGAAGCCGGCAACAAAGGTGACACAAACTGTGTGATCCCTGACCGTTGCTATGCGTCTGTCTATGACGAGACCGTCAACTTCTTCAAAGCCAACGGCGCCTTGGACGTGACCACCGCAGGGTCCGTGGCGAACGTTGGTCTGATGGCTCAGAAGGCCGAAGAGTATGGCTCCCACCCAACCACGTTTGAAGCCCCAGCAGCGGGTTCTATCCGCATCGTACTGGAAAATGGCGACGTGCTGCACTCCCACGATGTGGAAGCGGGCGACATCTGGCGCTCCTGCACCGTGAAAAAGGCCCCGATCGAGAACTGG
This sequence comes from Shimia haliotis, assembly GCF_900114415.1. Classification (GTDB taxonomy): domain Bacteria; phylum Pseudomonadota; class Alphaproteobacteria; order Rhodobacterales; family Rhodobacteraceae; genus Shimia; species Shimia haliotis. Next base: position 89,346 of record NZ_FOSZ01000005.1, on the reverse strand, counting down.
ATCGAACTGGCGCTGGACCGTCAGCGTTTGACCGGTTCGGAGGCGATCTTCTGGTTGGACGCAAACCGCGCGCATGACGCGGAGCTGATCAAATACGTGACGCCTGCGCTGGAAGCAGCAGGCAAAGCGGATCTGTTCCAGATCATGGCCCCACGTGAGGCGACGGCACAGTCGCTGAAAACCATCACCGCCGGCAACGACAGCATCGCCATCACCGGTAACGTGCTGCGTGACTACCTGACCGACCTCTTCCCGATCCTTGAGCTGGGCACCTCTGCCAAAATGCTGTCGATCGTGAAGTTGATGAAGGGTGGCGGTCTGTTTGAAACCGGTGCTGGTGGCTCCGCGCCCAAACACGTGCAGCAGCTGGTTGAAGAAAACCACCTGCGCTGGGACTCCATGGGTGAGTTCTGCGCGCTGGGTGAGAGCCTGAACTTCCTTGCGGACGTCAAAGGCAACGCCAAAGCCGGTGTTCTGGGCGTGGCTGCGGAAGCGGCAACCCAAGGCATTTTGGATGACAACCGGTCACCATCCCGCAAAGTGGGCCAGCCAGACAACCGCGACAGCCACTACTGGTTCGCCCGCTACTGGGCCGATGCGCTGGCGGCACAGTCCGACGACGTTGATCTGGCGGCCGAGTTTGCTGGCGTCGCCAAGGCACTGGCAGACGGCGAAGCGGCCATTCTGGCAGAGCTGGCAGCGGCACAGGGTCCGGCAGCGGACATCGGCGGCTACTATCGTCCGTCTGTAGAGCTGAAGGCAAAAGTAATGCGCCCATCGGCAACGCTGAACGCGATTATCGGCTAAGGCTGAGACATCCATGAAATGAAAGCCGCCCTGAGAGGGGCGGCTTTTTTGTTGGGCATGTCCAAAGCCAAAGCAAGGCTTTGGCTAGCGCCCGAACCGCCCCCACGGGGCGGGCGCTTCGCTTCCACCCCTCGGTTCGGGCGCGATCATTGTGGTTTAGCGAGACAATTCAAAAACGGCGTTTGCAAAGTCGCGTTTGTGCGTGACTTGCGTGCGTTGCCCGCGCAGCCTGTTTGAAACACAACAGGGAGTGCGTCATGAAAATCGGCTTTATCGGATTGGGCAATGTGGGCGGCAAGCTGAGTGGCAGTTTGCTGAGGAATGGCGTCGATTTGACGGTTTATGACCTGAACGCGGACTTGGTCGCTGGCAAGGTTGCGGCAGGCGCAACGGCGGGGGAGAATCCCGCGCAGATGATGCGCGATTGCGATGCGGTGATCACCTGTTTGCCGTCGCCTGCGGCGTCCGATGCGGTGATGCGGGAGATGTTGCCAGAGGTGGGTTCCGGCAAAATCTGGATGGAAATGTCGACCACGGATGAGGCCGAGGTGAAGCGGCTGGGCGGTATGGTGATTGCGGCGGGTGGCGCGGCAGTGGATTGTCCGGTGTCGGGTGGGTGCCATCGCGCGGACACCGGCAATATTGCCATTTTCGCGGGCTGTGATCGGGCGACGTTTGAACGCATTCTGCCGCTGTTGACCACAATGGGGCGGCGGATTTTGCACACGGGCGATTTGGGGTCGGCCTCGGTTCTGAAGGTTGTTACCAACTTTCTTGCCACGGCGCATCTGGTGGCGAGTGCAGAGGCCTTGACCACCTGCGCGGCTGCGGGGATGGACCTCAATACGGCATACGAGGCGATCAAGATCAGCTCTGGAAATTCTTTCAGCCACATCACTGAGAGCCAGGTGATACTGAACGGCAGCCGCGATATCAGCTTTACGATGGACCTCGTGAAAAAGGACATCGGCCTGTTTCAGGAGGTCGCCAATCGGGCAGGGGTTCCGCTTGAGATGAACCCGTTGATGATCAATATTTTTGACGATGGCATTGCGCGCTATGGCGAGCGCGAGCTGAGCCCCAACATCATCAAACGACTGGAAGAGGCGGCGGGCGTTGACGTCCTCGCGCCTGGATTTCCGCCGGAAATGCTCGACGATGAGCCCGAAGAGCCCGGCTATGAGGTGATCCCCACCGGACGCGCCTAACGAAAAAGGCTCACGGCGTCAGCCGTGAGCCATGCCCACCCCCGAGAAAGGGGCGGGAGCACATCGCGCAGAAGATCAGATGGTCTGATCGTAGTCGCCAACACCGGGTTCCGTTCGGATCACCGCGTCGATCTCGGCAAAAATTTGACGCATCTCGTCTTCACTGTCGTTGCTTTCGATCACCACAACAAGGTTTGGCGTGTTGGAGCTTGCGCGTACCAACCCCCAGCTGCCGTTGTCGAGAATGACGCGGGCGCCGTTCACGGTCACCACTTCCTTGATGGCGCGGCCCGCAAATGTGTCGCCTGCCTCGTGTTTGGCCGCCAGTTTGGCCACCAGACGGTCAAGAATATCGTATTTCTCGGTATCAGAGGCATAAGGCGACATGGTCGGGGTAGACCATGTTTTTGGCAGCGCTTTACGCATGTCAGACATCTTCATGTCTGGGTTGCGGTCCAGCATTTTGCAAATTTCCACCGCAACGCGCATGCCGCAGTCATAGCCGCGCCCGATGGGTCCTGCGAGGAAGTAGTGGCCGGATTTTTCAAAGCCCGCCAGCGCGCCGAGTTCGTGCACACGGCGTTTCATGTGGCTGTGGCCGGTTTTCCAGTAATCGGTTTTGGCTCCCGTGGCCAAAAGGTCCGGGTCAGCGGCATACAGGCCAGTGGATTTCACGTCTGCGACAAAGGTCGCGTTGGGGTAGATCTTGCCCAAATCCTTGGCCATGATCACGCCAACCTTGTCGGCAAAGATTTCTTCGCCTTCGTCGTCCACCACGCCGCAGCGATCGCCATCGCCGTCAAAACCAAGCGCAAGGTCCGCACCCGAGGCTTTGACGCTTGCAGACATGTCGTGCAGCATTTCCATGGCTTCAGGGTTGGGGTTGTAGTTGGGGAAGGTGTAGTCGAGCCGGTTGTGGCTATCGACGACTTCAACGCCCATGCGTTCAAAGATTTCCGGCGCAAAAGCGGCCGCGGTGCCGTTGCCGGTGGCGCAGACAACCTTGAGCTTGCGGCTCATCTTAAAGTCGCCAACCAGATCGTCGATATAGGCTTCTCGTACGCCATCCACGATCTCGTGTTTGCCGCCGTCATGGGCGTCAAAGTCACCGTTTAGAACGATGTCGCGCAGCTCGGCCATTTCGTCAGGACCGTGGGTCAGCGGCTTTTCAAAGCCCATTTTGACGCCGGTCCAGCCGTTGGGGTTGTGTGACGCTGTCACCATCGCCACCGCAGGCGCATTAAGGTGGAACTGTGCAAAATAGGCCATCGGCGAAAGGGCAGGACCGATGTCTTTGACGTGGATGCCGGCTTTCATCAGGCCGACAATCAGCGCCATTTTGATGGCCACGGAATAGTCGCGATAATCGTTGCCCACCGCAATCACAGGCTCAATCCCGCGCCGCTGCATTTGCGTGCCCAGACCAAATCCAAGCGCGGTCATGCCGGGCAGGTTGATGGCCTCGGGATATTGCCAGCGGGCGTCGTATTCACGGAATCCGGTTGGGGCGATCATCGGGTCGCGCAGGAATTCCCAAGTGTTGGGGCGCACGTCGGGCAAGGGCTTTTTCATGGAAATGGTCTCTCGGTCACTAATGAATGTCGTTAAATTCGGATCGGATTGGCCTTTGCCAACTCGTCAAAGCGCATCAATGTTTCGATCAATTGCCCCATCTGATCGAGCGGGATCATGTTGGGGCCGTCAGAGGGCGCGTTGTCAGGATCATCGTGGGTTTCAATGAACACAGCGGCAATGCCCAGCGAAACCGCCGCGCGGGCCATGACCGGCGCGAATTCGCGTTGGCCGCCCGAGCTTCCGCCCTTGCCGCCTGGTTGTTGAACGGAGTGGGTGGCGTCCATAACCACTGGATAGCCGGTGGTTGCCATTTGCGGCAGGCCGCGCATATCTGCAACCAACGTGTTATAGCCAAACGACGTGCCACGATCGGTCAGCAGAATGCGGTCGTTGCCTGTGCTTTCGATCTTGGTGACGATGTTGCCCATCTCCCACGGTGCGAGAAACTGACCTTTTTTGACGTTCACCACGGCACCGGTTTTTCCGGCGGCCAAAAGCATGTCGGTCTGGCGACACAGGAAGGCGGGGATTTGCAGGATGTCGACCGCTTCAGCAGCAATCGCACATTGTTCTTCGGTGTGTACATCGGTCAGCACCGGCACGCCGAACTCTTTGCGGATGCCATCCAACACCGCAAGGCCAGCATCAATTCCCATTCCGCGAATGCCAGACAGGGACGTGCGGTTGGCCTTGTCGTAGCTGGCTTTGAACACATACTGCGCGCCGACAGCCGCACAGGCGTCTTTCATGGTGCCGGCGATCATCTGCGCGTGGTCCGCACTTTCGAGCTGGCAGGGACCGGCAATGACGGTCAGCGGGTGATCGTTCCCGATCTTGAGGTCTGCGACCTCGACAGTTTTCATCACGAAGACACCTGTTCTCTGAGGATTGACGCTGTGAGCGATATCATCAGATAAATGCCTGAAAAAATCAGGAAGGCCAAGATCGTGTTCTCGAAACTACGCGGATAAGACGCGTCTTCGGAGGCCACCGGTTCGACCGATGTGGTCAGGTAACGCACCTGACGGGAGGCTTCGAGTTCGGTTTGTTTCAGCGTTTGCAGCGCGGATTGCATGATCAGATCAGCCGTGGCGAGATCGGCCTGTGCGATCTGGATTTCCGCTGTTTGGGCAGCAAGTGAGGACTCTCCCTCGGTTGCATCGGTCATTTCGGTTTCGAGTTTGTCCAACAGATTTTGCAGCCGGCGCACGTCACCGCGCACGCCGTCTACGCGTGCCTGATTGGGGCGGCTGTTGTCGAGCAAGGCGGCCAGTTGCAGTTCTTTCTCCTGCAATTGCACCTGAACATTGGAGATTTGTTGACGCAGCGCGGCGATCACGCCCTCCGGGTCAACAACAGTGTTTTGCTGTTTCTCAACAAGCGCGAGTTGCGCAGCGCGGCGTTCGTCCTTGGCCTCTTGCAGGCTGCGGCGGGCGTCGCGCATCTGGTCTTCACGTTTGCGCTGCGACAGATCGTCGACACGGTCTTCTGCGTAGGTGATAAGCGCACGCGAATAGGCGGTGGCAACCGCCGGATCGGCAGCAATCACTTCCATCCTCACCGAGCCTTCTGTCGGGTCATAGCCGATTTTCACAAACTTCTTATAGAGCTTGTAGGCCTCTTCGTTGGACGGGTTCGGATCGAGGCGCTGAATCGGGTCGATCATTGGGTCCGAGAAATGCGATTTAAACCCAACATCGTTGTCCAGTCGGATCATCGCATCCTTTGATGTCAGATAATCCTGAACCGCGATGGCATCCTGGTTGGCGTTGAGTTGTGAAGGCAATAGCGAACCAAGGCCGGAGCCGCCGGTGCTGTCGGCCTGCTGTACGAGGAAGGCGGATTTGGTGGCGTACATGGGCGTCGCCACCCCATAAAAATACCAAGCCGCGAAAATGGTTGGCAAAAAGACAAAGGCAGAAAGGCGGCCAAACAGCAGAAGCATGCGTTTGCGGCGGCGGCGCGCGATGTCTTTCTGGATTTCGCCGATTTCCATTGCACGCATTTCTGCAGGTGAACGCGTTTCGGTGGACGGCAGATTGGTTTTGTCCACCGGCATGGTCTGAGGCAGCTGAATGCGGCCGATCGACATTTTGTTTCCGGATTTTGGCTTTGCTTCGGTATCACGCGCGTCGCCGGTTGCGTCAGGCGGCAGCAGATCAAGCATATTTGTACGCTGGAACGGGTCGATGCCTGCGTTGCGAAGAAGGCGTACCGCATCATAATCAGACGTAGCGGCAAGCCCGTGTTTTTGCGCCATCCGCCGCGCGAGGCGCAGCTGGCGGCCAGTGAGCCCCTCACGCTTGATCGCTTCAATGTCCGCATCTGGCGATCCGGTAGCCGCAGGAGGCTGCGCTGTCGCTTTTGCTCGCGGAGCGGGTTGTGGCGTGGGCGGCGCTTGGGGCGGGACCGCTTGTTGAGGAACAGCGGAATGCTCAGGCGTAGCGGCGGCTGTGCCACCAGCAATGACGCGGGGCTTTGAGACCGGCGCACCGGTGTCCGCTGCGGCCTGTGGAATGGACCGGCGGATGCGGAATTTTTTAGCCTTGGGTTTGGTAGTCATAGAGCTGCTTTGCCTCTTCCAAGGTGTCAAACATATAGAGCTTGCCATTCAGCAGCACGGCTGCGGATTTGGCAAATTTCTCTAGCACCTGAGCCTGGTGCGACACGATAATGATTGTGGTGGTGCGCAGGCGCTCGCGGAGCACATCGCCTGCTTTCTTGTTGAACTCCACATCGGTGGAGGAGGGCATGCCCTCATCGATCAGATAAATATCAAAATCCAACGCCAGCATCAGGGCAAATGTAAAGCGCGCGCGCATGCCGGAGGAATAAGTGCCAAGTGGCTGTTCAAAGTATTCGCCAAGGTTGCAAAGCCAGCGGCAGAACGCTTCGACGTAGTCGGGGTCCAACCCGTAAAGGCGGGCGATGTAGCGGCTGTTTTCCACGGCGGTGTGTTTGTTCACCACGCCGCCCATAAAACCGAGCGGGAAGGAAATCCTGCAGTCGCGCCGGATCACGCCTTCGTCCGGTTTTTCAAGGCCGGCCATCATGTTGATCAGTGTGGTTTTGCCAGTACCGTTCGGCGCGAGGATGCCAAGCGAGTTTCCAAGTTCAACGCGAAAAGACACGCGGTCAAGGATCACCTTGCGCTGCGTGCCGGTCCAGAAGGACTTGCTCACGTTTTCAAACTCGAGCATCCGATGCTCCTGCCACTGCTCTTCCGACACTTTAACGTAACCAGGTTAACGCTCTCTGTCGGCGTTTTTCCCAATATGTCGGATGTGGGGTTGTCTTAGCAACGGCTTGGGGCAGAATTTGGGCGTTGAGGCCGGTATTTCACGGAAATTTCCGGGATTTGCGGATTTTGGGGCGCAATTCCGGTGACATTCACTGTCGCAAAAAGAGTGTGGACGCCATGACAGCGTCCACAGGTGGTATCAAACTTGGTTTCAGGCGACGGCCTGCCACACAGTACCAGCGATCAGTGCACCCAGCATCGCGTAGCCAAAGTAAGCCGCAAAAACGCGGGGTTTTACAAGAGCCCAGACCGCGATGGCTGCGGGGATACAGCTTACACCGCCTGCGATCATGAACGACATGGCCGCGCCGTTTGACATGCCCTGTTCCAAAAGGCCGGCAACAAGTGGCACAGCTGCATAGCCATTCAGATAGGCGGGCGCACCAACCAAGGCCCCCAGAAAAATCGGCTGGAACCCGTCGCCGCCAAGGATTTGCGCGATCCATTCCGCGGGTACGTAGTGGATCATCAGGGCTTCGATGACATAGGCCAGCGCCAGCCATTTCAATAGGAACAGGCCGTTTTCAATGGTGGTGTCGCGGAAGGTGTCACGACGCGCCTTTTCTTTCCAGAATTTCCATTCCGGCTTGTCGGAAAACGGTTTGGACACGCCGCAGCAGCCACCGACTTGCGGCTTTGCACGCAAGGGGTCGGCGAAGACAGGGGTGGATTTCAAGAGCATTGTGCCAAAGCCGCCAAGCAGGCCCAGACCAATTGCGGACGCGGCCTTTGCCAGCGCAAATTCATAGCCCAAAGTGCCGGAAGTGATTGCAAACATCGCAGGATCCATAAGCGGTGAGGCGAGCCAGAATGCCATGACAGCAGACAGAGGTGCGCCGACGGCCAGCAAGGCAGCGATAAAGGGGATCACTTCGCAGGAACAAAAAGGAGAGAGCCCGCCCAGTAAAGCTGCGAGCACGATCATACGTGTTTCTCGCCCTTCAAACGCTTTGGCCAGCAGGTTCTCGGCACCAGTGGCCTTGAGATAGCCGATCGCAAAGATGGCAAATAGAATGAACGGCGCAGTGTGCAGCAAAGCGTTGGCCGTGAAATCCACCGTCGGCCGGAACTGCGGCGGATCGAGAACGGCAACGCTGATGAGAATCAGAATAGAGGCCGCCCATGCCTTGTCGACTTTTGCGAGCCGGGTGCCAAGCGGAGATGGGGTTTGGGTCGTGTCAGCCATGTGAGTGGTCCTTGTCGGGGCTGGTGCTGTCTGCACAGCATTCTTTGAGGAGGAAAGTTGAGAGGTCGCGGACCGCGTCATACGCGACCGCCGCGCAAATGATGGAGCGCCCCTGTTTTTCTTGAGTCACAAGCCCCGCCTGAGCGAGGATTTTCATGTGGTGTGTCAGCGTGGAGCCGGTCACGCCCGTGCGTTTGCCAAGCTCGCCGATGGTCAACCCGTCGCTGCCGGCACGCACGAGACTGCGCAGAACAGACAGACGTTGTTCCGACCCAAGCGCGGCAAATGTCGAGGCCGCCAGGGTGAGAGTGATATCGGTGGGAGTGTCATGTTTCATATTTCTAAAAATATCGAAATGAAGCCGAGGTGCAAGCTTTTATTTCGATAATTGTCGAAGTAATGTTTGTCCGCTATCACAAGCTTATGGATTTGCAGGAAGAAATCGCCGCGTGTCGGGAGTGTGAGGCGCGGTTTTTACAAACACACAGCGCGCATTCTCCTCGGCCTGTGGCATGGTTTCGACGCGGTGCGCGACTCCTAATAGTTGGTCAGGCTCCGGGCGCACGTGTACACGCAAGCGGCAAGCCGTTCACCGATCCGTCAGGGGATCGGTTGCGGGCGTGGATGGGAGTGAATGAGGCGACATTTTATGACAAATCTCGCATCGCCATAGTGCCAATGGCTTTCTGTTTTCCGGGCTACAATGCCAAGGGCAGCGACCTGCCGCCGCCGCCGGTCTGCGCCAAAACATGGCGGGCACGTGTGATGGACGAGCTTGGCGAGGTGCCCCTGACACTGGTCGTCGGCGGGCACGCTCAGAAATGGCATTTTGGCACCAAGGCCGGCGTCACCGACACGGTTGCCGCGTGGCGCGACCATGCGCCCTTAGCCTTCCCCTTGCCTCATCCGTCGTGGCGGAATACGGCTTGGCTCAAGAAGAACCCGTGGTTTGAGGCAGATCTGCTTCCGGTGCTGCGGGCGCGTATAGAGGACGTTCTCGCATGACTGATGTGACCCCGCTTGATCAATTCCACGCCGCAATGGAAGCCGCTCCGTCGGATGATGGCGCGCGGTTGCGGTTTTTTGAGCGGTTGGCGGATGCCGAATTGTTTCTGCTTCTGGAAAAAGAGCCTGAAGGCGATCGGATTGCGCCGGAGGTGTTTGAAACGTCGGATGCGTCTTTCGTTCTGGTTTTTGATACCGAGGAGCGGCTAAGCCAGTTTGTTGGCCGTGTCGCGCCCTATGCCGCGCTGTCTGGCCGGATCATTGCCAATATGCTCGCGGGGCAGGGGATCGGGCTTGCGCTTAACCCTGAAATTGCGCCTTCATCGATGTTGGTGCCGGCCGAGGCGCTTGGCTGGCTGGTGGATACACTGACCCATGCCCCAGATGAAATGGAAGCCAAGGTAGAGGCCTTCACAGCGCCCGCAGGGTTGCCGGAAACCCTTATTGCTGCGCTGGATGCAAAGCTGGCCACCACAGCCGGTTTGGCCAAAATGGCCTATCTCGTCGGCGTGACTTACGAGTCCGGCGCCAAATCGCATATGCTGGGATTTGTTGATGCGGTGGAAGCGGCCCAAGGTGCGTTGGCCAAGGCAGTGAACGAAGCGCTGACATTCTCAGGCATTGAAGCGGGGGCTTTGGATGTCGCGTTTTTCGGCGCCAATGATGTGGCGGCGGCCCAATTGGCACGTGCGGGCCTTCGGTTTGACCTTCCACAGCCGGAACAGCGGCAGGACTATGTGCCGGTGACGCCCGGCAGCGACCCGGATAATCCGCCGATATTGAAGTGACGTAACGCGGGTTTGATGCGGCTGGCATCGCCCTCGTTCGCCGTTTCGCCGTCAATACCCTGCGGTTCGATCTACAAGGTGCAGGAAGTCCTCCCCGACTTCGCCCCGCCGGATGTTTTCCGCAATCACCTCGGATGCGGTGCGGGCGCGAGTTTCAGAAGCGATGTGCGGCGTGACCGTCACCTGTGGGTGCGACCAATAGCGATGATCGACCGGCAGCGGTTCGATCCGGAAGACGTCCAGTGTCGCATGTGCGATGTGGCCCGCGTCAAGCGAAGCCAGAAGGGCGGTGTCGTCGATTAGCTGCCCGCGACCTGGGTTCACAATAACCGCGCCCTTGGGCATCCAGCTTAGGCGTTCTTCGTTCAACAGGTTTTCTGTAGACGCCGTTTTGGGCAGCAACAGGATCAAGATATCGGCCTGTTCCAGTGTTTCGCGCAAGCCGTCCTCGCCATGACGACACGTGATGTTGGGGGCTGATTTGGCGCGGCGGCTCCATCCTGTGACCGGAAAGCCCAGACCGGACAATGCGTTGGCACAGGCCATCCCAAGTTCCCCAAGGCCAAGCACCGAAACACGCCGATCCTGCGCGAGCGGCGGGACATGGTCGCGCCAGACACCGTCTTGGCCATGAATGTGCAAATCCATCCCGAGGTGATGCCGCATGACGTGGCCGACGACAAATTCAATCATGCCTTGCGTCATCCCGGGATCGACCATGCGGGCGAGGGGCTGAGTCAGGGTGTCATTGCCGACAACATTCTCGACACCGGCCCACAGGTTCAACACCGCCTTGCAGCGGGTATAGGGGCGAAAGTCCTGCACTGGACTGTTGGGGGCATAGATGATGTAGTCCACGTCTTGCGCCGGGAACTCGGTGCGCAGATCGACAGGCAGGTCCAGCGCTGCGAATGCGGTGCGGAGGTCCGCCTCATATTCGTCCCAGCGATCCGGCTTGGCAGCGAAAAGCACGTTGATCATGATGCAAATACTCCGTCCATATCTGCAAATCCCTTGATCTCGATCGGATTGCCTGAAGGATCCCGAAAGAACATCGTGCTTTGCTCACCAGGTTCGCCCTTGAAGCGGGTGAAAGGCGCAAGAACGAAGTCCATTCCGGCCTCTGTCAGCCTCTGGGCCAGTGCGTCCCAGCTTGGTTTGGGCAAAATCACTCCGAGATGCGGCATAGGCACCAAATGGTCGCCCACATGGCCCGTATTGGCCGTTGCAAAGGGTTCGCCCAGATGCAGCGAGATCTGATGACCGAAGAAATCAAAATCCACCCAGGTTTCGGTGCTGCGGCCCTCTCGACACCCAAGGAGATCGCCGTAAAAGGCGCGTGTTTCGTCCAGATCCCTGACGTTAAAAGCCAAATGAAAAACGCTCATGATGTCCTCCTGTTTGGGCGCATTTGCGCACAAGGCCGTTCTGAGGACAAGCAGCCTTCTAATGGGCCGAAAGCACCTCGGGGTGTGCTCACAGCGGTGCTGTGAGATAGGGGCCGGCCCATTGGCCGTGCATTGGGTGGCTTGTTATCGCGGACGGTGGACGTGCGCGCTTTGCAAAAGGCCAAACGCCAACATCAGAACGAGCATCGCGGAGCCGCCATAGCTGACCAAAGGAAGCGGCACACCGACCACCGGTGCGAGCCCCATGACCATCGACATGTTGACGGCAAAGAACAGGAAAAACGTGCTCGCAACTCCGATGGTCAGCAAAGAGGCATAGCGGTCGCGGTTCGAGATCGCGCTTGCGAGGCAAAAGAGAATGATCAGCATATACAGCGCCAGCAAAGAGATGGCCCCGATGTAGCCGAACTCTTCTGCCAGCGTGGTAAAAATAAAGTCGGTGTGCTTTTCCGGAAGAAAATTCAGCCGGCTTTGTGTGCCTTGCATAAAGCCGCGGCCCGTCCAGCCGCCGGAGCCAAGCGCAATCTTTGACTGGGTGATGTGATAGCCCGCGCCCAGTGGGTCAGAGGCAGGATCCAAAAAGGTGTCGATGCGCCGGTATTGATAGTCTTTCAAAAGCTGCCAAGAGGTGCCCCGCGATTGAAAAACCGCAAAAACCAGTCCGACCCCCATGCTAATCACGGCTGTGAAATACCCCCAATGCACCCCAGCGGCGAACATCACGATGGCGCCTCCGGTCAGCAGAAGGATAGAGGTGCCAAGGTCCGGTTGGCGCAGCACCATGGCCGTCGGAATGAGGATCAGAATGACGGGGATTAGAACATATTGCGGCCGCGACGTTTTGCGCGGCGGCAGCCAATCATAGTAGGCAGCCAAGGCCATCACCAGCGTGACCTTCATCAACTCACTTGGCTGGAGGCGCATGAAGCCAAGGTCAATCCATCGCTGCGCGCCCATCCCGACGCTGCCCATCACTTCGACCAGAACCAGCAAAACAAGGGTGCCAAGGTATGCGGCGCCGGAGACCGAGCGCCAGAACCAAATGGGCACCATCGCGCACATGAACATCACAACCACGCCCAAAGCGTATCGTTTCATTTGCGGTTCGGCCCACGGTTGGAATGACCCTCCGGCCACCGAATACAGCATCAGAAATCCGACTCCCGCCACGGCGCTGATCAAAAGTAGCAAGGCCCAGTTAAAATGCAGGATCTTGCTCGGCCCGGTTGGCACATGTTTGACGGAATACTCAAGATAACTCATGCCGGCTCCTAGGCTCTGTCCCGCCGCGTGAGGTTGCGTCCGGGAACGAGTTTTTGCAGCCGTTCCTGTTGCTCCTCGATGCGTTTTCGGTCCTTGGCCGGGTAAGCTTCCAGCGGCGGCTGGCCACCGTGCAGCGCTTGCAGGGTGATGTCGCGGGCGATTGGTGCAGCGGCCTTTGACCCGCCGCCGCCATGTTCCACCACCACGGCCACGGCATATTTCGGATTGTCATAAGGCGCAAAGTTCACAAACAGCGCATGGTCGCGCCGGTTCCATGGCAGATCTTCGTTGCGTGACACACCGCGCGCGCGTTCAGCTGCGGTGATGTTGCGGACTTGCGAGGTGCCGGTTTTTCCCGCGAGACGATTGGTATCTTCGATGATCCTGCTTCCATAGGCGGTGCCTCGCCGGTGATTGGAAACGGCATACATCCCGCGCCGCACTTCATTCAGAAAGGCTTCGTTGATGCCAAGCCGTTTGGAGGGGGGCTGTGGCGTGTCCACGCCATTGATGGATTTCACAAGGCGGGGCGACACATCGCGACCCGTCGCCAAGCGCGCGGTCATCACCGCCAGCTGCAAGGGCGACGTCAGAACAAACCCCTGTCCGATCGAGACATTCACCGTGTCCCCGACAACCCAGTCCGCGCCGCGCACATCGCGTTTCCAGTCCCGTGTCGGGTTCAGCCCCTTGGCGACACCCGACATAGGCAGGTCGAAGCGCTCGCCGATGCCAAAGCGGGCGGCCATCGCAGAGATCTTGTCGATGCCGACTTCGAGCGCGAGTTCGTAGAAATAGACGTCACAGCTTTCGCGCAGAGCCTGAGCAAGGTTCACATGGCCATGGCCCGCGCGTTTCCAGCAGTGAAAGCGGCGGTTGGAGACTTCAAGGTGTCCCGGGCACCACACAGTGTGATCGGGAAAGGCAATGCCTTCCTCAAGCGCGGCTAACGCAGTGATCATTTTGAAGGTGGAGCCGGGAGGATAAGTGCCTTGAACTGTTTTTGCGGCCAGGGGGCGGTAGTCATTGTCCGTCAACTCGCGATACGCAGCAACGGAAATGCCCTCTACAAAGAGGTTGGGATCAAATGTGGGCGCTGAGGCAACAGTCAACAGATCGCCTGTATTGCAATCCATAACGATCGCTGCGGCGCTTTCGTCACCAAGGCGGGCTTGCGTGTAAGACTGCAGCCCCTGATCGATGGTCAATTGCACATCGTCGCCCTGTTGGCCTTCCCGACGGTCCAGTTCGCGCATGACGCGGCCTACCGCATTCACTTCGACGCGTTTTGTGCCGGCCTTCCCGCGCAGAGATTCCTCCATTTTGCCTTCCAGGCCCACTTTGCCGATCTGAAAGCGGGGGATGCGCAGAAGCTGATCCGGATTTTCAATTTTTGACAGATCATAGTCCGATACCGGACCAACGTAGCCGACCACATGAGCAAAATCACCGCGCATAGGATAAAACCGAGACAAGCCCACTTCGGGAGTGACACCGGGTAACACTGGCGTGTTCACGGCAACCCGAGACAGGTCTTCCCATGAGATGCGATCTGCCACAGTCACCGGCAGAAACGGCGGAGATCGTTTCATCTCCGCGGCGGCGGCTTCCAACTCTCCCGGATCGAGTTCGATCAAAGAGGCGAGGCGGGCGATCACCTCATCCACATCACCGGCGTCTTCTGGAACAAGAGTAATTCGGTACGCAGGCTCGTTGCGCGCGATGGCAACCCCGTTGCGGTCAAAAATCTGGCCGCGGGCCGGCGGTATCAGTCGGATGTTGATGCGGTTTTCTTCGGCGAGCAGACGGAACTGGTCTGCCTGCTCGAGCTGAAGCTGACGCATGCGCAGGCCAAGGCCGCCCATAAACACAAGCTGTGCGCCTCCCAAAAGAAGCGCCCGTCTCGTGACGCGGCTGTGCGTTTCGGCATTTTCCTGAGGGTTCTTTCTCATCAGGTGGTCCCCAAATGCCCGTCACGCGCGGCCTGCCGCCGCACGCCAAACAGGACTTGAGAGAGCAATACCACAAGTGGATAGGTGGCAAAATTCATCAATACTTGAATGAGCGTGAGCCCAAGGGAGGGGGGATCTACAAAAACGACCAACATGATGAGGCGGGCCGCCAAGGCGGTTGCCAGCATAAGGCCCGCCGCTGTTGCCCATTCGGTGACAAAGGTCGCATCGCGTATGCTTGGGGCGCGGCGGCGTTGGACTTCGACGGCGATCACCATCACAAAGGCCCCCAATCCCGGCGGGCGCATCAACAGGAAATCCGCCAACAGAAACATTCCGGCGATCAGCCACGCTGGAGTGTAATCCGGTTGGCGTGCAGCCCAAGCAAGCGAAAGTACCACCATCCAGTCCGGACCGGTCCACAACTGCGGGGCTGTGCTAAAGGGGGTGAGCTTGAGAAAGATAAACGCCAGACACAACGCGGCAAAAAGCACGCGCATCCCCCACACTCGGGAACCAACCCCCTCAGCCATCCTGACCACCGGCGGGCGCGACGGGCCCGTCTGGACGAACGATCCTGCCATGGGTGTTGATCCGTTCCTGTCCATGGTGGCGCAGAACACGGAGGAATTCTAGGCGTTCAAAATCGGCCGCAGGGCGCACGCGCAAACGCCCGCTGGGGTCCACGGCAACCTGACCGATCAACAACCCACCCGGGAAGACCCCCCCGTCGCCGGATGTGACAACACGGTCTCCGGGGCGGACCAGATCCGGTGTCTCGACAAAATCAATCAATGGCGCGACGGAGTTGTCTCCGACAATTAGCGCAGCCTGTCCAGACTGTTGGATCACGGCCGGAATGCGGCTTGAGTTGTCGGTTAGAAGAAGCACGCGCGACGAGGAGCTGCCCACGCCGGAAATGCGACCAACGAGGCCAACACCATCCATCGCGGCCCAGCCGTCGACAATGCCGTCGCGCTGGCCAATGTTCAGCAGCACTGATTGGCGGAACGGCGAGCCGCTGTCGGCCAGAACCACGCCAGTGATAAAAGTCAGACGGGGGTCAAGGCGCACGTTGTTAAGATCAAGAAGGCGCGCGTTTTCCTGTTCGAGCTGCAGGGCGGCCTCTTTCCAGACTTTCATCTGTTGTAGCTCGCGCCGCAATTCGCGGTTCTGCTCCACGATGCGCTGATAGCTTTGAAAATCGCGCAGCATATTGACGGCGCCGGTGACTGGGGACATGGCCCAATCAAAGCTTGGAACAACGGTATCTGTGATTTGTGCGCGAAAGCGTTCTACGCGCGGGCTGTCGATGCGCCAGACAATAAAAATGCCAATCAGGACAAGGAGAATGACACCCAAAAGCAACCGCTTGAGCGGGCCGGAGAAGTCTTCGCCCTGATTGCGATCTTTTGCCAAAGTGCCCCCATTGATCTGATGTTGTGCAGTGGTTTAGCACGCCTGAACGTGCCAACCAAACTCACATATGGGTCAGGCCCTTAGCTGTCGTAGTCGATGGCGTGGCGCAGCTGCTTTTCATATTCCAGCGCCTTGCCGGTGCCCATGGCCACACAATTCAGGCTTTCGTCTGCGATGGAGACTGCCAGACCGGTTTGTTCCCGCAGAGCCAGATCCAGTTCGCCCAGAAGCGCGCCGCCACCGGTCAGCATCACGCCACGATCGACGATATCAGCCGCAAGGTCCGGCGGTGTGGCTTCGAGCGCGGTCATCACCGCTTCGCAGATTTGCTGCACGGGTTCGGCCAAAGCTTCGGCCACCTGAGCCTGAGAAATTTCGGTTTCTTTGGGCACACCATTGAGCAGGTCGCGACCGCGGATTTGCATGGATGCCCCACGGCCATCGTCGGGCATGCGCGCCGTGCCGATAGAGGTCTTGATGCGCTCTGCGGTGCTTTCACCGATCAGCAGGTTCTGCTGGCGGCGCAGGTAGTTGATGATGGCTTCGTCCATACGGTCGCCACCAACGCGCACCGAGCGCGCGTAAACGATGTCGCCAAGCGAGAGAACCGCAACTTCGGTGGTGCCGCCGCCGATGTCGACGACCATGTTGCCGGTCGGGTCGGTGATTGGCATGCCGGCCCCAATGGCGGCGGCAATGGGTTCTGCAATCAGGCCGGCGCGGCGAGCGCCTGCCGAGAGAACCGATTGACGGATCGCACGTTTTTCAACGGGTGTTGCGCCGTGCGGGACGCAAACGATGATCTTGGGCTTGGAGAAAGTGGAGCGCTTGTGAACCTTGCGGATGAAGTGCTTGATCATCTCTTCGGCGGTATCGAAGTCCGCGATCACGCCGTCACGCATCGGGCGGATGGCCTCGATCGAGCCCGGTGTGCGGCCCAGCATCAGCTTGGCGTCTTCGCCCACGGCGAGAACTTTTTTCACACCGTCTTTGACGTGATACGCAACCACCGAAGGTTCGCTGAGAATGACGCCTTTGCCTTTGACATAGACCAGCGTGTTCGCGGTCCCCAAATCGATGGCCATGTCAGAGGTGAACAGACCGCCCAGATTTCCCAGCATGTGATTACTTTCCCTCAAATTCAAATTGCCCGCGACTCTTCCGAGTCCGGGCGCTGCACTTATATGAAGGCTTTCGGCTTTGTGAAAGACCTAGAAACCGAGCTTGGCGTGTTTCCGCCAAGTCAGGGCGGCCGGGGCGGCCACCCTGATGAAGTGAAGCGCGATCAGAAGGCGAAGCTGACAGTCGCGACCCAGCCGGCATCGCCGAGCACGTCGTTGTCGGTGCCGTGGTAAGTCACGTTGGCTGCCGCAAAGTCGGTGAACGCATAGGAACCGCCGATCAGCCAGTAATCGTGGCCGTAGGATTCGGAGTGGCCGTACTGACCTTCAAACGAGATTTTGTCGTTGAGGGCATAGCCGAGTTCGGCGCGGTAGTTCCACAGTTCGTTCTCTGGGTCATATGCGGCATAGCCGGTGAGATCGACAGCAGTCGACGGCGTGAAAGTCAATTGACCGACGATTTCGCCGGAGTCGTTGCCCAGCTCGCCGTTATAAAGGTAACGGGCGTAGCCGACGTCATAGGACCACTGATCGTTGATCGAATTCCGGTAACCAAAGTAAAGGTCGGTTTCCCAATCGTCGGTGGTGCCCAAGTCTACGTTGGACATCCAGGTGCCAAAATAGAAGTTGCCGACTTCTGCTTCGACCCAAGGTTGAATGGCGGCGCTGCCGTTGGAATTGGTCACACCGCTGGAAATGTAGTCGCTTACAAAATCAACACCGTAGTACCATGTGATTCCTTGTGCAGAGGCTGTGCCAGCTACCATCAAGGGCGCGCAGAAAGCGGCGGCTGCGACTGTGGAGGGGAGTTTCATGTCGTCTGTTCCTTGGCTTGGTTAAGAAATGATTTTTCCTTTTTTGCGACATGGTCTTTTCCTTCGCCGCTTGCAATATGGCTCGGGTCAAAGCGGCGGATTTTGGCTGATATTCGCAACACCCCGTCACGAAATCCAAACTCTCGTAATTGCATTGTGGCCGTTCGGTTGTTCTGGTTGAATGGCAGCCATGCTGTCTTATCAACACATTTTTCACGCTGGAAATTTGGCGGACGTTCACAAGCACGCTTTGCTCGCCTGTGCGCTGACCTATATGACTCAAAAACCCAAACCCATGAGTTATCTCGAAACCCATTCCGGGCGCGGGGTTTACCATCTGGATTCCGCGGAAGCGGTCAAAACCGGCGAGGCAAAGGCCGGCATCGAGGCGGTGGCGGGTTGGTTCACGGAGGACCATCCCTATGCCAAGGCGATGGCCGCAATCAAAGTGCAGTTCGGAAAAACCGTTTATCCGGGTTCACCAGCGATCGCGGCATCTATTTTGCGGACGGGGGACACCCTTCATCTTGCGGAGTTACACCCGCGGGAAAATGATGCGCTTCAGGATGCCATGGTGATGAGCGGAGCAAAAACCTATCTGCAAGACGGGTTTGGAATGGCACATGCGGTTTGCCCGCCGACGCCGCGGCGTGGAATGCTACTGATTGATCCCAGTTATGAGATCAAAGGGGACTACACCACGATTCCGACCTTTGTCTCCAAATTGCATCGCAAATGGAATGTCGGGACCATTGCGCTGTGGTATCCCATCCTTACGGACGACAGCCACAAAAGAATGCTCTCCGCGCTCGAAGCGCAGGCATTGCCCAAAACCCTGCGCCATGAGGTACGTTTTCCGCCGGCCCGCGAAGGGCATCGGATGGTTGGGTCGGGTATGTTTTTTGTGAACGTGCCTTTCGGACTGGATACTGAGTGCGCCCGACTGGGCGAGCGATTTCTTTCGCTTTCGAAGTAGTTTTCCCCATAGGGCGGGATTGGCAGCGAATTTTTGCGTATTCGGACACATCTTATTGCGCGAATATTTGCCGCCTTCCTTGGTGGCAGGTTGCCGTTTTAGATGCATTGTGCCTTGTGTTTTCGAGCTATATCTACCCAACTGTTACAAATTCTAACACGAACCCAAAGGGTCGACGCGGGAGACGTCAAATGACGAACAGCACGAGTTTGCTGGCGATCATTGCCATACTACCATTTCTAGGCGCTTTGGTGCCCGGACTGATGATCCGTGCTGGGCGGAATGCCTGCGCCAGCTTTGCGGCTATACCTACAGTTCTTGCACTGATCCTGCTGGGCACACTTGCTCCTGCGGTGTTGCAAGGCGAGGTGATCCAAACCTCTTATGAATGGCTGCCGTCCCTTGGATTGTCGGTGAGCTTTTTTCTGGATGGCTTGGGATTGTTGTTTGCGCTGATGATCCTTGGCGTCGGGCTGTTGATTATTCTCTATGCCCGTTTCTATTTGTCCGCAGACGATCCTATGGGGCAGTTCTATACGTATTTGCTTTTGTTTCAGGGCGCGATGCTTGGCATTGTTCTTTCTGATAACATCCTGCTTTTGCTCGTTTTCTGGGAGCTCACCAGTCTGTCCTCCTTCCTGCTGATCGGGTATTGGAAGCACCTTCCAGAAGGGCGCCAAGGCGCACGTATGGCGCTTACAGTGACGGGCGCGGGCGGGCTTGCGATGATCGCGGGCATGCTGATTATCGGCAATATCGTTGGCAGCTACAATCTCACCGACATTCTGGCGGCGGGCGATGTGATCAAAGCCAGCGAGTGGTACATGCCCGCGCTGATCCTGATCCTGATCGGGGCGTTCACAAAATCCGCGCAGTTCCCGTTCCATTTCTGGCTGCCGCACGCGATGGCGGCCCCAACACCGGTTTCGGCCTATCTGCACTCTGCCACCATGGTGAAGGCGGGCGTGTTCCTCATGGCCCGCATGTGGCCTGCGTTGGCCGGCACCGAAGCTTGGTTCTATATCGTGGCCACGACGGGTCTTGTGACTATGGTGATCGGTGCGCTGATCGCGCTGTTCAAGGATGATCTTAAGGCCTTGCTTGCCTTCTCCACGGTCAGCCACCTCGGCCTGCTGACGATGCTGCTGGGCTTTGGCACCAAAGCGGCGGCGATTGCAGCGGTTTTCCACATCATCAACCACCTGACATTCAAGGCCGCGCTCTTTATGACCGCCGGCATTGTCGACCACGAGACCCACACCCGTGACATCAAGCGTCTGGGTGGTCTCGCCAAGCTGATGCCGATTACTGCCACGATTGCGACGATAACCGCCTTGTCGATGGCGGGAATGATTCCGCTGAACGGATTCTTGTCCAAGGAAATGATGCTGGAAGAGGCCGCGCATACATCTTGGATGCACAATCCCTGGATCGTGCCGGTTCTGGCCACGCTCGGGGCCTGTCTTTCGGTGGCGTATTCGCTTCGCTTTATTGTGCATGTCTTTGGCGGCAAAGTGCGCGACGACTATCCCAGCCACCCGCATGATCCGCCGTTCGGGCTTTATGCGTCACCAGCCTTGTTGACTGTGCTGGTGGTGCTGATCGGCACGATGCCGTTCCTTGCAGAGCCGATTGTGACCGCAGCTGCCAATGCCGTCACCGGAGCGGACACCCATCCGCATCTCAAAATCTGGCACGGCGTAACGCCTGCGCTCTATATGTCGCTGACCGCCTTTGGTGTCGGGGGCGTTCTGTTGGCAATGCACGGCTCTTTGGAGCGCGTCTGGAATGCGCTGCCGCGTCCCGAGGCCAAAGTCATTTTTGACTGGATCATGGATCGTTGTGTGGCCTTGGCCAAAAGCATCACGGCCTCGGTTCATAACGGCGCGATCAGCCGCTATCTGGCGATCTTCGTATCTGCGACTGTGGTTCTTGGATATCTGGCCTTTACCAGCGGCCCGATTGCACCGGCGACCAGAGACATGCTGCCGGTTCCTTTGCCCATTGCGGTCGGCTGGATCATTCTGGTTGCAGCGGTCGGACTTGTGGTGACAAACCACCACAAACGGTTCCTGTCGCTGGTCTTTATCAGCATGATCGGTCTCGCCATCGCCGGGGGCTTTGTCTATCTGTCGGCGCCGGATCTCGCACTGACGCAAATCTCGGTTGAAACGGTGACGGTGATGCTCTTGTTGCTGGCACTGCACTTTATGCCGAAATCGACGCCTCGCGAGAGTTCGAATGCCCTGCGTGTTCGCGATGCGGGCATTGCCATTGCCGCCGGTGTGGCGGTCGCGGCCTTGGCCATGGCGTTCCTGTTGCGCGATTTTGACTCCATCTCTGCCTACCACCTTGCGAACTCCTATCAGGGGGGCGGCGGCACCAATGTGGTCAACGTCATCCTTGTCGATTTCAGGGGTTATGACACCTATGGCGAGATCATCGTGTTGGGCATCGCGGGGCTGACGATCTATGCCCTTATGGATGCGTTGCTGCGTGGTCCGGCTGCAAAGCGTCTGCGTGAGACAGACTATTCGCAAGACCGCTCCCGTGATCGCCACCCGATGATGATGGTGGTGGCAACCCGCGCGATGTTGCCGATTGCGATCCTCGTCGGGGTCTACATCTTCCTACGCGGACACAACCAACCAGGGGGCGGCTTTATCGCCGGTCTCGTTATCTCGATTGCCTTGCTCATGCAGTATATGGCCTCGGGGTTTGCGTGGACACAGTTGCGCCAGCGCATCGAATACCACTCGCTGCTTGGCTGGGGCGTGGTGATCGCGGGTCTGACCGGAGCAGGCGCGTGGATCGCAGGCAAACCGTTCCTGACCAGCGCCTTTGGGTATCTGCACTTCCCGCCCATCGAGGAATTTGAGTGGGCCACGGCAATTGCCTTTGACCTTGGTGTGTTCCTTGCGGTGTTGGGAGCGGTGATGCTGATGCTTTATAGCCTCAGCCGGATCGCACGCTATGCCGGTGAAACCATCAACATTGATCCGATGGATCATGACCCGTCGGCAGCCGCCGAAAAGACCGAAGCGGAGGCGAATTGATATGGAATTTCTGGTTGCCAGCGCCATTGGCGTGCTCACGGCCGGAGGGGTTTACCTGATCCTTCGTCTGCGGACATTCCCTGTGATCCTCGGAATCTCTCTGCTGTCTTATGCGGTGAACGTTTTTCTGTTTGCCACTGGTCGATTGGCGGTGGATGCCCCGCCGGTTCTGCAAAAATATGCTGATGTCGCCTATACCGATCCATTGCCGCAGGCCTTGGTCCTTACGGCGATTGTGATTTCCTTCGGGATGACCGCTGTTTTGGTGATGTTCGCCCTTGGGGCCTATCTCGAAGCAGATCACGACCAGATCAACATCCAAGACGCGGATGAAATCGAAAGCTCAGATGAGAAAGGGCAGGGCGCATGAACCACTGGATAATAGCCCCTGTTGTGCTGCCGGCGCTGCTGGCACCACTGCTCGCGTTTGTGATGCGCCACGACATCGTGCTGTCACGGGCTGCTTCGGCCGTCGGTACTGTCTGTCTGGCAGCGATTGCGATCGGCCTGACCATGCTGGAGGCCGGTGGCGGCACTCAAGTCTACTTCCTCGGCAACTGGACAGCACCTTTTGGCATCGTGCTGGTTCTGGACCGGCTGTCCGCAATTATGGTGCTGCTCACCGCGGTGCTGGCGCTGATTGTGCTGTGGCATTCAATCGCGACCGGTTGGGACAAACGCGGACGCCATTTCCACGCGCTGTTCCAGTTTCAGCTCATGGGCATCAATGGTGCGTTTCTGACCGGCGACGCCTTTAACCTCTTCGTGTTCTTCGAAGTCCTGTTGATCGCGTCCTATGGTTTGATGATCCACGGCGGGGGCCGCACGCGGTTGCGTGCCGGTTTGCAATATGTGGTGATGAACCTTGCGGGCTCGACGCTGTTTCTTTTTGCCTTGGGCACACTCTATGCGACGACCGGTACGCTCAACATCGCCGATCTGGCCGTGAAGGTTCAGGCAATGCCTGCGGATGACGTCGCGCTTGTACGCGTTGCGGCGGTGCTGATGTTGATCGTTTTCGCCATCAAGGCCGCGCTTTTCCCTGTGCAGTTCTGGTTGCCGGGAACCTACGCGAATGCGCCGGCTCCGGTGGCGGCGTTGTTTGCGATCATGACCAAAGTGGGCGCTTATTCCATCATTCGGATTTACACCATCGTGTTCGGGCCGGATGTGGCAGCGACGCAGGGGATCGTGACGGACTGGTTGATGCCGGCGGCGATTATCACGCTTGCGCTTGGCGCCATCGGGGTGCTTGGGGCCAAACGCCTGATGCCGCTTCTGGCGTTTTCCGTGGTGGGCTCTATGGGCACATTGATGCTGGCGGTGTCCGCCTTCACGCCCTACGCGCTGTCGACTGCGCTTTACTATCTGTTGCACTCCACCTTTGCAGGCGCGGCTTTGTTCTTGCTGGCGGATCTCGTTGTCAGCAGGCGTGGTAACGATGCGCTCACGGCCCAGCCGCCAATTGTACAGAACGGGCTTTTTGCGGCGCTGTTCTTTGTGGGCGCTATTGGTATGGCAGGCATGCCGCCGTTGTCCGGTTTTCTGGGCAAGCTGATGGTGATGGACGGTGTGCGTGATCAAAGCTGGATGGCTTTGGCCTGGGGGGCGATCCTGATTGCCTCGCTGGTCACAATCGTGGGGTTTGCCCGAGCTGGCAGCGTGCTGTTCTGGAAATCAACGGCAATGGAACCGGCAGAGGCATCTGACACAGTCACTCCGGCAACCGCGCTTCAGGTCGGGCCCGCTATGTGTGCAATGGGCATGCTCGTCGCGCTGAGTGTGTTTGCAGGGCCGACGGCCTCCTATCTTGAAAGCACCGCTGCGCAACTCTTTGACAGCAGCGGCTACATTGACGCCGTACTGTCTCCGGCCTTGGAGGGTTTGAAATGATGAAACGTCTTCTGCCTCACCCCCTGTACAGCCTGACTTTGGTGGTTGTCTGGCTGATGCTTGTAAACAAAATCACGGTTGGCAACCTGCTTTTGGGGGCGATCCTCGGCATGGTGGTCCCCGCGATCACAGCGCCTTATTGGCCGGGCCATCCGCACGTGCGCTCCCCTTTGCGTGTTCTGGAATATATTGCGGTGGTTGTTTGGGACATCATCGTTGCCAACTTTCATGTGGCCGGAATTATCCTGTTCAAAAAGAACAAGGACATTCAGTCCAAATGGGTCACTGTTCCGTTGGATTTGACCTCGCCGGAAGCGATCACCATTCTGGCAGGAACCATCACCATGACACCGGGAACCGTGTCCTCGATGTTGTCCGCAGATGGCGGCAGCATTCTGGTGCATTGTTTGGATTGTGAAGACACGGATGCTGTGCGCGACGAGATCAAATACCGCTACGAACGCCGCCTGAAGGAGATTTTCTGATGCTTGAAATCGCTTTGATGTTTGCGGTGCTGTGTTTCGCCGGTGGCCTGTTCCTCAACCTTTGGCGAATTGCCCGAGGGCCATCGCGTGCGGATCGCATTCTTGCGCTGGATACTATGGTTATCAACGTGATTTCGTTGCTGGTGCTCTATGGCATCTGGGAAGGTACGTCGGTCTACTATGAAGCGGCTATGTTGGTTGCCATGGTCGGATTTGTGTCAACAGTCGCTTACTGCCGCTTTGTTCTGCGCGGCGACATTATCGAGTGAGGGTTAAGGCATGGAACTGTTGATTGAAATCGTCATCTCATTCTTTCTGGTCATTGCCGGTGTGTTTGGCTTTGTCGGCTCTTTCGGCATGCTGAAGTTGCGCAATACGATGCAACGCCTGCATGCGCCGACAAAGGCAACAACGCTGGGTGTTGGTGGGGCGTTGATCGCATCGATGCTATATTTCGCATTGGTCAAAGAGTCGCTCAGTTTTCACGAGCTCTTGATCACGATTTTTCTATTTCTCACTGCCCCTGTGAGCGCACACTTCATTGCCAAAACTTACATTCAGGGGCGGGAGAAAGAGGAAGACCTTCCAGCAACCGAGCGGCCCTACGGCTGGGCCGTTTTTGACGATTCCCCTTCCCATCCCGAAGACGACGGACCTCAATATTAAAACTCGGGCCCACAAAGAGGCCTGAAAATTCATTTGACCTCAAGGCTGTCCTTGTTTGCACGCATGGCCCGTGCTTTCATGGTGCCAATGCGATGCGCGATGTTTGGTCTGTAAATGCGCCGCGCTTCAGTCATAGTCAGGACGAGATATTATGCAAAAAACATCCAGCAAGAGATTTTCCGCAATCGCTTTGATCATGGCTGTGGCCGCAGGCGGCGCCAGTGCTCAGGAGACGCCAGCGCCAAAGGTGGCTGTTGCAGCGGCCTATACCGATGAATTGGTCAGCGAAGTCACCTTTATCGCCAAAGGGGCTGCTATCGACAAAGTGGACATTCGAGCCCGCGTCAGTGGATTTGTCGAAGAGATCTACTTGCAGGAAGGCGAATTTGTCGCCGAGGGCACCAAGTTGTACCAGATCGAACCGGAGGTCTATGAAGCGACCCTGGCCGCACGCAAGGCGGATCTGGCACAAGCCGAGGCAAACCTGAAACTGAGCGAAGTGGAACTGGCGCGCAAAACCGAGCTGTTTGAGCGTGATGTTGGTACCGAGGCGGATCGCGACGTGGCGCTCGCGGACAATGAGGTGGCCAAGGCGCAGGTGGCAATTGCCCAAGCGGCGATTGATCAGGCGCAGCTTGATGTGGATTACACCTTGGTTCACGCGCCGTTTGATGGCCGGGTCGGTCGGTCTTCGGTGAGTGTTGGCGAATTGGTGGGACCGACGTCTGAGCCGTTGATCAATCTTGTGCGCACACGGCCCATTCAGGTCGCGTTCTCCATGACTGAAAAGCAATTGGTCGACATTATTGAGCACAAGGACGACGCCGTCGGCGCGCACGATGCCGCAGACCATATCCCCAATGTGATCGCGATTTTGCCAAATGGGGACGAGTTGGACGAAATCGGACGTGTTGTTTTTGCGGACAACGTGATCAATCCGACCACCGGCACCATCACGCTGCGCGCGGAATTCGCCAACGAACGCGGGCTGATCATTGATGGATCATTCATGAATATCCGACTGGAAAGCCAGCAGCCGGAAAAGGTTTTGTTGATCCCGCAAGCCGCGGTGCAACGGGATCAACGGGGCGATTTTGTTCTCGTGGTTGGTCAGCAGCGCACAGTAGAGCAGCGCTATGTCGAGCTTGGTCGTCAGGTCGACGTTGCAGTTGTCGTAGAGAACGGGTTGCGCGAAGGTGAAGCCGTGATCGTCAAGGGTTTGCAGCGGGTGCGCCCGGGTGTCGAAGTCGATGCCGTGCTGGATGGCTCCCCGACAGAGGAGAACTGATCAGTGTTCTCCTCAATCTTTATCGCTCGCCCAAAGACATCGTTTGTGATCTCTTTGGTGCTCACGCTGATGGGAATTATCGGTTTCACCGCGCTTCCCGTTGAACAATTTCCCGACATCACCCCTCCTGTGGTGACTGTCAGCGCCAACTATACCGGCGCCAATTCCGAAACTGTGGAAAACACTGTTGCTGCGCCGATCGAGTCCAAGGTCAACGGCGTGGATGACATGCTTTATATGTCATCCGACAGCACTGACACCGGTGCCTACAATCTTTCGGTCACATTCGAAGTGGGCACCGATCCCGACATCGCTTCCGTGAACGTGCAAAACCGTGTGGCCCAAGCCACATCGGCGCTGCCGACTGAAGTGACCAATTCCGGTGTTGTTACCCAGAAATCCGCGTCAAACATGCTGTTGATCGTCACCTTGGTGTCGCCCAAAGGCACCTACGACGAGGTTTTCTTGTCCAACTATGCCTCTATCAACCTTGCTGATGCGCTGGCACGTGTGGGCGGTGTCGGCAAAGCAGAGGTGATGACCAACTTTGAATATTCCATGCGCATGTGGATGGATCCGGACCGGATGGCGGGGCTTGGCCTGACGCCAACGGATCTGATCAATGCTGTGCGCGAACAAAACATCGAAGTTTCAGCCGGCCAGATCGGCACCCCGCCGATCGCCAGCGGTCAGCAGTTCCAATACACGATCACGTCCAAAGGTCGCCTGACCACAGTTGACGAGTTTGAAAACATCGTTCTGCGTACTGGCGATTCCGGTAGCTTGGTGCGTATTCGCGATGTGGCGCGTGTGGAACTCGGCGCGAACTACTACAATGCTTCGGGCCGCGCGAGCGGGCAAGCCGCAACGGTTCTGTCGATTTATCAAGCGCCGGGCGAGAACGCGCTGGCCGTGGCCGAGGGGGTCAAAGCCGAGCTTGAACGCCTTTCACGGGCGTTTCCAGATGATGTGGAATACCAAGTCCCTTACGACTCCACCCTGTTTGTGGAGCAGTCACTGCAGGATGTGATCTCGACCCTGATGATGACGTTTGCTCTGGTGATCTCAGTGGTCTTCATCTTCCTAGGAAGCTGGCGGGCGACGATCATTCCGGCGGTGGCTATTCCGGTTTCACTGATCGGGGCTTTTGCCTTCTTGCTGCTATTTGGCATGTCGCTCAATACAGTGTCCCTTTTCGCCCTCGTGCTGGCGATCGGCATTGTGGTGGATGACGCGATTGTTGTGGTTGAAAACGTCGAACGTATCATTGCGGAAGAGGGGCTAAATGCCGCCGATGCAACCCGTAAGGCTATGGGGCAGATCACCGGTCCGGTGATTGCAACCACGCTGGTTCTTTTGGCGGTCTTTGTGCCTGTGACGTTCATGCCGGGCATCACCGGACGGCTCTACACCCAGTTTGCCGTGACAATCTCTGTTGCTGTCGTCATTTCGTCGGTCAATGCGCTGACGCTGTCTCCGGCGCTTTGTTCGTTGATTTTGAAGCCGCGCGCCAAAGGTGGCCCCAAAGGGGTTATGGCTGTCTTTGAAAAAGGCGTCGATGCTTCGCGCAATGTCTATGTTGGCATGGTCAAACGGCTTGTCAGGGTGCCTATTCTCGCGGTGGTCATTCTTGCGGCCATGGGCGTGGGGTCGGGCACATTGCTTGGCAAGATTCCTGCGGGCTTTATTCCGATCGAGGACAACGGCGCCCTGTTTGTGGATGTGCAATTGCCGGACGCCGCATCGCTTGAGCGGACCGAACGTGTGACCGCACGTCTGAACGAGCAACTCATGGCGATTCCCGGTGTCGCGGGGTCGGTGAACGTGAACGGCTTTAGCCTGATGAATGGCGCGGGCTCAAACGGGGCGATGATCATTCTCAACCTCGATCCATGGGATGATCGGCAGACCGATGAGTTGAGCGCGGACGGGATTCTCCAAAAGGTTTATGGCATCGCCAGTCAGGAAATCTCCGCCAACGTGATCGCATTTAACCCTCCGCCGATTTCCGGCCTTGGGCTGAGCGCAGGCGTGGAAATGAAAGTTCAGCAAACCGGTGGCGGATCTGCACAGGACCTGTCGAGCGCGGTTGGCTCTTTGGTTTATGCGGCCAACCAACGCGAGGAACTGGCGCAGGCCTATTCGACTTTCC
The DNA here is from genome assembly GCF_900114415.1 of Shimia haliotis. GTDB lineage: Bacteria > Pseudomonadota > Alphaproteobacteria > Rhodobacterales > Rhodobacteraceae > Shimia > Shimia haliotis. The sequence goes on along the minus strand of NZ_FOSZ01000005.1, from coordinate 60,981 downwards.
GTGCCAACGTTCCGAAGGTGTTTGTGGATTTGGACCGCGAAAAGGCCAAGTCTCTGAATGTCGCTATTTCGGATGTTTTTGTGACCTTGCAGGCCTACATGGGGTCGTTCTACGTGAACGATTTCAACCTTTTCGGCCGCGTTTATCGTGTGATGATTCAGGCCGATGGCGCCTATCGTGACAAGGTCGAGGACCTCAATGCGTTGTATGTCCGGTCGACGGCCGGTGATATGGTTCCGATGGGCACGCTCATTGACGTCGAGAAAGAACTCGGCCCGGTAGCGCTCAATCGCTTCAACATGTTCCGCGCTGCGACCGTGACGGCTGTGCAGGCCCCTGGACTGTCCACAGGCGACGCGATTCGAGTGCTTGAAGAGGAGGTCAAAACCGCACTGCCGCCAGGCTATGCCTACGAATGGACCGGTACCGCCTTCCAGCAGCAATCTGCGGGCGGCATGGTGATCGTGATCCTGCTTTTGGCGGTGGTCTTTGGCTATCTCTTCCTTGTGGCGCAATACGAAAGTTGGACGATGCCGGTGGGCATTCTGCTGTCGGTTACGGTTGCCCTGTTCGGGGCTCTGGCTGCGGTCTTGATCTCAGGTGGGGATGTAAACCTCTATACGCAGATCGGGATGATCATGCTGATCGGGTTGGCGTCCAAAAACGCCATTCTGATTGTGGAGTTCGCCATGGAGCGTCGTGCCGCTGGGCTGTCGATCAAAGAGGCTGCAATGGAGGCCGCGCGCCAGCGTTTCCGTGCTGTGATGATGACCGCACTATCCTTCTTGTTGGGGGTTGTGCCCCTGCTTGTGGCGAGCGGCGCGGGTGCTGCCAGCCAGAAGGCGATCGGTGTTGCGGTCTTTGGTGGCATGTTGGCGGCAACGGTTGTCGGCGTCGTGCTGGTGCCGGTGCTTTATGTGATCCTTCAGAGTATGCGTGAATGGGTCAAAGGCACGGGTAAGAAAGAGGCCTCAACCGAAGCTTAAGCTCCCACGATTAGGTAGCAAATCACCCCGCGGCGGATGTATCCGGCGCGGGGTTTTTTTGTTGGTTCGGAGGAGCCGGACTCAGACGCGAAACGCGTCCCGACCTCAAAGTTCATTGGTCGGTTGCAAGAGCCCTTTTGCGGCATCGGTATCGCGTCGGTAAAACGTCGGTATTGCGTCGGTGCCTGAGAGGGGGAGAGCAAGCTGAGCCTAGCTCGTCCGCAGGGCTTGCCCAGACGCGCGCACAACATCGGAGAAGGCTTCAAGCTGTGTCCCGAGCGGAGAGGACGTTCGCCAGATCATGCCTATGGTGCGCGCCGGCCGTGCGCCGGCGAAACGGGCGACCGTCACCTGCGCAGAGGGCGTGTCCACCGGCACCGCCATTTCCGGAATCACAGTGACGCCCAGTCCCGCGCCGACCATTTGCACGAGGGTCGACAAGGAAGATCCGTCCAAGCCTTCGTGCGGGCGTGCTGTGGGCAGAGAACAAAACGACAGCGCCTGATCTCGAAAACAATGTCCCTCTTCCAGCAAGAGCAAGCGCTCCCGCTCCAGTGCCTCGGGGGCGGGGACGGGGGCTGAGGCTTCGTTGGCGGGACGCACCAGCACAAAATCCTCGGTCCAGAGCGGCACTTCGGCGAAGGCTGGCTCTGACACCGGCAAAGCGACAATCGCCGTGTCGATCTTCCCTGCGTGAAGCTCTGATATCAGATTGGCGGTCATGGTCTCACGCACCATCAGGGACATGTCGGGAAAAGCGGTCTTTATGTCCCGCAGCAAAGTCGGCAAAAGATAAGGCGCAATGGTCGGGATCACGCCAAGGCGCAGGCGGCCCGCAAGGCCGGAATGCGCGGCGCGGGCCATGTCGGCGAGCTCGTCCACGTCCCGCAGTATTTGGCGCACACGCGCCAGAACGTCTTCGCCAAAGGTGGTGAGGCGCACGCTTCGGGTAGTGCGTTCCAACAACGGTGCTCCGAAGCTTTCTTCCAGATCTTTGATTTGCACAGACAGCGCAGGCTGCGAAACCGCGCAGGCATCGGCCGCGCGACCAAAGTGTGCATGGGTGGCAACGGCATCAAAATAGCGCAGTTGTCGAAGAGTCAGGTTATTCATAACTCTAAATTATCAATTTGATCAGAAAATGCAACTTCACCCAATCAAAATGGGTTGGTTAAACTGATGTCAGAGAATCGCGTGACATCAACTTTTCCTCAGGAGGACCCCAATGGATGGTGATATGAAATCAGGCGGCTGCCCCGTCATGCACGGCGCTGTCAGCAACAAAGCACGCGGCAACCGTGATTGGTGGCCAAACCAGTTGAATTTGCGGGTTCTGCATCAGAACTCGGCCAAGTCCGATCCGATGGGCACGGAGTTCGACTATGCGGAAGAGTTCGGCAAACTAGACTATAAAGCGTTGAAGGATGACCTTTATGCGCTGATGACCGACAGTCAGGATTGGTGGCCTGCGGACTATGGCCACTATGGCGGTCTGTTCATCCGTATGGCGTGGCACTCCGCCGGCACATATCGCACCTCTGACGGTCGCGGTGGCGGTGGCACCGGACAGCAACGTTTTGCGCCGCTTAACAGTTGGCCCGACAACGGCAACCTCGACAAGGCGCGCCGCCTGCTGTGGCCGATCAAGCAAAAGTACGGCAACCAGATCAGCTGGGCTGACCTGTTCATTCTTGCGGGCAACGCCGCGATCGAAAGCATGGGCGGCACGACATTCGGATTTGCCGGTGGCCGCGCCGATGTGTGGGAGCCGGAAGAGGATGTGTATTGGGGGGCTGAAGCCGAATGGCTGGCGGATTCCAAGTCGGAAAACTCGCGCTACTCCGGCGAGCGTGATCTGGAGAACCCGTTGGCGGCGGTCCAGATGGGCCTGATCTATGTGAACCCAGAAGGGCCGGATGGTGAGCCGGATGTTCTGGCCTCAGGACGTGACATTCGCGATACCTTTGCCCGCATGGCGATGAACGACGAGGAAACCGTCGCGCTGGTCGCGGGTGGCCACACCTTTGGCAAGGCACATGGTGCAGGTGATCCGGCACTGGTCGGTCCTGAGCCGGAAGCCGCGCCGATTGAGGCGATGGGCTTTGGCTGGATCAACGGGCATGGCACGGGCAAGGGTGGCGACACCACGACCTCTGGTATTGAGGGCGCGTGGACCGCGAATCCGACGCAGTGGGACAACGGCTATTTCGATCTGCTGTTCGGTTATGACTGGAACCTGACCAAGTCGCCTGCGGGCGCGTGGATCTGGGAGCCGGTAGGCGTTACCGAAGAGGACATGGCGCCGGCAGCGCATGATGCGAGCCAGAAGGTCAAAACCATGATGACCACCGCTGACATGGCGATGCGTCTGGACCCGATCTATGGCCCGATCTCCAAGCGGTTCCACGAGAACCCCGAGGAGTTCGCCGACGCCTTTGCTCGCGCGTGGTTCAAGCTGACCCACCGCGACATGGGACCGCGTGCGCGTTACCTGGGTGAAGAAGTGCCCGGCGAAGAACTGATCTGGCAGGATCCAATTCCGGCGTCGGAAACTGATTTGTCGGCGGACGATGTTGCGGCGCTGAAAGCGGCTGTGATGGCGACCGGCCTGTCGGTGAGCGATCTGGTGAAAACGGCGTGGGCCTCGGCCAGCACGTTCCGCGGCAGCGACATGCGCGGCGGGGCCAACGGGGCCCGGGTGCGTCTTGCGCCTCAGAAGGACTGGGCTGCGAACGAGCCGCTTGAACTGGCGCGCGTGCTAGACGTGCTGGACGGCGTACAAGCCGGCTTTGGCAAGCCTGTCAGCATGGCCGACCTGATCGTGATCGCCGGTGCGGCGGGTGTCGAGAAGGCAGCGTTGGATGCAGGCCATGATGTGTCGGTGCCTGTGACGCTGGGACGTGGGGATGCGACGCAAGAGCAGACCGACGTGGAAAGCGTTGCCATGCTGGAACCTGCCGCAGACGGTTTCCGCAACTATCAGAAGACGCAATTCACTGTGTCGCCCGAAGAGTTGATGGTGGACAAGGCGCAGCTTTTGACCCTGACCGCGCCTGAAATGACTGCGCTTGTGGGGGGGCTGCGCGTGCTCGGGGCCAACCACGGCGGCACCGCGCATGGCGTGTTCACCGATCGCGTCGGGCAACTCTCCAATGACTTCTTCGTCAACGTGCTTGATATGGCGACCGCATGGTCGGATGCCGGTGATGGCGTCTATGAAGGCACGGATCGCGCGACGGGTGAGACCAAATGGACCGCGACACGCTGTGATCTGGTGTTCGGGTCGAACTCGCAACTGCGGGCGATTGCCGAAGTCTATGGTCAGGCAGATGGCGAAGCCAAGCTGGTCGCGGATTTCGTCGCCGCTTGGTGCAAAGTCATGGACGCGGATCGCTTCGATCTGAAGTGATCTGAGACGTTAGAAAACTGCAAAGGCGCGGCTTCGGTCGCGCCTTTTTCGTGCGGATGTTTTGGGCAGCTGGATACTCTAGTTAGGCGGGCCGAAGTGGCGCAGCCAAATATCTGTGCGGTCTTTGTCGCGCGCTTCGTAGGTTTCCAGCGCGGCATCCAGATCCAAAAGATCGGGCTCCGTGTTGCCCGTTGCGATCTTGGACAGGCGCATTGTGTACCAAGCGGTGACGCCGCCTTGCGGTGATGTTGCAAATCTGGGGAACTGAGGCGCAAGCGTGGTCTGCGCTCGCCACAGGTCGGGCAGGGAGGGTTCAAGGGCCATGGCGCGCGCCAAGCCAACCACATCTACAATTCCGGAAGACACCGCATCATGCGCTTGATCATAGGTTTTGAAGCCGCCGGTTAGCATTAGGGGTTTGGATGTCAGAGCGCGGGCGCGACGGGCAAAGGTCAAAAAATAGGGGCCGCTGCTTGTGGCATCCGAGGCCGATTTTGCGCCGGGAAAGTAGGTGCCACCGCTGATGTCGATCAGGTCAATGGATGTCCTGTCGAGTGCCGCTACCACCTGAAGGGAGTCGTCCTCGGTCAAGCCGCCATGCAACTGGTCCGATGAGTTGAGCTTTACGGCGATAGGAAAAGACGGGCCGACCGCGGTGCGCACTGTTTCGATTGTTTCCAGAAGAAGCCGCATCCGGTTTGTCAGCGAGCCGCCGTAGGCATCGGTGCGTTTGTTGAACAGCGGCGAAAGAAACTGGCTGAGCAGAAAACCGTGTGCCGCGTGGATTTGCACGCCGCCAAAGCCTGCGTCTTTGGCGAGTTTGGCGGTGTGTGCGAAATCAGCGGGCGCTTGCTTGACAGCTGCACAGGAAAGCGCTGTGCATTGGAGGTCCGGCAGATCCAGAGCACTGGGCCCTTGGGGCGTGCTGGTTGGGGCGTAGGCCAAGGCGCCGCCATGCCCCAGTTGCACCCAAAGGTGGGCATTGCGCGCGCGTCCTTTGTTGGACAGTTCCTGAAAGCGTGCCAGATCGGAGGAGCCGTTTAGCACGAGATTTCCGGGTTTTTCCGCGACGAAAGGTGATCCCTGAACTTCGCCGATGATTGACAACCCGACGCCGCCTTCGGCCCAGCGTTGATAGAGTCTGACTTGAGGGGGCGTCGGATGGCCGGTGCCGTCGCCGAGGGAATCCGACATCGCCGATTTTGCCAATCTGTTCTTCAATGTGACCCCGCAAGGGAGGGTCAACGGGTCAAAGAGAGTATTGGGAGAGGTCATATTAGAGAACTCCACAGGGGTAAGCCTGTGTCACAGTCTTGCAAATCACCGCCGGTGACAATGGACATTTGTTCCGAGGAGAAAGCGCCGGTTTAGCTCGTTTGCACGAGGTACTGGCGGCAGCCTTCCAGTGCGGCGGCGTCGTCGGTGATCACGCTGAGCGGAATGCTGGCCGGATCAACGATTCCCGGGCCTTCGGCCGTTAGGCTGTCGATGAAGTCGTTCAACGCGTCTGAGGCAAGGACTCCGCGTGAGGCGCTGCCGGCGAAGGCGATGCCGTCACGCGGCATGTATTGGTGCATCATTGAGCGGGTGAGTTGGCCCAATGCGCGGGCAAACAGGCGCACGGTGCGTTGGGCGGTGGCGTCGCCGGCCTCAAATGCGGCCATGATGTCGGCACCACCCAGATTTTGACCGCTGACCACCGTGTGCAAACGTTCAAGGCCGGGGCCGCAGAAGATGTCTTCGTAGGTCTGAAACTCCGCCGCAGCCGCGCCCAAGTCGTCGCGCATCAGGGTTGCGACAGGGAAAGGCAGTTCTGCGTGACCGAGTTCGGCCTCCATCGCCACGGTGGCTCCGGCAAGGCTGCGTTTGGTGGGGCTGACGTTGAACCCTGTGCCCATACCGACAACCAGCGCCTGACCGTTTTTCGCACGATCTGTCGCGCCATAAATATGTTCGGGCGTATTGCGCAAGAGCGCAAAGCCAAGGGCCGTCAGGTCGTTGATGATCGCCGCACGTGCCGCGCCGCATTGCGCGCCAAATGTCGCGGCCTTGAGCGACCAGTCGCGGTTGGTCAGGCGACCGGACGTGCCTTGTACGGGGCCGGCAATGGCAACGCAGATGCCGTCGATCTCGCCTGTTTCGTGTTTGGAAAGATAGTCCGCCAGCACGTCGTCAAAGCTGGCGTAGGAGTCGTTGCGGGCGCGCATCAGGGTGGCGGTGTTCACACCGCTTTCGTCGGCCAAAGCCAGACGTGTGTTTGTGCCCCCGATGTCGCTGACCAGATATGTCATGCGCCCGCAACCTTTTCTTTTTGTGTTTAACCTTGAACGTTCACGCCTTCGGGGCGTTTGCCCAGAATGATCATGCTCAGAAGGTCATCGTCGGTCACATCTTTGACGTCCACGGTGCCCACGAGTTTGCCGTTCTTCATGACGCTGGCGCGGTCACAAAGTTCAAGCACGTCGTGGATGTCGTGGCTGATCAGGAAGATGCCGATGCCCTGTGCCTTGAGCTGTTGGATCAGCTCGGACACCATTTGGGTCTCATGCGGGCCGAGGGCCGCCGTGGGTTCGTCCATGATCAGGATTTTGGCGTCAAAATAGACCGCACGGGCAATCGCCACCGACTGACGCTGACCCCCCGAAAGGGCAGAGACAGGCTCGTTGAACTTGGCGAAGTTCGGGTTGAGCTTGCCCATGATCTTGCGGCATTCGGCCTCCATTGCGTCGTCGTCCACCAGCCCGAAAGGCGTGACAAGTTCGCGCCCGAGGAACAGGTTGGACGCCGCATCGAGGTTATCGGCCAGCGCAAGCGTCTGGTAGATGGTCTCGATGTTGAGCGCGCGCGCGTCGCGGGGATTGTGGATCTCGACCTTGTCACCGTTGATACGGATTTCGCCGCTGTCGGCCCGATAGGCGCCCGACAGGATCTTGATCAGGGTCGACTTGCCCGCCCCGTTGTGGCCCAGAAGGCCGACAACTTCGCCCGGTTGCAGATCGACGCTGACGTGGTCGACCGCGTGGACACCCCCAAAGGAGATGCAGATGTCCTTCATTTCAACAAGAGGGGTGCTCATCATGCTTCTCCTGTGCGTTTGCGGTAGATGATGTCGATCAGAACCGCCAGAACCAGAACGGCCCCGACAACGATGTTCTGAAGCGGCGCGTCAACGCCAACCATCGCCATGCCCGATTGCAGCGACTGCATGATCAAGGCGCCAAGGATGGCTCCGTGGATCGTGCCGACGCCACCTGCGAGCGCGGTGCCGCCAATGACAGCCGCAGCGATCACGCGTAACTCGTCCAGTGTGCCGATGTCGTTGGAGTGGTTGCCCAGACGGGCGGAGGCCACAACCGCGGAGATCGCACAGAGCGCGCCGACGAGGGCGAAGATTTTCACCGTGAGCAGGCGGGTGTTGATGCCCGAAAGCTCTGCCGCGTCAGGGTTGCCGCCTGTGGCGAAGATATAGCGACCCAGACGGGTGCGACGCGCCAGAATGGTCATCGCGATGGCGATGGCAATCAGCAGCAGCACCGAGATCGGGATGCCGTAGGACTGGGTGTAGCCTTCGGGCATGACCTCGCCCTGCGCTTCAAAGATGCGCTTGAGCTTGCGGGTCGGAACTTCGTAGGCGTTCAACACGGCGACAAACCCGAGGATGGCTGCGGAGATGATGCCGGCAAGCACGCCCTCTGCCCAAAGCGGTTTCACGGTGAAGCCGTGGCGCTTTTTGTTGTTGCGCGAGGCATAGAGGCCATAGATCGCACCGGCCACAGCAAGAAGACCAACGATCCAGCTTCCGGTGGCACCCAGAGTGCCGTTGATGCCGCCAAACTTCATAAAGGTCTGGTCCAGCGGGCCAATGGTTTTGCCCGAGGTCAGATACCAGCCGACGTTGCGCCAGATCAGCAGACCGCCCAGCGTCACGATAAAGGCCGGAATGGTCAGGTAGCCAATCAGGTAGCCGTTGAAGGCGCCGATCAGGGTTCCGACAGCAAGGCCGACCGCGATTGTGACCCAAGGCGTCAGCCAGTGTTCAAAGCCAAGGCCAAGCACGTTTGGCAGGAACTGGGTCTGTGTCATCGCCATGACGGCGGAACAGGTTGCCAGCAGCGCGCCGACCGAGAGGTCGATATGGCGGGTCACAATGACGAAAACCATGCCAGTGGCCATGATGGCGACCGAAACCGTCTGGATCGTCAGGTTGAAGATGTTGCGCGGGGTCAGGAAGCGACCGCCAGTGGCGATATCAAAACCGATGCAGAGAACTACAAAGGCGCCGATCATGCCGAGCAGGCGAAGGTCCAGTTCCAGCGTGTGAATAAGGGAGCGTTTCTTGCCCGGGGCAAGATCGCTTGCGTCAGATTGGGACATTTTGGGGGACTCTGTCTAAAGGGGCGCTGTCCCGATCGTTGTCGGAACAGCGCTGTGTTTCAAGACTTAGTTACAAGGGGCGGGGCCGCCCGATACGCCCTGGCACAGAGCGTCTTTGGTGATCCAGCCTGCGTCAACAACGGCAGACAGGTTGTCTTTGGTGACCGGAACCGGCTTCAGGAAGATGGCGGTCATGTCGGTGCCAGCAGGGCTGGTCCATGCCATTGCGCCGTCCACTTTGTCCATCATGGTGCCGCCTGCGAGAGCCACGGCGATTTCACCGGCGGCTTTGCCGAGGTCACGTGCGTCTTTCCAAACCGAAACAGTCTGGTGGCCTTTGGCAACACGGTTCAGAGCCGCGTGGTCGCCGTCCTGACCGGATACCGGAATGCCTTCCATGCCCTGTGCAGTCAGCGCAGCAACAACACCGCCGGCGGTGCCGTCGTTGGACGCCACAACCGCGTCAACGCCGTTGTCGGCTGCGGTTAGGATCTGTTCCATGTTGCGCTGGGCGTTCGCAGGCAGCCAGCCATCTGTGTAGGCTTCTGCAACGATTTCGATGTCACCGGCGTCGATGGCTGCCTGAAGGATCTCTTGCTGACCGCCGCGCAGGAAGTCTGCGTTAGGATCGGTCGGGGACCCTTTGATCATGACATAGCGGCCTTTGGGCATCGCTTCGAAAACAGCGCGGGCCTGCATGCGGCCAACTTCGACGTTGTCAAAGGTCAGATAGAACGCGCGTGGGTCTTCGATCAGACGGTCATAGCCGACAACCGGCACACCTTCGTCAGCGGCGGCCTGAACAGCCGGCCCAATGGCCTGTGCGTCTTGCGCCAGAATGATCAGAGCGTCGGCGCCCTGAGCGATCAGGCTTTCAACGTCGCTTAGCTGTTTGGACGAAGAGCTTTGCGCGTCGGCGGAGATGTAGGTGGCACCGGCAGCTTCAAGCGCGCCCTTGATGGCGGCTTCGTCGGTTTTCCAGCGCTCTTCCTGGAAGTTGGACCAGCTGACACCAACAACAAGATCGTCGGCCAGCGCGGCGGTGCTCATAAATGCGCCGGCAATGATCGCCGTCGCGGATGCGAATAGTTTCATGGTTTCCTCCCAATATTCGATCCAGATCCCGTCAAAGGCTCACAGCGTGAATCACTCTGCGGGCTGGTGAGACCATGTTAGCGGATTAAATTTGTAAATCAAATTAAATAAGCTAATCTTGAAAAAATCGGCAAACTCGCGCCCTCTCGTCGGATCGCTTGCGCCGTGATAAAGACTGTTTAAGGCGGCGATGACGCAAAGGAATGTGGTGTAGATGTCGGTAAATCAAAGAGAAATTGGTCGCAGGACCCTGTTCGCGGAAATTCGCCGTCATGGACGCATTCCGCGGATCAACCTCGCCGAACTGACGGGAATCAGCCGCGCCACGGTCACAACAATCACCGCAGAGCTATTGCGTGAGGGTCTGATCGAAGAGGTTATGAGCGAATCTTCGGACAAGGGGCGGGGGCGTCCCAAGGTCGATTTGAAGGTGCGCGGCGCGGCGCGTTTGATCGCGGGGGGCAAGATTTCGAACCGCTCCGTGTCGTTGGTGCTCCTGGATTTTGAAGGCACCCAACTGGCCGGTCATGAGGTCGAGTTGGATCAGACAGCCCATGAGTCGGGCGAGTTGGCAGCGCTTTTGGCAGGCCACGTCGGCGAGTTGGCGGAAAAAATTGATCGCTCCTTGGCGGATGTGGCCGGTTTTGGTCTGGGGATCGCGGGGATCGTGGATGCGCCGCGTGGGTTCGTGCATTGGTCGCCTTCGCTGACCGCGCGCAATGTCGAGTTCGGCAAGATCCTGACGGCAACGCTTGGTATTCCGGTGTTTCTGGACAACGACGCCAATCTTGTGGCGATGGCCGAAAAAAGCTTTGGCCTAGGGCAGGGGCATTCCGACTTTATCGTTGTCACGATTGAAAGCGGCGTCGGCATGGGTGTTGTGATCAACGACGAGATTTACCGTGGCACCCGTGGGTGCGGGGCGGAATTCGGTCACACCAAAGTGCAGCTTGAAGGCGCCTTGTGCCGCTGTGGACAGCGGGGATGTCTTGAGGCCTATGTGGCAGACTATGCGCTTTTGCGTGAAGCGATGAGCGCAAGCGGCGGTCAGGACAGCCGTCAGGTCGAGGAACTTCTGGCGGCGGCAAAGGGCGGCGACGCGGTTGCGGGCTCCATTGTCGAGCGCGCGGGGCGCATGTTCGCCATGGGGTTGGCCAATCTTGTGAATATTTTTGACCCCGAGCTGATCATCCTCGCCGGTGAGCAGATGCAGGCAAGCCACCTTTATGCCGAAGAGGTCATAGAGGTGATGCGCAAGCTGATTGTGCAAGTGGACAAGGCGCCGCCCGAAGTGGTGGTGCACAAATGGGGCAACCAGATGTGGGCCCGCGGGGCCGCGGCCTATGCGCTCGACAATGTCTCGGAACTGGCTTTGCAGGAGATGAAAGACCATGTGGCTTAAGGTTTGCGCGGCGCTGGGCGTCGGTTTGGCAACTGGCGCGAACGCCGAGGTGCGGTTTGCGCCCGTGACCGTGGACGCGCATGTTTACGCGGGCGGCTGGGAACATTTTGTCGGCGGCGGCGTGGCGGTGTTTGACTGTGACGGAGATGGATTGTCCGATCTGGTGGCCGCAGGTGGCGAAAACCCTGCCGTATTGATGCGCAATCGTTCGGATATCGGTGGCGACATGCGCTTTGAAACCACGACGCCGGACGCGGTGGCGGTGACAGGCGTGAGCGGAGCCTATGCGCTGGACATCGATGGCGACGGCTGGCGCGATTTGGCTCTGTTGCGTGTGGGCGAGAACATACTGCTCAAAGGTGGGCCGGAGTGTTCCTTCCGCCCGATGCAGATTGACGGTTTTGAGGGGGGCGACGGTTGGACAACCGCGTTCTCTGCGACTTGGGAAGAGGGCAACAGCCTGCCGACACTGGCCTTTGGCAACTATGTCGATCGCGGCAATCCGGCGGGGCCGTTTGAAGCCTGTGACACAAACACGCTGTTTCGTCCGGACGGGCGGAAGTACGAGAAATCCGTTCTGGCGCCGGGGTATTGTCCTTTGTCGATGTTGTTTTCCGATTGGGGACGGCAGGGGCGCGCAGATCTGCGGATCAGCAATGACCGGCACTACTACGTCAAAGGTGGGGCGGAGCAGATGTGGGCTATGGAAGACAAGCCGCGCCTCTACGGCGAGGCGGATGGCTGGGCGACGCATATGCTCTGGGGCATGGGCATTGCCAGCCGTGATCTTGATTTCGACGGGCAGAGCGAAGTGTTTCTAAGCTCGATGGGAGATCAGCGTTTGATGCGCCGGACAGAGGGGGGCGGCCCGTCATTTGAGGATGTGCCTTATGCGATGGGTACGTCGGCGCACCGACCCTATCAGGGCGATGACGGGCGGCCATCGACCGGCTGGCACATTGCGTTTGGCGATGTGAACAACGACGGGCTGGATGATGCGTTCATCGCCAAGGGCAATGTAGAGCAAATGCCGGATGCGGCGATGGAAGACCCCAACAACCTGTTGATGCAAAAGGAAGATGGGTCGTTTGAGGAACGTGGCGGCGTGGCCGGTGTCGGCACTGCAGAACGCTCGCGCGGGGCGGCGTTGGCGGATTTGAACAACGATGGTCTGTTGGATCTGGTTGTGGTCAACCGGCGTGCGCCGATAGAAGTGTATCGCAACGTGACCGAGGGCGCCGGCCACTGGCTTGGCGTGTCTCTGTTGGGTGAAGGCGGCAACGGCGACGCGGTTGGTGCCTTTGTTGAGGTGAAAGCGGGCGACCGGACCTATGTTCGGGAGGTCGTTGTTGGCGGTGGCCATGCGGGCGGTGTCAGCGCACCGGAGCACTTTGGCTTGGGCGATGTCAATGAGGTGCAGGCGCGGGTGATCTGGCCGGAAGGCGCGGTGAGTGACTGGGTTTCGCTTGAGACCGGCGCGGTTTGGATGCTCTGGGCCGATGGCAATGGATTGGCGTCCGCGGAGTACTGAGGGGGTATCGCCCGTAGGTCCGGTTTAGCGGTCGACCGGCAATCCTGACGGTACGGTTTCTGGCACGCCAAGGCGGCCTTTGAGGCTGTCATAGTCCGTCAGCGCACCGAGGAAGGCGAGCAGGTCGGACACGTCTTGGTCGGTCAGGTCCACCGGTTGCAGCGCGTTGGCCGCCGCCACAGCAGCGACTTCTGCGGCTTGCTGCATCAGCGCCGTATCGTTGGCAAAGTCACCTTCCGAAAGCAGCGATTTTTCAATGCTGTAGCTCTCCAACGCCGCGACAGGATCAAGGTGATGGCGCACTGTATCCTCAAGCGAGGCATAGGCCCCAGCATGTCCGTAGGGCGCGGTTTCGGTCACGTTACGCAAAGATGGCGTGCGGAAGGCGTAGAAATCAACCGCGTTGCCGGTCACGCGGCCACGGCCGACATCGCGGTTGTGGCGCTCAAACCGCGCGGCTTTGCCCGGCCCGATTTGGGGCATGGCAATGGCATGGAAATCGTGGTCGGTCTGGAACAATCCGCTGTGACAGCTGCTGCATTGCGCTTTGCCGTAGAACAGATCCATGCCCGCGGCGGCGTCTTGTGGCAACGGTGTGCCGTCGCGCAGGAAGGCGTCAAACGGGCTCTTGTCGGCGCGCCATTCAACGGTGATGAAGGCCGCCATGGCATTCGCAATGTGGGTGAAGTGGATCGGGGTGCCCGCACCAATCACTTCGTCAAAGGCGGCGCGGTAGGCGGGGATGGCTTCGACGCGTCGTGCTAGAATGTCCCATGCGCCGCCGTCTCCTGTCAAACGGCCAAGGCGCACGGCTTGGGCCACGTCATTTTCCGAATAATGCCCTGCCATTTCGTCACCCGACAGCACAGGGAACATGGCCTGCGCGGCCAGCGCATTGGTGAAGCCCATCTCCATTTCCGCACCCAACGGCGTGCGGATGCCGGAGGGGCGCGTGGGGTCGTCTTCCAACCGTCCATCGTGGAAAAATACTGTGAATTCAGTGGCCCCGAGGTTCCAGAGCGCGGGCGCGTTGCGCGGGATGCGTTGTTCAGGCGGGTTCGCGTCGTCGATCACACGGTTGGTGCCGAGACCGGTTGCTCCGTCGCCAAGGCCCAAGGATAGACCATCGGACGTGCCAAGATCGGGGTGGTGGCAGGTGGCGCAGCTGACCGAGCGGTTGCCCGACAGGATCGGGTCGTAAAACAGCTGCCAGCCAAGGCGCACTTCGGCCGCGTCCTGCTCCGGAAACACCGCGTCGGGCTTGGGCAGGTCGGCAGCGCCTACGGCCAAGGGCAGAAGGGCAAGAGCGGTAGTCAAAAGCTGGCGCATGGTCAATTCCAAATCAAAAACCCCTCGCGCCGGCAAAAGCGCGAGGGGGCAGTGTGTCAGTCAATTCCGCATCTGTCAGGATCAAACAAAACGGTTCACATAGTTTTCCAGGATCTCCTGACGGCCGGATTTCGGCGCGGGGTTGATGCCTTCGCCGGTCACTTTGTCGAAGATGCTGCCAAGATCGCTATTCAGCATCGCTTGAGCTTCTGGTTTGTCCCAACCGGCGTAGCGTTCGGCCAGTGCGGTATCCAAACCGCCGTCTTCAATCATCGCCGCCGCCGCTTTCAGGCCGCGGGCACAGATGTCCATGCCGCCCACATGGGCCGCGATCAGGTCGTCGGCGTCGAGCGACTGGCGACGCAGTTTGGCGTCAAAGTTGGTGCCGCCTTTGGTGAAGCCGCCATCCTTGAGGATGTGGTAATAGGCCAGCGCCACCTCGGGAACATTGTTGGGGAACTGGTCGGTGTCCCAGCCGGATTGATAGTCGTTGCGGTTCATGTCGATGCTGCCCAGCACACCCAAAGCGGAGGCGGTGGCGATCTCATGCTCAAAGCTGTGGCCGGCAAGAATGGCGTGGCCCTGTTCGAGGTTCAGTTTGACGTCGTTTTCAAGGCCATACTTTTGCAGGAAGCCATAGCAGGTGGCCGCGTCAAAGTCGTATTGGTGCTTGGAGGGTTCCTGCGGCTTGGGCTCAACCAGAATTTGACCCTCAAAACCGATTTTGTGTTTGTAGTCCACCACCATGTTCAGGAAGCGGCCCATGTGGTCGAGCTCGCGCCCCATGTCGGTGTTGAGCAGGGTTTCATAGCCTTCGCGGCCGCCCCACAGAACATAGTTCTCGCCGCCCAGTTTCATGGTCGCGTCCATGCAGGTTTTCACGGTTGCGGCGGAGTAGGCAAAAACCTCGGGATCGGGGTTGGTCGACGCGCCCGACATCCAGCGGCGGTGGCTGAACATGTTGGCGGTGCCCCAGAGGAGTTTCACCTTGCGGGTGCTCATTTTCTCGCCGAAGTAATCGATGATCGCCTCGAAATTCTTGAGGCTTTCCGCAAAGGTGTCGCCTTCGGGGCGGATATCGGCGTCGTGCCAGCAGAAGTAGGGCTGCCCCAAGATGTCGAACATCTCAAAGGCGGCGTCGGCTTTGATTTTCGCGGTCGCCATCTGGTCCTGCGGATGCCACGGGCGCACGAAGGTCTGGCCGCCAAAGGGGTCGCCACCTTCCCATGCGAAGCTGTGCCAGTAGGCGATGGCGAAGCGCAGGTGGTCTTCCATGCGCTTGCCCATGACGACTTCGTCAGGGTTGTAGTGGCGGAAGGCCAGCGGGTTGGTGCTGTCGGCACCTTCGTATTTGATCGGCGCGATGCCGGAGAAAAAATCGGTCATGATTGCAGGGCCTTTATGCCGGAGTAGGAGTTGCGGAAGGCGGCGTAGGCCGCGTCATATTGGTCGCGCAGCTCGGCGCGCGGTTGGATGATCGTGTCGATCTCGGGTCGGGTCATTGTGGCGACCGGATCGGCCTTGTCGGCGGCGCAGATTGCCAGCCGTGCCGCGCCAAGGGCTGCGCCAAACTCGCCTGCCTTGGGCAGGGCGATGGGCAGGTTGAGCACCGTGGCGATGAGTTCGACCCAGAAGGGCGATTGGCTGCCGCCGCCAATAGCGATGACTTGTTTGAGGTCCGCGCCTGTGGATTTCAGCGCTTCAAGGTTGTCTCTGAGTGCGAAGGTGACACCTTCGAGAACGGCTTGCGTCAGGGCCTCGTGGCCTGAGGCGATGTCGAGCCCGATGAAGGCGCCACGAATGTCCGCGTCGTTGTGCGGTGTGCGTTCGCCCGAGAGGTAAGGCAGGAAGCGCATTTTTCCGGGGCCGCTGATGCTGCTGCCAAGGGCGCGTGTCAGATCGGCTGGGCTTTCTTGCAGGTTGCGGGAGAGCCAGTTGAGGCTGTCGGTGGCGGCAAGGATCACGCCCATCTGATACCAACGGTCGGGGATCGCGTGGCAAAAGGTGTGAACTGCGCTGGCCGGTTTGGGGGCGTAGGCATCGCGACCTGTGAGCAGCACACCGGAGGTGCCAAGGCTGACGAATCCGTCGCCTTCTCCCAAAGCGCCGATGCCGCAAGCGGCGGCTGCGTTGTCGCCCGCACCAGCGGCGACAATCACGCCCTCGGGCAGGCCGAGTTGTGTGGCAACGTCGGGGCTGACCGTGCCGATGGCTTCGGAGCCTTCGAACAGGTCTGGCATCTGGTCACGGCGCATGCCGGAGGCGGCGAGCAACTCGTCGGACCAGTCGCGTGCGCCCACATCAAGCCAGCTTGTGCCGGCACTGTCGCTCATGTCGGAGGCGTAGACGCCGGTGAGCCAGAAGTTGAGATAATCCTTTGGCAGCAGAACTTTGGCGGTTTTGGCAAAGATGTCTGGTTCGTTGTCGGCCACCCAAGCCACTTTGGGCGCGGTGAAGCCGGGGAAGACGATGTTGCCCGACAGATCGCGCACGTTTTCGGTGGCGTCCAAACGCGCGGCCTGCGCGACCGAGCGTGTGTCGTTCCACATCATGCAAGGGCGCAGGGGCGTACCGTCGGCATCCAGCAGGTTGGCGCCGTGCATGTGACCCGACACGCCGATGCCACGGATCGCGGCCACCGCGTCGGGCGCCTCGGCGCGCAATTCGGCAAAGACCTTGATGCAGGCGTCGGTCCAGTCGGACTGTCGTTGCTCAGACCAGCCTGCGTGCGGGCGTGTTGTGTCGTATGATGCTTCCTTGGCTGCAATGACCCGTTGCGCATCGTCGATCAAAAGCGCGCGCAGGCCGGATGTGCCAAGGTCGATTCCCACAAACATGGGGTATCTCCTTTGTGTCTCCTCCAATTAGTTTTTGCCTCAAATTAATTCAGAGATCAAACTAGAAATGCAGAAGATTGCGCATTTTTGTTTAAACGGAAAAATCCCGAACGCCTTGCGGTGGCGGTTTTCCCTTGTTTTTAGCGTATTTGCACGCATGGCAGTTATGCGGTTCACGCGCTTGACCTTCCACCAACTGGAAGCCTTATGTACGCTGTCAGGTAAGACAGAAAGGCGAGTCGATGACGGCGCATGTGTTGGATTTCCAGATTGCAGGGTTGAACTGTGCGGGCTGTGTTGGCCGCGCAGAGAAGGCGCTTGCGGGAGTGGAGGGTGTCAGCGAGGCATCGGTTAATCTTGCTTCAGAAACCGGGCATGTGGTGTTTGACGCACCAGCGGAGGCCGAAACGCTTTTTAGGGCGCTGGACAAGGCGGGCTATCCGGCGCGGATTGCGACCACGACGCTGGAAATTTCGGAAATGAGCTGCGCAGGATGCGTGCGGCGAGCGGAAACGGCGCTGGCGGCGGGGCAGGGCGTGATCGACGCTTCGGTCAATCTGGCGACGGAAACGGCGCAGGTGCGCTACGCCGAAGGGGTGATCACTGCCTCACAGGTGGCGGCTTTGTCCACGCGGGCGGGTTATCCGGCGCGCCTGCAACAGGCGGAGGCGACGGTCGTGGATCGTAAGGCCGATGAGGCGGCGGCGCTGAAACGAAAGGTGGTTTTGGCGGCGGCTTTGGCCTTGCCGGTGTTTCTGGTGGAAATGGGCGGGCATCTTTATCCGCCGTTGCACCACTGGATCGCGGCCAATGTCGCCACGTTCACTAGCCATGTGATCCAGTTTCTACTGACTGCCATCCTGCTCGCTGGGCCGGGGCGGCAGTTTTATACCAAAGGCTTTCCCGCGCTGTTCAAAGGCGCGCCGGACATGAATTCGCTGGTGGCGATGGGCACGTCGGCGGCATTCCTGTTCTCGGTGGTGTCGACCTTTGCGCCGGACTGGCTGCCTGCCGGAACGGTAAATGTCTATTATGAAGCCGCAGCGGTGATCGTCGTGTTGATCCTCGCGGGGCGCTGGATGGAAGCGCGGGCCAAGGGGCGCACGGGCGAAGCCATTCGCAAGCTTGTGGGCCTGCAACCACGCACGGCGCGGGTGGAGCGCAAGGGGGAGGACAAAGAGATCGCGATTGACGAGATCGCGGTGGGCGACGTGGTTGTGGTGCGCCCCGGTGAGAAGATTGCCGTAGACGGGCGGGTAATTGACGGGCGGTCCTATGTGGACGAGGCGATGATCACCGGTGAGCCTGTGCCGGTCGAGAAAATCGCCGGCGCAATGGTTGTCGGTGGCACGGTCAACGGGCAGGGCGCACTGCGGTTTGAGGCGGAGGCGGTGGGCGCAGAGACCATGCTGGCCCAGATCATATCGATGGTGCGCGAGGCGCAGGGGGCGAAGCTGCCGATACAGGGCATGGTGGATAAGATCACAGCGGTTTTTGTGCCTGCGGTGATCGGGTTTGCGGTGCTGACCGTGGTGCTGTGGCTGGTGTTTGGCCCGTCGCCTGCGCTGGGCCATGCGATGGTGGCTGGCGTGGCGGTGCTGATCATTGCCTGCCCCTGCGCGATGGGGCTGGCGACGCCGACCTCGATCATGGTTGGCACGGGACGTGCGGCGCAGCTCGGTGTCTTGTTCCGGCGCGGCGATGCGCTGCAGAGGTTGCGCGATTGCAAAGTGGTGGCCTTTGACAAAACCGGCACACTGACCGAGGGGCGGCCGAGTCTGAGTGATTTTCTCGTGGCAGAGGGCTTTGAGAAGGCAGTGGTTTTGCGCCTTGTGGCGGCGGCGGAACAAGGATCGGAGCATCCGCTGGCGCAGGCTGTGATTGAGACGGCAGAAAATGACCTGCCAGAGGCCGAGCATTTTGAGGCGGTTGTCGGCATGGGGCTGAGGGCAACCGTTGAGGGCCGAGAGGTCCTTGTTGGCGCGGATCGGTTCATGATGGCGGAAGGCGTCGATATTTCTGCGCTGAAGGGCGAGGCCGAACGGCTTGCGAATTTAGGAAAAACGCCGGTGTTTGCAGCCCTAGACGGGCGAAGTGCGGCGCTTCTTGCGGTCTCGGATAAAGTGAAACCCGCAAGCCGCGCCGCTGTGGATACCTTGCATCAGATGGGTGTGAAAACCGCGATGATTTCGGGCGATAACCGTGCCACAGCAGAGGCCTTGGCCGCGCAGCTTGGCATTGACCACGTGGTCGCAGAGGTTCTGCCGGAAGGCAAAGTTGCGGCGTTGAAAGCGATGTCGGACACAATGGGTGCGGTGGCCTTTGTCGGTGATGGCATTAACGACGCGCCAGCGCTGGCAGCCGCAGATGTGGGGATTGCGATTGGAACCGGCACGGATGTTGCCATTGAAGCCGCAGACGTGGTTTTGATGTCGGGCGATTTGCGCGGCGTGGTGAACGCTGTCACGGTATCGCAAGCGGTGATCCGTAATATTCGCCAAAACCTGTTTTGGGCGTTTGCCTACAACGTTGCGCTGATTCCCGTTGCTGCGGGCGCGCTTTATCTGGTGGGCGGTCCTATGTTGTCGCCCATGCTGGGGGCTGGCGCGATGGCCTTGTCGAGTGTCTTTGTGCTGACCAACGCGTTGCGGCTGCGCTCGGTCAAAGCGGCTATGCCAGAGGAGGCTGCAGCATGAATATCGGAGATGTGGCGGAGCGCTCGGGCCTGCCGGCAAAAACCATTCGCTACTATGAGGATATCGGCTTTATCCGGCCCGCGCGCAGCGCCAACGGATACCGGCAATTTTCCGACCGGGATTTGCACAAGCTCGCCTTTGTCGGGCGGGCGAGATCGCTTGGTTTCACGATCGAGGACTGTCGTACGTTGCTGGCCCTATATGAGGACAGGGGGCGGGCGTCTGCAGACGTCAAACTGGTCGCCAAACAGAACTTGGTGGACATAGATGCCAAGATCGCGGGGCTTCAGGAAATGCGCAAAACACTGTCGCATTTGGTGGCGTGTTGTGCGGGCGATGACCGCCCTGATTGTCCGATACTGGACAGCCTTGGCGGCGTGCCGGAAGCCTGAATTTTTGTAACTGTTGACAGGTGCATCCCCATCGCCATTGTGGCGACAAATTGGGGAGGGCAAACGTGTACCGATTTTTGGACAAAGCAGTGGGCTGGCTGGCCCGTGCTGTGGCGATGGCGGGCGGGGTCGTTTTGATCGGCCTTGTGATCATGGTCACGGTGTCGATCACCGGCCGTTGGTTGATACCATTTGGCCTCAAGCCGGTGCCCGGCGATGTGGAGCTTTTGGAAATGGGCATGGCCTTCGCCATTTTTGCCTTCCTGCCCTACTGCCAATATGTGCGCGGGCATGCGCGGGTCGATCTGTTTCAACCCTCCTTCGGGCGCATCGGCAACAACCTTCTCGACCTGATCGCGGACATCGGCATGGCCTTTGCTGCGGTGGTGATCTGCTGGCGTTTGTGGTTGGGGATGCTCGACAAGAAGTCCTACTACGAGACCACATTCATTCTACAAATTGACATCTGGCAGGCCTATGCGGCGGCGATGGTGGGTGCGGTGGCCTTTGTCATTGTGTCTCTGTTTTGCGTGCTTCGCAGCCTAAAGGCATTGCCGGGAGGTGGGGCATGAGCGATCTGGAAATTGGCATCTGGTCCTTCCCTGTTCTTTTGGCGTTGATCTTTCTGCGGGTGCCGATTGGCCTTGCGATGATGGCGGTGGGCGTGGGCGGCACATGGATGATCATGGACAGCCATGCGATGGTTCTGGGGCAGCTTAAGAACCTGACCTTCAGCACCTTCTCAAGCTATTCCCTGTCGATTGTGCCTCTGTTTTTGCTGATGGGGCAGTTTGCCACCCACTCGGGCATGTCCAAGCGCCTGTTTAAGGCCGCAGAGGCCTGGATGGGGCACCTGAAAGGCGGGGTGGCGATGTCGGCCATTGGCGCCTGTGCGGGCTTTGGCGCGATCTGCGGCAGCTCTTTGGCAACAGCCGCCACTATGGGGCAGGTCGCTTTGCCGGAGTTGCGCCGCTATGGCTACTCGGGGCCGCTGGCGACGGGGGCTTTGGCCGCAGGCGGCACGCTGGGCATTCTCATTCCGCCGTCGGTGATTTTGGTGATCTACGCCATTCTGACGGAACAGAACATCGCCAAGCTTTTTGTCGCGGCCTTCATTCCCGGCATTCTGGCAGCGGTTGGCTATATGCTGGTTGTGGCGATCTATGTGCGACTTGTGCCCGGCTCGGGTGATCCCGCAGAGCGGGTGCCGTGGGGACAGAGGTTCTGGGCGCTGGTAATGGTGCTGCCGGTTCTGTTCATCTTCCTGATCGTGGTGGGCGGCATTTATGCCGGTATCTTCACCCCGACCGAGGCCGCAGCGGTGGGCACCTTCCTGACCGCTATGGTTGCGCTTTTGTCGGGCGGGCTGGATCTGCACAAGATTGTGCAGTCGATTCTGGCGACCGCCAATTCCACCGCGATGATCTTTTTCATCGTGTTGGGCGCGGGCATGTTCAACGCCTTCCTTGCGCTGACGCAATTGCCGCAGACCTCGGCGCAATGGGTGGCTGAACAGGGCTTCTCGCCGATGTTTGTCCTGATCTGTGTGCTTGTGCTTTATCTGATCTTTGGTTGTGTGATGGACAGCCTGTCGATGGTGCTTTTGACGGTGCCGATCTTCTTTCCGATCATGATGGCGCTGGATTTCGGCATGAGCGGTGAGGACTTTGCCCTTTGGTTCGGCATCATCGTTCTGATCGTTGTGGAGGTCGGTCTGATCACGCCACCGGTGGGAATGAACCTGTTTGTCATCAACGCCATGGCGCGCGACATCCCGATCAGCGAAACCTTCCGCGGCACCGCGCCGTTTGTTCTGGCCGATATCGTGCGGGTGATCATTCTGGTGGCCTTCCCGCCGATTACGCTCGCAGCGGTGTGGTGGATTTATTGATGGAGTGACCGATGATGGAACCGGAAATCCGTGAAGGCGAAACGCAGTTGGGGTTTGACCCGCTGGAGCGTGTCGACGCGCAAATCCGGTTCATCGGCCGCATCCGCACCCCGTGGGCGCGCGGCGATTGCCCCAAGAATGTCACCCGCGCCCGCGACAGCGGGAAAGGCGCGACGGTCGAGTTGGAACTGGCCTTTGTGCAGGGTTTGACGGGCCTTGAAGTCGGGCAGGGGATTTTGTTGTTCTACTGGATGCATCAAGCGCGGCGCGATCTGATCACCCAAAGACCGCGTCACCGTGACGAGGCCTGCGGCACCTTCGCATTGCGCTCGCCAAATCGGGTCAATCCGATTTCACTGGCGGCGGTGCGGATCACGTCACTGGATCTTGAGGCCGGTCGGATCGGCATTGATGCGATTGATTGTTTTGACGGCACGCCGTTGGTGGACATCAAGCCAAGCGCGCCAGCCGTGGATGTGCCGCCCGTGCTTTAATCGCGCAACCAGCCCGGGCGTCTGCCCGGAGCCCGGTCCAGATTGTCGGCTTGCGTTTCAGCCAGAAGGGAAGACCCTTCTCCGGCTCTGGTGGTGGCCCAGAAGAATGAGCCGGTCACTTCGGGCGCGCCCTTCACCTCCGTTGTCGGGGCCTTGGCCAATGGCAGAATCCACATCAAAAAAAGGTTGGCGGGCATTGCGAAGTCTCCGATTGGAGGGGTTGCGTGCGATGACCGATATGTAAACCCGCAGCGCGCCGTGTCCATGTGAACAGACGAGTATTCGATGCCAAGCTATAGTTGTGAGGCGACAATCTTCCTAAAATGCAATGGATCGGCAAGGATTTGCCTTTGCACACAGGGAAAACAGCATCCCACAGCGGATCGAAGTATGCGATCGGCTACGATGCAGGCGGTTGCGTGAGTGGGGAGCATGGTGGAAAAAATGGCATCCCGTAGGGGAATCGAACCCCTCTTTCCAGGTTGAAAACCTGGCGTCCTAACCGATAGACGAACGGGACGCTCTTTTCGGGTGCGTCAGATACGTGATCTTTTTGCCCGGCTTCTGGCATCCCGTAGGGGAATCGAACCCCTCTTTCCAGGTTGAAAACCTGGCGTCCTAACCGATAGACGAACGGGACGCGTTGAAGCGTGACGCGTATCTAGTGAATGGTGCGCACGGGTGCAAGTGGAAATTTGGCAGCCGAGGAGATTTTTGCGCATCCCGGTCTTTGGCAGTCTGAGTGCGCCTGTGGCCGCAGTTTTTGCGCGTTTTTAAGACACCAAAGTTGCCGGTTTTTGGGCGGGTGTTGTGTGTAGAGCGGGGCACGCGGCCCCGCCCGACGGTGTCAAAGCCAGGACCACCCAAAGATCTCTTTGAGACCCGACAGAACCAGCGTGGGCAAGGCGGCGACAAAGGCGCATCCGAGCAGCAGTTGCGGTGTCAGACTTGCGGTGCCCAGCACGAAGTGACCCAACGGCGTGAAGACCGCGACGGCCGAAAGTGCCAGCGACAAACCGACAGCCATCAGGAGCTTCGGGTTGCCAAACGGCGACTTGCGGAAGAGCGTTGTCGTCGTGCGGGCATCAAATACATGCCAGAGCTGCGCGAACATGATGGTCACAAACGCCATGGTTTGCGCCGTTTCCAGATCAAGATTGAGGCTCAACGCCTCCTGGAAGGCCCAGTAGCTGACCGCACCCACGGCAAGGCCGCGGATCAGGATGCGCTGCTTGAGACCACCGGCAAAGATGTCCTCGTCGCGGGCTCGCGGCTTGCGCTGCATGATGTCGCCTTCGGCTTTTTCAAAGCCGAGCGCCAGAGCTGGGATGCCGTCGGAGACAAGGTTTACCCAGAGGATCATCAGAGGCGTCAGCGGCATCAGGGGATCTGCTCCCATCAGGATAAACGCAAAGAGGATCGTAGAGACCTCGGCCACGTTGGCGGTCAGCGCCTGGCGGACAAACTTCAGAAGGTTGTCATAGATACGCCGGCCTTCTTTCACCGCCTTGACGATGGTGGAGAAGTTGTCGTCCAGCAGCACCAGCGCAGCGCTGTCTTTGGCCACCGAGGTTCCTGTGATGCCCATGGCGACGCCGATGTCGGCTTTGCGCAGAGCAGGGGCGTCGTTCACACCGTCACCGGTCATGGCGGCGACCTCGCCCGTGTTTTGCATGGCGCTGACGATGCGCAGCTTGTGCTCGGGCGTGACGCGGGCAAAGACCGCGGCGTTGGGCACGACCGCCTCCAGTTGCTCGTCAGACATCTGATCAAGGTCGGCGCCGGTGTGCACAGTCTGATCGTCGCGCGTTTTGATGCCGATCTGCTCGGCAATCGCTTGTGCGGTTTTGGCGTGATCGCCGGTGATCATCACCGTGCGGATGCCCGCGCTGGTGGCGTCGCTGACCGCGTCGCGCACTTCCGGTCGCGGCGGGTCCATGATGCCGTGGATGCCGATCAGCACGATGTCCTGCTCGGGGTCCGTTGGATCAAAGATTCCGTCGTCGGTCTGGCGGTAAGCCACAGCCAGCGTGCGCAGGGCGCGGGAACCGAAATCGTCGATCACCGCCTCGACTTCGGCGCGCATGGCGTCGGTCAAAGGATGTACGGCGCCGTTCATCCAAACGCCTTTGGCACGGTTCAGGATGACATCCGGCGCGCCTTTGGCAACGAGGAACTTCTCGCCGCTTGGCGTTTGCACGTGCAGACTCATCATCTTGCGGGTGCTGTCAAACGGGAAGCTTTCCAGCGTCTGCACGTTGCGCTCCCGCAGGCGGTCCCGCGACAGGCCAACCTTGGCGGCAGCCACGACCAGTGCACCTTCGGTCGGGTTGCCCTGCACGGAGGCGCGGCCATCCACTGTGACCAGGTCGGCGTCGTTGCAATAGGCGGAAATGTTGAGCATCTGGCGCAGGTCGAATTCCTTGCGGATGTCTGCCTCATTCCCTTGGGCATCGACAAAGGCGCCGTTTGGATCAAACCCTTCGCCGGTCACGTCCCAAGTCTTGCCACCTGCCCAAGCGCGCATAACCTGCATCTGGTTCTGTGTCAGCGTGCCTGTTTTGTCAGAGCAAATCACCGAGGTCGTGCCCAGTGTTTCAACAGAGCTGAGCTTGCGGGCCAAAGCGTTGTTGGACGCCATGCGTTGCGAGCCAAGGGTCAGGACGATGGTCACAACAGTGGGCAGGCCTTCAGGGATCGCGGCCACAGACAGCGAGATCGCCGTGTTGAGCATCTCGGTCATGTCCATACCCTGAAAAATGCCGATGCCTATCACCACAGCGACCACGGCCAAAGCCGCGCCGATCAGAACTTTGGAGAGCTTTTCGATGCGCAGTTGCAGCGGGGTTTTCGGATCTTCGGCGGTGGCCATCAGGTGGGCGATGTGGCCCACCTCGGTCTGCATGCCGGTGGCGGTGACAATGCCTTCGCCGGTGCCGTTTGTAACCTTGGTGCTCATGAAGCCCATGTTCAGCCGGTCGGCGAGAACGATATTTGCGTCCTCAATAGGCAGGGTGTGTTTGTCGACAGGTTCGGATTCACCTGTAAGTGCAGCTTCGTCCACGGCCAGACGCGCGGCATCGGTGAATCGCACATCTGCGGCGATTATGTCGCCAGCCTTAAAGCGCAACAGGTCACCCGGCACGATGTCGACTGCGGGAATTTCAATCCAAGTACCGTCGCGCTTTACCATTGCCATGGGCGCAGCCATGTCTTTGAGCGCGGCGAGAGACTGGGCGGCGCGGTATTCCTGCAGGAAACTGATGACCGCGTTGATCAGAACGATCACCGCAATGGCAACTGCGTCGACGTAGTGTTGTGTATAAAATGAAATCGCCGCCCCGATCATCAGGATGATGAGGAGCGGGCTTTTAAACTGCTCGAGAAACAAAAAGAACGGCGAGACTGCATCGCCTTCCACAAGCTTGTTTGGACCGTGTTCCGCCTGTTTTTTGGCCGCCAGAGCTGTGGTCAGGCCGTGGTCTATGTCGGTTTGGTGCGTGGCGCCAACGGTCTCGGCAGTTCGAGTCCATGGAGGCGGAGTGGCGCGTGTCGCGTTCGGGGTTTCGGTTGGAACAGTCATGAGACAGCCTTTCAGCCAAGCGAGCAGCCGACCCGGAGACGCGCGGGCGAAGAGGGCGGCCACGTTAGGTAAGTTGGTGTGGGTTGAGGCGAGATCTCACTAGGGATGTAGGAAACTTTTCCGAAAATTCGACTGTGTCCGCGCCGCATGAGCAGTGAATTGCCGATGGGCTCGCGGCCGCGCAGAATGCGGGCTGTTTTTGCTCAGCGGCAAAGCCGGAACACGGCAGGGGACCTCAACAAAAACTAGGCGCGCGCAGCGTCTTCAAGGCGTAGTTGAACGGTCTGGCGCCCGCCCCATGTGTTGATCTCCAGACGACCGGCCAGATGGAAGCGCGCGCCACCATGGCTTTCGAGTGCGGGGCCAAGCGGCGTGTCGTAGGCACCAAAAGCGATGGCGTCGAGGCGGGCGCCGAAGCCGTCGCCGAATGTCACCTTGATATGGCTGTCGCCGACACGTTTGGTGAAGCGGATTTCCACATCGGGAAAGGCAAACCGTGGTGCGGGTGCGCCAGCGCCATAGGGGCCGGCTTTGTCGATGTCCTGAATGAGTTCGACGGTGGCTGCCGCTGGCATCAAAAGACCGTCGAGTTTCAAATCAGCAGGACCCGCATTCCCCGCGCCCTGTTTTGCGAGCAGTTCTGACAGGCGCGCCATGGCAGGTTCCAACTGGTCGCGGGCCACGGTGAGACCAGCGGCCATTTTGTGACCGCCCCCTTTGATCAGCAGCTCTTCGGCCGCGAGTTTCTGGATCGATGCGCCAAGGTCGACACCGGAGACCGAGCGGCCTGACCCTTTGCCCTCGTCGCCGTCAAGGCCAATGACAATCGCGGGACGGTTGGTGTTTTCTTTCAAGCGGGAGGCCACGATGCCAACAACACCCGGATGCCAGCCTTCGCCTGCGGCCCAAACGAGCGGCGCGTCAAGGCCGCGCTCTTCGGCCTGCGCCAGCGCTGCGGCGCGCACGGCGGCCTCGATATCCCGCCGTTCGGTGTTGAGGTGGTCGAGTTGATCGGCAATGGCGCGGGCTTCCTGTTCGTTGTCTGTCGAGAGCAGTCGCGCGCCAAGATCGGCCTTGCCAATGCGCCCGCCCGCGTTCACGCGTGGGCCCAGCAGAAAGCCGAGGTGGTATGTGTTGGGAGCGCTGTCCATGCGGCTGACGTCTGAGAGCGCTACAACACCAGCGCGCTCGCGGCGGCTCATGACCTTGAGACCTTGACGCACCAGCGCGCGGTTGACGCCGATCAGCGGAGCCACATCCGCCACAGTGCCAAGCGCCACCAGATCGAGCATCGACATAAGGTCTGGGCCATTCGCGCCTTCGGCGCGCATCTGGCGGTTGGCTTCGACGAGCATTAAAAACACCACTGATGCTGCACAAAGATGGGCAAGCTCGCCACTTTCGTCCTGACGGTTGGGGTTCACCACCGCCACGCAATCCGGCAGGGTTTCCCCGCCAAGGTGGTGATCAAGAACCACCACATCCGCACCCTTGGCGGCTGCAATCGGGTCATGGGAGAGCGTGCCGCAGTCAACGCAAATGATCAGGTCGTGATCCTTGGCCAACGCTGCCATGGCTGGTGCGTTGGGGCCATAGCCTTCGTCGATCCGGTCTGGCACATAAAGCGTGGCTGTCAGGCCCATGGCGCGCAGCCACGTGATCAGAAGCGCGGCGGAGGTGCCGCCGTCCACGTCATAGTCGGCAAAGACCGCGATCCGCTGTTTGGCTTTCACCGCCTGCAAAAACCGCGCTGCGGCGACCTCCATATCCTTGATTGTGCGTGGATCGGGCAGCAGGTCGGCGAGCTTTGGTTCCAGAAAACTCGCGGCTTCCTGTGCGGGCACGCCGCGACGGGCCAGCACGGCACAAAGCGCGGGGGGCAGGTTGGTGTCCTGAGCGATCTGTTCGGCAGCGCGGCTGATTTCCACCGCAGGGCCAACCCAGCGACGGCCCGTCAGGCTTTCGGAGACATCGAGAAAATCGCTCATGAGGTGGCCTTTGTCTTATGAAAAGGCCCGCCAAAGGGCGGGCCATCAGGGCGCGTGGCCCAGTCAAACAAGCTTTGGTCGAGTGATCAAGAGGTCTGATCCACCGGCGCGCGGTAGGTCATGCGACGCACAGAGCCGGATTTGGAACGCATCAGCAGCGTTTCGGTTTCGATCCAGCCCGGGCTGCGCTTGATGCGTGGCAACAGCGAGCCGCCGGTCACGCCGGTTGCGGCAAAGATCACGTCCTGAGTGACCATCTCGTCGCGGGAATAGACACGATCCAGATCGGTGATGCCGGTCTTGGCGGCACGGCCACGTTCGTCGTCGTTGCGGAACACCAAACGACCCCACATCTGGCCGCCCATGCATTTCAGAGCGGCTGCTGCCAGCACGCCTTCGGGGGCGCCACCGCGACCCATATACATGTCGATGCCGGTTTCTTCGGCTTCGGCGCAGTGCATCACGCCAGCAACGTCACCGTCGGTGATCAAGCGGATCGACGCGCCGGTGCCGCGCACTTCGGCGATCATGTCCTCGTGGCGGGGACGTTCCAGAATGCAGACGGTGATGTCAGAGAGGTCACAGCCTTTGGCCTTGGCCAGCGCGGCGACGCGTTCCGCGGGCGACATGTCGAGAGTCACCACATTTTCGGGATAGCCAGGGCCGATTGCCAGCTTGTCCATGTAGGTGTCGGGCGCGTGCAGCATCGAGCCGCGTGGCCCCATGGCGATCACGGTCAGCGCATTGGGCATGTCTTTCGCGGTCAGGGTGGTGCCTTCCAGCGGGTCAAGAGCGATGTCCACGCCGGGGCCGTTGCCGGTGCCGACCTCTTCGCCGATAAACAGCATCGGGGCTTCGTCACGTTCGCCTTCACCGATCACCACAACACCGGCGATGTCCAACAGATTGAGTTGTTCACGCATGGCGTTCACAGCCGCCTGATCTGCGGCCTTTTCGTCGCCGTTGCCGATCAGCGCGGCAGAAGCGATGGCAGCCTGCTCCGCGACACGCGCGAGGCCAAGGGACAACATGCGGTCGTGAAATTCGGGCGATTGCGACATGGGGAAATCCTTATGTACTGGTCCTGCCGATGCAATACCGCAGGCGGGGAAAGCTCACAAGCCTCAAGGGCTTGTAAGCCCTGTCATTCATACTGTTTCGATGCGGAGCGCGACCGGATCGGACGCCATAACACCGCTGGCGCGCATGGCCTCGATGGCCTGATCAAGCGCGTTGCGCTGGGTTTTGTGCGTCACGATCAGAACCGGTGCGTGGGCGTCGTCGTGGCGGGTCTGGCGCATGCGGTCGATGCTGATGCCATTGTCGCCCAATGCTGTGGCGATCTTCGCCATGGCGCCGGGTTTGTCTTCCAACGCAAGGCGTAAATAGAAGGGGGCCGGCGAGTTGGACTGCGCGCTACTGGCTTTGCTCAGTTGCGTTGCGGGGACACCGAAAGTCGCGACACGGATCCCGCGCGCAATATCGCAAACGTCGCCCATCACCGCGCTGGCGGTCGGGCCTTCTCCAGCACCAGGGCCACGCAGAACGACCTGCTCAACCGCGTCCCCTTCGATCACCACCATGTTGGTGCCGCCCTTGAGTTGACCAAGCGGGCTATCGGCGGGCACGAGACAGGGCGACATGCGCTGCTCAAGGCCGCGGCCGGTCAGTTGGGTCACTCCCAAGAGCTTGATTTTATAGCCAAGTTCCGCCGCCTGATGGATGTCCTCGATGGAAATGCGCTGAATGCCTTCAAGCGCCACGCCGTCGAAATCGACTTGCGTGCCAAAGGCGATGGACGACAACAGCGACAATTTGTGGCCCGCGTCGATGCCGCCCACGTCAAGGTTGGGGTCAGCTTCGAGATAGCCAAGTGCGTCTGCTTCGGCAAAAACCTCTTCATAGGGCAGGCCGGCGTCTTGCATCCGTGTCAAAATGTAGTTGCAGGTGCCGTTCATCACGCCCATCACACGGGTGATTTCGTTGCCCGCCAGTCCTTCTGTCAGGGATTTGATCACCGGAATACCGCCAGCAACAGCGGCCTCAAAGCGGATCACCGCATCTTTGGCTTCCGCGGCTTCGGCCAGCGCTTGACCGTGATGCGCTAAAAGCGCCTTGTTGGCGGTGACCACATCTTTGCCAAGGGCGATTGCGGCCTCAATGGCGTCTTTCGCTGGGCCGTCTTCGCCGCCCATCAGCTCGACAAACACATCCACGTCGTCGCGTTTGGCCAGCGCCACAGGATCGTCTTCCCAAGCATAGCCGGACAGGGTCACGCCGCGATCCTTGTCGCGGGAACGGGCCGAAACGGCCGTGATTTCTATGGCGCGACCGGTGCGGGCGGACAGAAGCGCCGCTTTCTGGCGCACGATTTTCACAACGCCGACACCAACGGTGCCAAGCCCTGCAATCCCAAGTCGCAATGGCGGGAGCGGGGAAGTGGTCATCAGCGGTGTCTCCTGAAATCGGTAGTTAATACGTCCTTGCCCTTTAGCGGGTTCGTGACGGTCGTGCAACGCAAGCTGCCGACTTACTTCTGCAAAGCCTCTGCACGCTTGCGTAAGCGGCGTTCGCGGGCTTCCAGCGCTTCGTCGCTGCCGGAATGCAGACGCGGAGTTTCCGCGACAAGCGCCTCTGTGTTGGGCAAAATTTTGGGATACGCGGCGCGGGTCAGATTGTCATCGACCTCGCCGACCACCTCGGGAAACTGCCCGCAGGCGGTCAAAGCCAAAGCGGTAGCGCCCAAAATAGCGGAGCGGGTGAGGGAAACCATCTGTGCAGCCTGTGTGATCACTTTGGCCTCTTTATGACCGATGCACAGTCTTGCGGCAATAGAGCGAAAGCCGGTGCGCGCGACCTCGGAAGGGGTTTTATAAGAACGCTTGTTCAGTTATTTGTCTTTTTATGGCACGTACCCAAGGTTCTCATTCTGACATCACCGGCCCCCGCGTTCGCACGGCGGCTCTTAAGCTGTTCGCGCAACACGGGTTTGCTGCGGTTTCGATGCGCCAGATCGCGCGCGAAGTGGGGGTGCAAGCCGGCGCGTTGTATAATTACACGCCGGACAAGCAGAGTTTGTTGTTTGACCTGATGAACACGCATATGGGCGAATTGCTGGCCTCCCGCGCCGATTTGCCGGACGACGCGACGCCGTTGCAAGCGCTTGAGACATTCACACGGTTCCACATCCGCTTTCACTCGGAACGCCCCGAAGAGGTCTTTATCGCCTATATGGAGCTGCGCAACCTGAGCGAAGACAATTTCGCCCGCATTGAAGGGCTGCGCCGGACCTATGAGGATCAACTCGAGGTGATCCTGCGGGCGGGGATGGCTGAAGGCGTGTTCCATGTCGCGGACCCGAAGCTCGCGACAATGGCGGTGATAGCGATGTTGACCGGCGTGAACACTTGGTTCCGCGAAGGGGGCCGTCTGTCGCTGGAAGAAGTTGAACAGATTTATTGGGACATGGTGCGCAAATCCGTCGGAGCGTGATTTGAGAGCGGAATTGTCTTGCCGCATTTTCGTCCACGCGGTCCGGTGCGGAAGGTCCGATCCTTCAGTGCGAGCGAATTATTCTGTAGGGAGAATGCATCTTGCTGCGGCTGGGGCAAAGCTCCCAGCCGCAAGTTGGGTTAGTGCGCCGGCTTGATAAACGTGCCATTGCGCAGGTCTGCAAAGGCCTGTTGCAGCTCAGCCTGCGTGTTCATCACAATCGGTCCGTGCCAAGCGACAGGTTCTTGAATCGGCTGGCCGGAGATCAGCAAAAACCGCACCCCTTCCTCACCGGCCTGCACGGTGACTTCGTCGCCGTTGCCAAAGCGCACAAGCGTACGATCCCCGCTTAGGTCGCGGATATTCACCTCGTGGCCAGCGACTTCTTTTTCCAAAAGAATTCCAGTCGGCTGGCTCGCGTCCGCAAAGGCACCTGCGCCCTCAAACACATAGGCAAACGCGCGGCGGCGGGTGTCGACGGGAAAGGTCTTTTTCACTCCAGCCGGTACCGTGACATCAAGAAACATCGGGTCAGCAGCAATGCCGTCAACCGGTCCGCTCCGCCCCCAGAAATTGCCGATGATCACGCGCACACGGGTGCCGTCATCTTCGATGATCTCCGGAATTTCCTTGGCTTCCACGTCCTGATAGCGCGGATCGGTCATTTTCAGGTCACGCGGCAGGTTGGCCCAAAGCTGAAAGCCGTGGTTCATGCCGTTGGCATCGGCGGTAGGCATTTCCTGATGCAGAATACCACGTCCGGCGGTCATCCATTGCACATCACCGGATTTCAGGTTGCCAGTGTTGCCAAGGCTGTCCTGATGCTCCACCGCACCCTCTATCACATAGGTGATTGTCTCGATCCCACGGTGCGGGTGCCACGGAAATCCGGCCTCATACATGCGGGGATCGTCGTTGCGGAAATGATCCATCATCAAAAACGGATCCAGTTCCTCCGGATCACGAAATCCAAACGCGCGGTGCAATTGAACGCCGGCGCCCTCAGTGGCGGGGACGGCTTTGCGGGTTTCCAAAACAGGTCTGATAGACATGGGGTCTCCTTCCGAAGAACTGTTCGCTCTTTTCATAGCTAAGTCACAGCCAGACTGTGCGCAATTCGCGCGGGGTCACGATTACTGTGCATCAAAGCACAGTCGCCAGTGGGGACCGGTGGCCAGCGACAAGGCTCGCGACGCTGCGGCATGACCCATTTGTGCTTTTGCTTTTTGCGCCCGCCCGCATAACCTGCACGCCACTCGATTCACTTTGGCAGGGAGGGCCAGTGATGCAAGGCTCCATGATGATGCGTCCGCTCAAGATTTCGGACATTCTTTCCTACGCGGCAGAAATTCACCCGTCGGGCGAGGTCGTTTCGGTCCGCACCGAAGGCGACATCCATCGCCAGACATATGCGGACACGGCCCTGCGCGTGGCCAAACTGGCCCATGCACTCAAGGCACAAGGCCTGCAAACCGGCGATCGCATCGCGACGCTGGCTTGGAACGGCTATCGCCATCTGGAGCTGTATTACGCCATTTCCGGCGCGGGCGGCGTCTGTCATACCATCAACCCGCGTCTGTCGGCGGAACAGATGAGCTACATCGTGAACCACGCCGAGGACACGATGCTGTTCGTCGACACGACCTTTGTGCCGCTTGTGGACGCGCTGCGGGGCCAATGGCCTTCGGGTCTCAAGGTGGTTGTGATGACCGATCGCGCCCATATGCCCGAGGGTGACTACCTGTGCTACGAAGAGTTGCTAGAGGGTCAGCCGGAGTATTTTGACTGGCCTGATTTCCCCGAAGATACCGCGGCAGGGCTTTGTTATACCTCGGGCACTACGGGCAATCCGAAGGGCACGCTTTATACCCATCGATCCACAGTGCTTCACGCGATGATGGTGGCGTTGTCGCTGCCCAAAGCGTTGCAGCCGGGCAAACGTATTCTGCCGGTTGTGCCGCTCTTCCACGTCAACGCATGGGGCCTGCCTTATGCCGCGCCGCTGACCGGTGCGTCGCTGATCTTCCCTGGTGGGGCGCTGGATGGCGAAAGCCTGTTCCGCCTGATGGACAATGAGAAGGTCTATTCCGCGTGGGGTGTGCCGACCGTTTGGCTCGGGCTTCAGGGTGAAATTCACAAACAGGGCCGCATGCCCGAGGGGCTGGGTGACATGGTCGTGGGTGGCTCTGCCGCGCCTGCCAGCATGATTGCTTTCTTTGAGGAAGATGGCGTCAATGTCTGTCACGCATGGGGCATGACGGAAATGAGCCCGATCGGCACGCAGGGCAACCTGCCGGTGCATCTGGAACATCACGTTCTGAGCGAACGGGTGGCAATCAAGTCCAAGCAGGGCCGCCGTGTGTTCGGTGTGGACCTCAAGATCGTGGATGAAGACGGCAAGCGCCTCGCCCATGATGGCAAAGAAGCCGGCGAGCTTTTTGTCCGTGGCAATGCCATCACAGCGGGCTATTTCAACAACGATGAAGCCAATGCGACGGCCTTTGACTCTGAAGGATGGTTTGGTACGGGTGACGTGGCGACCATTGATGAAAATGGCTATCTGACGATCACCGACCGCGCCAAAGACCTGATCAAGTCCGGCGGCGAGTGGATTTCTTCGCTTGATCTGGAAAACTCGGTCATGGGGCATCCCAAGGTGGCCAATTGCGCGGTGATTGCCGTGCCGCATCCGAAGTGGGACGAACGCCCGCTGATGATCGTGGTGCCCTCGCCGGAAGGCAAACCTGAGGTTGGCGAGCTGATGGATATGCTCAAAGAACACTTCGCCACATGGCAGTTGCCCGATGACGTGGTGTTTGTTGACGAGCTGCCGATGACGGCCACGGGCAAAGTGTCCAAGCTGAACCTGCGCAAACAGTTTTCCGATTACGTGCTGCCCGATCAGCGGTGATGCGCAACGAAACACTGAAGATCTCCGGCCAGCGGTTCAATATGCTGGTGGCCGGAGAGGCAGGAAAGCCCATGATGCTGTTCCTGCATGGTTTCCCTGAATACTCAGGCGCTTTTGAGGAGCTGATGCCGCATCTGGCGCAGGATTTCCTCTGCGTCGCACCAGACCAGCGTGGCTTTGGCGCAAGCTGGAAGCCGCAGGACATCAAAGACTATGTGCTGCCAGCGCTGCTGTCTGACGCCACCGCCGTGATCTCTCACTACAGTCCGGACGCGCCCGCCGTGGTGGTCGGCCACGATTGGGGGTCCGCCGTCGCCTATGGGCTGGCGTTTCGCAATCCGGACTTGGTCTCGCATTTGATCATCGCCAACGGCGTGCATCCTGGCCCTTTCCAACGTGCCATGGCCGCGGGCGGGGCGCAGAGCGTCGCCAGCCAATACATCGCGGATCTGCGCCGTGAGGGCAAAGAACATGATTTGGTCGCCAATGATCACGCCGCAATCTTTGATATCTTCAACAAACACATGGATATGGGGTGGATGACACCTGCTCGGCGCGCGGCTTACCGTGCGGCTTGGGGCAATGTGGAAGGGGTGCGCGCAATGTTGAACTGGTACCGCGCCTCGCCGCTCAAGCTCGCCGATCCCGGTTCGCCGATCCCGCCTGAAGAGTTGCCTGACTTGCCAACTGATGCCCTGCGTGTGCGCATGCCGCACCTGTTGATCTGGGGGATGAACGACACCGCACTTCTGCCCGAGAGCTATGAAGGCCTGCAGGAGTATTGTGACACCCTCACCATTGAAGAAGTCGCCGACGCCGATCATTGGATCCTGCACCAGCGTCCCGCCGATGTCGCCGATCGCATCCACCGATTTTTGGCGCAACACTGACCTTGCGGGGGGCAATCACCCCGACCGCTCAAGGGGCGGTTTTGTGGCCACAGGGGAGACCCTCCGCAGCCCTCAACACGTTTCAAGGCGTGAAAAAACCGACACCGCGTCATGTGACGTTAAGTTCTTTTCCAACACGCTTGCTTGAGGCCGTAACAAACGGCCTTATCCTGCCAACCAACAACAGGAGTTTCCCATGTCTGGTGACAGCCATCTGCCCAAGGCCCTGCAAGGACTGCGTATCCCCGCAGTTGCCTCGCCTTTGTTTATTATTTCGGTCCCCGCGTTGGTGATTGCCCAATGTAAAGCAGGCATCATTGGCAGCTTTCCGGCGCTGAACGCGCGCGAAGGCGAGGGCGAGCATCCCTTGCTGGATACGTGGCTGACGGAAATCCGCGAAGAACTCGACCGTCACAATCAGGAAAATCCAGACACTCCGGCGGCGCCTTTTGCGGTGAATCAGATTGTGCACCGGTCCAACACGCGGCTGGAGCGTGACATCGAGCTTTGCCACAAACACAAAGTGCCGATCTGGATCACCTCGCTGGGGGCACGCGTTGAAGTCAACGACGCCGCACATGACTGCGGCGGTATCGCGCTGCACGACATCATCAACAACAAGTTTGCCAAGAAGGCGATCGAGAAAGGCGCGGATGGTCTGATCGCGGTCGCCGCAGGCGCCGGAGGCCACGCCGGCCCGCAAAGCCCGCTGGCCTTGATTTCTGAAATCCGCGAGTGGTTCGACGGACCACTGCTGCTGTCGGGCTCGATCGGCACTGGGGCGTCTTTGCTTGCCGCACAGGCCATGGGCGCGGACCTCGGCTATATCGGCACGCCGTTTATTGCCACCGAAGAGGCCAACGCGGTGCAGGGCTATAAAGACATGATCGTCGACAGCGGCGCGGACGACATTGTCTATTCGTCGCTCTTTACCGGCGTATCCGGCAACTACCTCAAAGGCTCTATTTCCAATGCCGGCATGGATCCGGACAATTTGCCGGAAGGTGACGTCAAGACCATGGATTTTGGCGATGACCGTGAAAAACCCAAAGCGTGGAAAACCATCTGGGGGTCCGGTCAGGGCATTGGCGCGGTTAAGGATGTCTTGCCGACTGCCGAGTTGGTGAACCGTATTGAGCGCGAATACATTGCGGCGTGGGAGCGCCTTCAGGGCCGCATGAAATGAGCCAGATGTTGCATCTTGTGCGTCATGCACAGGCGAGTTTTGGCGCGGCCGACTACGACAACCTGTCGGACCTCGGTCATCGCCAGTCGCAGGCGCTGGGCGCGGCTTTAAAGAAGCAAGGTGTGACGCCGGATGCCGTGTTCATCGGGGCACAGAAACGGCATCGACAAACTTGGGAGGGCATCGAAAGTGCCCTTAAGACCGGCATAGAGCCGGTGGTTGTCCCAGGCTGGAACGAGTTTGATTTCGGCGGGTTGCTGGAAGCGCGGTATGCGGATCGTGATGACAAGCCCGCAGGCCTGCATGATGATCGTAAAACCCACTTCCGCATCCTGCGTGATACGGTTCTGGAGTGGCAAAACGGCGAGATCGCCAACCCACCGGAAACCTTTGCTGCCTTTACCCATCGCGTGCGTGAAGCGCGTGAGATCATTGCAGCCTCAGGCGCCAAAACCCCGATCGCCGTCAGCAGCGGCGGCGCCATCGGGCGTACGGTGGCGGATGTGGTTGGCGCGCCTGCGGACCAGATGATCCTGTTGCAATTGCAGGTGAAAAACTGCGCTGTGGCACGATTTGTGATGGCCAAGGGGCAGACTTGGCTCAACGGCTTTAACGAGACGCCACACATCGATGCAAACAACGAAGACGAGATGCTGACATACAGCTAAGACTAAGGCTGCAGGCGACCTCGGGAGGACAAAATGGACGCGACAATCTTGGACACAGCCGCAGTAGACCGCTGGCTTTCCGACAACCTTGAAGGGTATCAAGGCCCCTCGGAGGCGACGAAATTCAACGTCGGGCAATCCAACCCGACCTTCCGACTGGATGCCCCCTCGGGGCAATACGTCCTGCGCCGTAAGCCGCCCGGAGTTCTGTTGAAATCCGCACACGCCGTGGACCGCGAGTTCCGCGTGCAAAAGGCGCTGGCAGGTAGCGACGTGCCAGTCTCTAAGATGCATGTGCTGTGTCAGGATGCGGATGTCATCGGCTCCGATTTCTATGTCATGGATTTTGTCGATGGCCGCAATTTCGACGATCCGCGCCTCAAAGACCTGACCAACGACGAACGCGCCGCTGTGATTGGCGACATGAACCGCGTTCTGGCGGCGATCCATTCGGTGGACATCAACGCTGTGGGCCTGTCGGACTACGGCCCCGAGGGCAATTACTTCGAGCGTCAGGTCGGCCGTTGGACCAAGCAATACCGCGCGTCCGAAACCGAAAGCGTGCCGCAGATGGATGAGCTGGCGGAGTGGCTGAACGCCAACATTCCCGCGGACGACGGCAAGCGCACCTTGGTGCATGGCGATTACCGCATCGACAACATGCTCTTTGCGAAAGGCCGACCCGAAGTGGTTGCGGTGCTGGATTGGGAACTGTCGACCATCGGCCATCCCTACGCCGATCTGGCCGCTGTGATCATGCAGTGGCAAATGCCTCCGGGCAACGAAGGTCGCGGGCTGGCGGGCGTGGATCGTGCCGCTCTTGGCCTGCCGACGGATGAGGAATTTGTGGCGGCCTATTGCAAGCGCATGGGCCTGCCGGGGATCGAGAAATTCGGCTTCTATCTCGCCTTCTGTTTCTTCCGCATGGCGGGGATCATTCAGGGTGTGAAGAAGCGTGCGCTGGACGGCAATGCGTCCGATCCGGAAAGGGCAAAACGTCTGGGAGGTTTTGTGCCGATGTTTGCAATGGCGGGTCTGGAGGCCGCAAAACGTGGATAAAATGTATCAAGATAAGGTGGTTATGATCACCGGTGCCGCCAGCGGCTTTGGCGCGATGGCAGCACAACGGTTTGCAGACGAAGGCGCGAAGCTAGGTCTATCGGATGTGAATGGCGAAAAGCTGAACGAGGTGGCCGAAGAGCTGCGCGCGCAGGGTTTTGAGGTTGTGGCCGATGTGGTCAACGTCGCGGACGAGGCGCAGGTCAAGGCGCATGTCGACAACATCGCGGCGGCCTTTGGCACCATCCACGTGGGCATCAATAACGCCGGCATCGGCCACGATGTGCGCCCGATGCATTACCTGACGACCGAAGATTTCGACCTGATGATGGATGTGAACGCCAAGGGTGTGTTCCTGTGCATGAAGTATCAGATCCCCTTGATGCAGGAGCACGGGCAGGGGGCGATCCTGAACACCGCCTCGGCCGCTGGTCTGATGGGGGCGGGGCACCTGTCGCTCTATGCTGCTGCCAAACACGCGGTTGTCGGCATGACCAAGGCCGTGGCGGATGAAAACGCCAAACGCGGCATTCGCGTCAACGCGCTGTGTCCGTCGTTCTCGGCCACACCGATGGTTGAGGAAATGGCCGACATCGTAGGCGACCGCTCCGGGTTGTCGCGTGAAGATGCTTATTCCCACATCGCCAGCCGTGTGCCGATGGGTCGGGTTAGCAAGCCTGAGGAAGTGGTGCAGGCGATGCTCTGGATCAACGCGCCGGAGAACAGCTTTATGACCGGTCAGGCGATTGCCATTGATGGCGGGTTGAGCGCGGTCTGACAGGGCTGGCTTTCAACAGTCTTAAAATTCCGTAAGGTAATGTATTTGCTGTTGAAACAGGCGTCAGACACCTCCAGATCATGGGCGTAACCCAACGCAACCTCTCAAGGATACCGCCCATGAAAATCGCTGCTTTCACCTCTATTGTCGCCGTTGCCGGCACCCTTTTTGCTGTACAGGCCGTGGCCGAGACCGACGCTTTGCCGCCGCTTTCTTCGCCTTTGACCTTTGATCAGGCCATCGCAATCGCGCTCGATCACGCGCCGGGTCAGATTGTTGAAATCGGCCTGGAACGTGAAGCCGAAGACGTTGTGATCGACATCGAAGTTCTCAATGACGCTGGTGAAGAAGTCGAATTTCTGCTGGACGCACAGACCGGTGAAATCCTCGCCACTTGGACCGATGACGATATCAACGATGACATGGTCAACGAGAACGATCCTGACAGCTGATCCGAATGGAAGTCTTTTCCTGATCCATCAATGCAGCCCGCACAGCCGGACTGCTTTTTGTTTGGGCGACAAGCGGCAATTGGGCGGCAAAAAAGGCGGCACGATCAATGCCGCCCTCATAGTTTCTCACGCGGCTTATTCGGCCTGTGCTTGGACGTAGCCGATCAGGCGTTTCCTGGTGCGGCTGGGCAATTTTGCGGGCAAATCTTCCAATGTTGCGGGTGCGTCGCCGACTTGGACGATCATCACCATGCCCATCGCATAGTGCGGCGCGCATTTGAGCCCATAGATCCCTTCAACGTCAAAGGTCACTTCAATTTCCTCATTCAGATCACCTTTGAACGGCGTCGCCCCTTCGGGCAGCATTTTCGCAATTGTCTCGACGTTGTGGCTTTTGTCAGTGGCAACAAATCGTACCGAGTCACCAGCGGCTATTTTTAGGTATCCCGGCTCATAGCTCATCGGTCCGGACGCGGATTTGTTGAGCATCCGGACTTCGTGCAGTTCGGCTGCTGCAAGGCTGGGCGATGTCAAAAGAAGGAGGCAAAGGCTGATGCGGGGAAGGGTACGCATGAATTCACTCATCTGGTTGTGGATGTATCGGCAAAGGACTGTGTGTCACGCTGTCGTGCCCAAGTGACATGGCGTCCTGCGGCTGGAAAGGAAACAGGTTGGCGGTATACAATTTTGACAAGTTTCGGTTGGCGCAATGCGGCTATGCATGTCACTGACTGAGAAGAACTTTCGCGCAGCTTTGCCTGTGCCCCACGGGAGATCGAATTGACCATGCTTTATGCCCCTCTTGACCCCGCGCTGGACGAGGCCCCCTACGAGCTGCAAAAGCACCTCGGCTTTCAGCTCACTCATTGGGACACCGATTATGCACGGCTGGAGCTGCCCATCGCGCCACATCTGATGAACCGCGCGGGCATACCGCACGGCGGTATCTATGCGACACTTCTGGACACCGTCATGGGATTTGCGGGCTGCTACACCGGCACGCCGGAGCATAAGAAACTGGCGCTCACTTTGTCGCTCACCACCAACTTCCTCAGCCGCCCAAAGGGCAAGGGTCTGATAGCAGAAGGCCACCGCACGGGCGGTGGCCAGCGTACCTTCTTTGCCGAAGGCACGATTTCGGACGAAACCGGCGAGATCATCGCACGTGGCAGCGGGGCGTTCCGCTACCGGAATACCACGCTTTGACCGACTTTCTTAGGCTGCTGCGGCGTCCAGCCGATCCCAGCTTTCGGCCAGTTCTACGACCGAATTCAGGATAAAGTCGATGGTTTCGTCATCCATCAGCACACTCAGGTTCAGCCGCACAAACCCCGGTTTTTCAGAGCTGTCGCCGGATACGATGTTGTCGCGAATGCGCAGGCTGTCGGTGTCGGCAATCGCCAGAAGATGATGGACATAGGGCCCCGCGCAAGAACAGCCGCCACGCGCCTGAATGCCATAACGCTCTGACAAAGCGGTGGTGAAGGCGTTGTGATCAATCCGCGCGCCGGATCCGTTGAGCGGAACAAACGACAGGATCGGCAGGCGGTCCTGACGGTCCGCGGCCAGAAGTTTAACGTGCTTGTGACCTCCCCAAGCGGCAAAGGCTTTGGCGGTCAGCTCCGCATTGCGCTGATCCATGAACGACTGCCCGATCACCTCTTTGACGATCATCGCCAGAGCGGCGCGAATGTCGCCGATCACGTTTGGCGTGCCGCCTTCTTCGCGTTGTTCCAGAGAGGTCACATAGTCGTGCTGTTGTGCGTTCACAAAGGCAACGGTGCCACCGCCGGGGCGATAGGGTACTTCGCATCTCACGCTGTTGCGCCGCACGACAAGAACACCGCTCGCGCCCGGGCCGCCGACAAATTTGTGCGGAGAAAACACCATCGCGTCGATTTGCACTTCCGGTTCCGGCCGCATGTTCATCTCAAGGTAGGGCCCGCCGCCCGCATAATCCCAAAGAACCAGCGCGCCAGCCCTGTTGGCGAGGCGCGTCACGTCAGCCACGTTTGTGGTCACGCCGGTAACATTGGCTGCGGCGCTGACCGCGACAAAGACTCGCCCGCGGGCGCTGTATTTGGCCAATTCGCTTTCCATTGCCAAGAGATCCGGCCCAGGCTCGACACCTTCGGGCACCTCGACCACAAGCGCGCCGCTCTCGCGCCATGGCAAGAGGTTTGAGTGATGCTCGTATGGGCCGACCA
Source organism: Shimia haliotis (assembly GCF_900114415.1). Lineage (GTDB taxonomy): Bacteria > Pseudomonadota > Alphaproteobacteria > Rhodobacterales > Rhodobacteraceae > Shimia > Shimia haliotis. The sequence continues at coordinate 19,331 of NZ_FOSZ01000005.1, read as the reverse complement.
GAACCGTGTCGCCCGGTCCAACCTTCCAGAGGTGCAGCAACTGGTTGATGCCCTGAGTGGCGCCGCTGCCGGCGAAAATGACCGCGTGGTCGTCTTTGTTGGCGCCGCAAAGCCGCGCAACCGTCGACCGCGCCCCCTCGCGCAGTTCGGTCATTTTCGCACCGCAAAAAGACGCTTTGGTGTGGGTGTTTGCATAGTAGGGCAACACCTCTTCCATCACAAAAGTTTCCACTTGGCGGAGGGCCCGTCCGGAGGCGACGTAGTCTGCATAAACCAGCCGTTGCGGACCGAACGGACCCTCGATCTGGGTATCCGAGCCGATAACCCCATCATACAGAGCGCTCCTTGGCGACGGCGCAGCGCCCTTCAAGGTGGCAGCAAAAGTCTCGAATGCATCGCTCTGTATCGACATCGTTCTTCCCAGTTATTTGGCCACCAATCGTGACCGTTCCCAAGTGGTGCATCAAAAGTAGGCGCGTTTGGTGAGGTAAGCTTTACCAAATGATCTGGAAAATTTCGATTTCTTGTGTCATATGATCACTATGAAGGGCGAAATTGACACAATTGATCGAAGAATACTGGATGCGCTGCAACGAGATGCCTCTTTGTCCCAACGTGCGCTCGGTGAGCAGGTGGGCCTGTCCCAAAACGCGCTGTGGCGCCGGCTGAAACGGTTGGAGGAGACCGGCGTTTTGAGGGGCAGCCACATGGCGATAGATGCGGCGCAACTTGGATTGGACCTGACGGTCTTTGTCATGGTGCGCACCCGCAACCATTCGATGGATTGGGCCGAAGGATTTCGCAAACATGTGGCTCGCATCCCGCAAGTAATTGAAATGCATCGCATTGGCGGTGATTGGGACTATATGCTCAAGATCGTGACCACCGGAATGTCAGGCTATGACGCGGTTTACCGGCGCCTGACCACGGGGTTCGAACTGGACACCGTGACCGGCTATTTCGCGATGGAGACTATGCTGGAAGACCGTCCGCTTGACGTGTTTGACGGCATGGCGCGCTAAAACTGTCATGAAACTTTCATCGGCAGGTAGGAAAAGGCGCTTGCAGACTCAATAATAGTTCCATTATTCATGAAGTATGGAAAAGAAAAGCGCCCTGACGGCCTTTGCCGCCCTGTCACAGGAAACCCGCCTTGATGTGTTCCGGCTTCTGATCGAAGCCGGAGAAAGCGGGCTTGTGGCCGGAGACATCGCTGAAACCCTGAACGTGAAGCAAAATACTTTGTCGGCCAATCTTTCCGTGCTGTTGAACGCCGGACTGGTCAAGAACCAACGCGAAGGACGCACGATCCGCTATTTTGCCAACACTGAAGGGCTTCAGGGCCTGCTTGGCTTTTTGCTTGAAGATTGTTGCGGTGGGCGACCTGACCTGTGTCAGCCGCTGATTGCGAATGTCACCTGTGCGAGCAAGGAAACCTGATTATGAGTGATCATGCGATACAAGTCGAAGCTGGTCTTGGCACCTTTGAACGTCTGCTGTCCTTGTGGGTGGCGATTGCCATTGCCACGGGTCTTTTGCTTGGCAGCCTGTTTCCCGCCCTTTTCGCCCTTCTGGCATCGCTGGAGGTGGCCTCCGTCAACCTGCCGGTGGCGGTGCTGATCTGGGCGATGGTTTATCCGATGATGGTTGGTATCGACTTTGGCGCGCTGGCCGATGTTGGGCGTAAACCCAAGGGGCTGATCATCACCGTGGTCGTCAACTGGTTGATCAAACCCTTCACCATGGCGGCGCTTGGCGTCTTGTTCTTTGAACATATCTTTGCCCCTTGGATCGACCCGCAAACCGCCTCCGAATATCTCGCAGGCGTGATCCTTCTGGGCGCGGCGCCCTGCACGGCGATGGTTTTTGTCTGGTCCAATCTGGTGCGGGGCGATGCCAATTATACGCTGGTGCAGGTCAGCGTGAACGACATCATCATGGTTTTTGCCTTTGCGCCGATTGTGGCCTTTTTGCTGGGCGTAACCGACATCACCGTGCCGTGGGAAACCCTGATCCTGTCGGTGCTGCTTTATATCCTGCTGCCGCTGGTGGCGGGCTTTGTGACCCGCAAGCGTTTGATGGGGCAGGGCGGTGAGGCGGCGGTTGAGAACTTCCGCAACACCCTGCGTCCCGCGTCGGTCGGGGGGCTCTTGCTGACCGTGGTTTTGCTCTTTGGCTTTCAGGCACAGGTGATCCTTGAGCAACCCTTCAACATTGCTTTGATTGCGGTGCCGCTGATGATCCAGACTTATGGTATCTTCTTCATAGCCTATGGGGCCGCGCGGCTCTGGAAAGTGCCCTTTGAAGTCGCCGCGCCCTGTGCTCTGATCGGCACGTCGAACTTCTTTGAACTGGCGGTCGCCGTCGCCATCTCGCTTTTTGGACTGGGCTCAGGTGCTGCGCTGGCCACCGTTGTGGGCGTGCTGGTCGAAGTGCCGGTGATGCTCAGCCTTGTCGCATTTGCAAACCGCACAAGGGGTTGGTTTGCTTAAACCTTAGCGCGGGCCGCAGGCCCGGGCGGCGCCCGACCTCCCCCCAAGGGAGGGCGCTTCGCTTCCTCCCGAGGTCGGTCGCCGCCCTTTGGAATTCATTCTATGGGGGATGAAATGAGGGATTTGGCTATGACCAAAATCGCAATCAACGGCCTCGGTCGCATCGGCAAGCTGATTATGCGCAGTTTTTTTGATCTCGGGATCGAGGCCGAAATCGTCCTGCTAAACGACCCCGTAGGCGATGCCGAACTGCACGCCCATCTGCTGGAGTTTGACACCGTGCATGGCCGTTGGCGTGCGGATTTTGCCTTTGACGACGACAGCATCACCATCGACGGCCACAAGATGCGCAAAACCGCCGCGTGGAACCTCGAAGAACTGCCACTTGAAGAACTCGGCGTGGATATCGTGGTGGACTGCACCGGCGCGTTCAAATCCAACGCCAAGCTGCAACCCTACTTTGACGCAGGTGTGAAAAAGGTGGTGGTCTCCGCGCCAGTGAAAGAAGACGACGTGGCCAACATCGTCTATGGCGTGAACGACGACACCTATGATGCGAGCGCGCACAAGGTCATCACCGCCGCCTCCTGCACCACCAACTGCATCGCGCCCGTGGTCAAGGTGATGCGTGACAAACTCGGCATCGAGCAGGCGAGCTTTACCACCATCCACGACGTGACCAACACGCAGGTGATCGTAGACAAGGCCCACAAAGACCCGCGCCGCGCGCGCTCGGCGTTGAACTCCCTGATCCCGACCACCACCGGCTCCGCCAAGGCGATCGTGCAGATTTTCCCCGAGATGGAAGGCAAGATCGACGGCACCGCCGTGCGCGTACCGCTCCTGAATGCGTCCCTCACTGACATGGTGTTTGACGTCAGTCGCGACACCACGGTGGATGAGGTCAACGGCTTCTTTGCCGAAGCAGCCTCGGGTGCGTTGGATGGTATCCTCGGTTATGAAACCCGCCCGCTGGTGAGCTGCGATTTCACCAACGACGACCGCTCCACCATTGTTGACGCGCTTTCCACCCGCGTGGTGAATGGCCGTCACGTCAAAATCTATGCGTGGTATGACAACGAGTGGGGCTATGCCTTCCGTCTCGCGGATGTAACGCGGATGGTGCTTGCCAGCCTCTAATCTCCTTGGCTCGTGCGCTGGCACGGGCCGCGCCGGACCCTCAGAGACCGCCATGACCGACACACCGACCGAAAAAACCAACGGCCTCGCCGCCTATGTCACCGTGACCGCCGCCTATTGGGCCTTCATGCTCACCGACGGTGCGCTGCGTATGTTGGTGCTTTTGCACTTTAACGGGCTTGGTTTCTCGCCGATCCAATTGGCCTATCTGTTCCTGCTCTACGAGGTCATGGGCATCGTCACCAATCTCTCCGCCGGCTGGATCGCCGCGCGCTTTGGTCTGACTTCGACGCTTTATGCCGGCCTCACGATCCAGATTGCGGCGCTGATCGCTCTGGCACAGCTTGATCCGGCTTGGGGCGTCACGGCCTCGGTGATCTTCGTGATGAGTGTGCAGGGCGCGTCCGGTGTGGCCAAAGATCTGTCGAAAATGTCGTCCAAGTCGGCGGTCAAACTGCTTGCTCCCAAAGACGGCGGCGGGTTGTTCCGCTGGGTGGCGATCCTCACAGGCTCCAAAAACGCAGTCAAAGGCTGTGGCTTTTTCCTCGGCGCGGCCCTGCTGGCCCTCTGGGGCTTTCAGGCCAGCGTTTGGGGAATGGCCGTGATCCTCGCCGTGATCCTCTTAGGCGTCGTAGCCTTCATGCCCGCAGGCCTGCCGCAAGGCTCCAAAAAGGCCAAGTTCAGCCAAGTCTTCTCAAAGGACAAAAACGTCAACCGCCTGAGCCTCGCCCGCATGTTCCTTTTCGGCGCGCGCGATGTGTGGTTCGTGGTCGGCATCCCCGTCTATTTCAACGCAGTCCTGTCCGATGGCACCACTGAGGGGCGGCGCGAGGCGTTTTTTATCATCGGCATTTTCATGGCCGTCTGGATCATCCTTTATGGCGCGGTGCAGGGCAACGCGCCCCGCATCCTGAAAGCCGCCAACGCCACCACCGGCGAGATCGTGCAAAAGGCGATCAATTGGGTGGGCTATCTCACCCTGATCCCGCTGGCTCTGACGGCGGCAGTGCTGGTCTTTGAAACCTCACTCACCCTGACCGCGATCCTGATCATCGGCCTGCTGGTCTTTGGCTTTGTGTTCGCCGTGAACTCTTCCGTCCACAGCTACCTGATCCTCGCCTTCACCTCGGACGAGCGGGTCACAATGGATGTGGGTTTTTACTACATGTCCAACGCCGCAGGACGCCTGCTCGGCACACTCCTGTCAGGGCTGAGTTATCAGGTCGGCGGCCTGCCGCTTTGCCTGTTCACTGCCGCAGTCATGGCCGCGCTGAGTTGGCTTGCTGCGCGCAGATTGAGGGACTCTTAAGACGGGTCTAGACTGGCTCCGCCTCCGGGTGCAGCGCATCGTTGAGCCACTGCAATTCGTCCGGCAAAGCCAAACGGTTCAGCGACACCGACGGCAATTTTGGCAACTGTTTTGCGGCCGCACGGGCCGCGGCCAATCCTGCCGCATCTCCGGCTTTCTTACAGGCCAGCGCTTTCAAAAGCTGCAAGCCGCGATCCATCGGGCGCAGATCGGCGGCCTCCAGCGCGGTCACATGCGCTGCCTCATATTGTCCGGCGCCTAACAAGACTCGCGCGTTGAAACACAACCGGTTCACGCGGAAGGGATCACCGCTGCCCATTTCCTCATAGACCGTCAACGCCTCAAGTGCGTCATCGTAGTTGCCTTCAAGGAACGCCTTTTGTGCGATCAGGTCGACGACACCGATAAAGTTTGGGTTGATCTCGCGGCTCCGTGCGATGTCACTCGCCGCACCTTGCAAATCGCCCAACACTTTCAACCGGTAAGCGCCCCGCGCCCAAAAGACAAAATCACTGGTCGGGCATTCCTCAATCGCGACGTCCAGATCGCGGCCAAGCTGCGCCAACACCTCGGGGTCTTCCTCGGCAAACATCACGTTCGACAGGTTCATCCGGCTTTGCGCCCGCATGGCAAGGCTCATGCCATCGTCCGGAGACAGCAGCACCGCCCGATCAAGCGCTTCCAGACCCTGTTCCCAAGGCTCCAGAGATTGTTTGAAAAACATCGTTGCCGCCCGCGCACGCAACTCGCTTACGCTCAGTTGGTTGATGTCCAGATGCGCCTGCCGCTCACCGTCATAGGCGATTGTCTGAATGCGCACATCGCCCTCAAGCCGCGGCATCAACTCGTCTACAAAGGCAAAGGGATCGCTTGGATCCCCTTCATAGGTGCCGGTCCAAAGCGTGCGCATATCATCGCGTAAAACCAACGACATGCTGAATCGTGCACGGTTCCCCGAGACCCGCAGCCTGCCTCGAATGAGGTAATCGGTAGGTGTGGTCGCAAGCATTTCTGCGTCCACAGTGGTGAACCCGGTGCGCTTGAGTGACAATTGCACCAGCCCGTCGTGCAAATCCTGTGCGATGGCTGTGGACTCCGGCGTGTCGGGCGCCGCGACAAAGCTCTCAAACCCTACAGAAGGCAGCTGCCCCTTGTCGGGGGCGGTGGTCAGGTTGGCTGGGCGCCATTGATAGAGGCGGATCGGCTTGGCGATGTTCTTGAGGTTGAACATGCCTGCATCGTTCAACTCCTGCTGCCGCTCTTCGGAAAGCTGCTGAAACAGGTCTTCGCTGAACATCGCGCCGCCCGGAGGCGCTTCGGTCTCGATGCGCTGTGCGATGTTCACGCCGTTGCCGTAAAAATCAGCCTCATCCTCGACAATCTCGCCGATATGACACCCGATGCGCAGGGTAATCACCTCATGGTCGGCCAGACTGCTCTGTACCTCTTCGGCACAATCCAGCGCTTCTTCCACATCGGGAAAGGCCAGAATCCAGCCATCGCCCATGCGCTTGAGCACTTCGCCCCCATGGGCCTTGGCCACAGGTTCCAGATGGGTGCGGCGCAGTTCCTGAACAGAGGCCACAGCAAGCGCTTCATTCTCGCCCATAAGGGCGGAATAGCCCACCAAGTCCGCACACATCAAAGTGGTCAATCGCCGGCGCATAAATGTCTTCCCTGACACTGAGGCCTGCGAGGTCGCAGGCTCTTTCTTATCCTGCCCAGAATCTTGTGTCGGGCAAGGGCGGCTTCAAGAGGGTGGCGGTGAAAAAGTGAACTCATCTGTTCAGTTTGCTGCGAGCCTCTAGGCCGCGCGCCATGCGTCAACGTCGTCAAGAACCGCAAGCGCACATTTAATTGCATTGGCCACGGCCTTGGCGACTTTGTGCGCACCGGCTCCAGCCCACTCTATGGCGGCGAGAGCAATGTCGACCAAGGCTTTGGCGATCGCCCGCCAGTTTGAAAAGATCAATTTGATCAACGCTTTCAGAAGCTTCCATCCTTTGTTGGCAAGCCATTTCAGCGTCTTTAGCAATCCCGTTGCAAAAGTCTTGGCTGCCTCGGCAAAAGCTTTCTTTTTACTGGCCCCGCGCAAGTTCTCCGACACTGCTTTATCGCGTGCGTTTTTGTAAATGTTATAGGCATCTTCAAACTGTGTGAAATAGTCATCCGCGTCATCCACCCACTTTTTGTATTTGCTCAAACTGTTCGCCAGCTCTTTGGCCCATTTGTAGTCTTTCGCGACTGGAATATCGAGCAAGGCAAAAGCCAGCGCTATAACATCAAGACACAGCCGGATCAGCGCCACCATCTTGTCCAGCCCCTTGGCACGCGCCATTGCCGCCGACATTTCAAGCCGTGCCTCACCGTCTATCATCAAAGTCACTTGATCGCCGTTGGTCTCGAGTACAAAGGCGTCAGACAGGCCAGCGTTTTGTGCATCCAGCTTGGCCATTGTCTCTTCGATAGGGGGCAAAGCGCGGTAGTCCTGCGCAAAATCATCAAACAGGGCTTCGGCACTTGTGGCGCCGTCATGTTCCGTCATCAGTCCGGTAAACTCTTCTTCCATGAAACCTTTGGCCACCGCATCCCGTACGGCCGAAATCGCGGTCTCTCTGTCTGCGCCAGTCTCAAGTAGGGCGGAAAACGGCGTGCCCTCTTCATCTGACCGCTCCGGCGGCGTGTCCGCGAGCAACGCGCGCAGGGTGTTTTCGGAAATGTAGTCGGGATCGATGGAAATGCCGGAAAACTCCGGCGCATTCAAAGCAACAAGGGCCATAGCCACACCTCAAAGAAACTTAAAACAATGCCCCTGCATAGCACAAAACACCTTACCTCGCGAACGCTGGGTCTCGCGCTCAATTGGCGGCAAGATTGATGTCGGCTGGGTCGTTCACGTAGGAGTGGACCTTTTTGGCGCGGGCAAATCTCGCAGCGTCATTTTGTGCGCTTATCCAACAGGCAGGGTCGGTAAGGGGCTTTGCGCCATCAATTCCTTGCCCATAGAGGCCAACGCGCCTTGACCAATACAAGATTCCCCCTCATATCCCGCTCCATGACCGATCTGTCCAAAATCCGCAATTTCTCCATCGTGGCCCACATTGACCACGGTAAATCCACCCTTGCTGACCGCCTCATTCAGGAGACCGGTACAGTGAAGGATCGCGATATGAAGGAACAGCTGCTCGACAGCATGGACATCGAGCGCGAGCGTGGCATCACGATCAAGGCCAACACTGTGCGCATCGACTACAAGGCCGATGATGGCGAGACCTATGTCTTGAACCTCATCGACACCCCCGGTCACGTCGATTTCGCCTATGAGGTCTCCCGCTCCATGCGTGCGGTTGAAGGCTCGCTTTTGGTGGTCGACAGCTCGCAAGGCGTTGAGGCGCAAACGCTGGCCAATGTGTATCACGCGATCGAGGCCGACCATGACCTCGTGCCGGTCTTGAACAAAATTGACTTGCCCGCGTCCGACTGTGACCGCGTGGCGGAACAGATCGAAGACGTGATCGGCATCGACGCCACCGGCGCCATTCAAGTGTCCGCCAAAACAGGGCAGGGCATCCACGAAACGCTTGAGGCCATTGTGCGTGAGCTTCCGGCCCCCAAAGGCACGCTGGACGCGCCGCTCAAGGCGATGCTGGTGGACAGCTGGTATGACGCCTATCTTGGCGTGATCGTTCTGGTGCGGATCATGGATGGCACCCTGAAAAAGGGTCAGCGCGTCAAATTCATGTCCAACGGCACCCTGCACAATGTGGACCGCGTCGGCGTCTTCCGCCCCGAGATGCAGATGGTGGACAGTTTGGGCCCGGGCGAGATCGGCTTTCTGACCGCCTCGATCAAACAGGTCCGCGACACCCGCGTCGGTGACACCATCACCAACGACCGCCACGGCACCGAAACCGCGCTTGACGGCTTCAAACCCGCTCAGCCGGTGGTCTTCTGTGGCCTCTTCCCCGTTGATTCAGCGGAATTCGAAGACCTGCGCGACGCCATCGACAAACTGGCGCTCAACGACGCGTCTTTCAGCTTTGAAATGGAAACCTCCGCCGCGCTGGGCTTCGGCTTCCGCTGCGGCTTCCTTGGCCTGCTGCACCTCGAAGTCATCCGTGACCGCATCGAGCGTGAATACAACATCGAGCTGATCACCACCGCGCCGTCGGTGATCTATCACGTCTATATGAAGGGCAAGGACAACGAGCCCGGCGAGATGATCGAGCTGCACAACCCAGCCGACATGCCCGACATGTCCAAGGTCGACCACCTTGAGGAGCCCCGCATCAAGGCCACCATCCTTGTGCCGGATGAATACCTCGGCGACGTGCTGAAACTCTGTCAGGACCGCCGCGGCATCCAGCTTGACCTGACCTACGCCGGCTCCCGCGCGATGGCTGTCTATGACCTGCCGCTCAACGAGGTGGTGTTTGACTTCTACGACCGTCTGAAATCGGTGACCAAGGGCTATGCGTCCTTTGATTATCAGATGGAAGGCTATCGCGAAGACAACCTCGTGAAGATGTCGGTGCTGGTGAACGACGAACCTGTGGATGCGCTGTCGATGATGGTCCACCGCGACCGCGCCGAACAGCGTGGCCGCGCGATGTGTGAAAAGCTCAAGACGCTGATCCCGCGCCACATGTTCAAAATCCCGATCCAGGCGGCGATTGGCGGCAAGGTGATTGCCCGCGAAACCCTGTCTGCATTGCGCAAGGACGTGACCGCGAAATGTTATGGTGGCGACGCCACGCGGAAACGGAAGCTGCTCGACAAGCAGAAGGCGGGTAAAAAGAAGATGCGCCAGTTTGGTAAGGTGGATATTCCGCAAGAGGCGTTTATCAGCGCCTTGAAAATGGACGACTAAAAGTCGGCCATTTTGCAAGGCCAGCGGGCGAAAGCTTTTTGGCAAAGCCAAAACGCGTGCCCGCCCCGGCAATTAAGGCGCACAACGCTTGCGCCAAACACCCAAAGGCCGCTCTCCCGAGCGGCCTTTCTCTTTTCCCAAACCCATCCGCATCGCCACACCGATAGGATCGCGCCCGACCCCAAGGGCGGCTCTTCGGTTGGTGCAGCCTGTCGCTAATCCTCACGCGTTCCCTCTGGCGCACCGTTGCAAAATCGCGTCCGCCGTCAAACCGAAGGATTGCCTTCGGTAAAACGGGGGAGGGGTTGGGCGCGATCTGGTTTACAGGTGATCCGGGCCCAGATTATTCGAGCCAGAGAACTCGAATTCTAGCTTCGGATAGAATATCGATGGCCGCAAACATGGTTCGTTGGTGTCGGGTTTCTAGATCACTGACACGAGGGGCGAGCAAGGTGGGTATTCCCGCTTGAATAATCGCGCGCGCGCAATCTGCGCAAGGAAATAGGCTTACCGCCATCAAGCATTCGGATAGATCGATGCCGTTTTTGAGTGCCGAGAAAATCGCGCCGCGCTCTGCGTGTTCGATCCAGTAGTATTTTTGGTTGTCCACTCTGGAAGTGCGCACCGAGTACTTTTCATTTCTTGGTGTTACGAGCTTGTTTGCCGATGCGGAAACCACACGTCCGTCGGGTGCATAAATTACGGCGCCAACTTGCCTATCAGGGTCGTCACTCTTTGTAGATACTTCTTGAAGTTGTTTTCTTACGCTGAGAGTATCCAGTCCCATGCTTGCGAGAGTTGTGATTTCTTGTTTGCTCATTAGGAGGGCTTTGCTTGTTAGTAGAATCACAGATTGAAGACATGAAACTTGTGGAACCTTGCCGCAAGCAGAACTTTAGAAACTCTACCTACGATTTGACGATAGGTGAAATTTTTCCAATGGGCGCGGATTATGAAGAAAACACGGGAAGTTTGAGCGAGTTTTGGTTGGAACCCAGCGCCATGGTGGCGGTAAGAACAATGGAACGTGTGGTTTTGCCAAGCCACGTTACAGGTCTTGCCACGTTGAAAACGTCTTTAACACATGATGGTCTTCTTTGTCTGAACGTTGGGGTCATAGATCCGGGGTATGATGGTCATCTTAGTGCGTTTCTTGTAAACTTTTCACGACGAAGCCGAAAAATCTCTTTGAATGATCACCTGCTGAGGGTTCTTTTCTTTCAGCACAATTCTGTTTTGGCACTTGAGTCATGGAAAAACTCTAAGGGTGATTACCAGCGGTTCCTTGCGAACAAATCCGAGAATGAATTCTCAAACACATTTTTGGATGCCCAAGGTCTGGCAGAGTTGTCGAAAAAGAATGCGCTCAAGGTAATCTTGGATGCGTTTTTTAGTCGATGGATTAACGTGGTCAGCACAGTTGTTGCGTTCGTATCGCTGGCAGTGGCGGTTTTGTCCTATTTAAAATAGCTATTGCGCTGAACACTTCTTGCCCCACTGGCCCGGCACGGGTCGCGCCCATGGGCTCCGCCCGTTCAGGCCTGAATTGATCCACTGGATCAATTCCGGGACGGCCTTCACTCCCCACGGGAGGGCGCATTCGCTTCCTCCCAGCGTCAGGCGCGGCCCTTTGTTGGTCTCTCGACTAGGGCTCCGCCCGTTCGCGGCTAAAACGGTCCACCGGACCGTTTCCAAGACGCCGCTCACCCCACAAAAAACTTCCATCCCTCCACAACTCCCCCTCCCAAAACCCTTTTCCCAACCCATCCCCACATTCCCCACAACTTATCCACAGGCTTGCCCACGCAGCTGCCCACAGGCCCCGACAAAATTTCCTTGCCCGACTCGGCCTTCCTGACCCAACGTTAAGTCAACGCAAGGGGTCGTGAGACACAGTCAAACACCCCAGGCGGGACGCGAAGGTCTCTTGAGGTCGGAGCGGGGCGCGGGTCGGAAACGGTCTACATCTCGTGTTGAGGGCATCAGGATGCTGGCCGAAACGTCGCGAAGATTGGGCGCGCTCTTTGAGCAAACCCCATCAACCCGAGGCGGGAAGGCGGTGCAAAAACCGACGCGGTAGGCCGGTTGGACGGGGTTCGCCCCCAAGACCGGTAGGGGGGAGCGAATTTTGGGACGAGATCCAGCCAAGGGGGCAACCCGGCGGTTGGGTGGATGTGACAAGGTTCGGATCCCGCAGCAACGGCAGATCAGATGGCCCCTCTCGAGGATCGCCCGGTTTGCCTGAGCAGCGAATGGAAATACCTTTGGGGAAACTCGCGGGTGTCAACATTCCACGAAGGCGTCAGGTCCGCGGACTTGGGGAGGTTTCTCCCCGCAATGTCCGAGCCCCTGACGCCTTCTCTGCGTTTTGGTTGCAAAAACTGGCATGTGTCCTAGGCTGGCAAAAACCCGACACAGGAGAAAACCATGTCCGTGACCGCCGCCAACCTTCTTGCCGCTGCCCATGCGGTTGTTCCCAAGATTTCCACCGCTGATGCGCAGACCAAGATGGCTGAGGGCGCGCTCTTGCTTGATGTACGTGACGCACCGGAGCTGGCCGCCAATGGCCGCGCAGAGGGCAGCCATCATATCTCCCGAGGCATGCTGGAATTTCGCGCCGACGCGGCGACGCCGTTTTATGATCCCGAACTGCGCAAGGACCGCCCCGTGATCCTGCACTGCGCGTCTGGCGGCCGCGCGGCGCTGGCCGGAAAGCTGCTAAAGGACATGGGGTTTGCCGAGGTCCACAACCTTGGCGGGTTTCAGGATTGGGTCGATGGCGGCGGGCCGGTGATCGAACCGGTTGATGCCGGCATGTAAGGTTTCTTTGGATTTCGGCGAAAAATACCGACGTTTTACCGACGTAATACCTACGCTTTGCAGACAGGCGTTTCCGGCGTCTGGCTGCCGCGAAGTTCCATCTGGAAACTTTCGCATTTGCCACTTAGACTTACGCCCATGCCCGGCGATTTGCGGGCGCAAAGATTTGAAGATTGAACTTGCCGGAAGGACGACCATGAGCACGGATCGCGAGACGTTGACCAAAGACCTGATGGAAATGGTCGCGCAGGAAGGCATGGTGGATATTTCCGAGATTTCGCCGGACAAACGTCTGGAAGATCTGGATATTCAGTCTGCGGATTTTGTGATGATCCTGATGGCGATCGAAGAAAAATGGGGTGCCTATATTTCGGTGGATAATGAGCTGACCGACGTGGAAACCGTGCAGGACCTGCTCAATCTGGCGATCTCCAAGATCGAAGAGCATCAGGCCGCATAGAATGCATCGCGTCGTTGTCACCGGTATGGGAGCCGTCTCCGCCTGCGGGCTGGGCGCGGAAAGCTTGATCGAGGCCACGCAGGCCGGAATTTCGGGTGTGAAATCAATTGCTTTTGATACTCTGGATGTCCAGAGGGTCAATACGGCCGCGCGACTTTCGGACACGGATTTGGCCGCGACAATGGAGGCTGCGGGGCACAAAATGCGCGACCCTGTCGCCAGCTACGCGGTCCTTGCGGCACGGGAAGCCGTGGACCAAGCGGGTTTGGATGACGGGGATTTCGGTGATGCTTGCGGCGTGTCCATCGGGTCCGGGTTTGGCGGCGCACAGACGTTGAACAAAAACTACCTCAAATTCGCCGCCGAAGGCAGCATGCGGCTTGATCCGATGTCCGTTCCCAAGATCATGAACAATGCCGCGGCGAGCTGGGTTTCGATGGAGTTCGGGGCAACGGGCCCCGCGATGTGTCTTGCTACGGCCTGTTCTTCTGCCAGTCAGTCCATCGGTCTTGGCTGGCAGATGGTTGCCTTGGGGCAGGTGGACCGCTGTTTGGCTGGCGGGTCCGAGGCTTGTCTGGAAAGCGGCGTCTTTAGGGTCTGGGAGCTGTTGCGCGTGATGACCGCGGGCGTGAATCGTCCATTCAGCAAAGACCGTAATGGCATGACCCTGGGAGAGGGCGCCGGGGTTTTGGTTCTTGAATCCCTGGAAAGCGCTGAGGCGCGCGGAGCGCATGTCATTTGCGAGTTGGTTGGCTATGGCAGCAACTCGGACGCTGCCGATTTGCTGCGGCCCGACCCCAAACGGGCGGTTGCCTGTATGCATCAGGCGCTGAAGGCCGCTGGTATGCAGCCATCTGACATCGGTTATGTGAATGCCCATGGCACGGGCACTGTCGCTAACGACATGAACGAAGTGGCAGCCTTGCGGGAAGTGTTTGGCGAAGGTCTGAAAGACATGAAAGTTTCGTCTACCAAACCCGTTCATGGTCACGCCTTGGGCGCAGCGGGGGCATTGGAGTTGATCACTTCGATTGGGGCGTTGCTTAAACAGTCAGCCCCGCCAACCATCAACTTTACCGAAATTGACCCTAAGGTTGGGCTGTCACCGGTTCCTAACACGAAACAACCTATGACTGCTCACGCAGTGATGTCCAATTCACTGGCGTTTGGCGGCATCAACGCGACGCTGATCGCCAAGGCATATGTCGGAGCTTGAGTTCGTCGACCGTATTGCGGACGTGCCTGTGGTTGGCGCCGTAGAGCGCGAGGTGCTGACTGAGTTGCTCGCAGGTCTTTTGCCAGAGCATTCCATCTCCTGCCCTCTGTCTATGTCCGCTCTGTTGTTGGCGGCGCCGCAACTGGATGACGTTCGCAAGGCGTTGCAGCCGCCGTCGGGACTTTCTGTGGTTCATGAAACGCAGCGGTTTGTGCGGGATGCCCCAGACGCGAGCGGAGTGTTTGTGTCGCTGGAGGTTTTGCGGCAACGGATTGGTCACACTGCGCGGTTTGTTTTTCGCACTGCTGGCGGTGAAGTAAATGCATCAGAGATGGAAACGCGACTTCGTTTTATTGAGCCGTCTCAGATGCTTGCGCTGAAAGGCGCACAGTTCAGTGACCGGCTTTCCGGGGATGGGGCGGTCGTTTTCTCTACGGATGTGATAAATAGATCTGCTGTGCAAAGGTATGTGTCTTTGGCCAAGGACGACAACCCGATTCACGTGAGCGATGCCTCTGCGCGTCAAGCGGGCCTGAGCAAAGCCGTCGTGCCGGGCATGTTGCTGTGTGCTTTGTCGGAGTCCTATTTTGGGTCAGTGTCTGGCGGTACAGCTCGGGAAATGAAGACCCGTTTTATGGCGGCCGTTCCAGTGGAGGAGCCCGTGAAACTTGTGGCCAAATCGCGTGGGCCAGAAGGGAGCGAATGGGCGCAAGCGCGCGTGATTTGCGTTGGAGCAGACAATGTCATCGCCGCAATTTCGGATATTCGCGCCTTTTGATGGCGGTCAGATCAGAGACAGATCCAAATCCAAGCCATGACCAGATAGGTGAGTTGGTGTGCGGCCTGATCTGTGCCCATCGCATACCAGTAAAGAGGTTGATCCGGTTGTAGATTCCGGTTCACGGAATACCGTGCCTTGAGCCAGTCGATGTGGAAATGAATGATGAACTCAGCCACCACAATCGCCAGTAACGGGACAAGTGGTGTTCCGAAAATGCCCAGAACGAGGGTCGAGAAAATCGAATGGATTCCTGCGTGTTGGGTACGTCCCAAATGCCAATAGACCTCGCGCCCCATGATCATTTTACTGTTTTGCAGAAAGAAATCCGCAATCAGGTGTTTGATCTGAAGTGCCGCAATCAGCAGTAAAAGCAGTAATTGGTCGTTCATCGACCGCGTCCCATGTAAGCCCTCATGATTCGAGACTAGCGACAGAAAGTGTGCCACGCAAATGCCGTCTCGCTTCCTTGACGTATCGTCGCAAGAAAGCGTTTGAATTGTCAAAGCTTTCGTTGATAGCATCCTAAAGATCGGGCAGGGGAGCCGTTCGGCCTCCTTCAGCGGGAGACTTCATTATAGAACGTACACTTTTTTCCTTCATCTGGAAGTACTCGAAGCGCGATCAGATGGTCCTGTTGGTCCTGACGGCGTGTTTGTTTCCGCTGCAGTTTCTGACCCTAGAACTGCCCAAGCGTATTATTAATGACGCGATTGACGCCGGGCAAAGTGTCATCGATGTCTTTGACTATGAAATGGATCAGGAAACTTTCCTGATTGTCCTGAGTGTTGCTTTCCTTGTCGCGGTTTTGGCGCATGGTTTGATGAAGATGCGCATCAACACAATGAAGGGGGTTTTGTCGGAACGTATGTTGCGCCGCTTCCGCTACACGCTGATTGGTCGTATCACGCGGTTCCCCCAACCTTATCTGCGACGCACCTCTCAAGGTGAGTTGGTGTCAATGATCACCGCAGAGGCGGAGCCCATGGGCGGAATGATGGGCGATGCGGTCAGCCTGCCGGTGATGCAGGCGGGGCAAATGATTACCATTCTGACGTTCTTGTTTCTGCAAAACCTCTGGTTTGGGTTGGCGGCGGTTGCCCTGATCCCACTACAGGCGTGGATCATTCCCAAACTTCAGCGGCAAATCAATCTGCACAACAAAGACCGCATCAAAGAAGTCCGCCAATTGGCCGCAGAGATCGGAGAAACCTCTGCGGGCGCGCCTGAGCTTCGGGTGAACGGCGGCTGGCGATACCGGTTGTCGTTGATCACGCGGCGCCTTGGAACGCTTTTTCTGATCCGCCTGACGATTTATCGCAAAAAATTCTTCATGAAGTTCCTCAACAACTTCATCACCCAGTTGACGCCGTTCTTCTTCTATCTTGTGGGCGGCATTCTGGTGATCCGCGGGCAAGTATCGCTTGGCGCTCTGGTTGCGGCGTTGGCGGCCTACAAAGATCTGTCCTCCCCATGGAAAGAACTGCTGAATTACTACAACCGTGTGGCGGATCTGTCTGTGCGCTGGGAGCTGATTGTGGATCGGTTCAGCCCGCCAGGCATCGTGGACGAAGAACTGTTGGCTGGCGAGCCGGACGAAATCCCGCGCCTGACCGGCGATGTAGTGATTAAAGATGTCTTTGTGCGGGATCATGACGGCGACACTGTGCTTGAGGACATCACCGTCACGTTGCCAAAGGGCGGGGTCGTGGCGGTCAAATCCCAAGACGCGGAAGAGAGGCGGGCGGTTGCGGAGTTGTTCACGCGGGAAATCACCCCCGTGAGCGGTAGTATCGAGGTTGGTGGGCAGGTGTTGAATGATTTGCACCAGCGTGTTGTCGCCACGCGCGTCGGGTATGCGGATCCTTCGCCTTATGTGTTTGAAGGTACATTTGGAGAAAACGTGTTGATGCCGCTCAAGCGGCGTCCGGTTTCGGAATTGCCAGATCCGCTTGGAGAAGCAGAAGCTAAGAAACGCGCCTATGAAACCGAACGCACCGGCAACAGTTTGGACAAGCTCTATGCAGATTGGGTTGATCCGGCTCTGGCAGGGTTGGACAACGAAGATGATGTGCACGCCTTTTGGCTTCGCTTGATGGAAGCCACTGGCGCGGGCAATGCACTCTTCCGCCGTGGGCTTGATCAGCCGTTTGAAGAAAAAGATCACCCCGATTTGGCGCAGGCGCTGATTGATTTGCGCCCCGAAATTGAACAGGCCCTGAAAGACGCCGATTTGGACAAGGCTTACTACCGGTTTGATCCCTCTCTTTATAACCCCGCTCTACCGGTGGCTTCGAACTTGTTTTTCGCAACGCCCCGTCGGGCAATGGATGATGTTGAATACGCCGGTCTAAGTGACTTTCTTGACCTACTTCATGAGTTGGGCATTGAGGACGGCATTCTGCGCATGTCGCGTGAAGTGATCGAGATGTTGAACCAGACCTTCGGTGTTGATGGCACTGATCACCCGCTGTTTCAGCAACTTGGTCTGAACCCCGACGTCTTTACCCGCAAAGTCGGTCTGGTGAGCAAGAGCCGTGAAGTTGGACTGGCCAATATGGAGCGGGATGAGCTTGTTCAGATGCTCGAGCTGCCGTTTGAAGTCTCGGCAGAACGTATCGGCCCCGGCTTCACCGAAGAGCTTAAGAACAGCATCATCGAATTGCGCCACAACGAAGCGGAAAAACTGGCGGAGTGGCTTGTGGTCTACTTTGCTCCTCTCACTGAAAACACATTTGCTCCGGGGCTGACGGTTCTGGAAAATGCCATCTATGGCAAACTGTCGGCATCAGCCGGTGCGCGGGGTGAGCAGATCCGTGACATCGTGGCTCAAAAACTTTCCGAAGCCGGCATGAAGCAGGAGGTGGCGGAGCTGATCTACGCGGTTCCATCCGGTATCGGCGGGGCTGGACTGCCGTCAGCGTTTGCTGAGCCCTTGGCGATCAGCCGCGCTGCGATCAAGAAGCCCGACATTCTGATCCTGAACGGATGCCTCTCCTCCTTTGATGAGGCCGAGCGCAGCCATGTGGTTGCCAATCTGCGAGAATTGCTGCCGGAGACAACGGTTGTCTATCTCGAGGAAGACTTTGAAGACGCGGAGGCCTTTGACTTTGTTCTGGAGCTAGAGCATGGGCGTTTGAAGGATGGTGGCACCGGAGCGGTGGCGGAAACCGACAACGCCGCAAGTGCCGACCTGCGCCGCAAGATGCGGGCGCTTGTCTCTGCGGACATGTTTGCCAACCTTTCGCGCCGGCAGTTGCGTCTTCTGGCCTTTGGGGCGCAATGGCACACAGCGGGGCAGGGCGAATATATCTTCCGAATGGGCGATGACCCCGGCGATGGCGCCTATCTGATCCTCGAAGGCGAGGCGGGTCTTGGTTATGACACGCCCGATGGGGACAGCCATCTGGTGGCTGTGGCGGGTCCGGGCACATTGGTTGGGGAGCTGGCTCTCCTGCGCAAAGAAAAGCGCGCGCTCGACATGTATGCCAAAACCGACCTCCAGACCCTGCGGCTGGGGGAAAGCGAATTCATGGCTGTGGTTGAAAACGATGCGTCTACGGCCTTCCGCATTTTGCAGGCAGTGTCAGGCTACGTGGGCGCCCCCAAGAAGAGTGAGGCTGAAGACTCTGCCACCTCAGAGCCGCAAGAGGAGAGCCGTTAACTCTGAGACCGGCAGGTTTTGATCCCGTGTCGGGGAAATTCGGACGACTCGTGTGCGTTTTACCGACTATCTCGACTGACTCGTTGCCTCGACTCGCGTGATTCACGCCCAACTTTTGCCAAATCCCCCATTGTCCGGTTCTCGTGCCGGCAGAGAGGGGCCAAAACGGACCTGGCAAACATCAAAAAACTACAAAAAAGATCAAGAAAAACAGGGCTTCGACATCTTTTTTGAAAAAAGTGGGAAAAAGTTGGAAAAAGCGCTTGCGGCTGTTTGGTGTTAGGCTTAGAACCCCCTTCACCGGCGGCGCTGAGGCGCTAACGGCGGGCCAGACGGACACGGAGCGGCGCTTCGGGGATGGACGGTTCGGAAGAAAATCGAGCAGTATCAGCGGGTTGCGCTAGCAAGTTAGTAGCGCGGTCGGTTGATTTTGTCTCTGGGGTTTTGGCTCCGACGTTATTTGACATTGTTACTAAACTGAAGAGATATGAGGGCGGTTTGGTTCATTTCGATGAACAAACACCTGCATATCTGGCTCTTAGGTCTTTCGGGATCGATGATAGAGTTACAACAGCTTCACTG
>NZ_FOSZ01000017.1 GCF_900114415.1 Shimia haliotis | reverse complement strand
GAGAGTAATCTTGAAGTAACAATCAACACTGTTTGATCGCCCTAAGTACGGGGATGATCTCAGATTGGTGCCTATGAACGCTATAGTAATTCTTCGGAATGAACGGCTGGATGGGCGAGCATATGTTATGGGTTGTTTCCTCGACCTCGCATGTGTCTGCCGGCTGAAACGAACAGAGTTGTCCAAGTCAAGTACACTAACCCGCAAGATCGAGAGATCTTGCATAAGTTCCTTATCTTCCAGGCGGGGCCGACCGACATCGGCAGTCTGGGTTCCAAGATGAGGAGCGGGAAAAGTATGACTTTTGGTTCAGAAGAAGGATGCATTGCTTACCAGCTAGTGTGTCCGTGTTAGACGCAAGTCTTTCTCTTTCTGGATCAAATCAAGCGCGAGAAGGGCGTTTGGTGAATGCCTTGGCAGTAAGAGGCGATGAAAGACGTGATACTCTGCGATAAGTCATGGGGAGCTGAGAATAAGCTTTGATCCATGAATTTCTGAATGGGGGAACCCACCTGAAAGTTCTCTATTACTACTTCGGTAGCTAATAGGGTTCTTAACCAGGTACTTTTAACCTGAATACATAGGGTTTTAAGAGCAAACCCGGGGAACTGAAACATCTAAGTACCCGGAGGAAAGGAAATCAATTGATACTCTGCTAGTAGCGGCGAGCGAACGCGGATCAGCCAAGCCTTGAGAGTGAGAAGAACATGTTGGGAAGCATGGCCATAGCGGGTGATAGCCCCGTATTCTAAGCTCGATGGGATGTATTAAGTAGGGCGGAACACGTGAAATTCTGTCTGAAGATCGGAGGACCACCTTCGAAGGCTAAGTACTCCTTACTGACCGATAGTGAACCAGTACCGTGAGGGAAAGGTGAAAAGCACCCCGACGAGGGGAGTGAAACAGTACCTGAAACCGAACGCCTACAATCAGTTGGAGGCCCCTTGAGGGCTGACAGCGTACCTTTTGTATAATGGGTCATCGACTTGGTCTATCTAGCAAGCTTAAGCCGTTAGGTGTAGGCGCAGCGAAAGCGAGTCTTAATAGGGCGAATGAGTTAGATGGATCAGACCCGAAACCGAGTGATCTAGGCATGGCCAGGTTGAAGGTGCAGTAACATGCACTGGAGGACCGAACCCACATCTGTTGAAAAAGATCGGGATGAGCTGTGCCTAGGGGTGAAAGGCCAATCAAACTCGGAGATAGCTGGTTCTCTGCGAAATCTATTTAGGTAGAGCGTCATCTGAATACCCCGGGGGGTAGAGCACTGAATGGGTAATGGGGGCCTACAGCCTTACTGATCCTAATCAAACTCCGAATACCCGGGAGTACTGGATGGCAGACACACTGCGGATGCTAACGTCCGTAGTGGAGAGGGAAACAACCCTGACCTACGACTAAGGCCCCTAATTCATGGCTAAGTGGGAAAGCAGGTGGGACGACCAAAACAACCAGGAGGTTGGCTTAGAAGCAGCCATCCTTTAAAGATAGCGTAACAGCTCACTGGTCTAAATAAGTTGTCCTGCGGCGAAGATGTAACGGGGCTCAAGCCATGAGCCGAAGTCTAGGATGCACATAGTGCATGGTAGCAGAGCGTAGTGTGACATAGTTCCAATCCTCTTTAGCATCCTTCGGGGTGTCTTGGAGGATAGGAGCTTTCGATGAAGCCGGCGCGTGAGCGATCCGGTGGAGAGATCACTAGTGAGAATGATGACATGAGTAGCGACAAAGAGTGTGAGAGACACTCTCGCCGAAAGTCCAAGGGTTCCTGCTTAAAGCTAATCTGAGCAGGGTAAGCCGGCCCCTAAGCCGAGGGCGAAAGCCGTAGGCGATGGGAACTAGGTTAATATTCCTAGGCCAGGAGGATGTGACGGATCATGAAGGTTGTTTGCCCTTATCGGATTGGGCAGGCCGCTGATTGGTTCCTGGAAATAGCCCTCCATGAGACCGTACCCTAAACCGACACAGGTGGACTGGTAGAGCATACCAAGGCGCTTGAGAGAACGATGTTGAAGGAACTCGGCAAAATACCTCCGTAAGTTCGCGAGAAGGAGGCCCAGTTTCTACGCAAGTATTGGCTGGGGGCACAAACCAGGGGGTGGCGACTGTTTACTAAAAACACAGGGCTCTGCGAAGTCGCAAGACGACGTATAGGGTCTGACGCCTGCCCGGTGCCTGAAGGTTAAAAGGAGGGGTGAGAGCTCCGAATTGAAGCCCAGGTAAACGGCGGCCGTAACTATAACGGTCCTAAGGTAGCGAAATTCCTTGTCGGGTAAGTTCCGACCTGCACGAATGGCGTAACGACTTCCCCGCTGTCTCCAACATCGACTCAGCGAAATTGAATTGCCTGTCAAGATGCAGGCTTCCCGCGGTTAGACGGAAAGACCCCGTGCACCTTTACTACAGCTTCACACTGGCATCAGGCCATGCATGTGCAGGATAGGTGGTGGGCTTTGAAACCGGGACGCCAGTCCCGGTGGAGCCTCCCTTGAGATACCACCCTTGCATTGCTTGATGTCTAACCGCGGTCCGTTATCCGGATCCGGGACCCTGTGTGGCGGGTAGTTTGACTGGGGCGGTCGCCTCCTAAAGCGTAACGGAGGCGCGCGAAGGTTGGCTCAGAGCGGTCGGAAATCGCTCGTTGAGTGCAATGGCAGAAGCCAGCCTGACTGCGAGACTGACAAGTCGAGCAGAGTCGAAAGACGGCCATAGTGATCCGGTGGTCCCGAGTGGAAGGGCCATCGCTCAACGGATAAAAGGTACGCCGGGGATAACAGGCTGATACTGCCCAAGAGTCCATATCGACGGCAGTGTTTGGCACCTCGATGTCGGCTCATCTCATCCTGGGGCTGGAGCAGGTCCCAAGGGTACGGCTGTTCGCCGTTTAAAGAGGTACGTGAGCTGGGTTTAGAACGTCGTGAGACAGTTCGGTCCCTATCTGCCGTGGGTGTAGGATACTTGAGAGGAGTTGCCCCTAGTACGAGAGGACCGGGGTGAACGAACCACTGGTGGACCTGTTGTTGCGCCAGCAGCAGTGCAGGGTAGCTATGTTCGGACAGGATAACCGCTGAAGGCATCTAAGCGGGAAGCCCCCCTCAAAACAAGGTATCCCTGAGGGCCGAGGTAGACCACCTCGTCGATAGGCCAGAGATGTAAGTGCGGTAACGCATTCAGTTGACTGGTACTAATTGCCCGATAGGCTTGATTTGATCCAGTAAAAGAAAGACTTTTACGGACCATATGAAGTCATACACAACACAATCAGCGTACAAGACTTGGACAACACTATCAGAACCGGGTTGTTTACTCGGTTTGGTGATCATAGCGCGAGTGAAACACCCGGTCCCATCCCGAACCCGGCAGTTAAGCACCGTAGCGCCGATGGTACTGCATCTTAAGGTGTGGGAGAGTAGGTCATCGCCAAACCTAGTAAACAACCCAGCTCTCGTATCTCTC
>NZ_FOSZ01000001.1 GCF_900114415.1 Shimia haliotis | reverse complement strand
CGCAGCCGTTCACGCGGGCAGCGAGGGCGTCGGGAGAGAAGCCGGCAAACACAATCGAGTGGATCGCACCGATGCGGGCGCAGGCCAGCATGGCGTAGGCCGCTTCGGGGATCATAGGCAGATAGATGACCACGCGGTCGCCTTTGCGCACGCCCAGCTGCTCCAGCACGTTGGCCATGCGGCAGACGCGGCGGTGCAGATCGGCATAGGTGATGGACTGCGCCGGCTCGTTTGGGTCATCGGGTTCAAAGATGATCGCGGCCTGATTGCCGCGGGTTTCCAGATGGCGGTCGATACAGTTGGCGGCGACGTTGAGCGTGCCGTCCTCAAACCACTTGATGTCGACCTGACCGGGCGCAAAAGAGGCGTTCTTCACCTTGGTGAACGGCTTGATCCAATCTACACGCTTGCCATGCTCCGCCCAGAAACCTTCCGGGTCGTTGATCGAGGCCGCGTACATCGACGCGTAGCGTGCAGCCGTGATGTGGGCGTTTTCTGCCAGCTCGTCCGACGGCGGGAATGTGTGGTTAACAATAGTATCCGGTGACATGGAGGCTCCTCTCCTCAATCTCAAAAACTCTCTCCCCGCTGCACAAATCCGCAGCGCCCAATCACAGAATAGAGAGAATAGAAAAGAACTAAATAAGCGCAGGAAATGAAACAACAGTTCTGTAAAAAGATTTCCTGTTAGCGCGGAAAATTTTGTGAATTAGTTTTCAGATGCCGGGAAGTGGCTTGGAAATAAGGGCCAAGCAGAGGTGGCGGCTTGATGACGGCCCGAGCCGAAAGTCGCGGTTTGACCGGTGGGGCGGGCGGAATTGGTGCCAATGGCGGGTGTGACAAAACGTTCCATGCAGATTTCCGGATGTGACAATCCTTGAGGGTGGGATTGCGGCAAGAAGGCGGCACTGGGACCGAGTTGTGCCGTGAATGGTGCCGAAATGGACGGCAAAACGCGCAGGTTTTGCCCGATTGCCGCCCAAGTGCGCGGGCTATCTGGTCGGGCTGTCCAGAGGAGCTGTCATGCGATTTTTGAAACTGATGTGTCTGATTGCCGGTTTGATGCCGACTGTGGCTTTTGCGGAGGCGCCCAAGCAGCGCAAGATCAAGGATGCCGTGCCGGGTGAAGCTTCTGTCGGGCGCTTGATGGTGAATGGCAACGCGATGTGCACCGGAGCCTTGGTGTCGCCTGATCTGGTTCTGACAGCGGCGCATTGTCTATATGATCCCAACTCAGGACGTCGGGTTGCACCGGATGTGATTGAGTTTCAGGCTGGCTTGCGCAACGGCAAGGCCTCGGCGGTGCGGCGCGTGAAAAGCACCATGCAACATCCCGAGTACCGCCACGTGCGCAAAGGCACGGCGCAGGTCGGGCATGATCTGGCTCTGCTACGGCTCACCCGCCCGATTGACAGCAATGCCGTGCTGCCGATGGCGCAGGATGTGCGTTTGGGGTCCGGTGATATGCTGGGGGTTCTGAGCTACACCATTGGCAACCGCAATGATCCGGTGCTGGAATACCCCTGTCGGGTTCTGGCCACCCAACATCAGACGCTGGTGATGAGCTGTGATGTGGATTTCGGGGCCTCTGGCGCGCCGGTTCTGGCGCTGACAAACGGCAAGAATCCGTCGTTGGTGTCGGTGGTATCGGCCCGCGCTGCCATGGGTGGCCGCACGGTGTCTGTGGGCACCACACTGACCGCCGAGGCGTTGCAACAGATGATGCGCGGCGGTTAACGGTCCAGCAGCAGGCGCAAACCAAGCGCGCCAAGGACTGCGGCGGCCACGCGATCCAGCCAGACTTTGCCGCGCAGATAGCGGCGGCTGACGGCTTCTGTGCTCATGCCAATGGCAATCGCAGTATAAACGATCCATTCGACAACAAGATGATTGGCGATGACCAGAAGGTTCTCGCCAAGCGTCATGTTGGGCGGGAAGATCACCACCAGCACAGCGGCGGCAAAGAGCACGGACTTCGGGTTCATCAGGTTGATCAGGATGCCTTGGCGAAAGGCATGGCGTGCGGGTTTGACATCTGCGTTCAGCGGCGCACGCGCCGATCTCCACATGCCGTAGGCGATCCACATGAGATACAGCGCACCGATGGTTTTCACTGCCGTGTAGGCCCACGGGAAGGCGACAAAGACCACTTCGAGACCAAAGAGCGCAGCAGCAGTCCAGAGCGCGGCCATGAGGCCAAGACCGAGACCCACAGCAATGCCTGCGCTGCGGCCTGACGTGAGCGTGGTTTTGACAGCGACCAGAAAGGCGGGGCCGGGGCTGGCGATGGCGGCCAGCAGGGCGATGTTGAAAGCGATGAGGTGGGTGAGGTCCATAACGCGCGCTCCGGTTGGGTTCGGGCGAGGGTACGCGAAAGGGCAGTCGGTGTCATGGATTAAGGAGGGGCGCGATGTGTTGGGCGTTATTCGTTGAAACGTGTGCTTGTTTTGCGCGCGGCGAAAGACGCCTTTGAGCCCAGAGTGTCTATGCCAATTCTTTAAACGTGACTTTGGGAAACATCCAAGTTACCTTTTGATGTGATCAAGCTTCGACACAAACTTGTAGTTTCTGCTTTCGCGCCCTTGCTTGGCTGGTTTACCATCAGTTTGAGGGCCCGTGGTGGCGTTATCTGATTGCTCTGGCGCTGTTTTTATTTGGCCTGATGTCCTTTTCCATTGAAAGCGCTCCGGATCGCTCGGGTTACGCCAATAGTGCCGATGACGGTCGTGGTCATAGTGCAGGCTTTGACGGTTCAGGCGGTGGAGATTGCTGAAATTCTGAACGGCAGCAAAGTCCGCACATCAGACATTCGCACAAAAGCCGTCTGCCATTTACAAAACCACGTGCAGTCCTGCCTCTACGGCTCCCGAAACGCCTCACGCGATTTGTAAAGCGGCTTCATCAAATACCGCAGCACGGTTTTTGAGCCGGTGTGCAACTCCACGCTGGCGCGCATGCCGGGGCGGATTTCGATGGCTTTCTGACGATCCGTGAGCTTGTCGATGTCCACCGTCACGGTCACGCGGTAAAACGGTGGGGCAGAGGGGTCGCGTTCGTCCTCAAAGGTGTCGGCGGAGATGAAATCCACCTTGCCTTTGAGCGTGCCGTAGATCGTGTAGTCATAAGCCGTGAGCTTGATCGAGGCGTCCTGACCCGGTTCCACGTTGGCGATGTTTTCGGGACGTACGCGGGCCTCGACAAAAAGGTCTTCACCCAGTGGGATGATCTCGAAAATCTCCTCACCGGGGCGCACAACGCCGCCGATGGTGGTCACGGCGAGGTTGTTGACGATGCCGCGCATCGGCGCGGTGATTACGGTGCGATTGAGCTGATCCGAGGCTAGCCGCATTTCCTGTTTGAGCGACGTGATGTCCTTGAGCGTGTCGGAATACTCCTCTGCCAGAACCAGTTCGGCCTGTGTGAGGATGTCCATATAGCGGATTTCGGCCTCAGATGCCTTTTCCCGCGCCTTGTTGACTTCCAGAAGTGCAACGTATTCTTTTTTGTAGAGGGTCTGCATGTTGCGCAGCTCCTCTTTGGCCTGTTCCAACTGCGTAAACGCGCCTTCTTTGCGGCTGTCCAGATCGGTCTGGCGCGCCTTCAGAAGTGAGCGCTCGGAAGACAGCATCCGGTCGGCGCGGGTCGCGAGGTCGGCTGGCACCTCAAATTCGTATGCGCCGGCGATTTCGGCCTCAAGCCGCATGCGGCGGATTTCCAACGCGTCGATCTGGTCTTGCAGGTCGTCAAAGGCAGAGCGGAAACGGGTGTCGCTGAGCGTGGCGAGCACTTGGCCGGCCTCAACCAGATCGCCCTGTTTGACGGCGAGGTCGGCGAGGATGCCGCCTTCGAGGTTTTGCACGGATTGGGAGCGGGAGGAGCTGACCACTTGCCCGTCGGCACGCACGATTTCATCGACCCAAGCAAAAGCGGCCCAGATCAGAAACAGGACCACCGCACCGGCAATCAGGCGGATGGTCAGGCGCGAGGCGCGCAACTGATCGTCAAAGGCAGTGTCGTCGGAGTCGAAATGTTCGGGCGTCAGGCTGGTCATGCGCGTTCTCCTGCGGCCAGATGTGCGAGGACTTTTTCGCGCGGGCCATCCACCACAAGGCGACCGCTTTGCAGGATCAGCGTGCGGGTGGAAAGCGCCAGAATGGGGGTGCGGTGGGTGGCGATGAGGGCGGTGCGGCCCTCAAGCCATGTGTCCAGACGGCTGACCAGTGTTCGCTCCAGTGTTTGGTCAAGCGCAGCTGTTGGCTCGTCCAACAGCACCACTGGCGGGTTTTGCAGCCAGAGGCGGGCCCAGCCGATAGATTGGCGCTGACCGATCGAGAGGCCTTCGCCGCCGTCGCGTACTTGCAGATCGAGGCCCTGTGCGTGGTTTCGAATGAATTCGCCAAGTCCCGCAAAATCAAGCGCGGCCATCAGGCGATCATCATCGCGCTCCAGCTGTGTCAGGTTGAGGTTGTCGCGCAGGGAGCCTGCGAAAAGGCGTACGTCTTGGCTAAGGTAGCCGATACCACGGCGCAGGTCGCGCGGGTCGATCTGGCCCATGTCGGCGCCATCGACAAGGATACGGCCTTTGGTGGGGCCGTAAAGACCCGCGAGCAGTTTCAGCAGCGTGGATTTGCCGGAGCCATTGGCGCCCAGAATGGTCACGCGCTGACCGGGTTTGATCACGACGCCTGGCACGTCCAATGTTGGCGCGGCGTCTTCGTCATAGGCAAAGCTGACCTCGCGCATCTCGAACCGGCCTTTGAGGGTTTCACGGCGCAGGTATTTGCGGGAGCCGTCTTTTTCCTGTTCGGAAAGGGCAATGGCATCAAGGCTTTCCAGTGCGCCTTTGACGTTGGACCAGCGCGCCAGCGTGCCTGCAAATTGGGTCAGTGGCGCGAGGGTGCGTGAGGTCAGGATGCCCACGGCGATGATGGTGCCAACGGTGAATTCGCCCGCGAACACCAGATAGGTGCCAATGACCACTGTGGCGATGTAAGCGATCTGTTGCACGCCTTGGGACCAATGGGTCAGGGCGGCCGCAAGGCGGCGTTGCTCGGCGCTGGAATGGCTGGAAACTTCGTTCAACTCGTCCCACAGGCGCAGCACGCGCTCTTCGCCACGTTGGGTTTTGACGGTGTCGAGTTCGGTGATGACCTCTTGCAGCAGACGACCGACTTTGCTTGATGCGCCCTGTGTCTGACGCGAGAGCGCAATCATGCGTTTTTGCAGGATATAGGCAGGTAGGACCATCAAGAGACCGCCAGCCACGAGCACCCAGACCATATTGCCCGCGATCGAGGCCACCAGCGCAAGGAAGATCAGGATAAACGGCATGTCCGCCAGAACGGCGATAGTGCTGGAGGTGAAGAAATCGCGCACAGCACCGAAATCGCGCATCGCTGCAAAAAGGCCGGACGGGGGCAGGGGGCGGCGGTCTGAGCGCATGCCAAGCAGGCGCTGCATCAGGCGGTGCTGGATCGATAGTTCCATCCGGCGACCAGCGGCGTCGGACATGCGGGCGCGGGCGAGCTTCAGCGCGCCTTCGAGAAGGATTGCGCAGACAACGCCCACAGCCAGAACCCAAAGGGTTGCCTCGGATTGATGCGGGATCACGCGGTCATAGACTTGCAACGAGAACAGCGCGACAGCCACCGCCAGAAGGTTGGCAACCAGCGAGCCGAGCATGATCTCCCCGACATGACGGCGGTATTTGGAAAACTCGCCCCAAAACCAGTGACCTGAGGACAGTTGCGGCACATGGCGGTCTGCCAATTGCCGCAAGCTTACCTTTGCAGCCAGCGCCTGACCGGTGAAAAAAGGTGCGAACTCGGCGACGGGCACTTCGGCACGGTTGTCGGGAAGGCTGGGGTCATAGACTGTCAGCGTGTCCTCGTCCTGTGACAACACCAGAACGGATTGACCGTTGCTCATCATGGTGATGGCGGGCCAGCTTTTGGGGCTGAGGGCGAGGTTTTTGTGCGCCTTGGGCTCCACGCCGGCATGGGCGAGTGCCTTGGCCAGCGCCGAGAGCGTCACATCTCCGGGGGCGGCGGTCCACATGAATTCGCCGACGTCCGAAACAGGGATATCAATCCCATGTAGCGCGGCCAGCGTCGCCACAAGACCCGCGCGGTGCTCGATGCGGGTGGCGGTGGCTTCGACCAGATCGTGAAGCGCATCGGCGGGTTTGTGGTGGGGCGCCGATTGGGACTTGGGTGGCGGAGTGGATGCCGGTTTTGCGGCCTGCGGTGCAGGGGTGGACGCGTTGGCGGCGGCGCGGGGTGTCACCGCGGCGATGGAGAGGACAACCGGGGCTTTGGCCTTGGTCAAATCGCGTCTCCGTCCGCAAGCAGGCCCATATCGCGGGCCAATTTCAACTGGGCGAGGATCTTGTCGTATTTCGCGTCAATCCCGTCCAGAGCGCGATAGGTGGATTGGTCATAGACATCCACCACTTCCAGCACAGACCGTTGACCGGCGCGGAACTGGGCTTGGAAAAGCTTGTAGGTTTCGCGCCCGTCACGGGCGAGGGTCTTGGCTTCGGCCTCCTGACGGGCAAGGCTGTCGATCTCGCGGCGCAGGCGGCTTTCGGAACGGGCGGCGTCCTCGCGCGCTTCAGCCACTTGCCGTTTGGCGGTTTCTTTTGTGGATTCAATCGCTTCTATGCGCTTGCCTGTGCCAAATCCAAGGCCGGTGTCGGTGCTGAGATCCAGCGACGCGGAATTGCCGCCGGTCGCCACGGTGCCGGTTGCCGACACCCCCGGAAGCTGGCCAGCACGCGCAACCGTGGCCTGAGCCACGGCGCGTTTGGCCTCTGCACCAGCCTTGATGACCTCAAGTGTCTCGACAGAGCCATTGATCTGGACCGGTGACACCGGTTCCAGATCAAAACGTGTGCCTGTCATGGCAGTTAGCTCGGACAACGCGGTTTCGACGCTTTCGGAGGCGGTGTCGCGCATCGTACGCAGGGTGCTGATCTTGGTCTGCACCATCCGCAGGTCGCCCTTGTTGGAGACGCCACCGGTGATGCGTCCCTCGACGATGTCGGCAAAGTGGTTCATCTGTTTCAGCGCGCTGTCGCCCAGCGACGCCTTTTCACGCCCGCGCAGTGCTTTGATATAAAGCGCCATAGCGGTGAATGCGCGATCGTTCATGTCCTGTGAAAGGGACACAGCAGCCACTTCGACATCCGCAGCAGCATAGTCCCGCTCGGCCTTCTTGCGGCCATGGTCAAAGATCACCTGATCCAGCACCAATCCTGCCACGACATCGCCGAGAGAGGTGAGCGACACGGTCGGGCCAAGGGTGGGCAGCCAGTTTTTGTCCTCTGCCTCTGCCCGCAGCTTCGCGGTCTTCAGTTCGGCTTCTGCGGCGCGGTTGGACGAGGTGAGGGCAACCTCCGACACATAGGCTAATCGGCTGTCATCAGGCAGTACCGAGCGGCGGGCCACAAGGGTTTCCAGAATGTCGGATTGCGCTTTGGTGTCGGGCTGGGAAAAGGCGCTGGCGGCCTTGGTGACTTCGGCGCCCTGTGCGGGTTTCGGTTTGAGAAAAGCCGGCGCGTCCATCGGCAAGGATTGCATGCACCCGCCCAACAGGCTCAGCCCCAGAAGGGGTAGCCAACCTTTGGTGAGGGGATGCATTGCCATGGTCTGCGGTCCGCGGTCTGTTTTAGACGATCACATTGATGTCCTGATCGATGACCAGCGTGACGCCATCATCCCCGATCGTGTAGACGTCGTAGACTTCCCCTTCGATATCAACGGTTTGACCCGTGCTTTGCGCGCCCGATACGGTCACTTGATCATCAGAGCCGCCGTGGATGGTCAGCGTGTCGGAGGTGTCTGACAGGTCGCGAATTTGCGCCTCGGTCAGGGTCAGGTGGGCGTCAGAGGCATAGTCGAGCTCGATGCCTTCAATATTGAACCCGTCCAGCGCCGCGTGATCCAG
The DNA here is from genome assembly GCF_900114415.1 of Shimia haliotis. GTDB lineage: Bacteria > Pseudomonadota > Alphaproteobacteria > Rhodobacterales > Rhodobacteraceae > Shimia > Shimia haliotis. The sequence goes on along the minus strand of NZ_FOSZ01000001.1, from coordinate 1,076,525 downwards.
AGTGCCTGTGTTTGTGACGTTGTCATCCAACACAAGAAGCGTGTCGGACAGGTTTCCGGCGCTGTCTTCCGACGAAATCACCAGATGGGTGCCGTCTGAGGCGCGGGGGTTCAGAACAAACAGGCTTTCGTCGCCACCCATGGCCACTTCGGTGGTTGCCAGTTCGCTGGTGGAGCCGTTGGCGTGCAGGGCGTGGATTTCGTAGCTCTGATCTTCTGTCGTCAGGGAAACCGAGCTGACATCGTCGTCTGCAAACGTGACCGATTGCACGATGGGCGTGGTGATTTCGGTGTCGATGTCAAATGTCGCGGAGGTCGATGCGGAGTTGCCTGCCGCGTCTGTCACGGTCAGGGTGGCGCTGGCCGTATAGGTGCCTTCGGCCAATGCGCCGGGTTCATAGGTCACATACCAGTTGCCGGAGCCGTCGGCGGTGGTTGTGCGGGTCACGCCTTCGACAGTCACGGTCACGGTGGCGCCTGCCTCGGCGGTGCCATCCAGCACCAGACCTCCCTGCATCTGGGCGGCGTTGACGGGGCTTGTGAACATGGCGGCATTCACATCCAGCGTGACCGTGGTCGAGGTGTCCACGCGCAGGGTTCCGGTGGTGGTAGCCACGTTGCCTGCGGCGTCGGTGCCGGTCACGCTGACGGTGGCGTCATATTCGCCCTGTGGGATTTCGGCTGAAGTGAAAGCGGCTGACCATGTGCCGCCTGCGGTGGCGGTGACGGTGCGGGTGATGCCTTCGAGAGTGACCTGCACCATGGTGCCAGCGTCCGCGGTGCCGGTCAGGGTCACGCCCCCCGCCACATCTGCGGCGTTGGCCACGTCATCGCCACCTGCCTGACCTGAGTTGTAGCCCACCGACAGTTCGGTATCGACATGAACGGTTGCTGCGGTAGATGTGCTGTTTCCCGCGGGGTCGGTGGCCACCACGGTGACGGTGCTGTCATAGGTGCCTTGCGGGATTTCGGCGGCGGTCCATGAGGCAGTCCAATTGCCAAAGCTGTCTGCGGTGACGGTGCGGGTCACGCCTTCGAGCGTGATTTGCACCTGTGATCCGGCGTCGGCGGTGCCGGTCAGGGTCATGCCGCTGGCGACTTCGGCCGCGTTGGCGGTGTCGTCGCCGCCAAGCTGATTTGGGGTGATGCTGGCGGAGACTTCGGTGTCGACGGTGAAGGTCTCGCTGACTGTCGATGAATTGCCAGAGGCATCGGTGGCGACCACTGTCGCCGTGCTTTGATAGATGCCTTGCGGGACTTCAGCGGCGGACCAGCTCGCGGTCCAGTTGCCGTTGCCGTCGGCGATCGTGGTGCGGGTCACGCCTTCGACAGTGACTGCGACCTGTGCGCCGGCTTCGGCGGTGCCGGTCAGGGTCAGGCCTGTGGCCACTTCTGCGGCGTTGGCTGTGCCGTCGCCTGCGATGGGGGAGGTGATGGTGGCGCTGCTTTCGGTGTCCACGCGCACCGCAAAGGTCTGGGTCGCGCTGTTGCCAGCGGCGTCTGTGGCGGTGATTGTCACGTCGCTGTCATAGGTGCCTGCCGCAATTTCTCCGGCGGCGTAAGACATCGACCAGACGCCGTTGCCGTCCACGGTGACGGTTCTGGTCAGCCCCTGAAAGTCGATGGAAAGTGTGCTTCCGGGCTCGCCTGTGCCTGTCAGGACAACCCCGTTTGAGGCCTCCGAGGCATTGATCACATTGTCGCCCTCAACGGTGCCAAGTGTGGCGCCCGGCGCGATTGTGTCGACCTCAAGCACGTCTGTCACTGTGGTGGTGTTGCCACGCGCGTCGGTGGAGGTGATCGTCACAACGGTTTCATATTCGCCCGAGGTGATTTCACCGCCGGCAAATGTCACGGACCACGTGCCGTCATTCTGAACGGTTGTGGTGTGGGTCGTGCCGTCGATCTCTACAGTGATTGCGGCACCTGCCTCGCCTGTGCCGGTAATCACATGACCAGCGTCGGCCTCGGCAGCGTTGACCACTTCGCCTACGGACTGCGTGCCCTGAGTGACAACAGCGTCAGGCGCGGTGGTATCGATATCCACGGTTGGGCCGTCAAGATCATAGACAGTGCCGCCGGGCGCGGTCACGGTGACAACCGTGTCATAGACACCATCAGTCGGGAGTTCGGTCGGATCCAGAACAACTTCCCATGTGCCGCCACCCCCGATGGTCACGGTTTCGGTGACGCTTCCCACCTCAACGACCACCTCAGAGCCAGGCTCGCCGGTGCCGGTGATGGTCACGGTATCCGGTCCGGTGCCGCCGATGACGCGGCTCACGTCGGGATCATCCACCGTGGGCACGATTGCGCCACCGCCGCCGCCTGAGCCGCCTCCGCCGGTGCCAACAACGCCGGTCACAGCCGCCGCGCCACCAACGCCCAGAAGCGCGCCAAGGCCCGGACCTGCGGCCACGAGAGGGGCGACAACCGGTTCGATGCGTTCCAGATCCAGAAAGGTCAGATCGTCGTATTGCGACCATTTTTCGTTCATCGCAACAGAGTCATACTGGACAAAAAACTGATCCCCCACCGGCTCGCCGATGTCCACCTTGTGGAATTGCCCGTCCTTGCTCAGAAAAAGCTCTCGGTCTTCCGCGAGATCGCCCGCAAAATAGCCTTGAAGAGTGATGGTTTCGCCGCTCGCCAAAGTGATCACCAGATCACCGCCCTGACGCGTGTAAGATGTCACGTCCATCGGCGACAGATTCAGAGAGACATCGCTGGCCTGAGACACCGGAACAATGCCGTGATCCGCCATTGCAGTTTGCCCACGTACCACACCCCCGTCCGCACCGCGGACGGCATAACCAAAACTATTCATGAGTATTCACCGCTCTTGTTCAATATGCGGGCATTTTGCCCTTATGATTTGGCGGCACTATACGCAGTGAATAAAAATTTTCAAAATATTTTTTGGAATAGTTTTGGCCTAGGTTAAGGCGCGATTCGAAGGCAGAAAAAACTCTGTTGCCAAGGGGTTGGGCTCATTCACTCAATACGTGTGAATTTGAGCGAAAGAAAAAGGGTCGCCGAATGCGGCAACCCCAATAAAACTCGCAAAATGGCCTTTGTCAGAACAGAAAATCTTCCGCGCTAAAGTCGGTAAGGCTCGCTTCCTCTATGGTAATGTAGTTGGTAGCCCCCATGCGGATGATCACATCTGTGCCCGACTGACTCAGGTGATTGGCGTAGAGGTCGTCAAAGCCCGAAATGGACGTGACATCGGACAGGTCGATCCGATCACCTTCGGCGCTGTTGAAGTCGGCAAAAACATCAATGCCATCGCCATTTCTGTACTCAAAGACATCGGCACCGGCACCGCCGGTCAGCGTGTCTTCTCCGCGGCCACCATAGAGCGTGTCCGCCCCGTCATTGCCGAACAGTTGGTCGTTGTTGTCGCCGCCCGACAGAAAGTCGTTGCCATCATTGCCGTAGAGCCGGTCATCGCCGGTCTGGCCATAGATCGAGTCCTCGCCGTCGCCGCCCTTGAGTTTGTCAAAGCCGTTGCCGCCATAGATGGTGTCATCGCCGCCGTCGCCGTAGATGCTGTCTTTTCCGTTGCCGCCCGACAGCCGGTCAAAGCCTTCACCGCCGCGCAGGTCATCGTTGCCGTTATCGCCATAAAGGCTGTCGTCGCCGTTGCCGCCGTCAAGAAAGTCGTTGCCCTCGCCGCCGCGCAAGGTGTCGCGTCCGTTTTGGCCATTCAGGGTGTCTGTGCCGCTGCCGCCCTCCAGGCTGTCTCGTCCGCCGCCGCCATTGACTTGGTCATCACCTGCACCGCCCAGAAGGGTGTCGTTGCCTTTGTGCCCGTGCAACGTGTCCTCGCCCTCCAGACCGCTAAGTTTGTCAGCGCCATCGTTGCCGCGAAGGATGTCTTTGCCGCTTCCGCCATCAATCAGGTCCGCAGAGTTGCCGCCGTTGTGTTCCACAACGTGATTGATGGTGATCGCGATCAATTCATAGGGATCAAGGTCAAAGGAGATGTCGGTCAGCGAGGAGCCGAGATCACTGTGGCTGTAGAAAGTTTCCAGACCAATCACATCGGTTTCTGTCGGGAAATAGAAATCCGCAAGCGATGTCGGCGTGGTCACGCCTGGACGCAGGAAAATGTCGTCGGCTTCCGGCAGGTAGGTTTTCCAACTTCCGTTGATCTCTTTGATGAATCCGTCGCTATAGGCGTCGCCAAGGCGTGCAATCAGCGCGTCTTTCTCGGCTTCGGTAATCTCGCGACGCGGATTGCGCGACACCAGAAGCCCGTCTTCGTCATACACGCGGCCTTCGCTCAGGCCGTCAGATGAATTCGGGTCAATCCCAAAGCGCACTGCCGTCCACTGCGAGGCGCTTCCGGCCACGCCCGACAGGTCAAGCGCAAATTCATGCCCGAAATCGTCGCTGAGCGACATGACATAAACCACGGTGGTGTAGCCGTCGGCGAAGACGTTCACTTCCATCTCGGTCTGGTCAAAGCCATCCACCGAAATCAGCTGCATGTCGCCTGACATATTGTTAAATGTGCTGCTCAGATGCGCCAGCGCCATGCCCGCGGGGCTGAGTTGCATGTTGCCGTGCTCGTCCGGTGAGGCCGACACCGAAGAGCTGGTGTTGTGGTTGATGGCCCAGAACTCTGCGCCATCGACGCCAAGTTCGACCATGTTGGAGAAGAGTTCGATCAACGTGCCGGCCGCGCGCAATCCCAACGCGCTATAGTTGGCGGTGTCGATGTTCCATTCAGTCAAACGGATGTCGATCTCGTCAGGGATCAGCCCTTCCCAGACCGAGAGCCGCAGGTCGAGATTGCGCACTTCCATTCTGCTGGCGTCTTCGGTCAGGTCAAAGCTGCCTTCCCAGCCGGTGTAGTAGTAGTGGGCCACAATGCCGTCGAACCCGCCCTCGGAGGCAAACTGAAATCCGTTTGTGATGTCGCCGTCCGCGTCCAGCTCTTGCATCAGCTCGAGATTGCCTTTGATGACGCGCTGCTCGTAGGCGTTGAGGCTGTTGAAATAGTTCTGTGCGTCTTGTCCATCAGCCCAATCCGAAGGTCGCTCGTCGGCTTCCCAGTGCTGCATGGCGGCGATGGCATCGGCGTTGGAGATCGAGCCAGCGCTGGTGCCCTTGTAGTTGGAAGTTCCGCCGGTGACGTTGGCGGTCTGCACATAGAGGTCGGGGCTGTGGCCTCCCACCTCAACGCTGTTGAGGGCTGCGGTGATCGCGGCGGCGTTCTGGCCATAGGCGGTTTCGTCAATGGTTTGCCAGAATTCGTTGCCAATTTCATAGGCTTTGATCAGGGCCGCGTCCTCGCCCATGTACTCCAGCACCAGTCGGGACCACGTGGAGAGTTCCTCGGCATCGGTGTGGGTATCGTCAATGGCGGCAATCACAAGCGTGGTGGAGGTGCCGGTTTCCTTGCACCAGTCAAGATAGGCGCGCAGATCCGCGTCAAGCTGGTCAAAGCCCTGCGCGTTGGTGTCGAGACTGGAAATGTCCTCACCGACCGCGCGCCCACCGGGATAACGCAGATGTGAAACGTCAAGAATGTCTGCAGCGTCGGTGAAGCCGGTGTCAGGTACGCCGCCGGTTTCGTTTGCGTCTGACAATACGTTTGCGCCAAATATCTCGGCGGACACCGTGATCGGCGCCTGACTGTTGTCGATAGTAATTCTCGTCGGCATCGTTCCAAGTCCCTGATGTCTGCAAAATGTTCGAAATCATCGAGGGCGGGAGACATGGCTAGCGGCCGCAAATGACCTTTGGCACTGCGCTTGTCTCGCGCGCCGCGTTCTGCGTCAGGAGCATCAATTCTTGGCTCATCCTCTTCGCCGGCCGACGTTTGAACGTCAGGGCTCCGGCGTCCCTGATCTGGGCCTAGGTGGCAAAAGTTAACGAATGCTAACGGCAGGGAAGTGAAGGCAAACGAGGGGATTGAGCGCAAATCCAGAATAGATTTGCCTAAAAAGCCACAAAAGGTTAACGGTTTGGAATTATTGCGTTTCTAAAACGAGGTATGGGGAAATAGGTGCATTTCGCCACTGGTTTTTGCGAAAATTCAACGGAAATGGTTCGGTGGGGCGTTTCAAAATCCGGCGCGTGGAGGCAGCGGTCTTTCGGAAAGCGGCGGTGATTCTGGGCCAAATCGGGCCTTGGTTTTTTCGTTTTGCTGCCGACGGATTTGTTGTAGGAGGCGGTCTTCAGTGCCGCGCCTTGCGGGCGTGGCTCTGGCAAATCCGGCGCCAGACCTTACATGCCGACAACACGCCGCTGACCCGATTGAGCTCATGACCACACACGCCCTTGATACCTCCGCCCGTCTTTCCGTTGCACCCATGATGGATTGGACGGACCGACATTGCCGGTATTTGCACCGGCTGCTGTCGCGCGAGGTGCTGCTTTATACGGAAATGGTGACGTCGCCTGCTTTGGTGCGGGGCGGGGCGTTGCATCTGTTGGATTTCTCAGAAGCAGAGCATCCGGTGGCGGTTCAGTTGGGTGGGTCCGATCCCAAGGAATTGGCGCAGGCGGCGAAGTTGTGTGAGGCGCATGGCTATGACGAGGTGAACCTGAATGTCGGCTGTCCCTCGGACCGCGTGCAATCCGGTACCTTCGGGGCGGTGTTGATGAAAACGCCTGCGGTGGTGGCGGACTGTGTGAAAGCCATGCAGGACGCGGTGTCGGTCGAGGTCACAGTAAAATGCCGCATTGGCGTGGATGATCAGGCGCCCGATGAAGTCTTGCCCGACTTCCTGAACCACATGCAGAAGGTTGGCGTCAGGCGCGCGACCATTCATGCGCGCAAAGCGTGGTTGCAGGGACTGAGCCCGAAAGAAAACCGCGACATTCCTCCGTTGGACTACCCTTTGGTGCATCAGATGAAACGCGATTTTTCGGACATGCATCTGTCGATCAACGGCGGCATTGCCACGTTGGAAGAGGCCCAAGCGCATCTTGAAGCGGGCATGGACGGGGTGATGATCGGACGCGCCGCTTACCACAATCCGGCCGACATTCTGTGTCAGGCGGACCGGCGGATTTACGGCACCGGTCAAGACAGCGATCCGGTGGCTGTGGTGGCACAGATGTTGCCCTATATCGAGGCGCATCTGAGCGGTGGTGGCAAGCTGCATCAGGTGACACGGCACATGCTGGGCCTTTTTGCCGGACGACCGGGCGCACGAGGCTGGCGGCGTTATCTGTCGGAAAATGCCACCAAACCCGACGCCGACACCAAAACCGTCGAGGCCGCTTTGATGTCGGTGACACAAGCGGCGGCGTAAGGCACTGACATTTGGGTGACGATACGGCGCAGGGCAGGGCGGTGTCTTGCGGTGGCGTGTCTTTTCGGATTTAGCTGCGGGCGCGAACACACCCTATTGCCCGGAGACACCCTATGCCTGCTGATCCAACGCTTCTTTTGCAAATGCTGGTTTTGCTTCTGGTGATCGGCGCCCTTGCCGGCGTGCTGGCGGGGCTTTTGGGGGTCGGGGGCGGCATTGTTCTGGTTCCGGCGTTTTTCTATGCCTTCAGCGCCTTGGGCTATGACGGACCGCAATTGATGCAGATCTGTCTGGCGACCTCTTTGGCGACAATCATTGTCACGTCGGTGCGCTCTGTCCTTAGTCACAACAAAAAGGGCGCTGTCGATTGGGAAATCCTGCGCGGTTGGGCGCCGGGAATCGTTCTGGGCGCGGTGATTGGTGTTTTGGTGGCGTCTAACCTGCGGTCAGTGACGTTGCAGATTGTCTTTGGCGTTCTGGCCTTGGTGATCGGCGCATATATGGGGCTGGGCAAGTCCGAGTGGCGGTTGGGGCAATCTATGCCCAAGGGGCCTTTGCGCGCGATCCTGAGCCCGATGATGGGCTTTCTGTCTGTGCTGATGGGTATCGGCGGCGGCAGTTTCGGTGTGCCGCTCATGAGCCTGTTTGGCACTCCGATTCACCGTGCGGTGGCCACTGCGGCGGGATTTGGTGTGACCATCGCGGTGCCTTCGGTCATCGGCTTTCTGTTGTTGCCGATTGATCCCGCACACCGTCCGCCCTTTACCGTTGGTGCGGTCAATATGGTGGCGTTCTTTATCATCATCGCGATGACCCTGATGACCACCCCCATCGGCGTGCGCATAGCCCATGCGATGGATCCCAAGCCGTTGAAACGGGTCTTTGCTGTGTTCCTGACGTTGGTTGCGCTGAACATGCTGCGCAAGGCTTTGGGCTGGTGAGCCCCTTTTTCGCCAAAGGCTGGAGCGTGCTGCCGTTTGATGCGCGCGTCAAAGCCTGGGCGAAGGCGGCATGGCTGGCTGGTCAGGATGCGATGCGTGCGCCGGAGATGGCGCAGTGGTGGGCCTGTGAGAACACGTGGTTTATCGGTGTAGATGCTTTGCCCAACGATCCGTCGGGTGCCATCGGAGGAGTGGCGCTGGACGGCGCGCCGCTTTCGGCTCTGACAGAGCTTTACGGTCCTCTGCCTGAGTTGCACAGCGCGCAACTTTCGGTGGTGACGGCGGGATATCCCAGACCCCGAGACAATGAAAGCGAGGCGGCGTTTGGCTATCGTTTGCGACGGGACGCGGCACATATTGATGGATTGAAGCGTGGCCCGAAGGGCGAGCGGTTGCTGGAGGAGCCGCACCATTGGTTGTTGGGGCTGCCGTTGACCACCAATATCGATGCTGAGTCGCCGTTGGTGGTTTGGGAAGGCAGTCATGAGGTCATGCGTGCGGCTTTGGGGCGAGTATTGATGGAAATTCAGCCACAGGAATGGGCCGTAACGGACATCAGCGAAGCCTATCAGGCGGCGCGGCGTGAGGTGTTTGCGTCCTGCCGCCGTGTGCCGGTTTTGGCGCAGCCGGGAGAGGCGGTGCTCGTGCATAGATTGTGCCTGCACGGGGTGGCACCGTGGGAAGATCATGGCGCAAATGAGGCGAACCTGAGGGGAATTGCCTATTTCAGACCTGTGATGATCGGCGACATTCGAGGGTGGATCACCCAACCCTAAATTGAATCTCTCCCCCGTTTAGGTGGTTTCTGGAAACAGAAATTGCCGTGCGCGGTGATCGCTTCCCAATGGGAAACAATCGCACAAATATCTGTAAATAAGACAAAAATGTGGTAATTCTCTGGGGAGAGTGTGGCGGGTGCCAAAAATCCGGGGGGATTTGTTATGTTGATTACACTGAGTTTGTTATTGGGCGTGGGCTTGATGGTCTGGGCGATCGACGAGATCGGCAGCGATGACGAGTCTAGCAGCGCAAGCGACGAGCCGGAAACACCGGATCCCTCGCCTCCGGTTGATCCTGGTACGGACATTTTGGGCACCGCGGCCGGCGAGGTTTTGGCAGGTACGTCCGAAGGCGAATTGATCACCGGCGAAGATGGCAACGATACGATCAACGCAGGCGGCGGCAATGACGCGGTCTGGGGGGGCGCAGGAGACGACAGCCTGACCGGCGATGGTGGCAACGACGCGATCGGAGGTGGTCAGGGCAACGACTGGATCGCCGGTCGGATCGGCGATGATACGTTGTTTGGCGGAGATGGCGAAGACCGCATCATCGGTGGCTTTGGCGATGACTCCATGAATGGCGGCGACGGAGATGACACGCTGAGCGGACGTGAGGGCGACGATGTCATCCGCGGTGGCGACGGCGACGATGTGATTGACGACGGTCAGGGCAACAACACGATTTATGGTGGCCTCGGCCACGACACAGTGTCCGCAGGCGCCGGTGACGATGTGATCGGTGGCGGCTTTGGCGATGACTACCTTTATGGCAGCGACGGTGACGATGTGATTGGCGGCGGCGCTGGAGCGGATACGCTTGAGGGCGGCATTGGCAACGATCTGCTTGATGGCGGCGACGACAACGACGAAATGGACGGATGGGCCGGAGACGATACCCTGTTGGGCGGCGACGGTGACGACACGCTGATTGGCGGAGAAGACGCAGACGTTCTGGACGGCGGACTTGGCGCGGATGCTCTGGACGGCGGCGAGGGTTCCGACACGCTCTTTGGGCTGAGTGTCGAGGCAGCGCCTGAGGGTTCGGAAGAATCGGGTCCAACGGCGGTGGATGATGGCGCGGCTGACACCATGGTTGGCGGCGCAGGCGAAGATGTCTTCTGGCTTGGTGCGGGTGATTCCGGCACCGGTGGCGAAGGCGGCGACAACTTTATTCTGAGCCAGCTAGACCTTGCGGATGACGCTGAGGCGCCTGTCATTGAGGATTACGACCTCTTTGAGGATCAGATCATGATTGTGGTGCCCACCGACCCGGCGGGAACCGTGGAAATCACCGAAGATCCCGATGCGGCAGGCACAGCCCAGATTTCCTATAATGGCGAAATCATTGCCACGGTTGTGGGCGGGTACCCGTCGCTGACCGCGGATGCTGTGGTGCTTGAGCCGGCGGAACTGGTGACGCTGTGATGGGGTGGATCGCTGATCTGAACTGGTTTGCGTTGGTGTTCCTTGCGCCAATTCCGCTGGTTCTTCGGTCTTTGGCCTTGGTGAACGAGGTGGCAAGAATCTCGGAGCGAGACGCGGGATAACCGTTGCAAGTGACTAACAAAAAAGGGCCGCGCGATCTGCGCGGCCTTTTTTGACTCCGACAGATTTCCTTAGCGTTTCAGACGCGCTCCACGGCCGCCGCGGCGTTTGCGCAGACGAGGGGCGCGGTCGGGTAACTCTTGCATGATGGCCTTGCGCTCATCGGCTTCCATCTTGGACCAGCGCGTGATTTCGTCGATCGAACGCAGGCATCCGGTACAGATGCGCTCTTCGGGATGCACCACGCAAACCTGAATACAGGGGCTCTCAACCTCGTTGCGTTTCCAGACGATATCCTTGCTCAAAGCGCGCTCCTGATGTGCTTGAGCCGATCAAGGCTCCCTTGCAGGATATACCCGGCGGCCACGTGATCGATAACCTCTGCGCGACGTTTTCGTGTCGTATCCGCCTCTAGAAGGGCTCTTTCGGCCGCCACGGTGGACAGACGTTCGTCCCAGAACCCGATCGGGCAGGGGACCAAAGGCAGCAGATTGCGGGCAAAAGCACGGGTGGATTGCGCGCGCGGCCCCTCAGAGCCATCCATGTTGCGGGGCAGACCGAGGACAATGCCGCCGATCTGGCGGTCTTTGATGATCTCCACCAGTCGCGCGGCGTCCAGTGTGAATTTCTTGCGTTTGACGGTTTCAATCGGCGTCGCCACGGATTGCATCAGATCGGACACCGCCACTCCGATGGTTTTGGTGCCAAGATCGAGCCCCATCAACGCCTGCATTTGCGGGAGGTTGGCGGCCATATCTTCGAAGTCGTCAAAAATCACGCTCATTGCGTCACTCCGGCGCGGCGGGCGCCGGCGCGGACCACTTCAAGCGCGTCGGGCACCGCGGCAAAGACCTGCTGGGCCTCGCCCCAGATCAGCGCTGCGCGGTCTTGTTCGCCAAGCACGCCATAGGCCGAAATCAGGCGCGCCCATTCTTCGGGCGTGCCACCTTCGGTTGCCAGCCGGTCGGCCAACCCTTCGACCATGCTGCGGATCATTGCTTGTTGGTCTTCGGAGTCCATTTCGCTGGCGGCCTGCATGTCTTCAGCTGTGGGGCCTGAAAGGGTGCCGCCGTGTGGCCCCATCGGCGCGGGCAGTTGATAGTTTTTCACCCCCGCAAACCACGAAAGATCTTCCATCCGCATGCGTATAGGGGCGACCCACGGGGCATCGGGCGGGCTTTGCAGCAAAACCTGATCCCAAATTTGGAACGTTGCATCAGGGCGGCCGTTTTGCATCAGCATCAGCCCCCAGTAATAGCGCCCCAGAAGGTTCGTCGGCTCTTTGTCCAATGCGGCCTGAAGCGAGGCCTGCGCCTCGGGCGAGACATATCCGTTGGCCGCCGAAATCAGCATGCTTGCGTGGATCAAATAGTCTGATGGCGTGGCCTCGGCCCCCTTGATACGGATCACCTGCGCCTGGGCTTGGTGGGCCGCAATCAGATTGTTGAGGCTCGCCTCGTTCTGGGCCAGGAGTACATGTCCGCGCAGATCGTCTGGATTGTCTTTGACCGCTACGCGCAGCTTTTCCATCAGCGCGGCAAACTCCGCGTCGGGCTCTACCGGCTGAGGCGCTGGCAGGCTTGCCTCGGCAACATCCTGTCCGTCGCGGTTATCAAGGCGTTCCTTGGCCATCGCCACGCGCAGATCAAGCGGCTGATCGTCAGCGCCGTTTTCGCCGAGCACCGCATACAGACCAAAAGTTCCCCCTGCGATTATCAGGGCCAAAACCGCGATGAGACCCTTGAGAGCAGGGCCGCCTGAGGCGGTGCTGTCGTCAGCGGCTTGAAGCTGCGCGTCCGCAGACAGGATGCGGCGCGAAATTTCGGTGCGGATTCGGGTCGCGTCGCTTTCGTTGATCACGCCTCGGGTCAAATCCTTGTCCACGTCCTTGAGCTGATCGCGATAGACGCGCAGGTCATAGGCGGCGGGATGTTCTTCCGCTTCGGGGCGCCGCAACACCGCAAGCGCCATAAGCGCAATAGACACAAGGGCGAATACGCCAGCTACAATCCAGAAAGTCATCGGGCCTCCGTCGGGTTGGACCACATGTAATCGTGCAGGCTCTTGAGCTAAAGGGAAAATCACATAAGCGACAGTCAGGGCAGCAACATGTCGCAACCGGAACGCAAATAGGCGCTTTGAACAGGGTGTGCGCAGGCATGCTACGGGCATAAACTGGGGGAAAGCTTTGCCCTATCGGAATCACTGCCCATGAGACGTTATTCAGCCTTTGCCATCGCTCGCGAAGCCGCCCGGTATCACACCGGATGGGAACGCGCGTGGCGGTCGCCGGAACCCAAGAAGAAATATGATGTGATCATCGTGGGCGCGGGGGGGCATGGCCTTGCCACCGCGTACTACCTTGGCAAGAACCACGGCATCACCAAAGTGGCGATCATCGAAAAGGGCTGGCTGGGCGGCGGCAACACGGGGCGCAACACCACGATTATCCGCTCCAACTATCTGCAAGACAGCTCGGCCGCGATCTATGAAAAGGCGCGGTCCTTGTATGAGACCATGTCTCAGGATCTGAACTACAACGTCATGTTCTCCCCGCGTGGGGTTCTGATGCTGGCGCAGACCGAAAGTGAAATCCGCGGCTATCAGCGCACCGCGCACGCCAACGCGCTGCAAGGTGTGCAGACCGAATTTGTCGGGCCCGAGCGCGTCAAGGAACTGGTGCCGATCATCAACATCGACGGGCCGCGCTATCCGGTTCTGGGCGGGCTCTGGCAGGCGCGCGGCGGCACAGGTCGTCACGACGCGGTGGCATGGGGCTATGCGCGGGCATGTTCCGACATGGGCATGGACATCATCCAGAAATGCGAAGTTGTGGGTGTGCGTCAGGAGGCTGGCAAAGTGGTCGGTGTCGATACCACCAAAGGCCCGATCGATTGCGACAAGCTGGGGCTGGTTGTGGCCGGTAACTCCGGCGATCTGGCGAACATGGCGGGCTTCCGTCTGCCGATGGAATCTGTGGCGCTTCAGGCGCTGGTTTCGGAACCGATCAAGCCTTGCATGGACATCGTCGTGATGGCCAACACAGTGCACGGTTATATGTCTCAATCGGACAAAGGCGAGATGGTCATTGGCGGCGGCACCGACGGGTTCAACAACTACACCCAGCGCGGCAGCTTCCACCACATCGAAGAAACCGTGCGTGCGCTTTGCGAAACCTTCCCGATGGTCAGCCGTCTTAAGATGTTGCGCCAGTGGGGCGGCATCGTGGATGTGACCGGCGACCGCTCCCCTGTGATTGGTAAAACGCCCTTGGGCAACTGCTTTATTAACGCAGGCTGGGGCACTGGCGGGTTCAAAGCCATTCCGGGCGGCGGCTGGGCCACGGCCGAGTTGATCGCCAAAGGCGAGCCTGGACCGCTGAGCGCCGAATTTGGCATGGAACGTTTCATCGAAGGCCGCTTCATCGACGAAAGCGTCGCGGCTGGCGTAGCACACTAAGGAGAGGGCAAGCATATGTTGACACTTCAATGCCCCTATTGCGGCGTCTGGGCCGAGGAAACCGAGCTTCATGCCGAAGGAGAAGCGCATCTGAAACGCTTTGGCCCCGGCTCCAGCGACGACGAGTTTGAGAGCTATCTCTTCATGCGCGAGAACCCCAAGGGTGTGCATTTCGAGCGCTGGCGGCATTCAAACGGTTGCGGCAAGTTTTTTCACGCGGCGCGCAGCACCACAACTCTTGAGGTCTTTGGCACGTATTCCGCCCAGACCCTAGAGCCGCCACAAGACATCAAAGACAAGATCTCGGCCAAGTATCCGAATTGGTCGTGGAGGGACTTCTCATGAGCACACGCCTCACCTCTGGCGGTCGCCTTCTGAACAAATCCAAACAGGTTTCGTTCAGCTTCAACGGCAAGAAACTCACCGGTTATGAGGGCGACACGCTAGCCTCGGCACTTCTGGCAAACGACCAGATGCTGATGGGCCGCTCGTTCAAATACCACCGCCCGCGCGGCGTTGTGGCCTCTGGTGCCGAAGAACCGAACGCGCTGGTTAACCTTGGTGCGGGCGGTAAGTTTGAGCCCAACCAACGTGCCACCACAACAGAGCTGTATGACGGGTTGAGCGCGACCAGCCAGAACCACTGGCCGTCACTTGAGTTTGACGTGGGCGTCGCCAACAACTACGCCGCGCGTTTCCTGCCGGCGGGCTTTTACTATAAGACCTTCATGGCGCCCCGCGCGGCTTGGAAGCATGTCTTTGAACCCATCGTGCGCCAGTCCGCAGGGCTTGGCAAAGCGCCGAAAGATCGCGACGCGGATCGTTACGAGCACTACTACGCCTTCTTCGACGTTGTGGTTGTCGGCGGCGGTGTCGCCGGTTTGCAGGCGGCGAAAGCCGCAGGGCAGGCGGGTGCCAAGGTTCTTCTGATGGAGCAGACCGCCCATTGGGGCGGCCGCGCGCCTGTTGATGGCGGCGAGATTGACGGCAAATCCGCTGAGGACTTCGTGAACGCCACCGTGGCGGAACTGAACGCGATGGACAACGTCACCATTCGCAGCCGCATGATGGGCGCAGGGGTCTATGACCACGGCTACATGCTGGGCTATGAGCGCCTGACCGATCACGCGCCCGCCGTGGCGGGGCCGCGTCATCGCCTGTGGCGCATCCGTGCCAAGCAGATTGTGACCGCGACCGGCGCGATTGAGCGACCGCTGTCCTTTGCAGGCAACGACATTCCTGGTGTGATGCTGGCAAGCGCCGTGCGCGACTATTCCGTGAACTTTGGCGTGTCGTCAGGCGACCGGACTGTGGTCGTAACCAACAACGACGACGCCTATCGCACTGCGATTGCACTGAAAAACGCTGGCCTTGAGGTACCCGTGATCCTTGACGCCCGCGCCACAGGCGGCGGTGCGCTGGCCGATGAAGCCAAGGCGCTCGGTATCCGCGTGGAAAACGGCAAAGCCATCGCCAAGGTCAAAGGCGGCAAACGCGTGACCGGCGTGGCGATCTGTGCGCAAGCCGGCGAAGGTGCGGTTCTGGAAGAAATCATGTGTGATGCGGTGGCCATGTCCGGCGGCTGGTCGCCTGTGGTGCACCTCTGGTCCCACTGTGGCGGCAAGCTGATCTGGGACGAGACACAAGCCCACTTCCGCCCCGATCCCGACCGCGCCCCGACCAGCCATGACGGCAACGGCTTTGTTGTCACCGCAGGCACCGCAAGCGGTCCGCTTTTGACCGGTGACGTGCTGGCGGATGCGCAATCTGCGGGCATCGCGGTGGCGAAAGCAGCAGGCTTCGACGGTGCCGCTGGTGCCGCTCCGAGCGCTGAGGCGCAGGCCGAGGCGGGCATGGAACCTGTCTGGCTGATGCCGCAGGGTGCGGGTCCAAAGCTGCGCATGAAAGCATGGCTCGATTATCAGAACGACGTGAAAGTGTCGGACGTGAAGCTGGCCGCGCAGGAAGGCTATGAAAGCGTGGAGCACACCAAGCGTTACACCACGCTTGGCATGGCAACCGATCAGGGTAAACTCAGCAACATCAACGGATTGGCCGTGCTTTCTGATGCGTTGAACCAACCCATCCCGGCGACTGGCACCACCACGTTCCGCCCGCCGTATACGCCGATCTCGATGGGCTCCATCGCGGGCGAAGCACGCGACGAAGCATTCCAGCCGCTGCGTCGCACGCCGATCCACGACTGGCACGAGGCCAACGGCGCGTTCTTTGAACCTGTCGGCCAATGGCGTCGGCCCTATTGCTTCCCTCGCGGCAGCGAAAGCCACGCCGATGCGGTAACACGCGAGATCAACCAGACCCGCAAATCCGTGGGCCTTCTGGATGCGTCGACGCTGGGCAAGATCATCGTCAAAGGCCCGGATGCGGGCAAATTTCTCGACATGATGTACACCAACATGATGTCGACGCTGAAGCCGGGCAAATGCCGCTATGGCCTGATGTGCAACGAGAACGGCTTCCTGATTGATGACGGCGTTGTGGCGCGCATCGATGAGGACACCTTCCTGTGTCACACCACCACCGGTGGGGCAGAGCGTATCCACGGCTGGATGGAAGACTGGCTGCAATGCGAATGGTGGGACTGGGAGGTCTTTACTGCCAATGTCACCGAGCAATACGCGCAGATCGCGGTTGTGGGCCCGAACGCCCGCAAGGTGATCGAGAAACTCGGCGGTGAGATGGATGTCTCCAAAGAGGGTCTTGCCTTTATGTCATGGAAAGACGGCAAGATCGGCGATTTCGACGCGCGGGCGTACCGGATTTCGTTCTCTGGTGAGCTGTCCTATGAAATTGCTGTGCCTGCCTCACAGGGCCGCGCCTTTTGGGATGCTCTGCTGGCAGCAGGTGAAGAATTTGGCATCATGCCCTACGGCACCGAAGCGCTGCACGTGATGCGGGCCGAGAAGGGCTTTATCATGATTGGCGACGAGACTGACGGCACGATCATCCCGCAAGATCTCAATATGCAGTGGGCGATTTCCAAGAAGAAAGAAGACTTCCTTGGCAAACGCGCGCAGCTGCGCGACCACATGGCCAGCCCTGACCGCTGGAAGCTGGCGGGTTTTGAAACCGTGGATGGCTCGGTCATTCCTGACGGATCCTATATCGTTGCGAGTGGCAGCAACGCCAACAACCAGCGCAACGTGCAGGGTCGTGTGACTTCGACCTATTATTCGCCGACGCTGGATCGTGGCATTGCCATGGGCCTTCTGCACAATGCGCTGGATCGCATGGGCGAGGTTGTGGAATTCAACAAAGTGGATGGCAGCACCGTAAAGGCCAAGGTGGTCGATCCGGTGTTTTATGACAAAGACGGGGAGAAGCAGAATGTCTAAGGCAGTGAGTGCGCTCTCCGGCGCGAAATTCGCAGGGTTCGCTACGGTCACGGAAACCGGTTTGCGGGGAATGATCACCGTGCGTGGTGATCTGGCGTCCAAAGAGATGGCAGCAGCGGTCAAATCCGCCACCGGTGCGGGTGTCCCGGATCAGCGCAAAGTGAGCGTGGGCGACAAAGGCAAAGTGGCGTGGATGTCACCGGACGAGTTGCTGGTTGTTGTCGAATACGCCACCGTTCTGGATACGGTGGCAACATTGACAACAGCGCTGGCAGGCAGCCACGCACTTGTTGCCAATGTGTCTGATGCCCGTGCGGTTTTTGAAATCAGCGGTGAGGGCAGTCGCGATGCCTTGGCAAAACTGGCGCCTGTTGATCTTTCCAAATCGGCCTTCGCACCGGATGAAATCCGACGCACCCGTATCGCACAGGTTCCTGCAGCTTTCTGGCAAACTGGTGACTCTTGTTTTGAGGTGATTTGTTTCCGGTCTGTGGCGCAATATGTGTTTGATGTTCTGCGTCTGTCGGTCACGAACGGTGGCGAGGTGCACCACCTCGTCTGACGGTGGTGACGTCGGGTCGGTTTTTCCATAGGTTTTGAAACTGGAGCTTGACGCCGAACGGCGTCGAGTTGCATGACATCATTCAACGTGTGCTGTTATTAGTTTTCTCTATTTATGCGATATCTGAATTGAAGGTAATTTCGAATATGACCGTCAATTCCCTAATTGCGAAATCCGACGACGGACGATATGAAGAAACGAATTTCTACACTGGTTGCGGCCACCATTTTTCTTGTTGGCACGGCACATGGTGCCGAGCGTGCATTTTTTTGCGAATACAAAAGCGGCTATGGCGGGTGGACACCCGAAGCCGCGCTCTTTGTTTTCGACGAAGAGAAGGGCACCGCGGAAGCCTATGACTACTGGATCAAGACAATGCACAGCAAACCGATTGCGGTTGATATGTCGCGTGCGTCTACTCAAAGAATTCAGCTCAATTGGCGGCTGAACAAAATCCCATCCAAATTCCGCGGCGGTGAAACCCAGCTGGTCGACGTCAATTACCGCGCCACGATCAATCTGAAGACCAAGCAGGGCACGGTGCGTGTCACGCCAACGGTGGACGTTCTCAACAACACCAAAGCCAGCGGAAAGTGCCGCGAAGTGCAGCCGTAAAGTCTGGTGTGGCGTTCTGCGAAGCGCCTGCGCGATGATAGTACTGATCTCAAAAAATCGGAAAATACCAAAATGACATCGTCAAAATTTTTGGCTTTGAGCACGCTGTTTCTTGCGGCGTTAGGCCAATCCGTTGCTGCAGGCGCTGTGGAATATCATTGCGACTACAAACTGCACGGGCGCGGCGGGTTCCTGTCTGAGAAAGCCATTTTTGTGGTCGACGCTGACAAAAGGACGGCCAAGGCGCTGGATCGCGTGATTTCCAGTTTCTACAAAAAGCCGATTGAGGTGAAATATTCACGGCCGTCGCAAAAACGCATGCAATTGGATTGGACTGTCAGCGACTTTCCCGTGACAAGCAGTTCCAATCAACGGCTTGAGATTGCGGTGAAATATAAAGTCACCATCAATGTGACTGACAACTCCTCAAAGGTGCGGGCCCGTTTTGACCGTGACGCACGCAACAACCTTAGTGCGTCGGGGCGCTGTACGATCAAATAGCCAAAACAAGGTGTGAAGGTCTTTCGCGGTGTTGCTGGTGGCGTCCTGCCTTGATTTTTTCATCCGCACCTGCCCTGATGGCGTAGATTGTTTGACGTTACACAGGGCCTTTGCCGATGAGAGTTATTTTCGCAGCTGCTGTGTCTTTGGCATTGTCCGCTCCGCTGGCAGGGGCGCAAACCTTTGATTGCAGTTTTCCGCGCCAAGGCGCGAACGAATGGATCCGCAGCCGCATCGTTGTGAAGGTGACAGGGGGCGACGTGACCGTGTTTGACAGCCTGATCAATCAGGAACACGGCGGACCGATTCCGGCGACAGTTCAAACCAACAGCGACAAACGCCTGACCTTGCGCTGGAAGTTGAAGGGGGTGAAAACCACCTTGGGTTATGGACCGTCGCTGAACTATTCGCTGAGCTATTTCAAAGACCGTGACAAGGCGACCGCCAATGTGAACGCGCCTGGTGTTGAAATGCTGAATGCAGTAGGCCAATCGCCGGAGTATTTCAGTGCGCAGGGAACCTGCAAGAAACGCTGAAACGGCGCAGGATCATAGCTTTCATAGACGCTTTAGACTTGACCTTACCCGCAATTCCCCCA
This sequence comes from Shimia haliotis, assembly GCF_900114415.1. Classification (GTDB taxonomy): domain Bacteria; phylum Pseudomonadota; class Alphaproteobacteria; order Rhodobacterales; family Rhodobacteraceae; genus Shimia; species Shimia haliotis. The sequence goes on along the minus strand of NZ_FOSZ01000001.1, from coordinate 1,056,893 downwards.
CATCTGGGGCCAGAGAAAATTCGCGCAACAGAAGAGGATGCTGCAATGGCTTTTGAACTTCCTGATCTCCCCTATGCCCATGACGCTCTGGCCGACAAAGGCATGTCCGCCGAGACGCTGGAATTCCACCACGACCTGCACCACAACGCCTATGTGACCAACGGCAACGCCGCCATCGCCGGCACAGAGTGGGACGGCAAGTCTTTGGAAGAAATCATCGTCGGCACCTATGACGCCAACGCGGTTGCACAGAACGGCATCTTCAACAACATCTCCCAGCTGTGGAACCACAACCAGTTCTGGGAAATGATGGGCCCCGGCGCAAACGCCATGCCGTCCGAGCTGGAAAAAGCTTTGGTTGAATCTTTTGGCTCGGTTGACGAGTTCAAATCCCAATTCTCCGCCGCAGGCGCAGGTCAGTTCGGCTCAGGCTGGTGCTGGTTGGTGAAAAACGCTGATGGCTCGCTGGCAGTGACCAAGACCGAAAACGGCGTGAACCCGCTCTGCTTCAACCAAACCGCCCTGCTGGGCTGTGACGTGTGGGAACACTCCTACTACATCGATTTCCGCAACAAGCGTCCTGTTTACCTGTCCAACTTCCTAGACAACCTGGTGAACTGGGAAAACGTCGCATCGCGCATGTGATCAGCTGACGCATCAAGGAAAAGCCCGCCGACAGAGATGTCTGGCGGGCTTTTTCGTGGCCACGTCCGACTTGAGCCTGGACTATCGATTGTTGCGCCTCGCGTGACTGACCGCCTGCCGCTCTCATCGCCATTGACTGAATTTATTTCTGTATCATGGGCTTAGTCGAGAAAGGCAAAAAGATCGATTGGGTTGGCGAGCCCGCGCACCTCATGCGCCCCGCATGTCGCAAACATTTCGGGGGAGACCTCGGCAACGGCAAGGGTTGCGAGCACGCGGTGCCCGAGGGATTTGGTCAAACCTTCAATTCTGCTGGCAACGTTGACCGCACCGCCAAGCACAGTGAAGTCCAGCCTGCCTGGACTGCCGATGTTGCCGTAACTCACCTTTCCCACATTGATGCCGATGCCAAGATCCAGGGGCTTCTTGTTCTTGTCTGCGCGCTCTTCATTGAGCGCAGACAATCCGACAAGCACTTGCCTTGCTGCGCTCGCCGCATTTTGGCACTGGCGTGGCCGATCGGCTGTATTCCGAATTGGGAAGATAGACAGAATGCCATCCCCCATGAACTTTAACACGTCACCGCCATTCTCCTCGACCGATTGCACCACGACGTCGAAATAGCCATCCAGAGCATCAAAGACGTCGCTTTCGTCGGAGTTGTCGGACAGTGCCGTGAAACCACGCAGATCAGAGAACATGACAACCGCATCTAGTGTCGTGCGTTCTCCGCGTTGAATCGTGCCATTCCAAACAGCTTCGCTGGGACCGTCCCCAAGATAGGTGCGCAGAAGGCTTTTTGACGATTTGCGCATCGTCATCGGCTCCATCGCCGAGGAAAGTCCGGATTTGGCGGCTTCGATCATTGCCAAATGGCTGGATGAAAAACCTTGCATTGATTGGGTCGCAAATGTGCAACCGTGTTGGGACCCGTCACCATAATCCAGAAGGGTGGCGTAATAATCGGTGCCTCCGGCAGCAGCAAATTCAAGATAGGAGGAGTGATCCTTTTGTGGATCAAGACCGCGCAGATTTTTGTGGAGCGGGCGCTGGTTTTCTAAAATGTATTCAAACGCGCTGCCGACATAACCGTCTGTGAGCATGCGCGCATGTGTGACGTCGTAGCTTTCCGTGCCTTCGGGGGTCCAGACCACTCCCCAAGCAATCAGCAGCGGATTTGCGAAGCGCTGGCCGATGTTCACGCGCCAAAGCGGGACGCCCGCGTCGATCAATGTAGTGCAAAAATGCGAAACCACTTTGACAGGGTCATTTGAACAACGACCCTCGCTCATCATCCAGTGATTAAGCTCATCAATGGCATCCATCAAACCAGACTAGCCACCTATTTGGAAAGTACAAACCCCAAAAGGAACCGCACGCCAGTTGATGAACTGCGTCTGCTTGGTAAGTGGTCTAATAATCTAGCTTTTCTACCAGGGGTCTTGGGCAAGACGCGGCAAAGCCCAGTTTTGCAGACTTTGGTGTTTCTCGCGGCTGATGACCGGTCCCGCTCGCCAACACGGCTTGCGGGCGTACCGTTTTCTTTGGGGGAGGGTGATCAGCCAAACGCCTGAGAGAGGCGCATCTCTGCTTCGGTCACGCTGTCGACCACTTGGATGAAGGCCTTGATGCTCTCCTCGGCAAACCCTTGAGCGATCACATGATCCAAAAGCCCCACGAGCGGATCCCAGAAACCGTTGATATTGAGCAGCAAAATGGGTTTTTCATGCAGGCCCAACTGACGCCATGTCAGCACCTCAAAAAACTCGTCAAGCGAACCTGCGCCACCGGGTAGAACCACAATGGCGTCGCAGTTCATGAACATGACCTTTTTGCGCTCGTGCATGTTTTCGGTGACGATAAAGTTGGTCAGATCGCGTTTGCCCACCTCCCACTCAAGCAAATGGGTCGGGATGACGCCGAAGGTTTCGGCACCCGCGGCCTGTGCTGCGTTGGCAACCGCGCCCATCAGGCCGACATCACCCGCGCCATAGACAAGGCGCCATTCATGGCTTGCAAGGCGCGATCCGAGGGCTTGGGCGGCCTCCAGATAGGCGGGATCGGACCCGACACGTGATCCACAAAAGACACAGACAGACCGCTTGCTCATGATTTTCCCCAATATCTTCAAGACCCTTTTGACCACCCATAGCGCTGTTGTTAATGTCGCTCAACCAAGATGAACGCCGATTTCGGGGGATGCAGGCGGATGAGCAAATTCACAACATTTGTAAGCAGCAATGCTGCTTTGGTGGTGGGCGCTGTCGTTGCGACGGGTGTTGCGGTTGTGGCGCTGGTGGCGTCCGGCGTTCTGGGACCATCCAAGACGGGGCCTGAACCGGTAACAACGGTGCAGGAAAGTGTCGAGGAGACCGCGCCGGAAACCCAAGTGGCTGTCCCGACTGAGAACAGCCCAGAGGCGGTAGATGATACGGCCGCTCAGACAGTCACGGAGGCCGAAGTTGCCCCGGAGGAAGACGCGCCGGAGGCAGAGGTCGCTGTCTCTGAGCCTGAACAAGATGCTCAGGAAGTGGCAGAGGCACCAGAGCCCGCGGCGGATGCGACAGAAACCGTTGCCCAGACCGAAACGTCCTCGGAAATGGGAAAGCCCGCCGCGGTTTTGCCAGCGTTTGATCTGGTTCGCATAGAGCCGGATGGCTCCGGTCAGATAGCGGGAACCGCTGCGCCAAACGGGGTGATTTCCGTACTTTTGGATGGTGTCGAAATCGCCAGCGCTCAGGCAGACACGTCGGGAAAATTCTTTGCTTTCATTAATTTGGATCCAAGCCCGCAGCCGCGTGAGTTGATGTTGGTTGAGCGCCAGCCGGAGGGTGATCTGCTTTCGGACGGAGCATTCCTTGTTGCCCCCATTGCTGCGCCTGTCGTGGTCGCCGAAGCCGAAACGCCTGAGGCTGAGGACACATCCGCAGCGCAGGCAGAGGTCGCGGATGTGGTTCAAGAAACAGCCGAAGCTGTTGCAGACACCGCTTCCGAGACACAAGAAACCCAGCCTGAGCCAAAGGCCCCTGCGGTTCTGGTGTCGGACTCTGATGGGGTGCGGGTTGTGCAACCCGCGGCATCTTCGTCAGAACCGGAGGTGGTTTCGGCCGTGTCGATTGACGCGATCAGCTACTCGGACACTGGCGATGTTGTTGTGTCGGGTCGTGGGCTGGAGAATGCCCTTGTGCAACTCTATCTCGACAATGCACTGGCGCAAAGTGGCGCTGTCGACGCTGCGGGCACATGGTCGCTGGAATTGAGCGACGTGGCGCCGGGCCTTTATACCATGCGCGTTGATGAGATGGACGCGGCGGGCAAAGTCTTGAGCCGCGTGGAAACACCGTTCAAACGGGAAGCGCCCGAAGTTGTTGCAGAGGCGCAGGCAGTGACACCGTCGCCAACAGAGCCGCAAAGCGAGGACGTGGCAACCGCATCAGAGAACACCCTCGTGGCCGAGGCACCCGATGAGGCCGATGCGCCTGAAGAGGGGGGCAGCACCGAAACCTCTGAGACCGTCGCGCCAAGTGATGAGGTCGAAACCGTTACGGCAAGCGCACCGGAGGTGGCCGCCGAGGCAGAACCCGCAGCGACCGAGCCAAGCCCGCAAAAGCCGGCAGTCCAGATTGTGACGGTGCAGCCGGGCTCTACCTTGTGGGCCATCGCGCGTGATCGATATGGCGAGGGCACATTGTATGTTCAGCTATTTGAAGCCAACAAAGACAAGATCCGTGACCCTGATCTGATCTATCCCGGACAGGTGTTCACCGTTCCAGAGTGATCTGTGCACCTTCGCGGGTGGTAATCATGTGAGCCGGGCGATAGTTTCGCCCGGCTCACCCATTTTGTAAGGCAGGCACCATGGCCACGTGGCACACCGCATCCGAAGAAGAACTCGCACGAAATGAACAGCGCTCCGGTTGGCGCACGATCCGCAGGGTCGCGCCATATCTATGGCCCGCCGACAAACCCTGGGTGAAAAACCGTGTGGTGCTGGCGATGCTGGCGTTGCTGGCGTCCAAGCTGATCGCAGTCTACACCCCCATGCTTTACAAGGGGGCCGTGGATGCCCTTGCAGAGGATGCCGTGTCGCCTTTGATGTTGGGAGCCGTGGGCTTGACGGTGGCGTATGGTTTTGCGCGTTTGATGGCGAACGGGTTTCAGCAACTGCGGGATGCGATATTTGCCAAAGTGGCCCAGCGGGCGCTGCGCCAACTTGCGCTTGAGACCTTTGAGCATATTCACCGTCTTTCGATGCGATATCACATCACCCGCAAAACCGGTGGGCTGAGCCGGATCATCGAACGCGGCGTCAAAGGCGTCGAGTTTTTGCTGCGGTTCATGCTGTTTTCTATTGGCCCGCTCATTCTGGAACTCCTGTTGATCGGCGTGATCCTCGCGGTGGTTTTTGACATTTGGTATCTGGTCGTCGTGGCTGTCACGATCGCCACCTATGTTGCCTTTACCTTCAAGGTCACTGAGTGGCGTGTGAAGCTGCGCCGCGAGATGAACGATCAGGACACGGACGCCAATCAGAAGGCCATCGACAGCCTTCTGAACTTTGAAACTGTCAAATATTTCGGAGCGGAACGGCGTGAGGCCGCGCGTTACGACAGTGCCATGGAAGGCTATGAGGCGGCTGCGCTCAAGACGTCGTATTCGCTGGCGTTCTTGAACTTTGGCCAATCTTTTCTGATCACCTCAGGTCTGGTTGCCGTGATGGTGATGGCCGCAAACGGCGTTGAGAACGGGACTTTGACCGTGGGCGATTTTGTCATGGTCAACGCCTATATGATCCAGATCACCATGCCGTTGAACTTCCTTGGCACGGTCTATCGCGAAATCCGTCAGAGCCTTGTGGACATGGGCGAAATGTTTGACCTTCTGGAGCAGCCCAGCGAGGTTTCCGACAAGGACGGCGCGCAGCCCATCGTCGTGGATAAGGGCAAGATCGAGCTGGACAATGTGGCGTTTGGATATGAGCCGGATCGCCCCATCCTGCAAGGTGTCAGCCTGACGGTGGAGGGCGGGCAAACCGTTGCCATCGTGGGCGCGTCAGGGTCTGGCAAATCCACCATAGGGCGGCTGTTGTTCCGGTTTTATGATGTTCAAGGCGGGGCGTTGCGAATTGACGGGCAAGATGTGCGGGACGTGACGCAAGAAAGCCTTCACGACGTGATCGGGGTTGTGCCGCAGGACACTGTGCTGTTCAACGACACCATCCGCTACAACATCGCTTATGGCCGCGACGGCGCGACAGAAGAAGACATCATTGCAGCGGCGCAGGCGGCGCAAATCCACGACTTTATCGCGTCGCTGCCTGACGGGTATGAAACGGCAGTCGGCGAGCGGGGTCTGAAGCTGTCTGGCGGGGAAAAACAACGTGTCGGCATTGCCCGCACATTGCTTAAAAACCCGCCGCTGTTGTTGTTGGACGAGGCCACCTCGGCACTGGACACAGAGACCGAGCAAGGCATCAAGGAAGCTCTGGCGCGGGCAGGGCAGGGGCGCACGGTGATCACCATCGCCCACCGCCTTAGCACCATTGCCGAAAGTGATCGCATTGTGGTGCTGGAGAAGGGCGAGGTGGTTGAAGAAGGCACCCATAGTGCGCTTCTGGAACTTCAGGGTCGCTATGCCCAGCTTTGGCAGAGACAGGCCAGCGAAGACGAGATGCCTGCGGGTTGACGGAAAAAGGGCAAATCTTCCGAGAAGATTTGCCCTTTCGAGACTCCTTCGCGAAGAAGAAGCCTTTCCTTTTTGTTTACTCGGCGGCCTGAAGCCCGTCGGGGTCTTTGCCTTTCTTGCCTTCGCTCTCACGGGGCGCTTCGACCTCGGGAGCCAGCTCCACCGCCTCGGGCTGCGCCGCTTCGGCTTTGGCGATGTCCTCAGCGCTGGGTTCCGGAGCCTCAGAAACCTCCGGCATTTCTTTGGCTACAGGCTCCTCATCCCAGTACAGCACCGGCGCTTTTACTTTCTGCGCCGCATGACGCAGGGCCCAATCCTGACCAGCGCGGCTGGCGCGGCCCATGGACAGACGACCCAGAAGCATCGAGAACCAATGTACATAGGTGCCAAACCAGACACGCACCGCCAACAAGGAGGGCGTGACAACCAAGGTCAGCACAGTGGCAATACCGAGGCCAAAGACCACAGCGGTTGCCAGCTGTTTCCACCAAAGCGATGTCGGGCTGTCAAAGGAATAGCCACCGTTGATGAAATCAAGGCTGAGGCCATACATCATCGGCGCGAGGCCGGCCATTGTGGTGATCGTGGTTAGCAGAACCGGACGAATCCGGCTTTGGGCTGTGCGCACAATGGCCTCAATGCGGGGCATGTACTGGCTGTATTCCTGATAGGTGTCGATCAGAACAATGTTGTTGTTCACCACAATTCCCGCCAGAGCCACGATGCCTGTGCCGGTCATGATGATCGAAAACGCCTGATCCATCACCAGCATCCCGATCAACACACCCGTGGTGGACAACACCACAGCCAGCAGAACCAGAACCGAATTATACAGGCTGTTGAACTGAGCCAGCAGGATGATGAACATCAGGAACAGCGCGCCGGCAAAGGCCGAACTCAGGAAGGCCTGGCTTTCGGCCTCGTCTTCCTGATCACCGGTCCATTCCCATTTCACGCTGGGGGGCAGATCGGCATTTTCGACCCAATCTGTCAGCACCGCGATGCGCTCGTTCGGGGTCAGAACCGCCGCCTCAAACCCGCGATCCTGATAAGAGGCGCGGATGTCGGCATTGTTGGTCCATTGATCTGCGTCGATCACCTCGCGTGCGCCGGTCTCGGGGTTGTGCAGCGACATCAGGCCGGAGGCCACGCCGGCCTTAACGTCAAAGTAACGCTGTTGATCGATGCGGTTGATCTCCGCCAGTTTGGCAACCGGCTTGCGGGTGATGAAGTTTGACAGGGGCACCAAACCTTCCGTTGTGCGCACCTTCAGAGTGTCGAGCGTGCTTAGAACACGATCCTGCTCGGGCAGGCGCACACGGATGTCGATTTCCTCATCGGAACTGTCTACGCGCATCGTGTCCAACAGGATGCCGCGCGTCACAAGTTGCACCATCCCACCCACGGTCGCGACATTCGCGCCGTAGCGACCGGCTTTGGCCACGTCGACCTCGATTTCCCAGTCGATGCCGGGCAGGGGGCGCGTGTCTTCGATGTTTTCCAGCCCCGCGGTTTTGTCAAAGGCAGCACGCGCCATAGCCGTAGCTGCGACCAAATCGTCCCAGTTTTCGCCCTTAAAGCGCAGATGCACCGGTTTCGCCGACGCTGGCCCTCGGCCAAGTTCGAGGATTTCGATCTGGACACCGGGGATAAGTTTCAACTCGGCTTCGATGTCGTTGATCACCTTAAAGCCTGACCATTCAGGGTCTTTGACTTCACGGGGGACGTCGATGCCAATAAGGGGCACGGTAAACCACGTTTCCGTGGTGGTAGGCCGGTCCTCCCATGGGATGGTTTCAAGCTGGATTTGCCCGACCATATCCTTTGGCGCCTGTGCGCCGCCGGTGTTGCTGTCCAGACCGCCTTCGCCTGCAAAGGCAAAGGCTGTGTCGATCCCGGGATGCTTGAGAACCACCGCCTCGGCCTGCGCCAAAAGCGCGTCTTTCTGGCCCAGAGACAGGTTGCCCCGCGCCTTGACGTAGACAATGGCTTGCTCAGGTTCGCTTTCGACAAAGAACTCAACGCCACGGTTGTTCTGACCAAAATAGATGAACACCGTGCCAACAACGATCACCACTGCGCCGATCGTGGCCAGTGGCATCACGGGGTTTCCGACGATGCCATGTATGAAGGATCCAAACAGCGAGCGGCGATACCCCGATTTGATCGCTCCTTCACGTCGTGGGAATACTTTGCGAACTGCCCAAGCTGCCAGAAGTTTTATGCGAGTGAAAATCGCAGCCACTGCCAAAACGAGGGCCACGCCCGCGGAAACAGCAAGTGCGGCGGCCACCACGCCACCGAGCGCGAGAACAAAGAAGGCCGCAAATGTGGGCACAACGGACCCGATGATCTGTTCCGAATCCATCGTGTCAAAAGTGGCAAAAGCCGAGCCAAAGAATGCACTGGCACCGGCAGCGCCTGCGCCCGCAGCACCGGCAAACAGCGGAAGCATCAGCAGGTGAAGCCACCATTTGCTTTTGGCGATCCGGTCAAACTGCGCACCAAACCAGCGCGTAGTGCGCCCTGTGATGCCGCCCATCACGGGCAGGTAGATCAAGGCGACGACCAAAGACGCGGACAGAACGAAAATCAGCGTCACCGGCAACATGCCCATGAACTGACCCGGCACACCGGGCCAGAACAGCATTGGCAAAAACGCACAGAGCGTGGTCGCGGTGGAGCTGACAATCGGCCAGAACATGCGCTTGGCCGCTTCGACATAGGCATGCATCGGGCCGACGCCCTCTTTGATGCGCTTGTCCGCGTATTCCACAACAACAATGGCCCCGTCCACCAACATGCCCACTGCCAGAATCAGGCCGAACATCACGATGTTGGAGATTGTGATCTCCATGGCTGCCAACAGGGCAAAGCAGAGCAGGAAAGACGTTGGAATGGCAAAGCCGACAAGCAATGCGGCCCGCAGGCCGAGCGCGGCAAGAACCACGATCATCACCAAGGCGATGGCGGTTAGAACCGATCCCTCCAGCTGGCTCACCATGGCGCCGACCTGACGGCTCTGGTCGTTGGACGAGCCGATGTTTACAGCCGCTTGCAGCTCCTCTGGCCATTTGGCTTGCGCTTCGGCCACGGCCACCTTGATTTCTTCGGCGGTGTCGATCAGGTTAAAGCCTTTGCGCTTAACCACTTGCAACGCGACGGTGTCCTCACCGTTGAAGCGGGCTGTGCCTTGCCGATCCTGAAAGGTCAGGTTGATTTCCGCCAGATCGCCAAGCGTGACAACGCGGTCGCCGTTGGTTTTGACCGGCAGGTCATAGATGTCGCGCGGCTCGCTGAAGGACGATGGGATTTTCACCGCAAACGTGCCCTGCGCGCTATCGATTTCTCCGGCTGCGATCAACTGGTTGTTTTGCACAACCACATCGATCAGTTCCTGAGCGGAAACGTTGTAGCTTTCCAGCCGCAGCGGGTCGATCACCACCTCGACCATTTCGTCGCGCTGCCCCGCAATACCGGCCTCAAGCACCGCATCCATGGTTTCAAGGTCACGTTGCAAGTCTTTGGCAATGCGGAACATTGTACGTTCCGGCACGCGTCCTGTGAGGTTTACGATGATGATCGGAAATTCGGAGAAGTTGATCTCGTTGATCGTGTATTTCTCAAACCCGTCAGGAAAGCTGCCCTCGGCGGTGTTCATCGCCTCGCGCACATCCGCCATAACGCGGGATTTGTCCCAACCGAATTCGAATTCAAGAAACACACCGGCATAGCCCTCGGAAGCCGTGGCGCTCATTTTGTCGAGACCGTCGATGTCTGCCAGCTCGGTTTCCATCGGGCGCACCAGCATCTGTTCGCTGTCGGCCGCAGAGATGCCGGGGAAGGGGACGGAAACAAACAGTCCGGGAATTTGAATGTCGGGTTCACCCTCTTTGGGCAGGCCCCAATAGGCAAATCCCCCCACCGCAAGCGACAGGAAGATAAATGCTAGAACCATTCGGGCGCGGTCTGCGGCCCAATCGACCATACCAATCATCAGGCAGGCTCCTCATAGACGGGGATCACTGCGACACCATCCTCGACGTATTCCTGTCCGATGATGATGATGTTGGCTTCGTCGGGCGGGCCCTCGATCCAGATGCCGTCCACGGTGTCGCGCAACAGTTCAACGCCGACAAAATTCACCAGATCGCCGTCGCCGACAAGGCGCACACCCAGCGTGCCGTCGTCGCTCAGCGTCAGGGCAGATTGCGGGATCAGATGCGCTTCGGCACCGTCGGAGGCAATGGCGATTTCGGCTGTCTGACCATCGCGAATCTTGAGGTCGTCGTTGGGCACGGCCACTTCGACGCGGAACGTGCGGGTCAACGGATCAGCCGAGCGCGAAACAAATGTGACCTGTCCGGTGACTTCCTCACCGGTTGTCAGGCGGGCGCCGGCCAAAGCGCCAATACTGACGCGGTTGATTTCGGCCTCCGGCACAAATCCGACAATACGGATCGGGTTCAGCTGGATCACCGTGCCACAAAGGCTGCCTTGCTGCACAAGGCTGCCAAGTTCGGCGGTGTCACTTTCCAGTATGCCATTGAATGGCGCGGTCAGGACCAAGCGGTCGATGTCACGTTGGGCAGCGGCCACAAGCGCCTCGGCGGATTCGATGCCGGCCTGTGTGCTTTCCAGTCCGGAGCGGGCGGATTGCACGGCCGCTTCCGCTGCGCGCACCGTTGCTGCGGCCGAGGCTACGCGGGTTTCGGAAGCATAGCCGCTTTCGGACAGCTTGCGGGCCGCGTTGTCATTGATTTCCGCCTCTTGCAGTCGGGCTTCGGCTTCAGCGACGGACGCTTGCGTTGAGGGAACGCGGGCGCGGGCCTCGGCCAGACGGGCGCGGGCTTCTGCGAGTACGGCATCACGAGTGCCGGCCTCTAGGCGGCAGAGTTCATCGCCGCGTTTTACCTTGGCGCCGCGGCGCAGTGGGTCGCTGACAACCAGGCCACCGGTTTCGGCTCGCACTTGAACCTCGCGGTTGGCCTCGGTTTGGCCACGCAAAATGACGGCGCTGTCTATCGTGCGCGCTGTGGAGCGAACAGCAATCACCCGCACCTTGGAAGTGGCGTCCTCCGCAGGCTCCGCGACAGTCTCTTCAGGCGTTTGCGCGGCAGTGGCTTCGGGGACCGTGTCGCCACCTGCAGCAAAGACCGCCAGTTTGTCCCTTTCGACAACGAGTACATATAAAAAGCCGACGACGAGAACCGCCGTTAGTACCGGAATCAGGCGCATGTGAATTTCCCTCAAGTTCACGCGAATTCATTTTCTGCCATATTGGGTCCAATATCGGCGGAAACAAGCTCATCTACGAATTATCTGAACTCATTGGTTCAGTTTATTTTTAGTTTTGCCTGTCTTCAAGGCAAGTTGTTGCGGATTTGCCGCGCCTCTTGGCAGCCTGAGAACAAACAGATAAGAGGGTGCAAACTCAACGATAAATGCGGCGGGAGAGTGGCGTGAGCGACACGGATAGTTTCATCGAAGAAGTGACCGAAGAGGTCAAGCGCGACAAGCTTTTTGCGATGATCCGCCGCTATGGATGGATCGCGGTTGCGGCGATCCTTCTGATTGTCGGAGGCGCCGCCTACAACGAATACACCAAAGCCCAGAACGTCGCGGCGGCGCAGGCCAGCGGCGATGCGATTCTGTCAGCGCTGCAGGCGGGGGAAGGATCTTCCGATAGCACCTTGGCCGACGTGCAGACACCAGCGCCGCAGGCACAAATTGTTGCCGACATGTTGCTGGGCGCGGAACAGGTTGGATCGGGCGACAGTGCGGCGGCTGCGGCGACTTTTGACGCCATTGCACAGGCAGGCGGCGACACACCGGCAATCTACCGCGATATCGCCGCATTCAAATCGGTGTTGGCCAACAGTGACAATCTGACCGTCGAGGAACGTCGCACAGCCCTGCAATCGCTCGCCAATCCTGGCTCTCCGCTGGCGCTTCTGGCGGAAGAACAGTTGGCATTGACCGATATTGAAATGGGCAATTCCAGCGCGGCGATCGATCGCTTGAATGCAATCATTGAGGACGCATCGGCAACCGCAGGCTTGCGTCGTCGCGCAACTCAGTTGATTGTGGCGTTGGGTGGCACACCCGCAGACGCCAATGGCGTTGTATTCGACCAATAAATTTTTTCTCGGTGGGGGCCTGAGCAGTGAAAAGCAAGACTTGGATCATGGCGGCAGCAGGCGTTGCGCTTTTGGTGTCCTGCGGCAAAAAAGAAGTTATCCTTCCCGGCGAACGCGAAGATCTGCGCACTTTGGCCGAACCCGTTGAAAACACTGCGCCCGCAGTAAGCCTTGCAAGTCAGACCCGCAATTCCAGCTGGACCCACCGGATCGGCACACAGAAATATCGCGTGTCAAACGCGGCGCTTTCGGCCAACCCGACCTTGGTATGGTCTGCCCCAATCGGCAAAGGCGAAAACCGCAAATCGCGCGTCACTGCGGATCCGGTGGTTGCGGAAGGCCGCATTTTCACGATGGATGCAGAAGCGACGCTTTCGGCCACCTCGACCTCTGGTGCGCCGCTTTGGTCACGCGACTTGACGCCGCCGCGCGACAAGGCCGGCAACGCCTCAACCGGCGGACTGGCTTATGGCGAAGGTCTTTTGTTCGCCACCACAGGGTTTGGCTCTATCCGCGCCTTTGATCCCAAGACCGGCGCCGATGTCTGGGAGCAGAAACTGCAGGCAGTCGGAAGCGGCACCCCGACGGTTTACGGCGGTCTGGTGTACCTTGTGTCCGGCGACGCGACCGGCTGGGCGATCGATGCCAAAACCGGCAAGGTGATTTGGCAGGCGCTGAGCTTGCCGGATGTGCAGAACGTGCAAAGCCCTTCGGCACCGGCAGTAGATGACCGTTTGGTGTATTTCCCTTATGGTTCCGGAGAAGTGCAGGCCAACTTCCGCCGCGGCGGCATCAGCCGCTGGACCGCGGGCATTTCTGACACCCGTCCGGGGCGCGCGTCAAACACGGTAGGCGATCTCTCCGGTGATCCGGTATTGGTTGGCTCACGCCTTTATGTGGCGAACCATTCCGGCCGTATGGTCGCGTTGGACACTGAAACCGGCGAACGTATCTGGACCGCCGACGAAGGCGCTTTGAGTCCTGTGTTTCCGGCTGGCAACTCTCTGTTCTTTGTGTCCGACCGCAACCGCCTGATGCGTTTGGATGCGCGCGACGGCACGTTGATCTGGCAACAGGAACTGCCATATTTCACCAAAGACAAGCCGCGGCGTCAGTCCACCTTGCATGTGCACTATGGGCCGATCATCGCCGGCAACCGACTGGTTGTGGCCTCCTCGGATGAATTGCTGCGCCTGTTTGACCCGAAATCGGGTGAAGCCGTTTATACCGCGGAAATTCCCGGTGGCGCGGCGACAAACCCCGTGGTTGCGGACGGTGTGCTTTACATCGTCAGCGGCAAGGGGCAATTGCACGCTTTCCGTTGACGCAATAATGGTATATCGGAGCGACTTCAGACGTTCCGGAGACCTGTTATGAGTTTCACCCTCGCCATCGTGGGCCGCCCCAATGTGGGCAAATCCACGCTGTTCAACCGCCTTGTCGGCAAAAAACTGGCCTTGGTCGATGACCAGCCGGGTGTGACGCGCGACCTGCGCGAAGGTGAGGCCAAGCTGGGCGATTTGCGGTTCACTGCGATCGACACAGCCGGTCTTGAAGATGCCACCGACGACAGTCTGGAAGGCCGCATGCGGCGTTTGACAGAGCGTGCGGTGGATATGGCGGACATCTGTCTTTTCATGATCGACGCGCGGGCAGGGGTGACACCTGTCGACATGGTTTTCGCAGAAATCCTGCGAAAGCGTTCGGCGCATGTAATTTTGGCCGCCAACAAAGGCGAAGGCTCTGCCGCTGATGCTGGTGTGATCGAAGCCTATTCGCTGGGCTTGGGCGAGCCGATTCGCCTTTCGGCTGAGCATGGTGAAGGTCTGAACGATCTCTATTCGCAGCTGATGCCGATCGCGGATGAATTCGACAAAAAGGCTGAAGAGCTTTCGGACACCGTGGAAATCGACGTCGATCTGGACGAGGACGCCGAATATGACGACGAGGGCGCGCTGCCGTCCGAACTGATCACCGAAGCCAAACCACTTCAGATTGCTGTTGTGGGGCGCCCCAACGCGGGCAAATCCACGTTGATCAACAAGATCGTCGGCGAAGATCGTCTGCTGACCGGCCCCGAGGCCGGCATAACCCGCGATGCAATTTCCCTGCGCACCGAATGGGGCGACACGCCCATGCGGATTTTTGACACCGCCGGCATGCGCAAAAAGGCCAAGGTACAGGACAAGCTGGAAAAGCTGTCGGTATCTGACGGTCTGCGCGCGGTGAAGTTCGCCGAAGTTGTTGTGGTCCTCCTGGACGCTGCCATCCCGTTTGAACAGCAAGACCTGCGCATCGCCGACCTTGCCGAACGCGAAGGCCGTGCGGTGGTGGTTGCCGTGAACAAATGGGACATTGAGGACGAGAAGCAGGAAAAACTACGTGCGTTGAAAGAATCTTTCACGCGCCTGCTGCCGCAATTGCGTGGCGCGCCGCTGATCACCGTGTCTGCCAAAACCGGCCGCGGTCTGGATCGTCTGCATGATGCCATTCTGCGCGCCTATGATACGTGGAACCGCCGTGTGTCGACCGCGCACCTCAACCGCTGGCTGGCTGGCATGCTGGAGCAGCACCCGCCGCCCGCGCCGCAAGGCAAGCGCATCAAGCTGCGCTATATGACCCAAGCCAAAACCCGCCCGCCGGGGTTTGTGGTGATGTGTAGCCATCCCGACAAAATGCCCGACAGCTATTCGCGCTATCTGGTGAACGGGCTGCGTGAAGATTTTGACATGCCGGGCACACCGATCCGCCTGACCATGCGCGGGCAGGGCGACAAGAACCCCTATAAAGGCAAGAAGAAATCGACGCCGAGCCGTCTTCGTAAGCATATTCACGGGCGCGACAGCCGCTAAGGCGGCATCGCGTCAGGAAACCCTGATTTGGCAAGCGCAGTTTTCGCGTTATAGTCTGCGTTTAGAGACGCGGGCGTGTGATCTGTTGTACGCCTGATACGTATTTAAGACATAGCTAGCTGCCAATGGCAGCAAAGCTGGAAATTTGTGAACTTAAGTGAGGTATGCCGTGGATATTCGCGAGCGCCTGAAGGACTATACAGTGCAAGACGACCGCCTTGGCGCGGTCAGTTTTTTCGGCACTTTCGCCTTCTATTTTGCCACCCTTTATCTGGCAATTGCCAATCAGGGCACTTGGTGGATCCTGATCCCGATGATGGTGCTCAATGGCCTGTCTGCCGTGCGGCTCTATGTCTTGCAGCATGACACTGGCCACGCGTCGCTTTTTAAGTCGCGCAAACACAATGATTGGGCGGGCGAGGCGCTTTCGGTGGTGACTTTCGCGCCCTATGCCGCGATGCGCCACAATCACAACATGCACCATAGCCATCTGGGCAATCTGGACCATCGCGAGACCGGTGAAATTCACACCATGACCCTGCGCGAATGGAACGAGGCAGGATTTTGGCAGCGCCTGCAATACCGGCTTTATCGCAATCCCTTTGTGCTGATCCCTCTGGGCAGCCTCTTTACCTATTTCATCCGTTATCGATGGCCCAAGAACGCGCACACGATGTGGCGCTCGGTGCTGCTGCACAATCTGGCGATCCTGTGCTACATGGGCGCGCTTTATGCGTTGGCGGGCTGGAACGGCGTGCTGATCTGGTTTCTTGCGAGCGTCTTTGGCGGCATGGTCGGCGTCTTCATGGTCTATCTTCAGCACAATTTCGAAGACACCTACTGGGATCGCCGTCCCGATCTTGACCCCCGCATTGCAGCCCTTCAGGGATCGTCGGCGCTTGACCTTGGCTGGTGGATGGATTTGGCCTCGGCCAACATCGCGTATCACGACATCCACCATTTCAACGCCCGCATTCCGCACTATAACCTGCGCAAATGCCACCAGATGATCCGCAAAGAATTTGACCTACCGACCATCGAATGGCCCGAAGCGATCCGGTCCTTTTCGTTGAAACTCTGGGACGAAGATCAAGAGCGGCTTGTGCCCTTCCCGAAAACCGCGCCTAGCGGGGCTGTGCCTGCACAGTAGCGGCACTGCCTCAAGGCAGCGAGACAGAAAAGGAGCGCGACATCCGCGCTCCCTTTTTTTATTGTTTGGCAAGAAACTCCGACACGCGGGCCAATCCTTCTTTGAGAATTGAGGGCGTATTGGCATAACCGATGCGCACATAGCCTTCCATGTTCAGCGCCTCACCAGGCGTGAACATAACGCCGGTTTCCTTGAGCAAAGCCACACAGAACGCGCGCGATGTCATGGGCAGATCGTATTTCAACAAGGCCGTGGTGCCGGACTTTGGCTTTGTCCAACTGATGCGCGGTTCATGGTCAACCCAGCCCTCAAGCACCGCCAGATTGCCCCGCGTGATAGCTTGGGAGCGAGCCAGAACCTTGTCACGGTTCTCCAGCGCCAGCGCAGCAAAGTGGTCGTCGATCATGCCCACCGAAATGGTGTCATAGTCACGATGAATTGACACGGCCTCGATGATCTCGGTCGGCGCGGCGATCCATCCCAATCGCAGACCGGCCAGCGAGTAAGCTTTGGACATGCCGGCGGTGCTGATGCCCTTTTCGTAGACATCCGCAATGGAAACCGTCATGCCGTCGCCGTGTTGATCTGTGCCGCGATAAACTTCGTCGCACAAAATCCACGCATCCGCATCACGGGCAATCGCTGCGATTTCTTCCAGCATGGCCCGATCCATCAGGGCGCCGGTAGGGTTATTGGGGTTGTTGATGGCAATCAGTTTCGTGCCCTGTGTCACCATGGCCCGTAGGGCGTCCAAATCCGGTAGGAAGCCGTCTTCTTCACGCAATTGCAGCTGTTGCACATCCGCGCCGATACTGGCCGGAATAGAGTAGTGCTGTTGATAGGTTGGCACCACGGCCACCACGCGATCACCGCGGGCCACCAGAGTTTTGTGCACCAACATATTGGCCCCGATGGTGCCGTGGGTGACAATGATATTCTCTTGGCTTTGGGCATCATAAAGAGCCGAAATGGCTGCGCGCAGCCGATCGGATCCTTCGATGGCGCCATAGGTCATTTTCATAGAAAGGAGTTCGGAAAGATCGGTGTCGTTCTTACCTGCCAGTTGCAGCAATTCCCCGATGGTCAGGCTTTCGACGCAGGTTTCCGCAAGGTTCCATTCACATTTGGTTTCCCATTCATTCATCCAGATTTCGACGCCGAAGGGCTCTATGTGCATGGGAGGGTCCTTTGTTTTCGTGCCATGTTTTGCGCAGGCTAGCCTGCCTGCGGGGTAGAGGGAAGAGAGGGGCCAACCCCTTCTGGCCCAAGAGGGCCAATTCACTTCGGGGGATTGTGCGCCAGAACGAAAAACGCGGCGGATATTCCTGCCGCCGCGTTTTTGAAAGGTAACTTTAGGCTCAGACCAGTTTGCCTTCGGCGCTCAGTGTGGTTTTTCCACCCAGATAGGAAGCCAGCACCGCGGGAAGCGTGACAGAACCATCGGCGTTCTGGCCGTTTTCCAGCACCGCAATCAGGCAACGACCCACAGCGAGGCCCGAGCCGTTGAGCGTGTGCACATATTCCGGTTTGCCGCCGTCCGCTGGGCGGAAGCGCGCGTTCATGCGCCGCGCCTGAAAGGCGCCGGTGGTGGAAACGGAGCTGATCTCGCGATAGGCGTTCTGCCCCGGAATCCAGGCCTCGATGTCGTAGGTACGGCGCGCGCCGAACCCCATATCGCCAGTGCAAAGCACGACAGTGCGATAGGGGATGTTCATCCGCTCCAGCAGGTCTTCGGCACAGCGAAGCATGCGCTTTTGTTCGTTGTCGGACTCATTGGGATGCACCACCGAAACCATTTCGACCTTTTCGAACTGGTGCTGGCGCAACATACCGGAGGTGTCCTTGCCCGCGCTGCCCGCCTCGGAGCGGAAGCAGAGCGTGTGCGCAGTCATACGGATCGGCAGGGCGGCCTCTTCCAGAATATCGCCCGCTACAGAATAGGTCAGCGGCACTTCGGATGTGGGCACCAGCCACCAGCCATTGGTGGTCTGATAGCTGTCCTCACCGAATTTCGGCAATTTGTCCGTGCCATACATGGCCTCATCGCGCACCAGAACTGGCGAGTTGACCTCCAGTAGACCGTTGTCGTCCACATGGGTGTCGACCATGAACTGCGCCAAGGCGCGGTGAATGCGGGCCACGGCGCCCTTCAGCATCACGAAACGCGCGCCAGAGATTTTGGCGGCGGTTTCAAAATCCATCGCGGCGGCAACGCCTTTGATCTCGAAATGCTCGACAGGGTCAAAATCCATCTCGCGCGAGGTGCCCCATCTGGAGACCTCCACGTTGTCCTCTTCGCCGCCACCATTGGGCACATCGTCCGCAGGCAGGTTGGCAATCCGCGCCAACGCGTCGGTCAGCTTGGCGTCAAGCTCTTTCGCCTCGTTTTGCATCGCCGCCACTTCGGCTTTCTTCTCGCCGACCAGCGCGCGCAGGCGTTCAAACTCGGCTTCATCGCCTTTGGCTTTGGCGGCACCGACTTCTTTGGCTGCAGTTTTCTGTGCGGCCTGCGCGGCCTCGGCGGCGGCAATCTTGGCGCGGCGCTCTTCATCCAGAGCCAGCAGGGACGACGAGACGGCCTCATCCCCACGGCGGGTCAGGGCGGCGTCGAAAGCGGCCGGGTTCTCGCGGATCGCTTTAATGTCGTGCATGTGTCTTCGTCCTCTAGGCTTGTTTTGAGTCGGTGTTTCGCCCCTGCTTATGACCGATTTCTTGGCCAATCGTAACCATGAGCGATATTTGAAGCATTTAGGGCAGCGTCTGCCGCGCCAAACCGGTTCAGTCAAGAGGTTTGACACCTTGCAAGTGACGCCTTTCCCTCATAGGTTCCCTGCGACTTTGCGGGAGAGACCCGCTTACAGACAAAGGACGCCACACTATGGAACAACTCGGCCAGTTTTTGCCGCTCATTCTTATCTTCGCGATCATGTATTTCCTGCTGATCCGCCCGCAGCAGAAGAAAGTCAAAGAACATCAGTCGATGGTTGACGCGCTGCGCAAGGGCGATCGGGTTGTGACCCAAGGCGGTCTGATTGGCAAAGTGGCGAAAGTCAAAGAAGACAACGAAGTGGAAGTTGAATTGGCTGAAGGCGTGAAAGTGCGCGTCGTAAAATCGACCATCGCACAGGTTCTGTCCAAGACCGAGCCGGCAAACGGCTAAGCCATATTCACTGACCGCACGACCTGACCGGAGGCCGCATTCATGCTGCAAATCGACGGCTGGAAACGGGTATTGATCCTGCTCACCTGCGTGGTGGGTCTGGCGCTTGCCCTGCCAAATGCCTTTTATCCACGGGTCGAGGCCCACAACGACGCGGTCGCCGATCTTGAGGCGGGGCTTTCGGGCAATGGCCTTGAAGAACTCGCTGCAGGCTGGCCGAGCTGGATGCCTTCGGGCCTTGTGAACCTCGGTCTTGATTTGCGCGGTGGGGCGCATCTTCTGGCCGAAGTACAGGTCTCGGACGTCTATGAGGCGCGGATCAAGTCGATGTGGCCTGAGGTGCGTGACCTTCTGCGGGAAGAGCGCGCCACCATCGGCACCATTCGCCTGCAACCGAGTCCTGTCGACGAACTGCGCGTGAAAATCTCCAAGCCCGAAGCCATTCAGGAGGCCGCAAGCCTTGTGCGTGGTCTGGCGCGACCAGTGGTCTCTTTGACCGGCGCAGGGGCAACGGATTTGCAGGTTTCCGTGGATGGCGACACCATTGTTGTGCAGCTGTCGGAGGCCGAAAAGCTGGCAACTGACGAGCGCACTGTTCAACAGGCATTGGAAATCGTGCGTCGCCGGATCGACGAGGTGGGCACACGTGAGCCGACCATTCAGCGTCAGGGCGCGGATCGTATCCTGATTCAGGTACCGGGCATTGGTTCGGCGTCAGAGCTCAAGGACATCATCGGCACAACGGCCCAGTTGACCTTCAACCCTGTTGTCGGACGCGGCTCAAATCCTGACGCATCAGCTGGCATTGGCAATGAAATCCTGCCGTCTCTGGATGAGGAAGGCGTTTATTACACCATCGAAAGTGCGCCTGTTGTGACCGGCGAAGAACTGGTGGACGCACAGCCAACCTATGACCAGAACGGGCGCCCTGCGGTGAACTTCCGCTTCAATCCCACCGGCGCGCGCAAGTTTGGCGATTACACAGCGGAAAACATCGGCAGCCCCTTTGCAATTGTGCTGGATGGCGAAGTGGTCTCGGCCCCCACCATCCAAAGCCATATCCCGGGTGGCTCCGGCATCATCACCGGACGCTTTACGGTTGAAGAAACCACCAACCTCGCGGTTCTGCTGCGCGCCGGTGCGCTGCCGGCGGGTCTGGAATTTCTTGAGGAACGCACGATTGGTCCAGAACTGGGCCAAGACAGCATCGAGGCGGGCCGCATCGCCTGTATCGTGGCTTTTGTCGCTGTGCTGGTCTTTATGTTCCTGAGCTATGGCACCTTTGGCCTGTTTGCCAACATCGCCTTGATCATCAACGTGGGTCTGATCTTCGGCCTGCTCAGCTTGATCGGCGCCACACTGACGCTGCCTGGTATTGCGGGGATCGTTTTGACCATCGGTATGGCGGTGGACGCCAATGTGCTGGTGTTTGAACGTATCCGCGAGGAACTCAAAACCTCCAAAGGGCCGGCGCGGGCGATTGATCTTGGCTATGAAAAAGCGCTCTCGGCCATTCTGGACGCCAACATCACCACCTTCATCACCGCCGTGATCCTCTTTGCCGTGGGCTCCGGCCCTGTGCGCGGCTTTGCCATCACGTTGGGGCTTGGCATCATGACTTCGGTCTTCACGGCGATTTTTGTGACCCGTCTGATTATCGTCATGTGGTTTGAACGCCGCCGACCCAAGACAATCGAGGTATAATCCCATGCGTTTGAGACTTGTTCCCCAAGACACCAAATGGGATTTCTTCTCCCGCCCGTTCCTCTGGCTTGGAATTTCCGGAGCTCTGATGGTGGCTGCCATGGTCAGCTTCTTTGTTGTGGGGTTGAACTTTGGCATCGACTTTAAGGGTGGCACCACGATCCGCACCGAAAGCGCACAGCAAGTGGTGGTTTCTGAGTATCGTGACGCTCTTGTGCCGCTGGAGCTGGGCGATGTGACAATCACCGAAGTGTTTGACGTGAATTTCGACGAGAACCAGAATGTCACCATGATCCGCATTCAGGCCCAAGAGGGCGAGGAAGCGGTGACAGCGGATGTGATCCGCGAAGTTGAGGTGGCGCTGAAGACCGTGGCACCGGACATTACGTTTGTGTCTGTCGAGTCCGTTGGTCCCAAGGTTTCCGGCGAGTTGATCCAAACCGCTGTGATCGCCGTTCTTTTGGCGATTGGCGCGGTGCTGATCTATATCTGGTTGCGCTTTGAATGGCAGTTTGCCCTTGGTGCGGTTGCGGCCCTTGTGCACGACGTTGTGCTGACCATCGGCGTCTTTTCCGAACTGCAAATCAAGTTTGACCTTGCCATCATCGCGGCCCTTCTGACCATCGTCGGCTACTCGCTGAACGACACCGTGGTGGTCTTTGACCGCGTGCGGGAAAATCTGCGCAAGTACAAAAAGATGGAACTGAAAGAGGTCATGAACCTCTCGATCAACGAGACCCTTAGCCGGACGGTGATGACCTCTGTTACTACACTGCTGGCGCTGATCTCGCTTTTTGTGCTGGGTGGCGACGTGATCCGCGGCTTTGTTTTCGCAATGATCTGGGGTGTGATTGTCGGGACTTATTCGTCGATCTTTATCGCCTCTGCGGTTCTGCTGAAACTCGGCGTGAAACGCGACTGGTCCAAACCAGACAACACGGCCGGCAACCAGTTCGCCAACGTGGATGCCTGATCTCTTGACCCAGGCACTGGCCCTTGAGGGCCTTGCCTGGGTCGCCTTGGCTGCCTTTGTCGCGGGCGTCATTCGCGGCTTTTCCGGTTTTGGAACAGCTTTGATCTATCTGCCTGTGGCAGCACAGGTGATGCCGCCGTTGTGGACGATCCTGTCGCTGGCGGCGATGGACATCATTGCGCCCGCCGTGCACATGCCCGCCGCCCTGCGCAAAGGTCATCCACGTGATTTGATGCGACTGATGGGGGGTGTTGTGCTGTTGTTGCCCGTGGGGCTCTGGGTGTTAACGCGCGTGGATCCCGACATTTTCCGATATGCGGTTTCTCTGCTGACACTGGGCATGCTTGTGGTGCTGGTCTCGGGATTGCGCTATCGCGGCGCGGTCACGCCGCCGATGGTCTGGGGCATTGGCGGAGCGGGCGGGTTTCTTGGAGGCGCTGCGGGCCTGCCGGGGCCGCCTGTGATTTTGTTCTATATGGCCAGCCCCCATTCTCCGACCGTGGTGCGGGCAAACACCACCGCTTATCTCTTTTTCTACGATCTTCTGTTGATTGCTGTTCTGTTGGTGCTTGGCGGGTTTGAACCGCTCGCCTTTGTGATCGGTCTGGCCTTGGCTTTGCCTGCCTTGGCGGGCAATCTGCTGGGCGGGGCGCTCTTCCATCCGGCGCGGGAGCGGCTATACCGAGGCGTGGCCTATGTGGTCATCGCAGGAGCGGCTTTGTCTGGGTTGCCGTTTCTCAATTTCGGAGGGTGACAAATGCAGATCAGCGAAGTGCACTATGAGGATGCTGTCCCGATTGACGGATATGGTCCCGGGTTTTTCCGCGTCAACGGCGATGTCATTCATGGCGGCGCCATCATCACTGCAACCGGTGCCCGCAGCTGGGGTGGCTATGACGATGTCGAGGCTGTGTTGGCGCTCAAAGATAAGGTGGACTTTATCCTTATGGGCACCGGAGAGACGATGGCACCGGTCAACAAGGAATTTCGGGACGCGATGGAGGCGGCAGGGATCGGCGTCGAGCCCATGGCCTCGGCGTCCGCCTGCCGGACTTACAACGTTCTGGTCAGCGAAGGCCGCCGCGTGGCGGCGGTGGTGTTGCCGTTGTGAGAGCAGAGCAGGGGCCTTGCCCCTCGCAGCTGCGCTGCTCACCCCAAGGTATTTTGGGCAATAGGAAGAAACGAGGCGCGCGTAAGCCGCGGCTGGCGCGGCGCCGACGCAATACCGATGTTTTGCCGACGCTGCGCTGCGAGCTGCTTTGCCTTTGGCGACAGGGTGTCGCCTCTGGCGTTCCGGCGGTGTTTTCTCTTTTGTCGTCAGCGCGGATGAGCTAATCCCAAGGCATGACTTTGACCGTTTCTGATTTGATCGTCGCCCGGGGGGGCATTGCCGTTCTGGAAGGTGTGTCATTCACCCTGAAATCAGGCCGTGCATTGGTGATACGCGGACCAAACGGCATTGGCAAAACCACCATGTTGCGCACCATCGCAGGCTTGCAGCCGCCGATGGCCGGCA
The DNA here is from genome assembly GCF_900114415.1 of Shimia haliotis. Classification (GTDB taxonomy): domain Bacteria; phylum Pseudomonadota; class Alphaproteobacteria; order Rhodobacterales; family Rhodobacteraceae; genus Shimia; species Shimia haliotis. The sequence goes on along the minus strand of NZ_FOSZ01000001.1, from coordinate 1,033,068 downwards.
AAGTCGATGCCCCCGAGGAGAGTTTTGCATACGCGGCGCATTCGGACGGGTTGAAATCCATGCTTTCGGTGGAGGAGAATCTGCGGTTCTGGGCCAGCGTTTTTGGGCAGAGCGACATTGATGGGGCCGTTCAAGCCTTTGATCTTGAGGATCTTTTGCCAAGGCTGGCTGGCGCTTTGTCTGCCGGTCAAAAGCGTCGACTTGGTTTGGCGCGGCTTTTGGTGACGGGGCGATCGATCTGGATTTTGGATGAGCCGACAGTGTCTCTTGATACCCAGTCGGTCGCCAGATTTGCTGACGCTGTTCGGGCGCATTTGGCGGCGGGAGGAAGTGCGTTGATTGCCACGCATATCGACCTTGGTCTGGAGGGCGATGTGTTGGATGTCGGCCCCTTCAAAGCCACAGGGCACCACGCGGACCCCGCCGGATTTGACGAGAGTTTTCTATGATCGCGCTTTTGACACGTGACCTGAAACTGGCCGTGCGCGCCGGTGGCGGGTTTGGACTTGGCCTCGCGTTTTTTCTTATTGTTGTGATACTTGTGCCGTTTTCCGTGGGTCCGGAGAGCGTTTTGCTGTCCCGCATTGCTCCTGGAATACTCTGGCTGGGCGCGTTGTTGGCCTGTCTGCTGTCGCTTGATCGTATTCTGGCGCTGGACTGGGAAGATGGCACTCTTGATCTCGTGGCCACGTCGCCGCTCCCTCTGGAGGGGGTGGTTGCGGTGAAATCTCTGGCCCATTGGATCACGACCGGCCTTCCGTTGGTGATTGCGGCGCCGGTGTTCGGATTGCTTTTGAACCTGCCTGCGCCCGGCTATGTGTGGCTGATCCTGTCTCTGGCGGTTGGAACGCCGGCTCTCAGTGTTGTTGGCACTTTCGGAGCGGCTCTGACCGTGGGGCTGAAACGCGGAGGGCTTTTGCTCTCGCTGTTGGTGCTGCCGCTTTACGTTCCGACCCTGATTTTTGGTGCGGAGCTCGCGCGTCGGGGGGCAGAGGGGCAGGCAACGACCACTCCACTTTTGATGCTTGCCGGAATAACCTTTGGTGCAATTGCACTTTTGCCCTTTGCGAGCGCGCTGGTTTTGCGGATAAATCTGCGGTGAGCCAAAAGTTTAATCCAAATCAATGTCTGCGCACCCGCTCTCGGCGATGTGAGGTGCAGACAATGATTAACGCAGCTAGGACAGACGCATGAGTTCGATCTGGGAAAACGCCAATCCGGTGAAGTTCAGCAGACTGGCAGGGGTGGTTCTGCCATGGGTGTCCGGCTTCGCCGCGGTTGCGCTGGTGGTTGGCCTTGTCTGGGGGTTTTTCTTCACGCCTGATGATTTCCGCCAAGGGTCAACGGTAAAGATCATCTATCTGCACGTGCCCTCGGCGATGATGGCAATCAACATCTGGGCGATGATGCTTGTGACCTCTTTAATTTGGCTCGTGCGGCGTCACCATGTGTCGGTGCTGGCGGCCAAGGGGGCTGCGTCAGTCGGTGTTATCATGACTTTGATCGCTTTGTTTACCGGTGCCGTCTGGGGACAACCGATGTGGGGCACATGGTGGGTCTGGGATCCACGACTGACGTCTTTTCTTATTCTTTTCCTGTTTTATCTTGGCTACTTGGCCCTCTGGGAAGCGATCGACAATCCGGACACCGCTGCGGATCTGACTTCTGTTCTGTGCATTGTGGGGTCGGTTTTCGCACTGCTTAGCCGATACGCAGTGAACTTTTGGAATCAGGGCCTCCATCAGGGGGCCTCGGTGATGCGCGCAGGCGCAGTGACAGGCACGGACACCGAGGAAAAGGTCTCCAACATCTTTTTCTACCCTTTGTTTCTTTGCATCATTGGGTTTGTTCTTCTGTTTGTGGCGCTTGTTTTGTTGCGCACGCGGACCGAAATTCACAAGCGCCGGACCAAGGCGCTCTTGGCACGGGAGCATTTGGGTTGATGCCTGATCTGGGAAAATATGCCGCCGAAGTCCTATCTGCCTATGGCGTGGCCATCGTTTTGTTAGGCGCTCTTGTGCTTTTGAGCGTTCGGGCCGCGCGCCGCGCCCGCGTGGAGCTTGAAGCAGCGGAGGCGCGACGCCGTGACCGATAACACCCCTCAAGAGAGCCCGAAAAAGAAGGGCATTTCCCTATTGATGCTGTTGCCGCCGATTTTGTTTGGCGGGCTCGCGTTGTTGTTCCTTCTGGGTATGAACCGCGAAAACCCTGACGAATTGCCGAGTGCATTGGTTGGCAAACAGGCCCCCGCGGTTCAGGTCGCGCCCTTTCCGGATATGGAGATGCTGAGTGATGCGGATCTGCGTACCGGCGAGATGACGTTGGTGAACTTTTGGGCAAGTTGGTGTGGGCCATGCCGCGTTGAACATCCCAATCTTATGGCGTTGAAGGCCGAAGGCATCGAGATACTTGGGGTGAACTACAAAGATCCCGAGGGCAACGCGGTTCAGTTTCTCCGCGATCTGGGGGATCCCTATGCCAAAGGGGGCGCGGACAATACCGGTCGCATGGCGCTGAATTGGGGGGTCTATGGTGTGCCTGAGACCTATCTGATTGATGGCGCTGGCAACGTGGTGCTGCGCATTGCCGGCCCTGTGACCCAGCGCGAGATTGACGAGCGACTGCGACCGGCCATGGACAGCCTTAAATGATCTAGGGGCGCGACAGTCGCGCCTGTGTCACTGGTCGCGTTTCCGGCGTCTGCTCGATAGGACGCCGCGTTTACAGTGTTGGTTGCTGGAAAATGGCACTTTGGCTGGGTCTGCCTGTTTTGGCGCGCGGCCTCACTGGTTACTCTCAAAACGTTGATTGGTGTTACGGTCCTTCCCGACGTAGAACTGGCTAAGGGGATAATTCACGGAATGGACCAATAATGACAAAAGCGGCAGCTCTCTTTGCAACCCTTTGGTTTGTAATGGCAAGTGCGGTGACAGCGCAGACCACCTATCCGGTGGTGGTGGAGCTTTATACCTCGCAAGGATGCTCGAGCTGTCCGCCGGCGGACGAGTATTTGCGCAAGGAACTGGCTGGGCGCGAAGACGTCATCGCGTTGGCATTGCACGTGGATTACTGGGACTACATTGGTTGGAAAGACAACTTTGCCAATCCGGACTACACCAACCGCCAGAAACTATATGCTCACGCCTCAGGACATCGCTCTGTGTATACGCCCCAGATGATTGTGAACGGCGCGGATCACGTGGTTGGAACACATCCTGGCAAAGTTGAAAAACTGATTGAGGCGCATAAGGCGAAAAAGCCGACAGTGGCGCTGGATGTGGCGCGCAAGGGCAACCGGATATCAATTGCCGCGCGTGCGGAAAATCAGCAGGACATGAGCGTTCATGTGGTGCGGTATCGCCCATCCGAGGACGTGTCCATCAAGCGCGGTGAAAACGCCGGTCTTACGCTGACTTATGTCAATATCGTGGATGACTGGAAGGTCGCGAAAAAATGGAACGGACGCGCGCCTCTTGATTTTTCGGCCCCTGTAAAAGGGGACGGTCCGGTGGTGGTTCTGGTACAGGTGGCAAACGGTGGCCCGATCCTTGCTGCGGCGCGCATGAAGTAGGCCTTAGTCTTCGTCGGGTACAATCAATTCGATGTCCCCGAGCCGAGCCATTTCGCGAATGGTCTTGGTGATTTCCGCCATTGCCGGTTCTGCCTCGGCCAACTTGACGGTGCCGCGATCTTCGACGCCTTCGCGCAGTTGATCGGCCAGCCGGTTGGGAATGTTCTCCAGCATAAACTCGGTTGATAGGCCTAGGTCTCCTTCGGTCGCGTAGGTCATTGCGGTGATCAGATCACCTTGGTCAATGTCGCGCAATACCGAAGGAACATCCAAACTTTTCAAGCGCTTGTGGATGTGAGCATAGGTGAAGATCGTTTTTCGGACCTTTGCTGCGAAATCCGCGTCGGTTTCATCCAGAGAGGTGAGAATGTCGTCGCGCGTGGCGCTGGTGGAGTTGTTGAGGATTGCGCCCAATCGGCTTTCGGGTCCATCGGAAAAGGCGCGCGGTGGGCGGTCATCGATTTGACACGCAAGCGTCAGGCCGATCCGGTCAACGGCTTCGGGACCGATTTTGTTGGTCATGGACATGGTGTGGGTGATGCGCCGCGCTTTGTCTCCGGGCAGTTGGCTAAGCAGATTGGCTGCCTTGTCCACGTCGAGTTTCGAGATCAAAACAGCCGACACTTCGATGCTTTCTGAAGACAGCAAATCCACAAGGTCGCTGACGGGCAGGGCACGGATACGCTGCCATGGTTGACCCGCGACGCGAACACCTGCCTCCTTGCGCAGGCGCGCGGCGGTGAGGGGGCTGATTTTACCTTCCAAGACATTCAGAGCGCCGGAGATGCCATTGGGAAAAGACAGTCCGATGGATTCGAGTTCATGAGCAAATTCCATCAAGACGTCCGACAGTGTCTCTCGATCAATGTAGCCCATTTCCGCCATTAGATAGGTCAGGTCGGATTGGTGTTCGTCTGAGAGGTTTGTGAGTTCGAGCTCGGCCCCTTCATTCAAAAGAAACCGCACAATAATCGCAGCTTTTTGCTTTCGCGAAAGATGCGACCCGCCGCCCATCGACGCACCAGGGCGGATCTGTGCCATAGGAATAGCGCTCATAGGGTTCTCCTTAGTCTTGGGCGCACTCAAGCACTCAAGACTAAAGAAACCCTGAATATCGGCGGGAAATCAGTAGTTAAACGTCACGCCGGTTTGAATTGCGGAGGCAAGCGAGGTCTCGGCCCATGTGCCTGAGCCACCGCGCTGGCGGATCTCAGTCAATTCCGCGCGGGCAGCGACAAGATTGCCGGCCTCAACATGGGCCTGACCGAGGTAGGAACGCGCGAGGATGTTGTTGGGGTTCTGGGTGATCGCCTGATCGTAGAACGCCATGCCTCGGGTCACATCGCCAAGTTTGCGATGGGTGAACCCCCAGTAGGTCAACACGCGATCCTCCGACTGATCGGACATGGCCGCCAGAACAGATTGGGCGTCGTCATAGCGATCATTGTGCGCCAGTGACCGGACGTTGTCATAAAGCTGATCATCGGTGAGGCTGGCGTTTTCCGGTTTCGTGCAGCGGTTTTTCTTCTCGCTCCAAACCTTTCCGTTTTTGCATTCCTTAACCGGCTTGGGCGCGGTGGGTGTTGCGTCGCCAGCCGCAAAGACCGGGGCGGCGAAGGTGAACGCTACAGCGGCGGATAGAACAACTTTCATCATTGCGAAACAAACTCCTGAAATGGCCTAGCATCTTTTGAGCGAGGCTTAGTGTAATACGCCAGTTTTTCTGGTGTGGATCAACCTGTCGCGGTTATGCAGCGCTGCTTTTCGACATCCCAAATCGATCCGGCCGCGCAGCTCATCACGACGTGATCGGAGCTACATCCCATGGCAAATGCCAGTCCGGGTGTGGTGGCCATTGCGGCCGCGATGATCAGTGATTTCAACGTCATTGGTGCCTCCCTGATTTTCAGAAAGGCTAGCACGGTAACGCGAAATCGCTAAATCACAGGGTTGTTAGTGGGTGGAAAAATGAAAAGGCCGCCCAGAGATGGGCGACCTTTGGTATAAGTATCAATGGGTTGAGTTACTCTCCAAACACCCGCTTGAAGATCGTGTCGACGTGTTTTGTGTGATACCCCATGTCGAATTTCTCGTTGATGCCATCCACGCCAAGCGCTTTGACCACATCTTCATCCGCCAGAAGCTGTTCCTGGAAATCAACGCGTTCTTCCCAGACTTTCAGAGCGTTGCGCTGCACCATGGAGTAGGCGTCTTCGCGGCTCACGCCAGCCTGTGTGAGAGCCAACAGAACGCGCTGCGACATCACAAGGCCGGGGAATTTGTTCATGTTGTCGAGCATGTTCTCGGGGAAGATCAGCATCTTGTCGACAACACCGGCCAGACGGTTCAGAGCAAAGTCCAGCGTGATGGTGGCGTCGGGGCCGATCCCGCGTTCAACCGAGCTGTGGGAAATGTCACGCTCGTGCCAGAGGGCGACGTTTTCCATCGCAGGAATAACGGTCATGCGCACCAGACGAGCCAGACCCGTCAGGTTCTCGGTCAGAACCGGGTTCTTCTTGTGCGGCATCGCAGAGGAGCCTTTCTGGCCCATGGAGAAGAATTCCGCCCCTTCCAGAACTTCGGTGCGCTGCATGTGGCGGATTTCAACAGCGATGTTTTCGATCGAAGAGGCGATCACGCCGAGCGTGGCAAAGAACATCGCGTGACGGTCGCGCGGGATAACTTGTGTGGAGATCGGCTCGGGGCGCAGGCCCAGTTGCTCGCACACATGCTCTTCGACGGCAGGATCGATGTTGGCGAATGTGCCGACCGCGCCGGACACGGCACCGGTCGCCACTTCCCAGCGAGCTTTTTCCAGACGGTTCTTGTTCCGGTCCATTTCGGCATAGAAGCGTGCGAAAGTGAGGCCCATGGTGGTGGGTTCTGCGTGAATGCCGTGGGAGCGGCCAACACGCAGGGTGTCTTTGTGCTCAAGTGCGCGTTTCTTCAGTGCTGCCAGTACCTTATCCATGCCTTCCAGCAGGATGTCGGCAGCTTTGACCATCTGCACGTTCAGGCAGGTGTCCAACACGTCAGACGAAGTCATGCCCTGATGTACAAAGCGTGCTTCTTCGGAGCCGACATGTTCGGCGAGGTGGGTCAGGAAGGCGATAACGTCGTGTTTGGTCACGGCTTCGATTTCGTCGATGCGGGCCACGTCGAATTCGACGTCCTTGGCCTTCCACACGGCGTCGGCGTTCTCCTGTGGGATCACACCCAGTTTGGCCATTGCGTCGCAGGCGTGCGCCTCGATCTCGAACCAGATGCGGAATTTGGTTTCAGGCGACCAGACGGCAACCATATCGGGGCGGGCGTAGCGAGGGATCATATCACGGCCTTGTGTTGTGTAGCTGGGGTTGCGCGCGGTTTAGACTGTGTTGATCAAATCAGCAAGACAGGAGGGGCCAAGTGGGACGTATTGCCGTTGTTTGGGGCGTTTTGACGCTTTGTGGCGGGGGCGTGCAGGCCTCGGACTGGACGATTTTGACGGGCAAGGAGATCACGGATGCGCTGAGCGAACGCACGTTGCGTTATGAGGCGGCGATGCAGGTGTTTTATGCGTCAGGTCGAACGCTTTATGACGCGGAAACAGAGAGCTGGGGGTATTGGCAGGTGCGCGGTGATCAATATTGCAGCCAGTGGCCGCCTAGCGGACTGTGGGACTGCTACGATGTCGCCCGTCAAGGCGACACCATTCGCTTTGTCGGATCAGATCGATCCTTTTCGGATGGCGCTTATGACGATTAGGTCAACCGACTGTCGTGATCACTTTGCTTGTGCGCTCTAAGGTTTTGTGAACAGGGCATTTGTCCGCAATTTCAACTAGACGATCACGCTGAGTTTGATCCAAGTCACCCGTCAGGTGGATGACCCGTTTGAACGTGTCGACCTTGTCGCCATTCGGAGCCTCGGCATCTTTGACGTGTAGTTTGTCGTGGCTGACGTCGACCCAGACATGATCCAGAGGCCAGCCCTTGCGGCGGGCGTACATGCGGATGGTCATGGACGTGCAGGCACCCAGACCGGCGGCGAGAAATCCGTAGGGGGTCATGCCGCGATTTGTGCCGCCGTAAGCGAGCGGTTCGTCTGCCAGTGCGTGATGCAGAGGGCCGGCGTTCACATCCTGCAAAAACCCCTTGGGGTCGGCTTCGGACACGCGCACAATGCCCTCCGGCGCGCCGGGTGGCGGTGCGGGCGGACGCAGGTTAAGATAACGACCTGCCCAAGCTGCGATCACCTCTGCGGCGTATTCGGCATCCTCACCGTCCGAGATCAGGTGGTCGGCATCATCCAGCGTGACAAAGCTTTTGGGGTGTTTTGCCGCCTGAAAAATTGCGCTGGCGTTTTCGATATCGACGATTTCATCGCGAGGTGCGTGCAGGACTAGCAGCGCCCGTTTGAGCCCTGAGATGGCTGGCGCGAGATTGGCGGCGTTCACATCATCCACAAAGCTTTGCCGGATCGTGAACGGGCGTCCGCCGAGTTGCACCTCGGCTTGCCCGTGTTTTTCGATCGCCTCGAGAGCGCCGCCAAAGTTGTGCGTCACATGACCGGGATCAAAGGGCGCGCCCAGTGTTGCGACCGCCTTGACCGTTTCGATGTCGCCCGCCGTGCGCAGGACGGCCGCGCCACCAAGGCTATGGCCGATTAGCAGATCGGGCGGCATGCCTGAAGCAGAAAGAAAATGAGCTGCTGCGCGTACATCTTTGATGTTGGAGGAAAAATTCGTGTTGGAGAACTCACCTTCCGAGTGACCAAGCCCTGTGAAGTCAAAGCGCAATACCGCAATGCCCATCGCGCTTAGTCTGCTGGCGATGCGGCGGGCGGCGGGGATGTCTTTGGAACAGGTGAAACAATGGGCGAAGATGGCCGTGGCCAGATGCGGCCCGTCTGGCAGGTCAAGCCGTGCAGCAAGATTGCCGCCGTCATGGCCGGGAAAGGTGATGCGTTTGGTGGGCATGGCTGGCTCCTTGCTGCTCCATGCTGACCAATGTGCGTGACCAAAGCGTTACCGTGAAGGGCGGCAGGCCCCAGATAACGCTATGGTGACTTTCTGTGTTAGCTTTCGCCCATCAAAGCGGGATCAAACGGGTAAGTGGTGAGATTTTCGTAGCCGTCTTCGGTGATCAGCACCTGATCTTCGAGCTTGATCGAAAAATCGCCGCCGACTTCTCCCACCAGAGCCTCGACGCAAAGCACAGTGCCAGCCTCAAGCGGGTAATCAAACGCGCCCGGAACGGCCTTGTCCGCATAGGCCACAAGTGGCCATTCATCGCAGAGCCCGACGCCGTGCATCAGACAGCCGTATTTTTGCTGCATGAATTTGTCGTCAAGTTTGTGGGCATTGGCCGTCAACTCGGGAATGGTCACGCCGGGTTTGAGCATTTCCATGTTGGTCATGATATGTTCGTGGGCGTGGCGCATGGCGTAAACCATTGCGTCTGTTGGCTTTTGGTCACCGATCCACCAACTTCGGGAGATGTCGATGCAAATGCCGTAGGCGCCGATGAGGTCGGTGTCAAAAGAGATAATTTCGTTGGGTTGGGTGATGCGTGGTCCGCATTCCTGAAACCAAGGGTTGGTGCGGGGACCAGACGCCAGCAGACGGGTTTCGATCCATTCGCCGCCGCGTTTTATGTTTTCGGCATGCAGCACGGCCCAGATGTCATCTTCGGACGTATTGCCGAGTGGCACATTTTCGCGGGCGAATTTCTCCATTTCAGCGACGGCGGTTTCGCAAGCGTGATTGGCGCAACGCATGGCGAGAATTTCGTCGGGACCTTTGACCGAACGGGACTTTTCGGTGACTTCTTCGCCTTCCATGATCTCAAAGCCCTGAGCCTCAAGCGCGCGCAGGCCGTGCAGCATGATCTTGTCGACAGCGAGGCGTTTGTTGCCGCCTGCGTGTTCTTGGAGCAGGACGCGGACCTCGTTGGAAAAGACGTCCGCCGCGACGTCGATTTTGTCGCCTCGGTCGAAATAAAATAGGTCGGCGCCTGAGCGCGCTTCGCGTACTAGAGGATTGAATTCGCTTAGGAATGGGGAGTTTTTATAGTCCCAGATCACCATATACCCGTCGGCGCAAAGGAGGACTGCGCGGAAGGGATTGTGGGTGTTCCAGAGCTGCATGTTTGTGCTGTCGGTGGCGTATCGGATGTTGAGGGGATCAAACATCAAGAGGCCACCATAGCCACGCTCTACGATGTGGCGGGTCAGTCGCTCCCAGCGGTGGCGGCGCATGGCTTGCAAGTCGGGTTGCACAAGGCCGGCGGCGGCCCATTCCTGAAGGGCGAGGCGTGTTGGACCGATCTCGATCCGGTTGCCGTCGTTGGGGGTGTTGTCCCCGAGCATTGCGCCGCGTGAGGGGTCAATCTTGCGGGTGTCGCTGTAGTGTTGGGTCATTGTGGCCTCCCTTGTGCCTACTGTGGGCGTGCGAATCGTCGGATGGCGCGTTGAGAAGCGACGTTTTGTGCCGTTTTTTGGTGCGCGCTGACAGCGGGTGGGCTAGCAAAGGGACATGACTGAGATCGTACAAACGACCGTTCCTTATGATGCTTTGGCCGAGGTCAAGCTGCCTGGAATTTCCCCTATGACTCCGGAGGACTGGATCATGGTAGATGAAGTCTATGGGGCGCAAATGTCTGAAAGAGAACGGTTTTTGTCCGAGCGGCGCTCTGAGGTTCTGGATATTACAGAGGGGGCGGAGCCGGCATGTGAGGAACTGTTGGACGCGGTGCTGGCCGATCTTGCCCTGCGGGATGATTTTGAAGTTTCCGAAGGGGAGGTTCTGTGTCCGGATCAAAGGCGGGTTACGGTTGACCGCCGAGATCCCTTGGGCACTGTCGGGCGATTGGTGCAGCAGGATTTTTGCATCCATGAGCGCCGCGGTGATGAGCATGTTATGACGGCTGCGGTTCTGTGTTTTCCGGCCAGTTGGACCCTTTCGGAAAAGATCGGCAAGCCTCTGACTTCTATACATATTCCGGTGCCCGAGTATGATGGGGACGTGGCAAAGAGAGTGCAGAGACTGTTTGACGGGATCAAGGTGGGCCGACCGATGTGGCGCAAGAATGCGAATTGGTATCTCGATCCGGATCTGTTTCATCCCATGCGTGAAAACGCCCCGCGAAAACAGGAAGTCGAAGGGGATTACTTGCGCACCGAGCGGCAGAGTTTGCTCAGACTGCCAAAAACTCAGGCCGTGGTTTTTGGCATTCACACCTTTGTTCTTCGGCGCGAAGACGTCCAATTCTAAACGCTCAAATTTCTGGTCGGTTTTCCGTCGGTAAAACGTCGGTATTGCGTCGGTATCGCGGGAGTGCGGTTTCGGCGCGGGACTGTTGTTAACGCGCGGTGTTGCCGGAGGGGCTGCGGCAGGGTGACGTGGCGGGAGGTGTGCGCGGAGCGATTGACCTGATTGGGGCTGAGCCGTTGGATGGCCAAAACGGAGGAATGGATGGGACATATCGGGAAACACGTCACGCTGGATGAGCCGGCCTTTGTTCACGAGACTGCACTGCTTTATGGCAAGGTTCATGTCGGCAAAGGCGCGTCGATCTGGCCGCATGTTGTGACGCGTGCGGAGGTGTTTGAGATCCGCATTGGCGCGCGCACGAATATACAGGATTTTGTGATGATCCATGTCGGGGCGGGGTCTGCGACGGTTGTCGGCGAGGATTGTTCCATCACCCACCGCGCGACGTTGCATGGCTGTGAGATTGGCGATCGCTGCTTGATCGGCATCGGGGCCACGATCATGGACGGAGCCAAGATCGGCGCGAACTCGATTGTCGCAGGCCACGCGATTGTTTCGGAAGGGTCGGTGTTTCCCGAGAATACTGTGATCGCGGGCGTGCCGGCCAAAGTTGTGGCCACGCGAGACAACGGCGCGGCGAATTTGGCCAACGCGCGGTTTTACGAAATCAATGCTCGAAATTTTGCCAAAGGCGAGGATCTGTTTGCAGCGGATCAGTTCAACGAAATAGGGCAGCTGTTCAAACCCTGAACAGCTGCCCCAGTTTTTGTCGTGGTGCCGCGGCTTATTGCGGAGGTGTGAAGAACACAGCTTCGCCCGGTCCAAGCGGCAGGCCAGCGAAGGCCCAGAGCAAGAACAGGATGGTCCAGCCGATCATGAAGCTGATCGAGAAGGGCAGCATCAGGGAGACGAGAGAACCGATGCCAAAGCCAGGGCGGTATTTTGCACCCACGGTGATCACAAAGGCGAAGTAGGTCATCAGCGGCGTGATGAGGTTCGTGCTGCTGTCACCGATACGATAAAGCATCTGCGTCGCTGCCGGAGTGATGCCTACGGTCATCATTACCGGCACAAAAATCGGCGCGAGAATTGCCCATTTGGCGGAGGCCGACCCCATGAACAGGTTGATGAAGCCAGACAGAACCACAAAGCAGAGGACCAGAGCGATCCGGCCAGCGGTGGTGTCCGCGGGCAGCGCTTCGAGCAGTTCGGCACCCTGCATCGCGATTACGATCCCGATGTTTGAGGCGTTAAAGTAAGCCACGAACTGCGCCATGAAGAAGACCATAACGATGAAGCTTGCCATCGAGAGCGCCGCTTTTTCCATTGTGCGGACAAAGTCGGAGCCGGTTTTGAACGCGCCCACCGCACGGCCATAGACGAAGCCCGGGATCAGGAAGAAGAAGAACAGGATCGTCACAAGGATGTGGGTTTTGAACAATGGCGCATGGGTGATGTTCACTGAGCCATAGCGCGCTTCGAGTGCGGCGATGGTGTCCGGTGCCAGTGACGCGGTGGAGAACACACCTTGCAAAGGCAGGTTGCCTTCCATCGGAACCGCAGTCCAAACAATCAGAGCAGCATAGGCCAGAGCCGCCAGACCAGCGAGGCGCAGGGCACGGGTTTCTTTCGGCGACGCGCCCTCCGGCATTTCCGGCAGTTCTGCGTCTTCGGTTGGTTTGTATTCACCCAGATGCGGCTCGACGATTTTGTTGACAACGAGGGTGCCGATCACAACCACGAGGAAGGTCGAGACGATCAGGAAGTAGTAGTTCATCGTCGCGATGTTCATGGTTTCCGCAAAGTCGGTGCCCAGAAGGCTGTCGCCTACGGCGGCGGCGGGTTGGGTGAAACCACCAAGCAGCGGATCAAGGGAGGTGATCACGAGGTTCGCGGAGAAGCCGCCCGACACGCCAGCAAAGGCAGCGGCCAGACCTGCGAGCGGGTGACGGCCCAGACCCCAGAAGACCAGCGCACCAAGCGGGATCAGGACAAAGTAGCCGGCGTCAGCGGCGATGTTGGCCATGACGCCTGCAAAGACAACGGTCGGCGTCACAAGTTTGGCAGGGACAGACACAACCAGTTTGCGGATGGTGGCCCCGATCAGGCCCGAGTGTTCCGCGACGCCGATTGCGATCATGATCACCACAACCATACCAAAGGGCGCGAAGTTCACGAAGTTCGGGGTCAGGGTGGAGAAGAGATACTGCCAGCCTGACGGATAAGAGGCGACAACCTGACCGTTGCGCGGGTTTTGCAGATCAATTGGCTCATTGCCGATAAGATTGTTGACCGCATAGGTGCCGGTTGCGGTTTCCACCGACACACCAAGCGCCGATAGAACAGCGGTCAGAGCGAGGATACCGAGGCAAAGCCAGATAAAGAGGATTGTTGGGTGCGGCAAGCGGTTGCCGAGTCCTTCGACCATCGCGAGGAAGCGTTGCATCCCGCTCGGTTTGCTGGTCGTACCTGAGTCAGTCATTTAACTGTCCTTTGTTGCACGGACGTTGGGCAAGCCAACAAGTGCGTTCTTTAATCAAATCCGCCGGTCTCCGTTTCGGTTTCCGGGCGACCTGGTGTTAACCGGTCGTTCATATCAACTAGCGCCTTCAAACCTAGCCGGCCTTGAAAATCAAGTTTCGCAGCCCGCCTCGATCTGTCAATTGCAATAGTTGACCCGTGATCCAGTCGCAAATTTGCGTGAGTTTTGCAAAATCTATGGGCAGGAATTGGCTCAACCACGACGGGGGCGGCGGGAAATGGCGCGCAGGATCTGAATAAATGTCTATGGCGTTAACCAATTCTTGGCAAAGGCAGAAATTGCGACGCTTTGCGGCGTCAGATGGTTAACAGGGGCTTGATGCTGGAGGTGTCTCGGCCGGCTAAGAAAATTGCGTCGTGGTCGAATTTGGTATCGAAAACTGAAAAGGGCGCTCTGGTGAGCGTCCTTTTGTTTCGCCGGAAAGATTCGGATACTTGGGGAAATGCGTGGAACTGGCGCCCGTGCTTGTCTCCGGACTGTTCAATCAGCAGTTCGAATGAGGAAGTGACGCACCTGCGGCTGTGTTGAATGTCGCGCTGTTTGTGGCTGTTGGTGTCGCGAGCCGAACGGTGGCACCGGAAATTTCCGACCCGTTGACTGTGATTTCGCGGCCGCCCGTTGTGTCATCGACGTCGATGGTAAAGGAAATGCTGTTGCCAGGTGACAAGGTGTCGATGTCCAAAAGCAGCTTGTTCTGTCCATCCCGCACGTCAGGAAGAGACCGCAATGATGCTTTTCCGGATGTGACTGCGAAAGGCTGATACACCTCGACGCCGGCACCTGCGCCGGTCACGTCAAAAATCAGACCAGCTGCAGACGTGGAGAGATCCAGTGTGAGGGTTGCAGAGGATATGGGGCAGGCTCCGGAATTGCGGATTTCGAACCGATCCTTGGGCGCGCCCTCAATGAAGCGGACATCGACGCTTGAGAGGGCATGGGTTGCCGCCACAACTGCAAGGGCGAGTGTGGGGAAGAAGACGGTGGCGAAGGGAATGCGCATTGTGTGCCTTTTGTTTGGGTCACAGGGTTTACGCATCAAACCATCGGATGGATCAGTGGCGGTGCCCAGTTGCGGTTACGGGAGTAAGTTTGCTGGGGCTGGCCGTCGGGGGGAGGCGGCGTGCGTGACACCTGATGGCAGTGCTGTTGCATCGGGCAATTCCCAAAGAAAAAGGGCACCCCGAGGGGCGCCCTTTCTTTTCACTGTCCAAAGTCTGCGGATTAGCAGCTGTAGTACATGCCGAACTCGACGGGGTGCGGGGTGTGCTCATAGTGCTCAACCTCTTCCATCTTCAGTTCGATGTAGCCTTCGATCTGGTCTTTGGTGAACACGTCGCCAGCCAGCAGGAAGTCGTGGTCAGCCGCAAGGCTGTCCAGAGCTTCGCGCAGGGAGCCACATACGGTCGGGATGTCAGCCAGTTCTTCGGCCGGCAGATCGTAGAGGTTTTTGTCCATGGCTTCGCCCGGATCGATCTTGTTCTTGATGCCGTCAAGGCCGGCCATCAGGAGCGCTGCGAAGCACAGGTAGGGGTTCGCCGCCGGATCGGGGAAACGGGCCTCAACGCGCTTGGCTTTGGGGCTTTCGGTCCACGGAATACGAACACAGCCGGAGCGGTTGCGTGCGGAGTAGGCGCGCAGAACAGGTGCTTCGAAGCCCGGGATCAGACGCTTGTAGGAGTTGGTCGACGGGTTGGTGAAGGCGTTCAGCGTTTTCGCGTGCTTCAGGATGCCGCCGATGAAGTACAGAGCTTCGCTCGACAGGTCAGCATATTTGTCGCCAGCAAAGAGCGGCTTGCCGTCTTTCCAGATCGACATGTTCACGTGCATGCCGGTGCCGTTGTCGCCATAGATCGGCTTGGGCATGAAGGTTGCGGATTTGCCGTAGGACGCTGCCACGTTGTGGATCACGTACTTATACTTCTGCAGCTCGTCGGCCTGTTTGGTCAGACTGTCAAAGATCAGGCCCAGCTCGTGCTGACAGGAGGCAACCTCGTGGTGGTGCTTGTCCACTTTCATGCCCAGACGCTTCATGGTGGAGAGCATCTCGGAACGCAGGTCGTGCGCATCGTCGGTCGGGTTCACAGGGAAATAGCCGCCCTTGACGCCCGGACGATGGCCCATGTTGCCCATTTCGTATTCGGTGTCGGAGTTCCAGGAGCCGTCGATGGCATCAACTTCGTAAGAAACTTTGTTGATTTTGTTCTCGAAACGCACGTCGTCAAACAGGAAGAATTCTGCTTCGGGGCCCATGTAGGCCACATCACCGATGCCGGATGCTTTGAGGTAAGCTTCGGCTTTTTCGGCTGTGCCGCGCGGGTCACGCTCGTAGGCTTCGCCGGTGTCGGGCTCAACGATGGAGCAGTGGATGCAGATGGTTTTTTCGGCATAGAACGGATCAACATAGGCCGACGTGGTGTCGGGGATCAGTTTCATGTCGGAGTTTTCGATCGACTTCCAGCCCGCGATGGAGGAGCCGTCAAACATGAAGCCTTCTTCGAGGAAGTCTTCGTCGACGAGATCAACATCTACGGTGACGTGCTGAAGGCGGCCACGGGTGTCGGTGAAACGGATGTCCACGTATGCCGCGTCTTCGTCTTTGATCATCTGGAGAACTGCGTCTGCGCTCATTCTCTTCTTTCCTTCTGATAGTGTTGGAAACTGGTTGAATTAATAGTGGATTACAGCGCGTCGGCGCCGGATTCACCGGTGCGGATGCGAATGGCTTGCTCAACCGGAGAGACAAAAATTTTGCCGTCGCCGATTTTGTCGGTTTTTGCCGCGCCCACGATGGCTTCGATCGCGCCGTCGACCTGATCGGCCTCAAGCACAACTTCGATTTTCACTTTGGGCAGGAAATCCACGACATATTCGGCGCCGCGGTAGAGTTCGGTGTGTCCCTTCTGACGACCGAAGCCTTTGACTTCGACAACGCTCAGACCTTGGATACCGAAATCTTGAAGTGCTTCTTTCACTTCATCGAGCTTGAACGGCTTGATGATGGCTTCGATCTTTTTCATATGGAGACCCCTCCTCAGGTGAGTGCTTGGGTTGGACAGACCACTTTCATTTGCGGCTCACAATTGGATAGGGTGACGCAGGGCCGCTCCGGAGGGTGGATTTTGGGGCTGTGCCTAAATTTTAGGCAATGTGGCGTGAAATTGCGCTGAATTGAATCGCGGGATGCACGGGAAATGAGCGACCTTCTGACAGCTGCGCAAATGCGCGCCATTGAGCAGGCGGCGATTGAGTCGGGAGACGTCACCGGTTTGGAGCTGATGGAGCGGGCTGGGCAGGGCGTCGTTGAGGCGATTTTTGAGGAATGGCCGGAGCTGGATGAGGCGGGGGATGTAGCTGGGGGCCAGCCCCCAGACCCCCGAGGTATTTCCGGCAACAGGAAGAGGGCGGTGGTTCTGTGTGGGCCGGGGAACAATGGCGGCGACGGGTTTGTGGTGGCGCGGCTGTTGCAGGGGCGCGGCTGGGAAGTGGAGGTGTTTCTGTATGGGGATGCCGAGAAGCTGCCGCCGGATGCGAAGGTGAATTATGAGCGGTGGTTGCAGATTGGGGCGGTTGCGGAATACACGAGCAAACTACACATGCACGTGCTCAAAGGCGATTTTGACCTTGTTGTGGATGCTCTTCTGGGAACGGGTGCAAGTAGGGCGCTCGACGGAGTGCTAGGCAACACGCTGACTGTTCTTTCTGCGTCAATGAGTGGCAAAGAGCGCAAACACAAACGAGTCGCGATTGATAATCCGACTGGAACGAATTCCGACACTGGCGTTCAGCTTGACTTTGATCACGTGGAATGGACCGGGTTTGATGCTGACCTGACGGTGACGTTTCATAGGTCAAAAGTTGGGCACTGGCTCGATTTCGCAGCGGATGTTTGTGGGAAAATTATCGTCAAGGACATTGGACTTGAAGCCAAGCCGCTAACCAAAGCGGGAAAGAGCAGTCTTGCAGTTCCTGTGGACGAACGGGTTTGGCTGCTTGATGGGCCAACACGCTCTCTGGGGAAACATGTGGGCCACAAGTATTCCCACGGTCACGCTCTCATCCTCACCGGCGGATCCGGCAAAACCGGCGCGGCGCGGCTGGCAGCGCGGGGGGCTTTGCGGGTTGGTGCAGGGCTGGTGACGCTGGGGGTGCCGCCCTCGGCGCAGCAAGAGGTGGCCTGTCAGATTACGGCGTTGATGTTGACGCGGGTTGGGGACGCCACGGCGCTCGACGTGATATTGGGCGATAATCGGTTGAATGCGCTGTGCCTGGGACCAGGAATGGGGCTTGAGCGGGCGCGGGATTTGGCGCCCGTTGCCTTGGCCGCGAAGCGGGCGACGGTGTTGGATGCGGATGCGTTGTCGGCCTTTGCGGATGATCCCGAAGCCTTGTTTCAGATGCTGCATGAGAATTGTGTGCTGACGCCGCATGGCGGCGAGTTTGCCAAGCTGTTTCCTGATGTTGGAGCGAAGCTTGCGGCGGTGCCCACGAAAGGGCCGGCCTATTCCAAGGTGGACGCAACGCGGGAGGCGGCGGCGCGGGCGGGCTGTATTGTGCTTTATAAAGGGGCGGATACGGTGATTGCGGCACCCGATGGGCGGTGTTCGGTGAATGCGGCCGTCTATGAGCGCGCGGCGCCGTGGTTGGCGACGGCGGGGTCAGGCGATGTGCTTGCAGGGTTCATAACAGGGCTGTTGGCGCGGGGTTTTGCGCCGATGGCAGCTGCGGAGACTGGGGCTTGGCTGCATGTGGAATCCGCGCGGGCCTTTGGGCCGGGGCTGATTGCCGAGGATTTGCCGGAAATGTTGCCGCAGGTTTTGCGGGCATTGGCGCCTGAGGGATAAGCGGGAAAACCACGGGAAGTGGCATGCGGTGCGGATTTCCTCTCGCATCCCCGAAAAAGCTTTGCTAAGACGCGCTCAATCGTGCGGGTGTGGCGGAATTGGTAGACGCACCAGATTTAGGTTCTGGCGCCGCGAGGCGTGGGGGTTCGAGTCCCTTCACCCGCACCACATTGATTTTAAAGGATAAACTGTAGTTTGCGTTGGCGGTTGCGAGCCTGCTGAAAGTATAGTTTCACACTTATTTTCACATTTTCATGTTTTGCTTTTGTTCTGTTCTTCGGGATTGCGCAGACTTGCTGAGTCGCTTCTGATTGGCTTGCGCGCGATATTTCTGTACCATTGCCAATGTTTTGTGACCGGTGACAGATTGAATTTCGACGTCGCTACAACCAGCTTCTGCAAGTTCACGCGCCGCGTTGTAGCGCCATCCATGGATCACATATTTCTGAGCCTTTATCGCCTTTCGGACCTCTTGCACCAAAAACTGCACCCTGCGCTTGGACACTGGCTGTGTTAGATTCTTGGCGATGACATATCTGCCGCTGCGAGGTAGGTTGTTCAGAAACGAGCGAAGACGGGAAGGGCAATAGATCCAGACACGGGTGCCTGTCTTTTCTTGCAAAACTTCCACGTATTCGCCGTCAAAATGTTCCCATTCCATTTTGACCACGTCTCCAATCCGTTGGCCGGTGCCAATGCATAGGTGGTAAGCAGTCAGCGCTGTCGACAGTTCGTTTTGCGTACAATGGGCCTCAAAGGCTGCTAATTTGTCCTCGGGCCATGGTTCATATTCTCCACCTTTTAGCTTTTCTACGCCTGAAGCTGGATTGGAGGTGATCCACTCTAATTCAATAGCGTGATTTGCTAAGAGAGATAGTTGTTCTACCTTCGCGTGATCCTCCCCCACTGAAGTGGTCCGCCCGTATAGTTAGCGAACGGAGGATCAAACTGATCGATCAAGACGCTGACATGACCTTGTCAGAACTGGTTGGTGTGCCGTCGGATGAGATCGGTGTTCATGCGCAGCCGCATGCTCGTTCCTGTTCTTGCCGCCCTAAAACCCCGGCCTGACCCCGATCGAGATGGTATTCTCCAAAATCAAAGCGCATCTGCGCATCATCGGCTTGCGAACCTTTACAGATTTGTTCCCAGCACTTTCAGAAATCTGCGACCTTTTCTCGCCGAAAGAGTGCAGGAACTACTTGAAGGCTGCCGGATATATTGCAGGTTAAAGGTGGGATGTTTTAATTGGCTTCCTGCTCTTCTTGACACGTCTGGATCACTTGAAGCCCTTTCATGCTGCCGCTGAGATCTATCTCTTCAAACTCTTCCGATTTTCCCTGCACGCGCACGGACGTACGCTTGCCGAATTCAGAGGCAAATTCGGGATTGTCAAAAAAGGCGTATCCGCCCGGCAGACCATCAAAAAAGGCGCCAACCACTTCGCCTTGAAACCGGCTGTCACCGAAGTCCAACAAAACGCTGCCCACTTCGCCATCCACCACGCCTTCAAAAGCCGCATTGTAGATCGCAAAAAACGCGCCATCTTTGTCTGGGACCGCCCCAATTTGCACCAGGCTGCCGCTGTCGAACTGCTTTTCCATATAGCAGCCATTGCCATTGATAGGATTGATCTTGATCGCCCATTCTCCGGACGTCCCAAACTGGGAGTGAGACTGAGCTATCGCGGCGACTGGTAAGCTGAGAACAAAGACTAATGGCAAAATTTTCATGTCTTACTCCTGACGATTCAAGCTCATTGGAGCTGCTCAAAATCGGGTGTGCATGGCTCACGGTTTGCGGGCATCTCATCCGCGCCGTCATTACGCCGGCTGCGCGAGCCTCCAATGTCCAACTTAAATTTGGGGTCAGACAATTTGCCTTCTACGTCAAACGGCCATGCACTTCTGGCAAGTGGCACGCCTACCCGGCGAGGTTCTGCGCGGATTGCAATTGAATCGCGGACCCAGTCCACGGCGCCTTTAACCACAAGTTGCACGCTCGCCGTTTCCGCAACAACCGAGTCAAAAGACACCTTCCCTGCGTTTATGGAAATCGGGGCTTTGACGCAGACAATCTGTGTTTCACCTTCGGAAAACTCCTTGGATACCAACCACGGGAAAATACCCAATCCGGCCAGTTCCAATAGGCTGGTGGCAATCGCGCCATTGCGCATGTTTAGCGTCGCCCATCCGGCCATTGAATTGGCAAAGGCTTTACCGGAACTGATGTTACCTGTGACATCCACATTGGCGGACAATAAACCATGCGCCTGAATATCAACGCCCACTGCTTTGAGGATTTCACCAAAATCCCAGCCGCTCGTTGTGCCCTCGACGCGCACGCGCTCGGGATCATTGACTGCGTCCATTGAGGCGGTCACTTTAAAGAAACCTGGCCCAAGATACAGCTCAAGTGGTCCGGCTTGAATTTGCCCTTTCTTGGCAATGAACCTGCTATTCATTGAAGATGTACCTGCATCACCAACAAACTCAGCAATGACCAAATCGATTTCCAAGTCGGTTTCAGTCAGAATACGCTTCAGGTCAAAAATGCCGTCGTTCTTTTCTAACACCAAAGGCTGGATAGGCGGGCCATCGTCGATTTCCTGATCTTCTGCGGCCATCTTTTGCGCTTTGCTGCGTTCCGACAGCTGAACAAAGATTTTTGCGCCTTCTCGTAGATCAGATAGTCGCATGCGCTGGCTCTCAATTTTTCCACGCACCACATTGATGTCTTGACTGAGATCAAAGGAAACTTGCGTGCTGAGATCGGTTTCATCGGCGAGGAAACCAACACCGATCTTTGCCTCCTTGGCGGCGCCTTCCAGGGATAAGCTGGTGCTCAGGCTTTCCACGTCGACTGGATCGAGGCCCAATGCGGCAAGAAAGGGTGCGGTGTCTGAAACGCCAAAATCAAAACCGAGCTTCAGTCCGGCAAGCTCCTCGATACTTGCGATAACCAAATTCGCCTGAAGCGTCCATAATTCGGTGTTCACAGTACGGGCATTCAATTTCCGCAGGCTCAATGCGCCGTCGTGATCCGAAATGCTAAAGTCTGCTTCTACCCCGCCGAACTTGGCCACCTCTTCGGTCGGCAGATTCTTCAGTAGCAAATCGGCTTCCCCATGAAGTCGACCATTGAGATCAACAAGGCCCAAGTTCAACACATCACCAATGTCGCCTTTGGCCACCAGATAGGGGTTTGCCTCTGGGCCAGCCTGAAGTGCGATATCCCGCAGACCAAGCGTCTTGGCCTCTGAGCGGTAGATGTGACCGATTGAGATCGGTCCAACGCGATCCAACCCTTGATCAAACGCATTGGTCAAAACAAGAAGTTCTTCGAACTTCAGCTTGTCATCGACATTCACAATATGCGCTTTGATTTCCCTGAGCTTCAGGTTCTTGAGACTGTCGGCCGCGGCAGGCGGTTGGCCTTCGGGATGCAATCGCGCGTCAATGAGAAGGTCAAATCCGGCGTTTGAAAGCACATTGTCAATGTTGCCGGTGATCGAAATGGCCTGCCCTTTGTCGAGGGTTAGTGAGGTTTGCAAATTATGCAGCGCGAGGCGATCCGGCGCGCTGGTCACATCCATTGACACAGTTCCGACGCCCTCAAGGCTGCGCACCAGTCCCAGCGCTTCAAAAACATCGCCAATCTGGCCGGTATCGAGCGCCAATTTTGCTGTATAACTATCGGATGAGTTCGGCACACGCGCCCCATTGTAGCTCAAGGATATGTCGCCAAACTCCACCAAGTTGGTGAAAGCTGCGCCGTCGGGGAATTTCCCGTCCCACGTAAAACGCTCGCCGTTGACAGAGCCTTCGCCGGTAACAGAGACCAAATTCCCGCCTTCAAGTTGTTCCAGCAGAATTTTTTCGAGCTGGAAGTCGAACTCAAAACCGCTTGCTTCGTCTTTCGAAACAAGGCCGATGTTGCTGAACGACACGGTTCGACCGCTCAAAAAAGAAATGATCGTTGGTTTCGCTTGATCCGCCGTGGAAGCGTCTTGATTGACGTCCTCCTTTTCAGGGGGGTCTTGGTCGGCTTCTTCGTTCTTCTGTCCGGCCTGTTGGTTGTTGTTTTTGGTCCAGCTTGTGGTGCCGTCTGCCTGCGTAATCAAGTTTGTCTGCAAGCCATCGATCGCCAAATTGTCAATGTCGATGCGCCCGTCCAACAGGGCTGGGAGATTCAGTTCCCATTCCAGCAGGTCCAGCTCAGCCAGATTCAGCGAGGGAATGTTTTCGCTCGGAATACGCGCACCGCTCACATGCACCAATGTCGTTCCTGCCAAAACAACGCGCGCATCACCCTCAATGAGAAACGGTTGACCAAGTTGGTCGGTCAAAAGATCCGCGACGAAGGTTTTGCGAAAGTCGCTAAAAAGGGGGGTGGCAAGCACCAGCCAGACAAGAACACAAACGGTAAGAACTGCAAAGACAATCCAGCCAAGCACCTTCAGTAGTATACGTCTCAATAGCGTGCACTCCCATAATTGAGATCCGCAGACCACTTCCAGAAAAACCGGTTCGGCCAACGGAGTATTGAGCTTTCACTGGCAGGCGAAATTTATACCCCCAACGCTTTACTCTTGCACAAATCTATTGTCCTGCAAACGTTGCTGATCAATCGCGCTGCTGGCTGTCAGTGTTAGAAGGCCCGCGCTACCCGAAAGGCAACTTGTGTTGCAAATGGGTCTTCCACCTCAATTGTCCCCAATGACCGCTTCGGGCCGATTGCGACGCTCGACACAATGGGCGGACAGCTGTCGTTACGTTTCACATCAATGTCGGTTCTGTAAATGAACGATGCCCAGCTTCTTCCAAAAGCGGCAATGCACTTTGAGTTTACAGCGGAGCCGAAGGTCTGGGATTGGAGATTTGGAGCTCTTCACGTTTAAACCGAGCGCTTGCGGGGAGCATTTCAGTCAAATGAGTTCTGGCTCCTGCAAATCACCCATTTTGGCTCGGCGAATATCCCAAATAGGCAACGTAGGCTCAAACTCCGCGTAAGCGGTGTTTTTGAAGCAGGTCCAGCATCATGTTTTTGGCATTTTGCCGGTGGGCGCGATGCACGGCATCTGCAGTACTGGCGTCTCCTAATTTGATCGCTTCGTAGACTTGGCGGTGGTCTTCGTTGGACTTTATCGGCAGGGGGCGTATGAACAGGGTTACTGTGCGGGCACGGCGGACCTGATCGTTCATCATATCAAACATTGCCGAGGCCCGGGAATTGCCACCAAGGGAAACCAGTGTGTGGTGAAAGCGGTCATCTGCCTCCGCCCATTCCTCCAGATTGTTTTGGTCCACAGCCACTTCCATGTCTTCAATGGCTTTGGCGAGGAGGTGAAGGTCTGGCTCTGAAAAGCCTTTGTCCGCCGCATTGCGCGCGGCCAGGCATTCCAGCTCGGTCAAAACATCATATATTTCGGCCATGTCGTCCGGAGACACCGGCAGAATACGCACGCCTTTGCGGGGACGAAGCTCCAACAAGCCCTGGCTTTCCAACATAAGAGCGGCCTCGCGTATCGGTGTGCGGGACACGCCCAACTGCTTTGCAAGTTCACTTTCCAGATGATCGGAGCCTGGGGCTAGTTCGCCCGCAAAAATCATGTCACGAAGGGACAGAAACGCGCGCTGAGAGTTGGAAAGCGGTTTTGTTGGATGGGTATCGACCTTCGGGCTCACGGTGGTCCTAACTTCAATTTCTGGCCGGTAGAAGCCGACGTGTAGATTGCCTCTTCGATTTCGATAACGCGCAAATAGCTGGCCGCAACGTTTTCAATAGGCGTTTGTGAAAGAAGGCCAGAAATGACATGGGACTGCAAGTGATGTACGCAGTTTCCGCCAAATCCGTCCCATGTATCCGCTGGTTGTACACAGACTTTCTGCTCCGAGCCAAATTTTCGGAGCCAGAGTGATCCGTCGCCATGCAGGGTGATTGTGCCTTCGGTGCCCTCCAGCAAGGCCTCTCCCATGGTGCGTCGGTGGTTGTCTGCACTGTGGTCGAGGTTTCTGTTGCCATCGAATAGGGCCCTTACGCCATTTGGGTGATCAAACAGGATGTAGCCGGCGTCCTCTCCCTTGATTGAGGGGTTCACGCGACGCAGGTCTGCATAGACCGCTTCTGGATCGCCCAGCAGATAGCGAAACGTGTCGACCCAATGCACTGCCGTTTCATGCACCAGAAACCGAGGCATGTCGCGAAAATAGGGTTGGCGGGCAAGATAAGCATCAGGACCTTGGCCGTCGCCCGGACGGAGTCGAAATGTAAGCTGCTGAGGCGTGCCCACGACGCCTTTATCCAGCGCTGCCTTGAGGGCACGATACCATGGTTGAAAGCGAAAGTTCTCGTGCACAATGATGGTCGCGCCGGCCGCCTCGGCTAGTGCGATCACGTCTTTTGCCTCTGCAAGAGACTGGCAAAAGGGCTTTTGGCAAATCAAGGTTTTGACGCCCGCGTCCAATGCGACGCGAATGGTTTTGGCATGTGCGATTGGCGGCAGGATGATGTCGAGCACATCCGGGGTAACCTCCGCCAACATCAGGGACAGGTTGTCGTAGGCGGGCAGGCCTGTTGCCTGCGCTTTTGCAATGTCGCGATTGCAGGAGGCCACCAGATTAACCTCAGGTATTGAGGTCCAACTTGCGTAGTGAAACTGGCTGAAATAGCCCGCGCCGACACAGGCAACTTTGATTGGCGCGGTCATGCAGCCTCCAGCACCAGAACGGCGGAGACAGCTTCTGCGGCTTCGTTTGTACTGGCGTGGCCACCGAGGTCCTGTGTTAGGACTGTCCCCTTTGCGACCACCGCTTCAACCGCTTCGCGCAGGCGGGATCCGTCGCGGCGAAGATCTTCATTGTCGTGTTTCACGCCTAGCCAATCCAGCATCATGGCGGCGGACAACAGCATCGCGAACGGGTTGGCCACGCCTTGCCCAGCAATGTCGGGTGCGGATCCATGGCATGGCTGGAAAACCGCGTGTTCAAGGCCGATGTCGGCGGAAGGGGCCAAACCTAGCCCACCCATCAAGCCTGCGCCAAGGTCAGACAAGATGTCGCCAAACATGTTTTCCGTGACCATAACGTCAAAATCCCATGGCTTTTGCACCATCCACAAGGCGGTTGCGTCGACATAGGCGTGGTCTGCGGTAAGGGTCGGGTGTTTCGCAGCCTCGGCATCAAACAATTCACGGAAGAAGGCAAATGCGCGAAATACATTTGCCTTGTCCACGCAGGTTACGCGACCAGGTCCGCGGCCCTGCCTCCTGCGTTGGCGTGCCAGGTCAAATGTGAATCGGAACAGCTTTTCGGAGATGTCGCGTGTGATGCGAAGGGTTTCTCGCGCCTCGTCAGCACTGACTTCGCCGGTGCCTTGAGAATAAAACAGGCCCTCAGTGCTTTCTCGGACCAGAACAAAGTCAATTTCCTTGCCTGCGGGGATCTTGAGAGGCGTTGCTTGTCCAGGACGGACGGTCACAGGGCGCACCCCGGCAAAGAGCGTCAGCGCTTTGCGCAGGTCGATCTGAGGGGAGATTTCGGTGCCGTCAGCGTAGCGGACATCTGGGAGCCCCATGGCGGACAGGAGAATCGCATCCGCATTTCGAGCGGTCTCCATGGATGCTGCAGGAAGAGATTCGCCAGTTTCCGCGTAATGCGCTGCTCCGGCAGGTGCGGCGGTGAAGTTCAGAGAGTAGCCAGAGGATTTGGCTGAAAGATCGTTCAGAATTTTCACCGTTGGATCAGTGATTTCCGGGCCAATCCCGTCTCCAGCAAATACTGCAATTTCATACGAGTTGGGCATCGATATGTGTTCCTTCCTTTGACCTTGTGGCAGGTTTTCCTACCGCGATCTATTTAAAAAATTGACATCGCATTTATTAATGCATACGTAAATTCATGCAACACAAAACGCATTGAGTCTGGGAGGACAAGAATGGAACTCAAGTTTGCAAGTATTTTAGGGGCTGCGGCGCTGGCCGCTGGCCTGGCCACATCCGCAGCCGCGCAGGATTATCCTTACCGCGATATCACCACGGCAGTTGTCTGGGGTGCCGGCGGTGGCACTGACACAATCAACCGGATGATCATGGCTGAAATGGAAAAGCACCTTCCGGTGTCTATCAATGTGATCAACCAAACCGGTGGCGTCGCGGGTTCAAACGGGATGGTCTATGTGATGAACCAACCTGACGATGGGTACACCTTGGTTGGCCTTTCTGAGTCCAACGTCACCGCAGCGGTCCAGGGAGGCTGGGATAAGAAGTTCGATTACTGGTATCCCTTTATTGTTGGTGGATCGCCCGATCTGATTTCGGTTCCGGCAAACTCTCCTTACGGAACACTCGAGGAACTGGTAGACGCGGCAAAGGCCGCGCCGGGTACAATTCCTGCCGCAGCATCCGGGGCAGGATCGATCCACCATTTGAACCTGCTCGCGATTGAAAACGGGGCTGGGGCGACCTTTAAGTTTGTTCCTTACAAAGGCTCCGCACCTGGTCAGGAAGCCGCGATTGCCGGTGAAGTTGCGCTGGTTGTGACATCGCTTGCTGAGCAGGCAGCCTTGATTGAAGGCGGGCAACTTAAGCCACTGGCCATGCTCACGCCAGAAACAGCAGACATTGCGGGCATGACAGTCCCTTCGGCTTTCGATGTCTACGATGGACTCGACAAGTATCTTCCGCTGAAACAAGCCATTGGGTTTGCGGTGCATAATTCTGCCGGTGACGATGTGAAAGCGGCCCTGGGCTCAGCTTTTGAGAAAGCGATTGCGGGCGACAAAGTTGCCGAATGGGCTGCGGCCAACAACTACGATGTCGGCGGCCAATATGGTGACGAAGCGGCGCAGATATTTGAAACGCTTGAGGCAAACTTTGCCTATACGCTGCAAGAACTTGGGGCGGCGACGGTTGATCCGGCGAGCCTTGGTATTGAGAAACCTTGATTGAACGAACGGGAGGCGCGGGATCTGCGCCTCTTTTTTCTTAGATCAAGTGGCTGGGGACAGATCCGTGACGACCAACGATCATCTACTTCAATCTGAGACACCTGACCGTAAGACGCAGCTGATTTTGCGAACGCGGGATTTTTGGGGTGCTCTCGTCTTATTGGGCCTGTCAGCGTTTTTCCTCTGGCGGACGTCTTTTATTCCTCTGTGGGGTGAAAATCGGGCCGGAGTGAAAGGCGGCGACTGGTATAACTCGGCGGCCTTGGTTCCCTGGGGTATTTTCTCCGCGATGTTTGTTCTCTCTCTGGTCTTGCTTCGGGTCGCGATCCGCGAGGGTGGCGCGAAGCGGGCAATGAGTTCCGTCGGTATCGGTTGGGACAGGGTGGAGGCGCTCCGGTTCACAACTCTGGCTGTGATCCTGTTTTTCTACATTGCAGGATTGGTGCCTAGGGTAGATTTCATTCTGTGTTCCGGACTGCTGATCACAGCGTTGATTTACGGGTATCATAGCGGGCATGTGGCGCGGATGGTTCTGGCAGCAGCCGTTGTTGGCTTTGCAGGTATTTACGCCATGGCCTTGCATTTGCCGCGGGCGGCATGGGCGCAGCATGATGACGACTGGCTGGTGTTTGCGCTTTGGATCGTGCTGACCACTTGGGTTCTGTGGAGCGAAAGAGGCAACCGCCTGGCCCGCGTCATTCCAGTGATCAGCGTGCTGGCTCCCACCATTCTCGTGTGCGCCATGGCCTTTGGGTTTCGTCAAAACGTGCCCAATCGCGGCGGACTGATCTTCAAACAAATTGAATATCAATACTACGTCACGCTCAAGCCGTTCTGGAGCGGAAAATAATGGACTTTGTACTCTCACAATTGGCTGGTTTTGGCAGTGCCTTTGCGGCGCTTGTTGTTGACCCGTTGACCTATGTGTATCTGGTCACGTCGGTCTTCCTCGGCATCACCTTTGGTGCGCTGCCCGGCTTGACCGCCACATTGGCAGTCACAATCCTTACTGGCTTTTTTGGCAATAAAATCCCGCTGGATTATTCGATGATTGCTCTTCTTGGTGCCTATGTCGGCGCGATTTACGGCGGATCATACCCCTCTATCCTGTTGAATATTCCCGGTACGGCGGCCTCTGCGGCAACGGCTATGGACGGCCATCCACTTGCCAAGGCAGGGCGCGGTGGAGAAGCTCTTGGGCTCACAACCACGGCGTCATTCATCGGGACATTGATCGGCACCGTGGCGCTACTGATTTTTGTCTGGGTGCTTTTGTTGATCTCCAAGAACATCGCCAGCCCGGAAAAGGCACTTCTAGCGCTTTTTGGTATTCTGTTGTCGGGGACACTCATGAGTGAAGATCTGGTAATCAAAGGTTGGATTGCCGGATTGATCGGGCTGGCGATGGCGATGGTGGGCATGGACCCCTTGTTGTCGGAGCCGCGATACACCTTTGGCTGGTCCTATATGCTGTCTGGGTTTCAGGTTGTGCCGGTGCTGATGGGGGCCTTCGCCGTGCCGCAGATCATCGAAGGCATGCGGCATGTGGAAGTTGGAAGAATGGTCGCTTTGCAAGGCCGTATTCTCCCGAACTTTGCCGCGATAAGACGACATTTGCCGACCATCACCCGATCTGGTGTCATCGGTACCGGAGTAGGGGCATTGCCCGGCGTGGGCGAAGATGTTGCTGGCTGGGTGTCTTACGGGGTGGGTAAAACCGTTTCCAAAGATGGCAAGAACTTTGGCAAAGGTTCTCTTGAAGGCTTGCTGTCATCTGAAACCGCGAACAATGCCTGTATTGGTGGGGCGCTGATCCCGCTGTTGGTATTGGGCATTCCCGGTTCACCGCCGGCGGCGGCCCTGATGGGGGCCTTCAAAATCAACAATGTGATCCCGGGCCCTACGATTGATCCGGAAATCATCCTTCGGGTGGTGGCCATTATGGTGCTAGCGTCTTTCACAATGTGGATTTTAGGCCTGTTTACAGCACGGATATTTATCAAGATCTTACGCATTCCACAGACGGTCTTTCTACCCGTTGTCATGGTGCTGACCGCGATCGGGTCCTTTTCTGTCGGTGGTGGGATCAATGATCTTTACCTGATGTTGGGCGTTGGGATCGTGGCCTATTTCATGAACCTGATGAAATACCCCATCGCCCCATTGGTGATTGGCGTTATTCTTGGCGGGCTGTTCGATGAGACGTTCCGCAGGGCGCTGTTCCTGTCGGATGGCAGCCTTGGTGTGTTTGTGTCCCGTCCTGGCGCGGCCGTGTTGCTGGCGTTTAACGTCGCGCTGATTGCTGCGCAAATACCAATGATCCGTCGCCCCTTTCAGCGGCGTGGCAGAAAGGAAGCCTAATGTACGCGGTTTGTGTGACATTCAAAATCCATCCGGGGCAGATGCAGGAGTTTCTACCTTTGATGGTTTCAAACGCGAGAACCTCGCGGGACGAAGAGGCGGGATGCCAAATGTTTGACGTATGTGTGCGAGGCGACGAGGTATTTCTCTACGAGGTTTACGATGATCGTGCCGCGTTTGATCTGCATCTTACATCATCGCATTTCAGAACCTTTGACGCCAAAGTTGCGCATATGGTCGCCTCCAAACAGGTGGCGATGTTTGACGAGGTAATCCGATGACGACAGATGCAAAGGTAGGCGTGCAGTCCGGAACTTGGCAGGTTCATGCTATAAAATATGCCGACCGGAATGCGCGTACGCGGGCAGATAGTTTTCTGTTCGATGACAACCATGATGCGCCGCATGCCATGGATTACTTCATGTGGCTCTTGCGCGACGGGGATCGTGTGATCCTTGTGGATACCGGCTATGACCACGCGGAGGCCAAGCGACGTGGACGCCCCATCCGGCTTGATCCCGGTGAAGCTCTGGCGCCATTTGGCCTAACACCTGAACAAATCACCGAAGTCATCGTAACGCATCTTCACTATGACCACGCAGGTGGTCTGGCGTTGTTTCCAAACGCGCATTTGCATATGCAAGAAGCCGAAATGGCTTTCGCAACAGGCCCTTGCATGTGTCACGACGTCTTGCGTGATCCGTTCACTGCAGGACATGTCTGTGAAGCGGTAATGCGACTTTACGGCGGCAAACTGACCTTTCATAAAGGCGACAGCCAACTGGCAGATGGGTTGAGCCTGCATTGCATCGGAGGTCATTCGCGTGGGTTGCAGTGCGTGCGCGTGAAAACGGAGGCGGGCTGGATGGTCTTGGCGTCTGATGCCGCGCACTACTACGAGAACGTTCTATCACGTAAGCCTTTTCCGATTGTCGTTGACCTTCAGGATATGATGCAGGGGTTTGAACGCCTGACGAGCCTCGCATCGCGGCCAGAGTTGATCATTCCAGGGCACGATCCATTGGTATGCACGATTTTTCCGCAGGATTTGGCACCCCACATTCGCCGGCTTGATGTTGGCCCAAAGACAAACGCATTGGCGACGATTTCTTCGGAGTTTGGCAAATGAAATTAGGTATCATCGCAGATGATTTTACCGGTGCGTCCGATATCGCGCTTACTATCGCTGAAGCCGGGATGTCCGTCACGCAATACATTGGCATTCCAGATCGCGACGCGGTTTTAGGGGGCGACGCCGGTGTCGTGGCATTGAAGTCGCGCACTGCGCCCGTTGCGGAAGCCGTGGCGGATAGTTTGGCTGCGTGTGACTGGTTAAAAGCACAAGGCGCCGAACAGATTGTTCTAAAGGTTTGCTCCACCTTTGACAGCACCGCAGATGGCAATATCGGACCCGTTCTGGAGGCGCTTGCAGGCCGACTTGGGGTCGGGCCGGTGGTTGTCTGCCCTGCATTTCCCGAGAACGGTCGTTCGGTTTATCAGGGCCATCTTTTTGTGAATGACCGACTGCTAAGCGAGAGCGGAATGCAGGATCATCCACTGACACCTATGACCGATCCTGACATCAGGCGGGTGCTGGCTACCCAAACCAATCTGCCGGTTGGTCATATTCCAGCTCAGACGGTTGCGAAAGGCGCTGAAGCCATAGTGGCGGCCATGCCTGCAGGCACCAGTTTGATGGTCTCGGATGCCATTCAAGACACCGACCTTTTAGAGATCGGGAAGGCCGCAAATGGGATGCCACTCCTTTGCGGCGGATCCGGGATTGCTTTAGGTTTACCTCGAAACTTCGGAGTGACCGCAGTGGGTCCAAAAATGCAGGGAAACAAAGGGGCTGGTGTCGTTCTTTCTGGCTCATGTTCGAAGGCAACACGCGCGCAAGTTGCTCGCTATCGGCAGGTCGCGCCAAGCCGCGAAGTCAGTGCACGTGAATTGCTTGAAGGCGGACTGCGAGCCGAGGATGTTGCTGCCTGGGTTTTGGGGCAAGAGACCCCGCCTTTGGTGTTTTCGTCTGCGGATCCGGATGTTGTCAAAGAAACGCAAAGGCAATTCGGAACTTCGCGGGCCGCAGAGGCCATTGAGGGCTTTTTTGCAGAACTGGCTGCTGTTTTGTCGAGGCAGGGTATAGGGCGCATTGTTGTTGCAGGCGGTGAGACCTCAGGTGCGGTGGTCAAAGGATTGGGTGTGTCGGCTCTTGAGATTGGTTCCCGGCTTGCCGCAGGGGTTCCCATGGTTCGACCCCTAAATGAGCGTTTGGTACTGGCGCTGAAATCGGGGAATTTTGGCGGGGAGGCCTTTTTTAGTGAGGCCCTGCGCCTCATGGAAGACACCACGCGGGAGGAAGTGGCATGACGGAAGCCACGCGGGCACGCGAAGATATTTGCCGCATCGCCAGATCGATGTTTGATCGTGGGCTAACCTGCGGCGCATCTGGAAATATTTCTGTCAAATTGTCAGATGGGAGCTATCTGGTGACGCCTACGGGATCGTCCATGGGTTTTTTGGATCCTGCGCGAATTTCGCACCTGAGTGAGGACTTGCGCCACCTGTCGGGCGACAAGCCAACGAAAGAGATCCCCCTGCACAGTGCCTTTTACGATACGCGGTCCCACACCGGAGCAGTGGTGCATTTGCATTCCAGCCATTCGGTTGCGCTGTCGATGTTGCCGGAAACTGATCCGGACAACGCTCTGCCACCGTTGACACCATACGGGATTATGCGGCTGGGCAAGGTGAAGCTGCTGCCATTTTTTTTGCCGGGAGATGCGGCAATGGGCGAAGCTGTCCGTGGCCTAGCTGGCAAACGCTCAGCGGTGCTACTGGCAAATCACGGCCCGGTTGTCGCAGGAAAGGACCTTTGGGCGGCGGCCTATGCTATGGAGGAGCTCGAAGAGACGGCGAAACTGGCGCTATTGCTTCGAGGGACGCAACATAAAGCTCTTTCAGATGCACAGGTTCAGGCCGTGGTGCGGAAATTTGACGTGGATTGGTAGGGCTTGCGATTGGTGTCGAGATGTCAAAATCGGCCGTTAATACCGGTAGCTGCCGATGGCGGCTATGGGCCGAAAACGGTTAAATGCGGCACTTCAATTCTGGTCGACATCGGCGCTTGCGAGCTCCCGCAACCATACTGTCTCGAACAGGCGACTTTCGGGGAGGGGCAGGTCAAGGCGGATCGTTTCTGAAAAAGAGCGGATAGTTTTGAATGGCGGCGGGAGCTTGTGTCGACGCCTCGCCTATAAGCCCGTGGACCCAAGCCACGGAACCCGAGATGCGATACCTGATCCGCGCGAATGAACATTGGATATGTATTTCACATTTTCATGCTTCGTCTTGTTGCATTCTTCGGGCCGCACTTTCAGCTTTCTCTGAAAGCCGGAAATTTGGCACCGGTGTATCCGGTCTTGCCGTATCTGCACGAAAGATGATTACTGAGCCGCCCGATCAGATCGGGTGCGGCGATTTCACGTTGGGGCCGGTCAGGGAGGGTTGCTTCTTCTGGTCGTCTTTGCAGGCTGGGCCAAACGCCAAATACGGCCCGACAGAGACATTGTGAACCGACTTAGGCAGGCAGTTCACCCGATCAGGATGAACTCGACATTCTTCCATGCAAAGGTGCGTGTCTCGATTTGGGGGGGGCGGCAGATGCCTTGGCAACATCCTCGTCAAAGGCCTGTAACGACCATTCATGCAGGAGGCCTTCTATCTCAAAGACATCAACGATGGCTTCAAGGTTCGACGTGTCGTCAAGGACGGGAAGAGGTTCTGTAATTCCGAACGATCGCATGCTTCTGTTGAGCGCAAGACACCCTAGGAGGCATATTGGTAAGGTTGGGGCCCGAAATTGGTGGCATGAAACCTTCCCCGCACGCACCATAACAGAAGCGCTTAACAGTCCGAATAATCGGGACCTCTTCCCCCCCATTTGAAGAACAAGCTAAGCTTAATTTGAAGACGTCTCGGGGGATCGGTGCATAGGGCGCAACCCGTTGGCGACAGGCCCGCCTGAAAATTGCGCGAAGCTGTCGATTGGACCGTCGTTGCCGGCTCCCGCGTGGGGGCGAAATTTGTGCTGGCGATGACACAATTGATACAAATCGAGGTAGTGACCTAGAATAGAAAATCGGGTTGGCTTGAAGCTCTCTGCGCTTTGGAACCCTATCACGGGAGAAGCTGGAGCAATAACAGCAAGGCGAGCCATATCCGATGACGACACGCACAGACGCACGCAATTCTCTTTCTTCGGTCTCGGAGGCCGTTGACATGCTTGAAGAAGGGTTTGTTCTGTTTGATCGAGACTTGGCATTGGTTCTTGCCAACAAAAGCTACGCCCAGATGCTTGGTCCCCACAGTGATCTATTGGTGCCAGGGACTCCGATGCAGGATATCATCGGGTGTGCAGTAGCCAGCGGCCGTGTGAAGATTCTGCGCGGCGCAGAAAACGGCATGGGCGCCTTTCTTGCCGCGCTGAAATCAGTGGAAACCGCAAGGATCGAAGTGAGTGTTGCCGATGGCACAGAGCGTGAGATCAGACTTTCGAGATTGAGCGACGGCGGATTGGTTGGCAACGTCAAGGACATCACCCATGAGCGCACGACCGAGGCCCGCGCGCGGGAACTCCTGAACAAAGTGATCGATGATGTAGAGTTCGGTATCGCATTGATCGACGATGATGATCGGCTCGTCTTCTCGAACCGGAGGTTTCGAGAAATGACCGATCCCTCCGCAGTCTTTGTTGAGCCCGGAATCCCGATTTCAGAGGTTTATGAACGATCTATCGAAAAGGGAACTTTTCGTGCTCCGGAAGGAATGGCGCAGGAAGAGTTGCGGGACGCCCTTAGCCATTTGATCCGAACCGCTGCGAAGGGCTTTTCAATTACCAGTGCAAACGGTCGCGAGATCGTCGGAAACGTCTATGACACGGTGCTACAAGGCCGATTGCTAACGCTTGAGGATGTGACGGATCAGCTGCGCGCTGAACGGCTCTTTACAGATGCGGTTGCCCGTTTGCCTGTTGGCGTTGCCATTGAGGAAGCAGACGGGAATTTGTTTCATTGCAACGAGGCATTTTCCTCTCCATTCGGATATAGACCTGCGGAGCTTCTGGCGCTGTCTGACAGTGAGCGGTTCTTGGCATTGGCACCACAAATCCAGGCCATTGCCGGGCAAGAAGTCGGAGACCGTGGTGGCGAGTTGTTTGCGCAGGCCATTCACAATCAACGGGAAAACCTTGAGCCGATGGAGGTCTATTTCAGAAACGGCCGGCATTATCTTGTTGAACGGGCTGTGACCGAAGATGACGGGCGCGTTGTCGTGGTGACGGACACAACAGCGCTCAAAGAAGCGGAGCAGCGAAGTCTGCAAACTCTGAACGACACCCTTCAGTCTTTGGAAGAGGGTATCGCCGTTTTTGATCGAGACGCGGGGTTCGTGCTTGGCAATAGGCGCCTCAGACACCTGTTTTTTGACACCATAGAACCGCCGCGCACAGGAGAGACACTTTCCGGCCTGTGGAGCCGATTGGTGCGAGGCGGAGTGATCAAAGTACCGGATGGTGTGACGCCAGAGAACTACATTGTCGATCTCGATCATTTTGCAACCGAGTTTCGAAAGGGCGAAACCATTCATCTGAGGGATGGGCGCACGTTGCTTGCCTCGACCCATTGGACGGAAAAGGAGCGGTATCTTCTTTCGTTTGTGGACGTCACCGAACAGCGCCGTGCAGAAGCGGAGCAGCGGGAGGCGGACCTTCTTTTGCACAAGATTGTCGAGGCTTGCCCTGCAAATTTCCTCGTTTCGAGGATCGACGACGGCAAAATCATCTATTGCCCGCCGCTCTCGCGGGAACGGTTTGGGAACATTGAAAGCACCCTGAGCTTTTTCTTAACCCCGCAGGACCGCCAGGCCTATCTGGATGCCTTGTTGCCGACGGGCTCTCTTGATGACTACCGTGTACAATTTCTGCGCGGCGACGGGTCTGTTATGCAAGGCATCACAGCGGCGCGCGTGACAGAGTACAAAGGGGAACAAGTGATTGTGTCCTCGACGCGGGACATTTCGGATCTTCTGGCGATGCAGGAAGAGTTACAGCAGCAACGTGAGGCGGCGCACCAATCAGAAAAGCTCTCGGCCTTGGGAGAATTGCTGGCAGGGGTGGCGCATGAACTCAACAACCCTTTGTCCATTATTGTTGGATACGCCCAGATGCTGGAAGGGCGGCTTAAAGACGAAAAGCTAAGTAAACGCGTGGATCGCATTGCCGAAGCGGCCGAACGCAGTTCCAGAATTGTACGTGCGTTTCTTGCCATGGCGCGGCAACGGCCCACCAAAGTGGAACGGTGCTCGCTGAATGATATTGCCTTAGCGGCGCTGGATGTTGCTGGCTATGGGTTGCGGGCCAACGGGACAAACGTCATCACCGATTTGGATGAGACTTTGCCGGACATTTCCGGTGATGCCGACCAGTTGGTGCAAGTTTTTTCGAACCTGATTGTGAATGCGGAACATACGCTCGCCCCAATGGGCAGTGCGGGCGAGTTGTTGATCCGGTCCTATTTTGACGGCGCGGCCCAGCAGTCGGTTGTCGAGATAAGAGACAATGGCCCGGGAATTCCGGAGGCGATACAAGCACGCATTTTCGAACCGTTTTTCACGACAAAAGATGTCGGTAAAGGAACAGGGATTGGTCTGGCATTTAGCCACAGGATTATTGACGCCCATGGGGGGCGACTGGAATTGCAATCGGACGAGGGAGAAAAGACGAGTTTCTTTGTGCGTCTGGATCTGCCCAATGGGCCAGAGCCTATGAGCGACGAGGTGCAAAGCACAAATGCAGAGGCTCTTGCCCGTCGTGTTCTGGTCGTGGATGACGAGGAAATCGTCGGGGAATTGCTCTGCGATATGCTCGAAGACCTGAACTGTGAACCTGTTCTCGCAACCGATCCCCGTTTCGCTCTGGAACTCCTGGCGCATGAAGCGTTCGATCTTGTGCTCAGCGATTTCAAGATGCCGGACATGAATGGCGCGCAGCTTTACAAGGCAATCGCAGACACCCTTCCACAGTACGCGGACCGGATCGGGTTTGTGACCGGTGACACACTTGGCAGCGACGCCTATCGTTTCTTTTCGCAGTATCAAAAGCCGCATATCGAGAAACCAATTCTGCGCGATGAACTGGCTGAACTGGTTGAACACCTGTCGGATCATGGAGGTCGGAAGTGATGTCTGGGATGGACAAAAAGACGGTTCTCGTTTGCGACGACGAGATTCATCTGCGCGAAATGCTGGCGGAGTATTTCACGGAGCGGGGGTTTTCCGTGGTTGAGGCCGAACATGCGGACGCGATGTTTGCTGCAGTTGCCGCGAGCCCGCCAGACATCATTGTTCTCGACATCAACATGCCAGGAACCGACGGCCTCACGGCTTTGCGAGAGCTTCGCGCAGATTCGATGATCCCTGTCATCATGCTTTCGGCGGCCGGCGAAGTTGTTGACCGTATCGTTGGACTGGAAATGGGCGCTGACGATTATGTGGCCAAACCGGTAGACCTGCGCGAGCTTGAAGCTCGTATTAAGGCGGCGTTGCGTCGGCTGGACGTGTCCGATGCCTCAACAACCAAGAAGGCCAAAACGGGTGGAACGGTTCCCTTTGGTCGTTGTCGACTTGATCTCGATGGCGCGAAACTGTTTGCCGAAGATGGCACGGAAATCATGATTACCGCGATGGAGTTCAGCCTCTTGCGCGTTTTTGCCCAAAACCGCGGGCGGGTCCTTAATCGCGATCAATTGCTGGAACAGGCCCATGATCGAGGTTGGGAGCACTATGACCGCTCGATCGACCTCCGTATTTCCCGTTTGCGTCGCAAAATCGAAGTGCATCCAACGAAACCTGAGACCATTCGAACGGTGCGGGGGCTGGGGTATATCTTCGACTAGTTGTCGCGTGCCAAAAAAAGCGCGCAAAATAATCTTTGCGCGCTTTTTTCCTGATTGGGCATTGTGTTCAGAGACGACTGGAAAGCCGGCTCCGAAGCTTTGCTTAGAAGAGGAACATGTCGTTCGCAGTCAGGTCGACATGTCCGATTAGTGTCAGAGACAGGTCCGCAGTGAGTCCGTTGTCGTCGCGCACGTAGATGTTCGTGACCGCGCCGTAGATGTCACTTTGGCTCTGCTCAAAGTAGACCTCTGCGCCCGGAGAGTTTGAGAAGCCGTCTTGTTCGCCAAGATAGGTCGCTCCGGCAAAGTCCTGAAACACAAGCAAGTCACCTCCGGAAACGAAATCTTCGATCACATCCATTGGCCCGCCGGACGTTCCGCCGCTGTCTCCGGTTTCAAAATAGAACACGTCGAAACCCGTCCCGCCGATCATATAGTCGCCGATCTCGCCGTCTTCGTTTGTACCGCCATAAATGGCATCATTGCCGGTTCCACCTTGAATGTAATCGTTCCCGAGACCACCGAACAATTCATCATTGCCATCGCCGCCGCGAATAGTGTCGCTGCCGGAGTCTCCTTCGATCTGGTCATCACCGGTTCCGCCGTTCATCTCGTCGTTGCCGCTGCCGCCATCCATCCTGTCGTTGCTGGCACCGCCATTCATGTAGTCGTTGCCCTGCGCCCCGACCATGACATCGGCACCGCCGCCGCCCTCCATGTGGTCGTCGCCTGATCCGCCCTGAAGCAGGTCATTGCCGATGCCACCAAAGACTTGGTCGTTGCCATCTCCTCCGATGATAGTGTCCGCGCCCTCATCGCCCCAAAGCAAGTCGTTTCCGTTGCCGCCGTCGATGCTGTCATCGCCGCCATCACCGTGAACAACGTCGAAATTTTCGCCGCCCTCAATGCGGTCATCCCCTTCGCCACCACGGAACATGTCGTTTCCGTGACCACCAAGCAGAATATCATTTCCGTGACCCCCGTCGAGCGTATCATTGCCCACATCTCCGACCATCACATCGCTGCCGATGCCGCCATAAAGCTCGTCATTGCCATCCATACCGAGAATGAAGTCATTGCCAGCACCGCCATAGGCCACGTCGTTGCCATCGTAGAGATAGATGTCATCATCGCCCCAAAGCCCCCAGGCACGATCGACGCCGTCCGTGCCGTGAAACTCGTTCTGTCCTCCCCAATCCATCCAGATGCTCGCTGGCGTGATATTCAGGCCATTTGGGATCAAGGGCGAGAATGGTGAGAGAATGTTGAGAAAAGAATTGAACCGTGCGGCCATGTTATCGTCGATAACGAATGTCGGTTCGGTTGGTTCTGGCCGCTCCTCCTCACGGGTTTCGCCTTCCCGGCGACTGCTATCCGAAGTGTCTTGAAGCGCATCGTTTTCCGAGCGGTCCTCTTCGCGCCGCCTAGGGCTGCGGTTTTCCTCTTCGACGTCGCGCCGAGACGCGGTTTTTTCCGCGCGTTTGGCGTGCCCGTTCCAATCCAACGACGTCGAAAATGGTTTAAGAAATCTAAATGCCATCTGTGCGACCCTTTCCTCACTAAATATGTTTCGGTCCTGTTCAGGGTGCGGAGACCCCGGCACCTCAAAACGGAGTGGGCCCAGATTGGCGGAGGTTTGTGTCACTAAAGAATTGCGGAAAGGAGAGTTTTGTAAGGTTTGTATCAGTTTGGTTTTAGAGGCGTGTCCGCTGATACAATTGGCGCTCAAGCCTTTTGAGCCAGCGGGCCTTGGGGCGGTCCTGGTGGGCGATAGAGTGGGGATGCAAGCGGGTCACACTGTTGAAAATAGGAGTCGCGGTTTTTTTGACCTGCTAGAAAGAGACGCGTAGGATCAAAGGGAATTTAGCCAAATTGTTTCGGGAGAATGGATATGCATCAATCAATTCTAATGCGCCTTGGCCAAGGCGCCGCGGCCGGTGCGTTTGTTATGGCGGCGGGCACGGTCTCCGCTCAGGAAAACAACGCGCGGTTTTATGGCTTTCTGAACCCGATCATTGTCAGTGTGGATGACGGGTTCTCAACCAACACGCAACTTGTCGACAACTCGAACGCGCCAAGCCGGATCGGCCTTTGGTGGGAAACCGGGATGGCGTCAGGAACGTTGAAATTCAATTTTGAAACGGCGCTGGGCATTCGGGGTGCGACCAGTATCAGTCAGGGCACACCGGATCCCGATTTCCTAAACTACACCCGCGCCAGCCTGCGGAAGGTCGAATTCATTTACGAAGGCAACTTCGGGACCATCTCTCTGGGTCAGGGCAGCATGTCGACAGACGGCATGGCCGGAGCGGATCTCTCCGGAACCGGGTTCATCTCGACGCGGTCAATCTCGGACTTGTCGGCGGGGTATTCTTTCCGCGTCGCGGGAACTGGTGCGACCAACCCCGGGCGCACGGTCGGCGGCGTTTTCAACGACTTTGACGGCGGGCGTTTGGGACGCCTGCGCTATGACACGCCCCGCTTTGGTGGAGGCTTCGCGGTTGGTGCCTCGGTCGGTGAGAATATTCTTGTCAGCGGTGCGGACGATCTGAACTATGATATTTCTCTGTTTTATGATGCAGATAGAGGCGGCATGAAATATTCCGGCCGCCTTGGTGCGGGCTGGGTTGATGGCGCCAACGGCAATCCTGACAACACAAGCGTCGTTGGCTCGTTCAGCGCGCTGCATCTGGACAGCGGCATCAATGGTACGTTGGTTGCGGGGTGGCGTGACAACAGCGGGTTGGGCAGCAACTATGTCTATACCAAACTCGGTGTGCGGCGCGACTGGCTCAGCTGGGGCGAAACCCGCCTCTCGGCGGACTTCTTTTGGGGCAATGACAGTGTGATTTCCGGCGACAACGGGTTCACATGGGGCTTGCAAGGCACCCAGGTGATCGAAAGCGCCAATATGGAGGTCTATGTCAGCTATCGTCAGCACCAGTATGAAGAACCGGGTGTGAGCTATGAGGATGTCGGTGTCTGGGGCATTGGCGGGCGTTGGTTCTGGTAATTTCACCAGTCTGTGAAACATGAGGCGACCCGCCCGGCAGAGAACCTGCCGGGCGGGTCTCTTTTTGCGGCCTTTGCCCTTGCGCCGCCGGGCTGTGGCAACTAGAAGAGGCCAGATTTTTTTGACCGTGCGCGGGGTGAGTCCCGCGCACCGCTACTTATGGGGTATCCTGATGCAGGTCACCGAGACGCTGAACGAAGGTCTGAAGCGCGGCTACAACATCGTTGTGACTGCAGCGGAGCTGGACGACAAAGTTAAAGAAAAGCTGGTTGAAGCGCAGCCGGAAATCGAAATGAAAGGTTTCCGCAAAGGCAAAGTGCCAATGCCGATCCTGCGCAAGCAGTTCGGTGAGCGTCTGCTGGGTGAAGCGATGCAGGAAGCTGTTGACGGTGCGATGAACAAGCACTTTGAAGACAGCGGCGACCGCCCTGCGTTGCAGCCGAAAGTTGAGATGAAAAACGGCGAAGAGTGGAAGCCGGGTTCCGACGTTGAAGTCGAAATGTCCTATGAAGCGCTGCCGGAAATTCCGGAAGTTGAGCTGAAGGGTATCAAGCTGGAGAAGCTGGTTGTTAAGGCCGACGACGCGGCTGTTGACGAAGCGCTGGCAAACCTCGCGGAAACCGCGCAGGACTTCAAAGCGCGTCGCAAAGGTTCCAAAGCCAAAGACGGCGACCAGGTTGTCATGGACTTCGTGGGCCGTATCGACGGTGAAGCGTTTGACGGTGGTGCAGGCGAGGACTTCCCGCTGGTGCTGGGTTCCGGTCAGTTCATCCCCGGCTTTGAAGAGCAGCTGGTTGGCGTGAAAGCCGAAGAAGAAAAAGACGTGACTGTGAACTTCCCTGAAGAGTACGGCGCGGAAAACCTCGCGGGCAAAGAAGCCGTGTTCTCTTGCACCATCAAAGAGGTGAAAGAACCGGTTGCTGCGGAAATCAACGACGAGCTGGCGCAGAAGTTTGGTGCAGAAGACCTCGCGGGCCTGAAGGGTCAGGTTTCCGAGCGTTTGGAAGCAGAATATGCTGGCGCGGCACGTGCCGTGACCAAGCGCGCGTTGCTGGACGAGTTGGACAAGCTGGTGTCCTTTGACCTGCCGCCGAGCCTTGTAGAAGCGGAAGCGGGCCAGATCGCGCATCAGCTGTGGCACGAAGAAAATCCGGAAGTGGAAGGTCACGACCACCCGGAAATCGAGCCGACGGACGAGCACAACACTCTGGCCGAGCGCCGCGTGCGTCTGGGCCTGCTGCTGGCAGAACTGGGTCAGAAAGCCGAAGTTGAAGTGACCGACGCGGAAATGACCCAAGCGATCATGAACCAGGCACGTCAGTACCCGGGTCAGGAACGTCAGTTCTTTGAGTTCGTGCAGCAGAACGCACAGATGCAGCAGCAACTGCGCGCTCCGATCTTTGAAGACAAAGTTGTGGACTATGTTCTGGAGCTTGCAGAAGTTTCCGAAAAAGAAGTCGATAAAGACGCGCTTGAGAAAGCAGTTGAGTCTCTGGACGACGAATAAGTCCCTGACACTGCATCGATTTTGAGAAGGCCGTTCCAGATTGGGGCGGCCTTTTTGTTTGGGGGAGAGGGCGGTGTGGAGGTTCCAGGGCGATGCCCTGAGCAGAGTGACACCGCGTTCTGTTTGACGGGGTCCTTCGGGTTTGTTCTGCATGAGGCAAACAGGAGGAACGGGTATGAGTTACACGGCATTTGACCGCGAGACATTTGAGGCGTTTAGGGCGATGGATCGGGAAGGTCCGATTCACATGCTCAATCTGGTAAAGCTGCGCGACACGGCGAACTACGAAGACGGGCGCCATGCCAGCGGCAAGGAAGCCTATGCTGCCTATGGCAAGGAGAGCGCACCGGTTTTTGCACGTCTGGGCGGCAAGATCGTTTGGCGCGGGGCGCAGGAAATGGTGGTGATCGGGCCAAGCGATGAGCATTGGGATTTGTGCTTTATCGCGGAATACCCGAGTCCGCAGGCCTTTGTGGACATGCTGGGTGATCCGGACTACCGCAAGGCGATACCACACCGTCAGGCAGCCGTGGCCGACAGCCGCCTGATCCGAATGGCGCCGATCCCGCTGGGCGGAAACTTTGGGGAATAGACAAAGCGGCGTTCGGTTGCGCCGCCCCGTTCTTAGTGACCGCTTAGGACGAGGTTTTGCACTGGCATGAGAAGCACCTGAAGGCGCAGAATTGCTGCGTGTACCAGACCGACCGCATCCACCGCGTGCAGGGCCAGTTTTTGGCCCGACGACAGGGCGGGATCGTCCAGCTTGTCGTGATTGTTTGTATAGGCGTTGGCAACGCATTTTGACCCTGGTGGAATCAATTCTGTCTGATCGGGGTAGAGCGGCTCCATGATTGCGATGATGGAACCGGGTTTGGGGTGGTTGGCTGGATCAATCAGCTGTTCCTGTGTTCGGAATTGCCCCGAGGGGATCACGTCCTGAATTTGTACGATCACCATTGGATAAATCTTGAACGGGCGCGACATGCAGCTGATCTCGGCCAGCATTCCGTCATAAAGCACGGGGCCGGTCAGCTGGCCAAAGGCGGCCTGAAAACGATTTTCGCCGGAGTCAGCCGGGACAAGTACACCCGCTGGCCGCACAAAGGGGTTCACGATGTCGCCGGGAAAGAGGCCGAATTGCTCCATATGCCCGTCGACGCTGGCGTAGACGGTGGTTTTGGCAATGGCGGTTTCCGCTTCGGCCAGTTGTGCTTCTGCGCTGGCGCGTTGAGCGGGCAGTTGCACGTCAATCTTGTCCTGCACCGCCTGTAGGCCGGCCTCTGCGGCCTCGACCGCGGCTTCGCGTTGGTCGATCAGGTTTTCCAGCCGCTCGACCTCGCGTTCTGAAACGGCGGCAGATCCGCGGGTGAAGAGCGTGTTGGTGCGGCCATATTCGTCTCGAGACTGTTCCAGCGCGGCTTCGGCTTGATGGAGGCGTGCCTCTGCGCTGTCGAGTTCGGAGGCGGCCACTTCGATTGCCGCGTCGATCTCGGCGATGCGGGCGCGGGCGGTGTTGGCGGCGGCCTCGGATTTTTCGGAATCCATTTTGAAGAGCTTGTCACCGGCTTTTACAAAGTCGCCGTTTCGCACATGGACCTCTTCGACCCGACCGAGCGCTTCGGGCATCACGGCGATGGCACGGAAGTAGCTGATGACGTTGCTTGAGGACGGGTGGAAGTAAAAGATCACGGTGATCAGGCTGACGGTCAGGATCAGGCAGGATGTGATGCCCCAACGCAATTCATACCACATTGTGAAGACTGAGAGATCTTCGCCCCAGCGTTTGCCTTGTCGATAGCGACGAAACAGGTAGTCGGGCAGGATTGTGA
Source organism: Shimia haliotis (assembly GCF_900114415.1). Taxonomy (GTDB): domain Bacteria; phylum Pseudomonadota; class Alphaproteobacteria; order Rhodobacterales; family Rhodobacteraceae; genus Shimia; species Shimia haliotis. The sequence goes on along the minus strand of NZ_FOSZ01000001.1, from coordinate 989,251 downwards.
GCAAGGAACAGAGGAAGAATTCGATCATTTTTCTGCCTCCTCGTCGGCTGCTTCGGGGGCCGTGGGTTCGGGAGGGGTGTCATGATGATGAGGGCGGGTGGTCTGCATCTCGAAGGGTGGTTCGGTTGCACCTGTGGCCCGGTCCAGCGCGTTTGAAATACGTTGCAGCGGCGTCAGGAAGTCAGGCAGATTGACGGCCGCCAGCAGAAGCGCAAGAATCCAGAAAGCATTGTTGTGGGTGAAAAGCGCGAGGAGCGCGAGGATCGAGATGATCTGAATTTGAGTGCTGCCCACCCCGTGTGCCATTTGTTCGGGCAGGGCGTGTAGCCGGAGATAGGAAACGCCAGCCAATAGCACGAGCAAGACGACAAAGACCGCCATCGCCACCAGAAAAGGATCAGAGCCGTCGGCATTTGGCATCCATGTAGGGATGAAATGGGGGGCCATCGGGTGCATGGCAGTGTCGCTGGGAGTGGCCATCGGGTGCTCCGTATCGGTTCCGTAATTGCAAATTAAAGCCAGACTAGGCCACAGGCGGCTTTGCCTCAAGCGCGGTGCCGGCTTTGCAGCTAGGGGGCGAGGCCGGTTTCTTTGAGGAGGCCAGCTTTTTTGGCCTCGGGGTAGTACCCTTTTGCATAAAGAAACACCGCACGATCATAGTCACCGCCAGCGACCAAAAGCGCGCCGCGGAGGTATTTGACCGCGTATGTCAGATTGGTTTCTGCATCCAGAAGGCCGGATCGGTCGCCCTGATAGCCCATGCCACGGGCGGTGGGCAGTTGAATTTGCATCAGACCGATGTTGGGCCCGTTTGTTGCGCGCGGGTTGTGGGTGCTTTCGCGGATGATCACGCGATGCACGAGATCGCGCGGCACACCGTAGTGATCGGACCATGTGTTGATTAAGACCCGCAGTTCCGGCGTTTCATTGGGGAAGAGCGGCGGGTTGTATCCTTCAGGCTCGGGTGTTGCGCAGCCTGCGACGGGCAGGGCGGCCAGAAAGGCAAGGAAGGCGCGGCGGGACAGGGCGGCGGTCATGGCATTTCCTTGGTTAGGAATGTGGATGACCAGTTTGGCGGAGTTTGCACAAAAAGAAAGGCCGCGTCCCAATGAGGGGCGCGGCCTGCGATTTTTCGCTGAGAGGAGAATTACTTCTCTTCTTCAGGCTGAGCGTCGTCTTCAGCAGGAGCGTCTTCGACCAGATCGTCGTCGTCAGACGCGGCTGCGCCGATGTCGTCAAACAGTTCTGCGATTTCGAATTCTGCTTCTGCTTCTGCTTCTGCGGCCAGTTCCTGAATAGATTTGCCGGAGGCTTGCAGCTCGGCTTCTTCTTCGGAGCGGGCAACGTTGAGGTGGATGGTGACATCCACTTCGGGGTGCAGCAGGACGTGAACGGCGTGCAGACCCAGGTCTTTGATCGGCTTGGCCAGAACAACCTGTTTCTTGTCCACGGTGAAACCTGCTTCAGTTGCCGCATCAGCTGCGTCACGCGGGGTGACGGAGCCGTAGAGGGCACCAGCGTCGGAGGCGGAGCGAATCACGATGAACTGTTCGCCATCGAGTTTCGTTGCCAGAGCTTCGGCTTCTTTCTTGGTTTCCAGGTTGTGCGCTTCGAGCTGCGCTTTCTGGGCTTCGAAGGAAGCAACGTTGGCCGCAGATGCGGTCAGCGCTTTGCCTTGGGGCAGCAGGAAGTTGCGAGCGTAGCCGGACTTAACGTCAACGACGTCGCCCATCTGGCCAAGCTTGGCAACACGTTCGAGAAGGATAACTTGCATCTGTCAGGTCTCCTTACTTCACTGCGTAGGGCAGCAGGGCGAGGAAGCGGGCGCGCTTGATAGCACGGGCCAGTTCACGCTGTTTCTTTGCCGAAACTGCGGTGATGCGCGAAGGCACGATCTTGCCACGCTCAGAGATGTAGCGTTGCAGCAGTTTGGTGTCTTTGTAGTCGATCTTCGGCGCGTTGTCGCCCGAGAAGGGGCAAACCTTACGACGGCGGAAAAACGGTTTTGCAGCCATGACTTAGTGTCCTTTCTTCAAGCGATCAGGAGCGGCGCTCGCGACGGTTGTCGCGTTCGTCACGTTTCTGCATTTGAACAGACGGGCCTTCTGCGTGCTCATCGACCTTGATGGTCAGAACGCGCATTACGTCGTCATGCAGGCGCATCAGGCGTTCCATTTCCTGAACGGCCGAAGCAGGTGCGTCGGTTTTCAGGAAGGCGTAGTGGCCCTTGCGGTTTTTGTTGATCTTGTAGGCCATCGTCTTGACGCCCCAGTACTCGGATTCAACGACGTTGCCGCCATTGTCTGCGAGGACGGTGCCAAAATGTTCGACGAGGCTCTCTGCTTGCGCGTTGGACAGGTCCTGGCGCGAGATGAAAACATGCTCATACAGCGGCATGTGCTCTCCATTCATTTTAGAGGCGCATTTCAAAGAGCGGGGCAAACAAGCCCTTCGCACCCCACCCACGAGAGACTGCGCGGTTCAGATATTTGCGAAGGAAGCCGTCATATAGCGGATTTTGGGCGCGGCGCAACCCCGAACCTGCCTTGTTTTGCAGGGCTACGGAGTGGCTGGCAAAAGCGGTCCGGCACTGTGATTTCGCGAATGTGCCCCAATCTCGCCCGATTTTGGGAAGAGGTTAACACGAAAGCGGTATCCCTGATGAAGCGGGAGTTCAAAAAAATGATAGCTCTATCAACCTTTATGGAAGAGGCCCGGTCCCGGGTGGCAACAGTCGAAGGCAAGTCGCATCCTTTTGGTGTGCGGGCGGCCTCGGTGTTTTTTGGTTTCACCTTTATTTGGGCCGGCGTGGGTCTCTGGCTGGTGCCGGGGCTGGATATGACACCTTATGTGTTGCTGGCAAAAATGGGTCTGTCGATCCTGATGGTGACTGCGGGCGTGGGCATGACACAGATCGCCACTGAGAAGCCGCGCAAAGAGTTGCATTTTGACGCGCGTAACCGTCAGCTTTTGGTTTTGGAAAGCCTGCCGCGCGAGCGGATGCATGTCATTCAAACGATCAATTATGAAGACATCGCACGCGTGGACATCAGCGACCGAATGCTTGAGGTGAGCGGCGATTGCGGCAAAACGCTGGTAAGCTTGCAGCTTGATGGCGAACACGCGCGGCTTGATGCAGTGGCGCAACTGCGCAGTCAGGCAATTTTTCCCTGCTGAGAGGGGCGATCATCAAGGTATCGAAACGGCGTGAGGTGACTCGCGCCGTTTTTGATTGGGGGTGCCGTTAGGGCAGCTATCTGCGCTTCGGCTGGCGGATTTCGCGCAATCCCGTTGCGCCAAGCCATGTGGCGCGGTATTCCCGCACCAAAGAAAACGTGAGGAGGCCGCGAATGAGCCGCGCATTTGTATTTCCGGGACAGGGTGCTCAGACCATCGGTATGGGGCAGGCGCTTGCCCAAGCATACCCGCAGGCGAAAGCCGTGTTTGACGAGGTGGATGAAGCACTGGGAGAAAGCCTGAGCGCGCTGATCTGGGAAGGGGAGCAGGACGTTCTGACCCTGACGCAGAATGCACAGCCGGCGTTGATGGCGACCTCGCTAGCGGCGATGAAGGCGCTTGAGACTGAGGGTGTGACCATTGCGGCCGCGTCCTGTGTGGCGGGACATTCACTTGGTGAATATTCAGCACTGGCAGCGGCTGGGGCGCTGAGCATTGGTGATACGGCGCGTCTGTTGCGGACCCGTGGCGAAGCGATGCAGGCTGCGGTGCCCGTGGGCGAAGGCGCGATGGCGGCCATTCTGGGGCTGGATTTCGCAGCCGTGCAAGAGGTGGCCGAGGCGGCCGCGCAAGGCGACGTCTGTCAGGCGGCCAATGACAACGATCCAACACAGGTTGTGGTTTCCGGTGCCAAGGCAGCAGTGGAACGTGCTGCCGAGATCGCCAAAGAAAAAGGCGCGCGTCGCGCGGTTATGCTGCCAGTGAGCGCTCCGTTTCACTGTGCATTGATGCAGCCTGCGGCGGACGTAATGGCTGAGGCCTTGGCTGGCGTGGAGATCAAGGCGCCGGCGGTGCCGGTGATTGCCAATGTACGCGCGGCGGCAGTGAGTGATCCGGCGGAGATCCAAAAGCTACTGGTGGAACAGGTGACGGGCTCTGTGCGTTGGCGCGAATCGGTGGTGACGATGGCTGCCGAGGGCGTGACCGAGTTCTGGGAAATCGGGGCGGGCAAGGCGCTTTCGGGCATGATCCGTAAGATTGACCGCGCCAATGGGGTGCGCGCCGTGGGCACGCCTGATGATGTGAAAGCCGCTGTAGAAGCGCTGAACGCTTAAGCAATAGGGACATAGAAATGTTTGATCTGACTGGAAAAACAGCGCTGGTGACAGGCGCATCGGGCGGCATTGGTGGCGCAATTGCCAAGGCGCTGCACGCTGCGGGGGCAACCGTTGGTCTGTCTGGCACCCGTGTGGAGCCGCTTGAAGCTTTGGCTGCGGAACTTGGCGAGCGCGCGCATGTGTTGCCGTGCAACCTTGGTGACGGGGCGGCTGTGGATGCGCTTCCGAAACAGGCGATTGAGGCCATGGGCAGCGTCGACATTCTGGTAAACAATGCGGGCATCACCCGTGACCAGATTTTCATGCGCATGAGCGACGAAGAGTGGCAGAGCGTGATTGACGTGAACCTGACCAGCGCCATGCGCTTGTGCCGCGGTGTGATGCGTCCGATGATGAAATCCCGCTGGGGTCGGATCATCAACATCAGCTCGATCGTGGGCGCGACGGGCAACCCCGGCCAGGTGAACTATGCGGCCTCTAAGGCGGGCATGGTTGGGATGACCAAATCCATTGCTTATGAGGTCGCAAGCCGGGGAATCACCGCAAACGCGATTGCGCCAGGGTTCATTGCAACCGCGATGACTGACAAGCTGACGGATGATCAGAAAGACAAGATCAACACGCAAATTCCTGCCAATCGCATGGGGTCTGCTGACGAAATTGCAGCGGCGGTTCTGTATCTCGCCAGCAACGAAGCCGGTTATGTCACAGGTTCCACCTTGCATGTGAACGGCGGCATGGCCATGTTGTAAGCGCAGGCGGCCTCAGAAACGGGGCCGCCGCTGTCGTCGGGGAAAGCGTTTGCGTCGAAAGGCGGATGTGCTATAGGCGGCACAGAATTTCTCCGGGAGCCTTTGCGGCGCTTGGAGACTTACCGGTAAGCCGGACCAAAACCGCCCTACGAATTCGGGGCATATACCATTCCTGCCGACCGGTAGGGGAGCAACTCGGGCCTAGTGCCCATACGAATGAGGAATTGACATGAGCGACGTCGCAGACCGCGTAAAAAAGATCGTTGTAGAGCACCTGGGTGTGGAAGAAGACAAAGTTGTTGAAGCAGCTTCCTTCATCGACGATCTGGGCGCAGACAGCCTGGACACCGTGGAACTGGTTATGGCCTTCGAAGAAGAGTTCGGCATCGAGATCCCGGACGACGCAGCCGAAACCATCCAGACTTTCGGCGACGCCGTGAAGTTCATCACCGAAGCTTCCTAAGCTCGGTATCCGGAGCAGCCCCAAGGGGCCGCGTCGGAGCGTAGATAGAAACGCCCGTTGCGCAACAGACGCAGCGGGCGTTTTCTTTTGGTGCCTTTTGGGCGCGAGATGGGGCAGCTTTCGCCGCCCAAACTATTGCTCATGATGGCGGATACGCGCTAAGAGCAGGAAAAGACTTCTGAGGAAGGGCATAGAAAATGCGTCGTGTTGTTGTCACCGGGCTTGGGCTCGTCACTCCTTTGGCTTCCGGTGTGGAAGAAAGCTGGTCTCGTATTCTGGACGGTCAGTCCGGAGCGGGCACTATCACCCGTTTTAATCCAGAGCGGGTCACTACGAAATACGCTTGTGAAGTGCCGTATGGCGACGGGACTGACGGGACTTTCAACCCTGATGATTTCATGGCTCCGAAAGAGCGCCGCAAAGTGGATGACTTCATCCTCTACGGCATGGCTGCTTCGCAGATGGCTGTGGAAGATTCCGGTTGGATGCCCGAGGACATGGACTCGTTGGAGCGCACCGGTGTGATGATCGGCTCCGGGATTGGCGGGCTTCAGTCTATTGAACAGACCACGTTGATGATGGCCGAGAAAGGCCCGCGTCGTGTGTCGCCATTCTTTATTCCTGGCGCGCTGATCAACCTGATCTCGGGTCAGGTGAGCATCAAATACGGCTTCAAAGGCCCGAACCACTCGGTTGTGACTGCCTGTTCCACAGGTGCGCACGCGATTGGCGATGCGGCGCGTTTGATTGCCAGCGATGATGCGGACGTCATGGTTGCTGGTGGCGGCGAGGCGGCGATCTGTGAGATCGGTATTGCCGGTTTCAACGCCTGTAAGGCGCTGTCGACGCAGCACGCTGATGATCCCAAGAAAGCGAGCCGTCCCTATGACGCGGACCGTGACGGATTTGTCATGGGCGAAGGCGCAGGCATCGTGGTTCTGGAAGAATACGAGCATGCCAAGGCGCGCGGTGCGAAGATTTACGCAGAAGTGCTGGGCTATGGCCTGTCGGGCGATGCCTATCACATCACCGCACCTGCGGAATCGGGCGAGGGTGGTGAACGCTCTATGCGCGCGGCGCTGAAGAAGGCGGGTCTTGAGCCGAAAGACATCGACTATATCAACGCACACGGCACCTCGACGATGGCGGATACCATCGAACTGGGCGCGGTAGAACGTATGATGGGCGAGCATGCCGGCAAAGTGACCATGTCCTCGACCAAATCGATGACCGGCCACCTGTTGGGTGCGGCTGGTGCGATTGAAGCGATCTTCTCGATCCTTGCGATCCGTGATCAAGTGGCTCCGCCTACGATCAATTTGGACAATCAGGCGGTTGAGACCGCTATTGATCTGGCACCAAACAAGAAAGTCGAACGTGAAATCAATGTCGCCCTGTCCAACAGCTTTGGCTTTGGCGGCACCAACGCGTCGGTGATCTTTGGAAAGGTTGACTGATGTGGCGCCATATCGCGTCTAACGCAGTCACGTTTTTGGTGGTGGCCCTGTTCCTTGTGGGCGGGGTCATTTTGCTGGGTCAGAACACCTATCGCGCCGAAGGGCCGCTTGAGGACGCTGTGTGTTTGCGGGTGCAACCCGGTTCGAACATGAGCCGCGTTTCGGCCGATCTTGAGGACAAGGGGGCGATTGCCAATGGCACCCTGTTCCGGTTGGGGGCTGATTACTCTGACAAAGCGGACAAGCTGAAGGCGGGAAGTTTTCTGGTGCCAGAAAAGGCATCGATGGAGCAGATTGTCGACATCGTAACCCGTGGCGGCGCAAGCACATGCGGCACCGAAGTGGTGTATCGCGTGGGTGTGACCCGCAAACAGGTGCAGGTGCGTGAGCTTGATCCGGCGACGGGGCGGTTTATTGAAGTGGCGGAGTTCAACCCAGCCGAAGATGAAACGCCCGAGGCCTTCACCAAGGTGCGCGATCAGGCCGACACGCGCTATCGCATTGCGGTCGCCGAGGGCGTGACTAGCTGGCAGGTGATGGATGCGCTCAATGGCATTGAATTGCTCAGCGGCGAGATCGACCAGCCCGAAGAAGGGGCGCTGGCGCCTGACAGCTATGAAGTGCGCGTGGGTGACACGCGCGAAAGCGTGATTGCGCGGATGGAAGACGCGCAGGCGGTGTTGCTGAATGCAGCTTGGGAGGCACGGGCCGACGACGTGCCGCTGAACTCGCCGGAAGAGTTGTTGATCCTTGCCTCGATCATTGAGAAAGAGACCGGTGTGCCGGAAGAGCGGCGTCAGGTGGCGAGCGTGTTTGCGAACCGTCTGGATCGCGGGATGCGTCTTCAGACCGACCCGACGGTGATCTATGGCATCACCAAAGGGGTGGGCGTGTTGGGCCGTGGGTTGCGCCAAAGCGAACTGCGCGGGCCGACGCCTTGGAACACCTATGTGATCCAAGGATTGCCGCCGACACCAATTGCCAACCCTGGTCGAGCGAGCCTTGAGGCTGCGGCCAATCCGGATGAAACGCCCTATATCTTCTTTGTGGCCGATGGCACGGGCGGACATGCCTTTGCCGAGACTTTGGCAGAGCACAACGCCAATGTGGCGGAGTGGCGCAAGATCGAAGCGGAGCGGGCCAACAGCGACAATTGATGTTGCTGGCCAGCGGCTTGGCGCGCGCGGTGGGGTAAGGCCCCGCACACGGACATAGCTTATCAGCAGTGGCGCAGATCCACGATGCTGGAAGACACGCAGAAAGCGGCTTCGGATCATCCGGAGCCGCTTTTTCGTGTTGCTTGTGCGGAGGGGCAAAAACGCATGAGAGGCAATGAGCACCTATGACCCCAACAGAAACGTCAAAGCAGGCTTTGACGCTGGATCCGGAGATTGCCGCGCTTAGGGACGCGCTGCGCTCGGCGACGGATGATTTGATTGAGATGTGTCGGCAGCTTCGGTCTGCCGGTCGGCTTTTGCCCGAAAACACGGGCGAGGTTTTGTACGAGGTGCGCCAATGCGTGCGCTTGGCGATGGAGGCGGAAAGTGACCTTGAACAACGCGACAAACAGCAAGGGGCCGGTCGGATTGGCCCCGACATCGACCTTGAGCGGGCACGGACTTCGATCCGGTGCCGACTGGATCGCCTCCGCACCTGCCACGGTGCAGGCGGAGTTTCTGGACGGTCTGAGTGAGGAAGAGCTTCTGGCGCTGCCGTTCCTGTTTGATTTCTGGGCTTTGCCGCATCAGATGCCGCCGGAAGGCGATTGGAAAACATGGGTCATTCTCGGCGGGCGCGGCGCGGGCAAGACTCGGGCAGGGGCCGAATGGGTGCGCTCCAAGGTTGAGGGCGCGGGGCCGCTGGACAGTGGCGCGGCGCGGCGGGTGGCTTTGGTGGGCGAAACCATTGATCAGGTGCGCGAGGTGATGATTTTTGGCGAGAGCGGGCTGTTGGCCTGTTCTCCGCCGGATCGGCGCCCAACATGGGAGGCGGGGCGCAAGCGGTTGGTGTGGCCCAACGGGGCGGTGGCACAGGCGTTTTCGGCCCACGATCCCGAAGGGCTGCGCGGGCCGCAGTTTGATGCGGCTTGGGTCGATGAGTTGGCAAAGTGGCGCAATGGTCAGGCGACTTGGGATCAGTTGCAGTTCGGGCTGCGACTTGGGGCGCATCCGCAGCAATGCGTGACGACGACGCCGCGCAACGTGGGCGTTCTTAAGCGGCTATTGAAGGCGACCAGTACGGTGCAAACGGCGGCGCCGACGGAGGCCAATCGGGCCAATCTGGCGGAGAGTTTTCTGGAAGAGGTACGCGCGCGGTATGCGGGCACGCGGCTAGGACGGCAGGAGCTTGACGGGCATCTGCTGGAGGATCGCGAGGGCGCCTTGTGGACGCGGGCGATGTTGGATTCAGGACGGCTGGCCGATGTGCCGGAGCTGGACCGCATTGTCGTGGCGGTTGATCCGCCGGTGACGGGCCATGCGGGGTCGGATGAATGCGGGATCGTGGTCGCCGGTGTGATCGCCAAGGGGCCGGTGCAGAACTGGCGGGCGGTGGTGCTGGATGACGCCACGGTGCGGGCGGCAACGCCGGATGCCTGGGCGCGGGTGGCGCTGGCGGCGATGGAAGCATGGGGCGCGGAGCGGCTGGTGGCGGAGGTCAATCAGGGCGGCGATCTGGTGCAGTCGGTGATCAATCAGGTGGACCCTTTGGTGCCGTTCAAGGCGGTGCGCGCGACGCGCGGCAAGGTGGCGAGGGCGGAGCCTGTGGCGGCGCTCTATGAGCAGGGTCGCGTGGCGCATATGCACGATCTGGATGCGTTGGAGGATCAGATGTGCGCGATGACGGGACAAGGCTTTGACGGCAAGGGATCGCCCGACCGCGTGGATGCGCTTGTGTGGGCTTTGACGGAATTGGTGATTGAACCCGCCGCAAGTTGGCGCCGGCCAAGGATGCGTGCGCTGTAAGGTATTGAAATTAAGGCGCAACGGGGACCGTGCGAGGTGGTCGGAACACTTTAAGGAAAATGGTTCAGAACTGTGAGTGTCCAAAGCGGACAGAAGGTTTTGAGATCAGCGGGAGCGGCAGGTGATGCTATTGGATTTCTTTCGGCGGGATGCGACGACACCGGAGACAAAAGCCAGCGCGACGGGGCCGGTGATGGCGTGGCATGGTGTTGGTCGTGTAGCGTGGAGCCCGCGCGATACGGTGTCGCTGACGCGGTCGGGGTTTGCTGGCAATCCGGTTGGGTTTCGCTCGGTCAAGCTGATTGCGGAGGCGGCGGCGGCGCTGCCGCTGGTGTTGCAGAGCGCAACCGAGCGGTTTGAAAGTCATCCGGTGTTGTCGCTGATCCGCTCGCCCAATGCGGCGCAGGGGCGGGCGGAATTGTTTGAGGCCCTGTATGGGCAGCTATTGCTGTCGGGCAACGGCTATGTCGAGGCCGTGGGCGGCGAGGCAGGCGTGCCGCTGGAGCTGCATGTATTGCGTCCGGACCGGATGAATGTGGTGCCCGGCGCGGATGGCTGGCCGGTGGGGTACGAATATGCGGTGGGCGCGCGCAAGCATCGGTTTGAGGTCGGGGAACAGTCGCCGATTTGCCATGTGAAGGCGTTTCATCCGCAGGACGATCACTACGGGTTTTCCCCGCTTCAGGCGGCGGCGATGGCGATTGATGTGCACAACAGCGCGTCGCGCTGGTCCAAGGCGCTTTTGGACAATGCGGCACGGCCATCGGGGGCGATTGTGTATCGCGGGGCCGAGGGGCAAGGCAGCCTGAGTTCGGATCAGTATGACCGTCTGGTCGGGGAGATGGAGAGCCATCATCAAGGTGCGCGCAATGCGGGGCGGCCGATGCTCTTGGAAGGCGGGTTGGACTGGAAACCGATGGGATTTTCGCCGTCGGATATGGAGTTCCAGAAGACCAAAGAAGCGGCGGCGCGGGAGATTGCGTTGGCCTTTGGGGTGCCGCCGATGCTGCTTGGAATTCAAGGGGATGCGACCTACGCGAATTACCAAGAGGCGCATCGCGCGTTTTACCGGCTGACGGTGTTGCCGCTGGCGACGCGGGTGTCGGCGAGCGTTGGTGATTGGCTGGCGGGGTTTGCCGGTGAAGAGATCACTCTGAAGCCCGATCTGGATCAGGTGCCGGCGTTGTCAGGGGAGCGGGATGCACAGTGGGCGCGGGTTGCGAATGCAGAGTTTTTGAGTGCTGCGGAGAAGCGCACGTTGCTGGGTTTGCCAGCGCTGTCGGAGGATCAGAATGAGTGATCAACGGTTCGGATTCGAGGCGTTTGATTGCGCGCCAGGTCTGCGGCTTGAGGCGCATGAGCGGGTGGCGAAGCTGCAATTTGATAGCCTGAACAGGCGGTTGGACAAGATTGAATTATTGATTGAACGGCTGGAGAAGCGGCTTTGGCTGACGGTCTATGGCGTGGTGGCGGTGATCCTTGCGCAGGCGTTTCAGTCAGTGATGGGGGTAGCGCCGTGAGCGGCGGAGCGAGAGAGGTGAGAACGGTGGATATGGATCTGGAACGCAAGTTTGCGCGGTTTGGCGACGGGCTGTCGGTGGCGGAAGGCACGAAGATCGAGGGCTATGCGTCGCTGTTTGGCAAGACGGATCGCGGCGGAGATGTGGTGCGCAAGGGGGCTTATGCGGCGTCGCTTAAGGCGCTGGGGGCCTCGGGGCGGTCGGTGAAGATGTTGTGGCAGCATGATCCGGCGCAGCCGATTGGCATCTGGGACGAGGTGCGCGAGGACGCGCGCGGGCTTTGGGTCAAAGGGCGGCTTTTGACCGGTGTGGCCAAGGGGGCCGAGGCGGCAGCGCTGATTGAGGCGGGGGCGATTGATGGGTTGTCGATTGGCTATCGCACCGTGAAGGCGGCGAAGAATGAGAAGGGCGAGAGGCTCTTGACGGAACTGGAACTCTGGGAGGTGTCGTTGGTGACATTCCCGATGTTGCCCAGTGCGCGGGTGGCGGCGAAGGAGGCGACTCCGGCGCAGGATCTGCGGGAACTGGCGGCGGTCTTTGAGGACGCGCGCCGAGAACTGGCGCCGCGCTGAGGCGTCGCTAACCAAAGACGGGAACAAGCTGATGAGCAGAACCGAGAGCAAGTCTCGGACCGGGGAAGGTGTGTCCCCAATGGCCGAGGTGTCCTCCGCGATGGCGGGGTTTGTGAGTGAAATCAAGTCCTTCAAGGGCGAACTTCAATCTGAAATCGACGAACAGAAAGAGCGAGTGAACATGCTTGAACGCAAGACAGTGAGCGCGGCGCGGCCGCATTTGGCGGCGGCGACGGATTTTGACGCCCCGCATCAGAAGGCCTTTGACGCTTATCTGCGCAGCGGTGAGGATGACGGTCTGCGCGGGCTGGAGCTTGAGGGCAAGGCGATGTCGAGCGCGGTCAACAGCGACGGGGGCTATCTGGTCGATCCGCAGACGGCGGAGACGATCAAGTCAGTGCTGAATGCCACCGCGTCTATCCGTGCGGTTGCCAATGTGGTGAACGTGGAAGCGACGTCTTATGACGTGCTGATCGACAGCTCGGAAACGGGTGCGGGCTGGGCGGATGAAACCACCGCAACGGCGGAGACCGGCACGCCGACGATTGAGCGCATTTCCATCCCGCTACATGAACTGTCGGCGCTGCCCAAGGCGTCGCAGCGTCTGCTGGATGACAGCGCTTTTGACGTTGAAGCCTGGCTGGCGGGGCGCATTGCGGACAAATTTGCGCGTGCCGAAGCAGCAGCGTTTATCAATGGCGATGGTGTGGACAAACCGACGGGCATCATGACCCACACGGCGGTGGACAATGCAAGCTGGAGCTGGGGCAATATCGGCTATGTGGCGACCGGTGTGGACGGTGATTTCAATGGCGGTGACGGCATCATCGACGTGGTTTACGCGCTGGGGGCGCAGTATCGCGCGAACGCGTCTTTTGTGATGAATTCCAAGACCGCAGGGGCGGTGCGTAAGCTGAAGGATGGCGATGGCCGTTTCCTGTGGTCCGATGGTCTGGCGGCGGGGGAGCCTGCGCGTCTGCTGGGCTATCCGGTGCTGATTGCCGAGGATATGCCGGACATTGCGAGCGGCGCGGATGCGATTGCATTCGGTGATTTTGGCGCCGGTTACACGGTGGCGGAGCGTCCAGATCTGCGTGTGTTGCGCGATCCGTTCAGCGCCAAGCCGCATGTGATGTTCTACGCCACCAAACGCATTGGCGGCGACGTCAGCGATTTTGCCGCGATCAAGCTGCTGCGCTTTGCGGTGAGCTGATTTTCGGGTGGATCGGGCGGTCTTGGCCGCCTGATCCGGGCGCGCGTGACATGCCTTTGCGTTGTCTGGCTTATCCCCTCCGTTGAAGCGACGTGAGGCGCGCGCGCCCAACTTCTTTTGAGTATTTTGGAGTAATTCCATGATGTTGGTCGAAGAAACTGAAGTGCCTTCAGCGGGGCTTCCGGTGGCAGAGTTCCGAGAGCATTTGCGGCTTGGCACGGGCTTTTCCGAAGACACGTTGCAGGACGCGGTGTTGGAGAGTTTTTTGCGGGCGGCCCTGAGCGCGGTGGAGGCGCGGACGGGCAAGGTGCTGCTTGAACGTGACTTCAGCTGGACTTTGGAAGGTTGGCGCGGGGTGGATGCGCAGGGCTTGCCGGTGGCGCCGGTGAGCGCGGTGACGGGGCTGGCGTTGACCAACCGTGCGGGGGAAGTCGTGACTGTGGCGTCATCAAGCTATCGCTTGGTGGCGGACAGGCAGGTGCCCGAGGTACGCAGCACGTCGACCTGTTTGCCGGTGGTGCCTGACGGTGGATCAGCGACGGTGCAGTTCACTGCGGGGTTTGGCGCGGGCTGGACGGATGTGCCGGTCGATCTGCGGCAGGCGGTGCTGATGCTGGCGGCGCACTATTATGAGTATCGCCATGACACAGCGTTGCAGGGCGGGTGTATGCCCTTTGGTGTCACGAGCCTTCTGGAGCGCTATCGCCCGATGCGGCTGGGGGCGGTGCAATGAGCGCGTTGACGGTGACGTTGTCCCGCCAGTTGGTGCTTGAGGCGCCCGTGCAGGCGCCGGATGGGGCCGGCGGGTTTGCAAGATCCTGGCAAGCCTTGGGGACGGTCTGGGCCGAGGTCACGTCGTTGACAGGGCGGGAACGCGATGGCGGTGAGGTGTCGCTGGCCACTGCGCGGTATCGGATCACGGTGCGCGGGGTGCCGCATGGGGCGGAACAGCGGCCGGTTGCAGGGCAGCGTTTTGTCGAAGGGGCGCGGGTGTTTGCCATTCAGTCGGTGAGCGAGCGGGACGCCAAGGGACGGTATCTGCAATGTCTGGCGGTGGAAGAGGTGGCGACATGAGTTATGGCGCAGCGGAAGCCCTTCAGCAGGCTGTTTACGCGACCCTGAGCACCGATGCGGCGGTGGTCGCAGAGGTGGGCAGCGCGATTTATGACGCGGTGCCGTCGGGCGCGGTGCCGGACCTTTTTGTCAGCCTCGGGCGGGAAACCGTGCTGGATCGGTCAGACAAGAGCGGGCAGGGCGCGGAGCATCGGTTCGAGGTCAGCGTGATTGCGGATCAGGCGGGCTATGCACGGGCCAAAGCGGCGGCGGTGGCGGTCTGTGATGCGCTGGTGGGTGCGGAGCTGACGCTAGCACGCGGGACGCTGGTTTACTTGAATTTCGACCGCGCCTCGGCGCGCAAGGACACAAGCGCAAATCTGCGCCGGATTGATCTGCGGTTTCGGGCGCGGATCGAAGACACGCAAACATAAGCAGGAGTGAGACAATGGGTGCCCAGAACGGCAAGGATCTTTTGATCAAGGTGGATTTGACCGGTGATGGTCAGTTTGAAACGGTGGCGGGGCTGCGCGCGACGCGGATCAGCTTTAACGCGGAAAGCGTCGATGTGACCTCGCTTGAGAGCCAGGGCGGCTGGCGCGAGTTGTTGAGCGGGGCGGGCGTGAAGTCGGCGGCGATCAGCGGGTCGGGGGTGTTTAAGGACGCCAACACGGATGAGCGCGCTCGGCAGATCTTCTTTGACGGGGAAACGCCAGGTTTTCAGGTGATTATCCCTGATTTTGGCACCGTGGAGGGGCCGTTCCAGATCAGCGCGATTGAGTATGCGGGCAACCACAATGGCGAGGCGACCTATGAGCTGTCGATGGCCTCCGCCGGTGCACTCGACTTTGTGGCGGCGTGAGCATGGCGAACCCCTGGGCCGGAGAGGTGGCGCTTGATCTGAACGGGCGGCGGCAGGTGATGAAGCTGACGCTGGGCGCTTTGGCGGAGCTTGAGACAACGCTGGGCGCGGACAGTTTGGTGGCGCTGGTGGAGCGTTTCGAGGCGCGGACATTTTCGGCGCGGGATGTGAGCGCGTTGATTTTGGCGGGGCTACGCGGGGGCGGCTGGCAAGGCACGGCGGAGGAGTTGGCACAAGCAGAGATTGGCGGCGGGCCGATGAAGGCGGCGCAGGCGGCGGCGATGTTGCTGGCGAGGGCCTTCAGTTTGCCTGATGAGAGCGCATGAGCCGGTTTGACTGGGCTGCGTTGCTGCGCTGTGGCGTGCGGCAGTGCGGGCTTAGGCCGGCAGAGTTCTGGGTGCTGACGCCTGTGGAATTTGGCGTGCTTATTGGCGCGGATGAGGCAGGGCCTTCGATGACGCGGGACGGGTTTGCGGCACTGATGGCGGCCTATCCGGATGCAGGGACAAAAGGAGCGGGAGATGGATGAGATCGGCGGACTGGAGGCGCAAATCGAGGCGTTGGAGCTGACGCTTGGGGATACGGGCGCGGTGGTGGCCGGATTTGATGGTGAGTTACAGCAGATGCGGGCGTCTTTGGCGGCAACCGGAACCGATGTGGCGGCGCTGGACAAAGGAATCAGTCGCGGGTTGCGCAAGGCGTTTGATGGATTGGTGTTTGATGGGGAAAACCTGTCGGATGCGTTGAAAACGCTGGCGCAGTCGATGATTGACGCCACATACCGCGCAGCCTTGAAGCCGGTGACGGATCAGGTTGGCGGGCTGATTTCCAGTGCCGTCGGCGGGCTTGTTGGTGGGCTGCTGCCCTTTGCCGATGGCGCGAGTTTTTCGCAAGGCCGTGTGCGACCGTTTGCGAGTGGCGGCGTAGTGACCGGGCCTGTGACGTTCCCGATGCGGGGCGGCACGGGCCTAATGGGTGAGGCGGGGCCAGAAGCGATCATGCCCTTGGCACGGGGTGCGGATGGCAAGCTGGGTGTGCGTTCCGCAGGTGGTGCGCCGGTCAATGTGATCATGAACATTTCCACGCCGGATGCGGACGGGTTTCGCCGCTCTCAAGGACAGATCGCGACGCAGATGAGCCGCGCTTTGGGGCGTGCACAGCGTAACCGATAGGAGAGGATCATGGGATTTCACGAGGTTCGATTTCCCGCCAACCTGAGCTTTGGCTCGGTGGGGGGGCCGGAACGGCGCACCGAAGTGGTGACGCTGGTCAACGGGTTTGAAGAGCGCAATTCGCCCTGGGCGCATTCGCTTCGTCGCTATGACGCGGGAGTCGGGATGCGGTCGCTGGATGATGTGGAAACGCTGATTGCCTTCTTTGAGGCGCGGCACGGAATGTTGCACGGGTTTCGCTGGAAAGATTGGTCGGATTTCCGCAGTTGCGTGGCGTCGGCGGAGGTGGATTACCGCGATCAGGTGATTGCGGTGGGCGACGACGTGACGGCGCAGTTTCAGTTGATCAAGACTTACAGGTCGGGCGAACACGCGTATCGCCGTCCGATTTTGAAGCCGGTTCAGGGAACGGTGAAAGTGGGGGTTGCGGGCGATGTTTTGCAGGAAGGCGTACATTTCGAAGTGGATGAGGCGACGGGGATAGTCACCTTTGAGCATCCTCCCAATGCAGATCGCGAGATCACGGCAGGGTTTGAGTTTGATGTGCCGGTGCGGTTTGACACGGACCACATCCAGACCAGCGTTGCGAGTTTTAAGGCTGGCGACGTGCCTAACGTGCCGGTGGTGGAGGTGCGTGTCTGATGGGGTTTCACGATGGGTTGAAAGCGCATTTGCAGAGCAGCGCAACGACGGTGGCGCGGGCTTGGCAGATCACCCGCAAGGATGGCGTGATCTACGGGTTTACCGACCACGATTGCGATTTGACTTTTGATGGTGTGACCTTTCGAGCCTCTACGGGTTTGACAGCAACTGCGATTGAGCAGGGCACAGGCCTTTCGGTAGACAATCTAGAGGCTGTCGGGATGCTGACCGATGCGGCGGTGCGCGATGAAGATATCGAAGCGGGACGGTTTGACGGGGCCGAGATCGTTGCATGGTTGCTGAATTGGTCAAACGTGGGCGACCGGCAAGTCGTGTTTCGCGGCTCAATCGGGGAGATTCGGCGCGCGGGTGGGGCGTTCACAGCGGAATTGCGAGGTTTGAGCGAGACGCTGAACATCCCGCGTGGAGGGGTTTATCAAAGACCGTGTTCGGCGGTGCTTGGCGACAGGGCATGCAAGTTTGATCTTGGCGGGCTTGGTTTCACAGAAGAACGTGCGGTTGAGGAGATCGAAGACGGGCGGGTGCTGCGTTGGCGCGATCTGGATGGATTTGAGGACGGGTGGTTCACGAGGGGGCGGCTTGAAATCCTGAGTGGAGATGCGGTGAACCTTGAAGCTGTGATCAAGGCGGACCGGTTCCTGAAAACAGGCGCCCGCGAGATCGAATTGTGGGAAACCCTGCGTGCGAAAGTTCAAGCCGGTGATTTTGTCCGGCTGACCGTTGGTTGCGACAAGCGATTTCAAACCTGTCGCTACAAATTTGGCAATCTGGTCAATTTTCGAGGGTTTCCGGACATTCCTGGCGAGGATTGGATAACCAGCTATCCGGTGAGCACTACCGACAATTCCGGCGGGAGCCTGCGGTGATGGGGGGGCATGATACACGGGTGGTCGAGGCTGCGCGGGCTTGGATTGGTACGCCCTATCTTCATCAGGCGAGCAGGTTGGGCGTTGGGGCGGACTGCCTTGGTTTGATCCGTGGCATTTGGCGCGATCTCTATGGTCATGAACCAGAGAGACCACCGCCCTATAGTCGGGATTGGTCGGAACCATCAGGTGATGAACGGCTTTGGCTGGCGGCGCGGCGGCATTTAATGTCCAAGCCACGCGAGGCTGATTGGGTTTGTGGGGACGTTCTGCTCTTTCGCATGCGCAGTTCGGCTGTGGCAAAACATCTGGGCATTCTGAGCGATACGGGTCGAGCCCCGAAGTTTGTGCACGCCTATAGCGGGCACGGCGTGATCGAAAGCCCTTTGGGGGCGGCCTGGCGGCGGCGCGTGGTGGCCCGATTTGAGTTTCCTGAGGAGTGTGAGTGATGGCGACGGTGATTTTGGCGGCGGCCGGAGCGGCGGTCGGTGGCTCGGTGGGAGGCACGCTGGCGGGGATTTCTTCGGTTGCGATCGGGCGACTGGTTGGTGCCACTGCTGGGCGGTTGATTGACCAACGTTTGATGGGTGGCGGGTCCGACGTTGTGGATAGTGGCAAGGTCGAGCGGTTTCGTATGACCGGATCGGCGGAAGGATCTGCGATCAGTCGCCTTTATGGGCGGACGCGGGTTGCCGGACATGTGATCTGGGCCACACGGTTTCAGGAGCACGTGACTGTCACCGGTGGCGGCAAGGGCGCGCCATCGCAGCCAAAGACCAGAGAGCACAGCTATTCGGTGTCACTGGCAATCGCGCTGTGTGAGGGCGAGATTACACGGGTGGGGCGAATTTGGGCGGATGGGATCGAGGTGTCGCCGGAAGATTTGGATATGCGGGTTCACCTTGGTACGCAGGATCAGATGCCGGATGCCAAGATGGAAGCCGTGGAGGGCACGGGCTCTGTGCCGGCCTATCGCGGAACAGCCTATGTTGTGTTTGAGGATTTGCATCTTGCGCGGTTTGGCAATCGGGTGCCGCAGTTCACTTTCGAAGTAATGCGCCTGACGCCCGAAGATCAGCCTGAGGTTCAGAGTGACTATGCGCAGTCTGTCCGAGCGGTGGCACTGGTTCCGGGAACCGGAGAGTACGCCCTTGCCACAACGCCTGTGTTTTACCGCAAGGGCGTTGGGGAAGAGTGGAGCGCAAATGAGAACAGCCCTGCGGGTAAGACCGATTTCACTGCATCCTTAGAGGCGCTTGGGGAGGAGTTGCCCAATTGTGAGGCGGCGTCGCTGGTTGTGAGTTGGTTTGGCAATGATCTGAGGGCGGGTCAGTGTGAACTACGCCCTAAGGTCGAAAGCAATGATGCGGATGGCCGCAATATGCCGTGGCTTGTGTCTGGGTTGGCGCGCGCCAATGCACAGACCATTGCGCAGCAGGACGGCAGGCCAATCTATGGCGGCACACCCGCAGACGCCGCAGTGGTTGAAGCGATTGTGCATATGAGGGACGCAGGGCAGGATGTGATGTTCTATCCCTTTATCCTAATGGAACAGCTGGCCGATAATGGTCTGCCTGATCCCTGGAGCGATGCCACAGATCAACCGGTCCTGCCATGGCGCGGGCGCATCACAAGCAGCGTGGCTGCGGGTCGTGACAACACGCCGGATGGCACCTCGGCCGCTGACGAGGAAGTCGCGGCCTTTATGGGGACTGCGATGGCGGGTGATTTTACTGTGACGGATGGAGCCGTCCAATACACGGGGCCGGATGAGTGGCGCTATCGCCGCTTTGTTCTGCACTATGCGGCCCTATGTGCGGCGGCAGGTGGTGTGGCGGCCTTTTGTATCGGGTCAGAGATGCGCGGGCTGACGCAAATACGCGGTGAGAGCGGCTTTCCTGCGGTGGAGGCGCTGCGGGATTTGGCTGCGGAGGTGCGGATACTTCTCGGCCCTGAGACCAAGATCGGCTATGCGGCGGACTGGTCTGAGTATTTCGGATACCATCCGCAGGACGGAACGGGGGATGTCTATTTCCATCTGGATCCGCTTTGGGCGGACAGCGAGATCGATTTTGTTGGTATCGACAACTATATGCCCCTGTCGGACTGGAGGGACGGGCGGGACCATATGGATGCAAAACATTGGAAGGGGCCGCATGACATAGAGTATCTGATGGCCAATATCGAAGGCGGTGAGGGTTATGAGTGGTATTATTCGTCCCAAACCGCGCGCGATGCGCAGCGCCGCCAAGTGATTTCTGATGACGCCTATGGGGAGCCGTGGGTTTATCGGTATAAAGATCTCCGGTCTTGGTGGCACACTTCGCACCACAATCGTGTGGGCGGTACGCGTCTTGCCACTCCGACACCGTGGGAGCCGCAATCCAAACCGATCTGGTTTACGGAAATAGGTTGCGCAGCCATCGACAAGGGAACAAATCAGCCCAACGTTTTCCATGATGAACGGTCTTCGGAAAGTGCCTTGCCATTTTATTCAAACGGCGCGCGCGACGACGCGATGCAACAGGCGTATCTGGAGGCTATGCAGCGCTATTGGAGCGATGAGGCCAACAATCCGGTGTCGGCAACTTACGGGGCGGCGATGATTGACATGTCCCGCAGCTTTGTCTGGGCGTGGGACACGCGGCCATTTCCGTTTTTCCCGAACAATCGTTCTTTGTGGAGCGACGGTGGCAATCATGCGCGGGGGCACTGGATTAACGGGCGAAGCGGAAACCGGACGCTTGCGTCGGTGGTCGCAGAGATCTGCCGTGCCGCGGGCGTGGCGCACTTTGACGTGTCTGATTTGCGTGGCGTGGTGCGCGGTTATGAGGAGACAGAGGTGTCAGATGGTCGAGCCGCGTTGCAACCTTTGATGCTGCGCTACGGGTTTGATGCGCTGGAACGGGAAGGCCAGTTGGTCTTTGCGATGCGGGGGGACAAAGCGGCCGTTGCGCTGGATGAGGCAGAGTGCGCGGTCTCTTCAGAACTTGAGGGCGATCTGGAAAAGCAACGCGCACCGGATGCGGAAATCTCGGGGCGGGTTCGGCTTGGTTTCCTAGAGGCTGGGCGCGACTATGGGGCAATGGCCGAAGAGGCGATCTTGCCTGGGGAACAAAGCTTTGCCGTGACACAGAGTGAGCTGCCTTTGGTGATGACGCGGGCCGAAGGTCGCCAGACCGCAGAACGCTGGCTGGCGGAAGCACGGGTTGCGCGGGACGGAGTGAAATTCTCCCTGCCGCCTTCGCGTTTGCATATCGGTGTCGGCGACATGGTTTCATTTGATAGCGCAGACGCTCCTGAGGAGTGCTATCGCATTGATAGGCTCACCCAGGCCGGTGTGCAGGTCATCGAAGCGGCGCGGCAGGAAGACGCGATCTATGACATTGCGCCACTGCCGGACGACGACCCGCGCAGCAGCCCGTTTGTGGCGCCCGTGCCGGTGCAAAGCCTGTTTCTGGATTTGCCATTGATCCGCGGCACAGAAGCGGCCCATGCGCCGCATTTGGCCGTCACTGCACGTCCTTGGCCTGGGTCTGTTGCGGTTTATGAAGCCGATGCGGACGAAGGATATGCCCTCAACACAGTGCTGAATGGCGCGGCAGTGATCGGCGTGACGCAATCGGCGCTGGGCACTGCACCGTCGGGGCGGGTGGATCGTGGCACTGCGTTGGAGATCCGTCTGCTAAATGGTGAATTGGAAAGCGTTGGCGACGTGGCCTTCCTAAACGGTGGCAA
Organism: Shimia haliotis; assembly: GCF_900114415.1. Classification (GTDB taxonomy): domain Bacteria; phylum Pseudomonadota; class Alphaproteobacteria; order Rhodobacterales; family Rhodobacteraceae; genus Shimia; species Shimia haliotis. The sequence continues at coordinate 967,662 of NZ_FOSZ01000001.1, read as the reverse complement.
TCTGTTTGCGATCGGGGATGGATCGGCAGACAACTGGGAGCTTTTTCAGGCCCAAAGCGTCAATGCGGTGGGAGATCGCCGGTATATGCTTGAGCACCGGTTGAGGGGGCAATTGGGTACAGAACAGTCAGAGGCTCATGTCTGGCCGGTGGGCTCATGGATTGTGGCGATTGATGCCGCGGTACGCCAATTGGATATTGCCGCAACCCTGAGAAACGTCGCGCGCCACTACCGGATCGGCGCGGCTGGCCGCGCCATGTCAGACCCAAGTTATAGCCATCATGTGCACGCCTTCGCTGGCTTGGGGCTGCGCCCCTATGCGCCGGTACATCTGAAGGCTCGTGCGGATGGTCTTGGCGGTTTGGACATCAGCTGGACGCGGCGGACGCGAATTGACGGAGATCCGTGGGAAGTGGTCGAAGTGCCCCTTGGAGAAGACAGCGAGCAGTATCTGATACGGGTTTGCAAAGGGCAGCAGGTCCTGCGCGAAGTCACAGTCTCTGCACCTGTGTGGTCCTATCCGGCGTCTGATTTGAGTTCAGATTTGGCCGCAGGTGGCGACAGATTGCAGATTGCACAACTGTCCACGAGATTTGGCGCAGGCAAATTTGCCGCGCTGGCCTTGCCTCAGATGTGACGGAGGAAGTTTCGGGGTGATCACATCTTTATGACTGATCGCCATGTTCACGGCTTTGAATTTGCGACGCCACTCCTATCTGTAGTAGATTGGCGCGGAGAGGATGAGAACACCATGGCTGAGTTGAACCCAAAACTGACCGAAGTTGATCCGGTTTGGCAGCGCATCACGAATGAGGCGCGCGAAGCTGTTACCGAAGAACCGCTTATGGGCGGGTTGGTGCATGCCTGCGTTTTGCACCATGCATCTCTGGAACGTGCGTTGAGCTATCGCTTTGCGGCCAAGCTTTCATCGAACGAAATGTCGATGGTTATTCTGCGCGAAATTGCGGATGAGGCCTTTGCCGCGTCACCGGAATTGACAGAGGCTGCGCGCTCGGACCTGATGGCAATCTTTGATCGCGATCCAGCGTGTCACAGGCTTTTGCAACCGATCTTGTATTTCAAAGGCTATCAAGCGGTGCAGGCCTATCGCATCGGACATTGGCTTTGGCAGCAGGGGCGGACGGATTTGTCCTATTTCATCCAGATGCGCACGAGCGAAATCTTTGGAATCGACATTCACCCCGCTGCGCGGATCGGCAAAGGCATCATGATCGACCATGCGCATTCCATCGTGATCGGTGAAACCGCCGTTGTTGGTGACAACGTGTCGATGCTGCATTCAGTAACGCTGGGCGGAACCGGAAAAGAAGAAGAGGACCGGCATCCCAAGATCGGGGATGGTGTTCTAATCGGCGCTGGGGCCAAGGTGCTGGGCAATATCAAGGTGGGCCATTGCAGCCGTATCGCGGCTGGTTCTGTTGTGCTTCAGGAAGTGCCGCCCTGCACGACCGTGGCAGGTGTGCCGGCCAAAGTGGTCGGTGAGGCAGGGTGCGATCAGCCAGCCGTCAGCATGGATCAGGATTTTGTAGACTGTTCAAAAGCTTAAGGCCACTGGCCGAATTTTAGAAAGGACCGGAATTTCCGGTCCTTTTTGTGTGTTAAGCCAACATTGCCATCGGGTTTTCGAGGTTGTCGACAATGGCTTGCAAAAGTTGCGCACCCAGCGCGCCATCAATGACCCTGTGATCAACAGAGAGAGTCACGGACATCACCGTGGCGACGTCCAGATCACCATTTTCGCCCACAATCGGCTTCTTGGTGCCAGCGCCGACCGCGAGAATGGCGCCGTGTGGTGGGTTGATCACAGCGTCGAAATTGTCGATGCCAAACATCCCGAGGTTGGAAATTGCAAAGCTGCCGCCTTGGTATTCATGCGGCGCAAGTTTGCGGTCACGTGCCCGCGTGGCGAGATCTTTCATCTCGGACGAAAGGTCCGAGAGAGATTTCGCATCGGCATCTTTCAAGACCGGTGTAAACAACCCGCCTTCGATGGCGACTGCGACGGCCACATCGGAGGGTTTCAAACGTAGAATGCGGTCGTTGGCCCAGACGGCGTTGGCTTCGGGCACCTGTTGCAGGGCCAGCGCGCAGGCTTTGATGATAAAGTCATTCACCGACAGTTTGGCACCGCGTTTCTCAAGCTGTTTGTTGAGCTGGCTGCGGAAGGACAAAAGCGCGTCAAGTTTGATGTCGCGACGCAAGTAGAAGTGCGGGATGGATTGTTTGGCTTCGGTTAGGCGCGCCGCGATGGTTTTGCGCATACCGTCGAGCGCGATTTCCTCGGTCTCGCGGTCTTCATACATGCGCAGCACCGTTTCGGTGGCGGGGCCAGAGGCGATCGGGGCTGGCGCTGTCGTGCCGGCAGAGGCTGCGGTCGCTGCTTTCGCCGGAGCAGGGGCGGTTGCGGTGCTACCTTCGACGTCTGCTTTGACAATCCGACCACGCGGGCCGGAGCCTTGGACTGTAGCAAGGTCTATGCCCTTGTTCGCCGCAATACGCCGCGCCAGAGGAGAGGCGAAGATTCGGGACCCGTCCGCGTTTGTTGCGGCAGCGGGGGCAGGTGCCTCGGAGACCCCAGAGGGTGTTGCCTCTTTGCCTGCGTCGGCGGCTAGGGCCGCTTCCGGCGCCTTGGCCTGTGTTGTGCCGATTTCATCAGCGGTTTCACCGTCGGTGAGCAGAATGGCGATGGGCGAATTGACGGCGACGCCTTCGGAGCCTTCGGCCACGAGGATCTTGCCGATCACGCCTTCGTCTACGGCTTCAAATTCCATGGTGGCCTTGTCGGTTTCGATCTCAGCAATCAGATCTCCGCTGGAGACCTCATCACCTTCTTTGACCAGCCATTTCGCCAGCGTGCCTTCTTCCATAGTGGGCGAAAGGGCGGGCATGAGGATTTCAATGGGCATGTCAGTCTCCTCAGCGATAAGTCACTTGTTTCACAGCTGCGACGACCTCGTCCGTGGTCACAAGCGCCAGTTTCTCGAGATTGGCTGCGTAGGGCATGGGAACATCCTTGCCGGCACAGTTGATCACCGGCGCGTCAAGATAGTCAAACGCGCGTTGCATGATGGTGGCCGACAGGTGGTTGCCAATTGAGCCAACAGGGAAGCCTTCCTCAACGGTCACGCAGCGGTTGGTTTTCATCACCGAGGCGATCACCGTGTCATAGTCGATCGGGCGCAGGGTGCGCAGGTCGATGACCTCGGCGGAGATGCCGTCCTCGGCCAGTTTGTCAGCGGCCTCTAGCGCGTATTGCATACCTATGCCGAAGCTGACGATGGTCACATCCGTGCCTTCTCGCCAGATTCGGGCCTTGCCAAACGGGATGGTGAAATCGTCCATAGCAGGCACTTCGAAGCTGCGGCCATAGAGGATTTCATTCTCAAGGAAGATCACCGGATTTGGATCGCGGATTGCGGATTTGAGCAGACCCTTGGCGTCGGCTGCGGAGTAGGGCATCGCGACTTTCAGGCCGGGAATTTGCGCGTACCATGCGGCGTAGTCCTGACTGTGTTGTGCACCTACGCGGGCTGCCGCGCCGTTGGGGCCTCGGAACACCATAGGTGCGCCCATTTGGCCACCGGACATATAGAGTGTTTTAGCAGCGGAATTGATAATCTGGTCAATGGCTTGCATGGCGAAGTTGAATGTCATGAATTCGACAATCGGGTTCAATCCGCCAAAGGCCGTGCCGACCGCGATACCGGCAAAACCGTGCTCGGTGATCGGGGTGTCAATTATCCGTTTGGAGCCGAACTCATCCAGAAGACCTTGGGAAACCTTATAAGCCCCTTGGTATTCCGCGACTTCTTCTCCCATCAGAAATACAGCGTCATTGGCACGCATTTCTTCGGCCATCGCGTCGCGCAAAGCCTCGCGCACGGTGCAGGTTTTCATCGGTGTGCCTTCGGGCCAGTCGGGCGTCAGGTCTGGTTGCGGAGCGGCGGGAGCTGCGGCTTGTGCAGGAGCAGTAGCGACTGGCGCCGCTTCGGGAGCCGATGAGACCGGCGCGGAAACTTCGACGGCGCTCACATCCTCGCCATCTTCAGCGAGAATGGCGATGACGCTGTTGACCGCGACGCCTTCGGTGCCTTCAGCCACGAGGATTTTGCCAATGGTGCCTTCGTCCACGGCTTCGAACTCCATCGTCGCCTTGTCGGTTTCGATTTCTGCAATGATATCACCGCTTTGGACGGTGTCACCTTCTTTGACCAGCCATTTGGCCAGCGTGCCTTCTTCCATGGTCGGAGAGAGGGCGGGCATGAGAATTTCAGTTGCCATGATCGTGTCCTCTCGTCCTTAAGCGTAGATGTCGGTCCAAAGCTCTGCCTCATCGGGCAGCGGGCTTTCTTTGGCGAATTCGGCGCTGGCGTTGACCACGGCCTTGATGTCTTTGTCGATTGCCTTGAGGTCGTCCTCGGAGGCGTGTTTGCCGGTCAAAAGAAGCTGGCGCACGTGTTCGATTGGGTCGCGTTCCTCGCGCATTTTTTGCACTTCTTCGCGGGTGCGATATTTGGCGGGGTCGGACATAGAGTGACCTCGGTAGCGGTATGTTTTGACCTCGAGAATGTAGGGGCCTTTGCCCGCGCGGCAGTGTTTCACCGCGCGTTCGCCGGCGTCCTTAACTGCAAGAACGTCCATACCGTCAACCATTTCCCCAGGGATTCCAAAGGCTTCGCCGCGTTTGTAGATATCTTGAGAGGAAGTGGACCGCGCTTGCGCGGTGCCCATAGCGTATTGGTTGTTCTCAATCACAAAGATGCAGGGCAATTCCCAGAGGGCGGCCATGTTGAAGGTCTCATAAACCTGTCCCTGATTGGATGCGCCATCGCCGAAATAGGTGAAGGTTACGTTGTCGGTGCCCTTGTATTTGTCGGCAAAAGACAGGCCTGCACCAAGGGGCACCTGCGCGCCGACAATGCCGTGGCCGCCGTAGAAATGCTTCTCTTTGGAGAACATATGCATCGAGCCGCCTTTGCCCTTGGAGTAACCCCCAATGCGGCCGGTGAGTTCGGCCATGACACCGTTGGCTTCCATCCCGCAGGCCAGCATATGGCCGTGGTCGCGATAAGAGGTGATGCGTTTGTCGCCTTCTTTGGTTGCCGCCTCAAGGCCGACAACCACAGCTTCCTGACCGATATAGAGGTGGCAGAAGCCACCGATCAGACCCATGCCATAAAGCTGGCCGGCTTTTTCTTCGAACCGGCGGATCAACAGCATGTCGCGGTAATATTGTGTCAGCTCTTCGCCGGACACGTTGGATTTTTTGGCGGGGCGCTTGGCAGCCATCGCATTCCTCCCAGGCAAATAGTTTAGCCTTAAACTAGTCTTGGGAGGAGCGTAGCGGATTGCAGAATGGGTTGCGAGAGGAAAAAGCGCCGCGCAATCAGTACGCTAGGCGAAAATCAGCGAACTACAATTTCGTCAGAGCGCAGCAGGCCCAACACATCGCGCGCCTGTTGATCCAGAAGATCGAGGTCGAGATAGCTGTCAGAAAGACGGTGGGTGAGGTTTTCCATACGGGCCACCTCGGTTTCCAGTTTGAGCAATTCTGCCTCAAGACGTTCTTTGTCGGCGACGATTTCCACGCGCCGGAAAAGGCCGTAATCCCCCTGAACAGCGGCGAAAATAAAGTAGATGGAAACAGCCATTGCCAGCCCGATAAAACCGAACACACCAAGGGCGGGACGTGATTTTTTTGCTGTCATTTCTGCCTCTTACACGCCTCTATTTGGGCGTCTTGAATCACTATAGCGCAAGTGATTCGCCGTGTGAATCCCTGAAACGCAACCAAACGTCGGAAAATTGGTGACGCAACGGTAGAGTTGGCAGCAACGACATCGGGCGACAGGCTTTTGCCAAGAGGGAGGACCACATGGATTATTCGCAACCTGTCACACAATTGGGCACGCATGACGTCTTCAACCAGCCTGATCCCAAAAGGTTAAAAAACTACTGGTCGCAGGACCGCGCGTTGCAGGATCACGCGGGGGCCAATGGGGCGCGGGGGCAGCATCTGTCGCAGGTCGGCGCGCGCTTTGGGTCTGAGGTTTTGCAGATAGCGGCGGAGGACGCGCGGCGCGATCTGCCACGTCTGAAGCTGTTTGACCGGGCGGGACGCCGTGTGGATGAGGTGGAGTTTCATCCCGGCTATCATCAGTTGATGGCGGCAGGGTTGGAGGCGGGGTACGCGTCTGTTGCGTGGGACGGTCAGGCGGGTGGTCACGCGACCCATGCGGCGATGGTTTATTATCAGGCGCAACTGGAGCCTGGCGTGGCCTGTCCGTTGACGATGACCTATGCGGCGGTGCCAGCGTTGCGCAATCAGCCAGAGTTGGAGGACGTATGGAACTCGCGTTTGACATCAGGGGTTTATGATCCTTCGTTGACACCGATTGAGGGCAAGGCGGGCGCGACTCTGGGCATGGCCATGACCGAGAAGCAGGGGGGCTCGGACGTACGGGCCAACACCACTGTTGCGCGGCGGGACGGGGATCACTACCGGCTGCGGGGACACAAGTGGTTTTGCTCGGCGCCGATGTGTGACGGGTTTCTGACCTTGGCGCAAGCCGAAGGCGGGTTGACCTGTTTCCTTGTGCCGCGCTGGTTGGAAGGCGAGCGAAATGGACTGCGTCTTCAGCGGCTTAAGGACAAGTTGGGCAACAAGGCAAATGCGAGTTCGGAGATCGAATATCACGACGCGCTGGCTTATCGCGTGGGCGAAGAAGGCGCGGGGGTGCGCACGATTATCGAGATGGTGCATCACACGCGGCTGGATACGGTTCTTGCGCCGGCCGGTTTGATGCGGGCTGCCTTGGAGGAGGCACACTGGTGGGTCAACGGACGGTCGACGTTTCAGAAAAGGCTGATAGATCAGCCGCTTATGCGGTCGGTTTTGGCGGATTTGGCTGTGGATACTGAGGCGGCACTTTCGGTGGGGATGATGCTGGCGGGGGCGTTTGATCGGGATGACGACGAAAGCCGTGCCTTGGCGCGGATCGGTGTAGCCTTGGCGAAGTATCTGAACAACAAGCGCTGTATTGGCGTCATTGCAGAGGCGATGGAGGTGTTGGGGGGCATGGGCTATGTCGAGGAGACACCGATGCCGATGATTTACCGCGAGGCACCGCTGAACGGGATCTGGGAAGGATCCGGAAATGTCATTTGTTTGGATGTGCTTAGGGCCTTAGTGAAGCAGCCGGCTGCGGGTGATGCACTGATGAATTTGTTGGCGTCGGTGACAGGATCCGATGCGCGCTATGACGCGGCGTTGAAGGCGCATGTGGGGCGTTGGCCGCGACTTCCGGCGGAGGCTGAGGCGCGGTGGTTCACCGAGAGTTTGGCCAATCTGTTAACAGCAGCGAGCCTGATAAAAACCGCGCCAAGTGCTGTGGCGGAAGGGTTTGTGGGCTCTCGCGTAGCAGGGGATCGCGGGAGCTTTGCAGGGGCTGTGTCTGACCTGCGGGTGGATGACATTCTGGCGCGGCTGGAGGTTGGTTAAGCTCCGGCTTCGGTGCTTTCAGGCTGTTTTTAAGAACGTCGGTACTACGTCGGTATTTCGGCTGTATCGCGTCGGTGCGGTGCGGCCGTTTTCCGTTGGAGACATTAATTAATGCGGCGGGCGGTGTTGCGTTGACCTTGCGGGAGAGTTGAGGGCGCGGACGTTGCCGATACGCGAAATTAACCTCGGCCAGGCGCGCGCCCTGTGTTGGCGAGTAGCCACAAAAAAGGGTGCGCAGGACATGCGCACCCAAAAAATGTTCTAAAGTCTTAGCCTGCGACGGAAGCTTGATAGATGCTGTCGATCGAGGACGCGATGGTGTCGTTAAACTCGGCGTCTGACTGCTGTGCGCTTAGACCTTCGGTCAGGGCGCGGGAGAAACTGGCGATCATGCCGGTGTTCTCGGCCAGCTTGGCGTTTGCGTCTTCGCGGGAGTAGCCGCCAGAGAGTGCCACAACCTTCATCACGCGCGGGTGGTCGACCAGCGGTTTGTAGTGGTTAGCGGTGTTGGGCAGGGTCAGCTTTAACATGACCTGCTGATCGGCGGGCAGGGCGTCCAGTGCGGAGGTCAGCTCGGCCAGAAGGATGTCTTCGGCCTCGGACTTGTCTGCGATCGAGATGGTGACTTCGGGCTCGATGATTGGCATCAGGCCGTGGCCGATGATCTGCTCGCCAACCATGAACTGTTGGGAGACAACGGCACGGATGCCGGCCTCGTTGGCAGCCGAAATTACAGAGCGCATTTTCGTGCCAAACACGCCTTTGGCGGCGGCGCGTTCACAGAGCGTGTCGAGTTCCGGCATCGGCTTCATCACCTGACAGCCGTTTTCTTCGTCCGCGAGGCCTTTGTCGACTTTGAGGAACGGCACAACGCCTTTCTCTTCCCACATGTAGGTCGGTGTCGGCTTGCCGGCAATTTCACGGTCCATGGTCATTTCAAACAGGATCGCGCCGACAACCTTGTCGCCGGTAAAGGCAGGGGCCTCGGCGATGCGGGCGCGCATGCCGTGGATCAGGTCGAACATTTCCGCGTCGTTGGCGTAGCCATCGCTTTCGATGCCATAAAGGCCAAGAGCTTTGGGGGTCGAGCCGCCGGATTGGTCGAGTGCGGCGATGAAGCCTTGTCCTGCAGAGATTTTTTCCGCTTGAGCTTGGTTTGTCATGTCTGACCCCTAAAAACTGGTTTTACAAAAGGCGTTAAGCCCCTTTGCCCCGCGTCTTAGATCAGCGTGGCAAGGGTTTCAATTATGGTGGCGCTAGCGTAATTTAATTTGAGTCTCGTCTTAATTATTCGCGCAAATATTGGCCCGATTTACTGGCTGAGAGCCGCAACTCCGGGCAATTCCTTGCCTTCCATCCATTCCAAGAAAGCGCCGCCAGCGGTGGAGATATAGGTGAAATCGGCGGCGGCACCGGAGGCGTTCAGGGCCGCGACGGTGTCTCCGCCACCAGCGACCGACACAAGCGCGCCGGATTTGGTGAGGGCTGCGGCCTGAAGGGCGGCGGCGTCGGTGGCGGCGTTAAACGGTTCGATTTCAAACGCGCCCATCGGGCCGTTCCAAATCAGGGTTTTGGATGCGGCGAAAACCTCCGCCACCTTGGCCACGGTTGCGGGGCCAGCGTCGAGGATCATCGCATCCGCAGGACAGGCGTTCGCGGCGACGGTTTCATTCGCGGCGTTGGCGGCAAATTCGCGGGCGACCACGACGTCGGTGGGCAGAACGATGGTGCAGCCAGCGTCCTTGGCTTTTGCGAGGATTTCCGAGGCAGTGTCGGTCATGTCGTGTTCGGCCAGCGATTTGCCCACGTCGATGCCTTGGGCCGCGAGGAAGGTGTTGGCCATGCCGCCACCGATCACGAGGTGGTCAACTTTGCCGACGAGGTTTCCGAGGAGTTCCAGTTTGGTGGACACCTTTGCGCCGCCGACAACAGCGGTCACGGGGCGGATGGGCGTGCCAAGCGCGCCTTCGAGGGCGGAGAGTTCGGCCTGCATCAAACGGCCTGCGCAGGATGGCAGGGCGTGGGCGAGGCCACAGGTGGAAGAGTGCGCGCGGTGGGCAGCGGAGAAGGCGTCGTTGCAGAAAACGTCGCCAAGGGCGGCCATTTGCGCGGTCAACTCGGCGTCGTTTTTGGTTTCACCCGCGTGGTAGCGGGTGTTTTCCAGCAGGAGAACCTGACCCTCGGCCAGCGCATCCACGGCGGCCTTTGCGGCTGGGCCGACGCAATCGGCGGCGAACATGACGGTTGTGCCAAAGGCTGTTTCCAGCGCAGGAACGAGTTGCTGCAAGGACATCTCGGGCACGCGCTCGCCTTTCGGGCGGCCAAAGTGGGCCAGCAGGATCGGCTTGCCTCCGGCGGCGAGGATGTCGCGCACCGTGGGCACGATGCGGTCAATGCGCGTGGTGTCGGTCACTTCTCCGTCAGAAACGGGCACGTTGATATCAACGCGGGTCAGGACGTTCTTGCCCGCAAGCTCCATCTGATCGAGGGTTTTCCAAGCCATGAGGCGCACTCCGCTGTGAAATAATGGTTGCCCCTTTCCTAGCGCAATCAGGGCAGGGGTCAATGCGGTCTCTTGGCTTTCTGGCAAGGCGCGATTACCTTGCGGCCAAAGTTAGATAGTGGAGAGCCCGATGGCCGATATCAAAGACCCCGAAAACACCATCCTGATGGAACTCAAAGACGGCACCGTTGTGATCGAACTGCTGCCGGATGTGGCACCCGGCCACTGTGAGCGGATGAAAGAACTGGTGCGCTCGGGTCAGTATGACAATGTTGCGTTTCACCGTGTGATCGACGGTTTCATGGCGCAGACCGGCGATGTGGCCAACGGCAACATGGAAAAAGATTTTAACATCCGCATGGCGGGTACAGGTGGCTCCGACCTTCCGGACCTGAAGGCCGAGTTCTCCAAGCTGCCGCATGACCGTGGCACGTTGGGCGCAGCGCGCAGCCAGATGCCCGACAGTGCGAACTCGCAGTTCTTCATCAATTTCAAAGACAACCACTTCCTGAACGGTCAGTACACGGTTTACGGCCGCGTGGTTTCCGGCATGGAGCATGTGGATGCGATCGTTAAGGGCGAGCCGCCAATGTATCCGGATCGCATGGTTTCCGTGAAAGTGGCGGCTGATGTTGATGCGTAATCTGGTTGCCGCTTTTGCTCTGATGGCCGCGCCTGCGATGGCCACCGAGATGACGATCGAGGTCGAGGGCTATGCCAACGGCACGATCACCATCGACCTGCTGGAAGATGTCGCGCCGGGCCACGTGGCACGGATCAAAGAGATTGCCGATGGCGGTCGCTATGATGGTGTTGCGTTTCACCGCGTGATCGAAGGCTTTATGGCGCAGACCGGTGACGTGCAGTTCGGCAATACCAACGCTGACTACGACGCGCGTCGCGCGGGGTCTGGCTCGTCGGGTTTGCCGGACCTGACGCAGGAGTTTTCTGACATCAACTTTGATCGTGGTGTCGTGGGCATGGCGCGTAGAGGCGACAGCGTAGACTCCGCAAATACGCAGTTTTTCATCATGTTTGACGAAGGCGCGTTTTTGAACGGTCAGTACACGGTGATTGGCACCGTGACCGACGGCATGGACGTTGTTGATCAGATCAAGCGCGGCCACCCGCGCTCGGGCGCCATCACCGGCAAGCCTGATGTGATGAAAAAGGTGACTGTCACCGAGTGAGGTGACAAAGTTAGCGAATTTGAAAAGGCCGGGGCGATGCTCCGGCCTTTTTGCTGTGCACGACCTCTCACAAGGGCGTGTGCGGGGTGGATTGGTCCCGTTTTTTGCCGCAGCCTGTTGCCAACAGGAGGGGACGATCATGCTCAAACGTGTGTTGCAGGCTTTGGCCGTGGTGGCCGTGACAGCGGGTGCCGCTTTGGCCGACCCGAATTTCTGGAAACACGAGTGGCCGGAAACCGATTTTAGCCGTACTTCGGTGCCGCATTGGGGGGAAATCCTGTCCGGTGGGCCGCCCAAGGACGGCATTCCGGCGATCAGCGATCCGCAGTTTATCCGTGTGGCGCAGGCGAAGGGGATCGGGCCGACAGAGCCGGTTGTCACTGTAGAAATCGACGGGGCGGAGCCGCGGGCCTATCCGATCCGCTATCTGACGTGGCATGAGATCGTGAATGACACTGTGGGCGGGGTGCCGGTGGCGGTGACGTTCTGTCCGCTGTGCAATTCGGCGATCACCTTTGACCGGCGCGCCAAGGGGCGGGTTCTGACCTTCGGGGTGTCGGGCAAGCTGCGCAATTCGGATATGGTGATGTATGACCGCGAGACCCAAAGCTGGTGGCAGCAGGCGGTCGGGCAGGGCATCGTTGGCGAGATGAACGGCGTAAAACTCACGGCGCTGCCGACATGGATGGAGAGTTGGGCGCAGTTCAAGGCGCGGCATCCCGAAGGCTTGGTGATGGCGGAACCGGCTTTTTCGCGGAGCTATGGGAGCAACCCTTATGTGAACTACGACAGTTCGGCGCGGCCATTCTTGTATAATGGCGAGATGCCGCCCCATGGCATTCCCGCGCTGGAGCGGGTGGTGCGGGTCGGGGATCGCGCGTGGCCGATGACGCGGTTGGCGGATATTGGGCTGGTGCGTGAGGCGGGTGTCGAAATCGAATGGACCGCCGGTCAGGCCAGCGCACTTGATGCGGGCACCATTGCGCGGGGGCGCGACGTGGGTTCGATCCGCGTGCGCGATGCACAGGGTCGCGATCTGGCACATGACGTGATGTTCGCCTTTGCCTTTCACGCGTTCTGGCCGGACGGGGACTGGATGTTGGGCAATTAGACCCCAGCGGCGGGATCAGATTGCCCGCAAAAGCATGGCCTCAAACGCATCAAACAGGCGTCTCATGTGCGCGCCCTTGTAGGGATAGAGCGCTGCGGGTTCCATGTTGTGCACGATCAGCGCGTTATCCACCTCAAAGACCACCAGATTTCCGTCGCGGTCCTCGGCGCAATCGATGCCCAAGTAATGCAGGTCAAAAGCGTCGTTGACGACTTTGAGCGCCGTGGCATGGCGGCTTTGGAAGGTGGCGAAATTGTCCATGAAGGCAGCCTCTTCGGCGCGCTTGTCAGCGGATGTGTCCATACCTGCGTTCATGTACCAAAGATCCCAACGATCGGAGATGGCCATATGCGCCGGATAGGATTTGCCGTCGACAAAGACGACGCGCTGCTTGCGAAAGAGGCCGTCTTGGGGGCTGGCATAATTGATAAACTCGGAGACAAAAAACGCAGTCTCGTCGCGCTGTGCCAAGTAAGTGTCCAGATCTTCGGACGAGGAGAGTTTCACGAGCCCGATACCGGCGTGGGAGCCCAACGGGCGGATGATCACGGGGTAGGCGCCCACAGCGTCATGCAAGGCGGATTGGGTTTGAAGAGAGGCCACGAGTTCTGTGCGAGAGAAACGGGCGGTGCGTGCCGTGCGCAGGCCTGGCGTGTCTGCAAACAAGGTTTGCAGCACGTCGCGTTCCGGTTGGATCAGCGTGTCGGGCAGGTTCAGGACCGGCTTGCCGCTATTGAGGGTCAGTCGCCGAACGGTGGCGAAGAATTCCTGCGCGGTTGGGCGATCGGCGCGGGCCGCGCAAAAGGCAACCTCGTGGTGGGGCAATTCGGCGGGGTGCATGGTGTCAGACGGGTAGAGGGTGATCACCTCAAAGCCTGAGTCCATGAGTAGAAATTCGATTGGGGTGTTGCCACCCATATCAATGGCTTCGGCAAAGACCAGCACGCGGGGTTGTGGGCCCTGGCACTGGTTCACGCAAAAAGCCCTGTGTTTTGCGAGGGCTTTGTCTTGCCATTCAAGGCCCATCTCGCGGTTGCCGTGGATCTGGGCAATGACGGAGAGATCCATCAACGCCGCACTGGCGTTGTCGTCGCGGAACAGAGCGTTCAGGCAGGACAATTGCTGAGATTGCAGGGTCTCACCACGGTAGGCGAGGTGTGACAGATGGGCGATGCCCAATCGGGGTTGCGGGTCCATTCTGGCTCCTGATGTCTGTGTCAGGAGGGGGATCGCAGCTTTGGGTTAAAGAAACGTTCAGAGAAAAAGAACACCGCCCCAGATGCGGGACGGTGTTGGTGCCAATCTTAGTCGTCGGTGCCGATCGCCTTCCACAGCACCGCCCCAAGGGCTCCGCCGATCAGCGGCGCGACCCAGAAGAGCCAGAGCTGTGCGAGCGCGGGTCCGTCGGCAAACAGCGCAACTCCGGTGGAGCGCGCAGGATTAACCGATGTGTTGGTGACCGGGATCGAGATCAGGTGGATCAGGGTCAGAGCCAGACCAATGGCAATCGGCGCAAATCGGAAGTTGGCGCTTTTGGCAGTGGTGGCAAGAATGATGAAGATAAAGAGTGCCGTCAGCACAACTTCAATGACAAGCGCTGAGGTCATGGAATACCCTGCTGGCGACGCCTCTCCGTATCCGTTGGAGGCAAAACCACCGACGCCTGTGAAGTCCGGTGAGCCGGACACAATGATATAAAGAACCACAGCCCCAAGGACGGCGCCGACAACTTGGGCGATCCAATAAGGTACGAGGTCTTTGGCCTCGAATTTGCCCGCAATCATAAGCCCGAGGCTGACCGCTGGGTTGAAGTGCCCGCCGGAAATGCGTCCGACAGCGTAGGCCATTGTCAGAACCGTCAAGCCGAATGCGAGGCTTACCCCAAGCCAGCCGATGCCGACATCCGGTACGCCAGCGGCCAAAACGGCGCTTCCGCAACCGCCGAATACCAGCCAGAAAGTGCCGATGCATTCGGCGCCCAATTTGTTCATCATCTCAATGTCTCCTGTTCGCAATATGAGCACAAAGGTAAACCGACGAAGCAATTTGGCAAAATGTTAAGTTTTTTGTCCGGATTGGCCTTGCTGATAGGGACGAAAAGCCGGAACCGCACACAAAAAAGGCGCCCCAAAGGACGCCTTTTGAAGATCGGGTGAGCCGGTGATTACTCGGCTTTTGCAGGCTTGGCTGCTGGCTTGGGTGCTGCCGCAGCCGGTGCGGCGGGTTTGCCGCCGGACAGCGGGTCGTCCTGACGTTGAACCGAGCCTTCAAAATGTGCACCGCTTTCGATTGCGATGGTCTTGTGGATGATGTCGCCTTCGACACGGGCGGTCGAGGTCAGGCGGACTTTGAGGCCACGCACGCGGCCAACGATGCGGCCGTTGACCACAACATCGTCAGCAACCACTTCGCCTTTGATCGTGGCGCTTTCACCCACGGTCAGAAGGTGGGCGCGGATGTCGCCTTCGACGGTGCCTTCCACAACGATGTCACCCGTGGTGCGCATGTTGCCGGTGACGTGCAGGTCCGACGAAAGTGTCGAGGCCGCCGGTTTGGGTTTGGGCGCAGCGCTTGCCTTGAATTCGCTGGCTTTTGCCGGAGCGGGCGGAACGGCAGCTGCCTCTTTTGTCGCGGTTGTCGCCGCTTCGTCAGATTTCGGTGCAGGGTCGTTGATTTTGCTTTTAGAAAACATTCTGTCCAGCCTTGATAAAAGTCATCGGGTTCACAGCGCGGCCATTGAGCCGCACTTCGTAGTGGAGGTGCGTTCCGGTCGAGCGTCCGGAGTTGCCCATATCACCAATCACGTCTCCGCGCGAGACCCTTTGGCCCTTCTTGACGCGGATTTTTGCCAGATGGGCATAGCGTGTTTCGATGCCATTGGCGTGGCGCACTTTGACAAGGCGGCCATAGCCGGATTGCCAGTCGGCGTGAACGACAACGCCTTCAGCGGTTACATGGATCGGAGTGCCATAAGGTGCGGCAAAATCGGTCCCCTTGTGCATCCGGCCCCAGCGCATGCCAAAGCCAGATGTGTAGCGGAAGGAGGATTGCAGGGGATTGGCAAACGGCGCGGTTTCCGCAGCGATCCGGTACATGTTCAGTTGATCAAGTTGATCCAGCAGCCGGTTAGCGCGCAGGGTTTCCGCGGTCAGATCGCCGCTCTTGGTGGAGAAGCTAAGCGGCATCATGGGGCCGCCCTGACCGGAATAGCCGCGCTTGACTTCATCCATCAGTGATTTGGTGGACAGGCCTGCGGAGGTGAACATTTTCTCCAGCGGTTCCACGGAAATGGTCATCGCGTCTTCAAGCTGACGGAAAATCTGGTCGTTTTTCTCTTCCATAAGCGCCAGCTCAAGCTTCATCTCTTCGGCCAGAGAGAGCGCGGACTGCGCGTCGCGGATTACCTGATCGCGTTCGGCGGCGGTGTCTGCAAGCGCGGTGGAGATGACGTCGAGCATTTCGTTGCTTTGTGGCGTTGCCCCATTGGAGGACGAGGCAATCTCAGTTTGTGCCTGATCCAGTTCGCGGGCTTCTGAACGCGCGATGTCGCGTTCCTGCATGGTGCGGCGCAGGGTGGATTGGATGACCTCGATGCCGGTTTCTAGTTCGCGTCGGCGGGTTTCGCTTTCAAGAAGCTGGGACTGCATTTCCGAAATCTGGTCGAGCGCCACGTTAAAACGGGCCTGCGCGGCCAGCGCTTCGTCGGTGCGGGCGTCACGTTCGTCTGATAGGGCGTTCAGGCGCAGCTCGTAGGTCTGTTGATCGCGGCGCGCCTGTTCGCGGAAATTGCCGGAGCCGATGGAATCCATCAGCAGGATCGCGGTTGCGATGATGGTCCAAGCCACGATGGCGGAGCCGCCGACAAAAGCGAAAAGCTGTGTGCCGGGCTTCAGCCGGATAAAGCGGGTGTCTGAGTCCGAGCGCAGGAACAGACGACGTTCCGGAAAATAGCGCTCCAGCATGGCGTGCATGCGGATGGCAAGGCGTGTTCTCACCGGTTGTTTCCTTATCTTACCCCATTGTCAGCGTTCTTGTGTCCCGACGCTTGGGGCGAAGGTTTAGCCAACCGTTGGAGATCGGGCAAGGTTTTTGCCCGAGGCAGCGTGTCACGGCGCATCACGAGCCGGCGATGGGCGAAAACTTGCCGATTGCAGCCGGTTAGCGGGCGTAGGCGGGTGGTTCCTGATCCGACAGCGGCCAATAGAAGTCCGGCGGCAGGCCGGCATCGGCGCGTTTCTCTTCGTTGAAGGGGGGTTTGAGCGCGCCGTGGAAGTATTTTTGAACGAGGTCATGGAAGGTCTGTTTCGGGTCAAGCGCGTGGCGGCCGCACAGGAAGTTGAACCATTTGGACCCATAGGCCACATGGCCGACTTCTTCGGCATAGATAATTTCCAGCGCGTCCAGCGTTTGCTGGTCTTTGGCCTGCTGAAAAATCTTGATCATGCCGGGCGTCACATCCAAACCGCGCGCCTCAAGCACCATGGGTACAACAGCAAGGCGCCCCATCAGATCGTCGGCTGTGTCCTCGGCTGCGCGCCACATGCCAGCATGGGCGGGCATGGCGCCATAGAAGCTGTCTTTGGCTTCAAGACTGTCGCATATCAGATTGAAATGTTTGGATTCTTCGTCTGCGGATTTGACCCAGTCGTCATAAAACCCCAGCGGCATGTCGACGTCGGTAAAGCGCGCGATGATGTCCCAGTGCAGATCCACAGCGTTGAGTTCGATGTGGCCGACCGCGTGCAGCATCGCAAGGCGGCCTTGCTCTGATCCCGGGCGGCGGCGGGGTACGTTGCGGGGGTCGAGTTGTTCCGGCTTTTCCGGCCGCGACGGGCGTAGCGGCGGCGCGCTGTTGCCCAGTGGGATGGGCGTACCTGCCTCGCGGCTGGCAAACCATGCGGCGGCGTGTTGATGCGACAGGGCGGTTTTGGCGCGACCATCAGCGGTGGTCAGCACCTCGACGGCCATTTTGGAAAGTGTTTTGGTCATGCGTGCGCCTTATCAGAGGGCTTTCAGCGCTTCCAGAACCTCAGCCGCGTGACCATCGACTTTTACCTTGGGCCAATGGCGCGCGATGTTGCCTTCGGCGTCGATGAGGAAGGTCGAGCGCACGATGCCCATGAAAGTTTTTCCGTACATCTTTTTTTCGGCCCAAACGCCGAAGTCTTCGCAGGCGGTGCCGTGTTCATCGGACAGAAGCGGCACGGTCAGGTTCTGCTTGACAATGAATTTGTCGTGGCTGCTCAGGCTGTCTTTGGAGATGCCAAAAATCTTGGCGCCTGCGGCTTCAAATTGCGGCAGCAGTTCAGAAAAGGCGATGCTTTCTTTTGTGCAGCCTGATGTGTTGTCTCGTGGGTAGAAAAACAGAACAACCGGGGCCGGACGCAATGCAGAAAGCTTCACGTCTTGGCCGGAGGTGGACGGTAGGGTGAAATCGGGTGCGGGGGAGCGGGTGTCTGACATGGTCTCACTTCTTGGGTCGGGCTGCTTTACGGTATATGATCGGTTACGAGGGGCAACCGATAACAGACCAACCTGAGGCACAAACCCTGACCGAACAGGCCGAAAACACAACGGCGGAGACCAAGCCTGCGCGCCGTGGCGCACGCAGGGCAAGAGGCTTTGGCCTTGTGATGCTGCTCGCCTTGCTGGTGCCGGCGGCTGCGGGTGCGATTCTGTTGGTTGCAGTTGCCGGGGGGCCTGTGGTCCTGCCTGAGTGGGCGCGCGAGCGGGCGGAGCGGGTGCTGGACCGTCAATTGGCGGCCGTCGATGTGCGCTTTGGCGAAATGTCACTTGTGCTTGAGGACAACTGGGACCCGAAATTGCGGGTGACAGGTTTGGAGCTTGCGCCGCAGCAAGGCGGCGCGGTCCTGCGTCTTGAGCAGGTTGATTTGCAGCTGGCGATGGAGCCGCTTCTCGGGCGGCAGGTCGCGCCAAGGTCGGTGCAGGTTGCGGGCGTGAACCTTAAAGTCATGCGGCGCGCCAACGGCACGGTGAATGTGTCTTTGGGGCAAGGCGAGGGAGGTCTGCAAAGAGATGCGGCCCTGACGTCGATCGGTCAGGATATTGAAGCGGTGCTGTCCCGCCCCGGTTTCAGGTTTCTGGAAACTTTTGACATCGAAGACGTCACGCTGCGCTATGAGGATTCTCTGAGCAAACGAGCCTGGACAATCGATGGCGGGCGGCTGGCTTTGCAGCGTGACGGCGATGATGTGTCTATTTCCTCTCATATGACTTTGCTCGGCGGGCGCAGTTTTGCCACCACACTGGAAGGCTCAGTGACGACGTCGTTTGACAGCGGAACGGTGCAGGTGGGGCTCAAGTTTGAGGATGCGCCTTCGGAAGAGTTGGCAAGTCAGGTGGCGGCGCTGAGTTGGCTGGAAGTGCTGCGGGCGCCGATTTCCGGTGCCATGCGGGTTGAGATCGACGACGCTGGGGCATTGGGCTCGATCAGTGCGACGCTTAGCGCGTCGGCGGGTTTTGTTCAGCCAAATGATGAGGTTGTCCCAATCCCGTTTGAGAGTTTGCGCAGTTATCTGACCTATGACCCAGCCACACAACGCATCGGATTTGACGAATTGTCGGTGACGGCGGATTGGTTGCGGGCTTCGGTGTCGGGGCAGGCATTGTTGCGCGATTTTGAGAGCGGTCTGCCCAATGCGTTGCTGGCGCAGCTGACGCTGAACAGTTTTGAGGCGACGCCTGAAACGCTCGGAGACACGTCGGTGGGGCTGGATACGTCCTATATGGATTTCCGACTGCAACTGAATCCTTTTGATCTGGAACTCGGGCAGTTGGTGATCAACCAAAGCGGCATGCAGATGAGCCTGAAGGGCGATCTATCTGCCGGATCACAGGGATGGGAATACGGGCTGGACGGCCATATGAATGGCGTCGAGCCTGCGCAGGTGCTTGCGCTCTGGCCGGTGCAATTCAAGGACAAGCTGCGCAAGTGGATTGATGAGAACATTTTTGCGGCCAAATTAAGCGACGTAAATCTCGCGCTGCGCTCTCGTGTGGGACAACCACCCGATGTCTATGCTGATTTTCAATTTAGGGACGCGGTGGTCAAAGCTGTAAAAACCATGCCTCCGGTGGAAGGCGGGCGCGGGTTTGCGGTTTTCACGGACAACAAATTTCATGTCGGAGTGGAGGGCGGCTATGTGACGCCGGACACGGGCGGCACAATTGATGTGGCTGGGTCCAGTTTCGTGGTGCTCAATACCCGTCTGAAACAATCTCCTGGTCAGGCTGATGTAAAAGCGGTGGGGTCTATTGAGGCGGCGGCGTCGTTGCTGAACCGACCGCCGTTGAGCGTGTTTGATAAAGCCAACCTGCCGGTCGCCATTGCCAAGGGACGGGTGGAGGCCGAAGGGCGGCTGGACTTCATCATGAAGCCCAAGCTGCCAGCGGAGGAGGTCAGGTTTGACGTCACGGGGCGGCTTATTCGTGTGGACAGTGATGTGTTGCTGCAAGGCAGCCGGCTGCGCGGTGATCTGATGTTGGCAGCGACCAATGATGCGGTCGAAATATTTGGGCCGGGGCGGGTTGGCGCTGTACCGGTGCAGGCCCGATGGTTTGCAAAATTGGGCAAGCCCGGAGCCGAGGGCAGCGGGGATAGCTCGATCACCGGACAGGTTGAGTTGAGCGCGGCCGTGTTGGAGGAGTTTAACGTCGGCTTGCCGTCCGGAACTGTGTCCGGTCGCGGGGAGGCTGATTTTTCCGTGGACTTCAGGAAGGGTCAGGTGCCGCGATTGACGGTGTCGTCTGATCTCAAGGGCGTTGGTCTGGCCTCACCGCCGATTGGATGGCGCAAGCCTGCGAACAGTTCGGGCCAATTCGATATGGCCATGACGCTTGGCAAACAACCGCGTGTGGATGCCTTGAGCCTGAAGGCGGCGGGACTGGATGCAAAAGGGTCGGTGACATTGTCGGAGGGCGGTGCTCTGGAGGTTGTCGATGTTCCTGAGTTTACGCTTGGCCGTTGGTTGACCGGTGCGATGCGGTTGCGTGGCCGAGGGGCTGGTGTGGCACCGGCAATTGAGATGTTGGGCGGGCGTTTTGACATGCGTGCCATGCCGGAATTCGGTGGCGCATCGACGCAAGGGTCCGGGCAAAGCGGGCCGATCACAGGCAGGTTGGATGAGGCGATCATCGCCAACAATATTGTGGTGCGTGACGCATCCTTTGCTTTGACCACGCAAAACGGGCTGAGCGGGACGTTTGACGGTGCTTTGGCGGGGCATGTGCCGATTTCCGGTAAGTTGGGCCTACATCCCAACGGCACCGCGATTGAGGTCACATCCCCCAACGCGGGCGGTGTTGTACAGGCCATGGGATTGGTGGCGCAGGCGGATAAGGGGAATTTGTTGCTGCGGCTTGTGCCTCGCGAACAAAAAGATGTTTATGACGGCCTGCTGAAAATCGAAGATATCAAGGTACAAAGCCTGCCGTCCTTTGCGGAGTTGTTGAATGCTGTCAGTGTTGTTGGGTTGCTCGAGCAACTGAACGGCCCCGGATTGTTGTTCAATGAGGTCCATTCGGTGTTCCGTATGGCACCCGGCGAAATAGTGATCGGGGAGGCCAGCGCCGTTGGCGCGTCTATGGGGCTGTCGGCGGACGGACGGTATCTGACAACCCAGGGGATTTTGGATATCCAAGGCGTGTTGTCGCCGATTTATGCGGTGAATGTGATCGGTCGGCCGATTTCCAAACGCGGTGAGGGGTTGATCGGGTTCAACTATGAACTTAAAGGGCCTGCAAAGGACCCGTCGATTTCCGTCAATCCGTTGTCGGCCCTGACGCCCGGGTTTTTTCGTGAAATTTTCCGGCGTGCGCCCCCTGATCTGAGCAACTGACAATGCAGCTTTCTGATTTCGATTTCGACTTGCCTGAGGCGCTTATTGCGACACGGCCCGCAGAGCCGCGCTCTTCGGCGCGTTTGCTGGTCAGTGACGCAGGCCGGATCACGGACGGCGTGGTCACGGATCTGATGGAATGGCTGCGCCCCGGCGATCGGTTGGTTTTGAATGACACCAAGGTCATTCCGGCGCGCCTGATGGGGTACCGAGTGCGCACGGGACCCGAGGGTGAAACGCAAGCAAAGATGGAAGTCACCTTGCTTGAGCCGCGCGCTGGTGGCGCTTGGGCGGCGCTTGTGAAGCCGTTGAAAAAAGTCCGCGAGGGCGAGGAGATAGTCTTTGCCGCCGGATTGAAGGGCACGCTGACCGCCAAAGAGGACGGGCAGGGTGTGATTGCCTTTGACCTTGAAGGCGAGGATTTTGACGCGGCCTTGCAGGCGGCGGGCAATATGCCGTTGCCACCATATATTGCGGCCAAACGCGCGGCGGACGAAAAGGACAAGACGGATTATCAGACGGTCTGGGCCAAACATTCCGGTGCCGTGGCAGCCCCTACGGCGTCGCTGCATTTTGATGATGAACTGCTGGCGGCGCTGACGGCGAAGGGCGTGGACTTCACACATGTAACGCTGCATGTGGGCGCGGGCACGTTTCTTCCGGTGAAGGTCGATAACGTCAAAGAGCACAAGATGCACGCGGAATGGGGGCGGGTGACGCCCGAGGCCGCAGCCGAGATCGCGGCGACCAAAGCGGCGGGCGGGCGCGTCATTCCGGTGGGCACTACGGCTTTGCGCCTGATTGAGAGCGCGGCTCGGGATGGTGAGATCAAACCCTGGGAAGCCGCAACGGATATTTTCATCTATCCGGGATTCACATTTCATGTGGCCGACGCCCTGATGACCAATTTTCACCTGCCGAAATCAACCTTGATGATGCTGGTGAGCGCGCTGGTCGGACACGGGCAGATCCGTGAGATTTATGCCCATGCGGTCAGCAATGAATACCGCTTCTTTTCCTATGGCGATGCGTCGCTTTTGATCCCCTAAAGCTTGGCGCTTTGGCGCAGTATCGCAAAACGACGTCGGCCTGTCGCAATTCTGTGCGACAGTTGCCGGCAAACTTCCCATTCTTGTTGAAACGTTAGAGGGTTTCGTCATGGTCGAGTTTATCCGCAGCGCCTGGGCGCTTTTGTTGGGGATGTTGTTGCTGATGATTGGCAACGGCATGCACGGCACGTTGCTGGGTATCCGTGGCGAAGCGGCCGGATTTTCGACATTAGAGATGTCGATGGTGATGTCGGCCTATTTTGTAGGCTTTTTGGGCGGATCTCGCATTGCCCCAGATATGATCCGGCGTGTTGGCCATGTTCGGGTCTTTGCGGCTTTGGCGTCGTTCATTTCGGCCATTTTGATCATGTATCCCACCGCGCAGCACCCGATTGCCTGGGTGATGGGGCGCATATTGATCGGTTTCTGTTTCTCGGGCGTGTATGTGACCGCGGAGAGCTGGTTGAACAACGCGGCAAGCAACGAAAACCGTGGTCAGGCTTTGTCGCTTTATATGATGGTGCAAATGCTGGGCATCGTGACTGCGCAGGGGTTGGTGACGCTGCCGGATACGTCTGGCTTTGTTCTGTTTGTCATTCCGAGCGTTCTGGTTTCGATCAGCTTTGCTCCGATTTTGCTGTCCATCTCGCCCACACCTGCCTTTGACACCACAAAACCCATGAGCCTGCGTGAATTGTTCGGCCACTCGCCTCTGGGTGTGACCGGAATGTTCCTGATGGGCGGCGTGTTCTCGGCGCAGTTCGGCATGTCGGCGGTCTATGCCACCCGAGCAGGGTTGAGCGTGAGCGAATTGTCCCTGTTCATTGCGACCTTCTATATCGGGGCTACGATTTGTCAGTATCCCTTGGGGTGGATCAGCGACCGTATGGATCGCCGCGTTCTGATTATGATTGTGTCCTTGATCGGCGCCCTCGGAGCGTTGCTCGGGTTTTTTGCGGGTGATACCTATACGATGCTGTTGGCGTCCGCGTTTTTCATTGGCGGCTTCTCGAACCCCCTCTATTCCCTGTTGATCGCGCACACCAACGACTTTCTTGAGTATGAGGACATGGCGGCGGCCTCTGGCGGGCTTGTTTTTGTGAACGGAGTCGGCGCCATCGCAGGCCCGATCATCATCGGTTGGTCCATGGACGCGATTGGCCCGCAGGGTTTCTTTATTTTCCTCGCCATGCTTCTGACGGTACTTGGCGTGTATGCGGGGTATCGAACCACCCGCCGCGCGGCCGTGTCTGTCGAGGACACCGGCAGCTATACCGCGGTTATGCCCACGGCCTCGCCGGTTGTTGTTGAGGTGGCTCAGGAAGTTGCCATTGAAACTGCTCTTGAGGAGGAAGCCGAGGCGGATGATGTCGCTAACTGAGCAAAAAATCGCGTGTCATGTCGCGATGTCGCAATTTGTGACTACATTTTCCCCGTAACCTGGGTTTATCGTTTCTGTAACGATGCCTCCTGTGGGGAAAATAGCGCAAAGGAGAAGGGCATGACCAAGCCCGAGGACGTGCTGGAGTTTTGGCTTGATGAAGTTGGGCCAGATGGTTGGTATGCGGTTTCAGAGGAGCTGGATCAGAAAATCCGGGACCGGTTTATGGCCGTCTGGGAGACCGCAAAAGCCGGCGGGTTGGGGCAGTGGCTGACCTATCCTTCGGGAACACTGGCCTATCTGATTGTCACCGACCAATTTCCCCGAAATATGTTCCGTGGATCGGGCGCGGCGTTTGCAACGGACCGTCAGGCCATTGCGGCAGCCAAAGCGGCCATTTCCAAGAAATGGGACATGCGGATTGACGAGCCGGCAAGGCAGTTCTTTTATATGCCGCTGATGCACTCGGAGAACCTCTGTGATCAGGAACAGTGTATCCGACTGTTTTGTGAGCGCATGCCGGAGGCGGGGGGAAGCAATCTGTTCCACGCCAAGGCACACCGCGAGGTTATCCGCCAGTTTGGCCGTTTTCCCTATCGCAACGACGCGCTGGCGCGGTCGACCACCGAAGTGGAAGGCGCTTATATTGCGCAGGGTGGGTACGGCCACACCGTGCGTGAGTTGCAGGCCACCGCATAATCAGGCCTCGGGCGCGCGGCATTGCAGCAGGGTCTGCAACTCTGTTGCTGCGCGGCTTGCGGTCTTGTCGATTGCATAATCTGTCAACTTTTCGGGTTTGGCCGAGAGTTCGGCCATTCGGTCTTCAAGGCCGGTCATGGCCCGATCGAGGCGCGCTGAGGTCATTTCCAATCGGGAAACGGCTGCGTCCGTCAGAATGAATTGCCCGTTGGTGAGCTCTGCGAGGTCTGTGCGCAGGTCGGAGACCTCTTTGCGCAGGCCATCAACACTTTGTTCCACCGGAGCGAGGACCGTGAGGCCACTGGCAAAGCTTTCGGCGATGCGTTCACCGGATTTGGAGACTTGCCACAGCAGGAAGAGGCAAAGCGCAACAAGGATCAGCGTGGCGTTGATCATGGCAAGCAGCAGGTCTTTGACAGTTTTCATAAGATGTCTCCGGTGGAAAATACTTGTGTCACAGGATGATGCGGGTGGGTTTGGAAAGCCAGAAGAAAACCGGCGTTGGGCGCGTTGAAGTGGTGTGACACTTGATCTAGTGTCAGCGGTAACACCCAAGGAGGACGCGCAGATGGCAGCCAGCACTTTCGACGTGATCGTAATCGGTTCGGGACCGGGAGGCTATGTTGCCGCCATACGGGCTGCGCAGCTTGGGCAAAAGGTTGCGATTGTCGAGCGCGAGAACCTCGGGGGCATTTGCCTGAACTGGGGCTGCATCCCGACCAAGGCGCTGTTGCGCTCGGCAGAAGTGTTTCACCTGATGGAGCGGGCCAGCGAGTTCGGCCTGTCGGCGGACAAGATCGGCTATGACCTTGAAAAGGTCGTCGGGCGGTCGCGGGCTGTGGCCAAGCAGTTGAGTGGCGGCGTCGGGTTCTTGATGAAGAAGAACAAGGTGACAGTTGTCATGGGCGAGGCGAGCCTTCCGGCCAAGGGCAAGGTTGCTGTGAAAACCGACAAAGGTGTCGAGGAATTGGCGGCGAAAAACATCATTTTGGCGACCGGTGCACGGGCGCGGGAACTGCCGGGACTGGAGGCAGATGGTGATCTGGTTTGGACCTATCGCCATGCATTGCAGCCGCCGCGGATGCCCAAAAAGCTCTTGGTGATCGGATCGGGTGCGATTGGCATCGAGTTCGCAAGTTTCTTCAACACACTGGGGGCGGACACCACGGTGGTCGAAGTCATGGATCGGGTTCTGCCGGTTGAAGATGAAGAGATAAGTGCTTTTGCCAAAAAGAAATTTGTCAAACAGGGCATGAAGATCATGGAGAAATCCATGGTCAAGCAGTTGGACCGTGCCAAAGGCAAGGTGACGGCGCATATCGAGGCTGGCGGCAAGGTCGAAAAGCACGAGTTTGACACGGTGATTTCCGCTGTGGGGATCGTGGGCAATGTCGAGGGGCTCGGGCTGGAAGCGTTGGGTGTGAAAATTGACCGCACGCATGTGATCACCGACGAGTACTGCCGGACGGGTGTTGACGGGCTTTATGCGATTGGTGACATCGCAGGCGCGCCATGGCTGGCGCATAAGGCCAGCCATGAGGGCGTGATGGTTGCCGAGCTGATCGCGGGCGGCAAGCCGCATCCGATCAAGCCGGGCAGCATTGCGGGCTGCACATATTGCCATCCGCAGGTGGCCAGCGTCGGCATGACCGAGGCGAAAGCCAAAGAGGCGGGTTTTAACATCAAGGTTGGTCGTTTCCCGTTCATCGGCAACGGTAAGGCGATCGCGTTGGGGGAGCCTGAAGGGCTGGTAAAGACCGTATTTGATGCCAAGACCGGCGAGCTTTTGGGCGCACATATGGTCGGGGCCGAGGTCACGGAGCTTATTCAGGGCTATGTTGTCGGTCGGCAGCTTGAGACCACCGAGGCGGAGTTGATGGAGACTGTCTTCCCGCATCCGACGCTCAGCGAGATGATGCATGAGAGCGTTCTGGATGCCTATGATCGGGTGATCCACATCTGACGTCAGCGGATTGTCATTGTTGCAGTTCGGTTCGGAGAATTAGGGACCAAACTTCGGTCGTGATTGCGACTATCACGACCTGAAGAACGGCCAAGCCGGCGCGCGATCACGCGCCGCCGGTTAAGTCTTGCGCAAGCATCAACGCATTGCCGTCCGGATCATAAAACGTTGCGGTTTTGACCATGCCCTCGACCACATCGGTTTCGCCGTCAAATTTTACGTTGGCTTGTTCCAACTTCTGCCGCGCGGCATCCAGATCGGCGATACCAAAAACCGGCACGCAGTTGCCGGGAACAGGTTCGGTGTGTTCGCCAAGTCCAATGGTCACGCCAGCCGTGTTCGTTTGCAGTTCAGACCAGCCCGCGTCGTCGGCGTGATAGAGCGTTTCAAAGCCCAACATGGTTTCGTACCACCTGGCAGTTGCGTGTCGGTCCTTGACGGACATGGCGATGTTGATTGTTTGATCCAATGAAATAAGAGCCACAGGGTTTTCCTTTGTCTGAAAATGTATTAACTATACTTTATGTACATCAAGTCCTTTGTCAATATCACTTCCAGAGCCTGGGCAATACCCATTCTGTCGAGCTTGCATGTCGGGGTGGCGGGGCGGCAGGCGGCCTTGCTGACAGCGACAGGGGCCAGCAGAACAGCGTTTGCGCAAAGCGTGGATCACCTTATCAAATTGGGTTTGGTTGAACGAAACCCTGGCCATGGCCACCCTTTGCGGCCGGAATTTCGTTTGACGGCGGCTGGCAAACAGACTGCGGCAATGGCCGACAGAATTCAGCGCGCCACCACGGAAGATGATCAGAGGTTGCTGCGCAAATCATGGACTTTGCCGATACTAACGACCCTTGGATCACCCAGTCAGTTCAACGAAATAAAACGAAACCTCCCTACGATTACCGACCGCGCATTGTCGCAATCTTTGAAAGCCATGGAAGGCAGCGATTGGGTGCATCGTAGTGTGGATCATCAGGCGCGCCCTCCAAGATCGATTTATCGCGCGGTCAACACGGGTCGAGTGATTAGCAAAATCACTGGATCAGAAATCCGTTTTGATCAGATGTGATCCGGTGTTTCGGAGTAACCGCCTTTGTTAGGTCGGTGGCGGGCAACACCTCCGGCATACAGCCGGAGATGTTTTGTTCCGATGGTGGAGTCTTTTGATTTTTCCTTCCGGCGACTTGAAGGGAACTTACTCCACCACGACTGTTTTGCTGGCCAGAATGCGGGCGTCACCCCAGATCGAGATATAGCGCAGCTCGTATGTGCCGGGGGTTTCCGGTGCAGGCACCTGAAGCGGGTTTCCATCCGCCGTGTAAGCATAGCCGAGATAGGCCATGGCATCGGCGCCGGGTTCTACCAAGGTCACATAGTCGCCGTCGTAGGCGGGGCCGGTGTGGGTGACGCTTACCATTTCAGAGGCGTCAACGGTGTCGGGGGCGTCAAGCGTCACAACAATGTCGGTGAGCGTGATGGGTTTGCTTAGACCAATAGAGGCGTCTTGCCCGTTGATATAGCGCAGCTCGTAGGTGCCCGGTTCAAGCGTCAGGCGCAAAGGGGTTGGGTTGCCTTTGGTGACGTATTCGTAGGTCAGATAAGACCCGCCTTCGCTGCCAACTTCGGCTAGGGTGACATAGTCTTCGTCATAGCCGCTGGCGGACCAAGTCACGTCGATTGTGGCACCAACTGGCGCAGTATCGGGCGCGTTGAGGCCAAAGCTGCGTTCGGTAACTGTGATGGAAGTGGAGGCCAGCACCTTGAGGCCATCGGAGAGCACGTAGCGGATCAGATAGTCGCCGGGCTCTGTGGGCATGCGCAGAGGCACGGGGTTGCCTTTTGCCGTGTATTCATAGGTTTGATAGCTGTCGCTGCCTGCGCTGCTCAGTGCGGTGTCGAGGTAGTCGTTCATTTCGTCGGGGCCTGTCCACGTGACCTCAACTGTGGCTCCGGCCTCGGCCGTGGCTGGGGCGAGGAGGGTGGCGGCGGCTTGAAATTCCGGCAGTTTCAGCTTGGCTTCGGCGGGCTTTCCTTCGGTCACGGTGAATGCCGTTTCAGTGGTGGCCTCGTCCTTGAGGCGTGTGGCCAAAGCCGTGTAGCTGCCCGGCAGCAGGTCAAGCGCGAAATCGTGATGCTCAGAGGTCGCAATGACACCACCGGACGCGTCCGTAACCCGCAGAGCCATGTCATAAACCGGGCGGCTTTCCTGATCGCCGATTACAACAAAAACTCGGGTTTTCTGGGGTTTGGGTTCGGGCGGCGGCGTTGGTTTGGCCACGGCGACTTCGGTCAGCGCCGCGCCCAGTTCATTGGCATTGGACGCTGACAGATATTTGCCGCCTGTCGCGTCTGCCATGCACTGAAACTGGGCCAAGGCTTTGGGATCGGTCACGTCAAAGCCCACCACATGGGCGGTGAAATCAACGCCGGTTTCCTCAAGCGTGCGGGCCACGGCGCAGACGTCCGGAACACAGGTTTCGATGCCATCAGAGACAAGGATCACTGTGGCGGCGTTTTCTGTGTGGCGCATGGCGTTGGCCGCCGCCACCACGGCGTCCGCCATCGGGGTTTTGCCCTTGGGTTTGATGCTGTTGACCGCTGTTGCGATAGCGCCGCGCGTGCCCGCGCCGGGCATTACAACGGTTTCAATGTCGCTGCAGTCGCCTTTGCGACGGTGGCCATAGACCGTGAGTCCGAGGTCCATAGTGTCGGGCAGCGTGGTCATCAGGCCGCCGATGACCTCTTGTGCGATGGTGATTTTTGCGGTGCCGTCAATCTGCCCCCACATAGAGCCGGAGCCGTCCATCACGAGAATGGCAGAGGTGCGATCCTGGGCGAAAAGAGCGGCGGGCAACAAACAAAGGGCCGCCGCAGCGGGTTTGAAAAAGATCATCTAAAAAGTCCTTCTGGTCGTAATGGCAAGAGACTATGCGGAAATTTTGAAAGCCGGCAAGTGCGGCCTAAAAAACAGGGCTTGGCGATTTAAAATGTTCTCTCTATGTTCGCAATATCTGGTTGGCAGGATGGGCGCTCTCGCCTATGTGTTGTGCTGTATCCGTTGGGGGGTTGAATGGCCGAGCTGAAGAACATCGAAGTGCGCGGCGCGCGCGAGCATAACCTGAAGTCGATTGACGTGGACATCCCGCGCGACGAGTTGGTGGTGATCACCGGTCTGTCGGGCTCGGGTAAATCAAGCCTCGCGTTTGACACGATTTATGCTGAAGGGCAGCGGCGTTATGTCGAGAGTCTGTCGGCCTATGCGCGTCAATTCCTTGATATGATGGAAAAACCTGATGTGGATCACATCAGTGGGCTGTCCCCAGCAATTTCGATTGAGCAAAAGACGACATCGAAAAATCCACGCTCGACCGTCGGGACCGTGACCGAGATTTATGACTATATGCGCCTGCTTTTTGCGCGCGCTGGCACGCCTTATTCGCCGGCCACCGGGCTGCCGATTGAGGCGCAGCAGGTGCAGGACATGGTCGATCGGATCATGGAGATGGAAGAAGGCACGCGTGCGTTTTTGCTGGCCCCGATCGTGCGCGACCGGAAAGGCGAATACCGCAAAGAATTTCTGGAGTTGCGCAAGCAGGGTTTTCAGCGGGTGAAAGTGGATGGTGCGTTCTATGAATTGGACGAGCCGCCGACGCTGGACAAAAAGTTCCGCCATGACATTGATGTGGTTGTCGATCGGATCGTGGTGCGCGAAGGCGTGGAGACGCGGCTTGCCGACAGCCTGCGCACAGCGCTGGATCTGGCGGACGGGATTTCGGTGCTGGAGACCGCGCCGAAAGACGGCGATCCGGAGCGCATCACATTCTCTGAGAATTTCGCCTGTCCGGTGAGCGGGTTTACCATTCCCGAGATCGAGCCGCGGATGTTTTCGTTCAACGCACCCTTTGGAGCCTGTCCGGATTGTGACGGTCTGGGGGTTGAGTTGTTCTTTGACGAGCGGCTTGTGGTGCCCGATGTGACGCTGAAAGTCTATGACGGGGCACTGGCGCCGTGGCGGAAGGGCAAGTCGCCTTACTTCCTGCAAACCATTGAAGCAATTGCGAAACACTATCAGTTTGATCGGAACACACCGTGGAAAAAGCTGCCCAAGAAGGTGCAGCAGGTGTTCCTGTATGGCTCGGGTGACGAAGAGATCGAGTTCCGCTATGACGAAGGTGGGCGGGTTTATCAGGTGACTCGCGTGTTTGAGGGTGTGATCCCCAACATGGAGCGGCGCTATCGCGAGACCGACAGCAATTGGATCCGTGAAGAATTCGAGCGCTATCAGAACAATCGCCCTTGTGGGACGTGCGAAGGGTATCGCCTGCGTCCAGAAGCGCTGGCGGTAAAGATCGCCGGGGTGCATGTGGGGCAGGTGGTGCAGAAATCCATCCGCGAGGCGCTGGCGTGGATTGAAGATGTGCCTAACCACCTGACGCCGCAGAAACAGGAGATCGCGCGGGCGATTGTGAAAGAAATCCGCGAACGGTTGGGATTCTTGAACAACGTTGGGCTTGAGTATCTGACCCTGAGCCGGAACAGCGGCACACTTTCGGGTGGGGAAAGCCAGCGGATCAGGTTGGCGAGCCAGATTGGTTCGGGTCTGACCGGCGTTTTGTATGTGCTGGATGAACCGTCAATTGGCCTGCATCAGCGCGACAACGGGCGCCTACTGACGACGCTGAAAAACCTGCGGGATCAAGGCAATACGGTGATCGTGGTCGAGCACGACGAAGAAGCTGTGCGCGAGGCGGATTACGTCTTTGACATTGGTCCCGGAGCCGGTGTCCATGGCGGGCAGATCGTGTCACAGGGCAAGCCCGAGGAAATTGCCGCCGATCCGGCGTCGTTGACGGGGCAATACCTGTCAGGCGCGCGTGAAATTGCGGTGCCGGCCGAGCGGCGTGAAGGCAATGGCAAGTTTGTCGAGGTGGTGAAGGCCACGGGCAACAACCTCAAGAATGTGAGTGCGAAGTTCCCGTTGGGCAAATTTGTCTGCGTTACCGGCGTATCAGGCGGGGGTAAATCGACGCTGACGATTGAGACCTTGTTCAAAACGGCGTCGATGCGTTTGAACGGTGCGCGGCAGACACCAGCGCCCTGTGAAACCATCAAGGGTCTGGAACATCTGGACAAGGTGATCGACATTGATCAGCGGCCCATTGGCCGGACGCCACGGTCCAACCCTGCGACCTATACGGGGGCCTTCACGCCGATCCGTGATTGGTTTGCCGGACTGCCCGAATCCAAGGCGCGTGGGTACAAGCCCGGGCGGTTCTCGTTCAACGTCAAAGGCGGGCGTTGTGAGGCGTGTCAGGGTGACGGTGTGATCAAGATCGAGATGCACTTTTTGCCGGATGTCTACGTGGAATGTGAGACCTGCAAAGGCGCGCGTTACAACCGTGAGACTTTGGAAATTCGATTTAAAGGCAAGAGCATAGCTGACGTTCTTGATATGACAGTCGAAGAGGCTCAGGAGTTTTTTAAGGCGGTTCCGTCCATCCGAGACAAGATGGATGCGTTGATGCGTGTGGGGCTTGGCTACATCAAGGTCGGCCAACAGGCGACGACGCTTTCAGGTGGCGAAGCGCAGCGGGTGAAGCTGTCCAAAGAGTTGGCGAAACGCAGCACGGGGCGGACGCTCTATATCCTAGATGAGCCGACCACGGGCCTGCATTTCGAGGATGTACGCAAGCTTCTTGAAGTGCTGCACGAGTTGGTCGATCAGGGCAACACGGTTGTGGTGATCGAACACAACCTGGACGTTGTGAAAACGGCTGACCATATCATCGACATCGGCCCTGAAGGGGGGGATGGCGGTGGCGAAGTGGTGGCGATTGGCACGCCGGAAGATGTGGCGAAGGAAGAGCGCAGCCACACCGGCCACTATCTCAAGGGGATGCTCAGCGCCAACAAGGTTGCCGCCGAGTAGAGCTTAGGCCGCCAGCAGCGCAGCCGCTTCGTAGCTGCGTAGGCTGGGACGGGCGGAGATGTCGCGCGTGTCGATACCGCGGCGTTCAATGGTCAGCCGCAAAGTGCGGTTGGCAAACGGGTCAAAGCTGTGCTGCGTCAGCGGGCCTGGCATGAAGCTTTCGCTCCATTGGCCGTCGGAATAGATCAACTCGTGACGCGGCAGCAGAATGTGGAAATAGGTGATCATGTCCTCGGTCGGACAGCGCACAACGTCGCGACCGTTGACCAGATGTTTGGCTTTGACCAGAACTTCATCACAGCCAAAAAGAAGCTCTGCGCGTGCGCCGGTCAGCAGAACACGGTGCTGAGGCGAGACCACGAGATCGGTTTCATTGTCCAGAACCCCAGCGGTGATCCGGATCGGGAACGATTCAGGGCGCGGAGCCATGCGGGAGCGTCCAATCCACTCGATTGGTTGCAGGCCATTGTCGAGCGTTTCCAGCAGCATGCCGCGCCTGAGGTTTTCAACGGATATGTCGCCCTCTGAGGTGCGTATCTGCGTACCTTGGGTAAAGCAGGGGGGATGTTGTTCTATTTCGACAAGCGCGGTGTCGGTTTCTCCCGAGGAATCCTCGATTGTGTAGTTGAAATACACGGTTTCCGCGTCTGTGTCGGCGGTGATTGTCAGGGTTCCGTCGGCATTTAAAGTGATGACTTGTCCGGTCGCCAAAGTCACGCTGTCCCCCGGGGTGACGGCGACGCCGTTGATGTGCGTGATCGTCAGCGTTGGGCCAGCGGTGGAGTTGTCATTGCCCAGAACGTTGATGGTTTTGGTGTCGCCGAATTTGATCGACACGTCATCATCCTGCGCGACAATCGCGGTCTGTACCGAACCGCCGGCGATCAACAAGTTGGAATCGTAGCTGCTGTCCTGCGCATCGGCGATGCCAATGATCAACTCATTCAAGCCGTTCTGGAGGGGCGCAACAAAGGTCAACGTGATGGTGAAGCCGTCCATCTCGGTGTTGTACTGATCACCGGAGTTGTCGATGTATATGTTTTCGTTGGCATCGTTGATGTTGCCGATCGTGGCCGTGCCGTCGCCGACGGAGATCTGAGCCTCGACCCCGTTGACCCACACGCCGATGGCATCGTTGTAGGACAGGAATTCCGGATATTCCTCGGATGACAAAACAAAGTCGATTGTCAGCATCTCGCCGGCGCTGCCATTGAAATCGATGGTCATGAAGGAGGCGTCGAAGGTATTTGTCTCTGCAACGCCATTAAAAAGGGCGTTGTTGTTTTGGCCTGAGGTATTGGTGCTGGTGGAGCCGCTGGTGTTTGTGTTTGTGGTGCCGCTGTTGTTGGTGAAATCGTCGACATGGCCGGTTGAAAGGATCACTCCGCTGTCCGCGGGCGCCACACCGGCGGAGGTTGTGTCCGCTCCGGTGTAGATGCCAGAAGATTGGTTGTCGCCGTTGTAGGACGCGTTCACGATCCGCGTCGGGTCTCCAAAAATTTCCTCGGCCATTTCTGTGGCCGTGGCGGAGGTGTCGATGTTTAACTCTGTTGCCGTTGGCATGGCGCCTGCCCCAAATCCTGACTGCTCGTTGCGCGGGAAACCTTTGTTTCCTCATTGAGGACAACCAGTGATCCTGAATGGTGGCACCTTCGGGGCAGGGGTAAGGTAAGATTAACCAAAGATTGCGGCAGCGGGTGGCAAGGCGAGCCGCAACCGCGATGCTTAAAGGGTTACGGGTGAGCCGGTTTTGCGATCCGTGCGGCCAGCAAGGGAACCAAGAAAAGCGCCAAGAATCCGCTGTTTAGCACCACATTGAACCACGCGCCGGCAAGGATCGAGCCTGCGCTGTCGACGACGAACCAGCCACAAATACCCCGCATTATGATTTGGCCGCCAAGTGCGGGATTGCTGGAATAGACATGGGTTGTGACCTGATGCGCCATAACACCATAGCCGAACAAAAGGCCGCCGCTGATGGCGCCAAGCACCAGTTCGCTGTCGGAGGAAAAGCTTTGTCCGCCATCAAAAGGCAAGTGGATGATGTCGAGGAACATGGCCATAAGGTTTTGACCGCCCAAAAGGCTGGCAAACATCAAAAGACCGATGAAGGCACAAAAGAGGCTGGCGAATTTGAGGGCTGATGTGGCGGATGAATGGGGCATAGGTGTCTCCTTTTGCGTGATGCTCGGAAGATGGCGCAGGGAAATGCAGTAAAACAATTACCTTGGAGGTAAGTGCTTTGCCGTGCGTGGCGCGATAGGGTTGGGCAGGAGGATAGCCAATGGGTTTGGATTTCGGGGCAACGTTGAAAGAATGGCGGCAGGCACGGCGGGTGAGCCAGTTGGATCTGGGCCTCTCAGCAGGGGTCAGTTCACGCCACATTTCGTTTCTGGAAACGGGGCGGTCACGGCCCAGTCGCGGCATGGTTTTGCGTCTGTGTGACGAGTTGGACGTGCCTATCGCGCAGCGAAACAGGATGTTGACCGCGGCGGGGTTGAGCCCGGCCTATGCGGAACGGGATTTGTCTGAGGCCGACATGGCACCGATGCGTGCGGCTGTAGATTGGACCTTAGAACGGCATGATCCCTATCCGGCAATGGCGATTGACCGGCATTGGCGGCTGGTGAAGGCGAACCAGTCGATGGCGGGGCTTTTGGCGGCGTTTGGTATGGCAGAGGGCGATAGCCTGCTCGACATGATGACCGATAGCCCGTTGGTGCGGGCCGCGCTTGAGAATTATGACGAGGTGGCGCAGCACATGCTGGCGCGGCTTCGGGTTGAAGCGGCGCATTTTGGGCACGATCCGGTGCTGGAAGCCGCGATTGGGAGGTTTGAGAAAATCGTTGGTGCGGCATCGCTGTCAGTGGACGGAATCCGGCCCGCGGTGATCCCTGCGGTCTATGTCCTTGGGGATATGCGGCTGAGTTTGTTTTCAACGATCAGCCAGTTTGGCTCCGCCGAGGACATCGCCCTGTCGGAATTGCGCATCGAGTTGATGTTTCCGGCGGATGAAGACACCCGCGCCGCGCTTGAAGCGATGGGCGCGGGGTAGAGGTTATTTGCCGTTGAGCGGGCAGGTGCGGATGCCCAGAATGGTGTAGAGCGGGCAGGTGCCGAGCAAGGACGTGGCCAGCGGGATCACTCCGATCCACATCCACAGGCCGTAGCCCATGAGTGCGCCGAGAATGAGTGCCGCGCCGATGACGATGCGTAGGATTTTGTCGATGCTGCCGACGTTTTTGGTGAACATGGTTTCCCTCCTGAATGAATGAGGGAAATATACATGCAAAAATCAGAATGTGACTTGATCTGGCGCAAGTTCGGAGCAATCAAGAAGCTCTGACATTTGCCGAAGATCAGTGGCCAGCGCCGGAGAGACGCTGGCCACTTAGTTCTACCCGCGCGAGCGCTTCTCAAAGCGCGGCAGCATGGCGGAGAAATCGGTGCCTAGGCCATCTTCGCTCTCCACGAACTGCTCATAGAGCGCTGTGGCGGCTTGGCCCATGGGGGTGTCGGCATCGGCGCTTTCGGCGGCTTGCTGGGAAAGACGCAGGTCTTTGAGCATCAGTTCCGAGGCAAAGCCAGGTTTGTAGTCGTTGTCCGAGGGGCTTTGCGGGCCAACACCCGGGGCGGGGCAGTAGGCGTTCATGGTCCAGCTGTAGCCCGAGGAGGTCGACACAACGTCGAACATTTTCTGGCGATCCAGACCCAGTTTGTCAGCCAGAGAGAAGGCCTCGCAGGTGGCGATCATGGTCACGCCGAGGATCATGTTGTTGCAGATTTTGGCGGCTTGGCCAGCGCCTGAGTCACCACAATGCACGGCTTTTTGGCCCATGATGTCAAAAAGCGGATCGGCCTTGGCAAAGGCGTCAACAGAGCCGCCCGCCATAAAGGTCAGCGTGCCGCCTGCCGCACCGCCGATGCCACCGGACACGGGCGCATCCACGGGCAGAAGGCCTGCTGCTGTGGCTTTGTCGGCCACGGCACGGGCGCTGTCCACATCCACGGTGGAGCAATCCACGAAGGCCGCGCCCGCGGTCATGGCGGGGATGATTTCGTCCGCCACAGCGCGCAGGATCGCGCCGTTGGGCAGCATGGTAATGACCACGTCGGCACCAGTGGCAGCGGCGGCGCCGCAGTCGGCCAATGTGACACCATCAATGGCCACATCTGCCATGTCAAAGCCCACGACCTCGTGGCCCGCTTTCGCCAGATTGGCAGCCATCGGGCCACCCATGTTGCCCAGTCCGATAAAGCCGATCTTCATGGTCTCACTCTCCCTTTTCAAATGTCAGCGCATCCGCCCCCAGCGGCAACACCATCTTGGTTATGATGCCAGCGGGGATGTCCTCCAAAGTGTATTTCCACTGTGGATTGCGGTCTTTGTCGATGATTTGTGCGCGGATGCCTTCGAGGAAATCGCCGTGTTCCATGGCGCGGAAGGTGAAGCGGTATTCCTGATCCAGCGCGTGGCGAATGTCGTCAAGGCTGCGAACGCGGTGGATGATCTCCAGCGCAGCGCCCATGGCGATCGGAGAATTGCGGCCGAGTTTCTTGAGCGCATCGGCGGCAAAGTCGGTGCCCGCGTATTTCAGCGCGTTGAGCACGTCGTTCAGGGTTTCGCCCGCGAAGGTCGCGTCGATGTCGGCCTGTTGGCCGGCCAGCGGGCCTTGGTCCGGTTTTGTGGCCGCCACGTCGATGTTTTCCCACTCGCCGGTCTCTTCGAGTATGGCTATGAGGGCAGGCCATTTGTCTTGTGGCACAAAGTAGTCGGCAAAACCGGCGTAGATCGCGTCCGCTGCGTTCAGGCGCGCGGCGGTGAGGCCGAGGTATTCGCCCAGACGGCCCGGTGCGCGGGCAAGGATCAAAGAGCCGCCTACATCCGGCACGAGGCCGATGCCGCATTCGGGCATGGCGATTTGGCTGCTTTCACCAACGATGCGGTGGGAGGCGTGACAGCCAACGCCTACGCCGCCGCCCATGGTAAAGCCCTGCATGAAGCTGGCCACCGGTTTTGGGAATTCAAACATTTTGGCGTTCATACGATATTCGTCGGCCCAAAATTTTTGACCGTAGGCAAAGTCACCTTTGGTGCCGGTGTCATAAAGCTCGGCAATGTCTCCGCCTGCACAGAAGGCTTTGTCGCCTTCGGCGTCGATCACCACCATTTTGACCGAAGTGTCATTCCACCACGCATCAAGTGCGTCCTCGATTGCGATGCACATGTCGTAGGACATGGCATTGAGCGCCTTGGGGCGGGTGAACGTTATTCGGCCAACCTGACCGGACTTGCGGATGTTGATGTCAGACACGCGCGGCGCTCCGTCTTTGAAAAAGGCCGCTCCCAAAGAGCGGCCCGGTCGCATTTAGGCGGCGATCATCTGGCGGGAGACGATCAGGCGCATGATTTCGTTGGTGCCCTCAAGGATCTGGTGCACACGCAGGTCCCGCACGATTTTCTCGATGCCATAATCGGCAAGGTAGCCATAGCCGCCGTGCAGCTGCAAGCAGCCGTTGGCGACCTCAAAGCTGACGTCTGTGACCATCAGTTTGGCCATGGCGCAGAATTTTGTGGCGTCGTGTTCGCCGTTGTCCAGTTTCCACGCGGCCTGACGCAGGAAAGTGCGGGCGGCTTGCAGTTTGGTTTCATACTCCGCGAGGCGGAATTGCAGCGCCTGAAATTGGTTGATGGATTTGCCGAAGGCCTTGCGCTCGGCCATGTATTGAACCGTCATATCCAGCGCTTTTTGTGCGCCTCCAAGGGCACCGGCAGAGATGTTCAGGCGGCCGCCATCAAGACCCGCCATAGCGTAGGAGAAACCTTTGCCTTCTTCGCCGATCAGGTTCTCGGATGGCACTTTGCAGTCGTCAAATTGCACCTGTGACGTCGGCTGCGACAGCCAGCCCATCTTCTTTTCGAGCGCGCCAAAGGACAGGCCCTCAGCGCCGTCTTCGACCACCATAGTTGAGATGCCCTTTGGTCCGTCTTCTCCGGTGCGGACCATGCAGACGTAAGCGTCAGAGTAGGAGCCGCCGGAAATGAAGGCCTTGGTTCCGTTGAGGCTATAGCCGTCATTGGTGCGCTCGGCGCGGGTTTTCAGGGCGGAGGCGTCAGAGCCGGAGCCGGGCTCGGTCAGGCAGTAGGAGAAGACCTTGGACATGGAGCAAAGGTCGGGCAGCCATTTCTGTTTGGTTTCTTCCGAACCGAATTTGTCGATCATGCCGCCGCACATATTGTGGATCGACAGGAAGGAGCCGACGGAGGGGCAGGACATGGCCAGCGCTTCAAAGACCAGCGTGGCATCAAGACGCGACAGGCCGGAACCACCGTATTCTTCGGAGACATAGATGCCACCAAGGCCGAGTTCCGCGATTTGCGGCCAGAGTTCTTTGGGAATGGAGCCGTCGGCCTCCCATTTTTGGGCAAATGGCGCGATGTGCTCCTCGCCGAACCCTTTGGCCATGTCAAAGATCAGGGTCTGCTCTTCACTCAGTGCAAAATCCATCGTCCGCTCTCCCTAGCAACTCCGCGTGAATTGAACGCATGTTAAATTAGCATTCTTACGCAAGTGTTGCAAAGGTGTCGGTCGCGGCAAAATACGCAAAATGATGCTGCAAAATTGCAAAGCAAACTTAACAATTGAGTCAATCGTCAGGCGGTTTTTGCAGCAGGTTCCAACGGGGCATCACCATGAGGCATGCCATAACGCTTCACCTTGTTCCGGCCGGAACCCTTTGCGTCATAAAGCGCGAGGTCGGCTTGTTCTACCAATTGCACGGCTTCTTCCGGGCCTTTTGATGTCGCGGTGGCAAGACCAAAGGAGCAGGTGATCATCACCGTCAAGTCGGGTGCACAGGCGGTGGCGTGGCCTGCGATGGTTTTGCGCAACCGTTCTGCAATTTTCTGCGCGTCCTTACCGCGGGTGTTCGGGAGAATGATTGCGAATTCTTCGCCTCCGTATCGGCAAATCCGGTCGGAATTGCGCAGACGGGTGTCCCTGAGCAATTGAGACACCGATTGAAGCACTTTGTCGCCGATAGGATGGCCGTAGGCATCATTGATGCCTTTGAAGTGGTCGATGTCGAACAAAATCAACGACAGGTGGGAGTTCTCTTTTTCCTTTTGAAGCCAAGCGTGGGCGAGTTCGTCGTCAAAGGCCTGACGGTTCAGAAGGCCGGTTAGATGGTCATGGCGTGCGTTGTTCACTGCGTCTTGGTGCAGCTGTTTCAACAAAATGCGTTCTTCTTCAAGGAACGCGGCGCGGTTGATCGAGCTAATCACCCGACGTCCGACCTGGACCGAATAGGCCATGAGCCCGAGCACAAACATTCTGTCGACCACATTGCTGTCATACCCCGTCGTGTCGCTGACCAGCGCGTCATAGATGGCGGCGGATCCCATGGCGAACCAGCTAAGGCCGACAAAGGCGGCGTATTGCACTTTGTTTAGGGCCGCGGTCAGGCAACCGCCCAAAATGATGCATAAGGTTGTGAAGCCGATCGCTTCCAAAGTGTGTTCAGAGGCAGTGACGTATTCCAAAGGCGCGGTGACGCAAAAAACAACATACAACGCTGTGAGCACCGCGTGCCCGCCAATAAGGCGGTTGTTTCGAACCCGTTTCCACAGCAGCGTTTGGTTCAAAAGTAACGCGGTCCAGAAAAGGAATGCGGTGTTCGCGTGTTCGAGCCGGATCCTCAACACGTGCCATTGGGCGCCAAAAAGCGTTTCGATGTTGTCTCCGACCGTTACAAAGCGGATCAGGATAGCGACCCCGGCCAGCGTCAGAACGAAGGTGGCGAAATCCTTGCGGTGAAACGCGAAAAGGCAGAAATTGAGCGCGCCGACGAGAATGATAAACCCGATCATCGCGCCTTCGAACAAGCGTTCGATCATGACGGTCGATTGCAGGTGGCGCCCATCATAGACCGTGATTGTATGAATCATGCCGTTGCGGCTGGTGTGGCCCGCGCGCACATTGATCAGAAGCAGCCCGTCCTGCGCCTGCGCCAGTGAATGGGTGCGGTGGGTTTTCCCCGCCACCAGCGGCCCCGTCATACTGCCCTCGGCCGCAAGGCGCCACGCGGTTTCCGGGGCGTTGAAGGGCACCCAGTAGATTTCATAGGCGTCGGCAATGCGGTCGACGTGCAACACCAGTGGGTTTTCGGGAGCCTCGGGTAAACGCAGACGCACCACATAGCTGGCATAACCATGATGGTACGGGTTGTCCGTTGACGCGGGCAGGTGGTCCGTCCAATTTGAGGGCGTTTCGACGGGTGCGAGTGTGCCAGCGCGGAAGGCGGCATGAGCTTCGGCCGGTGAGAGAAGTTCACCAAAGACAAAGCCCCAATCCCCTTTGAGCCCGACATCGCCGATGGTCGCAAAATCAACATCACGTAGGTCGAATTCAGGCGCGGCGTCCTGCGCCAATGTGGCAACGGCGGTGCCGAGCACCGCCGCTATGCAAATACATAGCCGGATCAAGACGCTGCGCATGGCCTGCGACATTGGGGAGTACCTGTATTAACTTCAGGGACCCGTTATGTCCGTCAAATGGTTAAGAGCACCTTAAGCCCAATTTTTGATGGGCATTGAAAAAGGGGATTTTTGCCGAGTTGTCAGAGATTTGGCGGAAATTCGCGGAAAGTTGGCCTGTTTTCATTAATGGTTCGGCGGTGCGGCTGCGAGCAGTTGCGCAAAACTGGTGCAATCCACGCCCAAGGTGGAGAGCGCGGTTTCCTCAGTATCCACGAGAATCGGCACAACTGAGGGAAACGGTTCCCACGAATTCACCACAAGCTGTCCGATCGTGCGCCCGACTTCGGTGGGCACATAGTAAGCAATCAGCGTTTGGCTGCGCTGATTGACAAAGGCTTCGGCCTTGTGGGCCTGAGTGGACATGAGATCGACATAAGACCCGTCCCATTCTGTCACTTCCGACATATCTACGAGATGTTTTTGTCCCGGTTGGAAATCTGCATGTGACAGATATTCAGAAAAGACGCGCATGGTGTCCTGTAACGTGGCAACCCCGACGTAGCGCACAAAAACGAGGCCGTGTTGAGGGAGAATGCGCATGGTTGCGGGCATGTGAGATCCTGAAGTCATAGAAAAAGAGGCGGAAAAACCGCCTCTTCAGTAAAATCACAGATGTTTAGGGGGATCAATTATCCCAAAGTGTTAGTCCATCTGTTTGAAGTGGAACTCACCGCCTTCTTTGATGCCCGAAGGCCAACGTGAGGTCACGGTTTTGGTGCGTGTGTAGAATTTGAACGCGTCCGGACCGTGCTGGTTCAGGTCACCAAAGGCGGATTTCTTCCAGCCACCAAAGGTGTGATACGCCAGCGGCACGGGGATCGGAACGTTCACGCCGACCATGCCGATGTTGATGCGGTTGGCGAAATCACGTGCGGTGTCGCCATCACGGGTGAAGATCGCGGTGCCGTTGCCGTACTCGTGATCCATCGCCAGACCCAGTGCTTCTTCGTAGTTTTCCGCGCGGACCATCGACAGGACCGGACCGAAGATTTCGGTCTTATAGATGTCCATGTCTTTGGTCACGCGGTCAAAGAGGTGTGGCCCAACAAAGAAACCATCTTCATAGCCTTGCAGGCTGAAGTCGCGGCCATCGACCACGAGGTCAGCGCCTTGGTCGACACCGGTTTGTACCAGACGCAGGATGTTGTCCTTGGCGGCAGAGGTCACAACGGGGCCGTAGTCCACGTCGTCGCCTGCGGTGTATGGCGCGATTTTGAGCTTTTCGATGCGCGGGATCAGTTTGTCGCGCAGTTTGTCGGCGGTTTCCTCGCCAACAGGAACCGCAACGGAGATCGCCATGCAGCGTTCGCCTGCCGCGCCGTAGCCCGCACCAACAAGGGCGTCTGCGGCTTGATCAAGATCGGCGTCGGGCATGATGATCATGTGGTTTTTTGCACCGCCAAAGCACTGAACGCGCTTACCCTGGGCACAGCCGGTGCCGTAGATGTATTCGGCGATCGGGGTGGAGCCAACAAAGCCAACCGACTGGATGGTGTCGTCATACAGGATAGCGTCCACGGCTTCTTTGTCGCCGTTCACCACCTGAATGATGCCTTTGGGCAGGCCTGCCTCTTCGAGCAGTTCTGCGAGCATCAGAGGCACGGAAGGGTCACGCTCGGACGGCTTCAGGATGAAGGCGTTGCCGCAGGCGATCGCGGGGGCAAACATCCACATCGGGATCATGGCCGGGAAGTTGAAGGGCGTGATGCCCGCGGTCACACCAAGCGGCTGGCGCATGGAGTAGATGTCGATGCCGGGGCCGGCGGCGTCGGTGTATTCACCTTTGAGCATCTGCGGGGCAGCGATGCAGTATTCCGCCACTTCCAGACCACGCTGAATGTCGCCTTTGGCGTCAGGGAAGGTTTTGCCGTGTTCACGGCTCAGGGCCTCTGCCAGCTTGTCCATGTCGCGGTTCAGAAGGTCAACGAATTTCATCAGAACGCGTGCACGGCGCTGTGGGTTTACAGCGCCCCAAGCGGGTTGTGCGCTGGCTGCCGCGGCAACTGCGGCGTCCATTTCGGCTTTGTTCGCGAGCGGCACTTTGGCCTGAACCTCGCCCGTGGCCGGGTTGTAAACGTCGGCAAAGCGGCCAGACGTGCCTTTGACGTGTTCGCCGTTGATATAGTGAGTCAACTCTTGCATGGCATCCTCCATTCCATTTGCCGCAGAGAATAGGCTTGCAAAAATCCCTTGAAAAGCGACAAGTATTCAAAACAGCTTTGCAAAAATGCAGTAGGAGGTGTGGATATGGCAGTTCAATCGGCGCAATGGGACGATTTGAGGGTGTTTCTGGCGGTGGCGCGAGAAGAAAGCCTGTCGGCAGCAGGGCGGCGGCTAAATGTCGATCCGGCAACCGTCGGGCGACGGGTTTCTCGGTTGGAAAAGGCATTCGAGACACCTTTGTTTGTAAAGTCTCCCACAGGCTACGCGCTTACTGATGCGGGGCAGAGATTGATGGCCCATGCGTTGCGGGTGGAGCAGTCCCTTGAGGAAGCCGCTGAGGATATGATTGGGCAAACCACTGGATTGTCAGGGCAAATTCGTATTGGTGCGCCTGACGGTGCAGCGAATTATCTGTTGCCGCAGGTCTGTGCCCAAATTGCCGAAGACAACCCGGATCTCGAAATTCAGATCGTGGCCTTGCCGCGCGTTGTGAGTTTGTCGCGGCGCGAAGCGGATTTGGTCGTCGCGGTGAGCGCGCCGACGGCGGGCAAGCTGACCGTGCAGAAAATTGCGGACTACAAACTGCATCTTGCGGCGGCACGGTGGTATTTGCGTCAACACCCAGAGATCACATCCATTGACGATCTGCGCGATCATATGGTGATCGGCTATATCCCCGACATGATTTTTGACAAAGAGTTGGACTATCTGAATGAAACCGGCGTCGAAAAAGTCAGGTTGGCGTCAAATTCGGCCAGCGTTCAGTTTAACTGGGTCAGGCGCGGCGCTGGCATTGGCATCGTGCACGATTTTGCCATCCCTTCGGCAAAAGGCATGGTCAAAGTGCTACCTGAGAGTGTGTCCCTTACCCGCAGTTTTTATTTGATACGGCATGCGGATGATCGGCGGCTGGAGAGGATGAACCGGTTTTCTGAGGCGCTTTGTGATGGGTTGCGCAAGGAAGTTGCGCGATTGGAAGCGCAAACTTGACAAATCGTGCGCTTTAGAGCGACGCTTACCTTAAGGAATTTTAAAATAGGACCGGAGGTAAGCCCATGCTCGTACACCAGATTTTGAAGTCCAAGGGGTCAGAAGGCGTCTTCACTGTCAAACCCGGGACACTGGTGTCTGAGGCGGCCCAGTTGCTGGCGGAAAAGCGGATCGGGACGGTGATAGTCTCGGCCAATGGCGAGACACCGGACGGGATTTTGTCGGAACGCGATATTGTGCGTGAGCTTGGTCAGCGCGGGGCAGGGTGCCTTGCCCATTCGATTGATGAATACATGACCGCCAATGTTGTGACCTGCGCCCCCAACGATGATGCGGTCACCGTTCTTGAAAAGATGACAGAAGGGCGCTTTCGCCACATGCCGGTG
Organism: Shimia haliotis; assembly: GCF_900114415.1. Classification (GTDB taxonomy): domain Bacteria; phylum Pseudomonadota; class Alphaproteobacteria; order Rhodobacterales; family Rhodobacteraceae; genus Shimia; species Shimia haliotis. The sequence goes on along the minus strand of NZ_FOSZ01000001.1, from coordinate 923,376 downwards.
CTGGAAGACGGCAAACTTGTGGGGCTGATTTCGCTGGGCGACACGGTAAAGGCGCGGCTGAGTGAACTGGCGATGGAGAAAGACGCGCTTCAGGGCATGATTATGGGGCACTAGACGCAGGCCAAGATGCCGTTGCGTCGCGATCCCCGCAGAAATACCCATGCGGCATTGAGGTGCTTGCAATCGGGCGCGCAATAATGTTGCGTGCGCGCAGGACCAAAGGGAGGCACCCATGCGCACGGCACTTTACCCCGGCACGTTTGACCCGATCACGCTCGGGCATGTTGATATCATCCGCAGAGCGTCTGTGTTGGTGGATCGGCTTGTGATTGGTGTTGCGATCAACCGTGACAAGGGGCCTCTGTTCACGCTGGAAGAGCGCGTGGCTATGATCGAAGGTGAATGTGCCAAACTGTCGGAAGAGACTGGCACCGAAATTGTCGCACATCCGTTTGAAAATCTGCTGATTGATTGTGCCAAAGAAGTGGGCGCGCAGATCATCGTGCGCGGATTGCGGGCTGTGACGGATTTTGAGTATGAATATCAGATGGTTGGAATGAACCGTGCCTTGGACAGTTCCATCGAGACCGTTTTTCTGATGGCGGACCTGAAACATCAGGCCATCGCCTCTAAGCTGGTCAAAGAAATCGCACGGCTGGACGGGGATGTGTCGCAGTTTGTGACCCCGACAGTTAACGCGGCCTTGCTGGAGCGGTTGGGCAAGACCTAGGGCGACAGGGCGAAGGACAAATCAAATCGGCGGCTTTCGGGCCGCCTTTTTTGTTGGCTGTATCGCGTCGGTATCATGTCGGTATTGCATCGGTGTCCGCGTGCGGCGGCGTCAACCGAGTACAACAGCGGGCCGATACCCTTCGCGCAGCGCCGTGAGGGTCGGGTTGGGCGTCAGAACACACACACGGCCCGCCGGTTTTGTCACTGGATCAGCGTATCCGGAGGGCAAAAACGGATGCATCGCGTCTTGCCAGATCAGGGCGGGACCCTGCTCTGTGAGAACAAATGTCCCGTCAGGCAAATCGGCGCAGTCGGCCTCGTGTCGGCGCTGGCCAAAGGTGCGCGGGATTGCGCGTGCTGCATGCAGCCGGGTATCGAATTCCGTCACACGCCCGCGATGTCCTGCGGCGGCGAGATAGGCGGTGTAGTCGGCGCGACGGCATTCGCAACAGGGGCGGTGGCCAGCTGCCAACGCGACGGCTTCGTCAAAAAAGAACAGTTCTGTGTAGCGGTTTGGGGCCATCAGTCGGCGCCGCCGGTTTTTGAACGCAAGCACGCAACACACCCAGGCCTTGTGTCGCCAGCGTCTGTGGGTCAGATGGCCGTGGTGATGCGCGGTCTCGTCGTGCAGGACGCCACGGTTGCCAAGAAAGGCGCCTCGGGTCGGGATGGCGATGATCTCTCCGGTGGGCTGAACACGGTTCTGGCGGGGCATGTGGCTCTCCTTTGGGTGAAAGCCTAGCACGGATTTGGCCCCCGTCAGCCGGTCGGTTCGCTGACAGTGCCGCCGCCGACCAGAGCCATGACGCCGGTTGTGGCAGGGCAGCTTGTGGGCAAGCCACGGGCCACCCGCACCGCAAGGTAAGCAAAGGCCTGTGCCTCCAGCATGTCACCGTCCAGTCCCACATCTTCGACCGCCACAACAGGGCAGTCGAGCGAGACCCGCAGCATTTCCATCAGGACGGGATTGTGGCGTCCGCCGCCTGTGACCAGAACGCGGCTTGGCGGGGTGGGGCAGTGGGCCATGCCCTGTGCCACCGACGCTGCGCACATGGCGGTCATTGTGGCGGCGGCATCTTCGTCGCTGAGTTCGCGTACCAGATCCATCATTTCAGGAAAATCGTTCCGGTCCAGAGATTTGGGTGGCATTCGGGAGAAGTAGGCCTCTTGCAAAAAGAGTTCCAGAGCGCCCGTTGCAACGGTGCCCGCAGCAGCGACCTTGCCGCCCTCGTCAAAGTTCAGCCCGCGTCGTGCCCGCAACAGATCGTTGATTGGCGCGTTGGCGGGGCCGGTATCAAAGGCCAGCAACGCGCCATCGTCCTCGGGCGCGGATTTGCTGGGGTCGACCCACGTCAGATTGCCCACGCCCCCGAGGTTGAGAAAGGCAACGGGGTCTTTTGCGTGAAACCATTTGGCGCAGGCAAAATGGAAGAAAGGCGCCAAGGGCGCGCCTTCGCCGCCCAGTTCAACGTCCGCGGTTCGGAAATCCCAAACCACCGGCACTGCAAGGCTTTCGGCCAGCGTCTGACCGTCGCCGACTTGACAGGTGCCCCGACCGCGCGGCTCATGCGCCAATGTCTGGCCGTGAAACCCAATCAATTCCGCGCCTTGAAAACTGCCCAGCACCTCGGTGTGGGCCGACTCGATCACTTCGGCGGCGGCCTCGGCCTCCGGACCCGACCAATGGCCCAGTGCGGCCTCAAGAACCTTCTGTTCTTGCTGCGAATAGGCGCGATAGGTGCTTTCACCGAAACGATGGATCGTGAGACCGTCGGTCTCGACCATGGCCGCATCCACGCCGTCCAGAGAGGTTCCCGACATGGCGCCCAAGGCGCGTATGATCCGGTGGCGGTTATTGGCCTGCATCATGGCCTTTTCCTTCTGCTCATCCGCGCCTATACACGGTTTCGCAGACAATACGGGATCGACACCATGACCTACCAGCCCAAATCGGAATTTCTGACCGTGATGCTTGAGCGCGGCTTTGTCGCCGATTGCACAGATTACGAGGCGCTAGATCAGGCGCTGCTGAATGGTGTGGTTCCCGGCTATATCGGTTTTGATGCAACGGCCAAGTCTTTGCATGTGGGCTCGCTCATCCAGATCATGATGCTGCGTTGGCTGCAAAAGACCGGACACAAACCGATCACCCTGATGGGCGGCGGCACCACCAAGGTGGGTGATCCGTCTTTCCGCGCCGATGAACGCCCGCTGCTGACCAACGAGCAGATTGATGCCAATATTGCCGGCATCAAGCAGGTGTTTGCCAAATACCTCAGCTATGATGAGGGCGACACGGGCGCGCTGATGCTCAACAACGCCGAATGGCTGGATGAACTGAATTACCTCGAATTCCTGCGTGACATCGGGCGGCACTTCTCGGTCAATCGCATGCTCAGCTTTGAAAGCGTGAAGTCCCGCATTGATCGCGAACAATCTCTGAGCTTTCTCGAATTCAACTACATGATCCTGCAGGCCTACGACTTCCTCGAGCTGAACCGCCGCTATGGCTGCATGGTGCAATTCGGTGGCTCGGATCAATGGGGCAACATCGTCAACGGCATCGACCTGACCCGCCGTGTGGATGACGGTCAGGTCTTTGGTTTGACCTCTCATCTGTTGACCACCTCGGATGGCAAGAAGATGGGCAAAACCGCGGATGGCGCGGTCTGGCTCAACGCCGAAATGCGCAGCACCTATGAATTCTGGCAGTTCTGGCGCAACACCACCGATGCCGACGTGGGCCGCTTCCTCAAGCTCTACACCGAGCTGCCGATTGCCGAATGCGATCGCCTCGGTGCGCTGGAAGGCAGCGAGATCAACGCCGCCAAGATCATTCTGGCCAATGAAGTCACAACCCTCTGCCACGGTGCCGAAGCGGCAGCCGCCGCCGAAGCCACCGCACGCGAGGTCTTTGAAAAAGGCGGCGTGGGCGACGACTTGCCCACCGTGACTCTGACCGCCGAAGAACTAGGCGACGGTGTCTCCATCGTGCAGCTGATCGTGAAAACCGGCCTCGCCAAATCCGGCAAAGACGCCAAGCGCCTGATCAAGGAAAATGGTGCCAAGCTGGATGACGCACCGCTGACCAATGCTGGCCTGATGATCGACGCCGCCGCTTTGGCCACGCCGATCAAACTTTCTGCGGGAAAAAAGCGTCACGCGCTGGTGCAACTGGACGGATAAGCGGGTTTGCCGCCCTCGCGGAGGGGCCGGAAAACCCGGCAGGCATGGCGCCTGCGCAACGCCATATCGCAAGGGCTCGCCTTTTTGGCGGGCCTTTTTGCTTTTCCTATTGCCGGAAATACCTCGGGGTGAATGCGCCGCAGGCGCAGAGGGGCTGGCCCCTGATCTGGCACTGGACAGGCAGGGTGCTCTCGGGTTATTTGAACGCACGTTCATATACCGGAGGAGCCCGCCCATGAAACTTGATCAAACCTGCGCCGTGATCACCGGGGGCGCCTCGGGACTTGGCGAGGCCACCGCCCGCCATTTTGCCGGAAACGGCGCCAAGGTTGCGCTTTTTGACCTCAATGAGGAGCGCGGCATGCAGGTCGCGGCCGAGTTGGGCGGCACGTTTCACAAGACGGATGTGACCGACGAAGCCAGCGTTGCCGAAGCGATTGCGGCGGCCAAGGCTGCCATGGGCACCATCACCGCCGCTGTGAACTGCGCAGGCATTGCGCCTGCGGCGACCACCATCGGCAAAAACGGCGCGCACCCGCTGCACACCTTTCAAAAGACCATCGACATCAACCTGGTTGGCTCTTTCAACGTTGCCCGACTGGCGGCTGAGGTTATTGCGGAAAACGACGCCGAAGCCGACGGCGCGCGGGGCGTGATCATCAACACCGCCTCGATTGCTGCGATGGATGGCCAGCGCGGGCAGGCGGCTTATGCGGCCTCCAAAGGCGGCATTGTGGGCCTGTCTTTGCCGATGGCGCGGGATCTGGCGCGCGCGGGTATTCGCGTAATGGCCATAGCACCTGGCATTTTCCTGACGCCGATGCTGCAAGGCCTGCCGCAAGAGGTTCAGGACCAACTGGCCTCTGACGTGACCTGTCCGAAACGCCTTGGTGATCCTTCGGAATATGCGCGTCTGGCGGGCTTTATCGTTGAGAACGGGTATCTCAATGGTGAGGTGATCCGCATCGACGGCGCGCTGCGGATGCAGTGATCTGACCGGATGCGCGGGCTCGCCGAGCATCCGTAAACGCTGTATTTGTGCGTTCAGCGCGGGATGTCGAACTCCGGCGCGGCCAGTTCAAATCCTTCGAAGCGGAACGCAGGCGACACCGTGCAGCCAACCAAAGTCCAGTCGCCCGTGCTGCGGGCGGCTTGCCAGTGGCCTTCGGGCACAATCAGTTGCGGCAACTGGCCCGCAGCCAGATCGGGGCCCAGCACCGAGTCTGTGGCCGGGCCTTGATCGGTTTCAGAGAGCGACAGGATCAGCGGCGCGCCCGCGTAGTGGTGCCAGATTTCGGCGGCGTCAACGCGGTGCCAGTGGCTTGCCTCTCCACCCTTAAGCAGGAAATAGATTGCGGTGCCGGCGGGCCGGTCTGCGCCATTGGCAGGTGCGATCCATGTCTGGCGATAGTGTCCACCTTCGGGATGCGGGGCGAGGTTGAGGTGGGCGATGATCTGATCTGCGGTCATTGAGCTGTCCTGCGAGCAAGTGTTTGGCCGTATGGTGCAGGAATGATCCTGAGGGGCAAGCGTTAAAGCAAAGCTGTGAGGGCAGTTCTTGTGGCAGCGGCGACTTCGGCAGGGGCCTCGAGGGGCAGGAGGTGGCCATAGTCGGGCAGGTGCGTAAACGGCAAGTCGGGGCGAGCTTTTTGCAGAGCCTGCGCGATGGCAGGATCCATAAAGAGGCTGGGTTTGCCGACAATGATCTGCGTCGGCACGGAGATCTTTTTCAAGGTCGGTAGGATGTGTGGCGGGTGCGCGTACAGATGTGCCTCCCAGATGCGGGGGTATTCCAGTTTCACACCGGTGCCGTCAGCAACAGTCAGCGCTTGGATCAGGCCGCGCAGGGTGGCGTCGTCAAAGCGGCGATAGGCGCGGGAGGCACGGTAATCGCGATAGGCGGCCTCCAGGGTTGGCCAGTTGGTTGGACCGCGCAGCACTTCGGCGGCCGGTCCACGTGTTTGGCGCATTTTGTAGGGCACAAAGCGCAGCATCAAGTGGATGCGGCCGGTGACACCTGAGGGTTCTATCAGCACAAGGCCTTTGAAGAGATCAGGGCGTTTGACGGCGGCCATAGCGGTTGTGGCGGCACCGATGGAATGGCCAACCATAAGAATTGGCTCAGACTGCGTGGCTTCGATCCATGCGATGAGGTCGTCCGCAAGGAGATCCCAGCCGCGTTTTGGATCGGGCATCGGTGCGTCAGGCCAAAGAGGACGCATGGCGGGTGCCGCCAGATCAAATCCGGGAGCAAGTTGCGTCAAAAATGGTATATAGCAGCGCGGCCCAAGTGCTGTTGCGTGATGAAAGACCACTTTGGGACCATCAGGCGCGCTGTTCAAAGAGGGCATGGTGCCGGTGGCGAGTGGGGTTTGGAGCCAGTGCAATGTCATGAGCGCAAGCTGCGGGGGGATGGTATGTGGTGCAAGCGTGACGTTGCGGGATGGCAGGCGCGACCTTTGGCGCGGCCTTAGGTCTTGAAACTGAGCTTGTGATCGGCCAAATACGCTTGAAATTGGCACTGAGGAGAGGGAAGGCCCGTGACAATCACCGAAGCAGAAATCAGTCAGGCGCTTGAGATTTGGGGCAATGGTCTTGTGGCGATTGCCACGGCCTATGACGCGGATGGTATCGAGGCCGCGCGTCCTTTGGCCGAAGAGGTTATCGATGAGGCCTATGGCTACGATATGGGGCCGGTTTTGTTCAAGCCGACTTTGGCGAGCGGTGATCAGACCTTCCGTACCGAAAAAAAAGGCGCGCTGAGCTATTTTGTGGCCCATGACGAGGCCTATCCGCGCGACGGTGGCTTTGCCTTGATGGGCTGGCGTGATGTGGAGATGGTGCGCGCCGCAAGTTTTATCAGCGGTGATGTCGCGATGTGGCAGGGCTGGGGCATCTTTACCGACAAGGATGGCAATGTGACCAAGGCGAACAAGAGCTTTGGGTACAAGAAGGACGCTGATGGCGTGCTGAGGATTGTGTTGCACCACAGTTCGCTGCCGTACCAGCCTTAAACCACATGTGATTTTCAGACGAAAAGCCCTGCAGAGATGCGGGGCTTTTTGCTTTTGGACCGCCAGCCTCAAAACAGAAATCCTTGATTTTTTATCATGTTACAGCCGAGGATAGCCTAAATATTTCAAAAGGAGATTGTAATGCGTAGTGTGACAACTCTCTATGCGTCTGTGGCGGCCTGCTTTTTTGGTGGTGCAGTTCTGGCCGAAGAGCCCCCCCCCCAAACACTGTTTACCAATGTGCATGTCTTTGATGGCGTGAATGAGGCCCGTTTGGAAAACGCCTCTGTGCTGGTTGAAGGCAATTTGATCAAGACGGTCAGCCAAGACGCGATCGATGCGCCAAACGCCACAGTGATCGACGGAGGTGGGCGGACGTTGACGCCCGGATTTGTTGAAGCACACGCGCATCTGATGCTGATGGGGCCGAGCCTTCCGTCAATGGAAGCGAACACCACATGGGAAGATTTTGCCATTCACGGAACCAAGATGGCTGAAATGTACCTGATGCAGGGTTTCACGACAGTCAGGGATGCAGGCGGCGGTAATGGCGGGCTGCGGCGTGCCATCGATTCAGGCCAAATCGTTGGCCCGCGCTACTATCCCTCCGCCGCCTTTATCGGAACGCGGGGTGGTCACTCGGATTTTGCCAATTTCACCGCGCCTCCGGGGACCGAGACCAATATGAGCCGGCTAAATATGGCCCGTGAAGCGGACAATCCCGGCGACGTTCAGAAATATGGGCGCAATAACTTCCGCATGGGGGCGACGCAACTAAAGTACATGCAATCAGGTGGCGTGGTGTCGGCCTTTGACCCGTGGCAGTTGCTGGCGGGCTCGCCGGAAGAGATCAAAGCCGCGGTGCAAGTTGCCAACGAATACGGAAGCTATGTGATGGCGCATTCCTATCGCAAGGAGGCGATCATGGGCGCGCTGGAAGCTGGCGTGATGTCGATTGAGCACGGGTTTTCTTTTGATTGCGAGATTGCCGAACTGATGAAGGAGAAGGGCGCGTTTATCACAACCAATCTGACCGCCTTTGACCCCGGCCTGTTGGACATTCCGGCGGTGGCCAATGTGCCCGCAAGCCTTGCCAAAGCGAAATCGGCGTCTGCCACTTTTGCCAACTACATCCCCAACATGAAGGAATGCCCGGTTAAACGCGCCTTTCAAACCGATTGCGTCGGCTCAGTCGAGGCCTGCAATATCCAGATTGCCTATGAAAAGAAGCTGAACAACGATTTCTTCGGCGCCTACACCTCTTTGGTCACGATGACCTCGACCGGCGGAGCGTTGGTCGGCCTGTCAGGTGATTTCATGAACCCCTATATCGAGGGCAAGTTGGGCGTGATCGAGGAAGGGGCATATGCGGACATCCTGTTGATGGATGGCAACCCGTTGGAAGATTTTTCCGTGGTTGGAACCGGCGACAAGTGGTTTGGCGCGGAACCGCGTCCTGAGAGCCCTGAGACCCTTCGCATAATCATGAAAGATGGTGTGATCTACAAAAACACCCTGAACTGACGTCATGCGGAGTTTGTTTACACTTCTGGCAGGGATCGTGACACTTTGGTCGCCGATCTGGGCTGTTGCGCAAACGCAGGGGTTGTCAGGCCCGTCCTCTGTGGCGGCGGATTTGATGCCCGGAGATGGGTTGACCGACCCGCAGTTCCGCTCTGATTTTCCGCGAAATGTCGCTCCACAGTGGTTTGCTTGGAAGGACGGCTTGGCGGAGCAGGGTGTCAAATTCAACTTTGATTACCTGAGCCTTGGTCAATGGTCGGACGCCAGTGTCGGAGCGGGTGAGGCCGGAGGGGGCATTGCGCGCATTTACGGCAGTTGGCAGGCCACCGATCGCGGCAGCTTGACGTTCAAGGTCGAAAATCGTCACAGCTATGGCAGTGTCGCGCCGCAATTTCTGGGATTGGACGGCGGTGCGCTGTCAATCACGGGAACCGCCTTTAACGACAACGGCACCATGCTGACCAACCTGTTTTGGACGCAACGGGCCGCGAACGGCGCGTGGACCTTGCAGTTCGGGCATCTGGATGTGACGGATTTCGTCGATCTTTATGGGGCAGTGAGCCCTTATTCGGGGTTCCAGAACCTGGCGTTTAACACCAACCCGACGATCAACACGCCCAATCAGGGTTTGGGGATCGCCGGCGGGCTGCGCCTGAGCGACAACTTCTATATGGTTGGCAGTCTTGCGGATGCAGATGCGGATCCGACAAGTCCGGACTTTGACGTGTTTGACAACGGTAATCTCTTCAAAAGCCTCGAGATTGGCTACACGTCCGGCATGGATCGCATCTATTTTGACAACGTGCATATCACCCTTTGGCACGCGGATGGGTCCGCGGCGCTTGGTCGGGCCGAAGATTGGGGGGGCGCGTTTTCGGCGGCTTGGTTTGTGAACAACAAATGGCTGCCGTTTGTGCGGGCTGGGGTCAGTCAGGGCACGGCAGCGTTGTATAAGAAATCGGTCTCGGCCGGGGTGGCCTATTACGGGCGCAACACAGATGCCGCCGGGTTTGGCCTAAATTGGGCCGAGGCTGCTGAGTCGAGCGCCGGGCAGATCACCGCGGAAGCGTTCTACCGGTTCTCGATTTCACCGGGATTGCAGATTACGCCGTCGATTCAGGTGATTTCCAATCCGCTGTTGCCCGGGGCGACCGATGACGTGATCACCCTATTTGGTTTGCGAACGCGTCTGGTTTTCTAGCTCGGGGTTTCCCGCGAGACAAAAAAGCCCCGCCGGATAGCGGGGCTTTTGTGTTTGTCGGTGGCTCAGCTCACTTGAGGATCGAGCGGCCCGCATATTCGGCGGTCTCGCCGAGGATTTCCTCGATGCGGATCAGCTGGTTGTATTTTGCCAGCCGGTCCGAGCGGGACAGGGAGCCGGTTTTGATCTGGCCGCAGTTGGTGGCAACCGCGAGGTCGGCGATGGTGGCGTCCTCGGTTTCGCCGGAGCGGTGGCTCATCACGTTGGTGTAGCGCGCGCGGTGGGCCATATCGACAGCCTTCAGCGTTTCGGTCAGCGAACCGATCTGGTTCACTTTGACCAGCATGGAGTTGGCTACGCCTTGTGCAATGCCGTCCGCCAGACGGGTCGGGTTGGTCACGAAGAGGTCGTCACCCACCAGCTGTATTTTGTCACCGATCAGGTCGGTCAGGGCTTTCCAGCCGTCCCAGTCGTCTTCGTCCATGCCGTCTTCGATCGAGATGATCGGGTAGTCTTTGCAGAGGTCGGCGAGGTACTGCGCGTTTTCAGCAGACGTCAGGGATTTGCCTTCGCCCACCATCTCGTATTTGCCGTCCTTGTAGTACTCGGAGGAGGCGCAATCGAGCGCGAGGTAGATATCCTCGCCTGGTTTGTAGCCGGCTTTTTCGATGGAGGTCATCACGAAGTCCAGCGCCTTGCGGGTGCTTTCCAGCGCCGGAGCAAAGCCGCCCTCGTCACCGATACCGGTGTTGTAGCCTGCGGCAGAGAGTTCTTTTTTCAGGGTGTGGAAGACTTCGGCGCCCATGCGGATGGCTTCGCGGATGTTGTCCGCAGAGACCGGCATGATCATGAATTCCTGAATGTCGATTGGGTTGTCGGCATGCTCACCACCGTTGATGATGTTCATCATCGGAACCGGCAGAACACGCGCCGAGGTGCCGCCCACGTAGCGGAACAGCGGCTGTGTGGTGTAGTCAGCGGCGGCTTTGGCAGCAGCCAGAGAAACGCCGAGGATAGCGTTGGCGCCAAGGCGGCTTTTGTTCGGGGTGCCGTCCAGTTCGATCATGGCCTGATCCAGCGCGACCTGTTCGGTGACGTCCATACCCACAAGTTCTTCTGCGATTTCACCGTTCACAGCGTTGACCGCTTCCAGAACGCCTTTGCCCATGTAGCGGTCTTTGTCGCCGTCGCGTTTCTCAACGGCTTCGTGCGCGCCGGTGGAGGCGCCGGACGGCACAGCGGCGCGGCCCACGGTGCCGTCTTCCAGCGTTACGTCGACTTCGACGGTCGGGTTACCGCGGCTGTCGAGGATTTCGCGGGCGAAAATGTCAATGATGGTGCTCATGATGAGGAGTTCCCTGAACTGGCCAATTTTGTTGGCGCAGTCATAGCAGGGAGAGATCAAAAGTAAACGGTATCTGGTAGCGCTAACGGCGGTTTTTGCGGCAGGTTAGGGCTAACAGTGACAGGATGGCTCAATTGCCCGCGGTGGCGGCGCGGGCCAAACGTTGTTCGCGTACAAAAGTATAGAGTCCTGACGCGATGATCAGCGCGGCGCCGGCAAGAGTGGGCAGGTCCGGCTTTTCCCCGAAGACCAGCATGCCCAGGGCCATTGAAAAGACCAGCCGGGAGTATCGGAACGGTGCCACGACGGAGGCTTCGCCGATGCGCATGGCGGTCACGATGCCGAGATAGGCGGTGGTGCCAAAAAGGATGGCGCCAGCCAACATGGAGAGTTCCGGTGTTTGCAGGCTTTGGTATCCGGTGCTTCCCATGGCGACCATCAAAGCCCCCGCGGGGATCAGCGACAGGAAGCCTTGCAGCGAGACCACATAGGAGGAGACCGCCACGTCGATGCGGCGGGTGAGAAGGTCGCGCAACGCAATGGCAAAGACCGAGCCGAGAACAAGAAGAGTGTTGGGGTCAAAGGCATCCAATCCGGGGCGGATGATCAAGAGGACACCGGCAAAACCGGTGGCAATCGCGCTCCAGCGCCGCCAGCCGACCTGTTCCCCCAAAAAGAGCGCCGCGCCCATGGTGATCACCAATGGCAGGGTCTGAAAAACAGCGGCAACGGTTGAAATGTCGACGCGGGCCAGAGCGGTGGCAAACATCATCGCACCGACGGCTTCGCAGCTGGCGCGCAAGATCATCATGGGCGACCATCCGGCGGCGGTGAAAATCCGGTGGCCCTGAAGCCGTGCCAAAAGCACAAAAATGCCCACTGAACCGAGCCCCAGAGACATCAGGATCTGCCCCGTGGGCAAGGTCGCAGAGAGCGATTTGATAAACATGTCTTCGAGCGAGAAGCCGAGCATGGCGGCCACAATCAGAAGAATGCCTTTGACGTTTTGCATGGGAGATCCGGAGTGCGCGTTTCAAACCAGCAAGTGATGGCAGCAATTCAGCGAAAGGAGCAAGTACGATTGCGGCGGCCGAGCAAGAATATTTGTGACGCCAAGCATCACGGTTTGTTGGGCAGGAGCGGGGTGGGAGGACCGCGACCGCAACTGCGCCGTAGACATTGGTTTGCCGCCCGTCTTTAGAGCGGGCGGATTTTGAGCGCCGTGATGCGGTTGGCTTCTCGCGCGGTGACTTCAAAACGGAAGCCGTGGAAAGAAAACACCTGTCCCACTGTCGGGATCATCTGCGCTTCGTGGATCACGAGACCGGCGACGGTGTTGGCCTCTTCGTCGGGCAGGTTCCAGTCGGTTGCGCGGTTGAGATCACGGATGGTCATCGCGCCCTCGATCAGGAACTGGCCGTCCTCCGATTTGCGGATCGGGTGGTCGGTGTCTTCGTCAAACTCGTCGGTGATTTCGCCAACAATTTCCTCGAGGATGTCCTCTAGCGTGATCAGCCCCTGAAGCGATCCGTATTCGTCGACCACCAGAGCAAAGTGGCTGCGGCGGCGCAGGAATTGGCGCATCTGGTCGTCCAGAGATGTGGTCTCGGGAATGAAGTAGGGCTCGTTTGCGACTTCGGTGATGTCCAGAGACAACAGGCTTTCAGGCCCGCCGTCAGGGCCTGAGACGCGGCCGGTGATGGCGCGGAAGAGGTCTTTGGCATGCACAACGCCGACGATGTTTTCGGGATCGTCCTTGAACACAGGCAGGCGCGTGTGATTGCTTTCCAGACACTGGTTCAGGATGTCACGCGGGTTGTCGTCGGCATTGATCATCTGGATGCCGGAGCGATGCAGCATGATTTCTTCGACGGTGCGATCAGACAGATCCAAAGCCCCGAGAATGCGGTCGCGGTCTTCTTTTTCCACGATGCCTTCGGAGTGGCCAAGCTGGATTGCTCCGGCGATTTCCTCGCGCACGGCAAGGATGTGGCTGTCAGGGTCGATCTGCACGCCAAAGACGCGCAGCACGCCGCGTACGAAAAAACGCACAGCGGACACAATCGGAGCAAAGATCGTGACGATGACGCTGATCGGGGCGGCGACAAAGGCCGCCGCGCCTTCGGGGCGGGTGATGGCATAGGTCTTGGGCAGCACCTCGGCAAAGATCAGCACCAGCAGGGTCATCACCAAAGTCGCCAATGCAACGCCGCCTTCGCCAAAGGCCTTGGTAAACAGGGCGGTGGCGAGAGAGGTGGCAAGAATGTTGACGAGGTTGTTGCCCAGCAGCACCGAGCCGATCAGACGTTCGCTGTCTTCGGTTACGGCGAGAGCGCGTTGCGCGCCCCTGGAGCCTTTGTCGGCCTGTGTGCGCAGTTTGCCGCGCGACGCGGCGGTCAGCGCGGTTTCAGAGCCGGAGAAGAAGGCGGATAGCAACAGCAGGCCCAGGATCACGCTGGCGCTGATCCAAAAGGCGGTGTCGAGGGACGCGGCGGTCGAAATGGTGTCAGTCATAGCAAAGCTGTTATGGGAGTGGCGGGGCGCGGGATCAAGGGAAATGGCTGCGAATTGCGCAGGATGTTGCTTGGCGGTTTTGTGAATTCCTTTTGGAAGGGTGTCGGGCTAGGCATTTGGCATGAAGATTGAAGACTTGGGAAATCTGCGCGGTGACGTGCTTTTGTTCGGTGGGCCGTATTCCAACTTGCAGGCCACAGAGGCGGTGTTCATCGAGGCCGCAGCGCGGGGCGTTGCGGCGGAAAATGTGATTTGCACGGGCGATGTGGTGGCCTATTGCGCCAAGCCCGCCGAGACTGTCGCCTTGGTGCGGGCAAGCGGCATCGCGGTGGTGGCGGGAAACTGTGAGCGGCAGCTGGCGGCAGGCGCGATGGATTGCGGGTGCGGTTTTGAGGCGGGAACCACGTGTGATCTGCTGTCGGCCGGTTGGTATGCACATGCGGATCAGGCCATCGGCACAGAGGATCGGGCCTGGATGGCCGACTTGCCTGATGTGGTGGTGTTCAACCACACTGACAGGCGGGTGGCGGTGATCCACGGCGGGGTCACAGATATCGCGCGGTTCCTGTGGTCGGTGTCTGATGAGGCCGCGTTCGGGGAAGAAGTTGCCTTGTTGCGTGCAGAAGTGGGCGATGTGGACATCGTGGTGGCAGGACACAGCGGACTTGCCTTTGAGCGTGAGGTCGCAGGCGTTCGCTGGATCAATGCAGGCGTGATCGGCATGCCGCCTCATGATGGCACGCAAGACACGGCCTTTGCGGTGTTGTCTGAGCGTGGCGTGGCGTTGTTGTCTTTGCGTTATGACGCGGAGGCGGCCTTTGCAGATATGCAGAAGGCGGGGTTGCGTCAGGGGTATGACCGCGCCCTTTTGTCAGGACGCTGGCCCTCAGAAGATGTGTTGCCCGATCAGTTGCACTTGGGGCCCTTGGCCAGCGGATGATGTTCTGTCACCAGCTCACGCAGACGTTCGTCCAGAACATGCGTGTAAATTTCGGTTGTGGCGACATCTGCGTGGCCCAGCAATGTCTGGATGGAACGCAGATCGGCGCCGTTGGCCAAGAGGTGTGTCGCAAAAGCGTGCCGCAGGGTGTGGGGCGTGACTTTGGCGGGGCTGACGCCGGCGGTCACTGCCAGGTCTTTGATCAACTGATAAAACCAGTGGCGTGTCAGGTGGCCGAGTTTTCCACGGGAGGGAAAGAGAAATCGTGACGGCGGCTGGCCTTTGGCGGAGGCGCTCTCTTCCATGGTGTCCCGCACAGTAAGCCAGACCTGAAGCGCCTCGCGGGCATCCGGCGAGAGCGGCACCATGCGTTCTTTGCTGCCTTTGCCCATCACAAGCAGCATTTGCGGATCACCTCGGGCGGCGCTGACGGGAAGGCTGACCAGTTCCGTGACGCGCATGCCGGTGGCGTAGAGCAATTCCATCAGGCAGGTGTTGCGCAGTTTGTCTTCGCGGGAGCGACCGGTTTCGCGCGCAGCCTGAAGCAGGCGGTCGACCTCGCTCACGTCAAGCGTTTTTGGAAGACGTTTTGCGCGACCGGGGCCTTTGATGCGGATCGCCGGATTGTCGGTGCGCCAGCCTTCTTCAAAGGCAAAGCGATAGAGCTGTTTGATGGATGATAGTTTGCGCCCGCGAGTGGATTGGGCGAGCCCCTGCGCGTCGCAGTAGATCAGGTATTTTTCGACCTTGTCCTGATCTGCGGTGGCGAGGCTGCTGTTTTGGGTGGTCAGCCAGTGGGCAAAGTCGCGCAGATCGCGGGCGTAGGCCTCTTGGGTATTTTTCGCGGCCCCCATTTCGGCGGCCTGTGCGTCAAGGAATGTGGCAATCCAGCGAAGATCGGTCATGGCTGCTAGCCCCGCGTGTCAAGCAAGGCCACCTGCAAGGCCGC
This sequence comes from Shimia haliotis, assembly GCF_900114415.1. Classification (GTDB taxonomy): domain Bacteria; phylum Pseudomonadota; class Alphaproteobacteria; order Rhodobacterales; family Rhodobacteraceae; genus Shimia; species Shimia haliotis. The sequence continues at coordinate 907,971 of NZ_FOSZ01000001.1, read as the reverse complement.
GCGGCGGGCGGTGTCTTCCAGACCCACGGCCCGCAGCGTGGAGAGCGCTTCTGTCAGGGCCTGCAAATCGCCTGCGGCGCCTGAATCCATCAGAGACATGGCCGACAGGATCACTTCGCCCAATTGCCCGCGGGCCAGCATGGTTGAGAGGTCCTGCGGAACTCCGGCGCCGTGAAACGCGTCGGCGATGGCACGGTGGAGCGGATCGATGGGGGTGCGGGGCGGGGTGCCGCGCGCGAGACCGGCGAGGAAATCACGCGGTCCGGCCTGTGCGGCACGTTCATAGTCAGATGAAAGTAGGGCGATGTCGCGCGCCAGACGACCGGTGGTGCCTTGCAGCGGCAATTGCAAAAGATCCGCACCATAAAGGCGGGCAAAGGCCACCTCGAGATTTGCCTGCTGCATGGCGGCCCATGCGGAGGGCAGGGAGTCTGCGACGCTGCGGGTGTCGCCTGCGGTCATGGCGTGATCAAATGCCTGCAAAGCTGCAACACGGTCCCAGATCATGCCGGATGCGGCTGGTTTTCGTTCGGTATAGACGCCGAGCAGACGGTTTTCATGCAGCGCGGCGGTGCGCGCAAGGCGCTCGGCGGCTTCCAGTTGCGCCTTCCAGCCGGCGGTGTCGCGCAGGTCGGCGTGGGCGTAGGGACGCGGCAGGCTTGCAGAGGTTTGCCCTTCGCCAATGGCCTCATAGAGCCGGAATTTGAGCGGTGTCATCGGACCCGGCACGGTCAGCATGGGCTCGCCCTCAAACAGCTCCGGATCAAGGAAACGCAGGAGCAGAGAGTCCATTTCTTCGGAGATCAGGCCCAGTGCCTTGGCCGAGTCCAGCGTCAGGGCGGCAGCGCGCCAGTCGCCGGCACGCGCGGTGCAGAAAATGCGGGCAGGGTAGTCCGGTGCCAGATGCGGGGCTTGCATCAGGGCGTCGCAGGCGAGGTCTTCTTCTCCCATCAGAAGCGTGACATCAAACCAACGTTGAAACAGGGCCGGTGTCGTTGCGCCCGCGCGTTCGATTAGGGCGCCAGCCTGTTCCAGTGCGCCCAATTCGACCAATTTGTCGATGCGTGCCAGAAGCGCAGCATTTTGAGTTCCGGCATCGCGGGGCGGATCGGCTTCGGCCAGCAAGAGGGTGTACAAAAGGGCCTGCATCGCGGGCAGAACCTCGGGGCGCTGGTCGTCGATCAGTGCGGAGAGTCTGTTGGCCTCGGACTTGGTCCAGAGGGTGGTCGGCAGGCCGGTCACATGCGGTGGCAAAAGGCCCACGGCATCCAGTGTTTTTTCGCCGAGCGGAGAAACGGTGATCAGGGGTGTTTCCGCGCCAAAGTCGGGGTCAGGCTCTGTGGGTGTCAGCCCCATGTCCAAGGTCACGGTCGGCTGCTGTTTCAGCCATTCGATCGCTGACAAGGGCGCATCGGACGCCCCAACCTGCGCCGAGGCGGGGGCAACCAGCACCGCGCAGACAGCGGTTGAAGCCAAAAATTTGCGAAACTCAGGAACCATTCAGCTCGACAGGAATACGGATTTCAGTCTGGGGTGCAGAAAAATCTGCCCCGAAAAATGGCCCGAAATACGCGTAGGCCACAAGGCCAATAATGGCCAGCAGCAACAGAATCGCCAATGCTCGTACTAGTTTGCCCATGAAACTCCCCAATTTCCTGCCTGTTTTACGAAAGTTATAACTGGCATTTCCAGCAAGATCACGTCATTCAATGCCGAGGTGTTAATTTTGGCGAACCTTGGCCGATCCGGACGTGTGATGACCTTTGATTTGAAGAAAACCGTTGTGATGGTGGGCATGATGGGGGCCGGAAAAACCGCCGTGGGCCGTGCCGTCGCCGCCAAGTTGGGGGTGCCGTTTATCGATTCTGATGCAGAGATCGAAAAAGCGGCCAATATGAGCATCGCCGAAATTTTCGAACGGGACGGTGAGCCGTTTTTCCGGCGCAAGGAAACTCAGGTGATTGAGCGCCTTCTGGAGGATGAACGCTGTATCCTGTCGACCGGCGGCGGAGCGTATTTGTCAGAGGAAAACCGTCGCATGATTGCCGACAAAGGCGTGGCGGTCTGGCTTGATGCGGATGTTGAACTGCTGTGGTCGCGGGTGCGTCACAAAGACACCCGCCCGTTGCTACGCACTCCGAACCCGCGCCGCACACTGGAAGAGATTTTTGCCAAACGGGTGCCGTTTTACAGTCAGGCGGACTTGCCTGTTAAGGCGGATGCGGGCTTGAGCATTGAAGAGATGGCTGATCGCGTGATCCGCGCAATGGCGGATCGTGACGACGTGCTGACGGAGAACTAAACGATGATGGAAACGGTGCACGTGGGGCTTGGGGATCGGGCCTATGACATTCACATCGGTCCGGGGTTGTTGGCGCAAAGTGGTGCGCTGATCGGCCCGATGCTTGGACGTAAGCAAGTTTGTGTCGTGACGGATGAAAATGTCGCGAAGCTGCATCTGGAAACATTGCGGGCAGGGCTGGAGGCCGAGGGCATTGCGATGCAGGCGATGGTCTTGCCGGCTGGTGAAAGCACGAAGTGCTGGCATTATTTGCAGGAAACCGTTGAATGGCTTTTGGCCCAAAAGGTCGAGCGCAACGACCTTGTTGTGGCCTTTGGTGGCGGTGTGATTGGTGATCTGACGGGATTTGCGGCGGCTGTTTTGCGCCGTGGCGTGGGCTTTGTGCAGATCCCGACAAGCCTGTTGGCGCAAGTCGACAGTTCGGTCGGTGGTAAGACAGGGATCAATTCGCCGGCTGGCAAGAACCTTGTTGGCGCATTTCACCAACCCAAACTGGTGCTGGCGGACGTGGATGTGCTGGGCACGATGACGCCGCGCGATTTTCTGGCTGGTTATGGCGAGGTGGTCAAATACGGATTGCTGGGCGACAGCGCGTTTTTTGACTGGCTTGAAACACAAGGGCCTGCGTTGGCGCGGGGCGATATGACGGCACGGATCGCGGCGGTGAAGCGCTCTTGCGAAATGAAGGCCGAGATTGTGATGCGCGATGAGACCGAACAGGGGGATCGGGCGCTTTTGAACCTTGGTCACACTTTCTGTCACGCGCTGGAGGCGGCAACGGGCTATGGCGATCGGTTGCTGCATGGCGAAGGCGTGGCTGTCGGCTGCGCTTTGGCGTTTGAGTTGAGCGCGCGGCTGGGGCTGTGTTCGCAAGAAGAGCCGAGCCGAGTGCGCCAGCATCTGAGCGACATGGGCATGAAAGTGGATTTGCGCGACATTGAGGGTGATCTGCCAGATGCGGATGCCTTGCTTGAGCTTATGGGGCAGGACAAAAAAGTGGTGGACGGCCAGCTGCGCTTTATTCTGGCGTGTGGGATTGGGCAGGCATTCGTCACCGCCGATGTGCCGCGCGATGTGGTGCGGGATTTGCTGGCTGAAGAGCTGTCACGGCGGTGACATACATGAGGCGCCAGCTGGGTAGCCGGCGCCTCGGAACTCTGTCGTTTGATGTGATTACACGAAGACGAAGTCGCCCTCGTTGATCGAGGTGCCGTGGAATGTGATGGTGCCGTCGGCACCTGCAATTGTGATTTCGCCGTCCTCGATGGTGGTTGCGGCCTGCACGGCGGCGAAGTTGGCGAAATCGCTGCTGTCCAGAACGATGGTATCGTTCCAGCGCCAGTCGAGAATCGTGTCATCCCCCGACAGCGTGGTGAAAACAAACTGGTCGGCGCCACCGCCGCCCATGAGTTCGTCGTTGCCCTCGCCACCGTCAATCACGTCGCGGCCATGTCCGCCGCGGATGTGATCGTCGCCTTCGCCACCGCTTAAGTGATCCGCGCCTCGGTTGCCGAGGATGATGTCATTGCCTTCGCCACCTTCCATGGTGTCGTTGCCGCTGCCGCCGAACATGCGATCATTGCCGTCGTTGCCGGACATCAAGTCGTCGCCCCAACTGCCGAACATGCGGTCATTGCCGTTGCCGCCGTTCATGTCGTCATCGCCAACGCCGCCGCGCATCACGTCGTTGCCGTTGCCGCCAAACATCGTATCTTCGCCAAGGCTGCCGAACATGCGGTCGCTTCCATCGCCGCCGATCTGTATGTCATCACCAAAGAAGCCAAACAGCACGTCACGCGCAGCGGAGCCGATTTGGACGTCTTGACCAAACCCGCCAAAAAGGAACTGAGGCGTCACGCTGCCGACGTCGATTGGCAGTAGTACGCTGTCGATCACCTGAATTTCGCCGTTGCGCGCTTCGATGTCGGTCAGACCGCTTACAAAATTTGGGTTCGGACGATCGGGGTCGGCGTCGACCACCGTGTTGCCCACGACGACGAGATTTCCGCCTTCGAGTGCGGTCGTGATCAGGCCGGCCTCCTGCAATTCCGCGAGCGACTGCCCGCCTGCTTGCACATGATACAGCAGCACATTGCGCACGAGATCGATGCCAAGGGCCCCGACAAGAGCGGACGGCAGTTCGGCGTCGGCAACGCCCGTGGTGTCGATGCCCAGTTCCTCGGCCAATGCTCGGAAGGCATCATCAGTGGGTGCAAATACTGTGAAGTCGTTGTTTGGATCCTCAAAGAGGGAGAGCAAGCCAGTGGCCGCCAGCGCGCCGGTCAGGGCCTCGAACGCCGGATTTGACCCGGCGATGTCAGCGATGGTGGGCTGCGGCGTGACTTCGGCGACATTGATCGGCAGAAGCACGCGATCGATCACATGGATTACCCCGTTGGTGGCTGCAATATCGGTCAGGCCGGCCACGAATTCCGGATCCTCGACGTCAGGGTCTGCGTCATTCAGTGTGTCGCCGTCCACGCCGAAAGTCGTGCCGCCCAGAAGGGTGGTGACGCTGCCGGTCGACTGAATGTCAGACAACGAACTGGACCCTGCCTGAACGTGGTAAAACAACACGTCTGTCAGAGTTTCAACGCCCAGCAAAGTGACCAGTTCAACCGCAATTTCGCCCTCGGTCAGGCCGGTGGTGTCGATGCCAAAGGTGTCCTGCGCCAGAATGGTGAAGGCTTCGTCGGTGGGGGCGAAGACCGTGAAGTCGCCGGGATTGGCGAAGGTGTCGACAAGGCCTGCGGCGTCGAGCGCCGCGACGAGAATGTCAAAGTTGCCATTGGAAGCCGCGATGGACGCAATGGATTGCGTGGCCGATGATGGTGTCGGTGCTGTGCCCGAGCCGTAGTCGGAAATCTGCTGGTTAGAAGGCATTGTTATCTCCCTGGTTTTGCAATGGATCGACTACGCGCCGCAGCGGGGTGCGGTTTGTTGACGTCAGGTCACAAAAACGTGGGGAAGCGTGAGCGGCGCGGGGCCAGTTGGCCACGCCGCTTCACCAATAGTTAGCGCGCGGCGCGATCGACAATTGTCAAAACTGTTTGAGTCGCTAGCGCCATGTCTTGCACCGAGATCCATTCCAGAGGCCCGTGGATTTCCATCATGCCGGTGAAAAGGTTGGGGCAAGGCACGCCCATTTCGGTCAGGCGCGAGCCGTCTGTGCCGCCGCGGATTGCAGCGCATTCGGGGTCCATCCCGAGGGCGCGCATGGCGTCTTGGGCGAGTTCCACAGGTGTCATGTCTTTTTCCAGCCAATAGCGCATGTTGCGGTATTGTTTGGAGATCTCGCAGGTGACTTTTGCGCCGGGGAAGTCGGCCTCGGCTTTGGCGCAGGCAGTTTTTAGGCGGGCAGTCTGGGCTTCCAGATCGGCCATCTCAAAGGCACGAATGATGAAACGCAGGGTGGTTTCAGAGCTGCCGCCGTCTTGCGCATAGATGTGGGTGAAGCCTTCTTTGCCGCTGGTGGTTTCCGGCGTGGTGCCGTCCACGTCGAGCGCCGATGTGATGGCGGCCGCGACGTGCAGCGCATTCACCAGCTTGTCCTTGGCATATCCCGGGTGCGTGGAGACACCGGTGACGGTCACAATTGCGCCGTCTGCGGAGAAGGTTTCAAACTCCATTGTGCCGCGTTTGGCCCCGTCCAGCGTGTAGGCGAAATCAACGCCAAAATCCGCAGGCAGTTGTTCATCCACGCCGCGCCCGATTTCCTCGTCCGGTGTGAAGGCCAGACGCACTTTGCCGTGGGTGAGCCCAGGAGTTTTGAGCAAATACTCGGCCATGGTCATGATGATCGCGACGCCTGCTTTGTCGTCAGCCCCCAAAAGGGTCAGGCCGGAGGCGGTGATGATGTCGTCGCCCACGCGTTCGCCCAGATAGGCGGACGTCTGAGGATTCAGGATCAGGTCGGGATTGTCGGGATAGGTGATGTCAGAGCCGTCGTACGCGGGATGCAGACGCGGTTTGACACCTGTGGCGTTGAATTGTGGTGCCGTGTCCACATGGGCGCAAAAACCAATGGTTGGTGCGCTGTCGTCTGTGGCGGGCACGGTTGCGAGCAACGCGCCATAGTCGGTGAGCTGAATGTCAGAGGCGCCGATCTTTTCCAGCTCGGCCATCAGGTGGCGTTGCATGTCGAACTGAATTGCGGTGGAGGGACTCGTCGGGGAATGCTCATCGCTTTGGCTGTCGATCGCGCAGTACGCCATGAGGCGCTCTTGCAGGGATGTGTTGAATTGATCTGGATTGGTCATGCCGCGTCCCTCTGAATAGGTGTTCAGGTAAGGTGTAGCGGGTTGGTCAGGTGGGGGGAAGGCCAAAGAAAAAGGCCGCGACGAAGCGCGGCCTTTGGATCGTCCTGTGCGTTGGTTCAGAACGGGATTTCGTCGTCCAGATCGCGGGACGGGGCACCGCCGCCGCCGCCTTGTTGACCGCCACCGAAGTTGCCGCCGCCGCCCTGATCGTAGCCGCCGCCACCTTGGTCGTAACCGCCGCCGTAGCCACCGCCACCTTGACCGCCGCCACCAAAGCCGCCGCCGTCACCGCCGCCGGAGCGGCCGTCGAGCATGGTCAGAACGCCGTCAAAACCTTGCAACACCACTTCGGTGGAGTAGCGGTCCTGACCGGACTGGTCCTGCCACTTGCGGGTTTGCAGTTTGCCTTCGACATATACTTTGGAGCCCTTGCGCAGGTACTGCTCAGCGATGCGCACGAGGCCTTCCTGAAAGATAGCCACGGAGTGCCATTCAGTGCGCTCTTTGCGTTCACCGGTGTTGCGGTCTTTCCAAGTCTCGGAGGTGGCGATGCGTAGGTTGCAGACCTTGCCGCCGTTCTGGAAGGTGCGCACCTCGGGGTCGCGCCCCAGATTGCCGATGATAATAACCTTGTTAACTGAGCCGGCCATGCGCCTTGTCTCCCGTGGAATCTGTTGTCTGGTTCGGGCCACCTTACACCATTGGTACAGGGGGATGGAAAGCCGATTCTTGCATGGCATTGGTTACGGAAAGATTGATTAAAATGCCTACCGACTGCGTGCGCGGCATCAGAATTGATCTTGAGGTTGGAGTGCGTTACTAATTGCGCAACCGAGAACGGGGCAGTTGTGGGCATGGTAATGCGCAGGGTTATTTGTGTAGCGGTGATTGCGGTTCTGGCCAGTGGGCCGGTAGCGGCGCAGACTGTTTCCTCTAAATCCAAATCCCGCATTTTCAAAAACCAGACCAAAGTTCTTGATGGCCGCGCTAGCGAGCAATACCGCGGGTCTGTGCGGTTGAAGCCGCAGCCGATTTATACGCCGTCAAAATGGGGCGATGGCAGTTACCGCGACACCTACAACGGACCTTTCCTCGCGATGGCCCGAGAGGCGGCGTTGTTGCATGGCGTGCCGGTGGACTTGTTTCTCAAGCTTGTGAAACAGGAGAGCAATTGGAACGCGACTGCGAAGTCGCACAAGGGCGCTCTGGGTCTGGCTCAGTTGATGCCTGATACGGCTCGGGCGTTGCGCGTGGACCCGCTCGATCCACAGCAGAACCTTGAGGGCGGCGCGCGTTATCTTAAGACGCAATACGTACGTTTTGGTTCATGGCGACTTGCGTTGGCAGCCTATAATGCCGGACCGGAAGCGGTCGCAAAATACGGTGGTGTGCCGCCGTATAAGGAAACCCAGAATTATGTGCGTGTGATCATCGGCGGCTAGCGGTTGTGCAATCCGCCCTTTTCCAGATAGTTTTTGTCGGTTATTGATGTCGCTCAAATACGCGCGATGCGATTGTGACGTAGGTCATGGTCCAAATTCTATCGAAGGCTGCTGTTTATGTCCCTGATCCGCACGGCAATTTCGCTCTCTCTTTTTGCTCCGATGGCGATTGCAGAATCTTACAACAGTTTGGAAACTCTCGGAGAAGCGCTGTTTCACGATGAAAACCTGTCGTTGAACAGGACGCAATCCTGCGCGACATGCCATGATCCCGAGATGGCTTTTGTTGATCCGCGCGAAACGGACGCGGGGCGCGCGGTGTCTTTGGGCGACGATGGAGTTTCGCTGGGTGATCGCAACACGCCGACGGCGAGTTATGCGGCCTTTGTGCCGGAGTTTGACCTTGAATGGGATGGCGATGCGGCTGGGGGACTGTTCTGGGACGGGCGGGCCAACACGCTTGAGGATCAGGCGGGAGGGCCGCCGTTGAACCCTGTCGAGATGGGCATGGCCGACAAGCCTGCGGTTGTCGCGCGACTGAAGGAAAACCCGGACTATGTGATCAGCATGGAGGCGTTGTTTGCGCCTGGTGTGCTTGAGGATGCAGAGGCGGGCTACTCGGCGATGACTCAGGCCATTGCTGCCTTTGAGCGCACCGACGTGTTCGCGCCATTTGACAGCAAGTATGATCGCTATTTGCGGGGGGAAGTGGAATTCACCAAGGAAGAAGAACTGGGCCGCGTGTTGTTCTTCTCCGAGCAGTTCACCAACTGTGCGGAGTGCCATCAATTGCGGTCGAGCCAGACGCACCAGAAAGAGACTTTCACCAACTATGAGTACCATAATATCGGGGTGCCGGTGAATGTAGTAGCGCGGGAAGTGAGTGGCGCAAAAGGCAGCATTGACAAGGGGTTGTTGAGCAATCCTGAAGTCAAAAAAACCAAACATATGGGCAAGTTCCGTACGCCGACGCTGCGCAATGTGGCCGTCACAGGGCCCTATATGCACAACGGGGTTTTTGAGGACCTGCGTACTGTTGTGCTGTTTTATAACAAGTACAACTCCAAGGACGAAAAGCGACAGATCAATCCTGAGACTGGAGCGAAATGGCGGGTACCTGAAGTCATGCATTCACTTTCGGTCGAAGAGCTGACCGAAGGGCCGGCGCTGGATGACAAGCGGATCGATGCGTTGGTGGCGTTTATGAAAACACTAACGGATGCGCGCTATGAGCACCTTCTTCAATAAGGCGGGTGACGTCGGGGCGTCTTTGCCTTGAGGTGTTCTCTCCCTTTATGGTGACGAAAATCGCTCTGGGGAGAGGGACGGATGACTCTACGAATTCTAAAAATTCTGGGCTTGGCGCTTGCGGCGTTGATCCTTGTTATTGCTGTGAAAACAGCACTTTATAAAGCGCCGGACTATGCGCCAGCGGATGCTGCGGCGATGACGCCGGTCACGGTCGATGTGGACCGTATCGTGGCCAATATGGCCGAGGCTGTGACATATGAAACCGTGGCGCAGCACCTTGTCGATCCCTTGGCAGAGGGGCAATTTCGCGGGTTTCTTGAGTGGATCGAAACCACATATCCGGCCGTTCACTCCACTATGGATCGGGAAATGGCAAACCTGACGCCGATCTATAAGTGGACCGGAAAGAATGCCGATGCCCAACCGGTGTTGATGACCGGCCACTATGACGTTGTGCCGGCACCCGAGGCCGAGCGGGAGCGTTGGACCCACGCGCCTTTTGCCGGCGAAACGGATGCGGAATTCGTCTGGGGGCGCGGCACGATTGATGACAAGATCGGCGTGATTGGCCTTTTGGAAGCGGCAGAGATGCTGATTGCGGAAGGGTTCCAGCCCGAGCGCACCATCTATTTCATCTTTGGTCATGACGAGGAAATTGGCGGTGCGAATGGCGCAGGCGCGGCGGTGGAACTGCTGGGATCGCGTGGTGTGCAGATGGCGTGGTCGCTGGACGAAGGCTCTATGGTACTGGATGATGTGCTGCCGGGATTGCCCGCTCCAGTGGCGTCGATCAACGTGGCAGAAAAAGGCTATGTGACGCTCAACATCACGGCCAAGGCGACGGGCGGGCATTCGTCCTTGCCGCCAAGTGAAACGGCTGTGGGCTCGCTTGCGGTGGCCGTGGAGCGGTTGATGGCCAATCCGGTGCCAGGTGGATTGACCGACGCCACAGCGGAGTTCTTCGATGCTGTGGCGCCGGAGTTTGGCATGGTGCAGCGTGTTTTGTTCGCAAACCAGTGGCTGTTCCGGCCGGTGCTGGAGGGCGTCTTGTCGGGCTCAGGCCCGACCAATGCGATGATGCGCACAACAACAGCGCCAACCATGTTGCAAGCGTCTTTGACCGAAAATGTATTGCCGACCGAGGCCGTTGCGGTGGTCAATTTCCGCATACATCCGCGAGACACAGTGGAAAGCGTGATCGCACATGTGGAAAGCGTCATTGATGATCCGGACGTCGAGGTATCTGTACGTGGCGAGCCGACCTTGCCTAGCCCTGTGTCAAGCTCGGAAAGTGAAGGATTTCAATTACTTGCACAGGCCACTTTGGGTGCGTTTGGCGATGTGATCCTTGTGCCGGGGCTAACTGTTGCCGGCACGGACAGCAAACATTTCTCCAAGATTTCGGACGACAGTTACAGGTTCAATCCGATGACCTTTGGTCCTGATGACCTGTCGCGCATCCATGGCATCAACGAGAGGGTGTCGATTGCCGATCTGGAACGTGCGGTGCAGTTTTACGCACAGATCATGATGGGCGTCGACGGCTGAACCAGCAGACACTCGGAAACAAAAAGGGGCGGCGCCGGATGGCACCGCCCTTTTTTGATGTCTTGCCGGTTTTACTCTGCAGCGATTTTGATCACAGGCGTCATGCGCGCAAGGATGTCATCTGCAAGGTGGCATTTGACCTGATGCTCGCCTTCGAGCATTCGCACCGGTGGCACCTCTTTCTCGCAGAGCCCGCCAGGCACTTCTGATTTCCAGCGGCAGCGCGTCTGGAACGGGCAGCCGGGGGGCGGGTTCATGGCGGACGGGATGTCGCCCTCAAGCACGATGTGCTCTTTCTCGACCGAGGTGTCGGCGATTGGAACAGCGGAGAGAAGCGCCTCGGTGTAGGGGTGGTAGGGGGGCGAGAACACCTGATCGGTGGTGCCCATTTCAACGACGTGCCCGAGGTACATCACCATCACCCGATCAGAGAGATAGCGCACGATGCTGAGGTCGTGGGAGATAAACAGCAGAGTGGTTTTCTCTTCACGCTGGATCTCCATCAGAAGGTCCGTCACGGCGGCCTGAACCGACACGTCGAGCGCGGAGACCGGCTCGTCGGCGACCACAATTCGTGCGCCGCCGGCAAAGGCGCGGGCGATGCCGACACGTTGCTTCTGACCACCCGAGAGCTGACGTGGCATGCGGTCGGCAAAGGCGCGGGGCAGTTTGACCAGATCGAGCAGTTCCAGCATCCTTTTGCGACGTCCGGCCTCGTTTTCGCCAATCCCGAAAATTTCCAGAGCACGCATGATCTGACGGCCGACGGTCATCGACGGGTTGAGCGTGTCAAAGGGGTTCTGGAACACCATCTGCACGTCGGCGACGGTCTTGGTGTCGCGGGCCTGAATGGCGGTGTCCTGAATTTCGCCACCATCCAAAAGGATTTTGCCTTCGGTCGCGGTTTCCAGTCCCATAAGAACCTTGGCGAAGGTGGATTTGCCGCAACCGGATTCGCCCACGATGGCGAGGGTTTCACTTTCATGGGCCTCAAAACTCAGAGTTTCGTTGGCCTTCACCACTTTGGTTTCGCCCCCTCCGAAAAGCGCGTTGGCGGCCACTTCGTAGTATTTCTTGAGGTTGTCCATTTTTAGAACAACTTCGCCTATTGGGGCTTTTTCCTTTTGCTCACCTACGGTGATCGGTGCGTTCCAGTCGATTTCCTCAGATTTCAGACAGCGCGTAGAGTGGCGTTCAAATCCGTGGACGTTGACCATCGGGATATCCTGCGCGTCACAGCGACCTTCTTCGAAGTAATCGCAGCGCGGGCCAAAGTTACAACCGGGTGGGCGTTCATGGGGCAGGGGGAAGTTGCCGGGAATGGCCACAAGCGGACGCGCGTTTTTGTCGGCCCCAGGCAGGGGGATCGAGCGGAAGAGCGCCTGCGTATAAGGGTGCTGCATGTCGTCAAACACGTCTTCAATAGAGCCGCGTTCCACCGCTTCGCCGGAATACATCACGCACAAGCGGTCGCAGGTTTCGAGAACCAGACCGAGGTTGTGGGAGATGAACAGCATGGATGTGCCGTATTTCTTGCCGAGATCCTTGACCAGTTCGACAACAGCCGCTTCGACGGTCACGTCAAGCGCGGTGGTTGGCTCGTCAAGGATCAGGAGCGCCGGTTTGGACATCAAGGCCATGGCGATCACGATACGCTGCTGCTGACCACCGGAAAGCTGGTGCGGGTAGCTGTTGAGCATGCGTTCGGGGTCCGGCAGGCGCACGTCTGTGACCACCTCCAGCGCGCGGCTGTAGGCCTCTTCTTTGCTGACACCCTCATGGATCATGGGCACTTCCATCAGCTGTTTGCCGATCTTCATGGCCGGATTGAGAGAGGCCATTGGCTCCTGATAGATCATGGCGATTTCGTTGCCGCGTACGTCGCGCAGTTCCTCTTCGGACATTTCCGAGAGGTCGCGGCCTTTGAACTTGATTGAGCCGCCGACCACTTTGCCGTTCTTGCCGAGGTCTTGCATGACGCCCAGCGCCACGGTGGATTTGCCGCAGCCGGATTCGCCGACAAGGCCAACGGCCTCGCCCGGCATCACGCGGACCGAAAAGTCCATCACCGCGGGGATTTCCCGCAGGCGGGTGAAGAAGGAAATCGACAGGCGGTCGATTTCCAGAATGGGGCCTTCGTAGTCTGCCATTTTACTCATTTTGCTCTCCCTTCGGGGATGGCGGTAAGTGCCGCGTCATCTTGCAAAAAATACTTTGGGGGTGCGGGGGCTGGCCCCGCACCATCTCATCAGTCACGCAGGCTTTCCTCGCGCAGGCCGTCTGCCAGCAGGTTGAGTCCCAGAACGAGGCTCAGCAGCGACAACGCCGGTACCAGTGCTGGGTGGGGGTAGATCGCCAGCAGCTTGCGCCCGTCGTTGATCGTGTTGCCCCAATTCGGGCTTTCGCTTTCCAGACCGAGGCCGAAGAAACCGAGGGTGCCGAGCAGGATCGTGGTGTAGCCAATGCGCAGGCAGAAATCGACAATCAGAGGCCCACGTGCGTTGGGCAGCATTTCCCAAAGCATGATGTACCATTTGCCTTCGCCACGGGTTTGGGCGGCGGCCACATAGTCGCGGGTGTGGATGTCCAGCACCAGACCCCGCACAATGCGGAACACTGTGGGCGAGTTCACAAAAACCACGGAGACAAAGACCACGAGGATACCGCTGTCGATATCGAACAAATCCAGAGTGGGTGGCAGGATGTTGATCACCGTGCCCTCTGCCGAGATGGCGCAGAGATAGGTCCAGATCATCACCAGCATAACCCCTGCCAGCAGCGGGTTGCGCAGATGGGGGCGGGTGTAGAACCGCGAGTTCAACAAGACCGCAAAGAAGATGATCGGGAAGACAAAGAGGATCATCGCCATATAGTTGGGAATGCCTGTGGCCACGATCTCGGGCGTTACCAAGAGGTAGAACAACAAGATCACCGGAAAGGCCAGAACGAGGTTTGCAAGGAACGACAAGAAGGTGTCGAGCTTGCCGCCCAGATAGCCCGCCGGAAGGCCCAGCGTGATGCCAACCATAAAGGCAAATAGCGTGGCCAGCGGTGCAATTAGGATCACCACAACCGAGCCATGCACCATGCGCGAGAAAACATCGCGCGCGAGGTTGTCTCCGCCCAGAAGATAATAGGCGTATTGGCCTTCTTCGACCGACCGCAGCGGGGTGCCAGGCAGTTTGTTCTTCATGCCAGAGAGCTGCGTGAGCGGGTCGTTCACGGCGATCATGTCAAAGACGCCCACGAAGAGCGCTGTGTACACCCAGAACATCAAAAGGGCGTAGCCGATCATGCCAACGGTGCTGTCAAAGAGTTTGCCATAAAGGCCGAGGCGACGTTTGTAGCTGATCGACAGCAAGAAGGTTGCCACAAGTGCAATCCAGACTGGCGCGAATTGTTTGGCGACTGCGCCGATGATGCCAACTTTGCCGATCGGGGCAAAAACACCTGCGACTATATAGATGGCGGCCAACGCACAGAGCGCCAGCAGCAGGCTGCGAACGGCGGTGCCGATTATGGCGTTGGCGCCACGGTCACGTGTGATTGTGCCGTCGACGTGCACCTCGTCATTAATGGGCGCGAACACGTAGGCGCCGATGAATTGTGCCGCAACGGCGACGATGAACAGCAAACCGACCAGTTGGAAAACCGGATCGATTATGCTTCCGAAAGAGCCTGTCCAGGTCAATGGTTCCATGTCTCAGACCCTCCCTTAAGAAATACGGATACGTGGGTTGAGGTAGACGTAGCCGATATCCGATATCAGCTGTGTCACCAGCACCACAAAGACGGAAACCACCGAAACCGCGAGAAGCATTTCGATGTCGTTGTTGCCTGCCGCGGTCACGAGCTGCATGCCAAAACCGTTGTAGGCAAACAGGAACTCGACGATCACAACACCGTTCAACAGCCACGGGAACTGCAGCATGATGACGGTGAAGGGCGCGATCAGCGCGTTGCGCAATGCGTGCTTCATCACCACATTGCGGAAGCTGACACCCTTGAGGCGGGCGGTGCGGATGTATTGCGCGGTCATGACTTCGGCCATGGAGGCGCGGGTCATTCGGGCAATGTAGCCCATGCCATAAAGCGCGATGGTGATCACCGGCAGCGTGAAGTTGCGCAGGTTGGCGTCATCCATGGCGGATTTGGCCGTGCCTTTGAAAAGCGACTTGGCTTCGATCAGCCCCATGTCATGTAGCCACGGGCCCAGACCGTTGCGGGTAGAGGCCAGCAACGCGATGAAAATCACACCGGAGACATATTCGGGGGTGGACGTCGACAGGATGGATACGGTCGACAGTGAGCGGTCGGTGCGCGAGCCTTCTTTCATGCCGGCCAACACGCCGATGATGAGAGCAGAGGGCACCATAACCACCATGACCCAGAACATCAGCTTACCGGTATTGGCGAGGCGGGAGCCCAGCACGTCGGCGACAGGGGCCTTGGACACGGTGGAGAAGCCCCAATCGCCTTGCAGGATGCCGCAATAGCGTGGGGTGTCTTCTGGCGCGACGCCGGGGCGCACGCATTTGCCGACGATGCGACCGTCTTCAAGTTCTTTGGAGAAGCCGGGCATAACGCCGAGCCATTGCATATACTTGATCGGGGTGGCTTGCAGGTAACCGCGGTCGCCGAGATAGCTGTCGACGGCCTCTTCCGACATGCGGAAGTTCCCTTGTGTTTTGGCCAGCTTTTCCAGATTTGGATAAAGGTTGGTCATGAAGAAGACGATGTAAGTCAGGCAAAGTGCCGTGAGCAGCATCATCCCGAATCGCCGAAGGATGAAAAGTCCCATGTGCTCCCCTTGTCAGACGCATCCTTATAGGCCTGCGCCGGTTCCCTGTTGAGCCATCCGGCCCGTGGTCGGGAGCGGTGGCTTTGGCCGGCGTATGTCACCGGTCCGTTGGCTTGTGGTTCATTCGGGCACAGGTTGGGACGCCGCGTCAACGGCGGTGATCGTCATTCGAGGGTTTAAAAACGACATCGCCATGTCGAGTTTGGCCTTCGTAGGAGATGGGAGGCTGGGTCAGGGCGCGCGTTTTGAGGGGCGGGCCTGTTTGCGAATCTGGCTCGGGGGCGCGCCGAAATGTTGTTGACAGAAGCGGGTAAAATAGGCTGCGGAGCCGAAGCCGAGATCGCGGGCAATGATGCGCATAGGCCGGTCTGTGGTGATCAAAAGGAGCCGCGCTCTGTGTTGCACCAATTGTGAGAGCATGTCGGCCGCGGTGATGCCGGCCGATTGTTTGCACACGCGCGACAAGTGGGTGGGCGTCACGCCAAGCTGGTCGGCATACCAAGCCATCGAATGCCCTTCGGTGAAGTGCTTGGACAACAAATCGCCATAGGCGCGGGCCAATGTTTGCGCAGCTTTGGCGCGCGGCAGATCCCCGGCGGTGAGCAAATCACGGCGCAGTGTTACCGAGAGCAGTTGGGTGTGCGCAGTCAGCGCGTCTTCGATAAAGGGACGGTTTTCGTGCAGTTCACGGCGCAACGCATCGAGGATCGCGATGAATTCCAGTTGCTCGGTGCCGTCCTGAAGGCGCAAATGTTGCGCGCGGTCGGGGAAAGAAAACCGCTCATCCGCAGGGATCAGCGCGACCAGGCCCTGTACCTGAAGGCCCAGTTCAATGGACACCAGCTTGCCGGCGGGGGCAAAGATCGCGTTGTGGGTGCCAAAGCCCCGTCGCACGCCGTTGAGCAGCACACGCCCCTGACCGCGCGTTGTCCAGATCAGCAGGTGATGCGTGCGGACGTGCAGAAGTTCCAGCATCCATGGCGCACCTGCGGTGTGTTGAGCAATCGTATGCACCAGCGGCTGCGGCAAGGTTTGATGGGGCGCAGGGTGCAGATCACGCGCAGCACTGTGGCCTGAGTTTTGAGTAGGGACTTTCGGGCCGGCCATTGTCGACGCACGGGGTGGAGCCTTGGCCGAAGGCTTTGGAATCGCGGTGGTTTTTGGCGGTGGAGACGCCATTCCGCCAATGCCGGATTTTGTCATAAATGACGGTATTTTGACATTTTTTCCTGCCATAGCGGAGGTAGATGTCCACAATTGTCCGAAAATTGCAACTGTGATCTATCCTCAACTGAGGGGATGCCCTGTGCTTTCGGTTAGGTGTTGGGCGTGAATTTGACCCAATCCGCCATTTTTGAGCGAAACCAGGTGCGCTGGCGTTTGGCAAACTGGCGGGTGGCGATTGTGGCCGCTTCACGGGCCTGATCGAGAGACATGTCTCCGCGGAGGTGCGCGATCAATTCCGGTGCGCCGATGGCTTTCATCGACAACAGGTGTTCATCAAATAGGGGGAGGTTGGCGCGTGCCTCATCAAGAGCGCCAAGATCAAGCATCATATCAAACCGGCGCGCGATGCGGGCGTTGAGCCAGTCTTTGTCCACGTCAAAAACAATTGGCATCGTGTCTGCAAGCGGCAGAAGCGGCGCGGGAGTGTTGTCTTGCCAATCCGCAAGGGGGCGACCGGTGGCAGTCAGAACTTCCCAAGCGCGTTGAACACGCATCGGGTTTTGCGTGTCGATCCGGGCCGTTGTTTCCGCGTCAAGCTCGGCCAGAAGCGCTTGAAAGCCCTCGGCGGCGACTCGGGCATTGGCGGCTTCGCGCAATTCCGGCGGGGTGGCGGGGATGTCGGCAAGGCCCTGCGTGAGGGCGGTAAAATATAGGCCGGTGCCGCCTGTGATGATCGGACGCGGACCGGATGTGAGCAACGGGGCGACCTCGCGCAGCCAGTGGCCAACAGAGTATTCTGCGTCATAGGGGTGATGGCCGTAGAGAAGATGCGGCGCGCAGGCGAGGTCTTCGGCTGGGGGGCGGGCGGTCAAGACATCCCAGTTGTCATAGACCTGAATTGCGTCGGCATTGACCACGACACCGCCCTGTTCTTGGGCGATCTCAAGCGCCAGCGCGCTTTTGCCGGAAGCGGTGGGACCCGCGATAAGAATGGGTTGGTCGGGCGCGATGGCGGGCAGGGCGGTCATTCAGAAGTCCGGTGTGTGTTACGCAAAGGTGAAGATTTTGCAGGATAGGGGGCACTCTCGCATTGAACCTGCCCGCGTTTTCCGACATTTTGCATGCAATCCTAAATCTACCCTGCAAGGACATGCAACATGAGTGACGCTGCCGCCTCGAGTGACACGACCTTTAACCGTGTAATGATCAAGATCTCAGGGGAGGCGCTGATGGGGGATCAGGGCTATGGCCTGCACCCGCCAACCATCGAAAAAGTCGCTAAAGAGATTAAAACCGTCCATGAATTGGGGGTTGAGATATGTATGGTGATCGGTGGTGGCAACGTGTTCCGCGGTCTGTCCGGTGCCGCACAGGGTATGGAGCGCACCACAGCTGACTATATGGGGATGCTCGCTACGGTGATGAATGCGCTGGCTATGCAGAGCGCACTTGAGACACAAGGGGTGTTCACCCGTGTGATCAGTGCGATCCGTATGGACGAGGTGGCAGAGCCATATATTCGCCGCCGTGCGGTGCGCCACCTTGAGAAAAAGCGTGTGTGTATTTTTGCCGCCGGAACCGGCAACCCCTATTTCACCACAGACACCGCAGCGACCCTGCGGGCCAACGAGATGGCCTGTGAGGCGATCTTTATGGGCAAGAACGGTGTTGATGGCATCTATGACAAAGACCCGCAACAGTTTGACGACGCGGTGCGCTATGACGAGGTCAGCTATGACGAAGTGCTCGCCAAGCGCCTGAAGGTCATGGATGCGAGCGCGATTGCGCTGGCGCGGGATAACAACCTTCCGCTGATTGTGTTCAACATGGATGAACCAGGTGGGTTCCGCGGAATTCTGGCGGGACGCGGCACCTATACTAAAGTCAGCTAAGTCACGGCGCGCTGCGCGCGCGTTCGGGTGCGGTTTCCGATTTTTCCATCACGCATGGGTTAATTCCGGCTTGCGTGCATTGATGGCCAATCGGGGACTTCACCGCTGCGGCGCGGTGCTATACAACCGAAGGCAAGTCGCCTATGAGCTTGCGTGACGAGACAGTGAACGATCGAAAGAGCAGCAATGTCCGAAGAAGATATCGAAATTGACACCGATGACCTGAGCCGCCGCATGGAAGGCGCGATGGGGGCCCTGAAAACCGAATTCGCCTCGCTGCGTACGGGGCGGGCCTCAGCCAATATGCTGGAGCCGGTGATGGTGGAAGCCTACGGATCCAAAACTCCGATCAATCAGGTTGGCACCGTTAACGTGCCTGAGCCGCGCATGGTGACGATCAACGTTTGGGACAAATCGTTGGTTGGGGCCGTGGAGAAGGCGATCATGAATTCCGGCCTGGGCATCAATCCTCAGACCAACGGCACAATTGTGATGCTGCCGATCCCCGAACTCAACGAAGAGCGCCGCACCGAGCTGGCTCGTGTGGCTGCGCAATATGCCGAGCACGCCCGTGTGGCCGTGCGCAACGTGCGCCGCGACGGGATGGACCAGATCAAGAAAGCCAAGGCCGCCGGCATGTCGGAGGATGACCAGAAACTTTGGGAAACCGAAGTTCAGGAGTTGACCGACAGCTTCATTAAACAGGTCGATGGTGCGCTTGAGAACAAGCAAGCCGAGATTATGCAGGTCTGAGTATGGCAGACGACGGCATGCCTGTGTCCGGTCCACGTCACGTGGCCATCATTATGGACGGCAACGGTCGCTGGGCCCAGGCGCGCGGGCGGCCACGTCTGTTTGGGCACCACGCAGGTGCCAAACGCGTGAAGGAAATCGTGCGTGCCTGTCCTGATCTAGGTGTGAAGTATCTGACAATATTCGGGTTTTCTACGGAGAACTGGAAGCGGACGCAGTCAGAGGTCGCCGGGCTGATGAGCCTGTTTCGTCAATATATCCGTAAAGAAGCACGTGCCTTGCAGGCCGAGGGCGTGCGGGTGCGGTTCATTGGCGACCGTCCGCGACTTGACGCAAAGCTTCGGGAGCTGATGGACGAGCTTGAAGAGCTGACGAAGGACAACGAGGGCGTCAACCTGACGATTGCGTTGAACTATGGCGGTCGGGATGAGGTGGCGCGCGCCACGCGGCGGCTGGCGCAGGATGTTGCGGACGGCAAATTGAAACCCGAGGACGTGGGCGAGGAAACCTTGCCCAAATATCTCGATACCCGTGTGTTGCCTGATCCGGATCTGGTGATCCGCACCAGTGGAGAGGCGCGGATCTCGAACTTTTTGCTCTGGCAATCGGCCTATTCCGAATACGAGTTCATAGACACGCTTTGGCCTGACTTTTCACGGGACGTTTTCAGTGGGTTGGTGCAGTCCTACGGGACGCGCGATCGGCGATTCGGAGCGGTGTCTGCGTGAGTTCTGAAGGCGGAAAGTGGGGCGATCTGCCCGCGCGGATGGGATCTGCGGCGGTTTTGCTAACCGTAGGAGCCAGCGCGATCTGGCTTGGCGGGTTCTGGTTTCACGAATTTGTCGCGCTGATTGGCGGAGGCATGATTTGGGAATTGACGAGGCTTGTGGGAGGCGGTCCCAAAGTTTCGGTTCCTATGGGGATTTTGGCCGCAGTGGCCTTGGTGCTTGCGCCGATATTGCCGGGACAGGCTGTTTTGCCTGTGCTGTTGGCCGTGGTCCTGGCCGGCGTCAGTCAGATCAAGAAAGACCGTTTGATTTACGGCGCTTACGCCGCGGGTTTGATGCTCGCGTGTTTGGGATTGATTTTGCTTCGTGATGTGCGTGGCATCTATTGGGTTGTTTGGCTGGTGGTTGTCGTGGTGGCAACGGATGTGGCCGGATATTTTGCCGGACGTCTTATTGGCGGACCGAAATTCTGGCCAAAAGTCAGCCCGAAGAAAACTTGGGCTGGCACGACCGCGGGCTGGGTCGCAGCGGCAATTGTCGGGCTGATCTTTGGTGGGCCGCCTTTGGTTGTCCTCAGCGTGCTGACAAGCTTTGCCTCCCAGATGGGCGACGTTGCCGAAAGTGCAATCAAACGCCGGGCCGGCATCAAGGACAGCTCAAACCTGATCCCCGGGCACGGTGGATTGCTGGACCGGTTTGACGCGATGATGGCAGCAGCGTTGTTTGTGCTGTTGCTGGGGGCTGTGCTCGGGTTGCCAGCGGTATGAGAAAAGTATCCATTTTTGGGGCCACAGGATCGATTGGACAGAATACCATCGACCTGATCGCGCGGGATATGGCGTCCTATGCCGTGGTGGCGCTGAGTGGCGGACAGAACATCCAACAATTGGCCAAAGACGCGATCCGTTTGCGCGCGGACGTGGCGGTGACGGCGGATGAGGCGCGGCTGGAGGAGTTGCGCGCGGCATTGGCAGGATCCGGGGTTGAGGCCGCAGCAGGTGCCGAGGCCATCGCCGAAGCGGCGGCGCGACCTGCGGACTGGGTGATGAGCGCGATTGTCGGTGCAGCCGGGCTGCGACCGGGATTGGTGGCGTTGGAACAGGGCGCGACCTTGGCGCTGGCCAACAAGGAATCGCTGGTGACGGCGGGCGCGCTGATTATGGGGACAGCGGAGCGCTGTGGCGGGCAAATCCTGCCGGTGGATAGCGAACATTCTGCCGTCTTTCAGGGACTGGTCGGTGAGGACATGAGTGCCGTTGAGCGCATCATTATCACTGCAAGCGGCGGTGCGTTTCGGGACTGGTCGTTGGACGACATGGCCAAGGCAACGCCTGAACAGGCCAGCAGCCACCCGAATTGGAACATGGGGCAAAGGATCACAATCGACAGCGCATCCATGTTCAACAAAGCGCTGGAGGTTATTGAGACCAAAGAGTTTTTCCGATGCCCCCATGAGATGATCGAGGTGCTTGTTCATCCAGAATCCATGGTGCACGCGCTGGTCGGGTTCAACGACGGGGCGCTTATGGCCCATGTGGGTCCGCCGGATATGCGACACGCAATCGGGTATGCGCTTCACTATCCGGAACGGCAAAAGCTGCCGGTGGAACGGTTGGATCTTTCCAAGATCGGATCGCTGCATTTCCGAGATCCCGACCTCGAGCGTTATCCGGCGTTGCGTCTGGCCCATGAGGTGCTGGCGATGGGTGGTTTGGCGGGGGCGACTTTCAATGCCGCCAAGGAAATCGCTTTGGACGGATTTATCGATCATCGGATCGGATTTTTGCAGATGGCCGAGGTGGTTGAAGAAGTTTTGGAGCGTCTTAGCGCATCACAATGCCTTAAGAATGCCGAAATGACCCTTGATACGGTCACTGAAACAGACCATCTGGCCCGCAAGACGGCCCTTGAGGTCATTGCAGAACTGAACAGGTAGGACGCGCGCTTTGGATTTTTCCGCACTCATCTCCGGCTTTGGCGGCGGGGCTGTCACCATTTTGTCTTTCATCGCGGCGCTGTCGATTGTCGTGGCGATTCACGAATACGGCCATTACATCGTCGGCCGCTGGAGCGGGATTGGCGCAGATGTGTTCTCGATTGGATTTGGACCGATCCTGTGGTCACGCGTGGACAAACGCGGGATGCGCTGGCAGATCGCGGCCATTCCCTTGGGCGGTTATGTAAAGTTCAAAGGCGATGCCAACGCCGCGAGCGGCAAGGATGCCGACGCGATGGAGGGGCTGAACGAGACCGAGTTGCGCGCGACAATGCATGGGGCGCCCTTGTGGGCGCGTTCGGCCACAGTGGCTGCGGGACCAGTGTTCAACTTTATCTTGTCGATTTTCATGTTTGCCGCCGTGATAATGATCAGCGGGCAGGCGGGCGACAAGCTGGTGATTGGCAAGCTTTTTGAGATGCCTCAAAAATCCTATACCTTGCAAGAGGGCGATGAGGTGTTGTCGGTGAACGGCACACCGGTTCCGGTGGCCTCGGCGGGTGAGAGCTTTGGTGATTTCTGGAAAGACATGGAGATCGCCGATCCGCTGATCTATGAGGTAAAGCGGGACGGGGAGGTCATGGAAGTGACTGGTCCCTACTTCAACACACCGGTTGTACATACGATTGTGCCGCGTTCGGCGGCGCGGGCGGCTGGTCTTGAGGTCGGCGATGTGATCACTGCCGTGGATGGTACGCCGGTCGCGGCCTTTACACAGTTGCAGCAAGCGGTGGAAGGCAGCGAAGGCAGCACCTTGATGCTGGACGTGATCCGTAATGGCGAAACACTGCAGTTTGAACTGACGCCTAAGCGCTCTGATGAGCCGCAGGCAGAAGGTGGTTTCAAGACATTCTGGCGGATTGGCGTGACAGGTGGCTTGGCCTTTGAAATCGATGCAACAGAGTGGGTGGGCCTTGGTCCTGCTTTGAAGATCGGCGTGGAGCAAACCTGGCGCGTAGCCTCGGGCTCTGTGAGCGGGCTTTACCACATGCTGACCGGCGCGATCAGTTCGTGCAACCTTTCCGGCCCTGTTGGGATCGCAGAGACAGCGGGTGAAATGGCGTCGCGCGGCGGCACCAGCTTTTTCTGGTTTGTGGCGGTGATTTCGACAGCGATCGGTATGCTCAATTTGTTCCCGATCCCGATGCTGGATGGCGGACATCTGGTGTTTTACGCCTATGAGGCGGTGACCGGTAAGCCGCCGAGCGATAGCTGGCTGAATGTGTTGATGCAGGTCGGCCTTATGATGGTGTTGGGTTTGATGATGTTCGGGTTGATGAACGACCTGTTCCTGTGCCGCTAGGCGCGGCCGCGCCCTAATTTCGCCCCATTCGGTTGATAGCGTCGTCTCAGAGACCAAAGAACGGAACGGGCCGATGCACACGATCGAAGATGGATACAAAGCGCTTGGTTTGCTGATCGACATCAACTGGGAGCGGTTGTTGTTCCCCGCGGCCATTCTCGCTGGGCTTTCTTTGGGCTATTTCATCGGCTCCACTTTCGGACCTTTCTAAGACCGCAATTCCGCAGCGGTCCGCACACATCTACACAACATACTGTGGGCTGATATTCTCGCTCCACCATGACCTGTGGATAACTCTGTTGAGAGTTTATCCCACGAATTGCGCGGTTTGGTCTTTTGACAAGCGCTTTCAGACCCGTTAGTCACGTTTCAACAGGGATGTTCTGGAAGGGTTTGGGAATGACCAAACATACTGAAGCTTTGGCCATCGCCAAGGGCAGTGACTACGGACAAATTCGTAAGTTTTTTGTCGCCGTTTTTCTTTTGATTTCAGCGCTTTTTGTCGTTCTGCCGACGGTTGCATCAGCGCAAAGTTATAACTTCGGAAGCATCAGCGTCGAAGGCAACCAAAGGGTCGAATCTACGGCCATCATCACCTACGCGGGAATCGAGCGCGGCCAGCCGATCACAGGCGGGCAGTTGAACGCGGCTTATCAGCGGGTGCTTGACAGCGGCCTTTTTGAAACGGTCGAGATGGTGCCAACTGGCGGCACACTGGTGATCAAAGTACAAGAATATCCGACGATCAACCGTATCAACTTTGAAGGCAATGCGCGTCTTAAGGATGATGCGCTTGAGGCCGTCATCGAGAGCCAGTCACGCCGCGTGTTGAACCCGACCGTGGCGGAACGTGATGCGGCACGGATCACGCAAGCCTATTCGGAGCAGGGCCGTCTGGCCGCTCGTGTTGAGCCGCGCATCATCCGTCGCAGCGACAACCGCGCGGATCTGGTATTTGAGATTTTCGAAGGCGGCGTCACCGAAATCGAACGCCTTGGTTTTGTGGGCAACCAGAACTTTTCGGACCGCCGTTTGCGTCAGGTTCTTGAAACCAAGCAGGCCGGACTTTTGCGGGCTTTGTTCCGGTCGGACACCTTTGTTGAAGACCGCGTCGAATTCGACAAACAGGTTCTGCGCGATTTCTACTTGTCGCGGGGATATGTGGATTTCCGCATCACCGGTGTGAATGCGGAACTGAGCCGCGAACGCGACAGCTATTTCGTGACGTTCAATGTCGAGGAAGGTCAGCAGTTCACCTTTGGCGACATTACCGTGGTCAGCGAATTTGACGGCGTTGAAGCGCTGCCATATCTGGAGGCGCTGCGGTTGAAACCTGGCGTGACCTATTCTCCGACGCTGATAGAAAGCTCGATTTCCCGTCTAGAGAAAGTGGCGTTGCGGGCCGGAAATGATTTTCTGCGGGTTGATCCGCGCATCACCCGCAACGACCGTGATCTCGCGCTGAATGTCGAGTTCGCTCTGGTCAAAGGACCGCGCATTTTTGTTGAGCGCATCGACGTGGAAGGCAATACAACGACGCTCGACAAGGTGATCCGTCGCCAATTCCGGATTGTTGAGGGCGACCCGTTCAACCCGCGTGAAATCCGCGAAAGTGCGGAACGGATCCGGGCGCTTGGGTTCTTTGGCGATGTTCAGGTCAATGCCCGTGAAGGCACGGCGCCTGATCAGGTAATTGTCGACGTGGATGTTGTGGAACAACCGACAGGATCCTTGTCGTTCGGTGGTACATATTCGACGAACGACGGCTTTGGTCTGGTGGTGCGCTTTAACGAACGCAACTTCCTTGGCCGTGGTCAGCAGTTCGGGTTCTCCTTCTCGACGTCATCCGAAATCAAGGACTATGGTCTGTCGTTCCGCGAGCCTGCGTTCTTGGGACGTGATCTGTCTGCGGGTATCAATCTTTCCTATGTTGAGACAGAAAACAGCGACACGCGTTTCACAAATACGGTTGGCGAATTCAAACCGTCGGTGTTCTTCCCTGTGAGCGAATATGGTCGCGCGCAGTTGCGGTATACGCTGCAAAACACCTCGATGGAGATCAATTCCGGTGAAACGCAAGCGGGCTCGATCATTGATCAGGAGGCTGCGCGCGGTGATATTTGGAACAGCTCGGTTGGGTATTCCTATATCTATGACACGCGACGCAAGGGGCTGGACCCGAACCGCGGTGTGCTGCTTGAGTTTGCACAGGATTTTGGTGGAGTCGGCGGAGACTATCAGTTTATTCGAACCACTGGCAAAGCGATTGCGGAAACCAAAGTCTGGTACGAAGAAGTGACGTTGCGAGCCGTGTTTGAAGGTGGTGCGTTGATTTCACCGGACAATGACAGCCGTGTTGGCGACCGTTTTCAGCTGAACTCTCGGGTGATGCGCGGCTTTGATCCCTATGGCATCGGGCCTCGCGAACGTGCCGCGGACGGCAGCTTTGACGACGGGTTGGGTGGCAACTTCTATGCGGTTGCCCGCTTTGAAGCCGAATTCCCGCTTGGCATCCCTGAGGAGATCGGGATTTCCGGCGGTCTGTTCTACGACGTTGGTTCTCTTTGGGGGCTGGACGATGGTGTGAGCGGCACTGGGAATGTGCTTTATGACGACTTCTCGCTGCGCCACGTCATTGGTTTCTCTTTGTTCTGGGACACGCCGATTGGCCCGCTGCGGTTCAACTTCACCAAGGCACTCAAGAAAGAAACCTATGACCGTGAGCAGAACTTTGACTTCACGATCAGCGCAACGTTCTAAAACGGGATGCGCGGGTTTCTGAAAGCAATGGCTTTGACGGTGCTGGCAGGATTTGCCAGCGCCGTTTTTGCTGAGGAGCCTGCGGCGGTGTCACCGATTTTGGTGATTGAAAGCGACAGAATGTACACGGAGTCGTTGTTCGGGCAACGGGTGTCAGCCGAGCTTGCCCGCCTTCAGGCCGATCTGATTGCGCAGAATGCCAAAATGGAAGAATCACTGACGCAGGAAGAGCGCGACCTGACGGAAAAACGCAAGGTCATGGCCGCGGACGCCTTTGAGGTGTTGGCGCGGGAATTTGATGATCGGGTTGTCGGCATTCGAGCGGAGCAGGACGCAAAGTTTGCCCGCCTTGCAGATGTCAACGAACGCGAGCGCGCCGTGTTCATTCAGGCGGCTCGCCCGATACTGTCGGAACTGATGGCTGAAGCCGGCGCTGCGATTATTCTTGAGCGGCGCACCGTACTTGTGTCCAATGACAGCATCGACATCACACAAGAAGCCATCCGCCGGCTCAACAGCACCTTGGGAGAGGGCCGGCAGGTTCCAACGCCACAGGAATAATCCTGCAAAGCCGTGGACCGGCCGCTTGTACCTGTCAGCGAAAAAGTGTTGCTGCGCTTGCCCCGAAAGAGCGGGGTTGCTAGGAAACGTCAACTTTCAAGGATTTGTAGGAGCTGCTCATGTCTGACGATCTCAAGAGCGCCGATATCGGCCTGATCCAACGGATTATCCCACATCGCTATCCGTTTCTGCTGGTGGATAAGGTTGTCGATATCGACGGCTATCAAACGGCACGCGGCATCAAGAATGTCACCATGAACGAGCCGCATTTTCAGGGGCACTTTCCCTCCAAGCCCATCATGCCCGGTGTGACAATTGTGGAAGCGTTGGCGCAAACCTCTGCCGTGATGGTGGGCGTGGCCATGGATATGGCCGACAAGGATCTGCTGGTCTATTTCATGGGGATCGACAATTGCAAATTCCGTCGCATGGTGGTTCCGGGTGACGTGCTTGAGATGCAAGTGACAACGACCCGCGGCAAGCCTGGCGGAAAAGTCTGGAAGTTCCACGGCTTGGCAACGGTGGACGGCGAAGTGGCCTGTGAAGTCGACTTTACCGCGATGATGGACCTTCCGAAGGAGTGAGCCTTATGGCGATTGCCGCAAGTGCGCAGGTGCATGCGAGCGCCGTGATTGAAGACGGTGCTGTGATTGCAGAGGGCTGTGTCGTCGGCCCGTTCTGCGTGGTTGGGCCAAATGTCGTGTTGCAAAAAAACGTGGAACTCAAGAGCCACGTCGTTGTGACAGGACAATGTGAAATCGGAGAGGAAACGGTTGTGTTTTCATTCTCCGTGCTCGGAGAGATCCCGCAGGATTTGAAGTTTGGCGGGGAAGACAGCCGTTTGGTGATTGGTAAGCGCAATCGCATTCGCGAGCATGTGACCATGAATTCGGGCACCGAAGGGGGCGGATTGGTGACGCGCGTGGGCGATGACGGTCTGTTCATGGCCGGATGCCATATCGCCCATGACGCACAGATTGGCGATCGGGTGATTGTGGTGAACTCTGCCGCAGTGGCCGGTCACTGTGTGATTGAAGACGATGTGATCATTGGTGGGCTTTGTGGCATTCACCAATGGGTGCGTATTGGTCGTGGTGCCATCATCGGTGCGGTCAGTATGGTGACAAATGACGTTATTCCTTATGGCCTTGTTCAGGGCCCGCGCGGGGAATTGGATGGATTGAATCTGGTGGGACTGAAACGTCGGGGCGTGCCGCGTCCGGATATCACCGCGTTGCGCGCTGCGTTTCAGATGCTGGCGCAGGGCGAGGGGGCTTTTCAGGAACGCGCGCGGCGGTTGGGTGAGGAGACCGAGAGCGACTATGTTCAGGAAATCGTCAACTTTGTATTGGGCGACACGGATCGCTCATTTCTGACACCTCGATAAGGGCGGACCATGGGGAAACTGGCCATTCTGAGTGGCGGCGGTGCGCTGCCGGTTATGATCGCGCAGGCGCACCCTGAGGCGGTGCGTATTGTTTTTGAAGGCGTGGCGCACGAGATGCCGGAGCCGGTCGAGCTGCACAGCATCGCAAAAATGGGCGCTATCTGGCAGGCGTTGAAGGACGCGGGCGTGGACCGTGTGGTTTTTGCCGGCGGTTTGGGGCGTCCGGCGCTCAATCCAGCGGATATGGACGCGGGGATGATGTCGATTGCACCGCGACTTCTGACTGCGATGCAGCAGGGTGACGACGCGTTGTTGCGGCTGATCATTGCAGTCTTTGAGGAGCAGGGATTTGCTGTGGTCGGCGCGCATGAGGTGTTGCCGGATCTCTGTGCACCTGAGGGGATATTTGCCGGGCCGGAGCCGGACGACGTGGCCTTGAATGACGCAGAAAAGGCCAAAGAGGTTCTGGACGCGTTGGCACCCGTTGACGTGGGGCAGGGCGCTATTGTGGCGGCTGGCCTGTGCCTTGGCATTGAAACATTGCAGGGTACCGATGCGCTGCTTGGATTTGTGGCGCAGACTCCGGATCGGTTGCGACGTGGCAAAGGCGTTTTGGTCAAGGCTCCTAAGGCCGGACAGGATCTGCGCGTGGACATGCCTGCGATTGGGCCTGAGACGGTGCGCAATGCGGCCGCAGCGGGTTTGGCTGGCATTGTGGTGTCAGCGGGCAATGTGGTCTTGATTGATCAGCCAGCGCTTAAGGAGGCTCTGGACGAAACCGGCCTCTTTTTGCTCGGGCAGGTGATCTGATGAAGGTGTTTCTGGTCGCAGGCGAATTGTCCGGCGATCGGTTGGGCGGGGCCTTGATGGAAGGGCTGCGCGTGCTTGTTCCGGACGTGGAATTCGTTGGTGTCGGAGGGCCGCTGATGGCGGAGCAGGGGCTAGAGAGCCTGTTTCCGATGGATGAGCTGAGCGTGATGGGCATTGCTGAAGTGCTGCCCAAATACCGGCATTTGCTGGCTCGGATGCACCAGACCGCCAAGGCGGTTCTGGAAACGAAACCTGATGTGTTGATCACAATCGACAGTCCTGATTTCTGTTTGCGGGTTGCAAAAGAAGTCAGGAAAGTCAGCCACATTCGAACCGTTCACTACGTGGCGCCCTCTGTTTGGGCGTGGCGGCCCAAGCGCGCGGACAAGATGGCGAAGGTTGTCGATCAGGTGCTGGCGTTGTTGCCCTTTGAGCCGCCCTATATGGAGCGCGCAGGGGTGCGATGTGATTTTGTCGGGCATCCGGTGGTCAACGAGCCTGTTGCGAGCGCCGAAGATGTGGCGGCGTTTCGGGCAACCCACGCGATTGGTGATGCGCCGGTGATGCTGGTTTTGCCGGGGTCGCGGCGCTCTGAAGTGAACCGGTTGGCGGCCGCTTTTGGCGATGTCGCTGCGCGGGTGCAGGCGGACATACCTGATTTGCGAGTTGTTGTGCCGGCGGCTGCGCCAGTGGCCGAAATGGTGACAGAGATCACGGCCAGCTGGGAGCAACCGCCCCTCGTTCTTGATCCGCGTGACATGACACAGGACGCCGCACAGGTCGAAAAACGCGCAGCCTTTGCAGCAGCTGATGTGGCGCTGGCGGCGTCAGGCACGGTGTCGCTTGAGTTGGCGGCAGGTGGCACGCCGACGGTTATCGCCTATGACATGAGTTGGCTGAGCTGGCAGATCATGAGTCGGATGGCTTTGATTGATACAGTGACCTTGGTCAATCTGGTGACAGACACGCGCTTGATCCCCGAGTTCCTTGGACCGGCCTTTAAACCAGAAGACATTGCGCCCGCCGTTGTGGATGTACTGCGCAATCCCAAGGCGCAAAAAGATGTTATGGACCTGACCATGCAACGGCTGGGTCGCGGGGACGAGGCACCGGGTCTGCGTGCGGCGCGGGCTGTGCTGGACGGAATGGGGTGATCCATGGACGTCGTGAGTTTTGGAATTTCGGCGACTGTCGCGCATGCGCTCACCAACCTGGACAATCTGGCGATTATGTCGGGTCTGATGCTGGCCTCGGGCAGGTTGCGGGTGTTGTGCGCCTATTTGATAGCGCAAATGATTGTTCTGGGCGTGGCGCTGAGCCTCGGTGAAAATTTGGGAAATCAGGTGCCGCAATACACCGGTTACTTGGGGGTGATACCAATTCTCGTGGGGGTCGGCGCAATTTGGAACCGCATCCGTTTGCGTGAGGAGACAGAAAACGCTGCCGCAGAAAAAATGGGGAGTTTTGCCATTCTCGCGCTGTTTCTCAGCGTATCTGTGGACACATTCGCTGTTTTTGCACCGGCGATGGCGGACTCGGAGGATGCGTTCCGCCTTGCGGCCTTGGTGGGCGGCGCCCTGTCTGCTGGAGTTTTGGGCGTGACCGCGCTTGCCATGGGGCGGGTGTCAGGCGGCGTGTTGAACCGCCTGGTGAGGCTCGACACGTTGGCGCCATATGTGATGATCGCGGTCGGCCTTTATGTCCTGATCAACACCGGAACCGATGTGGCGGGCTGATCAGTAGCCGCGCCAAATCCAGCCACCGCCGAAAATGCGGGAGCTGTCGGTATCATAAAACACGCAGGCCTGACCTGGCGAAACACCTTCTTCGGGGGTCAGAAGTTCGACCTCGGCGGTGTCGGGGCCAAGCGGGCGAATGATGGCCTCACGCGGAGGGCGCGTAGAGCGCACTTTGACCGCAACGTGCCATTCCTCGCGACTGTCAAACGGTTCGTCACCCAACCAGTTGATCTCGCGTACAGGGATTGTGCGGGTCGAAAGCATCTCTTTGGGTCCGACGATGACCTGTTTGGCGTCGACGTCGAGTTTCACCACGTAAAGCGGCTCGCTAAGCCCGCCAATGCCAAGTCCGCGGCGCTGGCCGATTGTGTAGTGAATGACACCGTTGTGCTGACCACGCACATTGCCTTCGTGGTCGACAATCTCGCCAGGTTCCGCCGCGCCGGGGCGCAGTTTTTCGATCACGCTGGCATAATCACCGTTGGGCACAAAGCAGATGTCCTGACTGTCAGGCTTATCTGCGACAGAGAGGCCGTATTCGGCGGCCAGAGCGCGGGTGGCGTCTTTGTTGGGTAGGTGGCCTAGCGGGAAGCGCAGATAGTCCAGCTGCTCCGGCGTCGTGGAGAAGAGGAAATAGCTCTGGTCGCGCCGCGCGTCGCTGGCGGAATGCAACTCGGGGCCGTTCTCGCCGATCATGCGCTGAATGTAGTGGCCGGTGGCCATGCAGTCGGCGTCTAGATCCTTGGCGGTCTCCAGCAGGTCTTTGAACTTCACCCGCTCGTTGCAACGAATGCACGGCACAGGTGTTGCGCCCGCCAGATAGCTGTCGGCGAATTCGTCAATCACGGTTTCCTGAAAAATGTTCTCGTAGTCGAGAACGTAATGGGGAAAGCCTTTTTCCTCGGCAACGCGGCGGGCGTCGTGAATATCGATCCCCGCACAGCAAGCGCCTTTCTTGGCCAAGGCTGCGCCATGGTCATAGAGTTGCAGGGTCACGCCCACGACGTCGTAGCCTTCGTCCGCCAGTTTGGCAGCCACAACAGAACTGTCGACGCCACCGGACATGGCGACGACCACACGGGTTTCGGACGGGGGTTTGGCAAAGCCGAGGGAATTCAGCTTTGTCTCGCTGTCAAGCGCCATGGTGAGTCTCTCCGATCAGAAGTCGTCGAGAATATAGGAAAATCCTAACTACTCTCAAGGGGTCGTTTCACGCCTCATTAAGCCTGTTGCGGCACTCTCTCGCTTACCTGAGAGGATGTTTGTTATGTTTTTGAAGAAAGTAGAGGGGCCGCGATGCGTTACTTTGCCGGATGGCACGGTGATGACGCGCGCGGATTTGCCCCAGGCCGACACGCGGCGATGGGTGGCATCACGCAAGGCTGCCGTCGTTAAAGGCGTGGTTTATGGATTGATCAATCAAAAGGAGGCACTGGAAATTTATGGCCTCAGCGAGGAGGAGTTTGAACAGTGGGTCAAGGCGGTTACAAAGCATGGCCTTGACGCGCTAAAGGCGACCACTGTGCAGAAGTATCGTCAAAAACTCGCAGACGACGAGGGGAGGTCATCGCACTGAATCCCGCTTTTAGGAGGATTTTTGCTTGTTTTGACAGAGACCTGAGCAAATAAGTGCCGCTTTTTTGCGAATTCCCGTCAAACGTGTAAAGCTAATGGTGTCGGTGTTGGCAAATTTCGTTAACGACCCACGTTAGTAACGGCAGGTTAACCTTTCTTAGCCATGGTTAACTGGCAACCCTCCTGAAGTAAGGAATTAGAAATGCGAGTTTTGTTGGTTGAGGACGACCCGACGACATCGAAAAGCATTGAAATGATGCTGACGCACGCGAACCTGAATGTGTATTCCACCGATCTGGGCGAAGAAGGCATCGACCTTGCCAAGCTCTATGACTACGACCTGATTCTTTTGGATCTGGGTTTGCCGGACATGACAGGTCACGAAGTTTTGCGCCAATTGCGCACGTCGCGCGTTGATACGCCGATCCTGATCCTGTCAGGCGCGGATGACACCGAGAGCAAGCTGAAAGGCTTTGGTTACGGTGCGGATGACTATCTGACCAAGCCATTCCATCGTGAAGAACTGGTGGCGCGTATCCACGCCATTATCCGCCGGTCCAAAGGTCATTCGCAGAGTGTGATCCGCACGGGTCTTGTTTCGGTCAACCTGGACGCAAAGACAGTGGAAGTCGAAGGCAAGCCTGTGCATTTGACTGGCAAAGAGTATCAGATGCTGGAACTGCTGAGCCTGCGCAAAGGCACCACGTTGACCAAGGAAATGTTCCTGAACCACCTTTATGGCGGTATGGACGAACCGGAACTCAAAATCATCGACGTCTTCATTTGCAAGCTGCGCAAGAAGCTGTCTGAGGCGACCGGTGGCGAGAACTATATCGAGACTGTTTGGGGCCGTGGCTATGTGCTGCGCGATCCGGAGCCTGCGGTTTCCGGCGAGACCGTCGCGCTGACCGCATAAGCGGCTTGAGGTCGGAAACGGGCGGGCCTATCACTTAGGAGGGTAGATAGGAGTCGCCGGTGACTGACGCGCTGACAGTGAGCGAAATGACAAAAGAGCAGGCGCGCCTAGAGCTGGCGCGCCTTGCTGCGTTTCTGGGCCAGGCAAACACTGCGTATCACGGCGCGGATGCGCCGGAGATTTCTGATGCGGAGTATGACGCGGCTAAACGGCGAAACGCCGAGATTGAAACGCGGTTTCCCGATCTGAAACGGGCTGACAGTCCGAGCGATCAAGTGGGCGCAACACCGTCCGAGGGCTTTGGGAAAATCACCCATGTGGTGCCGATGCTGAGCCTTGGAAATGCGTTTGAAGACGGGGACGTCAGCGACTTTGACGACCGGATACGAAAATATCTCAATATGTTGCCGCGTGACACCTTGCGGTTCACAGCGGAGCCGAAAATCGATGGGCTGAGCCTGTCGTTGCGCTATGAGAGCGGAACGCTGGTCTATGCCGCGACACGCGGCGATGGCGAGACTGGCGAGAATGTCACCGAAAACGCCAAGACAATTGCGGATGTTCCACAGGTGCTTGAGGGCGCTCCGGAAGTTCTTGAGGTGCGTGGTGAGGTTTACATGAGCCACGCCGACTTTGCGGCGTTGAATGCACGGATTGTGGAAAAGAACATCAAGCTGGAAGCGGACGGGAAAAAGCCGCAGACGGTCTTTGCCAACCCGCGCAATGCGGCGGCGGGCAGTTTGCGGCAACTTGATCCAACGGTGACGCGGGAGCGGCCTTTGAGGTTTTTTGCCTATGCCTGGGGTGATCTCTCGGAGCCTTTGGCGGACACCCAAATGGGCGCGATTGAGCGGCTGGCGGCGCTTGGGTTTGTGACTAATGACCTAACCAAGCTGTGCGACGGGCCTGCGGAGTTGGTGGCGCATTATCGGGATATTGAAGAACAACGCGCGTCGCTGGGTTATGATATCGATGGCGTGGTTTACAAAGTCGACGATCTGACACTTCAGACGCGGTTGGGGTTCCGCTCGACCACGCCGCGATGGGCAATTGCGCATAAGTTTCCCGCAGAGCTGGCGTGGACGCGACTTGAGGGTATCGACATTCAGGTTGGCCGCACCGGCGCGCTGAGCCCTGTGGCGCGGTTGCAACCGGTGACGGTGGGCGGCGTGGTGGTGTCCAATGCGACGTTGCACAATGAGGATTACATCGCAGGACGCGACAGCAAGGGCGAAGAAATCCGCGACGGCAAGGACATTCGCGTCGGCGATTGGGTGCAGGTGTACCGCGCGGGGGATGTGATCCCTAAGGTGGCCGACGTGGACTTGAAGAAGCGCCCTGAGGACGCGGTGCCGTATTTGTTGCCGGATGCATGCCCCGAGTGTGGCAGTGCGGCGGAGCGCGAAGAGGGCGACGCTGTGCGCTATTGCACCGGTGGTTTGATCTGCCCGGCGCAAGCGATTGAAAAGCTGAAGCATTTCGTAGCGCGCAAAGCGCTTGATATCGAAGGATTGGGCGCGAAACAGATTGAGATGTTCTTTGAGGATGAACAGCTGCCGATCAGGACGCCGGCGGACATTTTCACGCTGGCGGAGCGGGACGGTGCGAACCTGACCAAGCTGAAGAACCGCAAGGGGTTCAAGGACAAGAGCGTGGCGAACCTTTTCGCGGCGATTGAAGCAAAACGCGAGATTGCGTTCGGGCGGCTTCTCTTTGGGCTTGGCATTCGACACATCGGGGAAACAGCGGCCAAGGATTTGGCGCAGCATTTCCTGACATGGGAGAAGTTGGCGGCAGCCGCAGAGGCGGCGCGGCCTGCGGCGCTGGCGTGGCGGGCGGCGGATGCGGCCGAGGAGGCCGAGCGGATTGCGGCCAAGAAAGAACGCCGGCGCGGGCGCATCAAGGAAGCGCGGGATGCGGCGGCAGCGAAGGTGGATGCGCCGTTTGTGGCGCGGCAGGCGTGGGATGATCTGACCGATATCGACGGGATCGGCGCGGCTGTTGCGCTTTCGCTGACGGATGCTTTTGCGAACGCGCAGGAGCGGGCGGAAATTGACCGGTTGGTTGCGATGCTGACGATTGAGGCACCGCAGGCGGCGGCAACCGAAAGCCCCGTGGCAGGAAAAACGGTGGTGTTCACCGGCAAGCTGGAAAAGATGACGCGAGATGAGGCCAAAGTGCGCGCAGAAAGTCTTGGTGCGAAGGTTTCGGGGTCTGTGAGCGGCAAGACGGACATTCTTGTGGCTGGTCCGGGCGCGGGGTCGAAAGCGAAGAAGGCAGCTGATTTAGGTGTTCTGACAATTGATGAAGATGCGTGGCTGGAGTTGATCGCGGGGCTATGAGCGGACGGCCGGAAATCCTTTTCCCGCTGTTTGCGGATCTGACCACGCTGGATGGTGTGGGGCCGAAAACGGCGCAACACCTTGGGCAGATTGATGTTGAAAGGCCGCGTGATCTGTTGTTTTCGCTGCCTTACTCTGGCATCGACCGCGCGCTGAAAATCAGTGTGAACGAGGCGGAATTGCCGGATACTGTCACGGTGCAGGTTCTGGTGGCCAAGCATCAGCCCGCGCGCAATCGCGGCGGTGCGTATCGGATCACCGTGCAGGATGCGTTGACCTCGTTTCAGTTGGTGTTTTTCCATGCGCGGGGCGATTACCTGAAAAAGGTGCTGCCCGAAGGGGAGCGACGCGTGGTGAGCGGTAAGGTCGAGATTTTCGACAACATCGCTCAGATGGTGCATCCCGAATACATCGTGAAGCCCAATGAGGCCGACGGCATTCCGGCGTTTGAACCTGTGTATCCGCTGACCCATGGGGTGACGCAGAAGACCATGGTCAAAGGGGTGCGATCCGCGCTGGAGCGGGCGCCGGAACTGGCTGAATGGATTGATCCGGGCCAGAAAGACAAAGCCAAGTGGCCGCATTGGCGCGAGGCGATGGAGCAGGTGCATTTGCCGACATCGTTGGCGGAGGTGACGCCGGCCCATCCTGCGCGGGAGCGGTTGGCCTATGACGAGTTTTTTGCGCATCAGCTGACGTTGGCGCTGGCGAGGGCGCAGTTGCAGCGGGCCAAGGGCGTGATTTCTGAACAAACCGGTGCATTGCAGGCCAAAGTACGGGCGGCACTGCCATTTGCGCCAACAGGCGCGCAGGAGCGGGCGGTTGAAGCTATCGCGCGGGATATGGCGCAGCCCACGCGCATGAACCGATTGCTTCAGGGTGATGTGGGCGCGGGCAAAACTCTGGTGGCATTCATGGCTCTGTTGGTCGCGGTGGAGGCAGGCGGGCAGGGCGTGATGATGGCGCCAACGGAGATTCTGGCGCGACAGCATATGCAAGGGTTGAAGCCCTTGGCCGAAAGCGCTGGCGTGGTGTTGGAGATCCTGACCGGGCGCGACAAGGGCAAAGAGCGGGCTGCGAAGCTGGAAGCGCTGGCCCGCGGCGACATTCATGTGCTGGTCGGCACCCATGCCGTGTTCCAGCAGGATGTACAGTTTGCGGACTTGCGGTTGGCGATCATTGACGAACAGCACCGGTTTGGTGTGCGTCAACGGCTGGAGCTGGGCAAGAAAGGCGCGGGGGCGGATGTGCTGGTGATGACGGCGACGCCGATTCCGCGGTCACTCTCGCTGGCGCAATATGGCGATATGGATGTGTCCATTCTGGATGAAAAGCCACCCGGACGACAGCCGATCACCACGGCTTTGGTGAGCACGGGCCGCATGGAAGAGGTGGTCGCGCATCTGCGCAAGGCGGTGGCCGAGGGCAAGCAGGCCTATTGGGTGTGTCCGTTGGTGGAGGAAAGCGAGAACGTCGATTTCACGGCCGCTGAGGAGCGGTTCAAGCATTTGCGTGCAGCGCTTGGCGAGGGTGTGGTTGGGCTGGTGCACGGACAGATGCCGCCAGCGGAGAAAGACGCGGCGATGGCGGCGTTTCAACGCGCGGAGACACAGGTTTTGGTGGCGACGACGGTGATCGAGGTGGGCGTGGATGTGCCCAATGCAACGATCATGGTGATCGAGCGGGCCGAGATTTTCGGTTTGGCACAATTGCATCAGCTGCGCGGGCGTGTCGGGCGGGGCACGCAGGCCTCGACGTGCCTACTGATGTATCAGGCACCCCTGAGTGAGAGTGGTCAAAAGCGGCTGACGGTTCTGCGCGAAAGCGAAGACGGGTTTGTGATTGCCGAAACAGATCTTGCCATGCGTGGGGCGGGCGATCTGATCGGAACGGCGCAGTCGGGGCTGCCGAGGTTCAGAATCGCGGACATGGAATCACAGGCCAACCTGATGGCGGTGGCGCAAAGTGATGCGCGCAAACTACTAAATGATGATCCTACGCTGCGAAGTGACCGAGGCGAAGCGGCGCGTGTTCTTTTGTGGTTGATGGAGCAGGATCAGGCGATCCGTTTGATTTCAGTGGGTTAGCCGCTTTCGTTCCCATTTGTTCACCAATGTTCTCATAAAGTTCTTGATTTGAGGTTCTGGGCATGAGAACAAAGTGGCAACAAAGAGAAATCGGGAGGAGGCACCCATGATGCAACAAATCAAATCCGTCGTTCGCAATTCTGGCGACACTCTGGTTCAGGACGCGCTTGGTGGCGTGGTTCTGGTTGTGTTGATGGTCGTGGCCTTGCACGTGCCTGGTTACATCTGAGTATTTGTTGGAGTTTTTTTGATATCTGCCTGCGATTTTCACGCCGGTTCGTCGTTCGCATCTTGTCCCCATCGTGATGCAGCCTCGACTTGTTCTGCCTGTTCTAAGTCTTGAAGGGTTCACTGCCTAAACCCCTTCTTTGATCAACCGGGTCCCACGTGAGAACGCACCTCACTGCCGCCGCCTTTCCTGCCAGAAAGTGCGGCGGTTTTTTTTGTCAGGTCTTTGGGGAGATCAGGCGCAGTTTGCTTGTTCTGCTTGTTCAAATGCTTCGGCAGTGGCGTCAAATGCCAACAAGATCGAAGCGTGCCGATTTTTGTAGTCCCGTGCGGGGCGCAGGACTTCGAGACCGTCAAAGGGCGCAGGCGGTGTGGGCCCATCCTCTTTGAGCATGGCCTTGAGCGCGGCGCGTGCCTCTTCAATTTCCGCGCGGGTGCGACCAATAACGCCTGACCCGACAACAGATGCAGAGGCTTGACCCAAGGCGCAAGCTTTGACGTCTTGTGCAAATTCCGTAATGCGGCCGTCTTGGATTTTCAGATCGACGGTGACGGTTGAGCCACAGAGAGGCGCGCGCTTTTTCACGGTGGCGTCCGGCGTCTCAAGCCGATCCGTGTGGGGGATCGATGCAGCCAGATTGAGGATCTGGCCGGAGTAAAGCTTGATCAAATCATTTTCGCCGGACATCGCGGTTTCCTTCGTTGGTGGATTCATAGATAGAGGGCGCAGGCGGGAATGCAAAGAGGGACATTGGTATGCCATTTGATGCGAGCACCTTGAAGTACAATGAGGCGGGATTGATCCCGGCGATTGCGCAGGATGCGACCAGTCACGAAGTCCTGATGATGGCTTGGATGAATGCCGAAGCAGTGGAAAAGACGCTCGAGACCGGCAAGGTGACATATTGGAGCCGCTCGCGGCAGGCCTTCTGGATCAAAGGGGAGACCTCGGGCCATGTGCAGGAGTTGGTAGATTTCCGATATGACTGTGATCAGGATTGCATCCTTGTGTTGGTAAACCAGACCGGCGCGGCCTGTCACACCAATCGGCGCAGCTGCTTTTACACCGCGGTGCGGGATGGTGAAACCGTCGAGTTGATGAAACCGATGGGGGAATGAGCCTGCGGCTCATGCCTGCGGCGCGAGTATTATTGCAAGCAAGAAGTGGGGCTGTTAGAGGCCAACCATAGAGCGGACGTCGGCGGGGGTGGCACCCTCGGCGCGGTATTTTGCGATGGCGCGGGCATCGTCGCGCTTGGCAAGCCGTTTGCCGGCCTCGTCGCGTATCAAAGTGTGGTGATGGTATTCAGGCGTCGGAATCCCCAGCAGGGTTTGAAGCAGGACGTGAATGCGGGTGGCCTCAAAGAGGTCTTCGCCGCGGATGACGTGCGTGACACCGCAGGCGACGTCGTCCAGCACGACGGAGAGGTGGTAGGACGCCGCCATGTTGCGGCGGCTGAGAACCACGTCGCCGATGGTGGCACGGAGGTCTTCTTTGGTCAAAGTGTGAAGGCCAGAATGGGTAGGGCCGGTTTCGGTGAAAGAGGCGGTGACCTCTGCGGCTTTTGTCATGTCGAGCCGTGTGCAGGTTGCTGCGTCAGCCGAAAGCCCAAGGTGTCGACAGGTGCCGGGATAGAGGCGGCCGTCTGGGCCAAAAAGCGGTGCACCTTCTTGCGGAGCATTGGCTGCGGCTTCGATGTCGCGGCGCGTGCATTGGCATTCAAAGGTCAGGCCGCGGGCGCGCAGTTGGGTGAGTGTGGCGGCGTAGTCGGCGAAGTGGTTGGATTGGCGTCGCGGAGGCGCATCCCAAGTGATACCTAGCCAAGTCAAGTCGTCATAGATTTGTTGTTCCCACTCGGGCCGCGCGCGGGATTGGTCGAGGTCGTCAATACGCAGCAAAAACGTGCCGCCCGCGTCGCGCGCCATGTCGTGCGCCAGAAGCGCGGAAAAGGCGTGGCCGAGGTGAAGGGGGCCAGTGGGTGATGGGGCGAATCTTGTAGTGAAAGTCACAGTTTTTCAATGATGTACGCGGTGGAGTTGATGTTGCGTGCCGGAAGGTGAGGCCCATGTTCCTGCTCTAGCACCCGTGCCGTGCCCTTGTCTACACAGTCTGAAATCCTGGCGGCATAAGCGGGGTCTTGGAGTGCGTGGTCGTTGAAGGACAGCACAAACAGACCGCCCGCGGCGAGCTTGCCGAGCAGAGTATCAAACAGTTCCAACGGCGCCGCGCCGGGGCCGATGACGCCGATGGCTGCGATAACAGCGTAGTCTCCCGTTTCAAAAGGAAGCGGATCGGCGTCCGAGATTTGTGTAAGGGTGCGATAGATGTTTTTGGCGCGCGCCTTGTCCAGCATCTGTGCGGACAGATCCATGCCATCAATTGTCTTGATGCCCTCGGCGCGCAGGGCCAGACCGGACAGGCCAGTGCCGCAGCCGACGTCAAGTACCGGCGCCAAGGCGTCGGCGATATGGGCGGCAAGCAGGCGGGCGCAGCGGGTTGGGGTCACATAGCCGTTTTTGCCAACCTCGGCCTCATAGGTGTCGGCCCAGTCGTCATAGAGTGTTTGCACGCCCTTGCCGAGATAGCTGTAGGCTTCGTCGAGGAATTTGCGGGTCATGGGATTAGCCTAAGCGCACGACCCGCACTGCGTCCAGTCAGTCTTGAGCAGCGAGCCAGCTTTGCCAGTCTGTCTTGGCGCGGTCCGTGTAGGCTTTGTAGCGGTCCTTGCGGCCACGGCGACCACCTTTGAGGCCATCAACCGGCTGGAACAGACCGAAGTTCACGTTCATCGGCTGGAAGGTTTTTGCCTCGGCACCGCCGGTGATGTGATGAACAAGCGCGCCCATCGCCGTGTTGAGAGGGGCTGTGTCCAGAACGTGGCCCAGAATTTCGGCGGAGGCCAAGCGGCCCGCGAGCAGCCCCATCGCGGCGCTTTCTACATATCCTTCGACGCCTGTGACTTGACCCGCAAAACGGATGTTTGGACGCGATTTCAGGCGCATCTGATCGTCCAGAAGGGTTGGAGAGTTGATAAACGTGTTGCGGTGGATGCCGCCAAGTCGGGCGAAGTTGGCGTTTTCCAAGCCGGGGATCATTTTGAAGACCTCGGTCTGGGCGCCGTATTTCATCTTGGTCTGGAAGCCGACAATATTGAGCAGTGTCCCCAATGCGTTGTCGCGGCGAAGCTGCACAACGGCGTAGGGTTTGTCATCCGGACGATGCACGTTGGTCAGGCCTACAGGCTTCATCGGGCCAAATCTCAAGGTCTCGCGACCGCGCTCGGCCATGACTTCGATCGGCAGGCAGCCATCGAAATAGCCAGCGGTTTCGCCTTCGTGGAATTCGGTTTTGTCGGCGGCCAAAAGCGCGTCGATGAAGGCCTCGTATTGGTCCTTGGACATCGGGCAGTTCAGGTAGGCCTTTTGCTCTTCCTCGGTTTCGCCCTTGTCATAGCGTGATTGCAGCCAGGCGACGTCCATGTCGATGCTGTCGGCGTAGACAATCGGGGCAATAGCGTCAAAGAAAGCCAGCCGGTCAGCACCGGTTTCTGCCTGAATGGCGGCGCCAAGCGCGGTGGAGGTCAGAGGGCCAGTGGCGAAAATCCAGTGACCTTCCGATGGAAGTTCGGTGATCTCACCATACTCGACAGAGATATTGGGATGCGCCATCAGAGTTTCGGTCACGGATTCCGCAAAGGGATCGCGGTCTACGGCAAGTGCGCCGCCTGCGGGCAGGCGGTGTTTGTCGGCGGTGGCCATGATCAACCCGTTTGCAGCGCGCATTTCCCAATGCAGTAGGCCGACGGCGTTTTGTTCGTCGTCATCCGAGCGGAAGGAGTTTGAGCAGACCATCTCGGCCAAGTGGCCGGTACGGTGTGCAAAGGTCTCGACCTTGGGTCGCATCTCGTGGATCACCACGTTGACGCCCATGTTGGCGGCCTGCCAAGCGGCCTCGGAGCCGGCCATGCCGCCACCCACGATATGCAATGTCTGTGTCGCGTTCTGTGTCATGGGGCGGAGATAGGCGGTGTTGGCGGAATTTGAAAGAGCTAAGGCGCGGGGCCATGACTGCAAAAGACAGGGGCCGCCGCGACCCCTGGCGCCAAAACGAATGCCGAAGGCGCGGTGGACGCTGGGAAATGCACGTAGTCCATTGGCATGTTGAAGGGAAGGATAGTCCCACTTCTCAAGCGTCAGTGGCGCAGGGAATCAGGGGAAGTCATTTTATTTCAATCCTTTGCAATAGAGTGTTGCGACTATCACTGACCCTGCCAATCCGGTGGCCGCTTCTCTAGAAAGGCGGCGATGCCTTCTTCGGTGTCACGCCAGAGCATGTTTTGCACCATTACATCGCCCGTATACTCATAGGCTGCGTCCAGAGGCTTTTGCAGCTGTTCGTAAAACGCCTGTTTGCCGATTTTTACCGCGGCGCCAAGTTTGGAGGCCACGGTTTCTGCAAGTTCGGTTGTGGCCGTGCTCAGCGAGTCGGCCGGCACAACGCGGTTGATCAGGCCGAGGGTTTGCGCTTCGGCGGCATCGACAAAGGCGCCGGTCGTGAGCATCTCAAACGCTTGTTTGCGCGGGATGTTGCGCGACAGGGCAACCATAGGGGTGGAGCAGAACAGGCCAATGTTGACACCGTTCACGCCAAAGCGCGTGCCTTTTGCGGCCACAGCCATGTCGCAGGTGGCGACAAGCTGGCATCCGGCGGCGGTGGCAATGCCATGGACCTGTGCGATAACAGGCTGGGGCAGGCGTTGAATGGTTTGCATCATGGTGGCGCAGCGGGTGAAGAGGTCTTTGAAATAGGCCGCGCCTCCGTCCTCGGCCTGTCGGCCTTGGGTCATCTGTTTGAGG
Source organism: Shimia haliotis (assembly GCF_900114415.1). GTDB lineage: Bacteria > Pseudomonadota > Alphaproteobacteria > Rhodobacterales > Rhodobacteraceae > Shimia > Shimia haliotis. The sequence continues at coordinate 865,267 of NZ_FOSZ01000001.1, read as the reverse complement.
TCGTGCCCTGCGCAAAAGGCTTTGCCTTCCCCTGCAAGCACAATCGCGCGGATAGATGGTTCGGTGGCGAGGGTATCGAAGGCGGATTGCAACTCGGCCAGCATCTCATCTGACAGCGCGTTGAGCCGCTCGGGCGCGTTCATTGTCAGGTATGCGACTGCATTTGCGTCGCGACGTTCCAAAATTGCCATCTTGTTCTCCCATGCCATTGCGGCAACCTTAGCGATGGGAAGAGGAGAGGAAAACCATGCAAGCAGTGTTGACCGCAGAAGAGATGACGGAATTTTTGGCGGAGGTGTTTCCGCAGGTGAAAGAGGATTTTGTGGTCGAAAGCGTGGATGGGGTGAACACGGTAATGCGTCTGAAGGTGGCAGAGCGGCATTTGCGGCCGGGAGGTACCGTGTCGGGTCCAAGCATGTTCAGTCTGGCGGATGTGTCTGCCTATGTGGCAACGCTGGCGCGGATCGGTAAAGAGGCGCTGACGGTGACGACGGGGTGTTCAATGGATTTTATGCGCAAACCTGAGGCGGGCAAGGATCTGATCGCGCATACAACGCTTTTGAAACTTGGGCGGACTTTGTCGGTGTCCAACATACTGATCTATTCCGAAGGAAGTGATGCGCCGGTGGCGCGGGCCAATATGACTTATGCCATCCCGCCAAAATGAGGCGGGGGCGCTGGATCGCGTTGTTTTTGGTGCTTGCGGTGGGCAGTCGGTTCATGGCGTTTGGCGCGGACGACGGCTATGATCGGGACCGTGGCACGCCGATCTGGGTGTTTGATCACGGGTACCACGCGGGCTTGATCCTGAGGCGCGATGCGCTTGACACCTATGGTTCGGAGGCATCGCAAGCTTGGCTTGCACAATTTCCCGAGGCGGATTGGTTCGAATTCGGTTGGGGGGACGCCGGGTTTTACTTCGAAGTGCCCACATTTGACGATGTGACCTTGGCAATTGCGGCAAAAGCGCTTTTGTGGCCGACCGACAGCGTGATGCACATTGCCACGGGGAAGGGATCGCCGTGGGCTGTGTTTACGCAATCGCACGGTGTGGAAATTCCGGTCACGGATCAGGCACTTGCGCGCATTGTGGCATTTGTGGAAGCCGGAGCCTCCGACACGGATCAATTGGGTGTTGGGCTCTATGGGGAAAGCGCATTTTATCGAGGGCGCGGGCGGTATCACCTGTTTCAGACGTGCAATAGCTGGGTGTCGCAGGCCCTGCGCGCGGGACAAATACGCTCAGCACCAGGGCCTGCCGTATTTAGTCAGGGGCTGCTTTGGGATCTTGAGCGTCGGTATTGATGAGCCGTTCTTTACATTCCGAAAATTGTATGTGATGGCTGAGCCGTTCAGCGCCGAGGATCACTCAATGACCGACACCACCTCAAAACTCATGTATTTGCCTGTTCCGGTTTTTGCGATTGTTATGGGGTTGATGGGATGGGCGATGGCGTTTCACGCGGCACCGGACAGCCTACCGCTGTTTGCGGGCCTTTCCAAAGGCGTGCTGTGGCTTGGCGTGGCGGTTTTCGTGGGGCTTGCGGCGCTCTACTTGATGAAACTCCTACGCTACCCATCCGCTGTGATTGCGGAATGGAACCATCCGGTGCGGCTGGCATTCTTTCCGGCGATTTCAATTTCTCTTTTGCTAATGGGCACGGCGATGTTGGCGCACCAACCGGCGTTGGCCAAGGCGGTTTGGCTGGCTGGGGCGGCGGGGCAGGTGATTCTGACCCTCGCGGTTGTCTCCGGATGGATTTCGCACCGCAGCTTCGAAGTTGGGCAATTGACGCCTGCGTGGTTCATTCCCGCGGTGGGCAATGTGGTGGCACCAATCGCCGGTGCCCAGATGGGGTTTGTCGAGTTCAGCTGGCTGTTTTTCTCGGCCGGAGTGATTTTCTGGCTGGTGTTGCTAACGCTGGTGTTCAACCGGTTGATATTTCACGATCCCATTCCGGGAAAATTGCTGCCGACTTTGGTAATCTTGATTGCGCCGCCGGCGGTGGCGTTTTCGGCCTATGTGTCGTTGACAGGGCAAGTGGACGGGGTTGCGCGTGTTTTTCTAAACGCTGCCTATGTCTTTGCGGCACTGGTTCTGGTTCAGGCACCGAAATTTCGAAGCCTGCCGTTTGCGCTTCCTTGGTGGGCACTTAGCTTTCCTGTAGCGGCGCTGTCGATTGCATCTTTTCGGTTTGGCGCGCTGACTGGAAGCGCGGTGCATACCTGCATCGGTGTTGCAGTGCTTTGTGTGCTAAGTGTGATCATGCTGGCGCTGATCGCGCGCACCCTTTTGGCGGTCGCGCGCGATGAAATTTGTGTTCCGGAGTGAAAATGACACCTGAAGTTGTGGGGTAAAATAATACCTATTTTGCAAGGCATTGATTTTGCTTGTTTATTTCAGGTTTTGTGCGCTTGACGCGACGCTTGGCTGCTTTATAACCCGCCCATCGCATTTAGATGCGTCGGGCAACTGCCGCATCTGTCAACCAATCATGGAAGACCTAACATGAAAACCTTCTCTGCTACTCCGGCAGACATCGAGAAGAAATGGATCATCATCGACGCCGAAGGCGTGGTGCTGGGCCGTCTCGCGTCGATCGTCGCCATGCGCCTGCGCGGCAAGCACAAGGCCACTTTTACTCCGCACATGGACACCGGTGACAACGTCATCGTGATCAACGCGGATAAAATCCAGATGACCGGCAAAAAACGCACGGACAAAAAATACTACTGGCACACTGGCCACCCGGGCGGCATCAAGCACCGCACCGCGGAACAGATCCTGGAAGGCGCGCACCCTGAGCGCGTTGTGACCAAAGCCGTTCAGCGCATGCTGCCTGGCAACCGTCTGTCCCGCCAGATCATGACCAACCTGCGCGTATATGCCGGTGCTGAGCACCCGCATGAAGCACAGGCCCCCGAAGTGCTGGACGTGAAGTCCATGAACAGCAAAAACACCCGGAGCTAATCAATGGCCGATCAAATCAACTCGCTTGAAGAGCTGAACGCCGTTGCCGGTGAAGAAGCTGTTGTAGAAGTTGCCGCTCCGCGTGAGCCGGTACGTGACGAACTGGGCCGCTCCTATGCGACCGGTAAACGTAAAGACGCTGTTGCGCGCGTTTGGATCAAGCCGGGTTCCGGCAAGGTCATCGTGAACGGCAAAGACCAGGACGTGTACTTTGCGCGCCCTGTTCTGCAGCTGATCCTGCGTCAGCCGATGCAAGTTGCTGGCGTTGAAGGTGAATTCGACGTTTACGCCACCGTCAAAGGCGGCGGTCTGACCGGTCAGGCCGGTGCGGTTAAGCACGGTATCTCCAAAGCTCTGCAGCTTTATGAACCCAGCCTGCGTGGCGCTCTGAAAGCCGCTGGCTTCCTGACCCGCGACAGCCGCGTTGTGGAACGTAAAAAATACGGTAAGCGCAAGGCGCGTCGTTCGTTCCAGTTCTCGAAGCGCTAATTTTCAGCCCTTCACACGATTTTCGAAAAGGCCGCGCAGTTTGCGCGGCCTTTTTGCTTGCGCGCGTAGTTCCGGCACTGAAGAAAAACAACTTTGGAGATTTCATCTTATTGATCCTGTGCTACCAAAGATTGAAAGATGAGCCAGATCGATAGACGAGGGAAGCCAATGGGAACGACGGACAAAATCGTGGAAACGGCCATCGAGCAAAGCGCCAGCCGGCACGATTTGTGGGTCAATCTGATCACAAGCCTCAAGTGTGCGGCCCTGTGCGAAATTGGGGTGTGGCGCGGGGAGTTTGCCGAAACGCTTTTGTCGCGGGTCGACGGCATCGAAAGCTATGTGTTGATTGATCCTTGGAGAAATCTTCCCGATTGGAACAAGCCTGCCAACAAAAGCGACATTGCTTTTGAAAACATCCGGAAACACGCGCTACATCGGGTGGAACCTTTCGCAGATAAGGTGGTGGAAATGCGGGGAACCACCAAAGAAATGTGCCCGATGATTGCCGATAGATCCCTCGATTTTGCTTATTTGGATGGCGATCACACTCTGCGTGGCATCACCATTGATTTGACGATGGTTCTGCCGAAAATTCGTGAGGGCGGATTCATTGGGGGTGACGATTTCACCAAAACGATCTGGCAACACAGTGACGAGTTCAGCCCGTCGGAAGTGTTTCCCTATGCCATATATTTCGCAGAAGCACATGATCTGACGATCTACACATTACCGCGAAACCAGTTCTTGATCGTCAATGACAACAGCGGTTTTCGGGTTTGCGATTTTGGCGGCTACGCGGTGCTGACACCGGCAGAGATTTACTCAAAACCACCTGTCGAAGAACCAAGCTTTTAAGCAAAACCTAGCTGACATCGCCAGTTTCGGCTCTGGAACTCTGGCACGGAATGGAGCGGATTTTCAGCGTTTTGTTAACGATCTATTAATTGCTTTGGCCAAAAATCACTCTCGTAAAAAGTGTTTTATTGAGTCTTTTGGAGAGTATCCATGCAGCCGCCTTCGGCGCGACAGGTCCGGATTGCCGCGGCTTTTGCCATCGTTCCGATGGTTGTTGCGGCTGGGGTCGTGCTGACAAATCCGGACGCGATGGCGATAATGTCTCGCGGTCCCTTGCAGGTCGGGCATGAGGCTGTGAATTGCGAAAGCTGCCACGCCGCCAGTCCGGGCACCATTCGGCAACAGGTTCAAGCCAAGGTACATTTTGCGGTGGGAATGCGGCAAACACCTGCGGATTTTGGCTATGGCGCCGTGACATCCAATGCCTGTCTAGCGTGCCATGAAAGGCCCAATGAACGTCATCCCATTTTCCGGTTTCGAGAGCCGCGTTTTCAGGGCGCGGTTAATCAAATAGAAGCCACAAGCTGTTTGGGGTGTCATTCAGAACACACAACGCACCGCGCCACTACGGATCTGGTGTTCTGCCAGGCCTGCCATGAGGATCTACGGCTGACGTCAGACCCGCTGGATGTCAGTCATGACGCGTTGATTGATGAAGGTGCGTGGCAAAGCTGTTTGGGTTGCCATGATTTTCACGGAAATCACCCACACAAGGCGCCGGTTCTTTTGGACGCCGCCGTGCCCGCAGAAGTGGTTGCCGCCTATTTGCGCGATGGGCCAAGTCCCTACGCGTTGCCAAAGCTCTATGAAGCAGAGGAGGACGGGCGATGATGAAGATTTTTGTTGCAGGGGTGTTTGGCTGTTTGATGGTCTATCTTTTTGCCACCGCGCCGGTTGCTTTGCCCGACAACGAAACGGCCAACAAGGGGCGGTGTCATTTTGCGGTGGCCACGTTGTTTGACGGCGTGAACGCGATCAACGACGCCGCGCGGTCACTTTATACCCAAAAGATTGTTGGCAACGGTAAGCTTGCCGGATTGGCGTTTGGCGAGGACTGGCAAGAACCTGGCGTGGAAAAGGGTCCGCTGCCCGCGCTTTTTCTGCGCCTGACCGCCGCTAGACTGGAAGCCAAACCACCACGCATGGGGCTCTATCTGGGCTCGGACGCGCCGATCAACCGTTCAAACCTTTTCTCGCCAGAACAATTGGTGAGCTTTGAAACGGTCAAGGCCACGCGCGCACCGGTGTTTATGACATCACAGAGCGGTGGTCATGTGGGCATGTATCCGGATGTCGCGGGCGTGGCGCCCTGCGTTGATTGCCACAACGAACACAAGGACAGCCCGAAAACAGACTGGAAACTTGGGGACGTAATGGGGGCAACCACGTGGACCTATCCGGATGCGATGGTTTCGGCGGACGAATATGTGTTGGTCGTGGAAGCAATGCTGGCCTCGGTGCAGGAGGCGTATCAACAGTATTTGGACAAAGCCGCAGGTTTTGAAGAGCCTGTTGAGCAAGCCAAAGAGTGGCCGGACAAGGGCCGGCGGTACCTGCCGACGCCCGTGATGTTCATGGCCGAGGTGCGTGCGCAGGCTGCGCCTTCGCTGGTCAATGCACTGATGCCTGCGCACCATACAACCGGAGGAGCAAGCCCATGCGTGTTTTGATGCAAACGGCGCGACGCGCGCCCTACGCCGCGTTAATCCTGATGGCTGTGTCTCTGGCGGCTCTGGTGATATCACAGGAATGGCAAACCGGATTTCTCGTGGTCCTAAGCGGGTTTGAATTTCAGGTCGTGACCGGATCGTTGTTAGTGACAGGTCTTTGTTATCAATGGATTTTGTTCTTTAAGCGTGTTTTGCGAGACAACAAGAACGCACGTAGGGTTCTGGTCAATCACCGCTGGGTCGGGGTCGGCATGACATATCTTTTTGCGTTGCACGCGGTGCGTATGGGGCACACGTGGATGACGCTTCTGAGCGTTGTCTTTTTCTTGATCGCACTGACTGGCGTGCTCAATCGAGAGGTACTGAGGTACCGGCAGAACTGGATCTATCTTGTCTGGTTGTCGGCACATATCGGTCTGTCAGCGATGATGGTGCCTTTGGTTGCCCTGCATGTCTGGGTCGCGTTGGCGTATCAATAACGCCTAGGGATCGTCGTTGATCAGGCCCAAACCACGCAGGTAAACCCCAATTCCAGTCTCCAGAAGGTCTTCTGGTGCAAAGGGGCTCTGGGTGCCTGGAGAATTTCGCGCATATAGTTCCACAACGCCGTGGCTCATGGCCCAGATGTGCGCGGAGAACATTGAGGCGGGGGGGCGCTTTTCCGGCGGGATGTGTTGGGACAGATCATTTGCGGCCTGCTCCATCACCCCTCGAGCACGGGATGCCACTGTTGCCAACTCGGGCGTCCGATTGACCGATATTCCACTTTCAAACATCGCGATGTAGTGGCCCGGATACTTGCGGGCAAATGCGAGATAGGCGCGGCCGGTGGCCTCAAACGAGGCCAGGGCCGAAGGCTGGCCTTTGTCGTAGGCAAACTGCATCAGGTCGGCGAAAATTTCATAGCCTTGTCGTGCGGCCTCGGCGATGAGGTCCTCTCGGCCCTCAAAGTGACGATAGACCGCGGCCGGCGTGACACCGGCGGTTTTTGCCGCCTCGGAAAGCGTGAAACCTGTAGGCCCCTTGGCCTCGATGAGACTGAGAGCGGCTTCGACCAGCGCCTGACGCAAGTTGCCGTGATGATAGCCGCGTTTAGCCATTCCAGATGTCTGGTCCTCCGCAGATTTCGGTGTCTATTTTTCCAATAGCATCAACATCTTTTCGATCGTAGTTCAAGTTGTGAAGCACCGTTCGAATGGCATTTAGACGCGCACGGCGTTTGTCGTCAGAGCGCACAATAGTCCACGGCGCGGTGTCGGAGTGAGTACGCTTCAGTGTTTCCTTAATGGCGTCGGAATACGCCTCCCACCGCTTCAGCCCTTCAACGTCAATCCAGCTTAGCTTCCACTGTTTCAAAGGGTCGTTTTCGCGGGACAAAAACCGGCGGAGTTGTTCGGCGCGCCCGACGTTTAGCCAGAATTTGAAAAGATGGATTCCATCGTCAACCAAGGTGCTTTCAAAGGGCGAAACCTGATGGAAGAACTTTTCGCGCTGATCATCACTGCAAAACTCAAAGACGTTCTCTACGACACCGCGGTTGTACCAGCTTCGGTCATAAAAGACGATTTCGCCACCAGAGGGCAGATGGTCGATGTAGCGCTGAAAATACCATTGTGTGGCCTCAGCTTCGGTTGGTTTGGAGAGTGCGACCACGCGCGCGCCGCGCGGGTTCAGGTTTTCGCGGAACCGTTTGATTGTCCCGCCCTTGCCGGCGGCATCGCGGCCTTCAAACACGATGGCCACGCGCTGGCCAGTGTCTTTGATCCAATGTTGGAGTTTCACGAGTTCAATCTGAACGGCAGCGATCTGGGCATCATAGGCTTTGCGGCTCAGGCGTTCCTTGTGAGGGTAGGCCTCGCCAAGGATATCTTTCTTGCTGCTGTCCCGAATGGCATCGCGCACATGTTTGGGGGCGTCATTCTCGAAGAAGGCGCTGATTGCGCCGTCGAATGGCAAGTCCATGAAACCTCTCCTATTTTTTACCAATATGGCAATCCGCAGGGTTTAGTGCAATCCGGCGCGTGACGCGGCACGGTCAATCGCCGCCACAATTTCTTCGGGATTGGTGTGGTGCGGCATGTGGCCGATGCCATTTAACACGACAAGGTTGGCGCCGGGAATGTCCTCGACCATACGGGTAGAGTGCACATGTACGCCAACAGTGGTGTCGGCATCGCCGTGCACGATTTCGACCGGTAGCGAGAGGTCTTTGTAGTGCGGCGCGAGGGCTTGCAGCTCTGGGCGGAGTTCGTGACGTTGCTGCGCGTTGGCGAGCAGGGAGGAGGGGCGCAGAACAAGGGGAACGCCGACGTAGGCGGCGTAGTCCTTTGGAGCGGGTTGCGGGGCAAAGATACCGGCTATGGAGGCAGCCACGTATTGCTCGCTGGCCCAAGCGGAAATCACGCGGGCCATAACAGGGCCTTTCCAAGGATCAGCCAAGCGCGCGTAAAATCTGCTGAGATTGCCTTCCCAAGGGTAGGTGGCACCGGCGATGGATACGGCGGCGGCAATGTTGTCAGAGTGATGAACAGCCCATGACATGGTCACGGCGCCGCCAAAGCTTTGGCCGACAACTATTGGATTTTGAACACCAATTTGGTTGGCTGCGGCCGACAAGAGTGCGGCTTGCTGAGCGAGCGTCACGCCGTTTTGGGCCAAAGGCGGGGTATGGCCAAGGCCTGGGCGGTCAAACACAATCAGGCGGTAGCGCTGGGTCAGGCGGTCCACCAGATCAAAAGTAAAATCGCGGGTGTTTCCCGAAGCTCCGTGGATAAGAACAACGGCTGGAGCGGCTTTGTCGCCGCGATCCACATAGTGTACGGGGTGGCCGTCGACGTAAACAAAATCGCCCTCGGGCGGGAAATTCTTTTCTGCCATGGATTTGCGTTGCTCAACTCGCCAAAGGGTTACCGCAATGGCGAGGAATGCCAGTGTCAGAAGCGCGAGGCTTGCCCATTTAATCATGATGTCTGTCCGTTGTCCGTTCGCGTGCCCGAAGTATCTGTTTCCAGATACGAAGGGACAACGGGTTTTGGCTGACCGTTACGTTACGTGAAGGTCAGTCCTCATGCGCCCGCAGGTCGGTTGTTTCGTAGCCGATCTTGGACATGTCAAACGGGGTGGTTTGGTAGATCTCGGAAATCCAGTTTCCATACAAAAGATGCGCGTGGCTACGCCACCGGTTTTGTGGCGGGTTGGACGGGTCGTCATCCGGATAGTAATTCGCCGGAACATTGATCGGTGTGCCCTCGGCCACATCGCGATCGAATTCCTGTTTCAAAGTGTCCGAGTCATACTCGAAGTGGTTGAAAATAAACAAAGACCTAGTTTTGGGGTGCTCGACAAGACATGGACCAACATCGTCAGAATGAAGCAGAGTGCGTAGCTCCGGAACCGCGTCGATCTCTTCTTGGCGCATCTCGGTCCAGCGGCTGACGGGGATCACGCAGTCGTCTGAAAATCCGCGCAGAAACGGCGACGCATGCGCCAGATTGCGGTGGCGGAAACAACCGAAAGCCTTGTGGTCGAGAATGTGTTTTTTGACGCCGTGGAAATAGTTGATCATGGCCATGCCGCCCCAGCATACGCCAAAGGTGGAGTGGACATGTGTGCGGGTCCAATCAAAGACCTCGCAGAGTTCGTCCCAATATGTGACGTCTTCGAACGGCAGGTGTTCAATCGGCGCGCCGGTGATGATCAAGCCGTCGAATTTCTCACCGGACGCCTTAACATCCTGAAAAGGACGATAAAATTCCGCCATATGTTCGGCTGCGGTATTGCGTGTTTTGTGCTCACTCATGCGAATAAGCGACAGTTCCAGTTGCAATGGTGTGGCACCGATCAGACGCGCGAATTGGTTCTCGGTCTGGATCTTTTTGGGCATCAGGTTCAACAGGCCGATGCGCAGCGGGCGGATGTCCTGACGTGCGGCCTGATCCTCGGACATGACCATGACGCCTTCGTGCGTGAGCACGTTAAAGGCGGGCAGGTCAGACGGGATTTTGATAGGCATGAGTCAGTGTCCTTGGATGAGATTTGCGTGGCGTGAGGGCCATAGTTAGGCCTTTGCCGTATGGGCCTCAAGGGTTTGCGCAATGAGCGTCACAAAGTCGTCAGCGGTTTCGACCTGCGCAACGGCTTCGGCGGTCACAGTGAGGCCGCGTTTGGCCATAGCTGCATAGCGGGGCTGACGGTGGGCCAAAGCCCGAGCATAAGTCCAACGCACGAAGGCATCGGGATCAACTTTATCCTCGTGATCGCCGGTTTCCGCAAGATACCCTTCCCACGCTGAAAACAGGAATTCTGCTTGATAACACATAGGCTTAGGTGCGCGATCAAAACGGCGGACCAGTTCCTCGGTGTGGGCTTCGGAGCCTTTGATCCAAACCATCAGGGTGTTCGCTTCAAGCGCATTCAGGACCGGATCATGCGGGTTTTCAGGATCAACAACTTCGCAGATTGACCCGCCGGTATCGCAGACGAAATTGTCATAGCCATAAAGCTCATGAGCACGGTCAATAAAGAGTTTTGTGTCCAGAAGGGCCGCGATCTCTGCGTCTTCGTGTTGCGCCTGACGACGTTGGTATTCTGCAAAGGGCAGCCCGCCTTTGGCGGGGTCGCCGGGCTTGCCGAGATAGGTGCTGAGGGGGGCGAGATTGTTGAAGGTGATGTTGGAGCCGATGTAGATGCTGTCGCTCATCAACAATTCGCGCAAAAACGGAACTTTCATCGCTTCGCGTTTCGCGTTGTCGGTGATGTGTTCACCCATGTAGCGGGTCCCGATACGGTAATCGATGGAATAGTGGAACCAGTCGCCATTGGCGCGCAAGGCGTTGGAAATGTGGGTTTTTCCAAGGCCGGACATGCCGAACAAAAGCACTTTCTTCTGTGGCGCGTCGCGCCAGTCTTGCGCGGAAGAATAGATCATACCTGCGGTCCCTTAGTCGTTCCACACAGGTGGTAACGACACGGGATTGCGGGGTCAAATGCTATTGGAAACCGGAGTCGGTATCGCGTCGGTAAAACGTCGGTATCACGTCGGTGCAAAATCAGCTTCGGGATTTGCGCCATCCGGCGGCACGGGCTTCGGCCTCTGAGCAAAACCAACGCTGGCCTTTGGCGGTGTTCACGGTTGTGCGGGAATACCATTTGCCACCTGGTACGTGATAGATGCGTTCGCCCTTGCTGTTGATGTTGCCTTTGATGTTGCAAGATGCGGGCTTGGATTTGGCTGGTAGCCGCGCGCCGCGGCGCCAGTCTTCCGGTGCAACAAAAGCCCCTTGCCAGATGCCGCGCTTGTCCCGCTTGGCGGCGCGCTCTTCGCGCAGATAGTCATCAGAAAACCGTGTATAGGCGATGGCCCAACCGGCGCGCACCAGCCAAGCGTTGAGGTCGTTACCATTTTGGCTGCAGACCGCAATCCACCGACCATAGCGATCCTGATCCGTGGGGGTGCAGGTCACAGGGCGTCGCCCGATCTTGTCGGCAAGCGCAAAGGCAGCCTCCTTGCCGCAGCGCCACGCATCGCCGTTTTGGTCATGGCAGATTTGACCGCTTTCGGGCGCGTCGATGCCATGAAGCCTTAAGCGTTCGCCGCGAATTTCGAGGGTGTCGGCGTCGATCACGCTGGCGGTGCCGGTCAGGGGAGCTCTTTCTGCGGCGTGAGCCGCGCTCAGGCTGCACAAGGCAAGCAAACAGGCAGCGGCGAGGCGGGCCAGCGTCATTTGGTGTCTCCGGATATGTGTCATGTCGGTGAGTGAGCCGACAGGGGGGGTATGCGGAGATCGAAGGCGGAGCGCAATAGGCGCTCCGCCAGTAAGCTTAATTCAGCGCGTATGTGACTTGAAGGCCAGCAGCCCATGCATCGTTGTCAGCAAAGATCGCGCCATTGTCTGTCACGGCATCCCCCATCATGATCTTACGAATGCCAAAGGAGATTTTCGCGTTGTCCTTGGTATAGGTTCCCCCAATCCCGACAGAGAAATAGCCGTCGGACGGGCCGAGGTCAGACACGGTGCCGCCGTGACTTTCTTCGTAGCCGAAGGTCAGGGCGCCGGAGAAAGTGTCGGAGAAGCGATGACCAAACCCGAGGTTATAGGTGATTGCATCATTGGAGAATGACACCAGCGTTCCGGGCAAATAGTTTGGCGAGCTGAGGTCAAACGCGCTCCATTCAACCCACCGTACCGAGCCGAAAAGCAAAGTGTTGGCCGCAATGCCTGTTTGAAAGTCGAGGTTAAGCGACTGAGGGGTTTCGATCTCTGCGACGTGCGTGCCGGTGCCGCCGTTTTCATTGAGCGACAGGGACTGTTTGATCGCGGAGTTGTAGGTCAGCGAAACCCGGGCCGCGATTTCCGGCTTTTCCCAAGCCGCCCCAATCAAATACCCGAGGTCCGTCGCCGCGTCGGAGGTCATGGAATAGCCAACCGCAGGCACGTCAACCTCGGCGGAGGCCCGTTGCAGGCGCAGGCCACCGTACAGGCTGATGCCGCTGTCGAATTTATGACGCAACATGGCGGTTAGCGCGTGGGTTTCTGCGTCCGCGCGCAACCGGTCGGACGTGGCCGGATTGCTGAGCGGATACGTCGGGTTGTAGGAGACATGAGCGCCAAATGGCTGATCGTAAATCAACGCGAAATCGAGCGTGTCTGTCAGAGCGCGCTTGTAGCCGATGTGGGGCAGGCCATAGCCGACGCCGACGTCACCGGATGGCGCGCCGCCCAAGGTGCCCGAGAGGCTCGGGTCGGCATACGAATAGGCGAATTGGACTGCGTCGCCTTCTTCGAAAATCAGGTTGATGCCTTGACCTGAGCGGTCAAGACCGCCAGCCAAAGCGGCACCGCTTGCCAGCGACAAGGTCGCGGCACCAAGTAGTGTGTTGCGCATTGTTCCTCCCAGTGAGCAGGTGTTTATCTGCTCGGTATTTTTATTGCGTTTTGGTTGATACTTTTGAAATTTTCCATCAATCAACGATGACTTTGGGTCAGTCCGGTGGGTGACTAAACGTAAATCTGGGAGATATGTTTTGTATTAATTGAATAAATTCAAACCCTTAATGTATTTTCTGCACTGCGGAAGATGCGGCGCTGAATTCAGAGGTTAGGACAGGTTTCGCGGGCCTTTGGGATGCGAAATGAACACGGCCCGCAACAGGCGGGCCGTGTTTGGTTCGGAGATAGTTTAAAAATGCATGCCGACGCGCACGCCTGCACCAATGGCTGTGTTGTCTTGGAAGTTCAGGATCGGACCTCCCGCGTCATAGAAGGTGTCGCCCAGCCAGATGTAGGACACTCCGCCTGAAATCGAGAATCTCTCGGAGATCTGATAGGTGGCGGCGATACCGATACTGGTGGATCCGGACGTCGGAGCCAGCAGTGTTGTTGTTTCCTTTCCGGTAGATTTTTCATATCCGGCGGACAGAGCCAGGGAGAGTTTGTCGTTGATCTGCCGCCCCACACCGAGCGTGTAAGTGATTGTGTTGTCGTCAAAACTCACCCATTCACCATCGCTGGTTGTTAGGTTGAAACCGTCCCAGCCAACCCAACGCACAGTGGCAAAAACCAGAGTGCCCGGCGCGACACCTGTTTGGAGATCAAGATTGACGCTTTCGGGGAAGTCCACGTCGAACAGGCGCGGATCAACCACGTTGTGCGTGCCCTCAAGACTGGAGGTGATGGCAGTGGCATAGGTCAAAGCCGCCCTGAGCGCGATTTCAGGTTTTTCATAGGCGACCCCGAACACGCCGCCGAAATCGTAGTCGCCCTGCGCATCAAGCAGACCGAGAGAGGAGGTGATTGTGCCTCCAGCTTTGACGCCGCGTGCACCACCGTAAAAGCTGAGGCCGTTGTCGAGTTTGTAGCGCACCAGTCCGGTTATGCCGTGCGTGGAGATATCGGCGCCGCCGCCGGCAAAGGGTGCTGCAGTATAGAGAATGTCCGCCCCAAATGGCTGATCATAAATGATCGCGATGTCCAATGCGTCATTCACCGTGTGTTTGTAGCCAAACGAGGGGGTGTAGTAGCGGTTGGCCACATCGGTGTGATCCCCGAGACCAGCACCCGATCCCGAGACATTGGGATTGGCACCGGTATAGGAGAATTGCGCGAAGTCGCCGTCTTCAAATAGAATGTTGACGCCTTGCCCCGAGCGGTCGATCCCGCCAGCCAAAGCGGCACCTGCGGTGAGCGCCAGAATGGACGCACCAACGAGAGTGGATTTCATGTGTTCTGTCCCGAAGAGAGTGTTTTTTGAGTGTTGTGACTCTGTTTTCGGGAGGATTGGTTGACGGCGCATTAACCGAGGTGTCCGGAATGCGAATAAGGCGTTTCGAATTTTAGCGGAAGTGGGCCCGGGTCAAGCCCTGCGTCGAAACAGTCGTCCGTCCAGCACAAGCAAACCCACAGCGAGCAGTGCAAATCCCGCATAGGCGCGAGGGGCGAGGGTTTCTCCCAGCACCAACGCGCCCAGCACGATTGCAAATGGCGGGATCAGCAATGTCACAAGCATCAGGTTGCCGGAGCCTGCCATAGCCAGTACGCGGTAATACAGCAGATAGGCGCCTGCGGTGGCGACGATCGCGCAATAGGCGATGGCTGCCCATGTTGACGGCGCAAGCGTCAGGGTGATCGGTCCGTCTATGATCAGGGCCAGTGGAATCGCAACGACGGAGGCGCCCGTGAGCATACCTGCGGCGGCGATTTGCGGCGGTTGGCCAGCAAGGCGTTTGCGGGCCCAAACACCGGCAAAGGCATAAGACAGGGTGGCCGCCACTGCCGCCAATTGCGCGAGGCTGCGTGGGTTGAGATCGGTCAGGTTGGACAGGCCGATTGCCGTGGCGACACCAAGAAAGCCCAAACTCACACCAATGGCTTTGCGCGGGGTCAGGCGCTCGTCAGGCAGCATCAATGCGGCCACCAGCACGCCGAAGATGGCTGTTGTGGCGTTGAAAATCGATGTCAGGCCGGTTTCGATGGTGAGTTGCGCCCAGTTGAGCAACGTAAAAGGTACAATGTTGTTGAGAAGACCCATCACAAGGAAGGCGGCCCAGACACCGGGAGATGTGGGCACGTCTTGTCGGCGTAAGAGGACCACAGCCCAGAGGATCAGGGCAGCCCAGAAGACCCGATGGGCCACGAGCGTGAAGACGGGAACTTCGTCCAAAGCGATACGCGAGGCCAGAAAAATGCCGCCCCAGATCGCGGCGAGCAGCAGCAGTTCGAGCCAGGCTTGGGCGGACAGGGTTTTTTGCGCAGACATAGAACCACCTAATCAAACTGTCTGGGCATCGGCGACCCATTTCTTGTGCAAAAGGAGAGTGCGTTAGGGTTTGGCGGCCCGAGACCGATGATCGGACAGGATATTCAGGTAGTTGCCGCCAAAGATCAGCGCCGCTCCGAGCACCACAAACATGTCGATGGGCTCACTGTAGAACAGGGCGCCGACAACGGCGATGAGGGGGAGGCGGACAAAGTCGATGGGCATCACGATGGAGGCGGGGGCAAGGCTGAGGGCGGTGGTCATGCAGAAATGCGCAACAAGGCCTGCGCAGGCGATCAGGATTAGCCATGGCGCGGTTGCCATTGTTGGCAGCGCGATGTCGCCGTCAAAGCCGGCAAAGACCACGCCGAAAATTGCCTGAAGAACGGTCAGGAAAAACAGAATGCTGGTGATGGACTCGGTGCGGGTGAGTTTGCGTGTGAAAAGCGCGGTCAGGGCAAACCCCACTGCAGCCATGAGTGCGGCGAGCTGGCCCGGGTTGATGGTTTCGGGTGTCGGGCGGGCGACTATGAGAATGCCGACAAATCCGATGAAGGCCGAGAAAAGCCCGACGGGACGAAGGCGCTCTCCGAGAAGGAGCGGTGCCAGCAGGATCGCCCAGATCGGAGAGGTGAATTCGAGTGCAAAAACCTGCGCCAAGGGGATCACGGTGATGGCATAGAACCAGAGGTTCTGTCCGGTGAAGTGACAGACATTGCGGATAAAATGCAGGCCGAGGTTCTTGCGGCTGACTTGATTTATGGTGCCCGCGCAAGTGGCCACAACCAACACGATGACCACACCCACAAGGCTGCGGTACATCATGATTTCGAAGGTATCAAAGGCGTGCGACACCGCGCGGCCTGCGATGGCCATCGACGTAAACGACGCAATCGCGCCAATCATCCACAGCGCCGCCTTGACCGTCGTGTTCATGTGTCGTCCGTTGTGATCTGGTATGTGCGCGGAATGTCTTTGGTGACTTCTGCCCAGTCAGAGGCCTTGGTGCGGGTTTGGTGCGCGTCAAAGGCCGTCTGGTCGGTGAAACGCTCAGAGACATTGAACCGGCCGGACATTGTGGCGTCGGGCGTGACTTCAAAGGACAAACACCCAGGTTCAGCGCGCGTGAGCGCGACGTGGTCGGGCAGGGCCGCGCGCACAGCGCTCAGGCGGTCGGCGGGCACGTCGATATATCCGGTCAGCGTTATCATGGCGCGAACCTCGCAGGTCTTTGGAGGCGCGGCAAGCGGAATGCGCGGGGCACTTGTGGCAAAATTTCCCGACCGTTTGCGGCGTTAGGTCTGGCCACAGTCAGGGGCCGTTGGACAAAAGCGCATAGGTCGCGTTGGGGTGCCAGCCGGCATGGGAACGGATGACCGAAAAACCGGCGTTTGTGAGCGCGCTGAGGTGCTGGGGGTTGTTGTAGATCACAACAGAGGGAACGCCGGACAGATTGCGCGCCACTTGGGACAGGATCTTCTCGTCAAAGGGGTTGTAGAGATAGACCAGCGTGGTTGGTTTGGTGGTGGGGAATGTAAACGTCGCAGCGTCGCAGGTATGCAGGCTGGCCTGTGCGTTCAGTTTTGCGAGGTTGGAGGCGCAGATGTCGATGAGGGGCGCGCTGTAGTCAATGCCGGTCAGGTGGGCATCGTTGCCAAACATCTGATGCCAGACACAAAGAACCTTGCCTTTGCCACAGCCGACATCGGTGAATTGCACATCCGTCGCCGGCAGATTGAGATGGTCAAGAGCCTCTCGGGTGGCGGTGCGGATGATGTTGGTCCAGCTCGCCATATAGAGCACGCCGTGCTCAAAATTCTTTGGCCGGTCCGAATAGTGGTCCTTGGGTTGCCAGACATGGGTATCGGTGCCGTTTTGAAGATCAAAACGGTGCGCCTGCCAGAAATGGGTCAGCGGCAGGCGGGGTCCGCGGGCGCGGAGCATTCTAAGATAGTCGGGCAGGCCGAAAGTCATGAAAGGCAACCATTTGGATGGGACCGGTCTCAAGAGTGGCGCCGGATGAGGTAGGCGTCAATGACGGTCGCGATGGCGGCCGAGGAATAGGCGCAATCATGGAGGATATGTCTGCATAGTGGGTTGGCGCCAGCAGGCCATGCGCGGGCATTGGGTGGGTTGGAGTGGATGCTCATTTTGAGGCCAGATTGACAGGTGCTGGGCGAGGGGCGAACGGTAGCTGTGCGCAGGAAGGGGGCTTTGCAAAGCCAAGATTTTCGGCAAACAGCTTTAGTCCTGATTATTGTTTTTCTACTGGAACCGAGACACAGAAAGAAACTTCTTGAGCAACACCTCCACTGGTTTCAATTATCTTTTCTTCATCGACTTCTACCCAGATCTCGCCATTAAATTGGCCGACAAGTTGCTTTGCCAAAAAGAGGCCTGTACCGGTTCCGGAGTTCTGTCCCTGCCTTGCTGCAACGCTCCTATAGCCTTTCTCGAATATTCGTTTCTTCTCATCACCTGAGATCAGAGGGCCGATTGAGGAAATTTTTATTTCAACTGACTTCTCTACATCTCTACAGGAAACTTCAATTGTCGAATTCGCGGGGCTATATTTAATGGCATTGTCGATGAGTAGGTATGGTAAGATTTCAAAGACGTTTGGCCCCAAGCATCTTCCATGTGAGGGACCCGCTAGGCTCAACTCAATATTCCTTTTTTCGGCACTGGGCCGGAAACATCTTACGACTTTATCAACCTTCTTGAAGACTGGTGTCTGAAAGGTACCGTCGTCGCCATTAGGGTTGCCTGCTAAATCCAGAACATCCGTCCTTAGTTTGAGCATTCCTTGAGCTGCCAGAATACTTTCGAGGCGGTTCGCTAGTGCATCCCTATCGCCACCATAATGAGCAGCGCGGGCCTCTTCTGCAGCGTGATAAATAGACGCGGACAGTCGACGCAAATCGTGAATTAGCATGTTAAAATCCGCGTCTGTTTCGTTCCGGTACTCTTGCTCTCTTTCTTGAAGTTTGCTTAGATATTTTTCGAACTCTATCTTTGAAAAAGCGGGTTTAGAACCTTTCTGTTTCACTGGGGGGTGATCAGTAAGCCCTAGGCCGATAAAGACTCGCCGCTCTCCGTTCTCATAGTTGCTCACATGGTTCCAATATCCATAATCAACTTTATGCCAGCCACTTTTGCTCAGCTTAGAATAAGTGTCTAGTTTGTTCGTGCCCCCCAGTTCAGGGGGCAGTTTGAATAGCATGCCATCGTAGAATTTATAGCTGTTGTCGCGTTCAACAAAAAGTACTGGAATGGCAAACATTAGACACCCGTGATTAGTTTGAAGAGTGTTGAAGCAATCAAACCTTCGACAATGCTTCGAGCAGAGCTACCAATCTTCATGTTTTTGGAAATGTTGCTCATATCTTTGAGTTCGCCATCGCCTACCAAATAGGCGCGGACAAATGCATCTTCGAGTTTTAATAGATCCTTGGTGTCAACGCGCTCTTCAACAAGAGCTGAGCGAATTCTCTGCCAGACTTCTCTGACATCACTTGCATTCGAAATGTACTCGTCCAGCGTCTCAGTCCATTCCTCAAGTTCAGCATCTTTCCGGATGAACCCGTCGGCATACACGGAAGCTCGCCGAACGATAGGATCCGAGCCTGATGACCCTGAATAGGCCAATACATACGTCGCCGGATAGTTTTTACGTATTTCTTTGATAATGCTCGCGCCATGTGCGTTTTTATCAAAATGAGCCCCAACATCCATCAAATCGCAAAGAACGATTGGGAAGCTGGCAACTTCAGAGATCGACTTTAGATCTCCTAATTCTTGAATTTTATAGCCATAAGTTGTCAGGTTGCGTGCTGCCTCAAATGGTTGGTCATCGACAATTGCAATGGATACTTCTCTTCGCTTGTCAGCCTTTATTGGTCGATGCAGTGTTTTAAGGCTTGCGTTTGGAATGTCATTGATGATTTTATAATTCATCAAAAAATGTCTCAGCATATCCATGTCCTATTTTCTACCAATGAGTGCGCTTGCCGCAACCAGAAGCTGTTACCATGGATTTTACACTTCTTCACCAACTTCAATGCCAGTCTAGGCGCTCCGTTTCTGCCTGAAATTGTGGCTTTCAATATTTGTTATCTGCGTTTCGATGACACTTTAGCCGGTCGCGGCGGCGCTGCGTTGGATCGTGCGATGTGGGACGTTGACACAAGAAAAACAGGACCTCGGCACGGCGTTTTCTACACCAGTTTCTTATGTCAAGTTTGGGCTGTGAGCGGCCGTCTATCAGTTTGAGGCAGACGGCGGCACCGTCCGCTCAGCAAACTTTGGTCCCAGCCTCAGCAAAGAGCCACTTCCCTCTCACCAACACCGTTTGCGGACTTACCCACAAAAAACGCCGCCCTTGTGAGGCGGCGTTTTCTAAATCTCTGTGACCCTCACCGAAGCCTCGGGTGTTCGGCGCTGAAACCAGTTCTGCGGACTGGTTTTCGGGCGCGCTTTACTCCCACTCGATCGTGCCCGGAGGCTTGGAGGTGATGTCATAGGTGCAGCGGTTGATGCCCTTGACCTCGTTGATGATGCGCGTTGCGGTCTCACCAAGGAATTCGTGGGTAAAGGGGTAATAGTCCGCCGTCATGCCGTCCACAGATGTCACCGCGCGCAGGGCGCAGGCGTAGTCATAGGTGCGGCCGTCGCCCATCACACCCACTGTGCGCACCGGCAGGATCGCCACGAAGGCTTGCCAGATGTCGTCATAGAGACCGTGTTTGCGGATCTGGTCGATATAGATCGCGTCAGCTTCGCGTAGGATGTCGAGTTTCTCGATGGTGATCTCGCCCGGGCAGCGGATGGCAAGGCCCGGTCCCGGGAAGGGATGGCGGCCAATGAAGGACTGCGGCAGGCCAAGTTCACGGCCCAAAGCGCGGACTTCGTCTTTGAACAGCTCCCGTAGGGGTTCGACCAGTTTGAGACCCATCTTCTCGGGCAGGCCGCCGACGTTGTGGTGGCTCTTGATGGTCACAGACGGACCGCCGGAGAAGGAGACAGACTCGATCACGTCGGGATACAGCGTGCCTTGGGCAAGGAATTCGGCGCCGTCGATGGTGTCGGCGTGTTTCTGGAACACATCGATAAACAGCTTGCCGATGATCTTGCGTTTGGTTTCCGGATCGCTTTGTCCGTCCAGTTCGCCAAGGAAAAGGTCGCTTTCGTCGGCGTGGATCAGCTGAATGTTGTAGTTGTCGCGGAACATGGCGACGACTTCTTCGGCTTCGTTCTTGCGCAGGAGGCCGTGGTCGACAAAGACGCAGGTGAGCTGATCGCCGATGGCCTCGTGGATGAGGATCGCGGCAACCGAGCTGTCAACGCCGCCGGAAAGGCCACAGATGACGTTTTTGTCGCCAACCTGTGCGCGGATCGCTTCGATCATCTGCTCGCGGTATGCGCCCATGGTCCAATCGCCTTTGAAACCGGCGAGTTTCACAAAGTTCTCATAGAGCTTTGCGCCGTTGGGCGTGTGGTGCACTTCGGGGTGGAACTGCACCGCGTAGAAATGGCGCGACGTGTCGGCGGTGATGGCATAAGGCGCGTTCGGGGAGGTGCCGTAGACCTCAAAACCCGGTGCGATTTCGCTGACGTGGTCGCCGTGAGACATCCAGACCTGCTCGTCGCCATCTGCGAACCAGCCTTCGAGAATGTCGAGGTTGGCTTTGGGTGTGACGTAGGCGCGGCCGAATTCGGCGGTGCCGTGGCCGCTTTCGACCTTGCCGCCCAATTGGGTCATCATGGTTTGCTGACCGTAGCAGATACCGAGGATCGGCACGCCGTAGTCGAAAATCTCTTGCGGCGCGCGGGGTGATCCTTCGCGGGTCACGCTGTCGGGGCCACCGGAGAAGATCACGGCCTTGGGCGCAAAGCTGCGCACGAAGTCCATGTCGACGTTCTGATAGGGGTGGATTTCGCAGTAAACGTTCAGCTCGCGCAGGCGCCGGGCGATCAGCTGTGTGACCTGGCTGCCGAAGTCAATGATGAGAAGGCGGTCATGAGATGTCTGGGTCATGGGCGGGCTGTAGGACATGGCGGGCTTTGGCGCAAGGGGCTGCGTAGGGTGGGGGCGGGTTTGTCGTGTTTTTTGGCCCATCCGTCGCCTTTGTCGGGCCTTGCGGGCGGCGGGTGGGTCAGTTTTCAGACAGATTTTGTATATTGGAGGTATATACATGATGCATGCATTTCCAGCGGGTCTGGAGGCGGCGGCGTTCAATCTGGCGGTGGCGGTGATCTGTGGCGCGTTGATCGGGTCGGAACGACAGGTGCGGCAGCGCATGGCGGGCTTGCGCACCAATGCATTGGTGGCGCTGGGGGCGGCAAGCTATGTGGTGTTTTCAGCGCTCTATCCGGATGAGGTCAGCCCGACACGGGTGGCGGCACAGGTAGTGTCGGGGATCGGGTTTCTTGGCGCAGGCATCATTTTCCGGCAAGGGTTCACGGTGCATGGGCTGAACACAGCGGCGACGCTTTGGTGCGCGGCGGCGGTCGGGTTGTTGGCGGGGGGCGGTCATGTGGCCTTTGCGGTTTTGGCGACGGCGCTGATTGTCTTTGTGAACCTTGGCCTGAGGCCGCTGGTGAAATGGCTTAAGCGGAAAACCCGCGCGGGCGTTCCGCTCAATCAGGATTTTGAGGTCAACGTGACTTTTGCAAAGTCGCAAGAGGACGGGGTTCGGGCCTTGGTTTTGACCGCACTTAGTCAGATGGGGGTGGCGATCAATGGCATCGAGCAGGTCGAGCAGGATGGCGGACGGGCGGCGCTTGATATCCTGTTGACCATTGAAGAGCGCAGCGGTGTTGAGCCCGCCAAGCTGCTTGGCCCGTTGATGCTTGATCCACGGGTGTCAAAGGTCGTCTGGGAAGAGACTGGCAGCGCCTGAGGCGGGGGCTTGGATCAAATGTGTCGGAATTCGGAGTGTTCAATGTCGCATTCTTGCGTCAAAGGACGTTGTTGCGCGGTGAGGCCGGTCTTGGGCGGGCTACACCATTGGCAACGTGAGACCAAAATATCGCTTTGGAAGGACATACCATGGCAGAAGCAGCAGGCCGTCGTCGGGGACGGGGTGGTGGCGGAGCAGCGCGGCGCGCAGCACGGACCGGTGTAAAAATCGAGACCGCGAAGTTCATCGAGCGCAACATTCCGCTGTATGAAATTCTGAATGAAGAAGCGTTGCAGGTCATTGAGACCAATGCGGAAATCCTCTTGGAAGAGGTTGGCGTCAACTTTGTGAACAACAAGGGCGCGCTGGACCGGTGGAAAGAAGCCGGTGCGGATGTGGATTATCAGGCGGAGCGCGTGCGCATCCCGCGGGGCATGGCACGGGAGCTGTGCAAGACGGCGCCGAGCAAGATCGTGCAACATGCGCGTAACCCAGAAAAGACCGTCGAAATTGGTGGAAATACACTGGTTTGTGCGCCGGTTTATGGCCCGCCGTTCGTGCGCGATGCGGAAGGTGGCCGTCGCTATGCCACGATGGATGACTTCGAGAAGTTCGTGAAGCTGGGCTATATGTCCAAGTGGCTGCACCACTCAGGCGGCACCGTTTGTGAACCGACTGATGTGGCGGTGAACAAGCGTCACCTTGATATGTTGTTGGCGCACATGACGCTGAGCGACAAGCCGTTCATGGGGTCGGTGACAGAACCGAGCCGCGCACAGGACAGTGTTGAGATGTGCGAAATCCTTTTTGGTAAGGACTTCGTTCAGGAAAACACGGTGATGACGTCGCTGATCAACATCAACTCGCCCATGACGTTTGATGACGTGATGATGGGTGCGCTGGAAGTCTACGCCAAGAACAATCAGGCCTGCATTGTTTCGCCCTTCATCGTGGGCGGGGCCATGGCGCCGGTGTCGGTGGCGGGTACGCTGACGCAGGTGTTTGCCGAGGTACTGGCGGGCATCGCGTATAGCCAGCTTATTCGCGCCGGTGCGCCGGTGATTTTCGGCGCCTTCGTGACCTCGATCGACATGAACTCCGGCGCGCCGACGTTTGGTACGCCAGAAGCGAGCCAGATCCTTTATGGCGCGGGTCAACTGGCGCGTCGTCTGGGTCTGCCGTTCCGGTCGGGTGGTGGTCTGTGTGGCTCCAAGCTGCCGGATGCGCAGGCGGCATATGAGACCGCACATACACATAATGCGGCCCTTATGGGCGGCGTGAACTTCATGCTGCACAGCTGTGGCTGGCTTGAGGGCGGTCTGGTGTCCAGTTTCGAGAAATTCGTGATGGATGCGGATCAGCTTGGCACCTTGCACAAGATGGCGCAGGGCGTGAGCTATGATGAGGAAGCGCAAGCGATGGACGCGGTGCGCGAAGTGGGGCCGGGTGGTCATTATCTTGGATGTGCGCATACGCAGGCGAACTTCAAGGAAGCGTTCTGGCGGTCCGAATTGCTTGACTACAAGCCGTTCGAAACTTGGGCAGACGAAGGCGCACGTGACACGCAGGCGTTGGCATCGGCACGGGTGGCGGAACTTCTGGGCGCTTATGAGCAGCCCGCGCTTGATCCCGAGATCGAAGCACGGCTGCGGGCCTACGTCGAAGAGAAAAAGGCGTCTATGCCGGACGCCTTCGTCTAAGGATCAGGGCTGCGGCTGCGTCATCCTCAGCAGGCGGGCCTCGCCCATCAGGGCAATGAGCACATCTACATGGGCCACCAGTGAATAGCTGGTGGCTTTTTGTTTTCGGGCGGTGTTCAGGCTGTCTTCTTTTTCGATGAGCCGGCGCAGTGCTGTGCTGTGTTTGGGCAGTTTGCCCGGCCCGAGGTGACGGTGCAGATGCGCGTCGCGTCGGTATTCGTTACAGCCTGCGCGGGCAGCACGCATAAGCAGGCGCGGGCGTCTTAAGGTGTTCAGAAGAGTGAAAATATCTTGCATGGAATCGGCCTCTGTTTGGTTGCCGGTCAAAGCTATGCACAACTTATGAGGGTGTTGCGTGTGGCGAGTAACTACGTTCGCGCGATTTCTCTTCCGTTTAGGTCTGCGCAACAGGCTGAGGTCAGTCCCCGTCGCGGGCCTCGCCTGACACGCCCGAATTTGTTGATAAGTTTGGGGAAAAGGTGGGGGCAACAATGGCATTATTTCTGACTAATTTTCAGCAAGGAGTGTTTCTATGCGAGTTGACCCGCCGGTATCCAAAGACCTGCCAACCTGGTTGCCTGAAAGCGTTGCGCGCTATGTCGCGCACACCGAGCATGGGCTGTCTATTCGCGAATTGGCGCGGCGGGACGGGTGCCATGCGTCTACGGTTTTGCGGCAAATACGCAAGCTTGAGACCATGCGTGACGATCCTATGATCGACGCGGCACTTGAACAGTTTCGCGCGACGCAATTGGCGCATAAGGGGCGCACGGCGGCCTCTTTGGCATTGTCTCGGGCAAATGTCCCAGGTGAGGTGGCCTTGATGCGGGAAGCGCGCCGGATTTTGGCGCGGCTGTGCGAAACGGGCGCGGTGTTGGCGGTGGCGGATGGCATGGAAAATGCCGTGGTGGTGCGCGACATGCCGGATGGTGAGACTCTGAGAACCGCGACGGTGACTCAGGAGATCGCGCAGGCCATGGCGTTGAAGGATTGGATACAGAGCGCAGGTACCGGCAAGGTGCGCCGTTATTCGATTACGGCAGCGGGGCGGTCTGCGCTGAGCCATATCATGGCGGAGGAGGCAAATGTGGCGCAAGGCTTTGCCGAAGCGCAGCAGGGGTTTGTCGCTGAAGGGCGCGCGCCTGACGCCCAAAGGAGCGGTCGGTTTGCGGCCGCAGAAAGCCCGCTGGTTGCCTTGGCGCGGCGCAAAGATCGTGACGGGGCACTGTTTCTGGACACCGGCATGGTCGCGGCGGGTGAAAGGCTGCGGGAGGATTTTGAACTGGCGCAAATGGGAACTGCGCGCACAAAGCAGTGGGCAGTGTTTTTGCAAGCGGCTGGTTGTGCGGCCTATGACGGCGGAGGATCGGATGCTGCGGAAGCCGCGCGCAAGCGGGTGTCTGATGCACTGTGCGGTTTGGGCGACGGCCTTGCGGATGTGGCGCTGCGGTGCTGCTGCTATTTGGAAGGGTTGGAGACTATCGAAAAAAGGCTCGGATGGTCAGCGCGGTCTGCGAAAGTGGTTTTGCGCATCGCTTTGGGACGTTTGCGCGATCACTATGATGCGCGTGCGGGTGGCAGTGGCGACTATATCGGTTAGGCAAGGCAGCCGTGGGCGGCGATGCGAGTGCCGCCCGATAACGTCATGAAATTTAGTGACTTAGAACGTGAAGACAAAGCCGATTTTTGGGCCGTGGGTGACAGTGTCATAGGCGAAATACGACGGCGTTCCCGCGACGCCGCTTGCAAAATCAACGCCCTGAGCGCGATAGCCCAGTTCGAGGGAAAACTTGTCGGAGGCGCGCCAAGTCACACCTACGGCGGCGGTCCATGCGAAATCGGAGGAGACACCAAAGCCGCCGATGTCACCTTGCAAGTTCAGAGACCAGTCGCTGTTTGGCAGTTGTTTCTCATATCTGATGCCGATGTGGGGATCGACCCAGGAGTCTCCGGACACGGCTCTGGTGGTCAGGCCGCCAAGCGTAGCGGTGACATCGACATCTGTGTCCCACCACCGGATGCCGCCATACAGATCCAAGTTTGTGTCAGGGGTCTGTACCACCCGACGGAAAGCGACGGCGGTGAGGATGCCCTGAAAAATATCTGCGTTGGCTGTGCCTGCGCCGCCGGCGAAAGATCCGTTGTCGCTGAGATCCATGAAACCGTAGTCGATGTTAAATCCCCAGCCGGAGGTGTGGTAACCCTCGACGTAACCCATGAAGCCGAGGTTCAGGCGTTCGATGATGTCTGCGGGATTGACGTTGATGCCAGCGGTGGCAAGACGACCGAGGGTAACGTCGCCATCAATCGAAGGCGTCAGCACATAGGGAGCGACTTTCCACGACCATTTGTCTTGCGCGGCAAGGCCGGTCGGGAGGAGAAGACACAAGGATAGGCAACACAGACTGCGGGGCAAAGAACTCATGAAATTTCTTCCAACCTAAAAATAGGGGTGACACCAGCGTAGTCAAAAGAAGCCGGAAACTCAAAATTATTCCGGATGGGCGAGGTGCGGGTGACGAAATGAAAACGCCCGGAACCATTGCGGCTCCGGGCGATGGGGTGTGATCAGGCCGGCCGTTGTCGGGGCTGGCGTTGTCCTTAGGCGGCGGTTTCCACGTTAGCCGCTTCGAGATACTTCAGAACCGACTCTGGGGAGCTTTTGCCGTAGGGGTCTTCGCCGTGGTTGTCTTCAAGACCGGGCTCTTCAAACCAAGCTTCGACAACGCCATCGGTGACGATCGCCGCATAACGCCAGGAGCGCAGCCCGAAGCCGAGGTTGTCCTTGCGCACCAGCATGCCGACCTTGCGGGTGAACTCGCCGGAACCATCGGGGATAACGTCGACGTTTTTAACGCCCTGTGCTTCGGCCCATTTGTTCATCACAAAGCTGTCGTTCACCGACATGCAGTAGATGGAGTCAACGCCAAGCTCTTGAAATTTGGCGAAGTTTTCCTCAAATCCAGGCAATTGGTAGGTCGAGCAGGTCGGGGTGAACGCACCTGGCAGAGAGAACAGCACAACGCGCTTGCCTTTGAAGTAGTCGTCGCTGGTCATGTCCTGCCAGCGGAACGGGTTGGGGCCTCCTACGGCCTCATCGCGCACGCGGGTTTTGAACGTTACTGCGGGGACTTTTGCGCCAACTTGCATCGGTATTTCCTTGGGTCTGAGTTATTTCGATGCTGATCTATAATGATTCTAAAAATGCGCGCAATGCTGCAAATGCACAGTCCCGCCATGCGGGTGGAAATGCCAAAAATTTGGTTCAAATGCATAGCTGGGTTGCACCTATGGCCCTAGCGGTCGCGCTGCTCTATGGTA
This sequence comes from Shimia haliotis, assembly GCF_900114415.1. Taxonomy (GTDB): domain Bacteria; phylum Pseudomonadota; class Alphaproteobacteria; order Rhodobacterales; family Rhodobacteraceae; genus Shimia; species Shimia haliotis. The sequence goes on along the minus strand of NZ_FOSZ01000001.1, from coordinate 838,101 downwards.
TGAAATCGGAAATCAAATTTACCTTGGGGAAGTGAACCTTGCGCGATCTCAAAATACCTGAGCAACGGCATCCGGAGAAGGCACACCGTCCGGACAATGCCCAGCCGAAGAAACCCAAATGGATTCGCGTGAAAGCTCCGACCGGGGAAGGGTATAACGCGACCAAGAAGATCATGCGCGAGAACAAACTGGTAACAGTTTGTGAAGAAGCCGGATGTCCTAACGCTGGAGAATGTTGGTCGCAGGGCCACGCGACGATGATGATTATGGGCGAGGTCTGTACGCGGGCCTGTTCGTTCTGCAACATCGCCACCGGCAAGCCGCCGGAAGATTTGGATGTGTTTGAACCTGGCCGCGTTGCGGATGCGGTTGCCAAGCTGGCGCTCAACCATGTTGTCGTGACCTCCGTGGATCGCGATGACATCGAAGACGGCGGTGCCGAGCATTTTGCACAGACCATTCGCGCGATCCGCCATCGCAGCCCCGAAACCACGATTGAAATTCTCACTCCGGACTTTTTACGCTGTGATCCCAAAGTGTTGGAGGTCATTGTTGAGGCGCGTCCGGACGTGTTTAATCACAACCTTGAAACAGTTCCGGGATTGTATCCGGAAGTGCGCGCGGGCGCGCGGTATTTCCATTCGCTGCGCTTGTTGCAGCGGGTCAAGGAGTTGGACCCGACGATGTTCACCAAGTCGGGCATCATGGTTGGTCTGGGTGAAGACAAGCTGGCGGTGACGCAGGTGATGGACGACATGCGTGCAGCCGACATCGATTTCCTGACCATTGGTCAGTATCTTCAACCTACGCCCAAGCACCACGCGGTAGACCGGTTCGTGACACCGGAAGAATTCGAAAGCTATGAGAAAGCCGCTTATGGCAAGGGCTTTCTGATGGTGTCGGCGACACCGTTGACGCGTTCTTCTTATCACGCAGGTGATGATTTCGCGCGACTAAAGGCGGCGCGAGAAGCGCAAGTCTCGAAAGCTTAAGCATTTGATCATGCTCTGGAAAAGCCGCTTTCATAAGCGGCTTTTTGCGTTGAGCGGTTAGGGCAGTGCCTTGAGATAAGCGGTGACAGCTTCGCGGTCTTGCGCGGTGAGCTTGGACAGGTTCTCGACTACTTGCGCCATATGGCCACCTGCGCTGTCGAAATCAGGGGTGAAGCCTGTTTCAAAATAGTAGGTGATGTCGGCGTCGGACCACGTGAGGCTGGCGGGTGTGATGTCTGGAATGTTGCCTTTGCCTGACGGATCGGGTGCGCCGGACAACCAAGCGGTGCGGTCCATGGCTCCTAGAGCGCCGCGTGGGGTGTGGCATTCGCCGCAATGACCCATCGCCTCGACAAGGTACCGTCCGCGTTCGAGCTGAGCGGTCTCGGCGGGCATCACCCAGCTGTCATCCAGATACAGCCATTTCCAGCCGCCAACGCTGCGCCGGATATTGAAGGGAAAACCAACTTCATGCGGTTGGCTGGCCGTGTCGCTGGCGGGAAGCGTCGCAAGGTAGGCATGCAGGTCGACAACGTCTTGTGGTTGCATGCGGATATAAGATGCGTAGGGAAAGGCTGGGTAGTAGTGCGCGCCTTCAGGTGACACGCCGCGCAGCATGGCATTGGCAAGGTCCAATGCGGACCAGTCGCCGATGCCTTGGGTGGCGTCGGACGAGATGTTTGGGGCGAGAAAAGTGCCGAAATCAGAGGGAAACCTTTGTCCGCCCGACAGAACGGGCGCATCGGTGCTTTCGGCGTTGGGGGCTGTGTGACAGGAGGCGCAGCCAGCGGCATGGAAAACGGTTTCGCCGTGATCCACATCCGCAGTCAGTCCGGTCAGGGCATCAGCGGGCAAGGTGTGCGGGCGGGTGATCCAGAAGAATACGCCAAGGCCGATGAAGGCAAGGACGCAAATGGCGGAAATAAAGCGTTTCATGGCATCACCTTAGCATAAAAAGAACCGGCAGCCGAGGGCTGCCGGTTTATGCGGTTGTCTCAACAGATCAGTTGTTGGATTCACGATAGGCCTTGTGGCAGGCCTGACAGGCCGCACCCACGGGGCCGATGGCACCGCGCAGGGCCTCGAGGTCGGTTCCGGCGGCCGCTTTCATACCAGCGGCTGCTTCTCCGAGCGCCATGCCTTTGGCCTGAACGTCACCGTAGTTTGACCACATGTCGGCCTTGGCTTTGGAGTTGGCGTTGGAAGCGCTGTCTGATCCCTGTGGCCAGAAGGCGGCAGGGTGCAGCATCGTTACGGCCGCAAGATTGTCGGCTGCGGCCTGTGCGGCCTCGGCGTTGTATTCGATCTGACCTTTGGCCATGCCGCCAAGCGTTCCCAGAGAGAAGGCATAGAGTTGCATCTGTGCCTGACGGGCCTTTATAGCGTTGTCGATGTGGCCATCGGCAAACACGGCGGACCCGACAAGGGTAAGGGCGGCTGTGGCAAGGGCAATGGTGCGTTTCATGGGGCGTCTCCTGTGAAGATGGCTGCACGTGGATGGTCTGCAAAAATCCTAGCTGTGACGAAATCGAATACCATCTGCCATTTTTGCAGGCTATATATGCGATTTATGCACAGTGAGAATTGGGATGATCTGCGTTTTGTTCTGGCGGTGGCCGATACGGGCACTGTGAGCGGGGCTGCACGCAAGTTGGGGGTGAACCACGCGACGGTTTTGCGGCGTGTGGCAGCTTATGAGACACGCTTTGGCGTGGCGATTTTTGACAGAACGCCAAAGGGTTACACGGTGCGCGCCGATCGGGTGCGCATGATCGAGGCGGCGCGGGAGGCGGAAGCTGCGCTGGGATCTGTCACGCGGATGTTGCAGGGCGAGCAAGCTCCGGTGATGGGATCTGTGCGGGTGTCGAGCACGGATTCGCTGTGTCAGTTTGTGTTGCCGGAGATCATTGGTGCGCTTCACAAGGACGTGAGCGGGCTGCGGATCGCGTTGATGAGCACCAATGCACGCAGTGATTTCAGTCGGGCACAGGCGGATGTGGCGGTGCGCCCGACGGATGAATTGGGTGAAGACATGGTTGGCGACGTTGGCGCGCGGTTGGGGTTTGGCGTTTACGCGACCGATCCGGCGCCGGACGAATGGCTTGGCCTCGCGGGTCCGCTGACCCGTTCATTGGCGGCGCGCTGGATGGCGGAGCGGGTGGCGCCGGAAAAGATCGTGAGTGCGGCGGACAGCTTTGTGGTTCTGGCCTATATGGCTGGCATCGGGCTGGGCCGCGCGGTGATCCCATGCGTGCTGGGGGATGCGGATGCGCGTCTGATGCGCCTTGATCAAGGCGCGTTGCCTTCGGCACCAATCTGGGTGGCGAACCATGTCGACATGGCGGGGGTCAGCCGGATCGAGGCGACGCGACGCTATCTACTGGCCGGTTTGGACGACATGAAAGACCGTCTGTTGGGCGTCACGGCTTGATTTTTACCCGTACCTTGGGGTCGTTGGGAGTTGGCAGCAGCTCTTGCAGACCGAAAATCTGTTCGATCCCGTAGACCAGGAAACACAGGCCCAGCACCGTCGCGATAAGGATTTGCCGTTGGCGTGAGGGCGGATTGCGCACCCATTGCGACATTTTCAGGAAGTGGCGCGGGTTCATTCGTCGGTGAAGCGCACCTTGCCGATGAAGGGCAGGTTGCGGTTACGTTGGGCAAAGTCGATGCCGTAGCCGACGACAAACTCGTCAGGAATAGAAAAGCCAATCCAGTCGGCAGTGATGTCGGCCTCGCGCCGCGACGGCTTGTCCAAGAGCGCGATGGTTTTGATTTTGGCCGGATTGCGGGCCTCAAGCAGATGCATGACGTGGGTCAACGTGTGGCCTGTGTCGACGATGTCTTCGACCACCAGTACGTCGCGGCCTTCAATTTCGCCGCGCAAGTCTTTGAGAATACGCACTTCCCGGCTACTCTCCATGGAGTTGCCATAAGAGCTGGCCTCGAGGAAATCGACTTCGACGGGCAGGTCAAGTTCGCGCACAAGATCGGCGATGAACACAAAGGAGCCGCGCAGTAGGCCCACAACGATCAGTTTGTCGGTGCCTTCATACTCGTCGTGAATCTCCGCACAGAGGTCTTCGATCCGTGCTGCAATGGATTTCGCCGAGATCATTTGATCGATGACATAAGGACGCTTTGACATGGGACCCTCTTGATTTCCCCTAGGTCGCGCAGCTATGTGCGCGGGCAGGATAGTGAATAGCGACCCTGTTTGGCGCTGTCACGACGAAAATGGGACGACATGCCGACGCACTCTGAAACTCGAACGCTGCCGTACACGGCTCAGCAAATGTATGACCTTGTGGCAGACGTCGCGGCCTATCCGCAGTTTTTGCCATGGTGCGCGGCGGCGCGAATCCGGTCGCGGACGCCACAGGGCGCTGCGGAAGAGATGCTGGCGGATCTGGTGATTTCGTTCAAAGTGTTCAGAGAAAGATTTGGCAGCCGTGTGGTGTTGAACCCCGAAACCAAGCACATTGACACCGAATATCTGGACGGTCCTTTCAAGTTTCTGAAATCCACTTGGGATTTTGCCGATGCCGAAGGCGGGTGCGAGGTGACATTCTTTGTGGACTTTGAATTCAAGAACATCATCCTGCAAAAAGCGATTGGATTGGTGTTCAACGAGGCCATGCACCGGATCGTGGCGGCCTTTGAGGCGCGGGCGAAAGCGCTTTATGGCTGACAACAAGGAGAGTTGCCATGATCACCGAAACACTTGCGGCGTTCGTGGCAGAAACTTCTGCCCAATCGGTTCCTGAAAAGACGAAAGAGATGTTGCGCCTGTCCATGTTGGATTGGGCCGCCTGCGGGATTGCCGGAGTGGACGAGCCTGTGGCGCAAGCGTGCCGTGCCTTGGCCGAGGACGAGGGCGGGGCCGCGCAGGCGCATGTGTTTGGCGGGGGCAGGGTGCCGGCAAGGACGGCTGCGTTGGTGAATGGCGCGACAAGCCACGCGCTCGATTATGACGACACGCATTTCGCGCATATTGGCCATCCTTCTGTCGCGGTGTTTCCCGCAGCTTTGGCGATGGCGGAGCGCGAAGGGGCGGACGGGGCGGTGTTGCAGCATGCCGCGCTTTTGGGGATCGAGGTGAGCATTCGCGTCGGAGTCTGGCTGGGGCGGGATCATTATCAGCACGGGTTTCATCAGACCGGTACGGCGGGCGCGTTTGGCGCGGCTGCGGCTGCCGCACGTTTGCTCGGGTTTGACGCGGCGCGGGTGGCGGCGACGTTTGGTTTGGTCGCCACACGCGCCAGCGGGCTGAAGGCGCAGTTCGGAACTATGGGCAAGCCGTTCAATGCCGGTATCGCGGCCTCAAACGGCGTTGAGGCGGCGTTGTTGGTGGCGCAAGGCTTGGCTGGAAATCCGGCAGGGCTTGAGGTCGCTCAGGGGTTCGGGCCGACGCATCGGGGTATGGCCGACCCGTCGGCACTGGATGGATTGGAAGAGGTGTGGTTGATGGACACGATCAGCCATAAGTTTCACGCCTGTTGTCATGGGCTGCACGCCACGCTTGAGGCGCTTGGCGGAATGAACCGGCCAGCGGTTTCGGATGTGCAGAAGGTGGAGATTACAACGCATCCGCGGTGGATGAGCGTGTGCAATCAGCCTGCGCCAACCGAAGGGTTGGGCGCAAAGTTTTCTTATCGAATGGTCGCGGCGATGGCGCTGTGGGGGCATGACACGGCGGCCTTGGACAGCTATTCGGACGCGCTTTGCGCTGACCGTGATGTGGTTGCGCTACGTGATCGTGTTTCGGTTGTTGAGGATGACGCCTTGAGTGAAATGCAGGCACGAGTCGCCGTTACTCTGAAAGAGGGCACGGTGCTTACGGCCTATCATGATCTTGATGCGCCCATCGCGCTGGCCGATCGCGAGAAAAGGCTGCGGACCAAGGCTGAAGCTCTGGTTGGGCCGGAGAAAGCGCAGGATTTGTGGCGCGCGATCAATGCGCCGGAAGGTGCGGCGCAGTTTGGGACGCTTATTTGAGAACCAAAGGTGCCTCGGGCCGGCAGATAGGGGACCCTATTTCGGGAAGGCAGGCCTCTATGGCGGCGATGTATTGGCGCAAAAATTCAGGTAACTCGGCGTCGGCTTCCGTTTTGGCTTTGGCTTGAGCAAGCTCGGTTTTGGCCCGCGTGCCTTGCCCGTCATGGGCCAGTGCAAAGGCGAGAATGGCCTGAAAGAAGGGGCCGTTTCCGTCGCGGTCGACCCTGATTTCTTCCTCGGCTGCAACAAAGAACGCCTGTTTCTGCGCCTCGTTTTCAAAGAAGGTGCGGGTTTCGTACCAAAAGGCATTCAACAACATGAAAAATCCGGAGGGCGCGGTGGTGTCTCCCATGTCACCGGCGAGCGCGTAGGCGCGTTGCATGGGGCGCAGTTTACGGTCTTCGGCCCATTTTTCAGAGGACAGGTGCTGCTCCAGTCGTACGATGTCGTCAGGTGAAAAATTGCGATAGATCGGCAGGCCGTTTGACGGACATGCGGGCATGTGGGTTTGCCAGTCACATGTGGTCATAGGGCGAAAAGACATAGTTCGCCCCATTGTGGAGCAAGACGAGGGCGTGATGATCTCGAAAGTCTCGCCGCCAACCGGGCAAGTCATGGGTCTGTTCACGGGCGTGCCAGCGGCGGCGGGGGCTGTGGTCAGGAGTGCAAAGCACATGGCGACGGATTTGAAATTTGTCATTCAGGCAGGATGGTCGGGGTTTGTCCTGCAATCAAGACTTGCCCAAAAGAAAAGGGCGACCCGAGGGCCGCCCAGTCGGAGTGATCTTCCAATTCTTTAGGACGCGATGTCGTAGGCGCGTTCGCCGTGAACCGCGAGGTCCAGGCCGTTGACTTCGGTTTCTTCGTCCACACGCAGAGGTGTGATCAGAGAGACAACCTTGATCAGCACATAGGTCACAACAACGGTGAAGACACCAACCACAACGAGGCCGCCAAGCTGGGCTGCCCATGTGCCCTGACCAAAGACGGCGATCATGATTGTGCCGAAAATACCGCCGACGCCGTGGACTGCGAAAACGTCCAGCGTGTCGTCGATGCGCAGTTGATTGCGCACGAGGTTCACAGCTTCCTGACACAGGATGCCGGCGATGGCACCGATGGCCAGAGCTTCGACCGGACCAACAAAACCGGAGGCCGGCGTGATCGAGGCCAGACCGGCGATGGTGCCGGTGACAAGACCCACGAGGGAGGCTTTGCCATATTTGATGCGTTCCCACAGCGCCCAAGTCAGGGATGCGGTGGCGGCGGAGATATGCGTTACGGTCAGAGCCATGGCTGCACCGCCGTCTGCGGCGAGCTGCGAGCCTCCGTTAAAGCCGAACCAGCCAACCCAGAGCATGGCCGCGCCGATCATCACCATCCACGGGGCGTGCGGCGGGGTGGTGCGGTTTTTGCGCGCGCCCAGCATCACGGCCAACATCAGCGCTGCGATGCCTGCGGTTTCGTGAACGACGATGCCGCCGGCAAAGTCACGCACGCCGGTGTCGCCAAAGAGGCCGCCATCCGCCAGCATGCCGCCGCCCCAGATCCAGTGCACAACCGGTGCGTAGCAAAGAAGCATCCAGAGACCGGAGAAGAGCATCACAAAGCCGAAACCGATGCGTTCCACATAGGCGCCAACAATCAGCGCGGGGGTGATGATTGCAAAGGTCATCTGAAAGGCAAAGAACAGAACCTCGGGCAGGGTGCCTGAAAGCGAGTCAGCGTCGATGCCTGACAGGAACATCTTGTCCAGACCGCCCCAGAGGCCGGATGTGCCGCTGCCAAAGGCGATCGAGTAGCCCGCGACGAGCCACAGAACGCTCATCAAACAGGCGATGGCGTAGGTTTGCATGAAGACGCTGAGCACGTTGCGTGCGCGCACAAGGCCGCCGTAAAACAGCGCCAGCCCCGGCAGTGTCATGAACAGGACCAAGGCTGTCGCCACGATGATCCATGCGGTGTCCGCTCCGTTCATAATATTTCCCTCTTTGTCCCGTGAGTGATGGTTTTGTCGTCAAAGAGCGGAATTTCTGCGCAGCACAAAGGCGCAATTGCGTGCAAAGCGCTCCAAATGTGGGCGTTTTGCGATTTGATTAAAAAATGGGCGGAAAGCCGAGCGTGGTGATTATTTTGGCATCACGATGCGGAGGCGGCTGTCTGGAGCAGGGTGAGCGCGTGATTCCGCGCGGCCTCACGTACGTTGGCGCGGCCTATCGCACCAAATTCGACGGTTTCGGTGGTGCAGGCGATGTTTTGGCCTGCGCCATGTGCCAGACCAAAGCACACGCGGCCTTCGGGTTTGAATTCGGACCCGCCCGGGCCGGCGATTCCGGTGATCGAGACCGCAAGCTGCGCGTCGGAGTTGATCAGCGCGCCAAGCGCCATTTCGCGGGCGACTTCCTCGGAGACTGCGCCGTGGGCGGCTAGGGTCGCCTCGCGCACGCCGAGCATCTCGGTCTTGGCGGTGTTGGTGTAGGTTACAAAGCTACGCTCAAAGACGTCGGAGCTGCCGGCCACATCAGTCAGCGCCGCAGAGACCATGCCCCCGGTGCAGCTTTCGGCTGTGGCGATGCGAAAACCGGCGGCGCGGGCGGCGGTGAGCGTGTCGGCGGCGAGGCTCACATGAACACCGCATGCCAGAGGTAGCCAAGGATGGCGACGCAGGTCGCCGCCTGAACGCCTGCGACGATGTCGTCAAGCATGATGCCGAGACTGTCGTGGCGACGATCGGCCATGCCCACCAGACCCCATTTGGTGATGTCAAACAGGCGGAAAAAGACAAAGGCGGCCACAAGGCCGGGCCAGAGTTTCAGGATCGACACGCCGGCGTGGGAAGCGCCGAAGCTGACCACCCAGAGGGCGATCCACTGGCCGACCAGTTCGTCGATGATGATTTCGGACGGGTCTTCGCCCGGTCGGGTGGCGACCTGAACTTCTGTGGCCCACCAGCCAAGGGCGGTCATGACCAAGGTGGCAATCAAAAGCGCCCAGAAGCCGCCTGCCATGTGGATGGTAACGGCCAGTGGAACGGCGGCGGCAGAGCCGAGAGTGCCTGGCATCGAGCTTAGGTTGCCGAGGCCCAGCATGGTTGCGATCATCTTCGTCATTTTGTCACCAATGTTGCGGTTGCAATGGCCGCAATCCCTTCTTCGCGGCCGGTAAAGCCGAGTGTTTCGCTGGTTGTGGCCTTGATGGACACGCGGTCGGTCGAGAGGCCCATGATCTCGCCCATGCGGGCCATCATGGCGGGCGCATGCGGGCCGATCTTGGGCCGTTCACAGATCAGGGTGCAGTCAACGTTGGCAATCTTGAAGCCCATTTTGTCCGCCAGAGCCACGGCATGTTTAAGAAAGATACTGCTGTCGGCGTCTTTCCATTCCATGTCGCTGGGCGGGAAATGTCGGCCGATGTCGCCCTGTGCCAGCGCCCCATAGATCGCATCGGTGACAGCGTGCATCCCGACATCGGCGTCAGAATGACCCTTGAGCGCCTTGTCATGCGGGATGCGCGCGCCGCAGAGGATGACGTGATCGCCGTCCTCAAACGCGTGTACGTCAAATCCATTGCCCAAACGAACGTCCATAGTGCCTCTCAGATGTGTTTCCAGCCGGGCGAAATCCTCGGCTGTGGTGATTTTCAGATTGCTCTCCGCGCCCGCGACAATCGTCACGTCAAGACCTGCGGCGCGGGCCACTTCGACGTCGTCCGCCGCGCCGCCTTTATGGGCGCGGTGGGCCTCCAGAATCTTAGAGAAGTCAAAACCTTGCGGGGTCTGCGCGCGAAAAAGCCCCTCGCGCGATCGGGTACCTGTGACAGTTGCGTCCTTGCCGGACCACAAGGCATCTGTGACCGGCAGCGCCGGCGCGGCCCCAGTGGCGCCGCTGCGCAAGGCATCGATCACGGCCGAGATGGTGGATGCATCAATTCCGGCGCGCGCCACGTCATGAATGAGAACATGTGTGGTGTCGCAGTCCGCCAGCGCTTCGAGCCCGTTGCGCACAGAGGCATCGCGACTCGCGCCGCCCGTCACATGTTTCCCCGGCAGTTGCGCCGCAAGCGCCATGTCATCGGGGTGCAGAACCAGAACGAGGTCGTCGATGTCCGGATGCGCCTCAAAGGCGGCCACGGTCCAGTCGATCACACGTTTGCCAGCCAGCGGACGCCATTGTTTTGGCGCCCCCGGTCCGGCGCGGGTGCCGCGCCCAGCGGCGACTATCACGGCGGCAACTTTTGGAAGCGGTTTGGTCATGGCTTCTGTCTATGTCGTGCAACGCGCGGAGGCAATCGACCCATTGCGTGTGATTAAAATTTAGGCAATTGCATAAATCTGATACGTTTTTGGCGGCACTTTCATTGAAGGGTCGTTTGGACTCGGGTAGCAAAACCCCAATGCACAAGGATTAAGCACGTGACCGTTCAAGTCGCACATCTGACCCTGACACCTCCCGTCTTTCTGGCGCCGCTTGCTGGCATCACGGATCGCCCGTTCCGCGATCTGGTGAGTCGCTTTGGCGTGGGGCTGGTGGTGAGCGAGATGGTGGCCAGTCAGGAAATGGTGCAGGCCAAACCCGGTGTGCGTGAACGGGCGGAACTGGGGTTCGGGGACGCCACAACCTCGGTGCAACTCGCGGGGCGTGAGGCCCATTGGATGGCAGAAGCCGCGCGGCAGGTCGAGGCCAACGGCGCAACGCTGATTGATATCAACATGGGCTGTCCAGCCAAAAAAGTGACCAGCGCCAGCGGTGCGGGCGCAAGCGGATCAGCTCTGATGAAAGATTTGGATCACGCTTTGACCCTGATCGAAGCTGTGGTTGGTGCCGTGGACATTCCGGTGACGCTCAAAACGCGGCTGGGGTGGGACGACGACATGCTGAACGCGGCTGATCTGGCCAAACGGGCCGAGGATGCCGGCGTGCAGATGATCACCATTCATGGGCGTACGCGGTGCCAGTTTTACAAAGGCAGCGCAGATTGGGCGGCGATCGCGGGCGTCAAAGACGCGGTGTCGGTGCCGGTGATTGCCAACGGCGACATTGTGGACAGCGCCACAGCGAAAGCGGCGATTGCGGCCTCCGGTGCGGACGGCGTGATGGTTGGGCGCGGGGCGCAGGGCAAACCGTGGGTTTTGGCGCAGATTGCCGCCGAGGTGTTTGGAGCGCCTGAGCCCGAGGTGCCTGAAGGCGCGGCCTTGGTGGCGTTGGTGTCGGAACATTATGAGGCAATGCTGTCGTTTTATGGCGCGGATCTGGGCCTGCGCGTGGCGCGCAAGCATTTGGGATGGTTCATGGATGGCGTCGGCACGGAGGCGGCGACGCGCCGGCAGGTTCTGACCAGCCGCGATGCCGGTGAGGTGCTCGCGCTATTGCAGGGCGCTCTGACGGAAAAAACTAACAAAAACAATGAAGAGGCCGCATGAGCAACGATAGCGCAATATGGAGTTCGATGCCGGTTCCGGCGCTGCTTGTGGATCAGGATGACAACATTCTAAGCCTCAATCCGGCAGCGGAAACGTTTCTGAATGCCTCGACCAAAGCGATGCAGGGACAGCCGGTCTGGGACAAGGTGATGATTGACGCGCCGCTTGAGGATGCGTTTCACCGTGCCCGTCAACACGGCACTCCTTTGTTCGTGAACGATGCCGATGTGGGTACCGGTGATGGGCCTCCGGTGCAGTGTAATTTGCAGATTGCCCCCTTACAGGACAGTGGCGGGCAGATGTTGTTTCTGATTTCATCGCGCGAACTGGCCGGGCGCATGACGCGCAGCCAGGGGGTGAAATCGTCAGCGAAGTCGGCAATTGGCATGGCCGAAATGTTGGCACATGAGATCAAAAACCCGCTGGCGGGAATCACGGGTGCCGCGCAGTTGTTGTCGATGAACCTGTCGCCGGAAGACCTTGAACTGACGGATCTGATTGTCGCGGAAAGCCGGCGGATCGTGAAGCTTTTGGAGCAGGTGGAGCAATTCGGAAACCTGTCGCCGCCAGCGCGTAAACCAGTGAACATTCATGATGTTCTGGATCGTGCGCGGCGCTCCGCGCTTGTCGGGTTTGGCGCACATATGTCCATTGTTGAGGAATATGACCCGTCGCTGCCACCGGCCGAAGGGGATGCGGATCAATTGGTGCAAGTCATTCTGAACCTGTTGAAAAATGCATCGGAAGCATCTGATGATAATGGAAAAATACGCATCAGGACGTACTATGAGCACAGCTTCCGACTGCGGCGTGCGGATGGCGGCGGTCAACCTTTGCCGCTTCAGATCGAGATCATAGACGACGGGCCCGGATTGCCGCAGGACATTCAGGGCGACATCTTTGATCCCTTTGTGTCGGGGCGTGAAAACGGCACAGGGCTGGGGCTGGCATTGGTCAGCAAGATCATCTCGGACCACGGCGGAATGATCTCCGTGGACAGCATCCCCGGACGGACGGCTTTTAGGCTGTCGTTGCCACGGGCGAGCAAGGAAATACTGGAAAAATATGAGGGGAGCCTCTGATGGATGGCACGGTTCTGGTTGCGGATGATGACCGCACGATCCGCACGGTTTTGACACAGGCGTTGACGCGCGCAGGGTGCAAGGTTCATGCCACCTCGTCGCTGACAACCTTGATGCGATGGGTGGCTGAAGGCAAAGGCGATGTGGTGATCTCTGATGTGGTCATGCCGGATGGCAACGGATTGGAAATGTTGCCAAAAATCGCCGAGGACCGCCCTGGTTTGCCGGTGATCGTGATCTCTGCGCAGAACACGATCATGACGGCAATTCAGGCGGCGGAAGCGGAGGCATATGACTATCTGCCCAAGCCCTTTGACCTGCCGGATCTGATGAAGCGGACAGGCAAGGCTTTGGAACTCAAGCGACGCGCGCCGTCCGAGCCACAGGGCGAAAAAGAGCGCCCCGACGAGTTGCCTCTGGTGGGCCGGACACCCGCCATGCAGGCGCTTTATCGGCTTGTTGCACGGGTTATGAACACCGATTTGCCTGTGTTGATTTCAGGTGAGAGCGGCACGGGTAAATCCCTGATTGCAAAAGAGATTCACGACTTTTCGGATCGCCGGTCTCTGCCGTTTGTGGTGGTGAACGCAACGGATCTTGTGGACCTTGAAGGTCCGGCGCGGGTGTTGGCCAAAGCCAAGGGCGGAACAATCCTGTTTGACGAGATCGGCGACATTGATGACGAGGTTCAGGCCCGCATTGTGCGCATGATCGACACCCCTGGCGAGCACATGCCACGGTTTATGGCCACCAGCCAGATTGATCTGGAGCAGGCCATGGAAAGCGGCTCGGTCCGGCAAGATCTGTACTATCGCTTGAATGGCGCGACGATCCACGTGCCCAGCCTGCGAGAGCGGGTAGACGACATTCCATTGCTTATGGAGCATTTCCTAACCCGTGCCGAGCGGGACGGGGCCCCGGTGCGGGTGTTCTCAGCCGACGCCATGGAAATGCTTCGGACCTATAGCTGGCCAGGAAACGTGCGACAGCTTGAAAATGCGGTGCGTCGTCTGGTGCTCACGGCGCAAAGTGAAGAAATCGCGCTTGTCGAAGCCGAATTGGTTCTTGGAGCGCAGCCTCAGGTGGGGCCGTTGCTTGGTGGCGAAGACACCGAAAAGCTCTCCGCCTCGGTGGCGCGGCATCTGCGACGGTATTTTGACCTACATGGGAATATGTTGCCGCCGGCAGGCCTATACGCCCGTATTTTGCGGGAAATTGAGCTTCCACTGATCGAAATTGCTTTGGATGCCACCGGTGGCAATCAGGCGAAATGCGCTGATTTGCTTGGCATCAACCGAAATACCCTGCGGAAAAAAATCTCGGATCTTGATATTCACGTGACACGGCGCCGTAAGTTGATGTAAAAAGGCCACATAACCGTGACGTTTTGGCCGCAGGCCATTGATCACACATAATATGGCGGTGTGCCGCAGAAGTGGCACTATATCAATTGAGGTCGTCGGGTGGCGAGCCGGACTGAATCTTTGCATTGGACCAGATTTCGACGTCTGAGGCGCCAGAGGCGAGCCCAGAATGTCGCAACTCTTGGTCTGGTCGTGCTTGGCCCCGTGTTGGCTTTGTCCACGTTTTTGGCGATGGGGCCATTTTCGCTGGGGGCCAACTCTGGCGCGTTGCGTTCCATTTTGCTGGCCGATCTTGTCTATGTGCTTGTGGTGGCGGCATTGGTTTTGCGGCGTGTCGCCAGCGTGATCGCGTCACGCCGTGCCAAATCGGCCGGGTCACGACTGCATCTGCGATTGACTGGTGCCTTTGCGGTTTTGGCGCTGGTGCCGGCAGTCACGGTCGCCGTTTTCGCAGGATTAACGGTGAATATCGGCTTGGAAGGCTGGTTCAGCGAACGTGTGCGTGAAGTGGTTGGCAACTCTGTGGCCGCAGCGCAAGCCTATGAAGCCGAACATGTCATTGACCTAGAAGCCGATGCGCAGGCGCTTGCGAAATTTCTAGACGACAACCGCCGACGGGTTCTGTTTATGGACGACGGTGCGGTGCGGGTGGTGTTGACCAACGGCCAGAGCCAGATTCAAAGGGGGCTGAAGGAAGCCTATGTGATCGACGGATCGGGCGAGATTCGCGCACGAGGAGAACGGTCCTATCTCTTTGGCTATGACTTGCCGGATCGCGAGGCCTTTCAGTCGGCCGAAAATGTTGGCATGCACATCATCCGCGACATCGACAACAGCGAGCTTCGTGCGCTGGTGCGGCTGAATGCCTTTTCTGACCAGTACTTGTACGTCAGTCGCGAAGTCGACGCCGAAATCTTCTTTCTGTTGGATGAAACCCGTGAATCCGCCCAGCTTTATGAGCAACTGGAAGCTGAGCGTGGGCGGGTGCTGTTTGAATTTGGCCTGATCTACATTGGATTTGCCGTGATCCTGATCCTTGCGGCGATCTGGATGGGTATGTGGTTTGCAGAGCGTCTGTCGCGGCCTGTAGGCCGGTTGACGGACGCGGCGCAGCGGGTCGGTGCCGGTGATCTGGATGTGCAGGTTCTCGAGGAAGATGGCGATGACGAGATTGCCATGCTTGGGCGGTACTTCAACCAGATGACCAAGCAGCTCAAGGTGCAGCGCGAGACTTTGCTCGACAACAACCGCCAGATAGAGCGCCGCCGCCGGATGTTTGATTCCGTGCTGAGTTCGGTGACGTCCGGGGTTGTTGGCTTGGACAGTGAGGGGCGGGTGGCTTTTGTGAACCGCTCGGCGCAAAGGCTTTTGGATTGGTCGGACGACCAACAGGACGTCGTGCTGGCTGTTGCGGTGCCGGAATTCGGGGCGTTGCTTGAAGAGGTGCAATCCAGCGGTCGTGAGGTGGCACAGCAGGAAATCAAAGTCACACGGGCAGGGCGGCTGGAAAACCTGCTGGTGCGCATGGCGACGCGGCGGCGGGACGACGGCTCGCTTGAGGGCTATGTGGTTGCCTTTGACGATGTGACGGACCTCGTGTCGGCACAGCGCATGGCCGCGTGGGGCGATGTGGCCCGCCGGATTGCGCATGAAATCAAGAACCCGCTGACCCCCATTCAGTTGAGCGCGGAGAGGATCAGCCGCAAGTTTGCCAAGGAAGTTGCCGAGCCCGAAAAGCTTGAGCAGATGACCGAAGTGATTGTGCGCCAGACCAATGACCTGCGCCGGATCGTTGACGAGTTTTCGAAATTCGCGCGGATGCCCGAACCGGAACGTAAAAGTGTGGACCTATGTGAATTGGTGCAAGGGGTGCTTTTGTTGCAGGAGGCCGGGCAGCCCGATGTGACGTTTAAGGTTGATATCGCGCCGGGACCGGTAATGGCGGATCTGGATGGCACCATGATCACGCAAGCCCTGACCAACCTTGTTAAGAATGCGGGCGAAGCCATTGAAAGTTTGCAGGAAAAATCTCCTGACATCTCCGTATCGCCCGAGATTCGTGTGGATCTGGGCCTGTCTGGAAATGTGGCGGTGATCACCATTGCCGACAATGGCATTGGTTTGCCCGCAGATCGCGCGCGACTGTTTGAGCCCTATGTGACAACGCGGGACAAAGGCACGGGGCTCGGATTGCCGATTGTGAAAAAGATTATCGAAGAACACGGCGGACAGCTTGAGCTGATTGATGCGCCGGAATTTGAGGGAAATGCCCACGTGGGTGCCATGGCGCGGGTCACGCTGCCGGTGCAGGGTGTGGTGGAAAAGAAGAAAGGTGAGTTGGCAGTATGAGTGACATTCTGATTGTGGATGACGAGCGCGATATTCGTGAGCTGATCTCTGACATTCTCGAAGACGAGGGCTTTGCCACACGCAAGGCAGGCAACTCGGACGATGCGATGAAAGCGGTTACGGACCAACAGCCGGCTCTGATGATCCTCGATATTTGGCTTAAGGACAGCAATATGGATGGCATCGACATCCTGAAGGCCGTCAAGCACGAGTATCCAGAAGTGCCGGTGGTGATTATTTCCGGACATGGCAACATCGAAATCGCGGTCGCGGCCATCAAACAGGGTGCGTACGACTTCATCGAGAAGCCCTTCAATATTGATCAGTTGATGGTTGTTATTCGGCGCGCGATGGAAACCAGCCGTTTGCGGCGGGAAAACACGGAATTGAAGCGTCAGGACGGACCTCCTGCCGAATTGATCGGCGAGAGCGCGGCGTTCCGAACGATGGTTGGTCAACTGGAGAAAGTGACGCGCTCCAATGGCCGAGTGATGCTGACCGGACCGGCGGGCGTCGGCAAAGATGTTGCTGCGCGTTATATCCATTCCAATTCAAACCGCGCCTCGGGCCCTTTTGTGACGGTGTCTTGCGCCGGCATGGACCCTGATCGTGTCGAGGAGATGCTGTTTGGCCGAGAAAGCGCCGATCGCGGCGTGGAACCAGGACTTTTGGAGCAGGCGCACGGGGGTATCATTTATTTCGATGAAGTCGCGGACATGCCGCTTGCGGCGCAGTCCAAAATCCTGCGGGTGCTGGTGGATCAGCAGTTCCAGAGGGTTGGCGGTGGCGACAAGGTGAAGGTGGATCTGCGGGTGATCTCGTCGACTAACAAGGATCTGGAGGCCGAAATCGACGCAGGCACATTCCGTCAGGAACTGTTTCACCGCTTGAATGTGGTGCCGATCGCGGTGCCTTCGCTTGAAGAACGACGAGAGGATATTCCGGCGCTGGCCGAGTATTTCATTTCGGGCTTCAATGATCAGCAGGGTTTGCCGCAACGCGATCTGAGCGAGGACGCTATTGCGTTGATGCAGACCATGATTTGGCCGGGCAACGTGCGTCAGCTTAAGAACCTGATCGAACGGGTGTTGATTTTGGGCGACGGCAGCGGGCCGATTGAGGCGTCAGAGTTGCCGGAAGAGGGCGGCCCGGGCGGAGAGGAAGACGGGCGCGTTGTGCTGTCCGGCGCCTTGGCCACCTTGCCGCTGAGGGAAGCCCGCGAGGCTTTTGAACGTGAATATCTTCTGACACAGATCAACCGCTTTGGCGGCAACATCAGCCGGACCGCCAATTTTGTTGGCATGGAGCGCAGCGCGCTGCACCGCAAGCTGAAGTCCCTGGGCGTTGTGACGTCCAACAAGTCAGGCGCGCGTGTTGCGCGCGTGACGGATGAGGACGACGGAGACGAGCGGCAGGCGGGATGATCCCGCCTGAACGCGCTAGAGAGGTTTGCTAAGGTCGATCAGGACGCGGCCCTGATCCGTGCGCATGCCGCAAATGTTTGACGAAAGCGCTGGCATTTTGGTGATCGGTGCGTACGAACGCCCTGCGATTTGCTCATCTTTGCAATAGGGGATCGTGGCCCACTCATACCCGCGAGCGACCATGCAGGATCGCGCGCCTTCGCGGCGACGGGCTTCGTTGATGTCGTATTGCTCGACCCGATGGCTGATCACTCTGCCTTCGGCATTGTAGATCGGCACCCAGTCGGTGACGATGCGTGGGGGGTATCGGGTCGCCGCGTCGGTGTTGCAAGCACCCTGATCTATGTTGCGCTGCGTGTTGGTCGCGCCGGGTTTGTACATTTCCCGAAATTCGGTGCAGCTCGAAAGCAGAGCGGCGATGGTGCAAATAAGAAGGGTCTTTTTCATGCCATGCTGTCCTTTAGAGCGGTTTGGAAAGGTCGATCAGGGTTGTGCCGCCGCCCTGTGTGCGTGCGGCACAGATATTTGCGGCCGCTGAGGCAGGCGGGCGCGTCACGGGCTGATACTGGCGTCCGTCCAATTGTGCGGAGGTGCAAATCGGATGAACCTGCCGTTGATAGCCCTTGAGGGTCATACAGTCGCTCAGGTGTTGGGCCCGCAGTGGCGCGTTGGCATCAGAGGCCTGCACGTAGCTTCCACCCCAGCCAGGATAGTAGGGGCTGCCGCCATAGTAGCCGCCGTAGCCTCCGTACCCGGGAACCGATTCCGTGAAGATTGCGGCGGGAAACAAGGCATTTGCCTCTTGCCGGCATTCCACAAAGTTGCGGTTGGCCGTGTTGTTGGAAACGTTTGGCTTCGTGTAGCTGACGTGGCTGGTGGGGCCGCATGCCGACAGGGTCAGGCCGATCAAAGCAAGCGCGGCGGGTATTCTGAACATACTGGAACCCTCTGATAACGCTCTAAAAGAAAGCCTGATCGGCGGGAAAAGGTCAATGGTAGTGTTTGACGTGGGCAAAGCCTTCTGTCATCTCTTGAGCCGAAATCCGACGGGGAAAGCACATGAAGGTTATTATCTGTGGGGCCGGACAGGTCGGGTGGCAAATTGCCCGCCATCTGTCAGGTGAGAACAACGATGTGACAGTGGTGGACAACAACCCCGAGCTGGTCCGTCGCGCAACCGATACGCTGGATGTGCAAGGCATCGCCGGTTTTGCGAGTTATCCCGAGGTTCTGGACCGCGCAGGCGCGCGGGATGCGGATATGGTCATTGCGGCAACCTATTCCGATGAGGTCAACATGGTGACCTGTCAGGTGGCGCATTCGGTTTTCGCGGTGCCGCGCAAGATCGCCCGATTGCGCAGCCGCTCATACCTGAATGTGGTTTATTCAGACCTGTATCGACGCGACCACATGCCGATTGATGTCGTCATTTCCCCGGAGCTTGAGGTCGCAGAGGCGGCATTGAAGCGGTTTAGTGCTCCGCAAGCTTTTGACACCGAGATGTTTTTTGGCGGCAAAGTTCAGATGCTCGGCATCAGGCTGGACGAAGATTGTCCGGTGATCAACACGCCGCTGCGGCAATTGACTGACTTGTTTTCGACCCTGCGGGCGGTGGTTGTCGGGGTGCGTCGCCGCGGTAGCCTGTTTGCGCCGGAGCCGGGGGATCAGCTGTTCGTGGGCGATGAAATCTATGTGTTCACATTTGCCGAAGATGTGGCCCGCACGATGGAAGTGTTTGGCAAGACCACGCGCCAACAGGAACGTGCGATTATCATCGGCGGCGGCAACGTTGGTCTCATGGTGGCGCAGCGACTGGAAAGTCAGGTGCGGCGGGTGCGGACCAAAGTGATCGAGCGTAATCGCAAAACCGCGGAGAAGGCGGCTGAGGCATTGGAGAGAACCATCGTTTTGAACGGCGACGGGCTTGACGGTGCCTTGTTGGCGGAGGCCGGTGTGGATCGGGCGGACGCGGTGCTTGCGGTGACGGATGACGACAAGACAAACATGCTTGCATCGGTGCGCGCCAAAAGCAGCGGATGCCCACTCGCGATTGCGCTTATCAACGACCCGACCTTGTCGCCTCTGATGCAGCCGCTTGATATTGATGCCTTTATCAACCCGCGCGCCACCACGGTCAGCTCGATCCTGCGCCATATTCGGCACGGGCGGGTGAAAGCGGTCTATTCGGTCGGCGATGCGGAGGCCGAAATCATCGAGGCCGAAGTGCTGTCCACGTCCCCCATTGCCGGCCAATTGCTGCGCGACATCGATTTTCCGGAAGGCGTGCTGATTGGCGCGATCCTGAAGGGCACCGAAGTGCACAAACCGCGGGGTGGCATTCGCATCGAAGAGGGCGATGTGATTGCGCTCTTTAGTTTGTCGGCCGATGTGCCCGAGGTGGAACGTCTGCTGCAAGTTTCGATCGACTTCTTCTGACGCCATGGCCGAGCGTGACCTGAAACTTCCGTTGTTTTTGTACCTCGTCACCGTATCTGGCGTGGCGATGTTTGTCCCTGCGGTCGTGGCGTCTGTACAGCGCTTTCATTTCTTCGCGCGGATGTTTTTCTACAGCGGAACACTGATTCTGTTTGTTTGCGCGTTGATTGCCTTGGCGATGGCTGGCACGCAGCGCCGGACGCGCACCATCGACAATCTGCGGGCGTTGTTCTTTGCTTTCACAATCCTGCCGGCGATCCTTGCGATCCCTTACTATGAGGCGATGGGGTCAATCAGCTTTGTCGATGCCTATTTCGAGATGGTCAGCAGCTTGACCACGACCGGTGCGAGCGTCATCCAGTTTCCTGAATCCATACCCGATGCGTTGCATTTGTGGCGCGGGATCGTCGGCTGGCTTGGCGGCTTGTTGATGTGGACCGCCGCCTTGGCCGTATTCGCGCCTTTGTCGCTTGGTGGCTATGAGGTTACGGCACTCGGAGAACCCGGGCAGATCACAACCGGGCGCGGGCAGATGCAGCGGGCCGATCCGATGAAACGTTGGACACGCGGGCTGCGGGTTCTGGTGCCGACATATGTTGGATTGTCAGGCGCGCTGGCCCTGATGTTGGTCGTGCTGGGAGAGCGCCCGATTTCTGCGGTGATGAACGCCATGGCCACGATGTCGACAAGTGGCATTACGACGGCCAAAGGAGTGGCTGACGGGCTTGCCGGCGTGGGCGGTGAGATTGTGATCTTTTTGTTCCTGCTTTTTGCGTTGTCTCGGTCCACGTTTTCATCAGACACCGGCAACGTGAGGCGGGCGAACCTTAGGCATGACCCCGAGTTGCGCCTTGGCATGTTGATCGTTGTTCTGGTTCCGTCGTTTCTGTTTCTGCGCCATTGGGGCGTGGTCTTTAACGAGGGAACCGCGGACGGAGTTCTCGTCGCGGTTAAAGCCGCTTGGGGCGGAATGTTCACAGTCTTGAGCTTTTTGACCACCACCGGTTTTCTGAGCGCGGAATGGGAGGTGGCACGGGATTGGTCCGGTCTTGGCACCCCGGGATTTCTGTTGCTGTCTCTGGCCTTGATTGGAGGAGGTGTTGCCACCACTGCCGGAGGGGTCAAACTTTTGCGGGTTTATGCGCTGTACCTGCAAGGGCTGGGAGAGATGGAACGATTGGTGCATCCTTCTGTTGTGATCGGCAGCCGCAAAGTCGGGCGGCGTCACATTCGACGGCGGGGGGCAGTGATTGCATGGGTTTTCTTCATGCTGTTTGCCATTTCACTCGCGGGTGTCACAGTGGCGCTGGCTGCCTTGGGCAGCAGTTTTGAAGATGCTCTGATCCTTGCAATTTCGGCTTTTACAACGACCGGTCCGCTTAGTCAGGTTGCCGGCGATGTGCCAATTGCGCTCTTTGAACTCAACAGTGCGGAAAAGCTTGTTCTTTGCGCCGCAATGGTTCTGGGGCGGCTGGAGACACTGGCGATCATCGCTTTGTTGTCACCTGATCTGTGGCAGAAATGATGCGATTCATGCCAAGTGCTTGCCCGAAGTTAGAATTTTGGGGTGGTAAGTCGTAAAATCGCGCTCCATACTCGCAGCGCACTCGTTAACCGCACCCGTCGCACACACAAGAACAAAGGCAAGCACAATGGCTTCGGATCGACAGAATCTCCAAGACGCATTTTTGAACCACGTCCGGAAAACCAAAGTTCCGGTAACTATCTTTTTGATCAACGGTGTTAAACTTCAGGGTGTTATCACCTGGTTTGACAATTTTTGTGTGTTGCTGCGCCGAGATGGGCAGAGCCAATTGGTCTATAAACACGCGATTTCGACCATCATGCCTGCTCAGCCTATCTCCCTTTATGAAGGTGAAGACGCCTCTTGATGGAGCATGAAACGCAGGTTACCCGCGCTTGGGTCCTGCATCCCGATATCACCGGCGCCGATGATCGGCGTGAGGCCTCTTCCGCTTTGGAGGAGGCTGTTGCGCTTGCGGCGGCCTTGCCTGACCTTGAAGTGGTCGGCTCAAATGTGGTGCGCCTGTCCAAGGCGCAACCAGGAACCTTGTTTGGCACCGGCAAGATTGAAGAACTTGGCGGTCTGTTCAAAGCCAACGAGGTGGAGCTGGTCCTGATCGATGGGCCGGTCAGCCCTGTACAGCAGCGCAATCTGGAAAAGGCTTGGAAGGTCAAGATTTTGGACCGTACAGGTTTGATTTTGGAAATTTTCTCGGATCGCGCCCGCACACGCGAAGGCGTGTTGCAGGTTGAGATGGCAGCACTGTCATATCAACGCACACGACTGGTGCGGGCATGGACCCACCTTGAGCGTCAACGCGGCGGGCTTGGGTTTGTCGGTGGACCGGGGGAAACACAGATCGAGGCCGACCGTCGCGCGATTGATGATCAGTTGGTCCGCCTGCGCCGTCAGTTGGCGAAGGTGGTGAAAACCCGCGAGCTGCACCGCAAGGCACGCGCCAAGGTGCCGTTCCCGATTGTCGCTTTGGTAGGCTACACCAACGCGGGCAAATCGACCTTGTTCAATCATGTGACCGGTGCTGAGGTGATGGCCAAGGACATGCTCTTTGCCACATTGGACCCGACAATGCGGTCCGTGGAGCTGCCGGACGGGCCAGAAGTCATCCTGTCTGATACTGTGGGTTTTATCAGCGATCTGCCAACGCAATTGGTGGCGGCTTTCCGCGCCACGTTGGAAGAGGTGCTGGCTGCGGATCTGATCCTGCATGTGCGCGATATTGCGCATGAGGAATCCGAGCATCAGGCCGAAGACGTGCGTACGATCCTAGAAAGCCTCGGCGTAGATGAAAACACCCGCCAGCTAGAGGTTTGGAACAAAATTGACCTACTGGAGGACGACCATCGCGAGGCTGTGATGGCGCGGGCATCGCGTGAGGATGAGATCCTTGCGGTATCTGCCGTGACCGGAGAAGGTCTTGAGGCGCTTTACAACGCGATCGCGGTGGCGCTTCAGTCCGAAAAAACGCGCGAGGTGCTGACCTTGAGTTTCGCACAAGGCAAAGCGCGTGCGTGGCTGTTTAAGGAAGGCGTCATTGAACACGAAGAGCAAACCGAAGACGGCTTTGTTCTTGATGTGCATTGGACGCAGAAACAGGCGCGACAGTTCGAAAATCTGTGAGGTTACCGGTCTGGCGGTAGAATGCGGGTCACGCCAACGGCGGCGGCGCGGGCCAGATCGATATCAAGTGACATCGGAATGTATTCTCCTCGTCGCCAGAGTTGCGCCAGATCGTCATAAAATCGCGACAGAAAATGGCCGGACTGGCCGGTTGAAATGATAAAGACCGAGCTGTCGGGATCTGCAAAATCATATACCCCGCGATAGCCCGCGGCATGCACGTTTTCAAAGGGACGCGGACCGGTGCCGCGTGTGAGCCCGCGTTGCAGGGTGTTGTCACCGCCCGAGGTGGATTGGCGAATGTTCACAAAAAAGCGCAAGATCGGCACGTTGCCAAGCACTTGGTGATTGTGAACGGCCTGATGCGCATCGCCCCAACGCAAAGCTTCGATCTGGGAGCCATAGCGTTCTTCGATAGAGATCAAGGCGTCGTCCAGCGCCCGACGGGCCATATCGGCGCAGGTTTCGCGCGGCGCGCTTTGGCGCACGTCGCACCATGCGCTGGCTCCGTCGATGTCGCGGAATACGCGTTCGATAAAGACCGGATCAACATGGGTGAAGCTGTCCGCAAGCGGCCCGATCTGGTCGCGGATCAGTCGATCCTGCAACGCCCGCATCCACGCCGCAAAAAGCAGGGGTTCGGGAAGATGTTCGTTCATCTCGCCGTTCCATTCCGACAAAAGCGTCAGGGCCCTTTGGCGCTGACGTTCGCGGGTGCCGTCGGGCGCGGCTTCTGAGGTGAACCAGAGGTCGGCCCCCACAAGAGGCAGCAAAGCGCGGGCGGTATAGGACACCGTATCAAGCTGCGCCTCAACAAAGCTGTCGCGGGTGTGAACCTCTCGGGCCTGCATGAGGCGGCGCCAGCGTTCGACACGCTGACTGTCTCCCCAGACATAGGACATATGTAGCGGGAAGGGGCGATCGACGACTTTGTTGTTGGTGTTGCCGACAATGCCACCCAGCGGAGAGACAAATCCCGGATTGGTCGGATAAGGGAACGTGCCTTGCCAACGATTTTCGGTGCGCCAGCCCAAGCTGGGAAGTCGGCCCTTGGATTGGTGCTTGGCGTCGCGGCGGGGCAACTTTCCGATGACCTTGAGGGCGATGTTTTCCTTATCCGCCAACGTTAGGTTCAAAACGGGGGCGATGTGGGATTCTGTTGAGGCTACCGCCGCGCCAATGGTGCGGGCGCGCATCAACCCCATGATGGCCGACAGGGAAGTGTCTTTGTCGCTTAGAGCGGTCCAGCCCAAGGCCGCGACGTGTCCCGGCGGTGTCACCGCCGCGATGTTGTACAAGCTTCCGGGCAGCACGGGCCCGTTTTCGGTCCAGCTCAGTGTGACCGTCACAGGTGCGGCGTCTTTGATCGAAATGATCGACTTTCGGGTCTTGAACGGTGCGAACCCATTAGGCGTCCGGTACTCTTGGGAGTTGTCAGGATTGAGTTCTTCGATGAAGAGATCCTGATCATCAGCATGGGCCGCGGTCAGCCCCCAGCCGAGAGCGTCGCTGCGGCCGGTGATGATGGCGGGAATGCCGGGGATGGTGCCGCCGATCACGCCTCCGGTCTGAAGCTCCATGCGGGCAAGATACCAAATCGCAGGGGCGGACAGGCCAAGGTGCGGGTCACTCGCGAGCAGCGTGCCGCCAGAGGCGCTGCGGGACGTGGCGGCGGCCCAAGCGTTTGAGGCGCCCGCCATACCATAGCGCGGGAAAGGAGAAAGCGGAGAGAGAGGCGCAGTGTCGCTGGCCGCGTAGCGCGGCATGTCCGGCATCAGCGCGGCATATTCGGGCAGGGCGGCCACACCGGTGCCAGGTGCAAGCGGCAGAATGTCGTCCAACCGTTTTTGATCGCTCAGCGCAAGAGACACGCGGGCGCGCAAGACCTCGTTTTCCAAATGGCCGGTCATTTGAAGGGCCATAAGTTTCTGGATGCCAATGCTGTCTGCGGGCACCCACGGCGCGATGGATTGCGGGAACATAAAGAGTTCCGGTGCGCCGCGGCCAAGGGCGTTCAGGTTGATTTCATCAATGCGGGTGTTGACGCCGTTGGCGTATGCCTTGAGCGCAACGAGCGTGCCGGCATCTTGAGCGGAAACAGACGCGCGGGCGTGCCCTGCCAGATCGAGGCGGCGCATCAGCGTGTCGGTTTCAAGTGTCTGTGTGCCCAAAGCTTCGGACAGGCGCCCCTGTACCGTGCGACGCAGCATAATCATCTGCCACAGACGGTCCTGTGCGTGGGCGTATCCAAGTGCAAAAAACACGTCCTGATCGGTCTCGCCGAAAATATGCGGGACATTTGCGTTGTCGCGCACAATGTCCACCGAGGCCGAAACAGCGCTGGTTTGCAAAATCTTGTCGTAGTCCGGCAGGGACCGAGATGCGAGGTAGTAAATAAAGATCACGGCACAGACGCTCAGAATCACCAGCGCGCTTGCGATGCGCAAAAGCCATTGAATCAAAAGCGTCATTACGGGTTCCGGATATTGACTTGCCATTTTGCCGGTCAGGCGAGACAAGTATTACGACGAATGAGATTGAGGGGAAAGCAGATGGCAAAAGTTGCATTTTTGGGGCTTGGAGTCATGGGGTATCCGATGGCCGGCCACCTTGTGAAGGCCGGACATGACGTTTGCGTTTATAACCGCACAACCGCCAAGGCCGAGGCCTGGGCCACGGAGCACGGAGGTCGCTTTGCGGCGACCCCGAAGGATGCGGCCAGTGGCGCGGACTTTGTGATGTGCTGTGTCGGCAATGACGATGATTTGCGTCAGGTTTGTGTTGGCGAAAACGGCGCGTTTGAGGGCATGGCAGAGGGCACAATTTTTGTCGACCACACAACGGTTTCCGCCAAGGTGACTGCGGAGATGTATGATGCCAGCAAGGCACAAGGGATTTCCTTTGTGGATGGGCCTGTATCCGGCGGTCAGGCGGGGGCAGAAAATGGCGTTCTGTCGATCATGTGCGGCGGGGATCAGGCAAGCTATGACGCGGCTGAGCCGATCATGCAGTCTTATGGTCGGTCTATCAAACGGCTGGGCGCGAGCGGGGCGGGACAGTTGACCAAAATGGTCAATCAGATCTGCATCGCGGGTCTGGTTCAGGGTCTCAGCGAGGGCCTGCATTTCGCCGAGAAAGCCGGACTTGACGGACGCGCCGTTGTTGAGGTGATTGCCGGCGGTGCGGCCGGAAGCTGGCAGATGCAAAACCGCTACGAGACAATGATCGACGATGAATTCGAACACGGTTTCGCAGTGGACTGGATGCGCAAGGATTTGGGCATTTGTCTGGACACCGCGGACGAAGTTGGCGCGTCCCTGCCGGTGACGGCTCTTGTGGATCAATTCTACAAGGATGTGCAAAAGCTGGGCGGCGGGCGTTGGGACACATCCAGCCTGATCAAGCGCCTGCGGGCGATGGGCTGAGTAATTCTGCCTGCCGGAAGATATCAAGCATAAATGACCAATATGGCGTCCCGTCTGGGGCGTCATCCTCCAAAAGAGCCTGCGTTGGTGCATTGTGGCCCTTACGCGCGCAGGTGAGCACCAAAAGCGGAGCGTTGGCTTGTTCTGCGGCCTGTTTTGCAAGCGGCGTGTTGTCCGGCGAAATAACCCTGTCGTAGTGGCTGTGGATCAACATGCCATGCGGACCGTCGTGTGAAAGAGCCCATGGTTGCATAAGGGCAGCCCCGAGCGCGATGACGGCATCAGGACGCGGGCAAACAGGCAGGTTTTGGGACGGATAGGCCAAAGCAAGGCCGGCTATGCCGCCTGCGGAAATCCCCATTATGGCCGTTTTATTTTGTTTTATATCAAAGCGTTCAGTGTTGTTCTTAATGTACTTCATCGCCGTGCCGATATCTTGCCGCGCTGCTTCGAAGGCACTCCCCGTGAGGCGATTTGCTATGCTGATACCAGCCTCTTGCGTCCTTTGACGGTTGAATTTGACGGCCCGGCGGGTCGGGGCATCCAGCGCCTGCATCGGCGTGCCCAGCCGGTAGGACACCGCGGCCATTGCGAGACCTTCGCCGGTCAGTTTCTCTGCAAGGCGCGTGGTGCGTTCCCCTTTGCGCCCACCTTTGAAAAAACCGCCGCCGTGGGCGTGAATGACCGTGCCGGTTGCCGGACCATCGGGCAGAAAGAGATCGAGCGCCAGCGGCGTGCCGTGGCGCTCGAGGTAGACGATATTCTCGTGGGTCCGCACCAGCGGATCAGGGGATGATGCGGCTGTATTTGATGCCTTCCAAGGTCGCTCCGACTTTCAATCCGGCCTGTGCGAAGATCACAGCGATCACAGGCGCCAAAAGGTTGGTGGTGTCCGCGCTGATGTTGCCGCCTTCGTTGGCGACCACATACTCGACACCTGCGCCCGCGGCCCAGCCTGTGGACCGGCGGAATTCGGTCAGCGCAGCTTCTGTCATGAAAAACATCACATGAGCGTGCTGTTGTGCGCCGATTTGCAGGCCAAAGCTTCCTTTGGCGGCGGAATAGTAGTCAACCGTCACATCGTTGATGCGAAGCGCACCCTGTCCGTAGCCCCCGCCGAAGCCAAAGCCTGCTTCGGTCACAACAGGCATCACCAGAATACCCGCGGCCTTGTCGCGCAGATCGGTGGTGTTGGGATAGTTGGAATAAAGGAAGTTCAGCGTTGAATCGACGCGGGCGTCGATTTCCGCACCGCCATTTGAGCCAACGCCATTTCCGCAAGCGGCTGTCATGCTTGCTGCAGCAATGCCAGTGAGCGCGAAGCCGCGTCGTGTGAGATTTGTCATGTCTTTTGCCTGTATTGATGTTGTTTTTTTGATACCGCCGGTTTGTCCGGATTGGGGTTAGTATAGCTTTTGAGGCGTTGGTTGTCACCCTTTGGCTGAGGATGCGCGGATCACTGCCCGTTGAGTTTTCTGGCCACTGCCGGCGCGAAATAGGTGAGAATGCCGTCGCAACCCGCCCGTTTGAACGCCATCAGGCTTTCGACCATGGCTTTGTCGCCGTCAATCCAGCCGTTTTGCGCGGCCGCTTGGATCATCGCGTACTCGCCGCTGACCTGATAGGCGAACGTCGGCACGGCGAAGGTGTCTTTCACACGGCGACAGATGTCGAGATAGGGCATACCGGGTTTGACCATAACCATGTCCGCGCCCTCAGCCAGATCACGCGCCACACAGCGCAATGCCTCGTCTGAGTTGGCGGGGTCCATCTGGTAGGTGGTCTTGTCGCCCTTGAGCGCGCCCGATGCGCCAACCGCATCACGGAAGGGGCCATAAAAGGCGGAGGCGTATTTCGCGGCATAGCTCATAATGGTGACGTTTTGATGTCCACCACTTTCCAGAGCGGTGCGGATGGCGCCGATACGTCCGTCCATCATGTCGGAAGGACCGATGATGTCCGCGCCGGCCTCAGCCTGAGAAAGCGCTTGCTTCACAAGGGCTTCGACGGTTTTATCATTCACGATTTCGCCGTTTATCACAAATCCGTCGTGCCCGTTGATGTTATAGGGATCAAGAGCCACATCGGTCATCACCGCGATTTCGGGCACCGCCCGTTTGATCGCGCGCGTCGCGCGATTGGACAGGTTGTCCGGGTTCCACGCCTCGGCGCAATCCTCGGTTTTGAGCGACGGGTCCGTGTATGGAAACAGGCAGATCACGGGGATACCAAGGTCCGCGGCCTCGCGGGCGGCGTCCACGATTTTGTCGACAGACCGGCGTACCACGCCGGGCATAGAGGACACGGGCTCCTCGATGCCTTCGCCGTCGCGCACAAACACTGGCCAGATCAGGTCATCTACGGTCAGGGTGTTTTCCCGAACCAGACCGCGAAACGCGGCGGATTGACGTGTGCGACGTAGGCGTGCAGTGGGGAATGCGGGGGGCGATTGGGTCATGGTGTCCTCGACGTAACGATTGTGTCAGAGGTGCCATGGAAATTCGCTCACCTCAAGGGCTAGGAATTACCGCACTGTCGCGGTATGTCGTTTAGAAATCTTTACAGGCAGACGTACCTTGGACCTGAGCCAGACAGTTTTCGAACTCATTGATATGCGTAGTTTCTCCAATCTTTGGTATTGGATTGCGCTGGCCGTGGCCTGGTCAAGTGCCAGCCATTGGGTCTTGGGTGTGCCTTGGGACACCGTGTTGCGTGCCCGTCGGGTGGGCGGCCAGTCCGAACAGGATTTGACCGATCTTGTCCGCATCAACTCCAATCGTATTTTGCACATTGCGGATGTGTCTGGCGTTTGGTTGATCCTGTTGTCGTTCTTTGTGCATACCCTTTTGATTGGATTGGGATTTTTCTATGCCGTTGAATTTGCACAGGCTGTATTCCTGATCCTTGGCCCGATGACGCTGGTGGGGGCGATGAGCGTGCGCACGGCGCGGATTATTCAGGCCGAAAGCTGTGTCGGTGATGACCTGAGACGTCGCCTTGGACGGCACAGGTTCTGGGTGCAACTAATCGGCATGCTGTCGATCTTCGTGACCTCGCTTTGGGGCATGTATCAGAACTTTTCCATTTCGCCGCTTGGGTGATCCCTGCGCGGTTATGAGCGGACGATGTAACTATGCGTGATACGCAACACATTCTGGTGGGCGGTGCGCCCGAAGGCTATGACGCCAAACTGATCCTGGATGAGGTCGCCAAATCCGGCGCGCCTGTCATTCATGTGGCACGCGATGATAAGCGGCTGGCGGCGATGAGGGCGGCTTTGGCTTTCTTCCAGCCCGACATGCCTGTGGTGACATTTCCGGGATGGGATTGCCTGCCGTATGATCGGGTGTCGCCAAATGCGGACATATCCGCGACGCGGATGGCGACGCTGGCGGCACTTGTTCATGACATGCCGTCGCGGTTTGTATTGCTGACAACATTGAACGCGGCAACGCAACGCGTCCCTGCGCGGGAGTTGCTGAAAGAAGCGGCGTTCAAGGCGCAGGTCGATGGCCGAATAGACGAAGAGGCCCTGCGCAAGTTCTTGGTTCGCATGGGTTTTGTTCAATCTCCGACGGTTATGGAGCCAGGGGATTACGCTGTGCGTGGCGGCATCATTGATATCTTCCCTCCGGGGGACAGCGGCCCTGTGCGGCTTGATCTCTTTGGCGATGTTTTGGATGGGGCGCGGAGGTTTGATCCTGCGACCCAGCGCACTACTGAAAAGCTTGACCGGATCGAGTTGGCGCCAGTGAGTGAGATCATTCTGGATGAGGCAGCGATCACGCGTTTTCGGCAAAACTATCGGATCGAATTTGGCGCGGCCGGTACGGATGATCCGCTTTACGAGGCGGTCAGTGCGGGGCGCAAACATCAGGGTGTCGAGCATTGGCTGCCGTTCTTTCACGAGCGGCTGGAAACGCTGTTTGACTATCTACCAGATGCGGCAATTTCCCTTGATGATCAATCAGATGCGGTGCGTTTGTCGCGCTGGGACGCGGTGGCGGATCAATACGAAACCCGCAAACATGCCATGAGCCAGAAAAGTCGGATGGACACGGTTTACAAACCTGTGTCGCCGCAATTGCTTTATCTGGATGACGCCGCTTGGGAGGCGGAGGTTGCCGGTCGTCGGCTGTTGAATTTCAAGCCGTTGCCACAGGCCTCCGGACCCGGTGCTATTGATGCGGGCGGGCGGATCGGGCGCAATTTTTCACCCGAGCGCCAGTTGGAAAATGTCAGCCTGTTCAGTGTCTTGGCTGACCATATTCGCGCAAAACTGGCGCTTGGCCCCGTGGTTGTCGCAAGCTACTCGGAAGGCGCGCGGGAGCGTCTGAGCGGATTGATCGAAGACGAAGGTCTGGCCGAGACCATTCCTGTTGGGGATGCCAGCCGGATCGGGAAATCCGGTTTGTTTCTTGCGGTTTGGTCGCTTGAACACGGGTTTGAAACCGATGGAATGACCGTGATCTCGGAGCAGGATGTTCTGGGAGACCGTTTGATACGCGCGCCGCGCAAGAAACGGCGGGCGGAAAACTTCCTGACTGAAACGCAGTCGCTGAGCCCCGGAGATCTTGTGGTGCATGTAGATCACGGGATCGGGCGGTTTATCGGGCTTGAAGTTGTCACAGCCGCGGGCGCGGCGCATGAGTGTATTCTTTTGGAATACGCTGAAAAATCAAAGCTTTACCTGCCGGTTGAGAACATCGAGCTGTTGTCGAAATATGGCCATGACGAGGGGCTTCTCGATCGTCTTGGCGGTGGGGCTTGGCAGGCGAAAAAGGCCAAGTTGAAGGAACGCATCCGCGAGATGGCGGATCGGTTGATCCGCGTTGCCGCGGAGCGCGAACTGCGTTCGGCTCCGGTTCTTGAGGCGCAGCACCATGCTTGGGAAGAGTTCTCGGCACGGTTCCCGTATCAGGAAACCGATGATCAGCTGCGCGCGATTGAGGACGTGATTGGCGATTTGTCATCGGGACGGCCGATGGACCGGCTGATTTGTGGTGATGTCGGCTTTGGCAAAACCGAAGTGGCCATGCGCGCGGCCTTTGTCGCTGCGATGTCGGGCCAACAGGTTGCCGTGATTGCGCCAACCACGCTTTTGGCACGCCAGCACGCCAAGGGATTTGCAGAACGGTTCCGTGGTTTCCCCTTGGAAGTCAGGAGCTTGTCACGTTTTGTCGGCGCCAAAGAAGCGGACAAAACCCGCGATGGTTTGGCGCGGGGCACGGTTGATATTGTGATTGGCACACATGCGCTTTTGGCAAAGGGCATCAGGTTCAAGAACCTCGGACTGCTGGTCATTGACGAAGAGCAGCATTTCGGCGTGTCCCATAAAGAGCGATTGAAACAGATGCGCTCGGATGTGCATGTTTTGACGCTCACGGCGACTCCTATTCCACGGACGCTGCAATTGAGCCTTTCGGGGGTGCGGGATCTTTCGATCATCGGAACACCGCCGGTGGACCGATTGTCGATCCGCACCTATGTCAGCGAATTTGATGCCGTTACGGTACGCGAGGCGTTGTTAAGAGAACACTATCGCGGCGGACAGTCGTTCTATGTGGTGCCGCGGGTGAGCGATCTTCCTGAAATAGAAGAGTTTTTGCGCGAGCAGGTGCCTGAGGTTTCCGTGGTCACGGCGCATGGACAGATGGCAGCGGGAGAGCTCGATGACCGGATGAATGCCTTTTATGACGGCAAATACGATGTGTTGCTTGCGACAACGATTGTTGAGTCGGGTCTGGATATTCCAACGGCGAATACGATGGTGGTGCATCGCTCAGACATGTTCGGTCTGGCCCAGCTTTATCAAATTCGCGGGCGGGTTGGACGCTCCAAGACGCGGGCCTATGCCTATTTGACCACGAAACCGCGGGTGAAATTGACCGCGGCGGCGGAAAAACGATTGCGGGTTTTGGGATCTTTGGACACGCTTGGAGCAGGATTTACGCTTGCTTCTCAAGACCTTGACATCCGTGGTGCAGGTAACTTGCTGGGCGAGGAGCAGTCCGGTCAGATGCGCGATGTGGGCTATGAGCTTTATCAGTCGATGTTGGAAGAAGCGATTGCCAAGATCAAGGCGGGAGAGCTGGAAGGCTTGAGCGATGGCGACGATCAATGGGCGCCACAGATCAATCTTGGCGTGCCTGTTTTGATCCCCGAAACCTATGTGCCGGATCTGGACGTGCGTCTTGGGCTTTACCGTCGTCTCAGTGGGCTTCAGGGTAAGGTTGAGCTGGAAGGTTTTGCGGCTGAACTGATTGACCGGTTCGGAAAATTGCCGAAAGAAGTCAATACGTTGCTGTTGATCGTGCGCATCAAGGAGATGTGCAAGAAAGCTGGTATTGCGAAGCTGGACGGTGGGCCCAAAGGGGCGACTATCCAGTTCCACAACGACAAGTTTGCGTCGCCTCAGGGATTGGTGGAATTCATTCAGGATCAGAAGGGTCTGGCCAAGGTCAAAGACAACAAGATAGTGGTGCGGCGCGACTGGAAAAAGGACAGCGACAAGATCAAGGGCGCCTTTGCGATTGCCCGCGATCTTGCGGCCAAAGTTGTGGCCGAGAAGAAGCGCAGGAAGGCGGCAAAAGGCACGTCGGTATAACGGCGGTATTGCGTCGGCAAAACGTCGGTTCTTGTGACTAGGCTGATTTCTCGCCTCAGGCGGTGGCCTCTTCCAGACGCCGCATGTGCCGCATAAGCCCATAGGCAACAGCAAAGAGCACGGTCATCGACACGGCCAGCGGCAGGGCGGTGCCGTCAAACATCAATGCAATGGGCGTGGCAAGCAGCGCGCCGGCGATGGTGGAAAAGGCGCCCATCACCGAGGCGGCGGTGCCTGCCATGTGGCCGAGGGGCTCCATTGCGAGCGCATTGAGGTTGCCGATGGTCATGCCGACAAAGAAGAAGCCGGTAAGCTGCCAGAACGCGAAGGCATAGAATTGAATGTCTATGTTGTTGATGGCGGTGCAGGCGACCATGACGAGGCTGAGCACCAGTTGAAAGCCAAGTGCGGTGGTCACGAGATACCGCATCCCCAGCCGCATCACGAGGCGAGCGTTGAGAAAGCTGGCAGAGCCTGAGATCAGGGCGATCACGGCAAACCACACAGGGAATTCTTCGGCGCGGCCGTAGGTTTGGTCGTAGATCGGCTGAACCGAGCTGATGAGGCCGAAGAGGGCGGCAAAGATCAGGGATTGGACCATCATTGACGTGCGCACAGCCGGAATGACCCACATCTCTTTTGCGCCGCCCCAGAGTTTGGCGAGGCTGAAGGCGCGTCGGTTCTCGACGGCAAGAGGTTCGGGCAGGCGGATCCCGATCCAGAGGACGGAGATCAACGAGAACACCATGAAGGCGACAAAGATGCCGCGCCAGCTTGAGACATCGATGATGAATTGACCGAGCAGCGGCGCGACCGCCGGAACCAGTGTGAAAATCATCATCGAAAAGCTCATGATGCGCGCCATTTCACGGCCTTCAAACAGGTCGCGCACAATGGCCAATGTCACAATGCGCGGTCCAGCGGCGCCGATGCCCATTACAAGACGGGCGCCAAGCACCCATTCAAGCGTTTGAGAGTACCAGCCGACAAAGGCACAGATCGAATAGATCGTGGCACCAGAGATCAGGACAACTTTGCGCCCATAGCGATCTGACAAGGGACCCGTAAACAGCGTTCCAAGCCCCATTCCCATCACGAAGGAGGTGATGATCAATGTGGCTTGATTGAGATTGCCGGGGCTCAGTTCCGCAGCGATTTCGGGCAGAGCCGGCAGCATGGCGTCGATCGAAAAAGCGATCGTTGCAAACATCATCGCACAAAGCGCGATGAATTCGACCTGCGACATAGGCAGATTGTCTTTGGTCATGTGCTGCTCCCTCAGAACACCAAACCGCAGAACGCCAGACGCGGGGCGTCTTTGCGGGACTGGCAATTGGGTATTTGTGCTTGGTCCGTCCGCCGGCCGTATGGGTCGCGGACTGACGGAGCCTATCGCGCACTCACAGGCGCGACAAGCCGGAAAATGAATGGCTGTTCAGAAGAATTTTAGCCGTCTTGCTGGGCTTTCAGTTCGCCCATGACCTGACGCCAAAGCGCGACGGGTTGCGCGCCGGGCACTGCGTGCTGATTGGCGACAATAAAGGTCGGCACCGAATTCACGCCCATTTGGCGCGAGTGTTCGTCGCGCTGCTGGATGTTCTCGACGTCGGAGTCGGAGTCCAGAAGTTTGGCCACCACCGCGGCATCCATGCCGGCGCTGTCGGCGAGGTCGGCAAGCACCTCGGCGTTGCCGATGTCGCGGCCTTCTTTAAAATAGGCCTTAAAGAGCGCATTCACGATAGCGTTCTGCTTGCTTTCGATGCCAGCCCAATGGATCAAGCGGTGGGCGTCGACCGTGTTTGGGGTCCGTTTGATCGCACCAAAGTCGATGTCCAGACCTTCCTCCTCGGCATGTTTGGCGATTTCACCGTAAACGCGCACGGCGTTTTCTTTGCCACCGAACTTGGTTTCAAGATATTCGCGCCGGTCCATGCCCTCTTTGGGCATGTCGGGGTTAAGCTGGAAGGGGTGCCATTCGATCACAAATGGGTGGTCGCCTTCGGCCTCCATCGCCTTTTCCAGGCGGGTTTTGCCGATCAGGCACCAAGGGCAAATTGGGTCGGACAGGATGTCGAGTTTGATCATGGTTTGGCCTTGAATTGATCGCGCAGGGCGCGGCGGCTGAGTTTGCCGTTGGGGTTGGTCGGCAGGGTAGGCAGCCGTTTGAACAGTCGGGGTTGCTTGTAGCGCGCAAGGGTGCCTTCGGCAAAGGCTTTGAGGGCGGTCTCATCGAGATCGTGATCGGATGTGTAAAAGGCCGCAATCAAGCGCACGTCGGCTTTGACTTCGACGTCGGTGGCGGCGACGGCGGTGATGCCGGGGAAGCGGGCCAAGGCGGCCTCGACCTCAAGCGGGGACACACGGAAGCCGCCCGCGTTCATCATGTCGTCGTTGCGGCCCGCATATGTGATATAGTGCTCATCATCCATCGTGCCGCGGTCCCCTGTGAGGAACCAGTCTCCGGCGAATTTTTCCGCCGTGTCTTCGGGCGCGCCGAGATAGCCGAGCATCAGGCCGGGGTCGGATTTGTGCACGGCAATGGTGCCTTCCTCTCCCAGTGTGACGGGCGCGCCGTCTTCGCCAAGAAGCGCGATCCGGCGGCCCACCTGCGGACGCCCAAGTGTTCCGGTATGAGCAGGCGCAGACGGGCTTGAGGAGATGAAGGTGGAGCATTCCGACATGCCGTAGGCCTCATAAAGTGCGGCGTCGGTGGCGGTGAACCAGTCTTCGCGGATGGTTTCAGACAGCTTTTCTCCCGCGCTCAGGCCATGGCGCAGATCCGGCAGATGAATATCGGGCGCGTGGCTGAGCATCTTGCGATAAACACCGGGTGCGGCGGCAAAGATGGTGGCTTTGTGCTTGGCCAGCAGGTCGGGAAGGGCGGAGGCGGGGGCGCCTTGGGCCGGAATAAGCGCGGTCGCCCCGATGGTCCACGGATCCATCAGGCCGGTGCCAAGCGTGTAGGTCCAGTTGAAGGCGCCCGCATGCAAGAGGCGATCGGATTGGCGCAAGCCGTACCAGCCCTCAAACATCATCTGTCTTGCCCAGATGGCGCGATGGGCGTGCATGACCGCGCGCGGTTTTCCTGAGGTGCCGGAAGTGTAGATGATATAGGCGAGGCGGTCGGGGTCGCCCATGGCAAAATCGGCAGGCGGCAGCATGCGCATGGCGTGTAGCGCCTCGGTTTCCAAAAGCGGACAGCCAGGGTTTTGCGGACAAGGCACGCCGGGATCATGCAGGATGGCCGCAGGCGAGAGATCCGCAATCATTTTTGTGACGTCGGCCTCGGTCAATTGAGAAGACGTCGGCACAGGGATCAGACCGGCGGCAATGCAGGCCAGATAGGCAATGGGGAATTCAACGGTGTTGCCAAGGCGCATGAGAACGATGTCGCCAGCGCTGAGCCCTTGGGCGCGCAATCCCGTAGCCGTGCCCAAAACCGCGGCTTTGAGCGCGGCATAGGTCCAGACGTCTCCGTCCTTGCCCACAACAGACAGCGCGACTTTGTCCGGCAGATCATCGGCATGGGCAAGCACATGTGCCGCCATGTTGAAGGACGCGGGGCAGGGGCGAAACGGGCCTTGATCAAAGAGAGATTGCATGGCCCTTGGGTATGCCCGTGCGGCCTTGGTTGCAAGAGGGGCGGTTGCGCCTTGGGGGTTGGTCACGCTAAATGCGTGTCATGACAGGAAAAGACCCCAAATCGTTGATCCGTATCGCCCGCGAAGGCGGTGAACAGGACCATATTGAGCCGCTTGATCTTGGCCAGCGCGTGCGCGAGTTGCGCAAGGCGCGGAACTGGACGTTGGAGCAGGCGGCCTCGCAGGCGGGGCTGGCGCGTTCGACACTGTCAAAGATCGAGAACGGGCAGATGTCGCCGACATATGACGCAGTGAAAAAGCTGGCGGTGGGCTTGGAGATTTCCGTGCCTCAGCTGTTTACCGCGCCGCAGAAGGATCAGGTCAACGGGCGTATGTCGGTGGTGAAATCCGGCGACGGCACGCAGCAGGTCACAACAACATATGAGCACGAATTGCTCGCTGAAGGGCTGCGCAAGAAGGCGATGTTGCCCTATCGGGCGCGGGTGCGGGCGCGGTCTATGGACGAGTTTGAGGGCTGGGTGCGCCACGACGGGGAAGAATTTCTTTATGTGCTGACCGGTGTCATCACGCTTTATACGGAATTTTATGAGCCGGTCGAAATGCGTCGTGGGGATAGTGCGTATTACGATGGCACGATGGGGCACAATGTGGTGTCGGTGAGTGATGAGGATGCGACGATCCTTTGGGTGACGTCGCTGGTCTGAGGATGCCGGCAAGGGGGGCGGGCTCATGGCGCCAAACAAAATCAAAGTTGCCGACGTTTTGAGGCAGGCGCATAAAGCCGAAAAGAGTGGAAACTCCGGCGAGGCGCTTGCGCTCTTTAATCAGGTTCTGGAAGCCTTTCCAAATAACCCCAAGGCGAAGGCGGGTCAAAAACGGCTGGCTGGTCAGGCGCAATCTGGTGGGTTCTTGGACGGTGTGGATTGGTCGGCGTTGGATAATTCCGCCGTTGGTCAGCTAAATTTGTCCGGCGTTGCAGATCCCCTTGGTTTGCAGACAACACCTCAGAAGACCGCAGAGAGGGGCGATCCCTTTTCCGGTCTTAGCGACCTGCGGGGTCGGGGGGATCCTGAGGAGGCGGCTGCGCTCTGGCGGCAGGGAAATGCAGCTTTTGCAAAAAAAGATTTTCTCGCGGCTGCGCTGTTGTTTCGGGATGCTGTGGCCAAGGTGTCAGAGCGGGCGGATTATTGGAACGATTTGGGGCTCGCGTTGCAAAAGCTGGAGCGTCACCAAGCCAGTTTGATTGCGTTTCAACGTGCATTTACCGGAGCTGATAGCCCTGCGATGGTCTATGCCAATTTGGCAACCGCACACGCAGCTTTGGGGGATCGGGAGGAGGCCGCAGCCTTTTTTGAGGACGGGTTGAGGGTGCATCCGGACAGCGCGGATCTCGTGTCGGCGCTTGCGGTGTTTGAGTTGTCGACAGGCCGGAAATCCGACGGTGAGAAAAGCCTGCGCAGACTGGTTGGCATTGCGCCGGACAATGGAAACGCTTGGTTGCAATTGGGTCTTGTGAGCAAAAACGAACAGGCTGCACGCGATCTTGAAGCGCTGGATCGGGCGTTGCAGGCCAAAGGGCTGAACCCTGAAAATCGGGGGGCGGCATTGCTGGGTCGAGGGCATTTGCTTGCGGCAACCCAGGATTATGATGCCGCTTTTGCAAGCTTTGATGAGGGCAACAGAATCCTGTCTGAAATGCGGCCTTTTGATTTCCAATCCGATGTCGCGGAAATGGACAGAACCAAACGCCTGTTCTCCGAAGGGAAAGTTGAGAAGCTTGTGTTGCCGGAAGT
This sequence comes from Shimia haliotis, assembly GCF_900114415.1. GTDB lineage: Bacteria > Pseudomonadota > Alphaproteobacteria > Rhodobacterales > Rhodobacteraceae > Shimia > Shimia haliotis. The sequence goes on along the minus strand of NZ_FOSZ01000001.1, from coordinate 799,447 downwards.
TGTCGGCAGCGCCAGCATTCCGATTTTCATTGTCGGTATGCCGCGTTCGGGCAGCACGTTGATTGAGCAAATCCTGTCCAGTCATTCCAAGGTTTTTGGCGCCGGCGAGGCCCCGTGGTGGACGTCAATCATGCGTGAAGAGGCAGGGTCGCTTGATGCGGCTGAGGCCGTCACAAAAGATCAGTTGCGGGGAATGCGCAGCGCTTATCTGGCGGAAATGACCAGAATTGCCGGTGGTGCGCCTTTCTTCACTGACAAGTGCCTGCCCAATTTCAAGCACATCGGCTTTATTGCTCATGCCTTTCCCGAGGCGAAAATCATTCACATGAACCGCGACCCAATGGCGGTGTGTTGGTCGATGTTTCGTCGCAACTTTGTCGGCAATGATTTTACTTATTCCAACAATCTGGACGACCTTGCCCGCTACTATCGGCTGTATCGCGACATGATGGCGTTTTGGAAGGGCCGTTTTGGGGACCGGATCATGGACATATCCTATGAGGCGTTCACGGAGTCGCCGGAAAGCGGCACGCGAGAGTTGTTGGCCAAATGTGGCCTGCAATTTGAGGAAAACACTCTGAAGTTTTATGAAAGCAAGCGGGCCGCCAAAACGGCAAGCATGACGCAGGTTCGCGAGCAGGTTTATCAGGGCAGTTCCGATGAATGGCGCAAATACGCGCAGGGGTTGGCCGGTTTGCAGCGCGCGCTTGCGGACGTTTGATCCAAGCCCCGTTCAAAAACCCGCGACACATCCGCCGGATCGGGCGCGAAAGTGCGCTTGAGAACGATCAGCACTTGATCGCCCGCTCAGAAGCTTTAGGCGTTGTAGCGGGGACAACTACAATATGTGGCGGGACATGAAAGATTCTTTTGAGGCTGAACGGGCGCAAGATGCGCGGAACTGGGTTCGGACGCTGGCGAAGTACCGAGAGCCGAATTCCTGGCGTAGCAGTTTTGAACTGGCGGTGAGCTTTGGCCCGTTTGTGGCGCTTTGGGTTCTGGCGTGCTGGGTGGCGCAATATAGCTATCTTGGTGCGTTTGTGATCTCCGCGCTGAACGGCATGTTCCTCTTGCGACTGTTTTGTATTCAGCATGATTGCGGTCATGGTTCGTTTTTCTCCAATCGCGACGTAAGCGATTGGGTGGGGCGTGGCCTCGGGATTGTAACGCTGACGCCTTATGATGTGTGGCGGCATTCGCATTCGATCCATCACAGCCATGCGGGCGATCTGGCGCATCGCGGGATTGGCGACATCATGACGCTGACCACCGAGGAGTATCACCAGCGCACGCCGTTTGGCCGTTGGCTTTACCGGCTGTATCGTCATCCTGTGGTGCTGTTTGGTCTGGGGCCGACTTATATCTTTATTCTACAAAACCGTCTTCCGGTCGGTTTCATGGATCAGGGCAGCAAGTTCTGGGTGTCGGCGATGGGCACCAATGTGGGCATTGCGGTGCTGATGGGGGCGATTGCCTTCTTTGGCGGCTGGCAGGCGCTGTTTCTGGTGTTTTTGCCGACGATCCTGATTGCCGCCTCGATCGGCATGTGGCTGTTTTACATCCAGCACCAGTTTGAAGACACCCATTGGGACCAGCATGATGACTGGTCATTGCATGAGGCGGCGCTGCATGGCTCGTCCCATTATGACCTGCCGCCGATCCTGCGTTGGTTCTCCGCCAATATTGGCATTCACCACGTACATCACCTTTATGCGCGCATCCCGTTTTACCGGTTGCCTGAGGTTCTTCGCGATCATGAGGAGCTGAAGGACATGGGGCGGATGACGCTGCTGGAAAGCCTGAAGTGCGCCAAGCTGGACCTGTGGGATGCTGGCAGCCGCCGTTTGGTGAGCTTTAAGGAAGCAAGACGGATGGCGAAGGCTGGCGGCTGAAAGTAGATCGGCCTCGAATTTGGGCCGCGAGGCTAACGCTGGCGCGGCTTAGGGCTTAGTATTTGCCCAAAGCGGTCGCCAGATCCCCATATCCCGTAAAGCGGCGCTCAAAGGCCAGGCCCAGGCGCTCGGCGCATTCCTGAGCCTTTGCGGTCAACGCTTGGTCCTCGGTCTGTGCCTGATAGACGAGTTTCTCGTAGTTGCCGAAATACATATCGCGCAGCTCGGGGTGGCGGTCCAAGCCCATGGGTTTCCAGACAAAAGCGTCGAATTGGCGGACAAGGAAGTCTGTGAGGTAGAAGGCAGTGAATTCGTCCTCAGAGATCTCGGCAAAGCGATCGTTGCCTTCAAAAAAACTATAGCAATGCGGGCCTGCGATCATCTCGACTCCAAGCTCGTTACAGGTCTGCTCCAGAATGCCACCGGTGCCGCAGTCGGCGTAGGCGACAAGAATCTGTTCGTAGTTCTCGCGATGCTTTTTGACGGCCTCCTGCACAGCGGGGGCGATCTTTTCCGGATGGATGTGAAAGATCGCTGGCAGGCACGTCAGGTCCATGTGGGACCAGTTGTTGAGTTTGATGAGGTCGAGGATTTCCCGTGCCAGCGCCCCGCAGGCCAGCAGAAGGACGCGACCCGTTGGCGAGTCGGTCTCTAGACCATCGGTGGTCAGGGTTGAATCATCGGGCAGTTGCATAAGACCACCTTAAAGAAAAATGGCCCGCCGGGGAGGGCAGGCCAGGCCCGGATCTCCGGGGGGGAGTGATATTTGCCAGAGAGCGCGGGTTAGGCGCTCATCTGGTTGTGTTTGCGAGCGACGTATTCCTTGGCGGTTTCCACAGCCACGGCCGCGTCACGGCAGTAAGCGTCGGCACCAATGGCTTTGCCGAATTCTTCGTTCAGGGGCGCACCGCCAACCAGAACGATGTAGTCATCGCGCAGGCCCTGTTCGATCATCGTATCGATCACGACCTTCATGTAAGGCATGGTGGTGGTGAGCAGAGCGGACATACCGAGGATGTCGGGTTTGTGCTCTTCGAGCGCCTCAAGGTAGTTTTCAACGGGGTTGTTGATGCCCAGATCGACGACCTCAAAGCCTGCGCCTTCCATCATCATCGACACAAGGTTTTTGCCGATGTCGTGGATGTCGCCTTTGACGGTGCCGATGACCATGGAGCCCATGCGCGGCGCGCCGGTTGCAGCCAGAAGGGGCTTTAGGATGGCCATGCCGCCCTTCATCGCGTTCGCAGCGAGCAGCACTTCGGGAACAAAGAGGATGCCGTCGCGGAAGTCGTGGCCGACAATGGTCATGCCTCCTACAAGTGCTTCGGTCAGCACTTTGTAGGGCTCCCAACCGCGGTCGAGAAGGATCTGGACGCCTTCTTCGATCTCTTCCTTGAGACCGTCATAAAGGTCGTCAAACATCTGTTGGACAAGTTCCTCGTCATCGAGTTCGGCGAGGATGATGTCGTCTTGATCGTCAGACATGGCGTAATCCCTGAAAGTCGCGGGCTGGCTTTGCGCGCGGTATGGTGGTCGTTGTTCGTCCAGCTTTCGTTAATTTTTGCAAAGCGGACTGTCTGAATAGCGACATAGCCCGTGTCGGGTGCGACCTGTAGTTTAGAAATCGTCCAAGTCGCTGAAAAGTTTTCATGGAAATCATGGGGTCGTTGCATATGTTCTCTCTTTGTTCTAGTTTTGAGGCATGGTTGGAGATGTTTCGCTAAAGATTGATGCCGAAAGGCGGCGTGGGCGCGGGGCGGTGAGCAACGCGGCCAGCCGGTATGAGCCGGCGCGGGAAGAGATCAACGACGGTTGGGAGATCGAGGAGGCGCGTCCGGCCTTCCGCACTTTTGTTGAGGAGGAGCGGCCGCGCAGCGTGATCACGCGCAACACGTCGCCCGATTTGCCGTTTGACCGGTCCATCAACCCCTTTCGCGGCTGTGAGCACGGATGCATTTACTGCTTTGCGCGGCCCAGCCATGCCTATTTAGGCTATTCACCAGGGTTGGATTTTGAAACGCGCTTGGTGGCGCGGCCTTTGGCGGCGCAGGTTCTGGACCGCGAGTTGCGCAAGCGCGGATATGCTGTTGCGCCCATGGCGATTGGCACAAACACCGACCCCTATCAGCCGGTTGAACGACAATACCGCATCATGCGCAAGGTGTTGGAAGTGTTGCGGGATTTCCGGCATCCGGTGGCGATTGTCACCAAAGGCACGTTGATTGAGCGCGATATTGATATTCTGTCGGAAATGGCGGCGGAAGGGCTGGTGCATGTGGGGCTCTCGGTGACAACTTTGGATGATGCGACCTCGCGCCGTATGGAGCCGCGGGTGCCGCGACCGGCGCGGCGGCTCATGACGATGGAGAGGTTGGCGGCGGCTGGCATTCCGGTCAGGGTGATGATGGCGCCCGTGGTGCCGTCAATCACGGATCACGAGATGGAGCATATTCTGGAAGCCTCAAAGAACGCGGGTGCGCGGGCGGCAAGTTGGATCATGCTGCGCTTGCCGCGTGAGGTGTCGCTTTTGTTTCGAGAGTGGCTTGAGGCACATTATCCGGACCGCGCGGCGCGGGTCATGGCGCGGGTGCGGGAGATGCACGGCGGCAAGGATTATGACGCGCAATGGGGCAAACGGATGCGGGGCGAGGGGTTTTACGCCGAGATCATCGCGCAACGGTTTGAAGTGGCGCGCAAGCGGTTTGGTTTGAAGAAGTCGCTGCCTGAGTTGCGCACGGACCTGTTTGAGGTGCCTTTGGCAAAGGGGGACCAGTTGGCGTTGTTTTGAGGGAAATACTGTTTAAGTTCCAATGGGTTTGGCGAAACCTATTGAGGCGCAATGATGTTTTACGTGACCGCAGCAATCGCATTGGCATGTTTTGGATTGTTTTATCTGTTGATTGCGATGGCGGTCTTGCAGCCGTTCGCCCACTTCTGGTTTGCTAAGAAGGAGCTCCGAAGACTGTCTTATTGGGTGCTGGGTGTCTACCTTGGTGGACTGGCGTTATTTTCAGCTCTCTGTGCTCTCACGCCCAATACTGAAGAACTTCGGGCCTTGCTAGGAAGTGAGTTTCACGTTGGCCTTGGTATGATTTGGGGATTTCTCGTCGTGCTAACGACACCGACAAGTCTGCTGTTCAGTGCCGTTGGATATTACGGCGGGACATTGTTTCGCTCGGACAAAAACGCGACACCAACGGCTGGTGGAAGTTAGAGCTTAGGGACGCGCCCGAGCCTGGGTGGGCGCTTTTGAAACGCAGAAAGTATGTGGAGTTATTGCAAAGCACGGGACGCAAGTGACTTTGGTTTGCGTTGAAATGCGCCCTCCCGGGGGGAGGGTCGGGCGCGCCCCGAGGCCTTCGGCCTTTTCCGGGGCAAGAGTTTTAAGAAAAAGGCCGCCCAATGGAGCGGCCTTTCTTATTGATCAGCTTGCGCGGCGGCGGCCGCGGCGTTCGCGTTTGGGGGCGGCTTCGTTATCCCCTGTGCCGTCTGTGGCAGAAGAGAACCCGCCAAGTTTTTCAGCGATCTGATCCAGCGTCGGGCGCTCGCCGCGCGGGCGGGTTTCGAGCGCTTTGCGCATGGCGCTCAGGTGCTCGGGCATGGTGCCACAGCAACCACCGATGATGGTTGCGCCGCAATCGCGCGCCATGACGGCATAATCCGCCATCAAGTCGGGTGTGCCGTCATAGTGGATGTGGCCATCGTGGTATTTCGGAATGCCTGCGTTGCCTTTGGCGACGATGGCCTTTTCGGTGCCTTGAGCCGCGAAACCCAGAACGGTGCGCAAGAGGTCAGACGAGCCGGTGCCGCAGTTGGCGCCAAAGCCAAGTGGCGCGTTGGGGATGTCGTCAACCATTTTCACCATGTCGGCGGAGGTCACACCCATCATCGTGCGGCCTGCGGTGTCAAAGGACATGGTGCCGACCCAAGGCATGTCGGCCAGAGCAAAGGCTTCGGCCGCGGCTTTGTATTCTTCGGGGGCGGAGATGGTTTCCAGCCACAGAACGTCTGCGCCGCCTTCCTTGAGGCCTTCGGCTTGTTCGTGAAAGATTTCCACCGCGTCTGCGTGGCTGAGGGTGCCGACAGGCAGCATGATGTCACCGGTCGGGCCAACGGAGCCTGCAACGATAACGGGGCGGCCCGCAGCATCTGCGACCTCGCGGCCGAGTTCTGCGCCAAGGCGGTTCAACTCGCGCACGCGGCTTTGTGCGTCATGCAGTTTCAAACGTGAGGCGTTGCCGCCAAAGGTGTTGGTCAGAAAAATGTCTGAGCCATTGTCGACCGCGAGGCTGTAGAGCTTTTTGATGCGGTCGGGGTGTTCGTCGTTCCACAGTTCCGGCGCGTCGCCAGAGCTGAGGCCCATGTTGAACAGGTTGGTGCCCGTGGCGCCATCCGCCATCAGCCAGTCGCGGGTTTCCAACAGTTTGGAAAGGGCGTTTGTCATCGGGATCTCCGTAGAAATGGCAAAAGGGGCGCAGCGGCCCCAGTTCGTTAAGTTGCGCCCCATGTGCCACGCGCGCGGATGGGTGACAAATGCATAATCTGCATGACCATTATGAGGTGAGCGAAAGGTCGGTTGAGCCGAATGATGTGCGGACGATGGCGCGGGCAGGGGCGGCGTCTTGGCGATTTGGGGCCGGAAGCGCAAAAGGATCTGTGCAGAATAAATCCCTGTTCGCACCGCTTGGCGAATATTGGTGCGGATCGACAGAGCGGGCCGTTTGCCATTCGCCCACGCGGATCAGTGACAATGCCACAAAAAAAGCGCGGGCAAATCCCGCGCTTTGAAAATGCCGATGCAGGTTGCGATCAGCTTTCTTGAACCATCTGGAATTTCGCCTCGCCCATCATCTCGACAAGCTTGCGGCGCACCACCTCTTCTGTGGTGAGGTCGCCAAGATAGGTCAAGACAGCCTGAACGACGTCTTCATCGCCAACCTCTTGCAGGTCCTTTTTGATGAGTTCACGGCCAAATTCCCGCGCTTGCTCAACGGTTTCGCCTTTTTTGGCTGATGCCCAGACCGCCATGAAACGATTGCGTCGCATTCTGGCGACAAACAGTTTCTGCTCATCGGCGGCGAATTTGGCTTCAAAGGCGGTTTCGCGCTCTTCAAAAGTGTTCATTTTCTATGGGCCCTCCATTAAATTCCCTTAGAACATATATGGTAATTGTCATGTATCGGTGCAAGCGCTGGTGCGCTGCTTGCGACAATGTTCACCATGCCTTAAGAGAGCGCCTAAATCCGGGACTCATCCCGGCGCAAAAAGGATACCCGCATGGCCCGTGGCAAAAAAATCTATGAAGGCAAAGCCAAGATCCTGTTTGAAGGCCCCGAGCCTGGCACGATTGTGCAATACTTCAAGGACGATGCCACGGCTTTCAATGCCGAAAAGCAGAGTGTGATTGACGGCAAAGGCGTGTTGAACAATCGCCTGAGCGAATACTTTATGGTGGGCCTGAACCAGATCGGTGTTCCGACGCATTTTCTGAAGCGTTTGAACATGCGCGAGCAACTGGTGCGCAACTGCGAAATCATTCCGCTGGAAGTGATTGTGCGCAACTATGCGGCCGGGTCCATGAGCAAACGTCTGGGTATTGAAGAAGGCACGCAGCTGCCGCGCCCGATTGTGGAATATTGCTACAAAGATGACAGCCTTGGCGACCCATTGGTCTCAGAGGAGCACATCGCGGCGTTTGGCTGGGCCAGCCAACAGGACATGGACGACATTCTGGGCCTCGCGTTGCGGGTGAACGACTACATGAGCGGTGTCATGTATGGCGTCGGCATCAAGCTGATTGATTTCAAAATCGAGATCGGCCGCGTGTACGAGGGGGATTTCCAGCGTCTTGTTGTGGCGGATGAGATCAGCCCCGACAGCTGTCGTTTGTGGGACATCGAAAGCGGGCAGAAGCTCGACAAAGACGTGTTCCGCCGCGATCTGGGCAGTCTGACGGACGCCTATGCCGAAGTGGCGCGGCGTCTGGGTGTGATGCCCAAAGGCACCGGCCCAAAGCCGACGCTTGTGAACTAACGGATATGCCGGTGCCTGTGGTGGGCGCCGGTTTTTTACTATTTATGGCGAGATGAAGCGGGGTGGTCCCGCGATTGCCGAACCGGAGAGAGATCTGATGAAAGCCCGCGTTTATGTCATGCTGAAAAACGGTGTTCTGGACCCGCAGGGTGAGGCCGTGCGCCACGCGCTTGGCAGCCTTGGTTTTGATGGCGTTGAAGGCGTGCGTCAGGGCAAGGTGATCGAATTGGATCTGGCCGAGGGCACTTCTGAGGCGACCGTGACCGAGATGTGCGAAAAGCTCTTGGCCAACACGGTGATCGAAAGCTATCGGGTGGAGATGGGCTGATGAAAGCGGCGGTCATTGTATTTCCGGGCTCCAACTGTGACCGCGATCTGGCGGTTGCGTTCGAGCAGGCGGGCGCGAACGTCACGATGGTGTGGCACAAGGATACGGCTCTGCCGGAAGGCGTCGACATTGTTGGTGTGCCGGGTGGGTTCAGCTTTGGCGACTATCTGCGCTGTGGCGCGATTGCGGCCAATTCACCGATCTGTCAGTCGCTGATTTCCCATGTCGAACGTGGTGGCTATGCGCTTGGTGTGTGTAACGGGTTTCAAATCCTGACCGAAACCGGTCTGCTGCCTGGTGCGCTGCGCCGCAATGCCGGATTGAAGTACATCTGCCGTTCGGTCGGGCTTCGGGTGGAAACCGCGGACACGGTGTTCACCGCGGCCTATAGCGCGGGCGACGTGATTAACGTGCCGATCGCGCACCACGACGGGAACTACTTTGTGACCGACGAAAAGCTGGCACAGCTCAAGGACGAGGGCCGGATTGCCTTTACCTATACCGACAACCCGAATGGTTCGGTGGCGGATATCGCCGGTGTCGTGAGCAAAAATCGGCGTGTTCTGGGAATGATGCCGCATCCGGAACGGTGTGCGGATATTGGCCACGGCGGCACAGACGGAGTGGCGATGTTCCGCGCGTTGACGGACCAGTTTGCCACTGCGTGACTTGAGCGCGCGGGGTTGCCCGCGTAGGCTGGCGACATGAGCAATGGCCCAATACACGATATGATAGATCCGCGACCCGTGATGGCGAGTTGGCTGACCCGGGTTGCGTTGCTGCTGATTGTGGTGATTGCCGGGGTGACAATGTATGTCACCAACAGCTTTTTGACCGACAGGTTCACCGAGAATACCCGCAACCGCGCCGAGTTGCGGTTGGCGCTATACTCAGGCAACCTTGTCAGCGAGTTGCGCCGCAATGCGATTGTGCCGCAATTGCTGTCCAAAGATCCGGCCTTGATCGGCGCGTTGAATTCCAGCGACTTTTCCCAATCCACTACGCGGCTGATTTCCTTTGTTGACGAGATCGGCGCCGCGTCACTTTTGTTGATGGACGAGACCGGTCGGGTTGTGGCGGCCACGGATCGGGTTCGGCTTGGGGCGAATTACCGGCAGTCCGATTTTTTTGTGAACGCACAACGCTCTAACGTCACGCTGTTTACTTTGACATTGGATGAGGCGGGGGCGCACCGCTTTGTGTATTCGCGCAAGATTGAAAATCTGGGCGGCACCATCGGGGTGATCGCGGTGGAAGTGGACCTGCGCAAGTTCGAAAGCACATGGGCCGGAATTTCGGATGCGGTGTTTGTCACTGACAGCGAAGGCACGGTGATTTTGTCGACAGAGCCACGCTGGCGGGGCCAGACAGAGGCGCAAGCGCTTGCAGGCGAGCCCGTGAGCGGCGCAATCGGGCGGGCGTTGCAGGTGACAAACGATTGGTCCAAGGCACCTGCGGATGCCTATTTCGCTGGTGAGGCTGTGATGCGGATGAGTTCTCGTATTCCGTTTCGCGGTTGGACAATGACGTCTTATACCACCTATGCGAGTGTTCGGGAAAAGGTAAACGCGGTTTTGGCGCTTGAGGTGATGGGATTCGCCATCCTGATCGCCTTGGTGTTCTACCTCTCGAGCCGGAAAAGTGCGGTCCGCATGGCGTTGGTACAGCGGGAGTCGGTGGAACTCCGCGCATTGAACAGTCGCCTTCAGCGGGAAATAGCCGAGCGTGAACGCATGCAATTGAGCCTTGAAGTGGCTGAACAAAGCCTCGCGCAGAGCTCGAAATTGGCGGCTTTGGGAGAGATGTCGGCGGCGGTCAGCCACGAGTTGAACCAGCCTTTGGCGGCCATGCGGACATACTTGGCGGGCGCGCGCTTATTGGTGGCGAGAAACCGCCCCGAAGAGGCGCTTTCATCGTTTCAGCGTATCGATGATTTGATCAGCCGGATGGGTTCGATCACCAAGCAGTTGAAGTCCTACGCGCGCAAGGGCGGAGATGAGTTTCGCCCTGTAAATATGGGGGATTGCGTGTCATCTGCGCTGTCGATGATGGAGCCGCAACTGCGTCAGAGGAAGGTCAAAATCGGTAAAATTGTACCGGACCAACCGGTGCGTGTGATGGGCGATCAGGTGCGGGTTGAGCAGGTGCTTATTAACCTTCTCAGGAACGCATTGGATGCGACCACAAGCGTCGCTGAACCGGAGATCGAGATCCTGCTGGCAGCCGGTGAAACCGCCACTCTGACGGTGCGTGACAATGGCCCCGGAATCGAGGATTTGGACAACTTGTTTGAGCCATTTTACACCACCAAGGCCCCAGGCGACGGAGTCGGTTTGGGGTTGGCAATTTCGTCAGGGATCATAAGTGACTTGGGCGGAAGGTTAACGGCTCGCAACGGTCAGACCGAAGGCGCTGTATTTGAGGTGCAGTTGCCGATCTTGAATGAAGACATTGAAGCAGCGGAGTAATTACCTGTGGCACAAGGCATGAAAATCGCCATCGTGGATGACGAACAGGATATGCGTCAGTCGATTAGCCAATGGCTGGCGCTCTCGGGATATGACACCGAAACATTTGCAAGCGCGGAAGATGCGCTCAAGAAGCTGGGACCGGATTACCCGGGTATTGTGATCAGCGATATTAAGATGCCGGGCATGGACGGCATGCAGTTTCTGAAAAAGCTGATGGGCAGCGACAGCGCGTTGCCGGTGATTATGATCACGGGCCACGGCGATGTGCCGATGGCGGTGGAAGCGATGCGCGTGGGGGCGTTTGATTTCCTCGAAAAGCCGTTCAATCCGGATCAGATGACCCAGCTTGCGAAAAAGGCCGCCAACGCGCGCCGCATGACGATGGACGCCCGCGCATTGCGCCGCGAGCTGTCGGATGGCACGCAGATCATGAACAAGCTGATCGGGGCGAGCCCTGTGATGGAACGTCTGAAAGAGGACATTCTGGATCTGGGTCAAGCTGATGGTCACGTGTTGATTGATGGCGAAACCGGCACCGGCAAGACGTTGGTGGCGCATGCCATGCACGCCGTGGGCAGCCGCGCGGGGCGCAAGTTTGTGCTCGTGAGCTGTGGCGCCTTTGAGGAAGATGCGCTGGCAAAACGGTTGTTTGGGCCAATGAACCCCGAAGACAGCCAGTTGCCTGCGATCGAAGAGGCGCGGGGCGGCATTCTGGTTCTGGAAGACATCGAGAGCCTGAGCGACACCAATCAGGCCCGTCTGCTGAACGTGATCAACGAGCAGGGCACGCCTGCGGAAACCCGCATCATCGCGATTTCCAACATGCAGGAGCAGGACAAGACTTGTGAGGATGCGCTGCGTTCTGATCTGTTTTACCGTCTGGCCGCGCTGCGCGTGACCGTGCCGCCGCTGCGTCAGCGGGGCGAAGACATCCTGACGTTGTTCACCCGTTTGTCCGAGCAGTTTTCGGATGAATACGGCTGTGATGCTCCTAAGGTGAGCGCGCAGGAAGCTGCGCAACTTTTGCAGGCACCTTGGCCTGGCAATGTCCGTCAGCTGATCAACCTTGCGGAGCGAGCTGTGCTTCAGTCGCGTCGTGACGGCGGGTCTATTGCATCGCTGCTGATGTCGGATCACGAAGAAATGCAGCCGGTGATGACCACCGAAGGCAAGCCGCTCAAGGAATACGTTGAAGCATTTGAGCGGATGCTAATTGACAACACCATGCGTCGGCACCGCGGTTCGATTGCTGCGGTGATGGAAGAGCTGCGCCTTCCGCGCCGGACGCTGAACGAAAAGATGGCCAAATACGGTCTTGCGCGGGCGGACTATTTGTAAGCACTGACTTGCGTAAAGTGGGCGACTTTTGTCACCCGATGAATTTGGAACGGCGCGCGGCGAATATGGCTGTGCGCCGTCGTTTTCGATTGGATGAATTGTTATGACGCAAAATTTTACAATGGGTTTGGCGGTGCTTTCGCTGGTTGCGGGCGGCGCAATAGCGGAAGAAAGTGACACTAAGCTTGCGGACGACCCAACCAAGGTGATCACCAAGGTTGGTCTAAGCTATTCGGATAAATGGACCCTGTCGGGGTCGGTTGCTGTTGGACCGGTCAGCAAAATCAATGTGCGGCTGTCTGACACGGGCGAATGGACCGCTGGCGGGTCGTATCTGTTTAATTTCGGGATTGTGAATGTTTCGGCGTCACAGCGGGAGCTGAATTCAGGCGTGACGCAAACGCAATATTCGATCGGGAGCTATGCGCCGATCTATCGCGCCACAGACAACCCGAAAGGCTGGCAGGTCTTCGCGATGTTTGGTGCCAACTATACCGAAGGAAACGGCGGTGCCGCGGTTCTTGACATGCCGAGCGGGCTCTCGACCGAGGTTGAAAGTCGCGGCGGGTATGTTGGCGCAATGGCTCTGAAGCCGATCTCTCCGCTTGTGGTGTTCAAAAGCTTTGGCGTTCTGTCTCGGGGCAGCAACGACTACAGCGGATACGGCATTGGCGGCGGCTTTACTTTTAACTTGTCCAAGCGCGACACCATCAACGTGATGGCCTTTTATTCCGACAACAGTTTCGGACAGAACGACTCGGTCAGCATTGGCTATCGGCGTGAGTTTTAAGGGCTGCGTGGCGTGACGCTTGGGGCGATCCGCGGCGCGTTGTTTGACATGGACGGGCTGCTCTTGGACAGCGAGCGCCAGTTCATGGCCGCGTTGGTTGAGGTGGCAGCGGATGTCGGCGTGACGCAAACGGCGGCTGAGGCGTTTTTTGCCACGCTAGTCGGCACATCAAATACCGAAACCACCGCGCGATTGCAGGCCTTTTTGCCACCAAGGGTCGACGTGAGGACTTTTGATCAGGATTGGCGGGCGCTTTATCGATCGCAAGTGGCGCGCGGGGTGCCTGTAAAGGCGCATGTAATTGATTTATTGCAAGGGCTTAGGAGCCATGGCGTACCTATGTGCGTCGTGACTTCGACCGTTTCTGAGATGGCACAACACAAGTTGGAAACCGCGGGATTGCGATCCTTTTTTGAGGGCGTTGTTGCGGGTGATATGGTCAGCGCGAACAAACCCGATCCGGCGCCATATCTGGCAGGGGCGGAGCTGCTGGGGCTGCAGGCTGAGGAATGTGTCGCCTTTGAAGACAGCGACGTCGGCACGCGTGCTGCTACACAGGCTGGATGTCTGACATATCAAGTGCCGGATTTGCGTCCCGAAGGTGTGGCGCTGCCCAATCTCGGGCAGCATGCGGTGGGTGATCTTTGGCAAGCAGGTGTCCACCTTGGTGTGCTTAAGGCGACATTAACCTGAACAGGGCATCTGTTGGTTGATTACCCATTGTGTTTTCCACAGGTGTGGTCTTATGTAGTAAGGACGGCCCACGCATAAGGTGCGTGCCGTATTGAGTTTCGCTGAAACAGACCCGTCGATAGGCCAAATGCCCGACACTTGTTTCAGACCGATTGGGTCCGGAGTTCCGGATCAGAGAGACGCCCGATCCGCCAAGCGGAGGGCATGCAACAGGCACCAGCGTGGCGAAAACGTCCGCGGTGTCGGAGAAGAACCGCGATGAAGCGCGCGAATATATTGATAGACCGAGCAGAGGCCGCCAGCGGCCCCCTCGGCCGCGCGCATCCCCTCGCTCAGACAAGACATCCCCGACAATCCCTAAGCCTCGGTCCTCCGGGACGCGGGCGATTGCGGCGGTGCGAACGGACAACATGCCAAAGAAAATGCTTATCGATGCCACCCACGCGGAAGAGACCCGCGTTGTTGTGGTCGACGGAAACAAGGTCGAGGAATTTGATTTTGAATCCGAAAACAAACGCCAGCTTGCTGGCAACATCTATCTCGCAAAAGTAACACGGGTTGAGCCGTCGCTTCAGGCGGCCTTTGTAGACTATGGCGGAAACCGCCATGGCTTCCTCGCGTTTTCTGAAATTCATCCTGATTATTATCAGATTCCTGTGGCTGACCGCGAGGCGCTGCTTGAGGAAGAGCGCGCCTATGCCGAGGCCATGAAGGCCCGCGACGAAGAAGACGAGAAACCCAAGAAAACCCGCACTCGCCGGACTCGCTCCCGTAAGAAGACAGACGAGACCGCAGCTGCGGATACCTCGGCAGAGGGTGTGACAGAGGCCTCTGAGACCGAGGAAACACCGGTTCAGGATGCAGCAGATGCGCCGGCCGAGATCTCCGGTATGGAGACCATTGATCTGGGTGACGACACCGAGGATAACGGTGACGCGGAAGTTGTGACTGAGGTTGACCCGGAGGCGTCGCCCGACGCCGACGAGGCTGCTGTAGAGGTTGCCGAAGCGGCGCCGGAAGAGCCGGCCGAAGAAGAGACCGCGCCGGAAGCTGGCGTTGAAACGGTCGAGGTTGCCGAAGCCGAGGAAGCGTCTGAAGAGGCTTCTGAGGAAGCCGGCAAAGGGGATGAGGACGAAGGTCCAAAGACCATTGCAGCCAACACTGAAGGCGAAGACGCCAAACTCAGCAAAGATCCGGAAACCGGAGAAGAAACAGAGACCGAAGCGGAAGCTCCGACTGAGACCGCAGACGCGGACGACGCTGTAGCGGAAGAAGCCGCGGAAGCGCCTGATGAAGAACCTGCCGCTCAGGAGACGTCTGAGGTTGAAACTGCTGAGGCCGAAGACGCGCCGGAAGCGGAAACAGAGTCTGAGGCGCCTGCTGACGAGCCTGACGCTGTGGAAGAAGATGCGGTTGCGGAGTCTGATGAAGCGTCCGAGAACGCGTCAGAAGAGTCTGAGGACGACGCATCGGACGAAAATGAAGGCGACGACGACGGCAAAAAATCGAGCCGTTCGCGCAGCCGCCGGTCGCGCAGCCGCTCCAAACGCTCTGCCGCGTCCGAAAAGGACGAGACAATCGAGTCCGTGGCCGATGACGACGACAGCGAGGACATCCGTCCGCCGCGCAAACCGCGTCCGCGCCGCTATAAGATCCAAGAAGTTGTCAAAGTACGCCAGATCATGCTGGTGCAGGTTGTCAAAGAAGAGCGCGGCAACAAAGGCGCGGCTCTGACCACTTATCTGTCGCTGGCCGGCCGTTATTGCGTGCTGATGCCGAACACCGCGCGTGGCGGTGGCATTTCGCGCAAGATCACCAACGCAGCAGACCGCAAGAAGATCAAGGAAATCGCCAACGAGATCGACGTGCCGACCGGCGCGGGGCTCATTGTGCGCACCGCCGGAGCCAAGCGAACGAAATCCGAGATCAAGCGCGACTATGAATACCTGCAGCGCATGTGGGAGCAGATCCGCGAGCTGACGCTGAAATCCATCGCGCCCGCGAAGATTTACGAAGAAGGCGACCTGATCAAACGTTCGATCCGTGACCTTTATTCGCGCGAGATCGACGAGGTTCTGGTGGAAGGCGAGCGTGGCTATCGCATCGCCAAGGACTTCATGAAAATGATCATGCCGTCCCACGCCAAGAACGTGAAACAGTACCATGAAACGCTGCCGCTTTTCGCCCGTTATCAGGTGGAAAGTTATCTCGGCGGTATGTTTAACCCGACGGTGCAGTTGAAATCCGGTGGATACATCGTGATCGGTGTGACCGAAGCGCTGGTGGCGATCGATGTGAACTCGGGTCGTGCGACCAAAGAGGGCTCGATCGAGGAAACCGCGCTCAAGACCAACCTTGAGGCTGCCGAAGAAGTGGCGCGCCAGTTGCGCCTGCGTGACCTTGCGGGCCTGATCGTGATCGACTTTATCGACATGGACGAGCGCAAAAACAACGCGGCGGTCGAGAAGCGCATGAAGGATCGTCTGAAGACCGATCGTGCGCGCATTCAGGTCGGTCGGATTTCCGGCTTTGGCTTGATGGAAATGAGCCGTCAGCGCCTGCGCCCGGGCATGATTGAAGCCACGACACAGCCTTGTGCGCATTGTCATGGCACCGGTCTGATCCGGTCTGACGACAACCTTGCGCTGTCGATCTTGCGCCAGATCGAAGAGGAAGGCACCCGTGGCCGGTCTCGTGAAGTTTTGGTCAAAGCCCCGATTTCGATTGCCAACTACATCATGAATGCCAAGCGCGAGCATGTGGCACAGATCGAAACACGTTATGGCCTGTCGGTGCGCGTCGAGGGCGATCCGCATCTGATTTCGCCAGACTTCTCGATTGAAAAATTCAAGACTGCGACCCGTGTTGTCAAAGCCGACACCGCACCTGTTGTGTCTGTTGACAGCTCTATCATGGACGATATTGATGCGGCCGATGAAGTGGTCGAAGCAGAGGCCGTTGACGTCACGCCCGCCGAAACCGTTGAGGACGGGGACAAGCCCAAAAAGCGTCGCCGTCGGCGTCGTCGGCGGAAGTCGTCGTCGGAAAACGGTGAAAATGGGGAAAACGGTGAGACTTCAGTAGAGGAAGGAGCCGAGGCCTCTGAGGAGAAATCCGAAGAAGCCACGGAGACATCTGAAACAGAGGATACGCCTGAGGCCGAAGAAAAGCCGAAGAAGTCGCGGTCGCGCAGCCGGTCCCGTAGCCGTTCGCGCTCTAAGAAGAGCGAAGAGGCGGTGAGCGAAGAGTCTGCCGAAGTTGCTGTGCCGGTTGAAGAGACCGCAGAGGCGGCTCCGGAAGCGCAGGAAGCGCCGGTTGAAGACGCTCCGGTTGAGGAGAATGCGGCAGACGCACCTGCGGAAGCTGTGGCTGAAGAGCCGGTTGCCGAGGTTGAAGAAGAAGAGCCTGCGGTTGAAGCCGAAGCCTCGGAGCCGGACGTGGTCGCGGAGCCTGAGGTGGTTGCCGAGCCCGAACCGGAAGCCCCGAAAAAGCCAAAGCGGCGCGGTTGGTGGAACCGTTAATAACAGAGACAGAAAACGCCGGGTTTAAAGCCCGGCGTTTTTTTTGCGGGTGGCGTTTTTCGGTCAGGCTTTTTGAATGACGAATGCGAGTTGCCCGTTTTTCTCGGAAGAACTCAGAAGCGTATGACCAGCCTCATTGCAAAAATGCGGAACGTCCACGATGGCGGCGGGGTCATCCGCGATCAGGCGGATTTTCGCACCGCTCTCAAGCGGCATCATGCGCTTGCGCAGGCGCAGAACGGGCAGGGGGCACAGAAGGCCAAGGGCATCAATTTCCAGATCCATAGCGAAGGCATAATGGGCATGTTTCAACCTGTCCACAGGGATGTGACCGCGCGCCCCCGTGACGCGGCAGAACCGATAGGATAAGCCTCAAGACATGTTTGGAATCGACATCATTGACGCAGGTCTTCTCCCTGCCATGCTGGTTGCGCTTTTTGCGGGTGTGATCTCATTTCTCAGCCCTTGCGTACTGCCGATCGTGCCGCCTTATCTTGCCTATATGAGCGGCGTGAGCATGGGAGATTTGCAAGAAGGCAAAGGCGCATCACGCAAAGCCACAATGACGGCGCTGTTCTTTGTGTTGGGTCTGTCGACGGTGTTCTTGTTTCTGGGCTTCACAGCTTCGGCCTTTGGCGCGTTTTTTCTGCAAAACCAAGAGATATTCAACACGGTTGCCGGCCTTTTGGTGATGCTCTTTGGGGCGCATTTTGTTGGTGCGATACGCATTCCGTTCCTGATGCAGGAGGCCCGCATTGATGCGGGTGATCAGGGCGGCAGCGCCTTTGGGGCCTACTTGTTGGGTTTGGCGTTCGCCTTTGGCTGGACACCATGCATCGGCCCGATCCTTGGCGCGGTTCTGTCGATGGCGGCAAGCGAAGGCAATCTGGCGCGCGGCACGATTCTGCTCGGTGTATATGCTGTTGGTTTGGGGGTTCCATTTATCCTTGTGGCTGCCTTTATGAACCGGCTTGGCGGTTTCATGGGCTGGATGAAGCGCCACATGGAGCAAGTGGAACGCATTATGGGGCTTTTGCTGTGGACCATCGGTCTCTTGATGCTCACAGGTGGCTTCTCCAACTTCTCCTATTGGCTTCTTGAGATGTTCCCGGCTTTGGCAACCATCGGATAGGGCTTAATTTCTCCTGATTTGGCGTCTAGGGTTTGCGCAAGGAGACTCGGAAAGCCATGGGCAAGGACAGCCACATTGCGGTGCAAAAACGGCGGGTGTTTTACATCCCCGGGTATGATCCGATTCATCCGCGCAGATATCGCGAGCTTTATCGCAAGGAAGGCACAGCGCAGGCCGCCATTTCTGACTACAGTCTTGAGCTATCTGCCAAGGCGGCAGGCAGCGGGCCATATGGCTGGCATGTTGCGGCCGCTCTTGAAGGGGCTGAGGCTCAGGCGGATTTTGAGGTGCTTGTCTGGTCCGACATCGTGCGTGACAGCATGGAGCAAGGGATTTGGGCCACCTACCTGCAACTGTTTCGCACGGCAGCCACCTATATCGGGTCAGGCGCGTTGTGGCGCCTGATGCGGCTGCGCAAGGGGCCGGTGATCGCGGCGCTTTATCCGGTTCTGTTTTTGCTTGTGCAACTGGCGTTGGCCTTGCTAGTGGCTTTGGCGATCGGTGCGTTGATCGGGATCTGGCTGCCTGATTGGGTTGGATTGCTCGGGCTGGCCGCGGTCCCGCCGATCCTCAACTGGTTCAAGAAAAAAGACGGCAAGTTCTTCGCCTATTACCTGATGCACGACTATGCCTATTCGGCACAGTCCAAGGGGGAAGATCCGCCAGAGCTTGAGGCGCGGATGGCGGAGTTCGCGGACCGGATCGCCGAAGCGTTTAACGACGATGTAGAAGAGGTTCTGGTGGTCGGCCATTCCAGTGGCGCGCATTTGGCAGTGTCTATTCTGGCCGACTTGATCCGCGACGGGCGGGTGCCAGCACATGGGCCGGCGCTCGCGTTTTTGTCGCTGGGGCAAGTGGTTCCGATGGTGTCGTTTTTGCCCAAAGCCTATCGGTTGCGAGCGGATCTGGCCTTTCTGTGTCAGCGAAAGGAGCTGACGTGGGTGGATGTGACGGCGCCTGGGGATGGCTGTGCCTTTGCGCTTTGCGATCCGGTGTCGGTGAGTGGGGTGGCACCGGAGAGCGGCAAGCGTTGGCCTCTGGTGGTTTCAGCGGCGTTTACCCAAACCCTGAGTGAGGCGCGGTGGGCTGAGCTGCGCTGGCGATTTTTCCGGCTGCATTTTCAATATATGTGCGCGTTTGATCGGCCGGGAGACTACGATTATTTCCGTATCACCGCAGGGCCAAAAACATTGGCCGACCGGTATGAGGGGCGCAAACCAAGCGGGTCGAGGATTGAGAAACCCGTGAACAAATTTCCCGAGGTGGCGGCGTGAGTGAAAGTCCGAAACTGCCACCCAAGCCACCGGCGCGGCCCGACAAAGTTTCCCTTCGTCAATATGTTGCGCTGTTTCGCAAAGACATCCTCAGCGCGCAGCCGCAGCGGCTTTATCGGGCGTGGATGGCGGAGTTCAAAACGCCTTTCTTCCGGTCCTTTATGATCAACCAGCCCGAACTGGTGAAGCGCGTGTTGAAGGATCAGCCCGACGATTTTCCCAAGTCGGCGCGGGTGACAGAAGGCCTGCGGCCTTTGCTGGGAAATTCGGTGTTTGTCAGCAATGGCGAGGTCTGGAAGCGGCAGCGGCGCATCATTGATCCCGCGTTTGAAGGCGGGCGGTTGCGCGACACCTATCCGGCGATGCTGGCCGCGGCTGAGGCGGCCGTGGCGCGGCTTGAGCGGCGGGTTGGAGAGGTTGTCGAGATCGAGGAAGAGACCTCTCACGCGGCGGCCGACGTGATTTTCCGCACGTTGTTTTCCATTCCGATCGAACACGAGGTGGCGAGCCGCGTGTTCGACCAGTTCCGGATTTACCAACGCAGCCAGCCGATTGTGAATATCGCGGCATTCATCCCGATCCCGAAGTGGTTTCCCCGCGGCTTCAAGCGGGAGACCAAACAGTCGGCCCGGATGATCAACACCTTGATCCGGCAGTTGACCGAAGAGCGTATGGCCGCGATTGAGGCGGGCACGGCACCGGATGATCTGGCGACCAAGATCATGACAACGGCCGACCCGTTGACCGGTGAAAAGTTTGACACCGATGAAATGATTGACCAGGTGGCGATCTTTTTCCTCGCAGGGCATGAAACCAGCGCCAGTGCGCTGGCATGGGCGCTATATCTGATGGCGCTGTACCCCGAATGGCAGGAGAAAATCGCTGCGGAAGCTGCTGATTTTGAAGGTGATTTCTCAGGTGTGAGTAAACTGCGCACCAGTCGGGACGTGTTCCGCGAGACATTGCGATTGTATCCACCCGTGCCAATGATGGTGCGCGAAGCGGGCTGCCCACACGAATTTCGGGATCGGGCGGTGCCCAAGGGCTCGCAAGTGGTGGTGTCACCGTGGCATTTGCACCGGCATGAACGCATCTGGAGCAATCCGGACGGGTTTGACCCGACGCGGTGGGACACGGCAGAGGGCAAAGCCTGTGCGCGTGAGGCCTATATTCCGTTTTCTGCCGGAGCGCGGGTTTGCACAGGGGCAGGGTTTGCGATGGTTGAGGGGCCGCTTATCCTTTCGATGATCCTGAAGCATTTCAAAGTGACGGCTGTGGGGCCGGAACCCATACCGGTGGCACATTTGACGGTGCGGTCAAAAGACGGCATTAGGCTGCGGCTTGAGCGGCGTTAGCGGTGCGTGGCTGCCTTCAGTCTTCCCACCACCAGAACTGCGGCATCCAGTCGGCTCCATCTCCGTAGATCGGCAACTCCTCCGGATAGCGCATCTCTTTGCGGTGCGCGATGCGCCCGACGGAATATGTCCAGATCGGAATGATGTAGCGGCCCGAGGTCAGGATGCGGTCCAGCGCGCGGGTGGCGGCGACAAAATCCTCTTGGCTTTCTGATGTCAGCATCGTTGTGATCATTGCGTCCACAGCCGGAGATTTGATGCCTGCGAGGTTGCGAGAGCCGGTCTGATCGGCTGCGGCGGAGCCCCAGTAGAGGCGCTGCTCGTTGCCCGGGCTAAGGGACAGCGCGCGGCGTTCTTTGGTGATGTCAAAATCAAACGCGCCGGTGCGCTGTGTGTATTGTGCGTTGTCAACCAGAGTGACCGACACGTCGATGCCGAGCTGTTCCAGAGATTTGCGCCAAATGTCGACGATGGCTTTGTTCTGCGTGTCGTTTTGCGGCAAGAGGATATCGAGTGCGAGCGCCTTGCCCGCCTCGTTGCGCATTTTGCCGTCAACCACCTCCCATCCGGCCTCAGACAAAAGTTTGATGGCAGTGCGCATGTTGCGGCGGTTGCGGGTGGATCCGTCGGAGGCGGGCAGGGTGTATCCGGCGATGGTGTCCTGGGGCAGCTGATCCGCAAACGGTGTAAGGAACTCGGCCACACGACCCTCGGCGGGGCCGGGTTGCATGGACAAAAGTGAGCCGGAATAGAACGAGCTGATGCGGGGCTGACGTCCACCTGTCAGGGTGTCGTTGATGTATTCAAAGTTAAACGCATGTGTCAGCGCGTCGCGCACGCGGATGTCATCCAGCGGGGCGCGGCGTGTGTTCATTACAAAACCGGTGATGCCAGAGGGTTTTTGATGGGGGATTTCGGATTTCACCACATCGCCCGTCTGGGCGGCGGGGAAATTATATTGGTTGGCCCATTTTTCGGCGTTGAATTCACGCGCATATGAAATTTCGCCAGCCTTGAAGCTTTCAAAAAGCACTTCACCATCACCATAAAAATCAATGCGGATTTCGTCATAGTTGTTGGTGCCACGGCGCAGGGGCAGGTCGGCGCCCCAGTAATCGGGATTTCGGCGAAGTGTGACTTGGCGGCCCGGTTCGAAATCACCAACCACATAGGGCGCGGAACCGATGGGGAAGTTGGTGAGCGTCGCGTCGGTGAGCGCGCTGTCAGCGTATTGCGCTTTCTTAAGGATCGGGCGCAGACCAGCAATGAGGGCGAGTTCGCGGTTGTCGGTGTTAAACGTCAGACGCACGGTGCGCGGGCCGGTGGCTTGGATGCTGTCGACCTGTTTCCAGAAGCCGTGATAACGGGGGTGGCCCTCGGTGCCGAGGATTTCATAGGACCAAATCATGTCATCAACAGTTACGGGCGAGCCGTCGGAGAAACGGGCCTCCTTGCGCAGGGTGAATTCGACCCACGACCGGTCCGGCGCGGTGTCGATGGATTCGGCCAGCAACCCATAAAGCGCAAACGGCTCGCCGCGGTTGCGGCCCATGAGGGACTCATAGGCAAAGAATCGGAGCTGCCACGGAGCGTTTCCCTTGAGCACAAATGGGTTGAGCGAATCGAAGGCACCGGTGTTGCCGGTGACAATCCTGCCGCCCTTGGGGGCGTTTGCATTGGCATATGGCAGCGCCTGAAAGTCGGCAGGCAGGGCTGGGTCGCCGTACATGGCAATGCCGTGCGAGGGGTCGGTGATTCCCTTGGCGGCCATGAAAACAACGGCTGCGGCGGCCTTCGCGGCAAATTTTAGGAAGAAACATACTGGTTTCATTGCTCGAACAATCCCGTGCTGTCGTTGTTTTGTTGAGCCAATGAGTAGCGGGGGTTTTGTGGGTTATCAAACTTTTAGCTTGGAGAGCGGCCGTGAAATGCCTATAAAGGTGTCACTGCTCGATAGGTTTCTTGCCTGTATGAAACCTGCCTCAATAACTTTACGCCCGCTTCGTGCGGGCGTTTTTTTTGGCTTTGTCCCAGCAGGGTTAGGCGATCTACGTAAGACTACGGATGTGGCGGGATGTCCCTTATTTTGCTGATGCAGCATGATATGGTGCAGGTGCGTAATCTGTAGGAGGATGTGGGGCATGAGCCTATCTGGAAAAACCGCCATTGTGACCGGATCGAATTCGGGAATCGGTCTGGGTGTGGCGCGGGAAATGGCGCGTGCCGGTGCAGAGGTGATTCTGAATTCTTTCACCAACCGGGACGAAGATCATGCGCTTGCGGCTGAAATCTCCAAAGAGTTTGGTGTCCCTGCGCGATATATCCAAGCGGACATGTCAAAAGGGGCGGAGTGTCGGGCCTTAATCGAAACCGCGGGCGGTTGTGATATTTTGGTGAACAACGCCGGCATTCAGCATGTGGCGCCCATTGACGAGTTTCCGGTCGACAAATGGGACGCGATTATCGCGATCAACATGAACTCGGCCTTTCACACCACCGCGGCGGCTTTGCCGTATATGCGCAAGCGCGGCTGGGGGCGGGTGATCAACATCGCCAGCGCGCATGGTTTGACGGCCTCGCCATTCAAAGCAGCCTATGTTGCGGCCAAACACGGTGTGGTTGGCATGACCAAGACCGTGGCGCTGGAAACCGCCGAGGAGCCGATCACCTGTAACGCGATTTGCCCGGGTTATGTGTTGACGCCGCTGGTAGAGGCGCAAATCCCCGACACCATGGAAAAATACAACATGGGCCGGGAAGAGGTGATCAAGAAGGTGATGCTTGAGCGTCAGCCGAGCCGCGAATTTGCCACTGTGGAGCAACTGGGTGGCACCGTCTGTTTCCTAGCCTCTGATGCGGCAGCCCAGATCACCGGCACAACCATCAGCGTCGATGGCGGCTGGACGGCATTGTAAGCGAAAATTGCGGTGCGCCCCATGCGGGGCGCGCTTGTTAGGCGCTGTTGCCCCAGTGCCAGCAGGCTGTCACTGCCCCAAGGTATTTGGTGCAATAGGAAGCGATCAGGCGTCGGATTCTGGTGGTTGGGTCGGATCTTTGGAATTGGGGTAGACCAGACCAGCTGAGATCACCAATTTGGCGGCATCCTCGACAGACATGTCTAGCTCGATGATGTCGTCTTTGGGGAAGAACAGCAAAAACCCCGAGGTCGGGTTGGGCGTGGTCGGGACAAAGACGCTCATCAAAGGCGAGGTCGTGGCGGCGGTTTCGGCGACTTCGCCTTTGGCGTTGGTCGAGATGAACCCGATGGCCCAGATGCCGCGACGTGGATATTCGATCAGGCAGGCTTTTTCAAAGCTGCGTTCGGTTTGGGCAAAGACCGTTTCGGCGATTTGCTTTACGCCGGAATAGATCGAGCGCACGACAGGCATGCGATCGACGATACCTTCGCCCCAAACCAGAAGTGAGCGGCCAATAAGACCCTTTGCGATCCAGCCGACGAAAACGGTGAAGATCAGGAAAATGATCAGGCCGACGCCGCGCAGGTTGATGCCGATATATTTTTCCGGTTTGACCGTGTCGGGCACCAGCGGCAGGACAAAGCCATCGACCCAGCCGACAAGCGTCCAGACCAGCCAGATCGTCATCGCGATGGGCAGGACGACAACGAGGCCGGTCAGAAAGCTGGAGCGCAGTTTTCCGAAAAAGC
Source organism: Shimia haliotis (assembly GCF_900114415.1). GTDB lineage: Bacteria > Pseudomonadota > Alphaproteobacteria > Rhodobacterales > Rhodobacteraceae > Shimia > Shimia haliotis. The sequence continues at coordinate 774,953 of NZ_FOSZ01000001.1, read as the reverse complement.
CGGTCTTGTGTTTCTCTTCGTCGAAAGGTGTGGTCATTGCTGGTCCTGCGCAGATGTTGGCAAATAGGTATGCATTTCTGCGCAGGGGTGCAACGAGTTTACCTTAGGTCGCGCGATTGTGCCGCGCAGCGCTTAGGCTTTGGCGCGCAAGATGCACATTTCTTTGGCGATTTCCGCCGCAAGCCGCGCGTTGTTGCGTACCAGAGCGATATTGGCCACCAGCGATTTGCCCTCGGTCAACTCAAAGATGCGCTGCAGAAGGAAAGGCGTGACGCCTTTGCCGGTGACACCTTGTGCGTCAGCCTCTGCGGTCGCTAGTGCAATCACGGGGGCGAGGACATCGGCGGCGATTTCGGACTCGGCTGGGATGGGGTTGGCGATCAACTGCCCACCGGGCAGGTTCATTGCCTGACGCATCAGTGCGGCGCGGGCCATCTCGGCCGCCGTATCCATACGCAAAGGCGCGGTGAGATCGGAGGTGGCAGACCAGAAGGCGGGGAAGCTGTCCTGACCATAGGCGATCACAGGCACGCCGTGGGTTTCCAGCACTTCCAGCGTTTTGGGAATGTCGAGAATGGCTTTGGCACCTGCTGCCACGACGGTCACTGGGGTGGCCGCGAGTTCGAGCAGGTCGGCGGAGATGTCAAAGCTTGTCTCTGCGCCCTTGTGCACACCGCCGATGCCGCCGGTGGCGAAGACGTCGATGTCGGCCAGATTCGCGGCAATCATTGTGGCGGCCACAGTTGTGGCGCCCATGCCGCCTTTGGCCATGATCACCGGCATGTCAGCGCGGGAGACCTTGGCGACGTTCTTGGCTTGCGCCAAGTCCTCGAGCTGTTGATCGGTGAGACCTGCGTGCAGCGTGCCGTTGATGACGGCGATGGTCGCAGGTGTCGCACCGGCGGCGCGGATGTCGGCCTCGACCTGACGCGCCACTTCGAGGTTTTGCGGATAGGGCATGCCGTGGGTGATGATGGTGCTTTCCAGCGCCACAACAGGCGTGCCGTTTTTCAGTGCTTCGATCACTTCGGGGGAGCGGGTGAGTGTCATCATGTTGCGTGTTCTCCGGAAACGTATTTCGCCGCTGCGGTCAGGGCGCGGTCGAGCGCCTCTTCGCGATTGGCGTTTTGGGATTCGGCCACGATATGCGCGGCCATGAACGTGTCGCCAGCGCCAGTGACGCGGGTCACAAGAACGGCTGGCGGTTGTTGGGTGATGATGCCTTCAGGCGTGCCGTCGGAGGCGTCGTTGCCGCCATCGGTCACCAGTGCGCGGGCGGCGCCGCGATCCAGCAGGCCCTGCGCGGCGTCCTGCGAGGTGGTGAATTCTTTTTGGCAGAGGTATCCGGCCTCTTCGAGGTTCACATAGAGCACCGCGCGGGAATGCATCAGGAAAGGCATCAACCGCTCAGCTTTGCCCGGCGAGGCGGGCGCGACACGCAGATCGGCGCTGGCAAAAAGCGGGCTGCGGGCGATCTGGTCGAGCAGGCGTTGGGTCAGGTTGCCGTCAAGCGCGATAAGACCTGCATAGGGCGCGGCCTCCGAGCCAAGGGTGCCATCCTCCAGCGGTGTCAGTATTTTGTCGCCGGCGGCCTCAAGGCTATGGGCATCGGCAATGGCGGCGATCAGGCCGTTTTTGCCTTCGCAGGCCATATACGTGTCGGTTGGCAGGTCCGCGGAGCGGTAGGCGTAATCCATGATCGCGCCCATCTCGGTGCAGGCGGTCATCAGCTCGTCGCCTTCGCTGTCGCGACCAATCGCAGTGAGCGTCGCGGGGCGCAGGCCGAAGCGGGCCAACGTCATGGCGATGTTCCAGGCCACGCCGCCGGGTAGGCGGGTGATGCGGCCCGGCACGTCTGAGCCTTGGCGCATGTGGCTGGGCGCGCGGCCGATGATGTCCCAGAGGACGGAGCCGATGCAGAGAATGTCTGGCGTCTGGGTCATGGTCGGCCTTTCGCGAAAAATCAGGCGGTGAAGGCGGCGCGGAACTCAGCGAGTTTCGCGACCGGATCGTCGGTTTTCCAGATTTCTTCGCCGATGCCGAAGAAGTCGGTGAAAGGGCTGAGCTGTGCGATGATGTCGGCATCCAGCGCGCCTTCGGCGACAACCGGCACTTCGATCATTTGCGACCACCATTGAAAGAGGTCTTTTTCCGCCAAGGTGCCGTCCCCAAGCGGGGTCGCGCCCACGGGGCCGAAGCTGACGTAATCGGCGCCGTGTTCACCGGCGGTCATGCCGTCATGGCTGGAGGCACCGCAGAACGCGCCGACAACGGCGTCGTCGCCCATGTCTTTGCGCACCTTGCGCACGGAGCGTGCGCCGTCCGTCAAATGCACACCGTCCAGACCGAGGCATTCGGCCAGCAGCACATGCTCAGAGATCACCAGCGCCACATCGCGGGCATGGGTGACTTCGCGCAGTGCATCTGCGGCGCGGGAAATACGGTCTTCGTCTTTGGTGGCCAGTGCCAGACGCACACAGGCAATGTCGGCGCTGTCCAGCACTGCGGCGAGTTGTTCCGGAAAGCGGGAGAGTTCGATGTCCGGGGGCGTGATCAAATAGATCTGTGGCAGCTCTAAATCGGCCATGGTGTGTCTCCTACGGTCCCTGTCGTGTATATTGCGCCGCTATAGCGCGGATTAATGCCAATGGCTATGCGGGTTGGACTATTTCGGCGGCAAGCTGCGTGCGTGGGTCAGTGCCAGCGCGATGACCTGTGCACGAAGATCGTCGTCCGCAAGCAAGTCTTCGGAAATATCGACCATGCCGCCCATCTTTCGTCCCGTAAAGGAGAGCGGGTCAACGCCGTCTATTGCCAGTGCCTCCGCCTCTCGTTCTTTGCCGACGCGCGCCATGCCGCCGCCTTTGTGTACGCCGCAGACCATGTTGCCATAAAGCAGGAAGCAGAGGCCGCCGAACATCTTTTTCTCGGTGATGCCGTCGACGTCGGCAAACTCTTCGCGCATCAAGGTGGCGTGTCCTTCGTCATAGGCCATGTCTGGTCCTCCGGTCGGAAAAATAGATTTTGTGCCTGCGGCGCGGGTATTTATAGCAAGATGAAGCAGGGTGGCTTGTTTTGGAAGGGTTTGAAGAGTATCAGCGGGCGAATTTTCTCAGGAGTCAGCCATGTCCAGCGATCAGCCGCAGCCCGCCTTTGTTTTGGTGCGTCCCCAGATGGGCGAGAATATCGGTGGCGCCGCGCGGGCGATGTTGAACTTTGGTCTGGATAAGATGCGGGTTGTCAGCCCGCGTGATGGCTGGCCGAACGAGCGCGCGGTGGCGATGGCCTCGGGGGCCGGGCGCGTTCTGGACGGGGCCTATCTTTGCGACAGCACGGAAGCGGCGCTTGAGGATTGTCATTATGTCTTTGCCACCACGGCGCGGGCGCGCGGGCTGACGAAACCCGTTGTGACGCCGGAGACCGCGATGCAGCAGGCGGCCGAGATGATCGGGCGCGGCGAGAAGGTCGCGGTTCTGTTTGGGCCGGAACGGGCAGGGCTTGAGAACGAAGACATTGCGCGCGCTAATGCGATCATTAACGTGCCGGTGAACCCAGAATATGCCTCGTTGAATTTGGCGCAGTGCGTGTTGCTGACCGCTTATGAGTGGCGCCGCCAAAGTGCGGACATCGTGCATGAGCGCGTGGATATGGCAAAAACCGAATGGGCCAGCCATGCGGAGATGCAGGCGCTTGAGAAACACTATGAAGAGCGGTTGGATGAGGCGGGGTTCTTTTATCCGGAGGCCAAGGCCGAGGGCATGAAAATCAATCTGCGCAACATGTGGAGCCGTATGCGTCTGACACGGGCGGATGTGCAGATGTTGCATGGTGTCATGCGGCAGATGGTGCGCTGGAAAGAGCGCTCTGAATAAAGGTTCATCTGCGCTTGAAGCCCACCCTGTTCAGTCCTAATCTCGCAGCCAAATCAGGAGCGCAGCGATGAGCCAGAAACGCAGCATTTTCGAAGATGTATCCGGTGACACCCCAAAAGAGGCGCCCAAGGCCGCTGTGGGGGTGATTGATGGCGGAACCAAAGGCGCGCGGCGCGGCATTCGCGCGTGGTTGATCGTGCTCTTTGCGCTGGTGGTGGCGATGATTGTTGTCGGCGGGCTGACACGGTTGACCGACAGTGGTCTGTCGATCACCGAGTGGCGCCCTGTGACCGGAGCCGTGCCACCGATGAGCGAGGCGGACTGGCAGTCGGAATTTGACAAATACAAGCAGATTGATCAGTGGCAGATCGAAAACCAGTGGATGACACTGGCGGACTTCAAAACCATCTATTGGTGGGAATGGGGGCACCGTCAGCTGGGCCGCGTGATTGGTCTTGTCTGGGCAGTTGGTTTCCTTGGCTTTGCAGCCGCGCGGCAGATCCCCACGGGATGGACCGGTCGGCTTTTGCTGATTGGTGCTTTGGGCGGCGTTCAGGGCGCTGTGGGCTGGTGGATGGTCGCCAGCGGCGTGACCTCGGGCGAGGGCGTGACCACGGTGGCGAGCTACCGACTGGCGACGCATCTGGGGCTGGCGTTCATCATTCTGGGCTTTATCGGCTGGTATATCCTGATGTTGGGGCGCACGGAGCGTGACCTGATGCAGGCGCGGCGCGGCAAGGAAGCCAAGCTCTTTGGTCTCTCAACGGGCCTCCTGCACATGAGCTTTGTGCAGATTTTGCTTGGCGCACTGGTGGCCGGTATTGATGCCGGGCGCAGCTATACCGACTGGCCGCTGATGGGCGGGCAGGTGATCCCGCCCGATCCGATGATGTTGGAGCCTGCATGGCGGAATTTCTTTGAGAATCCCGGTCTGGTGCAGTTTGTGCACCGCGTCTGGGGATACCTTCTGGTGATCTTTGCGGTTGTGGTCTGGCGGCGTGCGCGCGGGTCGGCCCACACGGCAACACGGTTTGCGTTTAATGCGGCGGTGGCGGCAATTGCGGTGCAGATCGCAGTTGGCATCGCCACGGTGGTTTATGCGGCTCCGGTCCACATCGCGATTGTGCATCAGGGCGTGGCCATTCTGGTTTGGGCGTTGATCCTGCGGGCGCGGTTCCTGAGCCACTATCCAATTGCGACTTCGGTCCGCGACGCGGCATAAGAAAAGGAAAATACAATGTCTGCATATGACGAGTTGATGGCGTTTGAGCACAGCACTCAGGCGCTGGGTCAGGTGGCCGGTCGTTTGGGGTGGGATCAGGAAGCGATCATGCCCAAAGGCGCGGCCCCGCAACGCGCCGAGGAAATGGCGGCGATGGAAAGCGTTCTGCATGCGCGTCGCATTGACCCCAAGGTTGGCGCGTGGCTGGCGGAGATTGATGACGCACAACTGGGTGAGGTCGAGCGCGCGCAGATGCGCCATATCCGCAAGTCCTATGAGCGCACCTCCAAGGTTCCAGCCGATCTTGCCGCGGAAATCGCAAAGGTCACCAGCCGCGCGCAGGGCATCTGGGCACAGGCACGCGCAGACGAAGATGTGGCGGCGTTCTTGCCGACGCTGAAAGACGTCGTGGCGCTCAAGCAGCAGGAAGGTCAGGCATTGGCGGCGGGCGGCAACGTCTATGACGCCATGATTGATGACTATGAGCCGGAGATGACGGCCGTCGAGATCGCGGCAATGTTTGATGCGATGCGGCCGCGTCTGGTGGCGCTGCGCGAGGCGGTGTTGGCAGCCAAGGCACCACCTCAGCTCGTTGGTGACTTCCCCGCAGACAAGCAGATGGCGCTGACCGCAAAGCTGGCGGCGTCGTTCGGCTATGACTTTGACCACGGGCGCATTGATTGCGTGACGCACCCGTTCTGTTCCGGCAGCGGGCTGGATGTGCGTATCACCACGCGCACCTCGGATGAGCCGTTCAATTGTTTCTATTCAACCATTCATGAAGTCGGCCACGCGGCCTATGAACAGGGCATCAGCCGTGACTATCTGCTGACCCCGCTTGGGCGTGGCGTGTCGATGGGCGTGCACGAGAGCCAGAGCCGGATCTACGAAAACCAGCTTGGGCGCGGCCGGGCTTATACCGGTTGGCTGTTTGAGCAGATGAAGGCGACCTTTGGCGACTTTGGCGTCAAAACAGCCGATGATTTCTATGGCACGGTGAACCGCGTGAACGACGGCTATATCCGGACCGAGGCGGATGAGGTGCAGTATAACCTGCATATCATGCTGCGCTTTGATCTGGAGCGGGCGCTGATGTTGGGCGATCTCGCGGTGGATGACCTTGAGGCAGCATGGAATGACCGGTTCGCGTCCGATTTCGGTTATGCCGTGGACAAACCGTCTAACGGCGTGTTGCAGGATGTTCATTGGTCGGTGGGCCTGTTTGGCTATTTTCCGACCTATTCGCTGGGCAATGTGTATGCCGGATGCCTGAATGAGGCGCTGCGCAATGCGGTTCCGAATTTGGATGCACAATTGGCACAGGGCGACACCTCGGCTGCGACGGGCTGGCTGCGCCAGAATTTGCAGCAATTTGGCGGATTGCGCACCCCTGCGGATACCATCACGCATGCGACCGGCGCTGCGCCGTCCGGTGAGCCGTTGCTGGCGTATCTGGAAGCCAAATTTGGCGATTTGTACGGGCTTTAGTGCAGGGTGAAGTGGCGAAGACATTAATAACGACGTCATCTTGCTGAACCTCAAAAGTGGGCTTTGGCGCGCGCAGAGGTGGCATGTTGATCACGACAGGCGTTGCCGCCGGAATGTCGTCTTCAAAGCGGGGCAAAGACGGCTCAACACGTTGCTCGGAAGCCAATCGGTGTACACGGATGTGCTTCTTGACGATGGAGGAGTGACGGAAGTGGCGCCCGTTCATCAGCATCAGGCATTGCTGCATGGGCAAAGGGTCACGATTTCCTGCATGAACACAAGGGGTTTTGGTGCGGCCTGAAACACAAAAAAGTTCTAGTATGATGTTGAGCGCCACTATCATCGCAAGGATATGAATGCAGCCGCGCAGCCAGATACCTGTCATCATCGTTTTGGCGGTCAGGAAGATTTTCGCGGTGCTCATGGACAGCGCATAGGGTTCGGGCATGAGGCGGGAGAGGAGCGGTACCATGTTGGGGCTCGATGCAATGCCGACGCTGCAAGCATCAAGTAATTCGCGATCAGTGTTCGCATGACGATCGGCTTTAAATTGCGGGATGCGGGGGAGTCCATCGGTGTTCGATCCTTGGTTCTCAGTTTTGCCAAGGCTCGTAAGATAGGGGCAGGCCCCCGCTTGTACCAACGTGTCGAATTCACAATGGCCGTCAATTTTGTCGCAAATTGTGCAGAGCGGCGTTTCGTTTGGATCGGAGTGGGCCTCTCGTGCTAGAATGGCAAATGGGGAAATCTCATAGATCAGATCAATTTAGAAAATCCGGTTTTTGTGACCTACGCTATTGCCGCAACGCCTATGGTGATGAAAGTCATGGTGCAGGGGTGGATGACAGTGTTTTGCGTGATGACAAGCAACTCGGCATGGTGAGCCCCAAAGACCTGCAGCAGACCCCGCTTAACCTTGATCCCAGCCCTGAGCCGTTGGACGTCAATGACTATGTAGACCGATCACGGCGGATGCATCGTAATGATCTGTAGAATATCCCCGGGTTTCGGATGGCGGACCTTGCAGAGCATGTTGCGTCCGTCTGACCGCGCAACTCGTAGCACACCAACGTCCATCAGAACCACTTTGCGCTTCTCTCTGTTAACCGTCTGAAGTCAGGGGCCTTTGTCGTTGAGGGCATAGTCTGCGTTGACTGTCTTACCACCGACAATTGTGGTGTAGAGAACGGTCTTTGCATCTGCGGTGACCTTGGCGATGATCCACTAAAGCCGGGTGCCTCCCATTTTGCAGTCATAGTGGTTGCCGCTGCTTCCGCTGAGGAGTTCTGCGCCAGTGAGCTCTTTGGCAGCGGCATTTGCGCTCAGCCAAATAGCAGCGATGATTATGAAATTTTTTTTGTACAAATGATCGTACCGTTTCAAGCGACATTTTTTGTCGCTTGAAACGGGTTTGTTGAGCCAGTTTAGTTGTGATCGCCGCGCATTGCAGAACCAAGACCTCTCATACTGAACTTCGCGCCAGAGCCGAATTTGTAGTCCGCATACAGCCCAAAGACATTCTCATCGTCGTCTCTTGAATACCGCGCGCCAAATGTCATGTTGTTGCTGTAGTCTTTCTCCGCGCCGCCATACCAATAGAAATCATCAGCGCCATTGAAGGATCCGTGCATGCCGGCGACGATTTTAAGGCCGGGAACAGTTCCGATACCAAATTTTGCATCTATCCCAGCAAGATCGCGATTGCTGCAGCAATCTGGTTTGTATTTGCCGTAATAACCGTTCATTTCGATATTGGCTTGAGAGTAGTGGAATTCCAGTCCGTAGTGTTGCGCGTCGCCAAAGGACTCGCCAGGAGCGCGTGCTCGTAGGTAGCCTTCATGAGCATAAAAGGCGCCCAGCGAAATGTTTTCATTCACATTGTAGAAAAGGTGCCCGCCAACGGCAGGCTGAGCGTTGTCGCCGAAGATCGCCGCGCCGCCTAGGTCAAATTGGGCACCCCACGCTCCGCCAAACTCAAAACTGCTCCTACTATATAAGTAGCCAAGCGTTTCCGCCCCAAATCGGGAAGTATCGCCACTATTGTTATATAGCCCAAAGCTGATATCGCCGTTATATTGCTGCGCCTGAGCGGTACCTGCTACCAATAAGCTTGCTACTACAGCTGCTGAAAGCGTCCGGAAAGTCATTTCTTGTTTCTCCCGTAATGAAAGCGATGGTTGAATTCGTACTTTACCTCATCCCTGTCTTTAGGCGATTTTCGATCGAATGGCGACCTTAGAGCAGCTGAATTACTTCATGCGTTGCTTTTTAGTCGACTGTGCCCTCATGTAGGATCAATTTACTCACTGTCACTTTCTTCGTCATTCTGCTCAGCGATCCAAGCCACTGAGACCACCTCTTCTCCCTTGCCAGTGTTGAACACCTTGACCCCGCCGGCACTGCGGGAGCGGAACGAGATGCCATCAACCGGCACGCGGATTGACTGACCTTTGGAGGTGGCGAGCATGATCTGGTCGCCCATTTCCACAGGGAACGAAGCAACGAGTGCGCCGCCGCGCATTGCCTTGTCCATTGCGGCAACGCCTAGGCCGCCGCGACCGCGGACGGGGTAGTCGTGAGACGAGCTGATTTTGCCCGCGCCACCCGAGGTGATCGTGAGGATCAGGTTTTCGGCGGCAGACATTTCCGCGTAGCGTTCCTGGCTGAGTTCGCCTGCTGGAACCTCGTCGTCCTCCTCACCGCCATCAGTGACACCGGCCACTGCGCGGCGCATCTTAAGATAGGCGGCGCGCTCATCGCTTTCGGCTTTGAAGTGACGGATGATGGACATCGAAACCACTTCGTCTTTGCCGCTCAGTTTGATGCCCCGTACCCCCACAGAGGCGCGCGAGTTAAAGACGCGGACCTCAGTTGTCGGGAAGCGGATGGCGCGGCCTGAGTTGGTCACAAGCATCACATCGTCTTCGTCGGTACAAATGCGCGCGTTGATCAGCTTGGTGTCGGCGTTGTCGTCCTCAAACTTCATCGCTATCTTGCCGTTGGATTTCACATTTGTGAAGTCCGACAGGCGGTTACGGCGTACTGTTCCAGCAGATGTTGCAAAGACGATCTGGAGATCGTTCCACTCGTCTTCGGGGCGGTCCACCGGCATGATGGCCGCCACAGACACACCCGTCGGGATCGGCAGGATGTTGACAATGGCCTTGCCTTTGGCGGTACGACCGCCCTGAGGCAGACGCCAAGTCTTGAGCTTGTAAGCCATGCCATCGGTGGTAAAGAACAGAAGCTGCGTGTGAGTGTTGGCCACGAAGAGTGTGGTGACAACGTCCTCTTCTTTGGTCTGCATGCCCGACAGGCCCTTGCCGCCGCGTTTCTGAGCGCGGAAATCGGCAAGCGGCGTGCGTTTGATATAGCCGCCAGACGTGACGGTCACGACCATGTCTTCGCGCTCGATCAGGTCTTCGTCGTCCATGTCACCGGACCAGTCGACGATCTGGGTGCGGCGGTCCACGGCGAAGTTTTCCCGCACTTCGCGCAGCTCGTCGCCGATGATGCCCATGATGCGCTCGCGAGATCCGAGAATTTCAAGGTATTCCTTGATCTTGGCTGCCAGTTCCTCGAGTTCGTCTGTGACTTCTTTCACACCAATCTGGGTCAGGCGTTGCAGACGCAATTCAAGGATCGCGCGGGCCTGCGTTTCAGACAGATTGTAGGTGCCGTCTTCGTTCATCGTGTGCGTCGGGTCGTCGATCAGACGGATGTAGGCGGCGATGCTTTCGGCGGGCCAGCGGCGGGTCATCAGCTTTTCACGCGCCTCGGCTGCGTCAGCCGAGCTGCGGATGGTGGCGACCACTTCGTCGACGTTGGTGACGGCAACGGCCAAACCACAAAGGATGTGGCTGCGTTCACGCGCTTTGCGAAGCATATAAGCCGTGCGGCGAGCAACCACTTCTTCGCGGAAATCAATGAAAGATGTCAGGAACTTACGCAATGTAAGCTGTTCCGGACGACCGCCGTTGAGCGCCAGCATGTTGCAGCCGAAATAGGTTTGCATCGGGGTGAAACGGAAGAGTTGGTTCAACACCACTTCCGCGGTGGCATCGCGTTTGAGTTCGACCACGACACGCACGCCGTTGCGATCTGATTCATCCTGAACGTGGGCGATGCCCTCGATGCGTTTTTCTCGGGCGGCTTCGGCGATCTTTTCGATCATCGTCGCTTTGTTGACCTGATAGGGGATTTCATCGATCACGATGGCCCAACGGTCTTTGCGGATTTCTTCCACGCGGGTCTTTGAGCGCACGATGACGCTGCCGCGTCCCTCTAGATAGGCTTTGCGTGCGCCGGAGCGGCCCAGCATGATACCGCCTGTGGGGAAATCCGGACCGGGAACGAAGTCGATCAACTGCTCACTTGTGAGATCGGGATCGTCAATCAGCGCCAGGGTGGCATCCACGACTTCGCCAAGGTTGTGCGGCGGGATGTTGGTGGCCATGCCGACTGCGATACCGCCGGCACCGTTGACCAGCATGTTGGGAAAACGCGCAGGTAGAACCGTGGGTTCCTGATCCTTGCCGTCATAGTTGTCTTGAAAATCGACTGTTTCTTTGTCGATATCCGCCAGCAGCGCGGCCGCGGGTTTGTCCATGCGGACTTCGGTGTAACGCATGGCGGCCGGGTTATCGCCGTCCATGGAGCCGAAGTTGCCCTGACCATCCAGTAGCGGCAGCGACATAGAGAAATCCTGAGCCATCCGCACAAGCGCGTCATAGATCGCACTGTCGCCGTGGGGGTGATATTTACCCATCACATCGCCAACAGGACGGGCCGATTTGCGGTAGGCTTTTTCGTGGCTGTTGCCGGTTTCATGCATCGCATAAAGAATGCGTCGGTGCACCGGTTTCAGGCCGTCACGCAGGTCGGGAATGGCGCGGCTGACGATCACGCTCATGGCATAATCGAGATAGGATGCGCTCATCTCTTCTTCGATGGTGACGGTCGGGCCGTCGTGGATCATCCGCTCGTGAGTGGATTCTTCTTCGTTTTCAGGGGTTTCCGGCGTGTCGCTCAAGTCCCAGTCTCGCTTCTTTGTGGCGTTCAATATCTTGTTACAAACAGTATATCAGAGGCAGGATATAGGGTGCAATGGCTGAGGTGACGGGCGGCGATCTGAAGCGTGAAAATGCCGGTGTTTTCGGTCTGTCGCCGGGTTTGCCTGCAGTGAGCGGGGCGCAATTATTAGGCGTTGGAATCTCCCTTGTTCACCAAGGCAATTGCGCACAAGATCAAAGCCAACATCAGCGGTTGGTGCGGAGGACGTGAAATGACCCGATTTGGTATGCGGGCCGGGCTTTTGGCCATGGCGGTGGCGATTGGACCCATGCAAGGCGCGCAGGCGGAGAATGTGTGGCAGAAGATCAAGAAGGGCGCCGAGCAAACCGGCGAGGCGATAGGCGAAGGGGCCGAGGCGGTTGGCGGCGCCATCAACAAAGGGGCTGAGGCGGTTGGCAACAGCATCGAATCCACAGGAGAACTGCTGTCCAACGAGGAAACACCGGAGCAAACGCGCGCACGGCTGGATGCGATGTCGGATCAGATTTTGGCGCGACTTCTGCGCGACAACGCCGATGCAAACGCTCTTTACCAATCCAGTGCCGGATTTGCGGCGTTTGATACACGCAAGGTGACGATTTTCCCTGTTGCAGCGGGATATGGGCGCGGCGTGGCTGTCGCTCCGGATGGCGGTCGGACGTATATGAACATGGGCAGCGGCGGTCTTGGCGCGGCGTTTGGCATAGGCGGGTTTGAAACCCAGTTTGTCATTATTTTCGAAACGCGAGCCGATTTTGACAGCTTTGTCATCAACGGATTTGATGCCACCGCCGGCATGGGCAGTATGTCTGATGAGGGGCGCGACGAGGAAAACGTGCGGTTTGTGGACGGGCGCTCTTTCTTTGTTCTCGACAAGAAAGGCTGGCGAGTAAACGCAAGTGCCGAAGGCACCAAATACTGGCGCTCACCGGAATTGAACTGAGGTCTGTGACGTGGCGTTGCCAAGGGCGAGGTGGTCTTCTGCCCGAATGCTGGACCGGCCTATGGTTTCACGAAACTTAGGAGGAGGCGCGGGCATGCAACGCATTTTGGTGGATCAGACGGACATCACACAGACACAGCTTCAGACCGTGCCGGACACGCCGTTGGCGGACGGGCAAGCACGGATGAAGATCAGGCGCTTTGCGTTGACAGCCAACAACGTGACCTATGCGGCCACAGGATTTGTGATCGGCTATTGGCATTTTTTCCCGACTGGGATCGAAGGTCAGGGCATCGTGCCGGTCTGGGGTTTTGCCGACGTTGTCGAAAGCACGTCTGATGTGCTCGCGGTGGGCGAGCGCCTTTATGGGTTCTGGCCGATGGCGGACGAATTGGTGATCACCCCACAAGATATGGGCGGCAAGACGGTTCTGGACGCATCGGAGCATCGCGCAAAGCTGCCGGTGGTTTACAACCGGTACACGCGGACGACGGAGAAAGCGCCCGATCAGGAAGGATATCAGTCCTTGCTGCAGCCGCTGCTTGCGACGTCTTTCCTGCTGTCGGACTGGTTGCAGGACAATCAGTTTTTTGATGCTAAACAAGTAATTGTGGGATCTGCTTCATCCAAAACAGGGCTCGGTTTGTGCAAGTTTCTTAGCGAGCTCGAAGGCAGTCCCGTGAAGGTTGTTGGCCTGACCTCAAGTGGCAATGCCGATTATGTGGCGGCACAGTCAGGTGCGGATAGTGTGGTGACATATGGTGACATCGAGGCGCTGGAGAAGGTGCCGTCGGTGTATGTCGATATGTCGGGCAATGCCGAGGTCAAACAACGCTTGCACGCACATTTGGCGGATGAGCTGCGCCATTCCAGCGCGGTGGGTACCAGCCATTGGGATCAGTTCAAACCCAAACAGGAATTGGCGGGCGTGAAGCCGCAGTTCTTTTTTGCGCCAAGTCAGATCGAGAAGCGCCGTGCAGAATGGGGACCAGGAGAGATTGAACGGCAGATCACGGCGGGCTGGAAACGGTTGGCAGCGGACGCGAGTGCTTGGCTGGATCTGAAGGATCACAACGGGTTGGAGGCAGTTGCCGAGGTCTATGGCGACTTGGCCACGGGCAAAGCAAATGCCCGCGACGGCCATGTGGTGAGTCTTTAAGCGGAGCAGCTTGCGCCGCCAAGCACACAGAATTTCGCACAATGCGGATGGTTGAGCGCCACGTCGCGCTCAGCCTCTTCCAAGGTCTGGCCCAAATCGAACTGCGGATCATATGGCAGCAGGGTACAGGCGATCACAGAAGGCGCGTCAGCCCCCTTGTGGCGCACCACCATGCGAGAGTTGGAACACATCACCTCAGAGGGTGATTTGTTCAGAATCGACCAGCACTCCGTTGTGATTTCCGGTACATCAACGGTTTCGTCCATTTCCGGAAAAAGAACAGTCGTCGCAGGGCTTTGCGCATCTATGTTAAAGTTTTCCTGTTTGAAGAGTTCGGCATATCCAGCACGGGACTCGGTATCCGTTTCGCCCCAGACCGTCCGACCGGCAACGGACATATGAAAGCCGTTGTCACGCAGCCAGCGCATGCCGTCCAGTGTGCGTTCAAAGCTGCCGCTGCCACGTTCCTTGTCGTGCAAGTCCGCGCCGTAGTGATCGACCGAAATTCGGAACGTCAACTTATCGGCATAGGCGTCTTTGAGGCCAAGCAAACCTTCTTTTACACGGCGGCGCTGCATGGGTTGCATGGCATTGGTAAGGATCAGAACCTCATAGCCACGCTCCAGCGCGCGGCGGGTCATTTCAACCATTTCAGGGTTCATGAACGGCTCGCCGCCGGTGAAACCGATTTCGCGAACGCTCCAGTTTCGCGCATCCAGCTGATCAAGATAGTTGCCCACCTCATCCGCAGTCAGATAGACCAGCGCGTCATTGGTGGGCGAAGACAGGATATAACAGTTCTCGCATTCAATATTGCAGAGCGTGCCGGTATTGAACCACAGCGTCTGCGGATCCGTGAGAGAGACGGTTGCACGCGCCTCACCCTTGGCTGTGACCATCGGATCAACGAATTTTGCGGTGTCTGCAGTGTCTTTCATGGGCCTGTCATTCCTGTTTGCCGTTTCGGGGTAGCGCTTAAGCCGCGGGCAGGTAAAGAGCTTTGGTTTGGGCTGACACAGTTGTGATGCACGCTTGCGGTGATACAGTCGCGGTGTTAGACCGGCGTTAACACAATCGTTAGCGCTAACGAAATTCAACAGTACCGCGCCAAGCGTGGTGGGCGAGGAAGACGAAGACAATGGTTTCGCGAACTATTCCGGTTCAAGCGTTTGATCTTGTTGTGATTGGTGGCACCGGCGATCTCGCACGGAGAAAAATTCTGCCGGCCTTGTTCAAACGGTTCTGTGCAGGGCAGATGTCGGACGATTGCCGCCTGATCGGCGCGGCGCGACGGGATCTGGATGCGGCGCAATACCGTGATTTTGTGCGCGATGCGCTTCGGGAATTTGCCGGTGAACTGGCCCTGAATGAGGCCTCGGTTGCCGGTTTTTGTGCGCATGTTGATTACGTTGCGATTGATGCGCGTGGCGATATGGGATGGCAAAAGTTGTCGGACTTGGTCGCGACAGGCGAAGCCCAAGACGCGGTTCGCGCGTTTTATTTCTCTGTCGGGCCGAGTTTGTTTTCCGATATCGCGGAACGGCTTGAGCGGTTTGGATTGACCGATTCAGACAGTCGTGTGGTGGTCGAAAAGCCCTTTGGGCGTGATCTTGAAACCGCTCAGGCGCTGAATGCGCAACTGGCACAGTATTTTGACGAAGGGCAGATCTACCGGATCGACCATTACCTTGGCAAAGAGACCGTTCAGAACCTGATGGCGGTGCGCTTTGGTAATATGTTGTTTGAACCGCTGTGGAATGCGCAATACATCGATCACATCCAGATCACCGTGGCCGAGAGCGTAGGTGTCGAGGGGCGGGGCGAGTATTACGAGCGCGCCGGCGCAATGCGTGACATGGTGCAGAACCACCTGATGCAGCTCCTGTGCCTGATTGCGATGGAGCCGCCCGCGCATTTTGACCCCGACGCGGTGCGCGACGAAAAACTGAAGGTCATCCGCGCGCTGGACGGCGTGCAGCCGCATCATATTGTGCGCGGCCAATACACGGCCAGCGACGGCGCGTTGAGTTATCGCGAGGACGTCGGCAATGAGCGGTCCAAAACCGAGAGCTTTATCGCGCTGAAGTGCCATCTGAACAACTGGCGTTGGGCGGGCACGCCGTTTTATCTGCGCACGGGCAAACGTCTGAGCCATCGTGACAGTGAAATCACCGTGGTGTTCAAAGACACGCCGCATTCGATTTTTGGCCCCGAAGCAGGGCGGCATCGCAACGAGCTGACCATTCAGTTGCAGCCCAACGAGGGCATCACTCTGGGCGTGACCATCAAGGAGCCAGGCCCCGGGGGAATGCGGTTGGTGGATGTGCCGCTTGATATGAGTTTTGCCGAGGCATTGGGTCCCGCAGCTGACGCACCTGATGCCTATGAGCGGCTGATCATGGATGTGATCCGCGGCAACCAGACGCTGTTTATGCGCAACGACGAGGTCGAGGCCGCCTGGGCCTGGACTGATCCGATTATTCACGGCTGGGAAGCGCGCGGCGATGCGCCCAAGCCTTATGATGCCTATAGCGCGGGACCGGATGACGCGGCCCTGATGATGCGCCGGGACGGGCGCGACTGGAAAGGACTTGAGAAGTGAATTTCATCGAATATCCCGACGCCGACATTATGATGATGGATTTGGCCAATGTGCTTGCAGAGGATTTGACCGATGCGCTGCACTCCAAGGACCGTGTCACGTTTGCGGTGCCTGGCGGCACCACTCCAGGTCCTGTGTTTGATGCGCTGAGTGCGGTGGATCTACCTTGGGATCGGGTGAACGTGATGCTCACGGACGAACGTTGGGTGCCGGAAGATCATGAACGGTCCAACACAGCACTGGTCAAAGCGCGGCTGATCACAAACCGCGCGTTGGGGGCTCGGTTCCTGCCGTTTTATGCGCCCGCCGAGCAACCGGAGGAGGTTCTTGCGGACGTTGAGGCGGCCTTGCTGGGTGCAATGCCAGTGGATGTAGTGGTGCTTGGAATGGGCGCGGATATGCACACGGCCTCGTTGTTTCCCGACAGCGACGGTCTTGAGAACGCTTTGGCGGCGGATGCGCCGGTTCTGGTGCCAGTACGCAAGCCGGATTTGCCAGACGTGCGGATTACTTTGTCGGCGCGGGTTTTGGATAGCGCACTGCGCAAGCACGTCTTGATCAAGGGCGACGACAAGAAGGCGGCGCTTGAAAAGGCGCATGGGCTGTCACGGCGGGAAGCGCCGATCAAGGCGGTTCTGGACGGCGCAGATGTGCATTGGGCGAAGGAATAAGGTCATGTGGGCAGAACTGGACGCGATGGCACAGAGCGCACGGGCGTGCCGGATTGCGGATTTGTTTGAGGCGGATGCGTCACGGGCCGCAGGATTTTCGGTCGACACCGACGGGTTGCTTTTTGATTACTCCAAAACGTCAATAGATGCGGCGGGTCGAGAAGCGCTCGTGGCTCTGGCTGAAGCTGCTGGTGTTTCCGAGAAGCGCACGGCGATGTTTGCCGGCGAGGCCATCAACGAAACCGAAGGGCGGGCCGTATTGCACACGGCGCTGCGTGCGTTGGACAGCGGGCCTATTTCCGTTGATGGCAAAGACGTGCTGCCCGAGGTCAATGCCACGCGGGAGCGGATGGCGGCTTTTACGCGCTCTGTAAGGGATGGGTCGTTTGGTCATATCACGGATGTGGTGAACATCGGGATCGGTGGGTCCGATCTGGGGCCGCTGATGGCGGTGATGGCGCTGGCGCCCTATCACGACGGGCCGCGGTGCCACTTTATTTCCAACGTGGATGGCGCGGATCTGACGGACACGCTGGCGGGGCTGGATCCGGCGAGCACGCTGTTCATTGTGGCGTCCAAAACGTTCACCACTCAGGAGACCATGCTGAACGCGCGCTCAGCTTTGAAATGGGCGGGCGGCGACGCGGCCTTAGGGCGGTTTGTGGCGATTTCCTCTGCGGTCGAGAAATGCGCGGACTTCGGTATTCCGGCAGAACGCGTGTTCGGCTTTGAAGATTGGGTCGGCGGTCGATATTCAATGTGGGGCCCAATTGGCCTGTCGATTATGCTGGCGGTCGGGCCTGCGGCGTTTGAAAAGTTTCTGCGCGGGGCGCAGGCGATGGATCAGCATTTCCAATCTGCACCTTTCGCGCAGAATATGCCTGTGATGCTGGCGCTGGTCGGTATCTGGAACCAACAGGTTTGCGGGCATCCGTCACGCGCTGTGCTGCCGTATGAGCAACGTCTGGCGCGTTTGCCGGCCTATCTTCAGCAACTGGAAATGGAATCCAACGGCAAATCCGTGGCGCTGGACGGCACATCGCTGGATCGCGTCGCGGGGCCGGTGGTCTGGGGCGAACCCGGCACCAACGGACAGCACGCGTTTTATCAACTGATCCATCAGGGGCAACAGGTTGTGCCCTGCGAATTCATGGTTGGTGCCGAAGGGCATGAGGTAGAGCTGATCGAACATCACCGTGCTTTGGTTGCGAATTGCCTTGCCCAATCCGAATCGCTGTTGCGTGGCCGCACAGAAGCCGAAGCGCGCGCGCAACTGGCCGACAAAGGTTTGTCAGACGCAAAACTGGATCAGCTGGCAAAGCACCGCGTCTTTTCCGGCAACCGCCCTTCGACGACGCTGCTGTATCCTCGCCTGACGCCCTATGTTTTGGGGCAGATCGTGGCGCTGTATGAGCATCGCGTGTTTGTAGAAGGGGTGATCTACGGGATCAACTCGTTTGATCAATGGGGCGTGGAGCTTGGCAAAGAGCTTGCTGGTGGCTTGGTGCCAGCCGTCGAGGGGCAGGGTGTCCCAGAGGGCACCAGCGGCTCAACCCTGAGCCTGCTGGACCGGATTTTGCATCTGCGGGACCGCTAGCGGTCAGAGCGAAAAGAACTCCGGCGGACGCATGATGCGCTCAAGGCTGTTGGTGACGCTGGCAACTGCGGCACCCGCCAGGAAACAGACAATCGCCGCGACGCCGATGGGGAGCGCGTGCTCGATGCCTTGGGCGTTGGCATAGGCCGTCAGGCCGGCAAGTACAAAAACTGCAATGATATTGGTCCAAATGCGCATGGTGCTGTCTTTCCTGCAATGGGTTTTGCGAACATTTGTGTCGCGTTAACCTATTATTCTGAAAGAGAAGAGAGCCGTTGTGCACAACGGTCTGATTTCGGCAAAGAGCTGCGTGTTGCGACCCACGCTGTGCGAAAAATTGCCGAAATGTCAGGGAGTTTGGAGCGGGTAACGGGAATCGAACCCGTAACCAGAGCTTGGGAAGCTCGTGTGATACCTTTTCACCATACCCGCGCCTGTAGCGCTGTTAGCTAGAGCGTTCGCGCGGCCGCGTCAATGGCCGCGCAATCGGTTTTGGTGCCTAAGCCGTGACCGCCATGTCGTTGATCAGCGGAGTGTCTTCTGTCGCCATGGTCGCGAGGATATGGCCATGCATACGCTGTTTTTGCATGCCAAAGATGCTGCGCCCTTTGTTGAAAGTGGCGGCATAGTCCATTGCGGCTTTGAACGTGGCGTCCGCGTCGGGAAGTGCGGCCATTAGGATGTTGTCGGCTGCGGCCTCGTCTGCGGTCAGTCGACGTCCAGTCAGGGCCATTTCATTGAAGCGATGCTCGGGCACAGCCTTGCGGATATAGCTGACCATCGAGGGCAGGAAGGGGATGTTCACATCCACCTCGGGATAGCAGAAATAGCCGCGATCGGCGCGCATAAAGCGGAAATCACAACAACTTGCCAACATTGCGCCGTTGCCGAATGCGTGGCCGGTGATGGATGCGATAACGGGGACCGGTAGCGTCAGAAGTTTGCCAAAAACGGTGTTCATGTCGCGCAGGAAGGTTTGGATCTCCTCGGATTTTCCTGCCTGCTGTGCCCCCATCATCCAATTCAGATCAATCCCCTGCGACCAATTCTTTTCGTCATTTGAGGTGATGACCAGCGCACGCACTGATTTGTCGCCCTCGACCGCGCCAATCGCCTCAAGCATGGCGGCGGCAAAGGCGGGGTTTTGGCGGTTTTCGCCGTTCGTCAGCGTGAGAACGGCAGTTTTGCCAACAACTTCGTAATGGGTGATCGACATGGGGGCTCCGGTTGCTAGAGGCTTTGAAACACACTAGCGACAAGGCTTTTGCCGGACAATCTTGACCCTAGGGGAAGGCGCTTATGACGGCGCGTCCTTCGTGTGTGTCTCAAGGTTTTTGGGCCTGTAATCTGCCCTTTCCTTGCGCCGTTCAAAAGCAGACGGGTCAATTGTGCTGTCGGGCGGAATATAACGGGGCTGAGCGAGCGGCAGGTAGTAGCCCAGAAAGCCCCGCTGGTTCGGCCACCGGCTGCGTTTGGTCAGGCGCGGAAAGATTTCGAGAAACGGCCAGAATTTGCGCAGCTTCATCTGGCTGTGAAGCGGCGCCAACGGGTCAGGCTCGGAAATCTCCAATCCCATGCGCTCGGTGACGCGGTCCTTTTTGCCAAGCACATAGCGATCAAAAAATTGTTTGCGGAACTCCAGCTTGTCCACGCCCAGCCCGTCAAGCTCGCTGCGCATCCAGACCAGCGTGAGCTTGGAAAGCCCTGCCTCCTGCTCGGGAACAGATCCCGCGACATCGGTATGGGTGCCAGGGAACCAAACCTGTTTGACGTCCTGTTTGGGAGGGTTCTGTTTCGATTTGAAACGGGTGCCGTGATAATCCTGACCCTCGGTCCAGAATTGGTGGCGGAAGAACCGGCGGGTTTCGTCGATCGACAGTGCGTGGCGGACGGCTTTGACGGAAGGGTTCTCATCAACGCTGGAGTTTGAGCCAAACTCGAGAATAGTGCCCCACTTCAGACGGAGCCGGATCATGGAGCTGACCGTGTCCCACAGTCCGAGAAAGCGGATAGAGGGGCGGCGAATATGGAAAAACTGTTCGGAAATCCGCAAAGGTGCGTAGGCTTCGCGCGGGGCGTTTTTCGGGATCTTGCGCCACGCTTTGAACACCGGACCGATCAGGTGCAATTCGTGCGGTGCGACAAGGCCGAAGTCGTTGACAAAGCCCGCCAGAACGCGGGCGGTGTAGGCTCCGCGGGAGTACCCAAAGAAATAAAGCCTGTCGCCTTCTCGGTAGTTCTCGCAAAGAAACTGATAGGCGTGCATCACGTTTTGATGCAATCCAAGACCCGCCGCGAGCCCCAGAACCAGCCGCACCTTGGAGAAAGCATTGCGCGCAAATGGGCGTGTCGAAAGGGTGCCCACACCTGGCTCATAATAAACAAGTTGGCCGTCATCATGCTTGAGGCATTTGTACAGGCGCAGAATATTGCTTTCGTTCTTTTCGACTTCGTTACCGGTGCCGTCAAAACAGATGATCAGTTTGCGAGACATGGAAAAGGCTTTCTTCAAAAGAATAGGGCGACCCTATCTGGATCGCCCTATGCGTGCAATTGTCGAAGGTGCTAGCGTTAGCCGCGGCGCCGCCTGCGTCGGCCGCCGCCCCCTGCGCCATCGCCGCCGCCAGTGTTGAAACTCACCTCGGGCAAAGCCACCAGATCACGGAGGATCGGGAACGGATCGGACGAGTTTGGCATGGCGGATGCATTCACGAAATGCTCCTGAAACCGTGGCTCGACTGCGGTTTCGATCTTTTCGATCTGACGCACCAAGGCTTCGATATCACTGCGGGCGGCACGGTTGAGCAGCGCGATGCGCGCACCGGTGCCCGCGGCATTGCCGGCCGAGGTGACTTTGTCGAGGGGACAGTCAGGGATCATACCCAACACCATCGCGTGTTTGGCTGAGATATGCGCGCCAAAGGCTCCGGCCAATACCACGCGATCCACTTGATCCACGCCGCGCTTGTCCATCAAAAGGCGCGCGCCCGAGTAGAGCGCCGCCTTGGCCATCTGAATGGCGCGAATGTCGGCGTTGGTGACGGTGATTTCTTTCTGCTCCTCATCTCCATCCCAGAGGCGGTAGGAGTTGGTGCGGCCGTCAAGGAAACAGCGCTCGGTGCCGGTTTGTTCAGCGGAGCCAATGAGGCCCGAGGCATCGACCAGTCCCGCAATCCGCATCTCGGCAATGACTTCGATAATGCCAGAGCCACAGATGCCGGTGACGCCGGTGGTGGCTATGGCTTCAGAAAATCCGTCTTCATCAGACCACAGTTCTGACCCGATCACGCGGAAGCGCGGTTCTTTGGTGACGGGGTCGATTTCCACGCGTTCAATCGCACCCGGCGCGGCGCGTTGGCCAGAGCTGATCTGTGCGCCTTCAAACGCAGGGCCCGTGGGCGAAGAACAGGCCATGACGCCGTCCTTGTCGCCCAGCAGGATTTCAGCATTGGTGCCCACATCTACGATCAAAGCAAGGTCTTCGGATTTGTTGGGCGCCTCAGACAGCGCCACGCCAGCCGCGTCAGCGCCAACATGACCCGCGATGCAGGGCAAAAGGTAGGCGCGGGTGCCTGCGGCAATGTCCAGACCGATTTCGGAGGCGGTCAGCTCCAGCGCGTCGGAGGTCGCCAGCGCAAAAGGGGCTTGGCCGAGTTCAAACGGGTCAATGCCCAAGAATAAGTGGTGCATCACGGGGTTCATCACAAACACCGCGTCTAGGATTTGCTCTTTGTCGATCTCCGCGTCGCCTGCGATGTCTGTCACAAGCTGGTTGAGCCCGTCGCGCACGGCGTCGGTCATCTCCAGATCGCCGCCCTTGTTCATCATGGCATAGCTGACACGGCTCATGAGGTCTTCGCCAAAGCGGATCTGCGGGTTCATCAGGCCGGAGGAGGCGACGACTTCGCCGGTCTCCAGATTGCAGAGGTGTCCGGCTATGGTGGTGGAGCCAAGGTCGACCGCAAGTCCAAAGAGCGGTTTGTCATAGAAACCCGACCACAGAGCGATCACACGCGGAGTTACGTCATCGCGACCTTGATGAATGGCGGCGGTGACGGACCAGTTGCCTTTGCGAAGGATGGGCTGCAGCGGGCGAAGAAGGTGGGTGTCCACATCGATATGCGCGTGACCTGTGGCGGCCCTAAGCGCCGTCAGCAGACGTTCCAGATCGCCTGACGGCTTGTGCATGTCGGGCTCTTCCACCTCGACATAGGTCAGCTTGACCGTCGGGTTCAGGGTGATGTCACGCACTTCGGCCCGTTTACGCACCACCTGTTTGTGAACCTGCGATTCAGGCGGTACGTCGATCACGATGTCGCCTTGGACCGTGGCCTGACAGCCAAGGCGGCGACCTTTGGGCAGGCCGCGCTTGTCGTCGTAGCGCTGCTCAACGGCGTTCCACTCGGAGAGCGCATCCTGGGCCACGGTCACGCCGTGTTTGGGGAACTCACCATAAGAGGGTGTGATCTGGCATTTTGAGCAAATGCCCCGCCCACCGCAAACGCTGTCGAGGTCAACGCCAAGTTGGCGCGCGGCGGTAAGGATAGGCGTGCCAACGGGAAAGTTTCCACGTTTGCCGGAAGGGGTGAAAATCACCAGTGGATCGCTGCTCATAATGCGGCCTCAGTTCTGTTCGCTTGGCTGCGAGAATACCTGCCGCCAAAGCGGAGGAAAGGCAAGGAGCGGCATGAAACTGACAAAGGGCGGCATTTTGTGTCGGATGCCGACCTTTCCCGACTAGAGTTTGGCGATTTCAGCCTGAGCAGTCGCGGGGTCCATTCGAGCGAATTTGCCTCGACCGGCGGGGAGACCTGCGCGCATGTCAGCGCGCACAAACGCGGTCTGTCCAACATTCAGGTCAACGGTGATGCTGTCAGAGCCCGAGATTGAGGGTGTGGACACAGAAAATGTGTGGCTGCCCGCGGGGGCGTGAAAAGCGATCAACGTGCCGTTTGCCAGGTTGCCAACCGGAGCTGACGATGTGTTGATCTGAAACCGGATGGCTGCGGCCATCGCGCGGCGCGGACGGTAAAACACAATCAAACCCATTCCGGACTTTGGCGTTGGAATTGCCGCGGCCTGCGCTGTGGATCCCATCAATGCGGCAGCAGTGGTCAGCAAGAATATCCGGCGGTTCATAATGTCTTTCCTTTATTGCCCGATCAAACTAGGCCACGGGGCGGCAAAAACCAGAAAAATTTAGAGAAGTTGGCGACAATTGGCTCGCGAAGGGGAGTGAGCATGGATTAGGGGTTTTCCACAGGGCAGAGCCATGCGATAGGGACGTGCCAAACGAGGTTCCCCCAAGGAGATGTGTGATGGAGATTCGTGAGGCGCTTACTTTCGATGATGTTTTGTTGGTTCCGGCTGCGTCTGCGGTCTTGCCGAGCACGGCCGATACGCGCACGCGGGTCACTAAAGTCATCGATCTGAACATCCCGCTGCTGAGTTCCGCGATGGACACTGTGACCGAAAGCCGAATGGCGATTGCTATGGCTCAGGCTGGTGGTATGGGCGTGATCCACAAGAACCTTGATGCTGAAACCCAGTCGCGCGAAGTGCGGCGGGTGAAACGCTTTGAAAGCGGCATTGTCTATAATCCTGTGACCCTGACGCCGAACCAGACGCTGGCGGACGCCAAGGCGTTGATTGAACGCTATCGGTTTACCGGTTTTCCGGTGGTGGATGAGCAGGGTCGCGTCGTTGGCATCGTGACCAACCGTGACATGCGCTTCGCGCAATCTGACGACACGCCGGTGCATGCGATGATGACCACCAGCGATCTGGCGATGCTTGCAGAGCCTGCTGACCTTGAGGAAGCCAAAAGCCTGATGCGGGCGCGGCGGATCGAAAAGCTGTTGGTGCATGACGGGCAGGGCAAACTGACCGGCCTGCTGACGCTGAAAGACACGGAACAAGCGGTGCTGAACCCGACGGCCTGCAAAGACGAGCTTGGCCGTCTACGCGTTGCGGCAGCCTCTTCTGTCGGTGACAGCGGCTTTGAGCGTTCTGAGATGTTGATTGATGCGGGGGTCGATATCGTTGTGATCGACACCGCACACGGTCACTCCGATGGCGTGCTTGAGGCGGTGAAACGTGTGAAATCGATGTCCAACGCGGTTCAGGTGATTGCGGGCAATGTCGCCACTGGCGAAGCCACCAAGGCCTTGATTGATGCTGGCGCAGACGCAGTGAAAGTCGGCATCGGGCCGGGCTCAATCTGCACAACACGCATGGTGGCCGGCGTTGGCGTGCCGCAGCTGACAGCGATTGATGACTGTGCCAAAGCAGCAGGCGACATTCCGGTGATTGCCGATGGTGGCATCAAATTCTCCGGCGATTTTGCCAAAGCCATCGCGGCAGGCGCGTCCTGCGCCATGGTCGGGTCTATGATCGCGGGCACCGACGAAAGCCCGGGCGAGGTGATCCTCTATCAGGGCCGCTCGTTCAAATCCTATCGCGGTATGGGCAGCCTTGGCGCGATGGCGCGTGGCTCGGCCGACCGATATTTCCAAAAAGACGCAGCCAGCGACAAACTCGTGCCGGAAGGCATCGAGGGGCAGGTGCCCTACAAAGGTCCGGCAGGTACGGTTGTTCACCAGCTGGTTGGCGGTTTGCGTGCGGCGATGGGCTACACCGGCAACGGTACCGTCGAAGAGATGCGCAAGAACTGCAAGTTCGTGAAAATCACAGGCGCGGGGCTTAAGGAAAGTCACGTGCATGACGTGCAGATCACGCGCGAATCCCCGAACTATCGGGTCGGCTGATGACCCCTGCGGCCCGCGTTGCCACGGCGATTGAGCTGTTGGATGTCATCTTCGCCGGAGACCCGGCGGAGAAAACCCTGACGGGGTGGGCACGCCGCAGCCGATTCGCGGGCTCCAAGGACCGTGCAGCGGTACGCGATCATGTTTTTGATGCTCTGCGCCAAAGAAAATCGGCGGCCGCCGTCGGTGGCGCTGAAGATGGGCGTGGCGTGATGATTGGCGTTCTGCGCACCGCCGGCGTTGATCTGGAAACTCTGTTCACCGGCGAAGGCTATGCGCCGGCCTCCCTGAGTGAGGCCGAACAGGCGCATATCGCGTCTGAGCCCGTGCCTTTTGATATCCCCGATTGGCTGGTTGAGCCGATGCGGGAGAGCCTTGAAGATGGCTTTGCTGATGCAATGGGTGTTTTGCGCAAGCGTGCACCGGTGACATTGCGTGTCAATCTGCGCAAGGCGTCAACGGGTTCCGCTCAAGCGGCTCTTCTCAAAGACGGTATCGAAACCGAAGCTTTGGCCTTGTCCGACACCGCCCTGAAAGTCACAGAAGGCGCGCGCAAAGTGGCCAACAGCGCGGCCTTTAAGAACGGACTTGTGGAGCTTCAGGATGCATCCAGTCAGACTGCAGTCGCATCACTTCCCCTCGGTAGTGGTTTGAAAGTAATGGATTATTGCGCAGGCGGTGGCGGAAAAATTCTGGCGATGGCTGCGCGTTGTGAGGGCCGGTTTTTTGCGCATGATGCCAATGTCGGACGTTTGCGCGATTTGCCCGAGCGTGCCAAACGAGCCGGAGTGACGGTGCAAACCCTTCATGATGCCGATCAGGCGGCGCCGTATGATCTGGTGTTTTGCGATGTTCCCTGTTCCGGCAGTGGCACATGGCGCCGGACGCCGGACGCCAAATGGCGTTTTACACCCGAAGACCTTACAGCTTTGAACGCGTTGCAATCCGAGATTCTTGCCAAAGCCGCGCCTTTGGTGGCGCAGGACGGAACCTTGGTCTACGCGACCTGCTCTTTGCTGGCCGCCGAAAACCGTGATCGCATCCATGATTTTGTGAAAACCCATCCCGACTGGACCATTGAAGAGGCGCGCCAGTTTGATCTGTCTGATGACAGCGACGGTTTTTTTGTCGCCAGACTTCGGCGTAAGTCAGCTTAAAGTGGTACGTCACGCGTAAATACGTTGCGGTGTTAAGACGGGTTTAAGAAACTCCGTGGCATATTAACCATAACGACTGGTTTATCAGGTGCTCACGTGACCGTTTCAGAAGTGACCGAAGGGTTAAAAACTCCGACCGCGAACCGGTTTCGCCAAAGGGCTGTGCCGTTTGGCTTGGCTGCGATCGCGCTTTGGGGTGCGTCCTTGTTTGCAACGGATCCGATTGTGCAAATGCTCTTGATCGCTGCGGGCGTCGTGATCTTTGCGGCTTTGCTGTTGCTGCGCTTTGACAGGCCCGAAAGGCCCGAGCCGGTATCAGGCGTGGCCTTTGTCAAAGCGCTCTGTGATCGTGAAAAAACCGAACAAATTCTGACGGATGCTTCAGGCAGTATCCTCTATGCCAACGTCATTGCGCAAAGTCACCTCAAGGCGATGGACGCGCATGTGGTCGACTTCGCCAAACGTCGTGCGGTGGATGGTGAAGGTCTGGTTTCGCGCTTGCTGGATCTGGCCGTGGATGTGGGCCACGGGCAGGAAACCGTGCCACAACGCGACGGATCGCTGGTTGTGGGTGTGCGGCGGATGCCTGATGGCGGCGTGCTATGGTCGTTTGACACACACCATCCGATCGCAGATGCAGGGCAGGCGGGGGCGCCGCGATTGCCGATGCTGACCGTGGGCCGCTCCGGCACGATTCTCTTTATGAATCCGGCAGCGCGTGCTTTGCTTGGTGAGCGTAAAAAAACACTTCAGGATGTTTTCGGCGACCGCGCCGGTGCGCCGCGCGAGGCCACGATGATCCAGACGGCGCGCGGGGAGCAACAATGCCTTGTGGCAGAGTTTGAGGCCACCGCCGGACGGCGTGAAATCTATCTTTTGCCCACCGAAGTACCCGTCGTGCGCGAAGGGGCCGTTTTGTTTGACGAATTGCCTGTGGCTCTTTTGAAGTTGGATCGGCAAGGCAGAGTATTGATGGCCAACCGGACTGCGCGGGCGTTGTTGGACAACCAACTGACCGAAGATACGTTGCTAGAGGATCACCTTGAGGGACTGGGAAGGTCGATTGTCGACTGGCTGACAGAGGCCGCCTCTGGACGCGGCGGTCATCACTCGGAGTTTCTGCGTCTGAAGAACAGCAGCAAAGAGGCCTTTGTGCAGGTCAGCCTGAACCGTGTCGTCGAGGGGAACACCAGTTCCCTGATCGCGGTTTTAAGCGATGCGACCGAGCTCAAATCGCTTGAGGCGCAGTTTGTCCAAAGCCAGAAGATGCAGGCAATCGGGCAGCTTGCCGGTGGCGTTGCCCATGATTTCAACAACCTTTTGACCGCAATTTCAGGGCATTGCGACCTGTTGTTGTTGCGTCATGATCAGGGCGATCCGGATTTTGCCGACCTCATACAGATCAACCAGAACGCCAACCGCGCCGCGGCTTTGGTGGGACAACTTCTGGCCTTTTCGCGCAAACAGAACCTCCGGCCCGAAATCGTCGATCTGCGCAACTCTCTGTCTGATCTGACGCATCTTTTGAACCGACTGGTTGGCGAAAAGGTAAGTCTCAGCCTGAGCAACGATCCGGTTTTGCCCGCGATCCGCGCGGACAAACGGCAATTGGAACAGGTCTTGATGAACCTGGTGGTGAATGCGCGTGATGCGATGCCCAACGGCGGCGAAATCCGCGTCGTGACAGAAGGGCTTGATCTGGTCGAACCGATGGAGCGCGACAGGGTCGTGGTGCCTGTCGGCAAATACGTCGCCATCAGCGTGGCGGACGAAGGCACAGGTATCGCGCCGGACAAGCTGCAGAAGGTGTTCGAGCCGTTCTTTACCACCAAGAAAACCGGTGAAGGCACGGGGCTTGGCCTTTCGACAGCCTATGGCATCGTCAAGCAGACCGGCGGCTATATCTTTGTTGATAGCGAAGTGGGCGTCGGAACCCGCTTCTCGCTTTTGTTCCCTGCCTATCTGGGGGACGAAGATGCAGCGCCGGTGGAAGCTGTTCCCGCCTCGACCAAAGACACAGCCATCAGCCATAGCGGTGTGGTCATGTTGGTCGAAGACGAAGCGCCGGTGCGCTCCTTTGCCACCCGCGCCTTGAAAATGCGGGGCTTTACGGTGCTCGAAGCGGGCTCCGGCGAGGAGGCGCTCGAGCTTTTGCAGGCCGATCGCCCCAAAGTCGATGTCTTTGTGACCGACGTGATCATGCCAGGTGTGGATGGCCCGACGTGGGTACGTCAGGCGCGACAGGAATATCCGGAAGTGCCGGTGATCTTTGTGTCGGGCTATGCAGAAGACAGCTTCAGTGATGATCAGGCGAGAATCGCCAATTCGAGTTTTCTGCCCAAACCGTTCAGCCTTAGTGATCTGACCGAAGCGGTTCAGTCAAAGCTGAAAGATTAGTCGAGGCTCTCATAAAGCGCGAATTCCTCGGCGCATTTGCGGCGCAGTTTTGCATGGGTGTCAGGCGACAGCGATAGCGGCATATCCGGAGAGGTGTTCCTGCGCGGCAATTCGATTTTCAACTGCAGGCGGGTTTCGAGAAAATCCAACAACCTTGCCTGATCCTCATAGCGGAAAAGGTGATCCACCTTGAGCCCGTTCTTGCGCGGTTCCAAAAATCTGGCCTGACTGCCGACATTTGCAAAAGGCGCTTTCTTGTCGCCCTTCATATACTCCTGAACGAACTCCTCAAAACTCACATTCTCTGTGGAATTTGGAAGCCCGCGCAGGTCTTCGCGCCGTCGATACCGATACCAACTCGCCAGCCAACTCACGGGCTCTCGCATCACGGCCATGGTTTCCATGTCGTCCGTTTTGCAGGCCCGTTCGAACATTGGCCGGAAGAATCTGTTGTAGCGGTAAAGCGGCGCGTGTTTGAGCTCGGGGGGATGTGAGATCACCATATCCGCAAAGGGGCTAAGAGCCTCCTCGATTGCGGTGGTTCCGGTCTTGGGAACCGAGAGAAAGACCAGTTTTTTGTTCCAGAAAACAAGCATCTACTACGCCTTGCTGCTATTCACTGACGGTTTTCACCTATTTGAAGATTACTTGTAAACGACTCCTTAACCCTTGTGGGAAAAAGCTGTTGGTATCGTTTTTTGATTGATTTGTTCTCCTTTTGATCTCATAACGTTTGAGAACAAGAGGTGAACGCAGGCAATGATTGCCGCACAAGCGCGGGTATGGAATAAGGAGCCAAGCACAATGGCAACGGCAGATCTTTTGACAATGAGCAGCAAGAAAAACTCTCCCGACAAACAAAAGGCGCTTGATAGCGCTTTGGCCCAGATTGAACGTCAGTTCGGCAAGGGCTCGATCATGAAATTGGGCGCGGACAATCCCGCGCAGGAAATCGAGTCGACATCGACCGGCTCTCTGAGTCTCGACATCGCGTTGGGAATCGGCGGCCTGCCCAAAGGGCGGATCATTGAGATCTACGGGCCGGAAAGTTCGGGTAAAACCACGTTGACCCTGCACTGCATCGCAGAGGAGCAGAAAAAGGGCGGTGTTTGTGCCTTTGTGGACGCGGAACACGCGCTTGATCCGCAATATGCCAAAAAGCTGGGCGTGAACCTGGATGAATTGCTGATTTCTCAGCCCGACACTGGCGAACAGGCGCTGGAAATCGTCGACACTTTGGTGCGCTCCGGCGCGGTGAACATGGTCGTGGTCGATTCGGTTGCCGCACTGACACCGAAGTCCGAACTTGAGGGCGACATGGGCGACAGCAACGTTGGTGTGCAGGCGCGCCTGATGAGCCAGGCGATGCGCAAACTCACCGGCTCGATCTCGCGATCCAACTGTATGGTGGTCTTCATCAACCAGATCCGGATGAAAATCGGCGTGATGTTTGGCTCGCCCGAAACCACGACTGGCGGCAACGCGTTGAAATTCTACAGCTCAGTGCGTCTGGACATCCGCCGTATCGGCGCGCTGAAGGACCGTGACGAGGTGGTTGGCAACGCAACCCGCGTGAAAGTCGTGAAAAACAAGGTGGCTCCGCCGTTCAAGCAGGTCGAATTTGACATCATGTATGGCGAAGGCATCTCCAAGATGGGCGAATTGCTGGATCTTGGTGTGAAGGCCGGCGTGGTCGAGAAATCCGGCAGCTGGTTCAGCTATGGCGACGAACGCATCGGGCAGGGGCGTGAGAACGCCAAAACTTTCCTGAAGGAAAACAACCGCATCGCCTATGAGATCGAAGACAAGATTCGCGCGGCGCACGGGCTCGATTTCGATATGCCGCCGCTGGATGATGACGTGGTTGAAGAGTGACGCCGTCGTCCAAAGACTTGTTTGAGGCTCTGCCTCACGTGCTGGCCGCCCCCAAAGACGGGGCGGCCATTTCGCATTTGTGCCTGAGACCCGAGCGCAATGCGCGCCGGTTTGTCCCGGAAATCACATTGACGCGCGCGGGCGGCATCCCTGGCGAGCGATGGGCCACACAGCCCTGGCTCAGGTTGGACAACGGCGACCCGCATCCCGGAATTCAGGTCTGCCTCATTCCGCAGCGCGTGCTGGATCTGGTGTGGCATCCCGAACTGGACACCCTGCATCCCGGTGACACCTTTGCCGCCGACATCGACATGACCGAAACCAATATGCCCGAGGGGCAGCTTTTGTCGGTTGGTAGCGCAGTGTTGCGTGTGTCTGGCGTGTTCAACGAAGGCTGCGTCAAATGGAAGGCGCGGTATGGTCCAGAGGCTTATGACTGGGTGCGTGATCCGCGCCATCGGGCCTACCGGTTGCGCGGTGTGCTGTGTTCGGTTGAACAGGATGGGGTGATCCGCGAAGGCGACATTTTGCGCAAGGTCGCCGACTAACGGCTGATCCGTAGCGATTGCGGAATGCAGGCCCGCGATCCACCGCTTTTGCCAATGCCATGTGGACAGCCCCGCGCTGGGGTTATAAACCCGATCCGACACGCAAAAACAGCGCAAGAGATCTGCTCATGGCCAGCCTGAACGACATCCGGTCCACCTTTCTGAACTATTTTGCCAAACAGGGCCACGAGATCGTGGATTCAAGCCCGTTGGTGCCGCGCAACGACCCGACGCTGATGTTCGTCAATTCGGGCATGGTGCAGTTCAAGAACCTGTTTACCGGCGTTGAAAAACGCGACTATCAACGGGCCACGACGGCGCAGAAATGTGTACGCGCAGGCGGCAAGCACAACGATCTGGACAACGTCGGCTATACCGCGCGTCACCACACTTTTTTCGAAATGCTCGGCAACTTCTCCTTTGGTGACTATTTCAAGGAAGACGCGATCCGGTTTGCCTGGGAATTGATCACCAAGGAATTCGGCATTCCGAAGGACAAGCTTTATACAACGGTGTATCACACCGACGACGAAGCCTTTAATATCTGGAAGAAAATGGGCGTGCCGGAGGATCGGATCATCCGCATCGCCACGTCTGACAACTTCTGGCAAATGGGCCCGACCGGCCCTTGTGGCCCTTGCACCGAAATCTTCTATGACCACGGCGATCATATCTGGGGTGGCCCTCCCGGCTCGCCCGAAGAAGATGGCGACCGCTTCATCGAAATCTGGAACGTCGTTTTCATGCAGAACGAGCAGTTTGAAGACGGCTCGATGAAGGCGCTGGACATGCAGTCGATCGACACCGGTATGGGGCTGGAACGGATTGGCGCGTTGCTTCAGGGCAGCCACGACAACTACGACACCGATCTCTTTAAGGCGCTGATCGAGGCTTCTGCGAATGTGACCTCCACAGACCCGTATGGCGATCAGAACGTTCATCACCGCGTGATTGCCGACCATTTGCGCTCCACCTCGTTCCTCATGGCGGATGGTGTGATGCCGTCCAACGACGGTCGCGGTTATGTGCTGCGTCGCATCATGCGCCGCGCCATGCGTCATGCGCACCTGCTGGGTGCCAAAGATCCTGTGATGCATCAACTGGTGCCGTCGCTCGTGCAGCAGATGGGTCAGGCCTATCCCGAACTGGGACAGGCGCAGGCCTTGATTGAGGAAACCCTCAAGCAGGAAGAGGTCAAATTCAAACAGACGCTGGACCGCGGCCTGAAACTGCTGGACGACGAACTGGACGGTCTGGGTGAGGGCGCCCCATTGTCAGGTGCTGCTGCGTTCAAGCTTTATGACACCTACGGCTTCCCGCTCGACCTGACACAGGACGCCCTGCGCGAGAAGGGCCGCGAGGTCGACACCGACGGCTTTGACACGGCGATGGCTGAACAAAAGGCCAAGGCGCGTGCGGCGCATGTCGGGTCCGGTGATGCAGCAGAGGCCGGCCTTTGGTTCGATATTGCCGAAGAGTGCGGCACCACAGAATTCCTTGGCTATGACACCGAAACTGCTGAAGGGCAGGTTCATGCGCTGATCAAAGACGGGGCATTGGTTGATAGCATCGCACAGGGCGAAGAGGGCTGGGTGGTTGTGAACCAGACGCCGTTCTACGCCGAAAGCGGTGGTCAGGTGGCCGACCATGGCATCATCTCGCGCCTTGAGAACCGCGGCGACGTCGGCACAGTGTCCGATGTTCAGAAATTTGCGGATAGCAAATTGTTTGCCCACAAGATCACCATGTCTAACGGCGCACTCAACAAGGGTGACGCGGTGGCTCTGGATGTGGATCATGCCCGCCGCAAGGCGATCCGCGCGAACCACTCGGCGACACACTTGCTTCACGAAGCGCTGCGGGATGCGCTTGGGGATCACGTGGCACAACGTGGCTCTCTCAACGCGGATGACCGTCTGCGGTTTGACTTTAGCCACAACAAGGCTTTGAGCGCCGAAGAAATGCTGGCCGTTGCGCAGGATGTGAACGCTTATATCCGTCAGAACACGCCGGTCGAAACCCGGATCATGACGCCGGACGACGCACGCGGCCTCGGCGCACAGGCGCTCTTTGGCGAGAAATATGGTGACGAGGTGCGAGTCGTATCGATGGGGCGGGCCAACACTGGCAAAGGCCTGCACGGCGACACCTATTCGATCGAACTTTGCGGTGGAACGCACGTCAATCAGACCGGCGACATTGGTGTGTTTGTGATCCTCTCTGATGGCGCTTCTGCGGCTGGTATCCGTCGGATCGAAGCGTTGACCGGTGAGGCCGCGTTCCAACACCTGCACGAACAGGCAAAACGCGTGGCAAACATTTCCACCAAACTGAAGGTTCAACCACCGCAGTTGATCGACCGTGTTCAAGGTCTGATGGACGAGCGCAAATCGTTGCAGAACGAAGTGGCCACGTTGCGCCGTGAACTGGCGATGGCGGGTGGCGCTGGACAGGGTTCCGGTCCCGAGGCCAAAGAGATCAACGGTGTGAAGTTCTTCGCGCAGGTGCTCTCTGGTGTGTCCGGCAAAGATCTGCCGCCGTTGATGGACGAGCATAAATCGCGGCTCGAAAGTGGCGCGGTCCTGTTGATCGCGGACACGGGCGACAAGGTCGCCGTGGCCGCTGGCGTGACTGACGATTTGAAAGGCACACACTCGGCTGTGGATCTTGTGCGGGCCGCGGTCGAAGCGCTTGGTGGCAAAGGCGGCGGCGGACGCCCCGACATGGCACAGGGCGGGGCAAAAGACGCAAGCAATGCCGATGCTGCAATCGCCGCAGCCGAAGCGGTGCTCGCTGGCTGAATTGCCTGACCATTTGGTCAGAAAACTCTTGGACTGCCCGCCGTTTGGCGTAAACTGCGGGCAGGACAACAAGGGAGATACACCATGGGCGCGCTCTGGATTGCACATGTGACTGTGACCGATGCCGAGGCATATGGAAAATATGCCGAATTGGCAGGGCCGGCGATTGCCAAACATGGCGGCACCTTTATTGCACGCGGCGGACGTTTCGTTCAGCTTGAAGGCAAAGAGCGTCCACGCAATGTCGTGGCGACGTTCCCCGACGTGGACACGGCGGTCGCCTGCTATCACAGCCCTGAATATCAAGAAGCGCTTAGCCACGCGCGGGGTGCGAGTGAGCGCGAACTGATGGTTGTGGAAACCACTGACTGATCTCCGATTCCTGCGTCAGTGCACAAGGACACCTTTGGCGATATAGTATCTAGGGTAGCATGATTTTCTACCGCAAGCTCGCTGAAGGGGAAACTGTTCCATTTTGATGTCAAGAAGCGGGCTTTTTTCCTTGGAGGATTTCGTGTAAACCCTCCGCCGAAGGGCGCCACTGATTGTGGGCGCAACCAGACCGAGGAGAGGGATCGCATGTGCCGCTGGGCCGCCTACATTGGGCAACCATGTTATATTGAAGAAGTTGTCACCCAGCCAGATCACTCGCTGATCCAGCAATCAATCCAAGCCACCGAATGCAAGACCCAGACCAACGGCGATGGTGTCGGGCTTGCGTGGTACGGCGACCGCGAGGAGCCCGGTCTTTATCGCGACATCCTGCCTGCGTGGTCGGACCCGAACCTGAAATCACTGACCGCTCAGGTCAAATCGGGGCTGTTTTTGGCGCATGTGCGCGCCTCCACAGGCACAGCGACCAGCCGCAACAATTGTCATCCCTTCGCGGTTGGCAAATGGTCCTTCATGCACAACGGACAGATCGGTGGATTTGAAAACTTTCGCCGTCATGCGGATATGCTGATCCCGGATGCGCTCTATGGCGAACGCAAGGGGGCGACAGACAGCGAAGTCTTGTTTCTGCTGGGGCTGACAGAGGGGCTTGACGAGAACCCGAAAGAAGCGATGGAAATTGCCGTCGGAATTCTGCAACGCATGAGCCGCGAGCGGGGCAGCACACCCAATATGCGCCTTGCCGCGGCCTTTTCCGACGGAGAAGCGCTTTATGCGATCCGCTATTCTTCCGACAAGGTGACGCCAACAGTTTATCACCGCAAAAGCGACAGCCGCGATGGCCGTGCCGTAGTGAGTGAGCCGTTGGTGGAGGCCGAAGACGGTTGGGAGGAGGTGCCGCCCGGATCGTTCTGCACTTTCCGCGGAGATGAGGTGACGATCGAGCCTTTCAGACCGCTGATTTAACAAAAAAAGGCCGGAGCGTTTGCTCCGGCCTTTTCTATTTATTGGGCTGCCTTGGACATCCGCTTGCGTTCGTGAGGATCCAGATAACGCTTGCGCAGACGCACGTTGTTCGGGGTCACTTCCACCAGCTCATCGTCGTTGATGTAGGCGATCGCCTCTTCCAGCGACAAGGTCATCGGCGTGGTCAGGCGGACCGCTTCGTCGGTGCCGGAGGCACGTACGTTGGTCAGCTTTTTGCCCTTGAGCGGGTTCACTTCGAGGTCGTTTTCGCGGCTGTGCTCGCCAATGATCATGCCGGTATAGACGTCAGCCTGTGCGCCGATCATCATCTTGCCGCGGTCTTCGAGGTTCCAGAGGGCAAAGGCAACCGAAGTGCCGTTTTCCATAGAGATCAGAACACCCGCACGACGGCCGGCAATCGGGCCTTTGTAGGGGGTCCAGCCGTGGAACACGCGGTTCAGAACGCCGGTGCCGCGGGTGTCGGTCAGGAATTCACCGTGATAGCCGATCAGGCCACGGGACGGCACATGCGCGATGATGCGGGTTTTGCCGGCACCTGCGGGGCGCATTTCCACCAATTCGCCTTTGCGCGATCCGGTCAGTTTTTCGATCACCGCGCCGGAGTATTCATCATCCACGTCGATGGTGGCTTCCTCAACCGGTTCCATGCGTTTGCCGTCTTCTTCGCGCATGATCACCTGCGGACGGGAGATCGACAGCTCAAAGCCTTCGCGGCGCATGTTCTCGATCAGAACGCCCATCTGCAGTTCGCCACGGCCGGAGACCTCAAACGCTTCACCGCCTGGGGTGTCAGCGATTTTGATCGCAACGTTGGATTCCGCTTCTTTCATCAGGCGATCGCGAATTACGCGCGACTGTACCTTTTTGCCATCACGACCAGCCAGCGGGCTGTCGTTGATGCCGAAAGTCACGGTGATGGTGGGCGGATCGATCGGCTGCGCTTCAAGCGGCTCTTCAACCGCGAGGGCACAGATGGTGTCGGCAACGGTGGCCTTCGCCATGCCCGCGAGGGACACGATGTCTCCTGCTTGCGCTTCTTCGATGTCCTGCTGGGCAAGGCCACGGAAGGCCTGAATTTTGGTCACACGGAACTGTTCGATTTTCTGGCCGATGCGGGTCAGGGCCTGCACGGTTGCGCCAACCTTCAGCGTGCCGCTTTCAACGCGACCGGTCAGGATACGGCCCACAAACGGGTCGGAGCCCAGAGTTGTGGCCAGCATGCGGAAATCGCCGTCCTGCTTGTGCACCTGTTTCGGCTCGGGAACGTGGTTTACGATCAGGTTGAAGAGCGCGTGCAGGTCTTCACGCGGGCCGTCAAGCTCTGCATCCGCCCAGCCGTTGCGGCCAGAGGCATACATGTGCGGGAAATCGAGCTGGTCGTCGTTGGCGTCCAGCGAGGCAAAGAGGTCGAAACATTCATCCAGCGCGCGATCAGGCTCGGCGTCGGGTTTGTCGACTTTGTTCAGAACCACAATCGGACGCAGGCCAAGCGCCAGCGCTTTGGAGGTCACGAATTTGGTTTGCGGCATCGGGCCTTCTGCGGCATCCACCAGCAGAACCACACCGTCAACCATGCTCAGGATCCGCTCAACTTCGCCACCAAAGTCGGCGTGGCCGGGGGTGTCCACGATGTTGATGCGGGTGCCTTTCCACTCAACCGAGGTCGGCTTGGCAAAAATCGTGATACCGCGTTCGCGTTCCAGATCGTTGCTGTCCATAGCCCGCTCGGCCACTTCTTGGTTTTCCCGGAAAGCGCCGGATTGCTTGAGCAGCTCGTCCACCAGGGTGGTTTTCCCGTGGTCAACGTGTGCGATGATGGCGATATTGCGAAGATCCATAAAAACTGGCCTTTTCCTGTTCGCGCCCGCCCTAACGCGGAGCGCACGAAAAGGCCAGACCCATAATGAAACTTAGTGAGCGGATCAATGCACAGCTGTGTTGGAAAACAGGTGAATGACAAGAATGCCAAGCACAATAAGCCCCATCCCGATGATGGCGGGCCAGTCGAGCTTCTGGCCAAAGGCAAAAAAGGCGATGACCGAGATGAACACAATGCCCAGACCGGACCAGACCGCATAGGTGATGCCGACCGGCAGGTACTTGAGGGTTTGGGCCATCAAATAGAACGCCGCGCCATAGCCGATCACCACCAAAACGGAAGGCACAAGGCGGGTGAATTGCTGACTGGCCTGCAGCGAGGCGGTGCCGATGGTTTCAAACACAACGGCAATCATCAAAAGCAGATAGGCTTTGGGCATCGGAATATCCTTAGTGCGCGATGTAGCGGTCACGGCGATGGTTGGTGGCAATCATCACATTGGTAATGGCAGCACCAATGAGGGAAAAGACAACAGCTTGTATGTCAAAAAACGACAAGGCAAGTGCAAAGACCAACAGGTCAAAGCCCAACTGTACCCATCCGGCCTTGATGCCTTTTGTGTCCTGAAGCCAAACCGCGACAATACCGACGCCCCCCAGTGTGGCGCCGTGCCGGAACAAAACAATAAGGCCCGCGCCCGCGGTCACACCGGCAAGAACTCCGCCCAGCAACCGATCAAGGCTGTCAAAACCAAGAAACTGCGGCAGCAGGAAGCTCCAGAACGTCAGCATGGCAACGGCAACAAAGGTTTTTGCGGTGAAAAACCAACCCATGCGCAAAAGCGCAATGATGTAAAACGGCAGGTTCAACACAAAGAAAAGGCTTCCGAAACTGACGCCCGTCGCCCGTTCGCCAACCAGCGACAAGCCGGCGATCTGGCCGGTAAAAAGCTCTGCGGTTTGCAGGAACTGCACTGATAGAGCCACCAGAAGGGTGCCGACAATCAGTCCCTGAAAGTCGTCAAAATAGCTGTGCTGTTCGGGGCTCGGGGATTCAAGAAAGCTAACCATAGTTGCGCTTTGCAGGACGGATTTGAAACTGTCCATAGAGCGGCGCGCATGGCTGATATGCAAAAGGGGCAAGGCGCGTGCCTTGCCCCTTTGTCACCGGTTTTGCGGCAACAATCAGCCGGCCAGAGCTTTGCTCAAGTTTTCGTCGATTTTCTCAAGGAATCCCATCGTGGTGAGCCAGCCCTGATTTGGGCCAACCAAAAGCGCGAGGTCTTTGGTCATGTGGCCACTTTCCACGGTGTCCACGATTACGTTTTCCAGCGTTTCCGCAAAATTTGCGAGGGCCGCATTGTCATCAAGCTTGGCGCGGTGCTTCAACCCGCCGGTCCAGGCATAGATCGAGGCGATCGAGTTCGTCGAGGTCGCTTCACCTTTCTGATGCTGGCGGTAGTGACGGGTCACGGTGCCGTGGGCCGCTTCGGCCTCCACAATCTTTCCATCCGGCGTCATCAACTGCGAGGTCATCAGACCCAAGGAACCAAAGCCCTGCGCCACGGTGTCGGACTGTACATCGCCGTCATAGTTTTTGCAGGCCCAGACAAATTTGCCGTTCCACTTCATCGCGCAGGCGACCATGTCGTCGATCAGGCGATGCTCATACCAGATGCCGGCCTCTTTGAACTGCTCTTCGAACTCTTCTTCGAAAATCTGCTGGAACAGGTCTTTGAACCGCCCGTCATAGGCTTTCAGGATGGTGTTTTTGGTTGAAAGGTACACAGGCCAGCCAAGTTTCAGGCCGTAGTTAAACGACGCGCGCGCAAAATCGATGAT
This sequence comes from Shimia haliotis, assembly GCF_900114415.1. Taxonomy (GTDB): domain Bacteria; phylum Pseudomonadota; class Alphaproteobacteria; order Rhodobacterales; family Rhodobacteraceae; genus Shimia; species Shimia haliotis. Next base: position 735,762 of record NZ_FOSZ01000001.1, on the reverse strand, counting down.
CGAGCTGTCGAGGTTGTACATCGCCTGATAAACGCCCGCAGACGGCGCGTCATAGACCTCTTTCTCGATCACTGTGCCATCTTCGCCGACAAATTTCATGGTCAGCTTACCAGCACCGGGAAAGGTAAAGTCTGTGGCTTTGTACTGATCGCCAAAGGCATGGCGACCGACCACGATGGGCGAAGTCCAACCTGGCACAAGGCGGGGTACGTTTTTGCAGATGATCGGCTGGCGGAAAACCACACCGCCCAGAATGTTGCGGATCGTTCCATTCGGGCTGCGCCACATTTTCTTAAGGCCGAATTCTTCAACACGCTGTTCGTCCGGCGTGATAGTGGCACATTTAACCGCAACCCCGACCTCTTTGGTCTTTTCTGCGGCGTCAATTGTGATCTGATCTTCGGTGCGGTCCCGTTCCTCTATGCCAAGATCGTAATACAAAAGGTCAATGTCGAGATAGGGCAGGATCAACTTGTCTTTGATGAACTGCCACATGATGCGGGTCATTTCATCGCCGTCCATTTCGACGATGGGATTTTCGACTTTGATCTTGGTCATGGGGGTCTCCTGTGAACCGAGTCGTATTTACGCCTTCCTTAGAGGAAGTTTTGTGGAAAGAAAAGCAATGTATGCGATTGTATACCAAATAGTGACGCGCCTGAGATGGGAAGTATGCCGCTTCGTCACCTAGTTTGTCGACGTCGCACTACGGGGAATATAAGGTGGTGCGAAACACCTTTGGGAACCCGTTATGATTTCAACCGCATTTCAAGACGTTAAAGAGTCATTTTCCACGGGCTGGCGGCTTAAACTGCCGTTTGTGGCAGCCAACATAGTGTTCAACATCCTTTTGGCGGCGGTCTTTGCGCCTCTGATGGCACTCACGGCAAGGGCGGCTCTGTCGTTCTCCGGCAAGCCCGCACTGGCGGATTTTGACATTGCGCTGTTTCTTTTGTCTCCGGCCGGTGCGGTGGGTGGCATCCTTTTGGTGGCCATGGCCTTGGTTCTTGCCGTGATGAACGTCGCATTCATGATGGCGACCGCGCACCATGACCACATGCACGGCGAAGTCGGCATTTGGGACGGTGCCGCTCTGGTGCTGCCGCAGATTTACGCAGTGCTGACTTTGGCGATGCGTCTCACGTTGCATATCATCTTGCTCAGCCTGCCGTTCCTTGGACTGGCCGGCTTTCTCGGCCTTCAATGGCTGACCGAGTTTGACATCAACTATTATCTCACCCACCAGCCGCCGATTTTTTGGCAGGCGGTCTGGGTGATCGGCGCGATCTTGGCCGTGTGGGGCGCGCTGCTGGCGTGGCGATTGCTGGGCTGGTCGCTTTGCCTGCCGCTTGTGATCCTTGCCGGAATGCCGCCGTCGGAGGCGCTGCGCGAAAGTCGAGCGCGCATGCATGGGCGCATGTGGGCCTTTTTGCTGCGGTTGGTGCTTTGGGGCGCGATAAGCGGGGGGGTATTCATGATCGGCGTGGGCGCCGTCACGATCCTTGCGGATCTTATGTTGGCCATCATGCCGCAATCCACGCGCGGGCTTGTGGTTGTTCTGGTTCTGCTGGCAGGTCTCCTGGGGTTGGTCAATGTGCTGATCAGCGCGATTACCACGGGCGCGGTTTCGGTCCTGATAATGGCAGAGGCCGACTGGCCACGGCGCCGCACAACGCCTCACGCAGTTCCAAAAGGCGCCTTGGTTCTGATCACGGCTGCGGCATTTGTATTTGGCGGCGTGGGTCTGCTTGGTTTGGCCGACTTGGCACCCGTGGATGACGGACAGCCGGTCGAGGTGATTGCCCACCGAGGCGCGGCAGGCGCAAAGCCGGAAAACACTATGGCGGCAGTAAACGAAGCCATACGTGTTGGTGCCGACTGGGTGGAAATTGACGTGCAGGAAACCGCAGACGATGAAATTGTCGTCATGCACGACAGCGACTTTATGAAACTCGCAGGCAATCCCCTCAATATTTGGGATGCAAAACTTGAGGATCTCGCCGACATTGACATCGGCAGCTGGTTTGACCCGACCTATGCAGACCAAAGAACTCCGTTGCTGAGCGATGTCTTACGCGCAGCGAAGGATCGGTCAGGTGTCGTGATCGAGCTTAAGTATTATGGTCATGACGTGATGCTTGAGCAGCGTGTCGTGGACATCGTCGAGGCCGAAGGCATGGCTGATCAGGTCAAGATCATGTCGCTGAAATACGGCGCGGTTACGAAAATGCGTGGCTTGAGACCGGATTGGGATATCGGATTGCTCGCTTCTGCCTCTCTTGGGCAGATGTGGGATCTTGATGCGGATTTTCTCGCGGTGAACTCGGCCACGACGTCGCATCGTTTGGTTAAGGAAAGTCAGGCGGCAGGCAAAAAGGTCTATGTCTGGACCGTGAACGATCCGCTCGCGATGTCGGCGATGATTTCGCTTGGCGTGGACGGGTTGATCACCGATGAACCAGAATTGGCGCGCAAGGTGCTTTCGGAACGTCGAGACCTGAGCGGCAGCGAGCGATTGATCCTCGGGTTGGCTGGTCGGATCGGGCTCGATCTGGAGACATGGTTTGACTAAGCTGCTGGCGCTGATCGGAATTTTCCTCGCAACACAAAGCGCGGCTGAGGACCGGTTGGGGCCGATTGCGCAATTAGAACTGTGGCGTCATGCTCGGCTTGCGGAAACCCGTTCTGCCGATGATGCAGCGCTGGCGCCCTTTACCACTGACGGATGTTCGGGTGGCATGTCGTCGGTCTGGCGTGGGGTCGCACAGGTCTTTCCCGAGTTCCGCGACACGCAAGGTAAGACCCCACCATGGGAGCAGTGTTGTGTAATCCACGACCAAGCCTATCACCTTGGAGGTGAGGACAGCACGCCATTTGCGAGTTTCCAGGCGCGCCTTGTGGCGGATGAACAGCTGCGCGTTTGTGTTGTTGCTGTGGCACAGGACGACAGCGCCGCCCTACAGGCCCGCTACGATCAACCACAAGACAAGATAGAACAGGCGTTCTCGTTCATCGCCGATCGGATGTTTGATGCCGTTCGCGTGGGCGGAGCCCCGTGCTCAGGCTTGCCATGGCGATGGGGGTACGGCTGGGCGCAATGCTGGTAACTCAGGTGCTGCGCGCAAACCAGTCGGCGATGCGCTGACGCAGATGCTCCCAGATCGCGGGCGCGCCTTTGGCAACTTTCCAGCCGACCCGATCTTCCAGTTGCTGCGCAGTCACATTGTATTCAGGCCATGTGCCACCGTTGGTCTCAAGGTTGCCGATCACTGGCTGCACACGGTCTATGGATTTGGCAAAGACCGCGTCGTCGCTTTCGGCGGCCTCAAATTCATCCCAAAGCGCGCGAAACGCGTCGCGCTGATCGTCAGGCAACAGACCAAAGATCCGATCCGCCGCCTTGGCCTCTGCGGCTTCCATCGCGGCAATATCATGATCTCCATGAATCGGGCTGTCGCCAACGTCGATTTCCACAAGATCGTGGATCAAAAGCATCTTGATCACGCGGTCGATGTTCACAGGTGTTTTGGCGTGTTCGGCCAAAATCATCGCATAAAGCGCGATATGCCAGCTGTGGCTTCCGCTGTCCTCATGACGATGGCCGTCCAGAACTTTGGTCGCGCGATACACCGACTTGAGCTTGTCTGCTTCGGTCAGAAACGCGATCTGCGCCGCAAGCCGGTCCGTCATTCGTCCGATCCAGCGGCAGCGCGGGCATCTTTGACTTTCTGGATCAGGAACATGCGTGCCTTTTCCTCGGCCATGCGGACCCGCATTTCCGTCAAATAGGCTTCCTCGAGAGATTGCGAGGCGGCAGCAAGGATGTTGCCGACCTCTACAAACAGCCGGTCTTCGCCGGTCTCTTTTTGCACTTTGACGGTATCTTCGGCGAGTTTTGCCGCAAGACGCTCAAGCGTGCCCATCAGCGCGTGGTCTCGGTCAGGCGTCGCTTGACATAATCCGTCACGGTGCCGGTCATCTGGTCCATGTGCTCTTCGGTTTCAAAGAAGTGACCGGAGCCTTCGATCTCGGTGTGCGTGATTGTGATGCCTTTTTGCTCGTGCAGCTTGTTCACCAGCGTATGGGTGTCTGCCGGAGGCGCAACACGGTCGTTGGTGCCGTTCAGGATCAAGCCCGAACTGGGGCAGGGTGCGAGGAACGAAAAGTCATACATATTCGCGGGCGGTGCGATCGAGATAAATCCGGTGATCTCGGGGCGGCGCATCAAAAGTTGCATGCCGATCCACGCCCCAAACGAGAAGCCGGCGACCCAGCAATGTTTGGAGTTGTTGTTCATCGACTGCAAGTAATCCAGCGCCGACGCCGCATCAGACAGCTCACCAACACCTTGGTCATATTCGCCTTGCGAGCGGCCAACACCACGGAAATTGAACCGCAACACGGTGAAGCCCATGTTGTAGAACGCATAGTGGAGATTGTAGACGACCTTGTTGTTCATCGTCCCGCCAAACTGCGGATGCGGATGAAGCACGATCGCAATCGGTGCGTCTTTTTCTTTCTGCGGGTGGTAGCGGCCTTCGAGGCGGCCTTCTGGTCCTGGGAAAATCACCTCGGGCATGGGTGTTCCATCTCTCCTACAAATGTGACAAAGCCTTTCTTGACGAAATTGCTCGGTCACTTTAGAACGGTTCTAACTTCTGATCTTGGCGCTATGCACCGCACAGGGCTTAAGCGAGATAAGCACAGCAGCGGCTGAGGTCAATCAATTCGCGGGGTAAGACGATGAAACTGTCGACAAAAGGGCGCTATGCGCTGGTTGCACTGGCCGATATCGCACTTCAGGGCGGTGAAAGTCTTGTGAACCTGTCGGAGATTTCTAAGCGTCAGGACATTTCGCTGCCTTATTTGGAGCAATTGTTCGTAAAATTGCGTCGTAGCGGCTTGGTGGAATCGGTGCGCGGACCCGGCGGTGGATATCGTCTGGCGCAGGCACCCTCCGAAATCCGCGTCGTGGACATTCTGACAGCTGTCGATGAAACCGTTTCGGCGCTTCACACAGGGGCAGGGGCCAGCGGTGCCCTCAGCGGCTCGCGGGCACAGTCCATGGCCAACCGCCTTTGGGAAGGGCTCTCGGCGCATGTCTATGTGTTTTTGCACCAGACCCGCCTGTCTGACGTCATCAAAAATGATCTTGCACCCTGTCCGGCCGTACCCACCCTATTTGCAGTGGTGGATGAAGACGCCTGATGCGGGCTTATTTGGATCATAACGCAACAACGCCGCTGCGCCCTGAGGCGCGCGAAGCGATGATTGCCGCCATGGATGTGGTCGGCAACCCCTCCAGTGTTCATGGAGAGGGGCGCAAGGCCAAGTCGGTGATGGAAACCGCACGCACGGACATTGCCTCGGCGTTTGGTGCGGACGGGGCGGATGTGATTTTTACCTCCTCCGCCACGGAAGCGGCCGCATTGGCATTGCGTGACCGCGGTCTGCACGCAGCAGACATCGAACATGACGCTGTCGGTGCATGGGTTCAGGGCGATTTGACTTGCGATACCAATGGCTTGGTGTCCGTAGTTGAGCCCTCCCAAAGCTGTTTGCAAGCCGCCAACAGCGAAACCGGCGTGGTGCAAATCTTGCCCGAAGGCCTCGCGGTAAGTGACATGACGCAGGCATTTGGCAAACTGCCGGTGGCGTTCAACTGGTCCGGCGCAACCATGGCTTTGGTGTCGGCGCACAAACTTGGCGGGCCTAAGGGCATTGGGGCGCTCATCGTGAAGCGCGGCACCGATGTACCGGCTCAGCTTTTGGGCGGTGGTCAGGAAATGGGGCGTCGTGCGGGCACGGAAAATGTGATCGGCGCGGCGGGATTTGCCGCAGCGGCCAAAGCTGCGGCGAATGACCTCGCAAATGGCGTTTGGGAACGGGTTGCACAGCTGCGTAATTTGCTGGAAGACACCCTGGAAGACAGAGCAAAAGACTCAGTCATCGTGGGCAAGGGGGCGAAACGCCTTCCAAACACCACATGTATCGCCACACCGGGATGGAAGGGCGAAACGCAGGTCATGCAAATGGACCTTGCAGGATATGCCATTTCGGCAGGATCGGCGTGCTCCTCGGGCAAAGTGCGCGCCAGCCGCGTTTTGACGGCCATGGGCTATGACGAGGCCACCGCCGCAAGCGCGATCCGGATCAGTTTGGGTCCGGAGACAACGGAATTAGAAGTTTTGGGATTTGCCGAAAAATGGCTGGCCCAAAGAGAGAAACACCACGTACGGGCTGCGCGAGTCACAGCGTGAGAATGAGCGAACAGGAGAGCGACATGGCCGCAATAGACCAAACACAGGTCAAAGAAGGCGTCGATCAGGAAACCGTGGATGCCGTGCGCGAAGTGGGCGGCAAATACAAGTACGGTTGGGAAACCGAGATCGAAATGGAATATGCCCCCAAAGGGCTGACCGAGGACATCGTCCGTCTGATCTCTGACAAAAACGACGAGCCGGAATGGATGACCGAATGGCGGCTGGAGGCGTACAAGCGCTGGCTGACCAAGGAAGAACCCGAATGGGCGATGCTGGACTATCCCGAAGTGGATTTTCAGGACCAGTACTACTATGCCCGTCCCAAAAGCATGGAAGAAAAGCCCAAGTCTCTGGACGAAGTGGATCCCAAACTTCTCGCGACCTACGAAAAGCTCGGTATCCCGCTGAAAGAACAGATGATTTTGGCTGGCGTCGAGGGCGCGGAGAATGCGCCCGCAGAAGGCCGCAAGGTCGCTGTGGACGCGGTGTTTGACTCAGTATCGGTTGGCACAACCTTCCAGAAAGAGCTCAAGGAAGCGGGCGTGATCTTCTGCTCGATTTCTGAAGCGATCCGCGAGCACCCCGAGCTGGTTAAAAAATACCTCGGCTCGGTAGTGCCGGTCTCGGATAACTTCTACGCCACGCTGAACTCCGCAGTGTTCTCCGATGGCTCCTTTGTCTACGTGCCGCCGGGCGTTCGTTGCCCGATGGAACTGTCGACCTATTTCCGCATCAACGCGGAAAACACCGGCCAGTTCGAACGCACGCTGATCATCGCGGACAAGGGCTCCTATGTGTCCTACCTCGAAGGCTGCACGGCGCCGCAGCGCGACACCAGCCAGCTGCACGCGGCTGTGGTCGAAATCATCATCGAAGAAGACGCCGAGGTGAAATACTCCACCGTCCAGAACTGGTATCCCGGTGACGAGGACGGCAAGGGCGGCATCTACAACTTTGTGACCAAACGCGCGGATTGCCGCGGCGATCGCTCCAAAGTCATGTGGACTCAGGTTGAAACCGGCTCTGCGGTGACTTGGAAATACCCGTCCTGCATCCTGCGCGGCGACGACAGCCAAGGTGAATTCTACTCGATTGCCATCACCAACCACCACCAGCAGGCCGACACCGGCACCAAGATGATCCATCTGGGCAAAAACACCAAATCCCGCATTGTCTCCAAAGGCATCAGCGCGGGCGTGGCCCAGAACACCTATCGCGGTCAGGTCTCCATGCACCCGAAGGCGAAGAACTCGCGCAACTACACACAGTGCGACAGCCTTCTGATCGGCGACAAATGTGGCGCCCACACGGTTCCCTACATCGAGGTGAAGAACAACTCTTCCCGCGTTGAACACGAGGCCACAACCTCCAAGGTGGATGATGAACAGATGTTCTACTGCCGCCAGCGGGGGATGGACGAAGAAGAGGCCGTGGCGCTGATCGTGAACGGCTTTGCCAAGGAAGTGCTGCAGGCCCTGCCGATGGAATTTGCCATGGAAGCGCAACAGCTTGTGGCGATTTCTCTGGAAGGCTCTGTGGGTTAAGGGGCCGAGTTAGATGATCGTTTCAACCACGCCCTCCCTCGAAGGACGGAAAATCACCACCTACCACGGCATCGTGGTGGGCGAGGCCATCATGGGCGCCAATGTGGTGCGCGACTTCTTTGCCAGCATCACCGATGTGGTTGGCGGCCGTTCCGGTGCTTACGAAAGCAAGCTGCAGGACGCCCGCGAAACGGCCTTGGCGGAACTGGAAGAACGTGCCGCAGCCAAAGGCGCGAACGCCGTGGTTGGCGTTGATCTGGATTATGAAGTTGTGGGTGACAGCATGTTGATGGTTTCGGCCAGCGGCACCGCAGTCTCAGTAGAATAAAAGGGGCAGGCACAGCGCCGCCCGACGGAAACGCGAAGGAAGATAAAATGTTGGAAATCAAAGGCCTGAAGGTCCAACTTGAAGACGAAGACAAGCAAATCCTGAAAGGTGTCGACCTCAAGGTCGAAGCCGGCAAGGTGCACGCAATCATGGGGCCGAACGGCTCGGGCAAATCTACACTGTCTTATGTGCTTTCGGGCAAAGACGGTTACGAAGTGACCGAAGGGTCCGCGTCGCTGAGCGGCGAAGATCTTCTGGAACTGGACGCCGAAGAACGCGCCGCGCTTGGCCTGTTCCTTGCGTTCCAATATCCCGTCGAAATCCCCGGCGTTGGCAACATGACCTTCCTGCGTACCGCTGTGAACGCACAGCGCAAAGCGCGCGGCGAAGAGGAAATGTCTGCCAAGGAATTCCTGCAAGTGGTGCGCGCCAAGGCGAAAACGCTCAAGATCGACGCCGATATGCTCAAACGCCCTGTGAACGTCGGCTTCTCCGGTGGTGAGAAAAAGCGCAACGAAATCCTGCAGATGGCGATGCTTGAGCCGAAAATGTGCATCCTTGACGAAACCGACTCCGGTCTGGACGTCGATGCGATGAAACTGGTCTCCGAAGGTGTGAACGCGCTGCGCGACGAGGGTCGCGGTTTCCTCGTGATCACCCATTATCAGCGTCTTCTGGACCACATCAAACCGGACGTCGTGCACATCATGGCAGATGGCCGCATCATCAAAACCGGTGGCCCCGAGCTGGCGCTTGAGGTCGAGAAAAACGGTTACGCAGACATTCTGGCGGAGATGGCATAATGGCTGTACCCGCTCAGAAACTAGAGGCCACAGCGGCCCGTCTGGACGGCATGAGCCTTCCGGTTGGCGGCAAATGGGCCACCGAGGCGCGCGAGGCCGCTTTGGCCCGCGTGCGTGAGATGGGCCTTCCGGCACGTCGCGACGAATACTGGAAGTACACCCGCCCGGACACGCTGACACAGGCTGACGCGCCTGCGGCGGCGACTTTTGAGACCGGCGAAGCACCTCTGTTTGACAGTTTCGACCGTCTGAAAGTGGTGTTTGTCGACGGCGTGTTTGATCCCGAGCAGTCCGACGATCTGTCCGGCGAAAACCTGACCATCGAACGTTTTGCCGATGTCGCGGCCAAGGACATCCACTGGGCCAAAGAGCTTTATGGAGTGCTGGAAACCAACGGCCAAAACCCTGTTGAACGCCCGCTCGCAGCGCTTAACACCGCCTTTGCGACCGATGGCATTGTGATCCACGCCACCGGCAAGGTTTCCCGTCCGGTCAACCTGATTTATCGCCATAAATCAGAAACTTCCGACGCGATCCTACACCACGTCATCAAGCTGGACGAAGGCGCGGAATTGACCGTAATGGAAAATGGTCCGGCCGCTGCGCGGTTCAATAAGTCGATGGAAGTTGACGTGGCCGACACCGCGGCGTTCCATCATGTGCGGGCGCAGGGCCGTGACCACGAACGCCGCGCCGTGACGCACATTTTCGGCCGTCTTGGCACCGAAAGCACGTTCAAATCCTTCACGCTCACCGTCAACGGTCGCCTGACCCGCAACGAAGCGGTGCTAGAGCTGACCGGAGATGACGCGGTGGCCCATGTTGCTGGCGCCTGCCTCGGTGATGGCGATTTCCACCACGACGACACGGTCTTTGTCACCCATGACGCGGTGAACTGCGAAAGCCGTCAGGTCTTCAAGAAAGTGCTGCGCAACGGCGCGACTGGTGTCTTTCAGGGCAAAATTCTGGTGCAACCTGGTGCCCAGAAAACCGACGGTTATCAGATCAGCCAGTCTCTCTTGCTGGATGAGGACAGCCAGTTCCTCGCCAAGCCCGAGCTGGAAATCTACGCCGATGACGTGGCCTGTTCGCACGGGTCCACCTCCGGTGCCATCGACGAAGATGCGCTTTTCTACCTGCGTGCCCGCGGCGTGCCCAAAAACATTGCGACGGACCTTCTGGTTCTTTCCTTTGTCGCCGAAGCCGTGGACGAAATCGAAGACGAAGCGCTGCGCGAAGAAATCATCACCCGTCTTGAAGGGTGGTTGGAGCGTCATCGCTGATGTCTGTTTCCCGCGATATCGTCGCGACCTATCGCGGGCCACACAAGGTTGTGGCCCGTTTGCTCTCTATGGGAGAGCGTGAGGACCGTGCATTCGTGATCTTGATGGCCGCCTGTGCCGTCACGTTCATCGGCCAATGGCCACGTCTTGCACGTCAGGCCCATTTGACCGGAGAAGAACTCAACCCCTTGTTGGGGGGCGCTCTGATGGGCTGGTTGTTCATCGCGCCGCTGCTGGCCTATGCGCTGGCCTTTCTTGTGCATCTGATCTTCAAGATGTTTCGCGGCCGGCAAACCGCGTTTGGCGCACGCCTTGCGCTGTTTTGGGCGATGTTGGCCGCGTCCCCTCTGATCCTGTTACATGGGCTCGTTGCCGGTTTCATCGGTGAAGGCACACAGCTTAACGTCGTTGGCCTGTTCTGGATCGTGTGTTTTCTCTGGTTCTGGATGTCAGGCATGTTTCAAGCGAGCAAAGCGGCCGAATGAAAGCGCATCTCTCACAGCTCTTTTGGATGACCGTGCAAAATCCGGCGCAAGCGGCAGGCTTTCTGCGCCAGCTTCATGTTGACCGCGTCACAGGCTGGATGATCCTGATCTTGGCCATTGTGCTGAACACATTGGCCTATTTCGCCTCGATTTCGATGTTTCCCCCGCCACAGGACATTGCGATCCCGCTTCTGGAAACGCCGTTTTTGGTGTTCACCGTTTTGGGCTCCACCATGGTCACATTGGTGTTCGCCTTCTTCTGGGTCGGGCGCATGTTCGATGGCAAGGCGACCTTTGACACCATCCTGCTGATGGTTGGCTGGCTGCAATACATGCGATTGGCCATTCAACTTTTCGGAATGGCTCTCATGCTGATCGCCCCCGCTTTGTCGAGCCTGTTTGTTATGGCGGCGGGGCTGTATGGCATCTGGGTTGTGATCAACTTCCTTCAGGTCGCCCATGGCTTTGAAACACCGGCAAAGGCGATCGCAGTCATCGTTTTCTCCTTTGTTGGACTGGCAGTTGGCCTTTCCGTATTCCTGTCACTCATCGCAGTGACCGCATTTGGGATTTCCTAAGATGTATGATGTGCAAAAAATCCGCACCGACTTTCCAATCCTGTCGCGTCAGGTCAACGGCAAGCCGCTGGTCTATCTCGACAACGGCGCCTCGGCGCAAAAACCGCAGGTGGTGATCGACGCGGTGACACAGGCCTATGCCATGGAATACGCCAATGTTCACAGGGGCTTGCACTATCTTTCTAATCTGGCGACCGACAAATATGAATCCGTGCGCGGCACCATTGCGCGGTTCCTGAATGCGGCAAGCGAGGACGAAATTGTCCTGAACTCAGGCACCACCGAGGGCATCAACATGGTGGCCTATGGCTGGGCCATGCCACGCATGCAGGCGGGCGACGAGATCGTGCTTTCGGTGATGGAGCATCACGCAAATATCGTGCCTTGGCACTTCTTGCGCGAACGTCAGGGCGTGGTGATCAAATGGGTTGATGTGGACAGCACCGGCGCCCTTGATCCGCAAGCGGTGATCGACGCAATTGGGCCGAAAACCAAACTGGTGGCCGTGACCCAATGTTCCAATGTTTTGGGCACCATGGTGGATGTCAAAGCCATCACCGAGGGCGCACATGCCAAAGGCGTGGCGGTACTGGTGGATGGCTCTCAGGGCTCCGTGCATGCGCCCGTCGATGTGCAGGACATCGGCTGCGACTTCTATGCTATTACGGGCCACAAACTCTACGGCCCCTCAGGCTCCGGCGCGATCTATTGCAAAGCAGACCGCATGGCCGAAATGCAGCCCTTTATCGGGGGCGGTGACATGATCAAGGAAGTCTCCAAAGAGGCCGTGATCTATAACGATCCACCGATGAAGTTCGAAGCCGGCACGCCAGGCATTGTGCAAACCATCGGTTTTGGCGTCGCGCTGGACTATCTGATGGACCTCGGTATGAAAAACGTGGCGGCGCACGAAGCGTCCCTTCGCGACTACGCGGTGCAGAAATTTGCCGGCATCAACTGGATGCAGGTGCAAGGCACAACAGCCGACAAGGCTGCGATCTTCAGCTTCACGCTGGACGGGGCAGGGCACGCGCATGATATCTCGACCATCCTCGACAAAAAAGGCGTGGCGGTGCGGGCCGGTCATCACTGTGCCGGCCCTCTGATGGACCACCTCGGCGTCAGCGCAACCTGCCGTGCAAGCTTTGGTTTGTACAACACAACCGACGAAGTTGACGCGCTCATCGACGCGCTCGAGTTGGCGCACGAGTTGTTCGCCTGATCACAAATTGGGCCGCGATTTGGCATTGCGGCCCAAGGCGCGGGTGGCTATAGAACCTGCGACGCACCTTTAGCTCAGCTGGATAGAGCGCTGCCCTCCGAAGGCAGAGGCCAGAGGTTCGAATCCTCTAAGGTGCGCCATTTCCCTTTGACTTGAATACTTTGCGGCTCAGCCCACCGGCATGAAGAGCTATGACACGTCAACTGACCTGCGATTTGACCGGTTTCGGTGACAACGGCCGTGAAACGCTGGCAATTCCCTGCGGGCATGAAATAGTGGTCGCAACGGGTATCAGAACGAGGCACCACATGTGGGATTTTTATGTGCGCATTTGGCGCAACACGGGGCGGGCACAGATTTTGCTCGTGATTTTGTCACTGATTGTTGCAGGTCTGGCCGCGGCGCCGCTGCGTTTTCAGAAAGACATCATAAACAGCCTCGGGCCTGATCTGGAAACCAAAGCACTGTTCTTGCTGTGTGGCGGCTATCTGGCGGTGATTGTGATCACCAACGTGTTCAAATTCGCCCTGAACTACCGCAGTTCCCTTTTGGGCGAAGACACCATCCGCCGGATAAGGGGCCGAGTCTACGCCGCCCACCACGATCCCGAAGCGACGCGACGGCCCAATACTGGCACGCTCGCCACGATCATTGCCGCTGAGGCCGAAGAGGTGGGCCGCTTTGTCGGTCAGGCGGTCGCGAACCCGTTGTTGCAAGTGGGCACGCTGGTGTCCGTCGTCAGCTATGTGGCCTCGACCCAGCCCTACCTCGGCGCCTTTCTGGTTCTGATCATCCTGCCACAAGCCGCGATTGTTCTGACGTTGCAGGAACGGGTCAACCGTCGGGTCAAAGACCGCACCATCGTGTTGCGTCGAGCCTCCTCCGACATCTCCGAGGAAGAACTCAAGGATATTCATCAGGTACAGGAGAAAATTTTTGAGGATTTTGACGAAATTTACGTCACGCGCCGCGGCATCTTTCGGCTGAAACTGTCGATGAAAATGGCCATGAACGTTATCAGCGGCATTGGTCTGGTCGGTATTTTGGTGATCGGCGGGCTTTTGATGAAAGACGGCCGTACAGACGTCGGCACCGTTGTTGCGTCGATCTCGGCCTTGGAGCGGATCAATTCCCCTTGGCGCTTATTGTTGAATTTCTACAAGGAACTGAGCGCGGCGCGGGTCAAATTCGAATTGATCCTCAAAAGCAGCGACGCATTCGCCATGCCAACCACTCGCAAGGCAACAAAAAAGGCGCCCTAGGGGACGCCTTGATCTTGGGACAGGGAAGGGGCCTTAGCGCCCCCAGGTCCGTACAGGACCGCAATCCATATGCACAAAGTTGGAACCGGAGTACCGTCCAACCCCACCCGCGCGACAGGCGGCGGCGGCTTTCGCCATTTGGTTCACGGACCGCGACGCCAGACGCAAATCTGCGGCCTGGCCTTTCATATGCAGCGAATTCTTCGCCACACCCCGCGAACGCGAGCGCAGCATGTTGTTTGTCGCCGGGCTGCGATAACCGGAAAGCAGCATATAGGGTTCGCTCACATCCAAAAGATTGTGCGCGGCTGCCATGATGTCGATGGTGCGCGTGTCAATCGAGATCACGTCATTCGTACGCCAGTCGCGCATGAAGGCGTTGACCTCTTTGACTGCGTCTTTGATGTATTTGCCTTCGACCCAATAAATCGTGTCGAGCTTTTCGCCGGTACGGCCGGAATACATACGCACGCGCCGGATATCGCCGCCACCGCGCAGGAAGCCTGCCGCCTTGGAGAAAGTTGGTGCAGCCGAAAGCGTCGTAGCTGCAAAGGCGCCCAAGAGCGCACGTCTGGAGATGCTCGTAGAGCAAGATTTTTTCATAGTTTCAGCGCCTGTCCCGTCGCTTACCTGCCACCGCGATGTTACGCGATTGTGTTCCCATCCCCTCAGATGTGCGCAATTTATGACACACATGGATTCACGCTCCAAGAACTCATTTCCGACTTGACTTTGATATTGGCGGAATTAGGCGAAAAATTGCTTAAGATCGAGAAAAACGCGCAAAATATAAGGAAAGACCGCGATTTGTTCTGTTTGTGTTCTTGCTTTCCGTTACTTGAGACGCGAATTGGTCACACAGATCATTCGGGTTTGAGCTTTGAAGAAGTTGTGATTAGACAGCTTAAAAGCCATGGGTAAAGCTGGCAAAAAACGCCTCGCCGAACAGGTGGGAAATTTCTGAGGGTAAAGTTTATGCTGTTTGGGTTCCGTCGTCGGATGTCTTCTGTTGTCATCGCCGCCATTCTCAGCGGGGCTGTGGTTTCAGCCACGCCTGCGGTGGCATTTCCTGTCTTTAAACAGGCCGTGGCCGAGGCCGCTGCGCGCGATGATGGCATCGCCGCCTATTATCGCAGCGCTGATTATGCGCCGCTTTGGACCGCTGACACCGACATCGCCCGCGAACGCCGCAAGGCCCTGATCAATGCGCTGGTTAATGCGGATGATCATGGCTTGCCCGCTGCGCGCTATGATGTCGATGCGCTGGTTGGCAAAATGGCCGCCGCACGGTCCAAACGCGATCTTGGGATGGTTGAGGTTGAACTGAGCCGCCTTTATCTGAAGTACGCGCGCGACCTGACCTCCGGCATGTTGGATCCCCGCACGATCGACGATGGACTGGTGCGCGAAATCAAAAAACGCGACCGGTCCGAGCTGATGACGTCTTTGGCAAACAGTTCCGACCCGACGCAGTTCATGCGTGATCTGGCACCGCAAGCCGCCGAATACCTGCGCCTGAAGAAAGAGCGCATGCGCCTTGAGGCGCTGATTGCGAGTGGCGGTTGGGGTGAAACCGTGCCTGTTGGAAAATATGAGCCCGGCGACAGCGGTGCCTCCATTGTCAAACTTCGCAACCGTTTGATTGCGCTTGGGTTTATGGAGCGATCGGCCGCCGCGAGCTATGACCGTGACATGGAAAAAGCGGTTCAGGCCTTTCAAATTGCGCATGGGCTGGAGGCGGACGGAGTTGCCGGCAAAGGCACCATCGAAGAGGTGAACCGCAGCCCGGAACATCGCCTGAAATCCGTTTTGGTGGCGATGGAGCGCGAACGTTGGCTGGACCGCAAAATCGAGGGGCGCGAAATTCTTGTGAACCTCACGGATTTCACCGCCAAAATTCTCGACGATGGCAAGCTGACCTTCCGCACCCGTTCGGTTGTCGGCAAAAACCAATCCGACCGTCGCAGTCCCGAGTTTTCTGACGTGATGGAGCATATGGTGATCAACCCGACGTGGAACGTGCCGCGCTCGATCGCCACCAAAGAATACCTGCCCATGCTCAAGAACAACCCTAATGCGGTTGGCTATTTGCGATTGGTGAACGGCCGCGGTCAAACAGTGGATCGCAGTCAGGTGGATTTCTCGCAGTATTCCACCCGTAATTTCCCGTTTGACATGAAACAGGCCCCCGGCAGCCGCAATGCCTTGGGTCTTGTGAAATTCATGTTCCCCAACAAACACAACATCTATCTGCACGACACGCCGCAAAAGGCATTGTTCAAGCGCGAAACCCGCGCCTTCAGCCATGGCTGTATCCGGCTGCATCAGCCTTTTGATTTCGCCTATGCGCTTCTGGCCAAACAGGAAGACAACCCCAAGGATTTCTTCCAGAAACGCCTGAAAACCGGACGCGAAACCAAGGTTGATCTGGTCACTGAGGTTCCGGTGCACATCATCTACCGCACCGCCTATACCGAAGCGAAAGGACCGGTCCAGTATCGCCGTGACGTCTATGGGCGTGACGCCAAAATCTGGAAAGCTCTGGAAAGCCAAGGGGTGGCGCTACCCGGTCATCAGGGCTAAATATTCCCCAAGAGCCAATTGGGGGCACCTATGACCTATTCCGTTCTTGAAATCGCAAAAGCCTTGGACGCTGAGGCTTTTGGCAACACCGATCTTATTGTCGAGCGTGTATCTGAACCGGCTTCGGCTGGTCCTAATGACTTGGCATTGCTGACAAATCCCAAATTCGCCGATGGTTTGGCACAAGGGCAGGCGCGCGTTGCCTTGCTTTGGCCTGGCGCCGATTGGCAATCTCTGGGGCTGGAAGCCGCGATCATCGCCACACGCGGCCGCTTTGCCATGTCGGGGCTCACCACGATGATGGACCCTGGGCAGCATTTTGCCGATGGCGTTCATCCGACCGCGCTGATTGACGAAACCGCTCAGTTGGGGGCGTCGGTGTCGGTTGGTCCCTACGCCATCATCGGCCCGCGAGCGCAGATCGGTGCAAACAGCGTCATTGGCCCGTTCTGTCACATCGGCGCGGACAGCGTTTTGGGCGAAGGCGCTTATCTTCGCGATCATGTCTCGATCGGCGCGCGCGTAACAATTGGCGCTCGTTTCAGAGCACAACCGGGCGCACGCATCGGCGCGGATGGTATGTCCTTTGTAACTCCAGAGGAATCCGGTGTTGAAAAGGCCCGCGAAAGCCTTGGCGATCAAGGCGAAGTCACAAGTCAGAACTGGGCCCGTATTCATTCCTTGGGTGCTGTGGCTGTAGGTGACGACGTCGAAATGGGCGCCAACGCCTGCATAGACTACGGCACCATACGCGACACCCGCATCGGCAACGGAACCAAAATCGACAACCTTGTGCACATTGCCCACAATGTGACCGTCGGCAACGATTGCCTGTTTGCCGCTCAGGTCGGCATAGCGGGATCCACGACTATTGGCGACAACGTGGTGTTTGGCGGACAGGTCGGCGTCACCGACAACACCACGGTTGGCAGCAATGTGATCGCCGGCGGCGCCAGCAAAATCCTCAACAAAGTGCCTGCCGGTCAGGTGGTCCTGGGCTACCCCGCGGTCAAGATGGACCTGAACCTGGATATGTATAAAAGCCTGCGCAGATTGCCGCGGCTGATCAAACAGGTGGCAGAGCTTCAAAAATCTGTTTCCAAAGACGGGTCTAGTGGCTAAATCGGGCACAGACGTGGAAAGGACATCACATGAGCGTTCAAGACAAGGTTATTGAAATCATTGCAGAACAAGCGGTTCTAGAGACCTCGGATGTGACTCTTGAAAGCTCGCTCGAGGATCTGGGCATCGACAGCTTGGGGCTGGTCGAAAGCATCTTTGCGATCGAAGAGGCTTTTGACATTTCCGTGCCCTTCAACGCCAACGAACCGACCGCCAGCGATTTTGATATCTCGTCGGTGGCGAGCATCGTGTCCGGCATCGAAAAACTGATCGCCGAACAGACATAAAGGACGCGCCGGAAGCTGCGCGAACAGGATAATGACAGACAAACGTGTGGTGATCACAGGGGCCGGAACGGTCAATGCACTGGGTCACAATGTGGATCAAACCCTCGAAGCCATGCGAGAGGGGCGGTGCGGCATTGGTCCTCTCAAAGTGCGGGATGTGGAACGCCTCGCGGTGCAAATCGGTGCGCAGGTTCAGGATTTTGGCGCCGAGCAGATTTTCAACCGTCAGCAGATGGCCCTGTTTGACCGCTTCACCCAGTTTGCACTGGTTGCCGCTCGGGAAGCCATTGCGCAGGCTGGTTTGAATTTTCACGGCGATCTGTCGGCGAAATCCGGTGTTGTTTTGGGCAATTCCGGCGGCGGCATGCAAACGCTGGATGAAAACTATCGCACGGTTTACGAGGACGGCAAAAATCGGGTGCATCCCTTCGTGGTGCCCAAGCTGATGAACAATGCCGCCGCCAGCCATGTCAGCATGGAATTTAATCTCAAGGGCCCGAGCTTTACGGTCTCGTCTGCCTGCGCTAGTTCCAATCACGCCATGGCTCAAGCTTTTCAAATGGTGAGGGCGGGCATGGCTCCGGTCATGATCACCGGCGGTGCGGAATCCATGTTGTGCTTTGGCGGCGTCAAAGCCTGGGAAGGGCTGCGCGTAATGTCCAAGGACGCCTGCCGCCCATTCTCCGCCAATCGCAGCGGCATGGTTCAGGGCGAAGGCGCAGGTGTTTTTGTCTTTGAAGAGCTCGCACACGCCCAAGCGCGGGGGGCAGAAATTCTGGCCGAAGTGGTGGGGTTTGCCATGAGCTCAGATGCGGCCGATATTGTGATGCCCTCAAAGCAGGGCGCGGCCCGCGCCATCGCCGGCGCGCTTGAGAATGCCGGCATCTCCCGCGATCAGGTTGGCTATATCAACGCCCACGGTACCGGCACGGCGGCCAACGACAAAACCGAATGTAGCGCCGTGGCTGATGTGTTCGGCCCACATGCGGATGATCTGATGATCTCGTCCACAAAATCCATGCATGGACATCTGATCGGTGGCACGGGCGCCGTGGAGCTTTTGGCCTGCATCATGGCGGTGCGCGACGGCGTCGTTGCGCCAACCATTGGTTATGAAGAGGCCGATCCGGAATGTGCTCTGGACGTTGTGCCAAACGAGGCCCGCGAAGCCAAGGTCGACGTGGCCCTGTCCAATGCCTTTGCCTTTGGCGGGTTGAACGCAGTTCTCGCGCTACGCCGCTTCTGAGGCCCAACAAAAAAGCCGCCCAAAGGGGCGGCTTCTCAATTCATGTGGTCCTTCAAATCAGTTTGGAACCGGACCGGCCTTGTCAAACGCGGAGGTGAACCCCTTCAGGGACATCGTAACATTGACCACCTGATCGGGCGCTGCCGCCGGAACGATCACGATCGACGCCGCGCTGCCGGATTTCAAATTGTCCACATCTTCGCCGGTCAGACCAAGACGCGCGATACAGCCAACCTGATTGCAGAAGGCAAACGGATACCGCTGGGCGTTTTCGCCATCAATCGCGATGGTCAACTGCGCCGGAAGCAGCGTTTCCAGCGGCACGATGATGGTGGCGCCAGCAACAGCGTTTCCATCTTGCGCAGGCAGTTTGAACAATGTGATTTCCGAAATCGGACTGCCGTTCTGATCATTCATCAACTGATACATACGACAGGGGCGCGGCTCCACACCCTCTTTTGCGCATTGCAAATCCCAGTCGCCATGCAGTTCCGATGATACATCAGCGGTGGTGCCTGTGGGCGCGGCCTGCGGCACTGCCTCGACTTTTTCTCCCATCGCCAGAGATCCGTCAGACAGCGAACCGACCTGTGCAAAAGCAGGCACGGCGGAGACCGCAAAAACAGCAGCGGCAAGAAGTTGCGAAAGTTTGGGCATTGTTGTTCCCGTCAATAGCTTGAAATCGTCCTTCGATTACCACGCCAGTCAGGCGATGTCAGAAAAAAAGAACGTGACTGAAGACGCATTGCGAGCGATTTTTTGCCTGTCCCCAAAAGATCGGACAGCGCGTTTTGAAAAAGATAAAAGGGCCCAACGCGGTGGGCCCTTTTAAATTTCACTCCCCGTCGGACTGGCCGACTTATTCATTGCCAAGGACGCTACGGTTAAATTCCTTACCCGTCAACAGGCTCTGTGGATTTTTTTAAGGATATCGATGGGTTACTTGTTAACCATCTCTCCGATGGCCTCGAAGGGGCGCTGTGTCGGTCGCTGACATTCACTTTTGAGATTTGCAGTGTCCGGAGAAGGCTGGCGGGTTTCGTCAGACCTGCTTATTCTTTCCGAAAAGTAGATCGCGGTTTTTGCGCTGAAAAGAATAAAAGGGACAGCATGGACGGAAAAATCTTTATTGGTGGTGGCGGGGAGGCTTATGGCGACAAGCAAGGCCTGACACTGAAATACGCCAACCGGCACGGCCTTGTCGCAGGGGCGACAGGCACGGGAAAAACCGTGACATTGCAAATCCTTGCTGAGGGATTTGCCGCGGCGGGAGTTCCTGTTTTCCTGTCTGACGTCAAAGGTGATCTGTCAGGGCTCGCCGCCGCCGGCTCCGAGACTTTCAAATTACATCAGGCCTTCACCGACCGCGCCGTGAAAATCGGCTTTGATGATTATGCCTATCGCGGCTTTCCGGTGACGTTCTGGGATCTGTTTGGGGAACAGGGTCATCCGGTGCGCACAACGGTTTCTGAAATGGGGCCTCTTCTGCTGTCGCGCCTGATGGAGCTGACCGAAGCCCAGGAAGGTGTGCTCAACATCGCTTTCCGACTGGCGGACGAAAAGGGCCTGCCGCTGCTCGATCTGAAGGATTTGCAAGCTCTGCTGGTCTGGCTCGGAGAAAATCGCGGCGAGATCGCTCTGCGCTATGGCAACGTATCGGTGCATTCGATCGGCGCCATTCAGCGGCGCTTGCTTGTCCTGGAAAACCAGGGGGCCAACAAACTCTTTGGCGAACCGGCGCTGGAACTTGGCGATTTGATGCACGTGGGGGCGGATGGTCGCGGCCAGATCAACATCCTCGCGGCAGACAAACTCATGGGCGCCCCGCGTCTTTACGCAACCTTCCTGCTTTGGTTGCTTTCTGAATTGTTCGAAGAACTGCCTGAGGTCGGAGACCCGGACAAACCGAAACTGGTTTTCTTCTTTGACGAGGCACACCTGCTGTTTGATGGCGCGCCCAAGGCGCTGGTGGACAAGGTTGAACAGGTCGCGCGCCTGATCCGCTCCAAGGGGGTCGGCGTGTATTTTGTCACCCAAAATCCCGACGACATCCCCGAAGACATCCTTGGCCAGCTCGGCAATCGCGTGCAACACGCACTGCGTGCCTTTACCGCGCGCGATCGCAAGGCGCTCAAAATGGCGTCCGAAACCTATCGCCCAAATCCGCGCTTTGACACAGAAGCAGCCATCCGGGAAGTCGGGGTCGGAGAAGCCGTCACATCCATGCTGATGAAAAAGGGCGTCCCCGGAATTGTTGAGCGCACTTTGATCCGCCCACCAAGTTCACAACTCGGCCCCTTGGACCCTGCGACCCGACGCAATGTGGTCGCATCTTCCCCGATGGCAGGCAAATATGACCAACTGGTCGATCGACGGTCAGCTTATGAAATTCTGCAAGAGCGCTCCGAAAAAGCCGCTGCAGAGGCCGAAGCCGCGGAAGCCAAAGAAGAAGAGATGAGCGTCGCAGAGCGCGAATTTTCCTCTGCGCGCCGCTACTCCGGCACCCGTGTTCGCCGCAGCTCATCGCGCACATTGCGGGTGCGGGCAGACGACACATTTGGCGAAGCCATGACCAAAATGGTTGTGAAAGAGCTATCCGGCACCACAGGCCGGCGCATCGTGCGTGGCATTCTGGGCGGCCTATTTAAGGGGCGCTGACGCTGCGCTTCTTACTTGAGCAAATACTCTCGCCGAAGGCAAAAGGCGCCCCTTAGGGCGCCTTTTTTTATTACTTCTCGGGGATAAGGCCCCGTGGACTGAACCTCAGCACCAACAGCAGGATCACACCCATCGTCAACAGGCGCATATGTGCCGCGCTGTCGATCAGATGTTTCTTCAATCCGCTGCCTTCCGCCATGCCAGAGGTGATCAGCTCCATCAGGAATAGGCCCATCGGCTCCACCTGAACCCAAAGGAACCAGATCAGGAAACCGCCCAAAACTGCGCCAAGGTTGTTGCCGGACCCGCCAACAATCACCATCACCCAGATCAGGAAGGTATAACGCAGCGGGTTATAGGTGCCCGGCGTCAACTGACCGTCCAAGGTGGTCATCATCGCACCAGCAACGCCGCAAACCGCGGAGCCCAGCACAAAGATTTGCAGGTGGCGGTTGGTGACATCCTTGCCCATTGCTTCGGCCGCGACCTCGTTGTCACGGATCGCGCGCATCATCCGACCCCATGGGGACTTCAGTGCCAACTGCGCCGCAACAAAGATCAAGACCAGCACAATCGCGAACAGAATCGAGTAGTTGAGCTTCACGAAAAGCGACGACGCCGTCGCCGGATCAAGCCCAAGCCCCTCGGCACGGTTCACAAAAGAAGACGTGTTTTGCAGGTCAATCTCATAAGGCACCGGACGGTCCAGACCGACCACGTTTTTCACACCACGCGCCAGCCAGTCTTCGTTTTTCATCACCGCAATGATGATTTCCGCAATCCCGAGCGTCGCAATCGCCAGATAGTCCGAGCGCAGGCCCAAAGCGGTCTTACCAATCAGCCAAGCCACGCCAGCCGCCAGCAAACCACCCATCGGCCACGCCATCAGAACCGGCAGATTCAGACCACCAAGGTTGCCTTGCAGGGCAGGGTTGATGGCTTCAACCGCTTCCACACCGGGATCAAAGATACCGCGATAGAGGAAGAAACCGCCAAGTAGCAGAACAATGGTCGCGATATTGCGCGCACGACCCGCGGCCATACGTTGACGCACCATAACGGTGCCCACGATGGTGCCGGCACCCGCCAACAACGCAATGACGATCCGCCAGCCGCCAGCGCTCCAGGCACCTTCAACCGGTGCCGCAGAGGTCAAAACAACTGCCAGACCACCAAGGGCGACAAAGCCCATGACACCGACGTTAAACAGACCGGCAAAGCCCCACTGAAGGTTCACACCCAACGCCATGATGGCCGAGATCAGCCCCATGTTGAGAATAAGCAGCGCAACGTTCCAGCTTTGCATGATGCCGGTCAGCGCGATCATCGCAAAGACCAGCACGAAGAGAGCGGTATTTTTCATTTGTTCGCTCATACCGATTTCCCCTTAAACAGGCCGGTCGGCTTGAACAGCAGAACCACGATCAGGATCACAAAGCTGACGGCAAATTTGTAGTCTGTACTGAGCAATTGCACGAGGCTGGAGGGCTCAAGACTCTCCGGCATCAAGTATTTCAGCACTTTCTTCCAAGCGTAGGTGATCGTGACTTCCGAGAAGGCAATCACAAAGCCACCGGCAATGGCGCCCAACGGGCTGCCAAGGCCACCGACAATTGCGGAAGCAAAGATCGGCAGCAGAAGCTGGAAGTAGACAAAGGGTTTGAAGGATTTATCGAGACCGTAAAGCACACCGGCGGTGGTCGCCAATGCGGCCACGATCAGCCATGTGTACATTACCACGCGCTCGGGGTTGATGCCCGACAGCAGCGCCAGATCCTCGTTGTCCGAGTAGGCACGCATGGATTTACCCGTGCGTGTCCGGTTCAGGAACCAGAAGAGCAGGGCGACCGCAATGATCGCCACAACAACGGTGATGCCCTGC
Organism: Shimia haliotis; assembly: GCF_900114415.1. Lineage (GTDB taxonomy): Bacteria > Pseudomonadota > Alphaproteobacteria > Rhodobacterales > Rhodobacteraceae > Shimia > Shimia haliotis. The sequence goes on along the minus strand of NZ_FOSZ01000001.1, from coordinate 712,216 downwards.
GTGGTTTTGATTGCCAGACCTTCCTTAAGGCCGGTCATCGCCTTGAATTCGCGCACCGAGATGATGAACCGCTCACCATCGGCGAACTTCTGATCGTTCGGGCCAATGATAAAACGAACCAGACCGTTCATGATGAACATCACGCCCATCGACACGATCACAAGGATCACCGGCTTGGCCTTTTGTTCTCGATAGAAGCGATAGACCATGCGGTCGGTTATCAATACGAGCGCCATGGTGCCAAGAATGGCAAAGGGCAAGGCGAGCAGGGCGGTCGGTAGAACGCCAAAGCTGACACCCATCGACTGGAACCACCAGGTGATGAGTACCGCGAGCATCGCCCCAAAGGCCATGGTGTCGCCATGGGCAAAGTTCGAAAACCGCAGTATGCCATAGATCAGCGTAACCCCCAGCGCGCCAAGCGCCAGCTGGCTGCCATAGGCAATCGCGGGGATGATGACAAAGTTAGAAAGCGCCACAAGGGCGTTGAGGAAGTCCATTATTCTCCGCCCTCTACTTGGTTTCTTTGATCGGAAACCGATTTGCTGTTCAATCGCGCGATCGAGCGGCTGATTTCAGTAAGAACGCCGACGACCAAGCCGTAGAATATGACCACAGTAGCTTGATCAATGTAGTGCCCAGGACTTTTACCACCGACATATGCTTTCATCATTTCTGGATCGGATCCGAAGGCCAAAACCATCGCCATCCTCAAAACCCCCAAAACACACATCAGTGCCGCAATGTAGGTTGCTACCTTAGTAAAGATCATCCCTCAGCCCCCCAAGAACGACTTGCGGACTTCTTCATCCGCGAGAAGGTCTTTGCCTGTACCGGTAAAGGCATTGCGCCCCTGAACCAGCACATAACCCTTGTCGGCGATTTCCAACGCCTGACGGGCGTTTTGCTCGACCATCAGGATCGGAATGCCGGTGCGGCTGACCTCGATGATGCGGTCAAACAATTCGTCCATAACGATGGGCGACACGCCTGCGGTCGGCTCATCGAGCATCAAAACCTTGGGCTGCGTCATCAGCGACCGCCCCACGGCGACCTGCTGACGCTGACCACCGGAGAGTTCGCCCGCTGGCTGGTTGCGCTTTTCCTTCAGGATCGGGAAGAGGCCATAGACCTGCTCCATCGTGTCCGAGAAATCATCCGTGCGGATGAACGCGCCCATCTCGAGGTTTTCTTCAACCGTCATCGACGTGAAGATGTTGTTGGTCTGCGGCACAAACCCCATGCCTTTGGCCACACGATCCTGCGGGCTCAGGTTGGTGATGTCTTCACCATCCAGCCGCACCGACCCTTGGCGCAGATTGAGCATGCCAAAGACCGCTTTCATGCCCGTGGATTTGCCAGCACCGTTCGGCCCGACAATCACGGCAATCTCGCCCGGGTTCACAGCAATCGTGCAATCATGCAGGATGTCCGGCCCGTCTTTGCCATAACCACCGGTCATGCTGTCGCCGACCAAGAAGGCGTCCGTTGTGTTCATTTCTTTGCCAGTCCCGACGGAGGGGATCATCTCGCCACCGCCTTTGGGATTGGTGATCGAGGCATCTTTGTTGCCACGATCGTCTTGATACGGATTGCCCGTCATCACTCACTCCCCGCTGGATTTGCACCGTCGCGATACCGCCGGAATACCGACGCGATACCGACGTCACGCTTCCAGCTTATCCTTGTTCTTGAGACCGGTGCCGAGATACGCCTCGATCACCTGTTCATTGGCCTTGATTTCATCAAGCGTGCCTTCGGCGAGGACTTTGCCCTCCGCCATACAGATCACCGGATCGCAAAGACGACCAATGAAATCCATGTCGTGTTCGATCACAACAAAGGTATAGCCGCGCTCTTTGTTCAGGCGCTGAATGGCATCGCCGATGGTGTTCAGAAGCGTGCGGTTCACCCCCGCGCCAACCTCATCCAGAAACACGATTTTCGCGTCCACCATCATGGTGCGGCCCAGTTCCAGCAGCTTCTTCTGACCGCCCGACACCTGACCGGCCTTGTGATCGGCAAGATGCTCAATCGTAAGGAATTCAAGCACTTCGTCCGCCTTGGCCCGCAATGCGCGTTCCTCGTTGGCGATGCGCTTGCGGCCAAACCACGTGTTCCAAAGGGTCTCGCCGGATTGGTCTCCGGGCACCATCATCAGGTTTTCGCGACAGCTCATTGAGCTAAATTCATGCGCGATCTGGAAGGTGCGCAGCAGGCCTTTGTGAAAAAGCGTATGCGGCGGCAGGCCAGTGATGTCTTCGCCATCCATGGTCACTCGACCAGAGGTAGGAGCAAGAACACCTGCAATCACGTTGAAAAGTGTGGTTTTTCCGGCTCCGTTTGGACCGATGAGGCCGGTGATTGATCCGGTCTCGATTTCAAGACTCGCGCCGTCTACGGCGTGAAAGCCTCCGAAATGTTTGTGAACGTCTTCAACGACGATCATGGTTACACCCCCGTGCACAGTTGTTTTTTCTGCGCTTTATATATTGAAAAGCAGCCCGGACAAGCCGAGCTGCTTTTGATCTTAGATTACCAAAGGTTTAGCGATACTTAGCAGTGGTGATTTCGCCGCCTTTAACCACGATCTGACGATAGTTGCCTGCCGACTCACCCGCGCCGATCAGTTCAACTGCGGTTGCGCCGACGTAGTCGATGTCGCCACCACCAGCGAGGATCTCCAGAGCTTTGCCCAGTTCACCCGGATAGATCATTTCGCCAGGTGCGTTTGCAACGTCCATGACTTTGTCTTTGTAGGCTGCCGGATCAGAAGAACCCGCTGCCTGCATCGCCAGCATGATCAGAGCCGCCGCGTCATAGCTTTCCGGTGTGAAAGGCGAAGATGCGTCAAACGCGCCGCCAACCAGTTCGGTGAACTTTGCCGCGCCCGGGCTGTCGGTGCCGGGGTGCTGACCGGTGGAGCCTTCGATTTCGTCGCCGAAGTTTTCCTGCAGCTTGTCGGAAATCATGCCATCGGGGAAGTGGAAGGTGTCAAACGCGCCGGAGTCGATTGCCGCACGAACGATGCCGGAACCACCCTGGTCGACGTAGCCTGCAACCACCAGACGGTCGCCACCGGCTGCTGCCAGTGCGCCAACTTCTGCGGAGTAGTCGGCTTTGCCGTCTTCGTGGGCTGCGTTGATGGTGACGGTGCCGCCAGCCGCTTCAAACGCTGCCTGGAAGCTGTCTGCCAGACCTTTACCATAGTCGTTGTTGGTGTAGGTCACCGCAACTTCTTTGATGCCTTCTTCCATCAGAACTTCGGTCATCACAACACCCTGACGCGCGTCAGACGGAGCGGTGCGGAAGAACAGGCCGTTGTCTTCGTTGTTGTTGTGGCTCAGGCCCGGCGAAGTCGCGGACGGGGAAATCATCACAACACCGTTGGCCAGCGCCACGTTGTTCAGGATCGCGCCGGTCACACCGGAGCAGTCCGCGCCCATGATGCCTTTGACGCCATCAGAGGTGATCAGACGTTCTGCGGCTGCCGATGCTGCGGCGGCGTCCACACAGGTGGAGTCAGCGCGTACAGGCATAACCGCCGAACCGCCAAGCAGCTTGCCGCTGTCGGTGACTTCTTTCATCGCCAGCTCTGCGCCGTCCGCCATCGAGGGTGTCAGCGATTCAATCGGACCGGTAAAGCCCAGGATCACGCCCAGTTTGATATCTTCGGCCGATGCGGCCCCTGCGAACAGCGCGCCTGCGGCGGTCGCCAAAAGCAGTTTTTTCATGGTTTCACTCCCTATTGGTATTTTTTACTGCGGTGAGCCTATGCGCGGTGATTTCAAAAGAAAAGAGGCAAGTGCCCAAAACTTGATCACCTGTCTATGGGAAGCTGTGCTACCCTTTCGATCTCCCGTTGAGGACCAGCCAAAGAAATACAAAAGGTGTTTTGAATGAACATGTTAAAAGCCATTGTTTGCGCGGTTTCCATTCTGCTTTCAGGCGGCGGTGTTTTGGCATTTGATGCCGCCGACTTGCGCATTGAGCCGGTGGTGGAAAATCTTCGCACGCCTTGGGGTTTCGGATTTCTCCCGGAGGGTGCACTTCTCATCACAGAACGTGGTGGCAAGCTGCGCTACATCTCTCCCAATGGTCAACGTCACTCCGTTTCAGGCGTGCCAAAAGTGCAAACCGACGGGCAGGGCGGATTGCTCGATGTTCTCGTGCCAAGCGATTTTGCCGAGCGGCGGGAAATCTATCTAACATTTTCAAAAAAACAAAAACCTGGTTCAGGGACGGCCGTTGCGCGCGCACGGCTAAGCTCGGACGGACGTAAATTGACCGATGTGGAGGTCATCTTTGAGATGACGGCCGGCAATCGGGGTGGTCGCCACTTTGGCAGCCGCCTCGCAGAAGCGCCGGACGGGCATCTTTATGTGACCATCGGCGAGCGCGGAGATCAGCCCTCAGCGCAGGATTTGTCCAGACACAACGGATCCGTGATCCGCATCACGCGGGACGGCCGGTCGGCGCCAGACAACCCGTTTGCAAAGCGCGCCAACGCTCAGGCCGAAATCTGGTCATACGGGCATCGCAATCCGCAAGGCATGGCGTTTGATTCCGCTGGCCGGCTATGGGTTGTTGAGCATGGCGCCAAGGGCGGCGATGAAGTGAACCGCATCAAAAAAGGCGCCAACTACGGGTGGCCCGTGATTTCCTATGGGACGCATTATTCTGGTGCGAAAATCGGCGAGGGCACTGCCAAGAGCGGTATGCAGCAGCCGGCTTTTTACTGGGATCCATCTATCGCGCCGTCTGGCATGGCGATTTATTCCGGCAAGCTGTGGCCGAACTGGCGCAACGCCATGTTTATCGGCAGTCTCAAGTCTGACCATATATCCGTTCTGTCCGGCTCGCCGCTTTCGGAAGTGGCGAAAATCAATACGCCCGAGACAAAGCGCGTACGCGATGTGCGCGAAGGCCCGGACGGCGGCATCTGGTTCTTGTCCGAAGACCTCGGGACGCTTTACCGCATAGACCCCAGCAAGTAGTCTCACTGGTAATCATCTCAATGACGGATCAAATTATGTTTAAAATCTTGGCCTTCGCTGTCGCTCTTTGTCTAACAGTGCCTTTCTCCGCCTCGGCGCAGACCAACCAGCGCACAGCTTTTAATCAGGGGATTGAACGATTTAACAATCTGGTGATGGAGCAAAGGCTATCGGACGCGCTGAAGATGATGCGCCCCGAAATGGAGATGAGCGACGATGACATTGTTCGCATCGACAACCGGTTCTGGGAACACTACCCCAAGACCTTTGTTGGCCATGATACGGTTCGCAGCGAAGCCCTGAAAAGCGGGTTCCGCCAAGAAGTTCTGGCCTACTGGGACGAAGACAACCGCTATTTCTTTGTCTATCTTTTGATCCATGCCACCAATTCCGGCTTTAATGTCGTCAACATCGACTACAGCACGGATTTTGAAAGCCTGAACGCCAACTTCTGATCAGATCGACAATCGCGCCGATTGGGTTCCGCGCTCACGGTAGGGGGTGGTTTCATAGTGGGCGCGATAACACTTCGAGAAATGGCTCGGAGAGGCAAAGCCACAGGCCAAGGCCACATTGATCACGCTCATATCTGTCTGCATCAGAAGATTGCGCGCTTTCTGGAGCCGCAATTCCATATAATAGCGCTTTGGAGACCGGTTCAAATACCGCCGGAACAATCTTTCCAGCTGACGTGTGGACATACCCACTTCCTTGGCCAAAAGCGAAGGGCTGATCGGTTCCTCGATATTGCCTTCCATCATTTGGATAACCATGCTGAGTTTTGGATGGCGGACGCCAATCCGCGTCGGCACCGACAAGCGCTGCGTGTCCTGATCGGTTCGAATGGAACTGTAAATCTGTTGGTCGGCCACCCAATTTGCGATCTCGTCCCCCAGATCGGTGGCAATAATCTGCAAAAACAAGTCGATAGAGGATGTGCCACCGGCGGTGGTCATCCGGTTGCCATCAATCGTGAACACCGATTTTGACAGTTCAACCTCTTCAAACTCCTCCGAGAAACTGTCCTGATTTTCCCAATGGATCGTCGCCTTTTTGCCGTCCAGCAAGCCCGCTTTGGCCATTGTAAAAGACGCGGTACACAGGCCGGCAATCGCGGGGCCTTTGCGCGCTTCGCGACGCAACCAGTTCAAAAGTTTCTTTGTGGTGGCCGTCTGGATATTGATCCCACCGCACAAAACGATGGTGTCATCGCGGCGCAACTCACTGAGGTCCTCGTCCAGCTTAAAGGTCGTTTCCGTCGACGACGACACCGAGTCACCGCCTTCGCCGACCAGCACCCACGAATAGTGCGCACTGCCCAGCCGTCGGTTTGCCAGGCGCAAACAATCCACAGCCGAAGCAAAGCTCAGCAATGTGAAGTCTTCCAGCAACACAAACACAAACCGCTTTGCTTTGGGCGGTGTCACGTCAACTTTGACTGTCGAAGTATTTGACATTTATGCCTTTTCCCCTTCAAGGCGAGCGGGTCCCTCAACCCGGTTTAAGGACCGACTTTAGCGCTGAAAACATGGGCCCCGTCAAGAGCCGAAATTAGCATATAGCGCTATCATTTTCCCGCATGTATAAGGCGGGCTCTAAATGTCTAATTGGAGTAAAGACAATGGCAGAATGGCAGAAATCTGACTGGCGCGCAAAGCCCCGGGTTCAGATGCCTGATTATACGGATGAAGCAGAGCTGAAGGCTGTAGAAGCCAAGCTCGCGAGCTATCCGCCATTGGTTTTTGCCGGAGAGGCGCGCCGCCTGAAAGCCCAGCTTGGTGCCGCCTCCCGCGGCGAGGCCTTTTTGTTGCAGGGTGGGGATTGCGCCGAGAGCTTTGAGCAGTTCTCTGCGGATGGCATTCGCGACACGTTCAAAGTGATGCTGCAAATGGCGATGGTGCTGACCTATGGTGCCAAGGTGCCGGTGGTCAAAGTGGGCCGCATGGCCGGCCAATTTGCCAAGCCGCGTTCTGCGCCAACTGAGGTCGTAGATGGTGTGGAACTGCCCAGCTATCGTGGCGACATCATCAACGAGTTGGACTTCTCGCCCAAATCCCGCACTCCGGACCCCCACAAGATGTTGCAGGCCTACACGCAGGCGGCTGCGACGCTGAACCTGCTTCGTGCGTTCTCGACCGGTGGATATGCCGACGTGCATCAGGTCCATGCCTGGACATTGGGCTTCACCGAAGGCGAGAAAGCCGAGCAATACCGCGATCTTGCCAACCGCATCAGCGACACACTCGACTTCATGAAAGCCGCCGGTGTGACGTCTGACAAGATGCACTCGCTGCAAACTGTGGATTTCTACACCAGCCATGAATCGCTGTTGCTGGAATACGAAGAAGCGCTGACGCGTATGGATTCGACCTCCGGCAAATGGCTTGCTGGCTCTGGCCACATGATCTGGATCGGGGATCGCACCCGTCAACCAGACGGCGCGCATGTTGAATTCGCCCGCGGTGTGCAAAACCCGATTGGTCTGAAATGTGGTCCAACCACCACGGCGGACGACCTGAAGGTTCTGATGGAGAAACTGAACCCCGAAAACGAAGCAGGGCGTCTGACCCTGATCGCGCGTTTCGGTGCTGGCTCTGTTGGTGAGCACCTGCCGCGCCTGATCAAGGCCGTCAAAGAAGAAGGTGCAAATGTGCTGTGGACCTGTGACGCGATGCACGGCAACACGATTAAGTCGGCCACGGGCTACAAGACCCGTCCCTTCGACAGCGTGCTGCGTGAAGTGCGGGAATTCTTCGGCGTACACAAGGCCGAGGGCACAATCCCTGGCGGTGTGCATTTTGAAATGACCGGTCAAGACGTGACCGAATGCACCGGCGGCGTGCGGGCTGTGACCGAAGAAGATCTTTCGGCGCGCTACCACACCGCATGTGATCCACGCCTGAACGCGTCCCAGTCGCTTGAACTGGCGTTTCTCGTGGCCGAAGAACTGTCGGCAATGAACGTGGCCCGTCAGGCCGCCGCGGTCTGAACCTCACATAACGCTCTGGGAAAGGCGCTCCTTTTGGGGCGCCTTTTTTGTGAGATTTACGCGTTAAGTATTTGTTGAAAAAGAGAAAGGGCGGGGTGCCATGTCCAGTGGCCCCGCCCTTTGCTATGTGACATCTGCGCCTTCTGGCCTCAGGTGTCGGACACGACCAATCGCAGGTGCGCGTGTTTCGTGGGCACGGTATTGGCCCGAATATCCTCTGGCATCATCGCGTTTTGCCGATCCGCAAGCGTGACCGGACGCACGGACAGTCGTTCGGCAAGACCGTCGTCGTCTACGTGGACCTCACGGATCAGGCTCTCGGCCAAATCAAACCGCGTTGGTGCTTTGCGGCCATCGCCGTCAACCGTGATTGCGCCAAGGATGCGGTTGATTTCCCCCGTATCGCTGCGCAATGGCATCAGCAGCAAAGAGGCGCGTTTTCCTCTCGATCTGAAACCGCGCGTCGTCGTGAGATCAATGCGCGCTGTGGCCGGGCCCGAGAACACCTGTTCAAGAATTTCGCGGAACTCCTCGCGGCTGTCTTCGGTGATGATCGCGGCGATCGGCATGCCCCGCATGTCCATGCCCTGAATGTCGGTCAAAACCCCGCACGACACCCGTAGCTTCCCAACACCCGGAGCCAACCGCTCAAGAATAAAGGCGTGGCGCAGCATCTGTTGCACCGCACGTGGATCAACCTCAGAACGATACGGCACCGTGTTGCCGCGCCGAAGCCCGTTCCAATAATCTTCCATCCGCTCCAGTACCAAAGCACCGTTCAGACGGTCCGCGCCCAAAGTTTCGCGATCAAACGTATCCATGTCTAAAGTCCCAACCAACTGCACACGCGGTAAGCGCTCAAAGCGACTCATGTTTCCGCGAGACATCCCCCGATGCATCTGCAGTTCTAAACAGAATTAGGAAAATTTGCGATAAAAAGCCGACGGAATGGTTAACCGTGAGATTGCTTCGTTGCCCTTAAGGGGCGATTGGCATTAGGTGTCAGCAAGCCACAATGAAGAAGGAGAGGCCCGTGTTGCATTCGATGACCGGTTTTGCGGCGCTCAAGGGAGAAGCCGACGGCTACACTTGGGCCTGGGATCTGCGCAGCGTGAATGCCAAGGGACTGGATATCCGACTTCGTATGCCGGACTGGATCGAAGGTCTGGAACCTGCGGTGCGCGCCGCCTTGTCCAAGGCGCTCGGGCGGGGTTCGGTGAACCTCAATCTGCGTGTAAACAAAGGCGAAGATCAGGGTACACTGTCGGTGAGCCCCACCAACCTTCAGGCCGCAATAGATGCGCTGCAAGTTGTCGAAAGCGCCGCAATGGAGCAGGGCATCGCGCTTCAGCCGTCTCGGGCGGTGGATCTAATGGCGGTGCGCGGGGTTCTGGAAACCACTGTCACGCAAACCGATAACAAAGCGCTTCTGAGCGTGCTTACAGCACAGCTCCCGAGCTTGATTTCCAGCTTTATCGAAATGCGCGAAGCCGAAGGTCAGGCGCTTCTGGAGGTGCTCTCCGAGCAGCTGGTGCAAATCGAAAGGTTAACGGTTTCCGCCTCCGAAGCGGCCGAGGCCCGCCGTGAGGCGACAGCCCAAACCCTCAAAGACAATCTGGCACGGGTGATGGAAAACACCGAAGGCGCCGATGAGGCGCGCGTGGCGCAGGAGCTTGCCATGATCGCCGTGAAATCGGATGTGATGGAAGAACTGGACCGCCTGAACGCCCATGTCAGCGCGGCGCGCGATCTCCTGCAAACCGAGGGACCGGTGGGCCGTAAGCTCGACTTCCTGATGCAGGAGTTTAACCGCGAGGCCAACACGCTTTGCTCAAAGGCGCAATCGGTGGATTTGACGCGAATTGGACTGGACCTCAAAGCGGTGATCGATCAGATGCGCGAACAGGTACAAAACGTGGAATAAGAGCATGACACAAAGACGCGGCCTTCTCATCATTCTGTCCTCGCCCTCCGGAGCGGGAAAATCCACATTGGCAAAGCGGCTGATGGCATGGGATTCCGGCCTCAGTTTCTCGATCTCTGCTACAACGCGCGCACCGCGCCCCGGCGAAGAACACGGCCGCGAGTATTTCTTCCTTTCTGAAGATGACTTCAAAACCCAAGTGGCCGAAAACCAGATGCTCGAACATGCGCATGTCTTCGGCAACTTCTACGGCTCGCCTGCGGGCCCCGTCAAAGACACCATCGAGGCAGGCAACGACGTTCTGTTTGACGTGGACTGGCAGGGCGAGCAGCAAATCCGAAATTCCGATCTTGGCAAACACGCCCTGTCGATTTTCATCCTGCCACCCTCCATCACCGAATTGCACCGCCGCCTTGTGACCCGCGCGCAGGACAGCGAAGAGGTGATTTCAAAACGCATGCAGAAAAGCTGGGATGAAATCAGCCACTGGGGCGCCTATGATTACGTCCTGATCAACGACGATCTGGACGCGACCGAGGCCGAATTGAAAACCATCATCTCAGCCGAACGCATGCGCCGCGAGCAACAGCCCGCGTTGCAAAACCACGTGCGCACGCTGCAAGACGAATTTCAGGAGATGTCCTAATGCCTCTTTACGAACTTGACGGTCTGGCCCCGCAAAAAGACGAAGACGCTTGGGTGGCACCAGATGCCAACGTCATCGGCAATGTTGTTCTGAATGCAGGCACTTCGATCTGGTTTGGTTGCACTCTGCGGGGCGACAATGAAACCATCACCATCGGCGCAGGCTCCAACGTTCAGGAAAACACCGTGATGCACACGGATCCGGGATTTGCCCTTACGATTGGTGAAAACTGCACCATCGGCCACAAGGCAATGCTGCATGGCTGCACGATCGGAGACGGCACTCTGATTGGCATGGGCGCGACGGTATTAAACGGCGCGAAAATCGGCAAAAATTGCCTGATCGGCGCAGGGGCTTTGATCACGGAAGGCAAAGTGATCCCCGACGGCTCATTGGTCATGGGCGCACCCGGAAAAATCGTGCGCGAACTTGATAAGGCTGCGATCAAGGGCCTGCAAATGTCCGCGCTCCACTATCAGCAAAACGCAAAACGGTTTGCCAAAGGGTTGCGTCCTGTGGGCGGCACGAACTGCTGCTAAGGCGGGCTGTCATACTCCTGTCACGGCCCATGTGTTTTTTCCGGAGCCTGAAGGCGACACAAAACGGACACTGACACATGGTTGAAAGATTCGATTCCGCATTCCTCGAAGGTATCCCGCTTCCAGCGTTTATTGTGGATAGCGACGCGCGCCTTTTGGCCTCCAACGCCCTGATGGTCGACCTACAACCTAAGGCAAGTGAAAGCCTGCCTCTGATCCTCGTTTTCAGACAGCCCGCACTGAATGAAGCGGTCCAAATCTGTCTGCGCACTGGTGCGCCTCAGCGCACGGTCTATTTGCACGGTGACGGGCGACAGGAACACCGGTTTGATGTGTCAATTTCTGCGTTGAATGGCGGGGCTTTTGTCTGTTTCCGAGACATCACAGAAGAACGTCAACTCGACCAGATGCGTCGCGATTTTGTTGCAAATGTCAGCCACGAGTTGCGCACACCTCTCACTGCGATCCTCGGGTTCATTGAAACGTTACAGGGGCCGGCAAAGGGCGATGCCAAGGCTCAGGACCGGTTCTTGGGCATCATGTCCGCCGAGGCCAACCGCATGAACCGCCTTGTCGGCGATTTGTTGTCTCTGAGCCGCGTGGAGGATCTCTCGCGGATGCGCCCAACAGATCCGGTCGATCTGCACCGGCTTTTGCGGTCGGCCATTCAAAACCTCACCCCGCTGGCAGAAGAAAGTCACTCCGTGATCCGAATGGATCAACAAGCAGAAGACTGCGTTGTACCGGGAGACGCGGATCAGCTGTTGCAGCTTGTCACCAATCTTATTGAAAACGCTTTGAAATACGGCGGGCAGGGGACATCGGTTGCCCTATCGCTCAGGAGTGCCGAACGCGCCACCGGCGTCAAAGGCAAGGTCGCAGTGCTGACCGTCACCGACAACGGTCCCGGGATAGATGAGATTCACATCCCCCGTTTGACCGAACGGTTTTACAGAATCGATTCCCACAGATCACGGGAAATGGGCGGCACAGGCCTTGGGCTTGCGATTGTAAAACACATCGTCCACCGCCACCGTGGGCGTCTGGAAATCGAAAGCACACTCGGAAAAGGCACAGCAATCAGCGTTTTCCTGCCGTTTGGCTAACAATTTTTTGCCGGTTTTGGCGACTGTCATAATACCGTTACATCCCCGTCACAAAAGCTTTGAGCAAGAGTTCTAGATCGGGCTCCGAGACTGTCATCAGACAGTTCGGAACAAATGGAGTTACACATGTCCGTCAAACTGACCGCTTCGGCCATTGCCGTTGCCGCCTTCGCAGCAACCACCGCGACCGCTCGTGATCAGGTTCAGATCGCTGGCTCGTCCACCGTTCTGCCTTATGCCACCATCGTCGCCGAAGCATTCGGCGAAAACTTTGACTTCCCGACACCGGTTGTCGAAGGTGGCGGTTCCGGCGCGGGTCGCAAGAAAATGTGTGAAGGCGTTGGCCCCAACACCATCGACATCGCGAACTCCTCCTCTCGCATCAAACAGTCCGACATCGACCTCTGCGCCACCAACGGCGTGTCCGAGATCATGGAAGTGCGCTTTGGTTATGATGGCATCGTCTTTGCCTCCGACATCGACGGCCCGTCGTTTGGTTTCACCCCTGCGGACTGGTTCAACGCACTGGCCGCGCAGGTAGTTGTTGACGGCAAGCTGGTTGCCAACCCCAACAAACAGTGGGCCGACGTGAACGCTGATCTGGCGGCACAGGATATTCTGGCCTTCATCCCGGGCACCAAGCACGGCACCCGCGAAGTGTTTGACAAAAAGGTTCTGGAAGCCGGCTGTAAAGCCACTGGCGCGCTGGATCTTCTGGGCGACAAGAAAGCCTGCCACGCGCTGCGCACTGATGGCGTTTCTGTCGACATCGACGGCGACTACACCGAAACGCTGGCGCGTCTGGATGCCAACAAAAACGCCATCGGCGTCTTTGGTCTGTCGTTCTACCAGAACAACACCGACAAACTGGTTGTGGCCACGATGGACAACGTTGTGCCCTCGACTGAAACCGTGGCTTCCGGTGAATACCCTGTTTCCCGCCCGCTGTTCTTCTACGTGAAGAAAGCGCACCTCGGCGTGATCCCGGGCCTTCAGGAATACGTCGAGTTCTTCGTGTCTGACGACATGGCGGGCCCTGACGGCCCGCTGGCGGAATACGGTCTCGTGTCTGATCCGGAACTGTCCGCCACACAGGACATGGTTGCCAACGGCACCCCGATGCAGCCTCTGAACTAAACTGACTGACGATGGCGTCCCGAAATCGGGGCGCCATCCCCTGACCACCCTTATGCGCATGGAGTTAATATGAGCGCCGGTCTCGTAATCCTCGCCGTCATCGCGATCGCGATTGTCGGTTTTTTTGTTGGGAGGTCACGCGCCCTCAACAGTGCAGGTGGCGACATTCGCCAACTCCATTCCTTGCCCGGCTACTATGGTCAGGCGGTGTTTCTGTTTTCCGCCGTTCCAGCGCTGCTGGTTACAGCGGTCTGGTTGATCCTTCAGCCGATGATGATCGAAAACCGCATTTCCGATATGATCCTGCCCACAGATATCGCCGAAGGTAGCTCTCTTGAGTTGATCATGGCCGATGTACGCCGCATTTCCAGCGGTCTTGATACCGCGGTTGTTGCCGGCGCGTTGTCTGAACCTGAAATCGAAACGCTTAATCTCGACAACACCGACGTGCGCGGCGTTCTCGCTGGCGTTGGAGTGGCCGTTGCCTCCGACATCAAGCCCAACGTTCTGGACGCCTCGGTTGCCTACCGAGCAAAAACGGCCGCCGCGCGCGGCTACATGGCGGTTGTCTCCATTGCCATCGCGCTTGTCGGGTTTGCTGTGGCCCTGTCACTTACCAAGCCGGACTACCGCGCGCGCAATGTGTCCGAGGCCGCCATCAAATCACTTTTGGTCCTATCGTCCTTTGTGGCCATTCTGACCACAATCGGCATCATCGCCTCGCTGATTTTTGAGACCTCAAACTTCTTCCGCATGTATCCGGCGAAGGACTTTTTCTTCAATCTCACTTGGAATCCGCAGTTCACCGGCGGCTCAGACCTTGGCATCATCCCGCTCCTGTGGGGCACGCTTTATGTGTCCTTTGTGGCGCTGGTCTTTGCGGTGCCGATTGGCCTCTTTGTGGCGATCTACCTTTCGGAATATGCTTCCTCCAAAGTGCGCTCCATCGTGAAACCCGCGGTCGAAGTGCTCGCCGGCATCCCGACCATCGTCTACGGCCTTTTTGCCCTGATCACCGTAGGCCCTTTGCTGCGGGACTACTTCGCGCAACCTCTGGGCCTTGGCCAGTCGTCCTCTTCGGTGCTGACCGCAGGGCTTGTGATGGGCATCATGCTGATCCCCTTTGTGTCCTCGCTGTCCGATGATGTGATCAACGCGGTGCCGCAATCCATGCGCGACGGCTCTTATGGCCTTGGCGCAACGCAATCGGAAACCGTGAAACAGGTTATCCTGCCCGCCGCGCTTCCGGGCATCGTGGGGGCCATCATTCTGGCCGCGTCACGCGCCATTGGCGAGACCATGATCGTGGTCATGGGGGCAGGGGCCGCGGCCAAGCTCAGCCTCAACCCGCTTGAGGCCATGACCACCATCACTGTGAAAATCGTCAGCCAACTGACCGGCGACACCGAATTTGCCAGCCCCGAAACCCTCGTGGCCTTTGCCCTTGGCCTGTCGCTTTTTGTCATCACGCTGGGGCTCAATGTCCTCGCGCTTTATATCGTCCGTAAATACCGGGAGCAGTACGAATGACCGACGTCACCCCAACCACGTCGATCCTGACTGTCGACGACCGCACACGCCGCCGCAACGTTGCCGAAAAGCGGTTCCGCACCTATGGCGTGATCGCCATCACTCTGGCCATGCTCGCGCTTGTCGGGTTGATGACGTCGATCTTCTCCGGCGGCCTACCGGCCTTCAAGCAAACCTTCATCACGCTGGACGTGTATCTTGATCCGGCCAAGCTCGACAAAGACGGCTCCAGCGATCTGGAAAAAATCCGCAAGGTTTCGACATTTGGCTATGCGCCGCTGATCAAAAAGGCGCTCGAAGAGCAACTGGCCAAGCCGGAATTGGCTGTCGAAGGTCTCAAATCCAAAGACGCCGCCAAAATGATCTCCAAAGAAGGCGCCGCCGAAATGCGCCGCTTTGTTCTGGCCAACCCCGACATGATTGGCGAAACCGTCAGCTTCAAGTTCCTCGCCTCAGGTCGCATCGACGGCTACTACAAAGGCCGCGTAACGATGCAGAGCGCGGAACGCGACAAGAATGTCTCGCCCCAACAGCTTCAGTTCGCCGATAAACTGAAGGACGCAGGACTGCTCAAGACTTCCTTCAACTGGGGCTTTCTGACCCGTGCGGACGCCTCTGAAAACCGTCCCGAAGCCGCAGGCCTCGGTGTCGCGATCCTTGGCTCTGTCTACATGATGGTTATCGTTCTCTTTCTGGCGCTGCCAATCGGTGTTGCGGCGTCGATCTATCTGGAAGAATTTGCGCCCAAGAACTGGTTCACCGATCTGGTTGAGGTCAACATTTCCAACCTCGCGGCCGTGCCCTCCATCGTCTTTGGTATACTCGGTCTGGCGATTTTCATCAACTTTGCTGGCCTGCCGCAATCCGCACCCATCGTTGGCGGCCTTGTTCTAACCCTGATGACGCTGCCCACAATCATCATCGCCACACGCGCCTCGCTGAAAGCCGTGCCGCCTTCGATCCGTGACGCAGCACTTGGGGTAGGGGCCTCCAAAATGCAGGCGGTGTTTCATCACGTGCTGCCTCTCGCAGCCCCAGGTATCCTAACGGGCACGATCATCGGTCTGGCACAAGCACTTGGGGAAACCGCGCCGCTTCTTTTGATCGGTATGGTTGCCTTTGTCCGCGAATACCCCTCCGCGCCGCCCGAAGGGTTCTTTGATCCCGCCGCCGCGCTTCCGGTTCAGGTCTACAACTGGACCCAACGCGCGGACCCCGCCTTTGTCGAACGCGCCTCTGGCGCCATCATCGTATTGCTGGTGTTCTTGCTGTTGATGAATACCATCGCCATTATCCTGCGCCGCCGTTTTGAACGCCGTTGGTAAGCTGAGGAAAAACACCCATGTATGACGCACCACAACTGGGGAACGCCATGGACCAGACAACCACAAAAATCTCCGCCCGCAATGTGCAGGTGCACTACGGCGACACCCACGCGATCAAAGACGTGAACGTCGATATCGACGCCAAAACCGTGACCGCCTTCATCGGCCCGTCTGGTTGCGGCAAGTCGACCTTCCTGCGCTGCATCAACCGCATGAACGACACCATCGACATCTGTCGTGTCACCGGTGACATCCTGATTGATGGCGAAGACATCTATGACAAGCGGGTCGATCCTGTACAACTGCGCGCCAAAGTGGGCATGGTGTTTCAGAAACCCAATCCGTTTCCCAAGTCGATCTATGACAATGTGGCCTATGGCCCGCGCATTCACGGTCTTGCCAAGAACAAGTCGGAACTGGATGAAATCGTTGAGAAATCCTTGCGCCGGGGCGCCATCTGGGATGAGGTCAAAGACCGCCTTGATGCACCTGGAACCGGTCTGTCCGGTGGCCAGCAACAGCGTCTGTGTATCGCCCGTGCAGTGGCCACGGAGCCCGAAGTTCTTCTGATGGATGAACCTTGTTCCGCTCTTGATCCTATTGCCACCGCACAGGTCGAAGAACTCATTGACGAGTTGCGCAGCCAGTTCTCGGTAGTCATCGTCACCCACTCGATGCAACAGGCCGCGCGCGTCAGCCAGAAAACCGCCTTCTTCCACCTTGGCAATCTGGTGGAATTTGGCGACACCACGCAAATCTTTACCAACCCGCAAGACGAGCGCACCCAAAATTACATCACCGGCCGGATCGGTTGAGGAGTACCATCTAAATGTCTGATCAACATATTGTTTCCGCTTTTGACCGCGATCTCGAGGGCATCCAGGCACACGTCATGAAAATGGGCGGTCTGGTCGAGGCGGCGATCGTTGACGCCTCTCAATCCTTGCTCAATCAGGACGAAGAACTGTCCGCCGAAGTGATCCGGAGAGATCAGGCGATTGACGACTTGGACACGCTCATCAACGAAGAATGTGCCAATCTGATCGCTCTGCGCGCGCCCGCGGCGCTTGATCTGCGTATGGTGCTGTCGGTGATGAAAATTTCCGGAAATCTCGAACGTATTGGCGACTATGCCAAGAACATGGCCAAGCGAAACACCGTTCTGGTTCAGCTGACGCCCATCGAAGGTGCCCGCGGCGCCCTTCAGCGCATGGCCCGAGAAGTCCAACTCATGCTCAAGGACGTTTTAGACGCCTTTATCGAACGCGATGTAGAAAAGGCGCAGGATGTCCTGCTTAGGGATCGCGATGTGGATCAGATGTACAACGCGCTGTTCCGCGAATTCCTGACCTTTATGATGGAAGATCCGCGCCACATCACACCTTGTATGCACCTGCATTTCATAGCCAAAAACACCGAGCGCATGGGCGATCATGTCACCTCGATTGCCGAACAGACCATTTATCTGGTGTCCGGTTCCATGCCCGAAGACAACCGCCCCAAAGCCACGCGCTACGAACCGGAATAAGCCAAGTCCTATGACCAACGACCGTCCCACAGTTCTCATCGTAGAAGACGAACCGGCGCAACGCGAAGTGCTGGCCTACAATTTGCAATCCGAGGGATTTCACGTCGAAGTCGCACCTGACGGTGACGAGGCGTTGATCCTGGTCGATGAGGTTCAGCCAGACGTTATTGTTCTGGACTGGATGCTTCCGGGCACCTCAGGTATCGAGGTCTGCCGTCGGCTGAAGACTAGGCCCGAGACCAACGCCATTCCGGTGATCATGTTGTCCGCGCGGTCTGAAGAAGTGGACCGGGTGAGGGGACTTGAAACCGGAGCGGATGACTATGTGGTCAAACCGTACTCTGTGCTCGAGCTGATGGCCCGTGTGCGCAATCAGTTGCGCCGCGTGCGTCCAGCAGCGGTTGGCAAACAATTGACCTATGAAGACATCATTCTTGATGCGGAAACCCATCGCGTCACACGTCAGAACAAACCGCTCAAACTCGGGCCAACCGAATTCAGGTTGCTCACAACCTTCATGGAGAAACCGGGCCGTGTCTGGAGCCGTGAACAATTGCTCGATAGAGTTTGGGGGCGCGACATTTATGTCGACAGCCGTACGGTTGACGTTCACATCGGGCGTCTTCGTAAATCGCTCTGTGTGCACGGTGGTGAGGATCCGTTACGTACCGTAAGAGGGGCCGGATATGCTCTTGGGTAAACTGTGATTTTTCAATGCCTTATGGGCAAACCCTCACGTATAATTCAAAGACTCTTTGGTTTCCGATGCGCTCCACAGGGAGTGCGCATAATAGGTATTATGGTAATTATTGGCTATTAGGATGATCACACATTCGCCACTGGACAGCTTCGCTACCGAACAAGTAAAGTCTGCCACAACAGAATACATTCTAAAGCAGAAATTAGCTGATGAACGACACGCTAGACTACATTGAATCCCTGACTCAGCAAACACGACTTGAGGAACTCTGGGACGCTCATTGCGCGCAAATGAAAAAGTTTGGCTTTGATCGCATCATCTACGGATACACCAATTACCGCAGTGGAATGACCGTTGGTGACACAGACGATTTTTTCGTGCTGTCCAATCACGACCCGAACTATCTGCATCGCTTTATCAACGAAGGTTTGTATATTGACGGCCCAATGTTTGAGTGGACGATGAACAACGCCGGTGCCGCAAGCTGGTCGCGCGCTGCCGAAGCTTTGGAAAACGGCGAATTGTCCGAACAACAAACGAACGTTCTTCGGGTCAACCGCAGCTTCGGCATCAACGCGGGCTACACCGTGAGCTTTCCAACTGTGTCCACACGCAACAAAGGTGCGATTTCCCTTGCGGCGCGAAGCGATCTCTCGCAGGCCGCAGTGGATGCGATCTGGGCCGAACATGGCCGCGAAATCAGCCTGATGAACAATGTGGCTCATCTCAAGGTGCAATCCCTCCCCTACTCCAATTCCGAACGCGAGTTGACCAGCCGGCAACGCGAGGTTTTGGAATGGGTCGGCGACGGCAAAACCATTCAGGACATCGCGGTCCTGATTGAACGTACGCCGGCCACAGTCGAGAAGCATTTGCGACTCGCGCGCGACGCTATGAATGTTGAAACAACAGCGCAGGCGCTGCTCAAAGCATCGTTTATGAAGCAAATTTACCTGTTGGAAGTGCCAAAATAGCACGTGTTATCAAAAACCTATCCATTAGTATGGGAACCCTGACTTGTATGATAGGTCGTAGCGGTGCCAAAATAGCGGTGTTCCGTGAGTGGTGGCTTTGGCCTGAGGAACATTTCAAGATGGATCTTTGCAATATCAAAGCTCTCCGTTTTGACCGGTAAAACCCGGACGTCGGCTTGAAGGTTTATTTCGACCTTCGAGTTGGCAATTTTCGGAGGTCTCCCCATCCCCATGTAAATGGAGACCGAGAAAAAGGACGGTGTCATCCCCCAGGGTGGCGCCGTTTCTTTTTTTGTCGCGCTGACTTTCGCGGATCAATTTCATATGTCCCCGCAATGCAAAAAGGCCGCCCCAACCGGAGCGGCCTTTTGAATAACTTGTGCGAAAGGACTTAGCCCTGAGCGGCTTTTGCCACTTCTGCTGCAAAGTCTTCTTCTTTTTTCTCGATGCCTTCGCCCACTTCCATGCGGACATAGCCAACGATTTCAGCGCCAGCTTCTTTTGCGGCTGCTGCAACGGTCAGGTCAGGGTTGATCACGAAGTTCTGGCCCAGCAGGGTCACTTCGGCCATGAATTTCTTCATGCGACCAACGATCATCTTCTCGATCACCTGCTCCGGCTTGCCGGATTCACGTGCGATCTCGATCTGAACGTTTTTCTCTTTTTCGACAACAGCCGGATCCAGGTCATCTTCGCCCAGAGCCTGAGGCGCTGCGGCTGCGATGTGCATGGCAACCTGCTTACCGAAAGCTTCGTCGCCGCCTTTCAGCGCAACGAGAACACCGATTTTGCCCATGCCGTCGGCTGCTGGGTTGTGAACATAAGAGGTCACAACGTCGCCTTCCACGGTCGCCATACGGCGTACGGACATGTTTTCACCGATGGTTGCCACGGCGGCAGTCACGGTTTCTTCAACAGTCTTGCCACCCAGATCGGCTGCCTTCAGCGCGTCAACGTCAGAAACGTTCAGCGCCGCGCCAGCGATCGCGGAAACCATGCTCTGGAAGTCGGCGTTTTTGCCAACAAAGTCGGTTTCGGAGTTCACCTCAACCGCAACACCTTTGTTGCCTTCAACCTTTACGGCCACCAGACCTTCGGCTGCTGTACGGCCGGATTTCTTCGCCGCTTTCGCCAGACCTTTGGTGCGCAGCCAATCGATTGCTGCTTCCTGGTCGCCATCAGTTTCGGTCAACGCTTTTTTCGCGTCCATCATGCCTGCGCCGGTCATCTCGCGCAGTTCTTTTACCATTGCTGCTGTGATCGCCATTTTTGGCTCTCCTCGTCAGAATTGGGGATAAAAAGGGGGCGGGCGTACCCTGCCCCCGTATCAGAAAATTAAGCCTGCGCTTCTTCGGTCGCTGCTTCTGCCGCCGGAGCGTCTTCTGCAACAACTTCTTCTGCCGGTGCTTCTTCGAAAGCACCCAGGTCAACGCCAGCTGCGCCCATCTGAGCGGTCATGCCGTCCAGAGCCGCACGTGCTGCCAGATCGCAGTACAGAGCAATCGCGCGGGCCGCGTCGTCGTTGCCCGGGATGATGTAGTCTACGCCGTCAGGCGAGCAGTTGGTGTCGACAACAGCCACAACAGGAATACCCAGTTTGTTGGCTTCGGCGATGGCCAGAGCTTCTTTTTTCACGTCGATGACGAACAGCAGGTCAGGAACGCCGCCCATGTCACGGATACCGCCGAGGGAAGCTTGCAGCTTCTCCTGGTCACGTTCCATGCCAAGACGCTCTTTCTTGGTCAGACCTTCTGCGCCAGTCGCCATCTTTTCGTCGATCTCTTTCAGACGGTTGATGGACTGGGAAACAGTTTTCCAGTTGGTCAGCGTGCCGCCGAGCCAGCGGTGGTTCATGAAGTACTGAGCAGATTTGTCCGCTGCGTCCGCGATCGGACCAGCTGCCTGACGCTTGGTGCCCACGAACAGAACACGGCCGCCTTTGGCAACGGTGTCGCGGATCGCGTTCAGACCTGCGTCCAGCATCGGAACGGTCTGTGTCAGGTCGAAAATGTGGATGCCGTTACGCGAACCATAGATGAACTCGCCCATACGGGGGTTCCAGCGTTGCGTTTGGTGGCCAAAGTGAACGCCAGCTTCCAGCAGCTGACGCATGGAGAACTCAGGAAGAGCCATGCTTGTATTTCCTTTTCCGGTTTACGCCTTGGCGGGGAGAAGTGAGAGCGGATGCTCCAACCGGCGGACCGACAGGGATGTCTCCCCTGCCCAAGCCCAAACCCCGCCTGCGGGTTTGAATGACGCGCGTTTACATAAGGTTTGCGGGCTGTGCAACCCTGTTTTCACAGGTTCTGCAGGGTTTTCCGAAATTCCATGACGCCGCGTCCGAAAAACTGCAATTTCTCCTATTGGAGGCGGCATTTCGTACACTAGGGTGCGAACAGTCACAAGGAGACCGCCATGATCCGCCTGCACCATCTGAACAAATCCCGCTCTCTGCGCATTATGTGGCTGCTCGAAGAGATCGGCGCCGACTATGAGTTGATCGCTTATCACCGCGATCCCAAGACCCGTCTTGCGCCGCCGGAACTCAAGGAAATTCACCCGCTTGGCAAATCTCCGGTGATCGAAATGAACGGTCGCGTGATTTCGGAATCCGCTGCCATCGTGGAACGCATCTGTTACCGGCACGCGCCGCACATGATCCCTGAGGCCGGAACCGCTTCTTATGTGCAGCACCTTGAATTGATGCATTTTGCCGAAGGCTCGGCCATGCTGCCACCTCTCCTCGGCCTGTATACCTCAATGCTGGGTGAGGCCGCAGCGCCGCTACAGCCGCGTATCACCTCGGAGATGGACAATCACTTCAGCTATATGGACAGCCTGTTGCGCCCGTCGGGCCACTTTGTGCTGGATGATCTGTCGGCGGTGGATGTGATGATGATCTTTCCGGCAGAAATCGCCGTGCGTGGTCAAGGCGCCAAGGCATATCCCGCTTTGGCCAGATTTGTTGAGGCCATGCACGCCCGCCCCGCATTTCAGCGCGCAAAGGCCCGCGACGAGGGCTAACACCGCCTCTCTATTGCGCCACCACAAGAGCGCTGCGGACCGACGTTTCCGCAGCCTCTGCCAAGGCTTTGCGACTGGTATAATCCGAGACCACCAGCTCCGGATGATACACAACTTCAACCCGCCCCTGTCGACGCGCGCCAAGCGTAATCAGCAAATGCGGCCCAAAATCCATATCTCCCCACCAACCATAAAACCGCGGATCTTCACCTTGCGGTGCGATATAGCGCACGGTAACGGGCTGGATGTGCATTTCTTCACGCAGACGCTCATCAAAAAACGCCGCAAACAGCGTAGATTTGAACGGCAGGATCTGCTGGCCATCCGTGCTTGTGCCCTCGGGAAAGAACAGCAACTTGTGACCTGCCAGAAGCCGGTCCTCAAACACCTTCTTCTGCGCCGCCGCCTCACGTCGGTCACGGTTGATAAACACCGTGCCCGTGGCCCGCGCCAGCCAGCCGATGCCTGGCCACTTTGCCACTTCGGCCTTGCTGACAAAATAGACGTTCTTTCTCGCGTTCAGCGTGAAAATATCCAGCCACGAAGAATGGTTCGCCACCACCGCCCCGCGGTGGGTCATCGGGCGGCCGCGTGAAGAGAAACCAATGCCCAGAATGCGAAAGGCATTTCGGCACACAAACCGAGTGATATAGGGCGTCCACGGGCGATGTAGGCCAAACAACGGGGCCTCAACCATGCGCACCAACAGCAGCAGGATCAAACAACCAAACACCAGTAGTGCCAGCGGAACGCCCCGCAGGATCACCCGCATCCAACCGCCCACGCCCAAGGGCTTGTGCGGCAGGTATCCCTCTTCGCTTTCCCAAGCTGTCACGACGGTCGACCCTTAGAATAAAGCGCGCGGTTCTTTTCATTCATCCGTGCCGTATCAAGGATCAGGCACACGTCCGTGGTGTTGAACGTCCGGTCGATGAATGCCCCCTCCCCGACAAAGCCGCCCAATCTCAGGTAAGCTTTGATCAAGGCAGGCACCTCAACCATGGCGGCCCGTCGATCAATTTGGTCTTCCGCCATCAGATTCATACTCTGGTGATGCTGCGGCAAAATCCGTGTCCGAATGTCCTCGGGCGCGAGATGCCTGTGATGGAGCAGCGACAAAGGCTGCGCCAAGGCCTCCACATCCGTGCCGTGAAAACTCGCGACACCAAACAGGATTTCGATCTCGTGCTCAGCCACATAAGCCGCCATGGCGTTCCACAGATGAAACATCGCCGCCCCGCCGCGATACTCTGGCAACAGGCAAGATCGCCCCAGTTCCATCAACCGCCGGCCCGAGGCCTTCAGTTTGGACAGGTCATACTCGTCCTCGGAATAAAACTGCCCCATTTCCTCCGCCATATCCTGACGCAACAACCGATAGACCCCGACCACTTTGTCGATGTCCTCGCATGCCAAGGCACGATCTACTAAAATCATGTGATCAAAGAAGGGATCAAACTTGTCGCGCTCCAGCCTGCCCTCATGATCCACCAGATCACCGCCGCTGCCCAGTTCCTCGACAAACACCCGATACCGCAACCTCTGCGCGGCTTTAAGGTCTTCTTCTGACCTCGCAAGTCTCACTTCAAAATCGGGGGTATGTGCCATTTTTTGCGTCTGCGCCTCTTGTTGCGGAGGTTTTAGGCAGAGGCACACGTGAAATCAACCAAGCCGCTTCTTTTGCCGGTTTTCCGCTCAAAGCTTGACGCAACATCACGGGCGTGAACCAAATGTTAACCAATTATTCCGCATGACTCCAATTGAGCATTATACGATTGCTATCAATAACAACCTTGCCCGCTTCGCGGAAATTCACGGTGACTTTTCCACCGATATTGGATTGCACTTGTCCTATGCCCCAATCAGGCTGATCGGGATGGGTCACGAGCGCACCGGGCTCTAGAAATGCGTTGAGGTCGGTCATGATGGGTCCACGCGTCAGGAGTGATAAGATGACACATAAACCGGATTTGGCCGCGTTGGTAGGCTCCCGCATTTGCCACGACCTGATCAGCCCGATTGGCGCCATCAGCAATGGCATGGAACTGATCGAACTGGCCGGAGGCGCCAAGGCCCCAGAGTTGTCGCTGATCGCAGACAGCGTGCAAAACGCAAACGCCAAAATTCGGTTCTTCCGCGTGGCCTTTGGTCAGGCCTCAGCAGAACAGCAGGTGGGCGAGCAGGAAATTCTGACCATCCTGGACAACATGGCGATCGGTGCGCGCACGATGGTGGACTGGACAGTTCAAGGCGCGGTTGAACGCACCGAACTGCGCCTCGCATTTCTTGCCATTCTCTGTTTTGAGACCGCCCTACCCTTCGGCGGCGTGATCAGCGTGCATCGCACTCAAGGCGGTTGGCAGGTGATTGGCGAGAGCGAAAAACTGCGCGTTGACGACACGCTCTGGCCCGCCTTGGTGTCGGGCGATGTGCCTCAAACCCTCGCACCAAATCAGGTGCAATTCGGGCTTTTGCCGCAATGGGCCAGCACTTTGGGCCGATCCGTCAGTACCAGCCAGAGTGACACCAAGCTGGAACTGACATTCTAAAGTCGATCAGGCGCGGGTGGTTCCGTCACCAACCACCAGATATTTGAAACTGGTAAGCTGCGCCGCACCGACGGGACCACGGGCGTGCATTTTGCCCGTGGCAATGCCGATTTCCGCACCCATGCCAAATTCGCCCCCATCCGCAAACTGGGTTGAGGCGTTGCGCATCAGGATCGCGCTGTCGACCCGTTCAAAGAACCGCTCTGCCACCGCATCATATTCGGTGAGAATACAATCGGTGTGATCAGAGCCATACCGGCGAATGTGGGCAATTGCCTCGTCCACATCGCTGACCACTTTGGCAGCTATATCCATATCCAGATATTCCTTGCCCCAATCCGCATCAGACGCCGCAAGTGTGCCTTCAACCGCCTGAAGGCGCGTATCCGCATGCACCCGCACGCCTGCCGCCACCAGCATCGCCACAACATCCGCGCCCAGACTGTCCACAAGATCCTCGTGGATCAACAGGCATTCCGCCGCGCCGCAAATCCCCGTGCGCCGCGTCTTGGCGTTCAGGATCACCTCCATGGCTTTTTGCGGGTCGGCCGCTTTGTCGACATAGATGTGAACAATGCCCTCAAGGTGGGCAAACACCGGCACACGCGCCTCGCGCTGCACCAGTCCGACAAGCCCCTTACCACCGCGTGGCACGATCACGTCAACCGTGTCCACCATGGTCAACAGTTCCTGCACCGCAGCCCGATCGCGGGTCGGCACCAACTGGATCGACGCTTCCGGCAGGCCCGCCGCCTTCAGCCCCTCGACCAGACAGGCATGGATCGCACCGGAGCTGTTAAAGCCTTCCGAGCCGCCACGCAGGATCACCGCATTGCCGGATTTCAGGCATAGCGCACCGGCATCAGCGGTCACATTCGGACGGCTTTCATAGATCACACCAACCACGCCCAAGGGCGTGCGCACGCGGCGAATGTTCAGACCCGTGGGACGATCCCACTCTTCCAGAACCTCGCCCACCGGATCGTTCTGTGCCGCCACCGCGCGCAAGCCGCCTACAATGCCCTGAATGCGCTCTTCATCCAGCATCAAGCGGTCCATCATCGCGTCTGACAGGCCTTTGTTCCGGCCGAACTCGAGGTCTTTCTTGTTGGCCTCGATGATCTTGGCACGCCGCGCCCAAACGGCATCGGCCGCCACTTCAAGCGCGCGCTGTTTCGCTGGGGCCGGGGCAAAGGCCAACTCTGCTGCTGCGGCTTTGGCGTTCTGGCCAAGCTCTGTCATCAGGGCGGGGATATCTGCGATGTCTTTCATCAGATTTTTCCTTTGCGTGGTTTGGATAATGCCGGAGCCTCCGACGGGAGTAGTTTTACAAGTAAGAAGACTAGAGCGCCATGTCGTCGCGGTGAACAAGCGCAGCGCGGCCCGGATAGCCCAAAAGCGGCTCAATATCGCGGCTGTGATGGCCCTTGATCTTACGCGCGTCGCTGGATTTGTAGCCCGCAAGCCCCTGCCCGATCTTGTGACCCTGCGGATCGGCGATCACCACCGGATCTCCGCGCTCAAAATCGCCGGTTACATCTGTCACGCCCGCAGGCAGCAGGCTTTTGCCCTGCCCCAACGCGCGCGCGGCACCGGCATCAACCACCAGCGTGCCCTGCGGCTTCATCGAGCCAATCCATCGTTTGCGCGCCAGATGCGGCGTGCCTTGTGCGCTAAACCACGTGGCATTGGCCCCATTTTCCAGAGCCGAAATAGGGCGCATCACGGAGCCTTCGGTGATCGCCATCGCACAGCCGCCCGCAGTAGCAGTTTTGGCTGCCATCAACTTGGTGATCATGCCGCCTTTGGAAAGGCCCGACACGCCCTCGCCGGCCATGTCCTCGATCTCGGCGGTGATTTCTTCCACGACGTCAAAACGTGTCGCGGTGGGATCTTCCATCGGATTGGCAGAATAAAACCCGTCCACATCGGACAGCAACACAAGCCGATCCGCCCCCGTGGTCAGAGCAATCTGCGCCGCCAGACGGTCGTTGTCGCCATAGCGGATTTCATCCGTGGCGACGGTGTCGTTTTCGTTCACAATCGGCACCACGCCGAGCGAAATCAACTGCTCCAACGTGGCCCGCGAATTGAGATATCGCCGCCTGTTGGCGCTGTCTTCCAGCGTGACCAGAACCTGCGCCGTGGTGATCCCATGCGGCGCCAACGCTTCCTCGTAGGCCCGCGCCAGCCGGATTTGCCCAACCGCTGCCGCAGCTTGCGATTGATCTAGAGAGAGCTCCGTAGCGGGCAACCCAAGCGCCCCGCGCCCCAAAGCGATCGAACCTGAGGACACAAGGATCACATCCGATCCGCGTGCCTTCAGCATCGCCACATCTTCGGCCAATCCGCGCAGCCAGTCGCCGCGCAACGCATTCTGGGTCCGGTCCACCAACAAAGCAGACCCGATCTTGATCACAACCCGTTTTGCGTCGCTCAGGGTTGCCACGGTGCCTCTTCCTCGTCGACATCATCGGCAATCTTCTGACGCAAACGGTCATCGTCAATCTCGGATCGCAACGCCCGCAGCACCTCGGTTGTGCCTTCATGGCTGATGCCCGACATCAACATAACAGGTCCACCGACAACGGCTTCCAGTTCTTCCTTGAGGAAGATGCGTTCTTCCTCATCGAGCGCGTCAATTTTGTTCAAAACCGTAATACGGGGTTTCTGCGCCAGAATTTCCGCATAGTTTCCAATCTCTTGCACGATGGTCATATAGTCCTCAAGCAAGGTGCCGGAACTGCCATCCACCAGATGCAAAAGCACCGCGCAACGCTCCACATGGCCAAGGAACAAATCGCCAAGCCCCCGCCCCTCGGACGCGCCTTCGATCAGGCCGGGAATGTCGGCGACCACAAATTCCACGTTGTCCACGCCGACAACACCAAGGTTGGGGTGCAAGGTTGTGAACGGGTAATCGGCAATCTTGGGCCGCGCGTTGGAAGTCGCTGCCAAAAACGTCGATTTGCCGGCATTGGGCAGACCCAAAAGGCCGACATCCGCAATCAGTTTCAGCCGCAGCCAGATCGTGCGTTCGATGCCCGGTTGCCCCGGGTTCGCGCGACGCGGCGCCTGGTTGGTGGCCGATTTAAAGTGCAGGTTGCCCCAGCCACCGTTACCGCCCTTGGCCAATAGAACCCGCTGACCAACTTCGGTCAGGTCCGCAACCACGGTCTCCTGATCCTCGTCTAGAATTTCGGTGCCAACAGGCACGCGCAAAATAATGTCATCGCCGGTTTTGCCTGTGCGCTGCTGCCCCATTCCGGGGATGCCGCTCTTGGCGAAAAAGTGTTGCTGATAGCGAAAATCAATCAGCGTGTTCAGCCCCTCAACCGCCTCAGCATAGACCGAGCCGCCGCTACCGCCATCGCCGCCATCAGGGCCACCGTATTCGATGTATTTCTCACGCCGGAACGAGACACAGCCCGACCCACCGCCGCCGGAGCGGATGTAAACTTTGGCTAGGTCGAGGAATTTCATGGTCTTTACGTCCTTATGAGGCTTTGAGCCTGATAGCGCGACACGCGCTCAGGCTCAATCCAGTTTCAAAGAATAGGTCCAAGTGGGCACATTGGCATCGCGCGACACAGAAAAACTCTCCGCATCCCCAAGATATTGGAACCCGCAGTTCGTCAGCACCCGCGCCGAGGCAGGGTTGTCCTGAAAAACGCTGGCAAACACGGTTGTGCTTTCCAGAGGGTTCGCCGCAATCAAGGCCCGTACCGCTTCGGACGCCAACCCGGTGTTCCAGAAGCCCGGACCGATCCAATATCCGATTTCGGCCTGCCCCTGATCCACCCGCGTCAGGCTGACTAGCCCCATCACCTCGGGTTGCCCTTCTTGCGAACCGTCAATTGCCCAGACATCTTCCACGCGGTCCTCTGCCTGCGCACGCAGGATGAAGGCATCCGTCGCGCCGGGTGGCAAGGGATGCGGGATCGATGTAGTCATACGCGCGACCTCTTCCAGTCCGGCGTACATATCAATCAAGCCCTGATCGGACCGACGCAGCGGGCGCAGCACAAAGCGTTCTGTGTTCACAACCGGCTGGTTGACGATGGCTTCCAATTTCATACCTGTCTCCTCCTCAGATTAGGACAACAAGAACCGAGGCAACGGTCAGCGCCGCAAGGGTTCTCATCAGGTAGCGTTCCGCAGGTTTTCCCGCGACGAGTTGTGCGATCCGGTCTCCCCCATAAGTCCAGATCGGGTGAAATATGGCCTGTGTGGTCAACAGGCAGATGGCTATTGTCGCCGTGGCTTGCAACGGTTCTGTGTCAGGGCTCACGAAACTGGTAAATCCCGTGACAATCATCGCCCACGCCTTGGGGTTGAGAGGATGCACCCACAATCCCGCAATAAATCCCGGCGGCTGTTCGGTCACGCCACTTTCTGGCGACAAGCGAAGGTTCGCCACCTTCCACGCCAGCCAACAGATATAGGCCGCGCTGATCCACTTGAGCGCCACAAACAGCCACGGCACGGTGTCCGCCAACCCCATCAGGCCAAATCCGATCGGCCAGATGATCAACTGCTTGCCCAAAGCCACGCCCGCCACAAACGGCAAGGCCGCAACAAATCCAAACCGCGCGCCTGTCGCCAACAACGCCATGTTCGCAGGCCCCGGTGTTCCCACCTGGCTCGCGGCAAATATGGCAAACTGTGCAACAGCAACGCCCATAGCGCACCTTTTGGATAAAAAAGCAAAAAGGGCCGGCTTATGCAGCCGGCCCCCTGATTGTGTCATAACCTTTACGGGTTCGGCTTACTCTGCGGCCTCCGCCACTGGCAGGACCGAAATAAAGGTGCGGCCCTTGAGGCCTTTGTGGAATTTTACGTTGCCGTCGGTGGTTGCAAAGATGGTGTGGTCTTTGCCCATGCCAACGCCTTCGCCCGGCCACATCTTGGTGCCACGCTGACGCATGATGATGTTGCCAGAGATGACGCTTTCGCCACCGTATTTTTTCACGCCCAAACGGCGACCTGCGGAGTCGCGACCGTTACGGGAACTACCACCAGCTTTTTTATGTGCCATATCGTTAGTCTCCTATACTTCGCTTACTTCGCCAGATCGGCTGCTTGTGCAACCCACTCAGGCTTAACCTTCACAGCATCAAAGCTGTCAACGTCAACCGCTGCGAGCTGTGCATACGAGGTGATACCTGCGTCTGCCAGTTTCTTGGCGGCGGCCGGACCAACGCCAGTGATGGCGGTCAGGTCGTCTGCTGCTGCAGCTGCGGCAGGTGCCTCAGCTTTGGCGGCTTTCTTGGCCGGCTTGGCGGCTGCGGCAGGTGCTGCTGCAACGGAACCGGAACCGATCGCGGCTTTGACGCCGGATTTGTCGGCACCAGAGGCCAGAATGTCGGTGATGCGAACCAGTGTCAGTTTCTGACGGTGGCCCACGGTACGCTTGGAGCTGTGCTTACGACGACGCTTCACGAATTTGATCAGCTTTTCGCCTTTGATCTGGTCGATCACGTCGGCCTGCACGGCAGCGCCTTCAACGAAAGGTGCGCCAACAACGGTTTTGTCACCGCCAACCATCAGCACGTCGTTGAATTGGATTTTTTCGCCAGCGTCTGCAGCCAGTTTTTCGACACGCAGGACGTCGCCTGCCTGTACTTTATACTGTTTGCCGCCGGTCTTGAGGACTGCGAACATGTCCTATTCCTTCGATTTATCGCGTTCTGTGGCCCCTTTTGCCCTCAGGCATCCGGTGTTGGTGGCAAGCCGCCTCGAACAGCGCGCCCCTCTCGGGGCTGTATGTCAACAAAACACGGCGCAAAGTAGACACTTCACGCCGGATGCGCGCTTATCGGTTGGTTTTTGGGGCAAGTCAAGCGCTAAAGCACGTTTGTTTAAACGCTTTGCGCGCGTCACAACTCTTGTTGCGGCTGGATTTGTCCCATCGACAGCGCCAGCGCCTCAAACCGGTTGGACATGACCTCAAAATGCACCGCATTCATCAGCTCGTATAGCTCCATCATCATCGGATCTTCCAGCGCTTCTGTATACGCCTGCAACTCCTCTAGAGAGAACGACTGATACGTATAGGCCGCATTGTGCAGGGAATTCAGCTCGCGCTCTTCGGCAAACTGCTCTGCATTCTCCATCAGCGTCGCGCGCAACCCGTCTTCGTCCGTGCGCAGTTGCACCACACCGGCATAGGTCGCGGCCAGAATAAAGCGCACCTGAATTTCCGTCACCGCCTGCATGCCGATGTCTTTGGGATCGATTGCAAGGTTCATACGCTTAAACAACTCAGCACGCGCTTCACCTTCCTCCCCCCATTCGGCCAACAGGCGCTCCCCTTCGGCGACCTTTTCATCGTCATCCGCCATGTGAGAGGCATTTTCCACCTCAACCAGCCGCTGCCCCAGATCCGAGGCGTAAAACGCGGCCCCATGTGCAAGAACCTCATCGCTCAGCGTGGCCTCCAGAATATCGGTGGCCCGCGTTTGCATCAGATCGGTGTCGAAAACCTTTTTCGATAGCAACGTCCATTCAAGGCCAAAGGCGTCTTCCTCAAGTCCCAGCATCAGGGGGGCGGAACTGGCCGACAGCGCAATGGAATCAATCGCAACATCAAATCCCGTGACTTGCAAAAACGCCGTCACCTTGTCCCGATCCGCAGCGCGCGCGCCGTTAACGCCCGCCAGCAGCAAGACAAACGCAGCGAGCAACAGGCCGCTAAGCCAACCTGCAAAGGGAGTACGGGATCGGTTCGGGGCAACTTGGGCACAGGCATTTAAGGTCATGACCTCAAGCTAGTGCATTTGTCCGCCGAAACAATGCAAAAGCCGCTTGCAGGCGATCACGAAACTGATTAAACGCCTCCCTCACCAAGACCCTACCGCGGAGAGGTGCCGGAGTGGTCGAACGGGGCGGTCTCGAAAACCGTTGTCCCTTCACGGGGACCCAGGGTTCGAATCCCTGTCTCTCCGCCACTATCCCTGATACCTGATGCATTCACACTCGATTGTTCGCGGCGTTCTCCTGGACGCCGTTCGGTTTCCCGTCTTCTGGTTTTTTGTTTCCAGCGGCGGATTTCTGCATACCCAATTAAAATTGTCAGATACTATTTGATCTTCTGAAAATTCGGAATATGACTGGTGACATCCGCTCTCACGAAGCCAGCCGCCACGTCAGAGCGCACGGGTCCACTCCGCCCTTCCGCCCGGTAGGCCCACCTGAAACAATTGAGAGAAACACCCGATGAACAAGATCGCTATTGCGTCCCTGTTGTCCCTTGGCGCCTTCGCGGCTCAGGCTGAAACAACTTACCCGTACATCCTGCAAAACTGCGGCCAGTCCGTTACTTTTGAAACCAAACCCGAAACCGCGGTGTCGGTTGGTCAGGCCACCACGGAAATTCTTTACGCACTTGGATTGGACGAAACAAATCTGCTTGGCACCGGCGTCTGGTTTGACGATGTGGCCGCAGAATACGCCGCAGTGAATGCCAAGGTGGACCGCCTTGCAGACAATGACCCTTCGTTTGAATCCATCGTTGGCAAGCGTCCCGACCTCGTCACTATCGAATACGAATGGCACATCGGCCCCGACGGCATGATCGCCACCCGCGATCAGTTCCATGACCTTGGGATCGACACATATGTCCTGCCCACCGATTGTGTCGGAAAGGACAATTCCGAGGGCGTCGACGGCACCCGCTCGGTCGCCTTTTCCACATCCTCCATTTATCAGGGCATCTCCGAGATCGCCGACATTTTCAACATCTCGGCAGAGGGCGATGCGCTCGTGGCCAGGCTTCAGGATCGCGAGGTCAGTGCCATTGAACGCGCCAAGGCCCTTAACATTGATGATGCATCAGCGGTGGTCTGGTATTCGTCTGTTGATCTGGAATCCGATCCCTACGTCGCCGGTCAGAAAGGCGCGCCGGCCTATATGCTGTCGCAACTCGGCATGCGAAATGTCGTACAAAGCGACGAGGAATGGCCATTGGTCGGATGGGAAACGATCATCAAATCGGATCCGTCTTTCATCGTCATCGCCAAAATGGAGCGCCGGCGTTTTGACGGCGACGACGTGGCCAAGAAACTGGAGTTTCTGAAAACCGATCCTGTTGCCTCCCAGATGACCGCAGTGAAAGAAGACCGCATCATTGTGCTGGATGTTTCACAGATGAACGCCACCATGCGCTTGATAAGCGGCCTTGAAACCCTGACCGATGCGCTTGAGGCCTACGAGAATGGCCAGCAAGGCTGACGTCGACATGCCGGATCTGAATGATCTGGGAAAACGCGTCCGGTCCCTTTCGGGGCCGGTCTGCGGCGGTGCGCTGATTGTGTGCGCCGCCGTTTTGTGTGGCGTGGTCATTGGGGAAACCAGCATCGGATTTGATGTGGTTTTAAAAACCCTGTCCAACAACTTTCTGGGAACCGCCCTCAGCGTGGACCCGATCGAGTCTGGTCTTTTGTGGAACTACCGCCTGACCCGCGCCATCGTTGCCGCCTGCTGCGGCGCCGGCCTCGCCATATCCGGCGTGGTGCTGCAAGCGCTTCTCAGGAATGCGCTCGCCGAACCCTATCTTTTGGGCATCTCCGCGGGGGCCTCCACAGGGGCAGTTCTGGCCACAGTCGCAGGCCTTGGCGGCGGCGCGATTTCCCTGTCCGCGGGCGCCTTCGCCGGCGCCCTTACCGCTTTTGGGCTTGTGGTGACACTGGCCCATTTTGCCGGTGGCTCCACCGCCAAACACGGCTCAGTGCAGATCGTTCTGGCTGGCATTGCCGGCTCACAGCTTTTTAACGCGCTTACCGCCTTCATCATCGCGAAATCTGCAAACGCCGAACAAGCCAAAGGTATCATGTTCTGGCTCATGGGAAATCTTTCCGGTGTGCGATGGCCCGATGTTCAGGTGGCTGCGCCTGTTGTGATCTTGGGGTTCATCATCATTGTCTGGCATGCGCGATACCTTGATGCCTTTACCTTTGGCACAGACGCCGCCGCCTCAGTGGGCGTGCCAGTGAGACGCGTTCAGGCCGTGCTGATCCTCACCACCGCGCTGCTGACTGCGGCCATGGTCTCAATTGTCGGCTCCATCGGTTTTGTTGGTCTGGTAATCCCGCACATGGCGCGTTTCCTTGTGGGGCACAGCCACGGGCGGCTCATACCGGCCGCCGCAGTGTTTGGCGCAGTGTTTCTGGTATTCGCCGATATCGCCTCCCGCATCCTGATCCCGGGTCAGGTTCTTCCGATCGGCGTCATCACCGCCCTGATCGGTGCGCCAACGTTTGCGCTAATCCTGATCCGGGGACAGCGCACATGAGCCTGAGAGGTGAAAACCTAAGCTGGAAGACGCGCGGCAAAATCATCGTCGAGAATGTCTCCCTCGATGTTCGACACGGGGAATTTCTTGGTCTTGTCGGCTCCAACGGATCTGGCAAATCCACGCTTCTGCGCATGCTGGCGGGCCTGCGCAGCCCGTCCAGCGGTGCCGTGTTTCTCAACGCCGAGCCTATGGCCCTCATGAAACGCCGCGACATCGCGCGCCAGATGGCATTTGTCGAGCAGCAGGCCGACACCGATGACGCCATTACGGCCCGCACCGCCGTGCATGTCGGGCGCACACCATGGCTCTCCCCACTCTCCCCCTGGAGCGCGTCGGATGATCGCATCGTTCAGGACGCGCTTGCTGCCGTGGATATGATCCACAAGGCAAATCAGCCGTGGAACACACTGTCCGGCGGAGAAAAACAAAGGGTACACATTGCCCGCGCGCTCGCCCAGCAGCCCGAAACGCTTTTGTTGGATGAGCCGACCAACCACCTCGATATCCGTCACCAGATCGGTATTCTGGATTTGTTGCATCGGTTGGGCAAAACCACTGTGATTGCGCTCCATGACCTGAACCACGCGATGATGTGTGACCGCATCGCCATTATGAAAGACGGACGCCTCTGGGACATCGGCACACCGGATGACCTGCTGACCAAGGAAACCCTGCGCGCGGTGTTTGACATTCACGGCCATTTCGTGACCGATCCAACGGACGGCTCCCGCTTTTTGCGTTTTGCCGCCTGACATGACCGCTAGCGCCGCACCGTTCGACCGCCCCGTGCTTGGATTATGGCTCCGCGTGGCCTCCATTGCTGCCTTCGCGGTGATGGCCCTGTGTGTCAAACTTGCCGCGGATCACTACCCGACCGGCCAGATCGTTTTTTTCCGAAGCGCCTTTGCCCTGCTCCCCTTGATCCTCTTTATGTGGCTTCAAGGCGCCCTGCCCGCACAGCTTTTTACCAAACGACCTCTTGGCCACTTCAAAAGATGCCTCGCAGGGTGCGCCGCGATGTTCACCGCATTTGCCTCCCTCCGATACCTGTCGCTGGCGGATTACACCTTGATCGGTTTTCTCGCGCCTTTCGCCACGATATTGCTGGCCCGCGTGTGTTTGGGAGAACATATTCCGCCCGCAAGCTGGATCTGCATCGCGATCGGGTTTTGCGGAGTCCTGCTGCTTGTCTGGCCGGAACTCAGCGCCCCGCAGTCGCGCGGCGGCACTATGTTGGGCGTGGCGCTAGGCATTGCCACAGCGGTCTTGACTGCTATTGCCAAAATCCAGATCCGCCGTCTGACGCGCACGGAGCACGCGGGCACGATCGCTTTGTATTTTGCCGTTTCTTGCACGTTGGCCGGCGCCGCGACGGCGGTCTTTGGCTGGAAATATCCGAACCCAATCGACCTCTTGTTCTTGATCGGCTCCGGCATCGCGGGGGGAACGGCGCATATTCTCATGACCCTCAGCATCCAAATTTGCCCCCTGTCCCGACAGGCCGGTCTGGAATATCTGGCGCTTGGGTTTGCCGCCTTGCTGGACCTTCTGTTTCTGAACATCGTTCCAGGAGCGTGGTCGCTGGCTGCCATGGCACTGGTTATGCTTGCAGCAATCCTGAGCTTTCACGCCCCATCAACAGGCCGCTGAAAGAGATCATTAACTGCTCTGACACAAAGGTTGGAGGTGTTAACCGCTCTTTAAGGGCGTCAGATCACACTTTGACGATGCGCATTGTGTGTTTTTCCGCGCTGATTGTTTTGAGTTGTATTGATCATGTTACCAACCATGTGTGCCCGCGTGGCTGTTGCGGGATTTTGGGTGCTCTTGGGCGCATTTGCTGCCCACGCGCAAACGTCGTTATCGCCTGATCGGCAGGATTTTCGCCGTCCCACCACAATTCCTTTTCCAGAGTCCGCACCCTACAGCCGCGAAATTGCCACGCTCGGAAAAATGCTGTTTTTTGACCCCCGCCTGTCGAAACATCAGAACATGTCCTGTGCCAGCTGCCACAACCCGTCCTTTGGGTGGGAGGCACCGGTTGCGCGCGCCATCGGCGCCAAAAGCCGTCCGTTGTCCCGACATACACCGACCGTCCTCAATCAGGCGTGGTCCACGTCATTCTTCTGGGACGGGCGCGCGCAGTCTCTGGAACAACAGGCGGTTGGTCCTCTCACTGCAGCTTCCGAAATGGCCGCAAGTTTTGATCTGATATTCACGCGGTTGAGCGCTGTTCCACTGTACCGAACCACCTTTGAGCGCCTGTTTCCGGAAGAAGGCATAAACAAGGAAACCGTGCTGCGGTCTCTGGCCACTTATGAGCGGACCCTGGTCGCCGCAAACGCGCCGTTTGACCGGTGGGTAGAGGGCGATGAGACCGCAATTTCGGAGAAGGCAAAACGCGGATTCAACCTGTTTGTTGGACAGGCAGGTTGCGCGGCCTGCCATGCGGGATGGGCTTTTACGGACGGTGGATTTTACGATGTCGGCTCCGAACTGGTCTTATACGCTCCGGTCTTGTCCGGTGATGGCGAAACCGGTCGGCCAAAACTCAAGGTTCCCACTTTACGCAATATCTCTTTGCGCGCGCCTTATACGCATCTGGGTGGTTTTCAATCGCTTGAGGATCTGATCTGGCACTACTCCGACGCCGGAACCTCTCTTGGGTTGTCCGGTCGGCTGGACAGCGCACCCTTTTCCATCACCGCCGTGCAAGTCGCCGAAATTGTCGCCTTTCTTGAGACCCTTACGGAGGAAGGAGCACCGGTGCGCGCGCCAGTGTTGCCGTCGAATTGAGCCATGATTTTTAATCCACTACGATTTCAAATGTCGGTGCGCACCGCGATGCTGGTCCCTTTGTCGGTGGCCTGTTGTGTTGGCTTGATTGGCTTGCTGACTTTGGGTGCCGGCGCGGTCATTTCGTCCAACCGTGCCGCGGACGCGCTTGCAACCACCACCGAAATCACCGGCCTCGCTCTGAAAACGGCAAGTGCCATCGAGGAAACGCAGCGCTACACCTCTGACATTCTGGCCATGACCCATATCACTGATCAGGGAACGGTCAGCACCGGGTTTTACACCCGTTTGGGCGCCGAACAGGCCTCGATTGGCGCCATGCGCATTCTGGTTGACGATGGCCCCCTCGCCCCCAAAGTGGCAGCCCTGATCGACGCCGAACGTTTCTGGCGCGCGCAAGCCGAGGTCCTTCTCGGGCTGGCCAAGGGGGATGCCATTCCCACAAGCTGGAGCTTGGAGCAAAGCGCGCAACGCGTTCAGCAACTGACCGAAACCATCGTTGCCGAAAGCCGTGCAGAAGCGGCCGAAACGGTTTTGTCTGCGCCTGCCGCCATTCGCGACGCCGTGCTATTGATCGGCGCGTTTGCCGCCATAGCCACCGCCTTTGCCGTTGTTTTGGCAACGCGGATGTCCAACCGAATTTCCAATGCCATGCGAGACGTGTCACGCAGCCTTTTTGATCTTGCCGACCTTGATGACCGTTCCGCCGGCCAACGCCGGAACGAAATATCCGACATGCGCGCCGCCCTCAACGTCCTTCGCTCAAGCGTTCATGAAAAAGAACGCATGTCCAAAGATTTGGCCCGCGAAAAAGCCCGCGCAGAAGAGGCGGCACGCACCAAGTCACGGTTTCTGGCCAACATGAGCCATGAAATCCGCACCCCTATCAACGGCATACTGGGCATGGCGGAAATTCTTGAAGCCACCGAACTCAACACCGAGCAGCAGGAATGTGCCCGAACAATTCTGTCGTCCTCCGAGGCGCTGCTGTCGGTCATCAACTCCATTCTGGACTTCTCCAAAAATGAATCCGGAGAGACTGTGTTGCAAGACGTGCCTTTCTCGCTGGAAGAAATTGTCTATGACGTGGCGTTGCTGCTCGGTCCAGCGATCGGCGGCGCCGAAGTCGAGGTGTGCGTTGACTATGCCACCGGACTGCCCCGTCATTTCCGCGGCGATCCCGGCCGGATCCGTCAGGTGGTGATGAACCTCGTTGGAAACGCCGTTAAGTTCACGCCCGCAGGCCATGTCACCATCTCCGTTGACTACAACGCCAAAGCCCCAAGGCCATTGTCTATCTGCGTGCGCGACACCGGCGTCGGCATCCCCGAAGACAAGCTTGACGCAGTGTTCCTGGCATTTCAGCAGGTCGACATGCAGGCCACCCGCCGTTTTGACGGAACGGGTCTGGGCCTTGCCATCACGCAACAGCTTGTCACCCTGTTTGGCGGGCAGATTTCCGTGACATCCACCCTCGGAGAAGGTGCAGCCTTTAAGGTGGACCTTCCGCTGCCCGTCACCGACACCTCGCCCGAAAACGCCCCAGTCGCAGAGGCACTATCCGACCTGTCAGGAAAAACCGTCCTGGTCGTGGATGATCTGGCATTGAACCGCGCCATCCTGCAACGTCGCTTGCATCGCTGGGGCATGGCCGTACATCTTTTTGCAGATGCGCCTCAGGCCCTGGACGCCCTTGGCAAAGATCCCGATTTGGCCAACCATATCGACGTTGCCATTGTTGATTACCATATGCCGAGCCAAACCGGAGAAGACCTCGCCAAGAGCCTAAAAGAAATGGACAATGTGCGGGACTTTCCGATCATCCTTTATTCCTCAAGCGACCGTTCCGCCGAAATCGACGGGCTAAAGGCGTCCGGAATTTCTTCGGTCCTGATGAAACCTGCACGCGCCGAGGTCATGGAAGCGGCTCTCGCCAACGCACTCTCGCTGGCAACTGCGCCCTCTCCTGCGCGTCCTGTTCCGGTCCCGCAAGAGCAGCAGTTTGCCGATTTGCGCGTGCTCGTCGCCGAAGACAACCGAACCAACCGGCTTGTGGTCAAACGCATGTTGCAATCCGCTGGCGTCGATCCGCTGTTTGCAAAAACCGGCGCCGAAGCGATCGACAAATACCGCTCGACAGGCGCCGATGTCATTTTCATGGATATGTCCATGCCGGTGATGGACGGCCTTACCGCGACCCGCAGGATCAGAGAGTTCGAGGCCGAAAACGATCTGACGCTGGTGCCCATCATTGCCCTCACAGCCAACGCTCTGGAAGACGATCAACACGCCTGCAAAGCGGCGGGCATGACTGGCTTTTTGTCAAAGCCCGTGCGCAAACACCAATTGTTGTCCCACCTGTCCCAATGCGTTTTTCACTCAAACACGGCACCCGACAATTGTGCCAAAAACGGTTGATACCAACGCAATGAAGCCATTTGTCATCTGGCATTGGTTGCGAGACTCCCGACCCAGAGATCCCGTCCGGCCGCAATGCGCGCCCCCGCACCGGACCGCCTAAAATGCGCAGAACCCGATTGCCTCGCCCCGTGCGCAGGGCGAATTCTTGCGGCCGGCACCACTGCTCAACTTTACACCCCGCGTCCCAAAGGGTAGCAGTTTCTGAAACAGCAAACGCGCCCGGAAAGGACCAGCCATGAAGATCGCCAACCGCGAGATCGGACCCGACCATCCCCCGCTGGTTATTGCCGAAATCGGGATCAACCACGGCGGCGACCTGTCGGTCGCCAAGGAAATGGTCCGTCTTGCCGCGGTGTCGGGCTGTGAAATGGTCAAGCACCAGACCCACTTTGTCGAAGACGAAATGACCGACGAAGCCAAGGAAATCTTCCCGCCCAACGCCGATGTCTCGATCTGGGAAGTGATGCAGCAATGCGCGCTTTCGGCCGAGGATGAACTCGAACTCATGCGCTACACCCAAGAGCTGGGTATGATCTTCATCTCAACGCCGTTTTCCCGCAAAGCGGCAGATTTCCTCGCCGAAGCAGACGTGCCAGCCTTCAAGATCGGCTCAGGTGAGGCCGACAACCTGCCTCTGATCCGCCACATCGCCTCGTTTGGAAAACCGGTGATCATGTCAACCGGCATGCAGACCATCGAAACCATGCGCCGCTCCGTGGCGATCTTGGAGGAAGCAGGCATCGACTATGCCCTTCTGGAATGCACCAACCTCTACCCATCACCGCCTGAAATTGTCTCCCTGCGCGGTGTAACCGACCTAAAAGAGGCTTTCCCAAACGCCATCGTCGGCTTCTCTGACCACTCCATCGGGCCGGAAATGGCACTGGCCTCCGTCGCTCTTGGCGCCACCATTCTGGAACGCCACTACACCGACACGCGTTATCGTCAGGGGCCGGACATCATCAATTCCATGGACCCGTCCGAACTGCGGTTTTTGATTGAACGCTCTCGCGAAATCTGGATCGCCGCCAACAATCCGAAACAACGCACCCAAGCCGAAGAATCCGTCTACGCCTTCGCCCGCGCCTCCGTTGTGGCCGACCGCGACCTGCCCGCAGGTCATGTGATATCCGAGCAAGACATCTGGGCCCGCCGCCCCGGTTCCGGCGAAATCCCGGGCTATGACTTTGACAAGGTGGTTGGCAAAACCTTGAACAAGCCCGTCACCCACAACACACAGCTCGCATGGGCGGATCTGGATTGATTTCATGATTCTTTCGCAGTCTCACAAATTCATTTTTGTCCACGTTCCCAAAACCGCGGGCACGGCCATGACGTCCGCGCTGGAACCATTCGGCATATATCCACCACGAACACTCTGGCGCTCCTTTGTTCGACGCCTTCCGATTCAAGAGTCGCCGGACACCGTTTATCTGCGTAAACACGAAACCGCCGCGGGCGTCCGTCGTAAACTTGGCGGACATGTTTTTGATCAGTTTCATCGCTTCGCTGTAGTGCGCAATCCGTATGACCACGCCGTAAGTCACTACGAGTTCATGAAGCAGTTTCGTATTCCCAAAATCGCGGAAAAGGTCGCCAAAATGTCCTTTGCGGATTATCTGCGCTACCGAATGAAATCTCCATTCTGGAACGACACATTTTTCGCCCGCCTACCAAACCAGAGTTATTTCCTGACCGATGAGAACGGCGCGCTGTTGGTGCACCGTTTGCTCCGTTTTGAATCCTTGGCAGATGATTTTGACAAAATGGCGCACGATCTTGGAATGGGTAACGTCACTTTGCGGCGTGAAAATGAGACGATATCACGAGCCGATAAGCGCCCCTGGCAAAGCTATTATGACAATGAATCCAAGGATTTAGCGCGCAAGCTTTACGCAATGGATTTTGAATTGTTGGGGTACCGAAGCCAAATTTCGTAGGTGATGATCTGACAGTGAGAAATCGTAGCTGTCAGCACCTTTAAGTTCGAGTCTATTCAAAGCGATAGCCGAAGGTCTCAATTTCCCATGCGCTATGCGCGGCCACAAAGTCCACGGACTCGGCGTCATAATAGCTTTGAAATGGCGTATGAATACTTTGGTTCTTGTGCTTAAGTTTTGCGGGTCCAAGCAGGCCAAAAGGGCCGCGTTTTGCACACTGATATTTGGTAGGACTCTCTGCAGATCGACCTCTAAATTTTCCACACGACAAATCTCGTCGCACCCTTTCAGCCAAAACGACTGCGATCGCCGTTGAAAGCCGGGTTGCCCGTCTTGGCGCCAAAGCTCATCGTCTTTGGAAAAAACTCATCGTGAAGCAGCCAGTCTTTGAATGACAAAGATTTGGCTCTGTTTATTTCGTCAATGGGATCGTTTCGGCGCAAAGGCTTTTGCGTGATAAACATATATGCCGACACCATACGGGCCCAGGGGTTTCTGACTGTTCCGAATGCAAAGTGATGGACGCCGAGACTCTGCCGCAAATACCAAAGTGGAGCGTGTCCGGGTATGCCCTTGGTGGTTCCTCCCAAAAAAGCAGCAACCGATTTTCCCGCGGACTTGGGGACATGCACAAAAACAAAATCTTTGCCAACTACAGTCATTTTGAACCATCAATCACGTCGTCAACCGACATCTCGGATGAAATAAACAGATAGTTTGTCTCGTCCATTTGTGGAGAGGAAACCTGCTTCCGGTTGCCTGTCGCGGTGTAGGCCGAATACCCCGAATTCAGCATCAAGTCGAAAACAGCTTGTGCATCCGGATTGAATACCGGCGTCACACCTTCGCCAACAATTTCGATAAGCCAAACCGGTTTGTTTGCTGCATTTATAAGCGTGTCCGCTCCTTTAAGAGCAAAATATTCAAACCCTTCGACATCCACGAGAATAAACATTTTCTCATCATGTTCGGGTGGCGACACGATTTCGCTCAAAGTCACAACTGGTACTGTTTGACGGGTGCTCTCGGGATTTCCTGCCCAGCCTTCCACAAATGAGGATCCTGTACCAACTCCGTAAATGTCAGCAAATCCCGCGCGCTCACCAACCGCCACTGGCAGCAAAGTCACATTGTCAAATCCGTTGGCTTTCAGGTTCTGAACCAAGATTGTCACATTGCTTTGAACCGGCTCAAAAGCGATTGTCGGGACCCCGGCTTGGGATGCAAACAAACAATAATACCCTGTGTTCGCTCCAACGTTCACAAACCGATCCATCTGTGCCAGCAAACTCCGGACCAAAGATGTTTCTTCCGGCTCAAAGGTGCCGGCCAGCATTTTGGCATTTCCGTTCATAACGAACCCAAACGGAGTTGCTACAGGAGGCTTTGCCATACGGCGCGCAGCAATTCGACGCCTGTTCCACCCTCTAAATTTGTCAATTGGCCCCATCGATTTAACCATCAAAATCCGGCAAATCTGCCACTTTCCACAACCCAAGCATCTTATTCGGGCCCTGCCCTTTTTCCTCCACCATGCCTTCCGCAATAATCTTGTTTGGTGTCCCCAATGAGAACGGAGACTTCTCCAGATCCAGTGATCGCCACTGTCCTGTCGAAATCTCGGCATTTTTACCAGTTCCTGGGTACGTCGTTGTCAAAAGCCACTCAGACCCGCTGGCTTTGATATTTCGTAGGGCTGCCTTCACATGCTCCGTGCTCAGGTGCACCAAACAATCGCGCGTGAAAACGAGGTCATGACGCGGGATTGGCCCTTGAATCAAATCTATCACCTCAAAGGTTACACCATCTCGTCCATGGGATGCGCGATTGTCTGAAATCAACTCGGAGACAATATCTCCACCGGTGTACCTGCTTGCGCCAAGATCTACGTGCTGCATCCAGAAATAGTCGCCGCATGGCAGGTCAAGAAAGCTGTCTACATTCAGTTCGCTGACCAGCTCAGGAAGGATTTTACGCAATTCTTGTGTTGCCAGGAGGTTAGACCCTTTGCCCGACCGGCTGTCCGCATCACCCCATTTGTTGCGGCGGTAGTAGTCAGAAAAGACGTCACTTGGCATTTTTCGTCCAAGCTTCCACTTCCGGATGGCTTCCTTAATACGTCCCATTGTA
This sequence comes from Shimia haliotis, assembly GCF_900114415.1. Lineage (GTDB taxonomy): Bacteria > Pseudomonadota > Alphaproteobacteria > Rhodobacterales > Rhodobacteraceae > Shimia > Shimia haliotis. Next base: position 668,666 of record NZ_FOSZ01000001.1, on the reverse strand, counting down.
CCCGTCTTTCACTGAAATGGCGGCATTCGACCGCCGTTATCTATCCAATAATCTTTGACCCAGCTCACTTGACCGTGCCCGAGATGAGGAAACTTATCCCAAAATCCGGCGCGCTCAGAAACAAGGTCAATGGGGCGAGGTGCGCCATGGAACGCAATTATTCTCGCGCTTTCCGGTGCCTGCTTGGGTTCCAAAAACAAATCCAGACCGATGGGCCGTCTGAGATGTCTTTTGAAACTCAAAACCCAATCGTCCGGCCAATACGACAACCCTTGCGCATTGGCACGGACAAAGTCCTGCTCATTTGCAAATTGTCGGAAAGCCATGTCCTTGTCATCGCGAAAGGTCTCCAGAATTTGCACCTGTTTTCCGGCATCAAAGGCAAATACTCCGGTTCCCAAGTGCTTTTCATCCGTCGGTTTTGGGTTGGGCCTCCATGCCGGCCCAACGCCGATCCCGACATATTCACCAGGATGCTCAAACATCTCATCCAAACCGCGTGATACCATCATGTCCAGATCAATGAACAAGCAACGCCCTTGAATATCATGCAGTTGCGGAACGTAGAGCGCCAACTTTGGCCAAACTCCCGGACGCTTCCACTCTTCCTGTGTCAATCCGATGTCAGGTATCGGCAGTGCCTCCACACCATCAACCAATCCGGAACTATCATCTGTCAAACAGACAAACCGGAACTGTCCAGAAATGGCTTTGCGACAAGCGTTGAAAAGAACGTTGACATAGTCGGATGGAAAAACCGTTCCCCATTTCATGCAAAGAACAGTTCGGTCTTTTTGTGTCACCGTTTGAATCTTCCCAAAAAGCTTGTCACTTCCAGCTTTCACTTTCTTATTGTTATGCTATCAACTTGTCCAGAAGCATGCTCCTGTCGCCTTACTTTGATGCCCGACCGAGTGGCCTTGCATGGCGCAAAACGTAATTAGCGACCGTAAAACCAATGCCAAAAAACATCCTCTTTCTCACCGGCACGCGCGCGGATTTTGGCAAGCTGGAACCGCTTGGAACAGCGCTTGATGCGGCCGGATTTGGCGTGACGTATTTTGTCACCGGCATGCATATGCTCGACCAATACGGGCTGACAAAAATCGAGGTCCACCGCCAGCCAGGCGCTACGGTTCACGAGTATCTCAACCAGCGTCCCGGCGATCCGCAAGACATCATTCTGGCAAAAACTGTGGTCGGCTTTTCCGACTACGTCACCGAAACCCGCCCTGATTTGGTGGTGGTACACGGTGACCGCATCGAAGCCCTCGCAGGCGCGCTGGTAGCGGCGACAAACTACATTCCTTGCGCCCACATCGAAGGCGGCGAAGTGTCCGGAACAATTGATGAAATCTTCCGTCACTGCAACACCAAGCTCGCCGCGCACCACTTTGTCAGCTCCGATGACGCCAAACGCCGTGTTATGGCGATGGGAGAGCCTGAGGGCGCCATTCATGTCATCGGCTCGCCGGAGCTGGATTTTCACGCTGGCCCCTCCGGCGTCACGCTCAAAGACGTCAAAGACCACTATGAAATCCCGTTTGACGATTTCGGGCTGGTCACGTTCCATCCCGTGACATCGGAACAGGACAGCATGGGCGCGCAGGCACAAGCGCTGTTTGGCGAACTTGAGGCCTCCGGCAAAAATTTTGTGGTCATCGCACCCAACAATGATCCCGGATCAGAGGACATTTTTGCGGTACTTAGCGCCCTGCCCGCCGACCGGTTCCGACAGTTCCCGTCCATGCGGTTTAACCATTTTTCAGAGCTGATGAAAAACGCCGCCTGCATGATCGGCAACTCATCGGCCGGCGTGCGCGAAGCCCCGTTTTTTGGCCTCGCCAGCCTCGATGTCGGCACGCGCCAGACCAACCGCGCGCAGGCCGGATCGGTGTTTTCCTGTGCCGCCGACGACCGAACCGCCATCTCGACCTTTCTGAAAACGCAATGGGGTCACAAGCACCCGCCTCACAAAGGCTTTGGCGAAGGTCGCGCGGCAGACCGGTTTGTCGAAGTGCTCCAAGACGCAGCCTTTTGGGAACAGGGTCTGCAAAAAGCCTTCCATGACATCGAATAAACCTCTGACCGGCGGCCTTGCGCTGTCCGCCTACGCGGTGGCGTCCCGTGCGATCCCGCTGATCGCCCCCCCACTTTTGCGTCGCCGCCTGAAACACGGTAAGGAAGACGCAGAGCGCTGGCGTGAAAAACTCGGCGAGCCGACTGCCAAACGTCCCGATGGCCCGTTGGTTTGGCTACACGCGGTGGGTTTGGGTGAAGTCCTCGCCCTGCGCGGCCTGATCACCAGCATGTCCGCACAAAATCCTACGCTCAATTTCCTTGTCACCAGCACCGCAAGGTCATCGGCACAGGTCATGGGATCCAACCTGCCGCCGCGCACCATTCACCAGTTTCTGCCGCTGGATGCTCCGCAATACCTGCGCAAGTTTCTGGATCACTGGCGTCCGGACCTGTCAATCTGGTCCGAACAAGACCTTTGGCCCAACGCCATTTTACAGGCCGATGCCCGCGCCATCCCGGTTGCTTTGGTCAACGCCCGGATCACCGACGCCAGCCTGCAAAAACGTCGCTTGGGACGCGCGCTTTACGCGGCTATGTTTGCTCGAATGTCGTTGATTGCAGCTCAGGAAGAACGCACCGCCGCAAACCTGCGCAATCTTGGCGCTCAAAATGTCCGCGTCACCGGCTCTCTCAAATCTGCAGCGCCTGCACTCGGGTATGACACCGAAGCCCTCACCGCGGCCAAAGCGCTTTTTGCACATCGCACACCGTGGCTCGCGGCCTCAACGCACCAAGGCGACGAAACCGTTGCGCTTCAAGCACAACAGGCACTCTGTGCCCAACCATCGGCGCCACTCCTGATCCTCGCTCCGCGAGACATCGCCCGCGCGCGCCAAATCGCCCAGCAAGTTTCCGCACTCGGTCTGACACCTCAGTTGCGCAGCGAAGGCATCGCTTTGTCTGACGCCACGCAGGTTTATATTGCGGACACCTATGGCGAGTTGGGCCTGTTTTACCGCCTCTGTGATCGCGCTCTGATCGGCGGCGGTTTTGATGCGATTGGCGGGCACAACCCATGGGAAGCCGCGGCGCTGGACTGCGCTATTCTGCACGGGCCGGACACGGCCAATTTTGAAGCGGACTACCGTCAGCTGCACGATGCAGACGCCGCCACCCAAACCTCCGCCGCAACCCTTTCGACCGATCTGTCACAGACAGATCATGCGACCAAAATTCACAATGCCCGCGCCCTGTCCGACGCCGCCCGTGATGCGCTCACGCCGCTTGCCGCCGACCTGTGTGCCCTAATGCCAAAGGCCTCCGAATGAGCCTGAAACTCCGCCTGTTCCTCGCTTTCTGGGCCGCACTTTGGCATCTCGGCCTGCCCGCGATCCTGCTCTATCTGCGCAAACGCGCCAAGAAGGACCCGCTCTATTCGCAGCATCTGGGCGAACGTTTTGGCCGCTACCCGACTCCCATGCCTGGTGCTGTCTGGGTGCACGCGGTGTCTTTGGGTGAGTTGCGCTCCGCGGTGCCGATGATCCGCGCCCTTCTGGATCGGGGCGAACGGGTCGTTGTGACTCAATTTACACCCGCCGGACGGCGCGAAACCGAAACGGTTTTTGCTGAAGAAATCGCCAATGGCACCCTGCAAGCGGTTTGGATTCCTATTGAAACATCATGGGCTTACCGCCGTTTCTTTAAGGCATATCAACCCGAATACGGTCTTGTCATGGAGATCGAGATCTGGCCCCGCATGGTGATGGCCGCCAAGCGAGCCCGCGTGCCGCTGTTTATGTGCAACGCGCAGTACCCCACCAAATCCATGGCCAAGGACGCCAAAGCCTTTGGCCTACGTTCAGAGGTGATGACCCACTACGCAGGCGCTTTTGTGAAATCCGATCTGCAACGTGACCGCTTCGCCTCGGTGGGCGTGAAGAACATCCATGTCACCGGCGAGCTACGTTTTGACCAACCTGTTCCCGCCCATCTGCCCCCCGCCGGACAAAAAGCGCGCGACTGGCTCGGTGCCTCTGACAGAACTGTCGTGACGCTGGCCTCTACGGTCGAAGGCGAAGACGCGCTTTATGTGGACACCATGCGCCAGATGGCCCGACAGACGCCCAAACCCCTGTTTGTCTATGTCCCGCGCCGCCCGGAACTCTTTTCCAGCATCGGTGATATGCTTGAAAATGAGGGGTTTTCCGTCTTGCGCAGGTCCGAGGGTTTACCCGAAGACCTGACGCTAGACGATTGGGGCCCCTCACCTAATACGCCCGACATTTTGCTGGGTGACAGTCTTGGCGAGATGTATTTTTATCTTTCTATGGCTGACCGCGCGGTCGTCGGTGGTGGTTTCAGACCGCAAGGCGCTCACAACATCATCGAACCCTTGGCGATGAAAAAACCGGTCATCACCGGCCCCCAGACATGGACCATCGAATACCCGTTTGAGGAGGCCAAGGCCGCAGGCGTCGCCCGCACAGCCAACGACGCCACCGATCTCGCCCAAGCCCTGTCCGGTGGTTTTTCGCCTTCGGTTGAGCAGATTGACAGCTTCTTTGCGGCCCACGCGGGCGGCACACAAAAATTCCTGAATGCCCTGCCAGAGGCCCTGCAAAACGCGCGTTAGGCGTCAGGACATATCCATATCCACGACGCCGCTGAACACGCGGTTTTCCCAAGCGCGCGCCACCAACAGACTGCTCTCCCGCATCCGGTCAAATCGCGGAATCAACGGGTTGTTTGAGGTGTCCTGTCCGCGCACAAGCGCCAGAAAATCGCGCATCATATCCATGAACATATCATTGCGATCAAAAGCATAGGGAACGACCTTAACGTTTTCTTCACACGCGATACGAATTTCCGGTGCCAGAAAATCAAGGTCCACAACCTCGTCGCGACCGCGCAGCCCCGCGCGCCTCAAGGACACCGGACTGACATAATCCATCGCCACCGACCCAACCACACCCGCGGCGCTGCTCAGATGCAATCGCGTGGCAAAATCCACACCGGCAAAATCGCGGTGTCCTACGCAATCCACCGCACCCAGTTCCAGCCCTGGAAACAGCGCCAGCGCCAGATCAACTTCGTGGCTCAGATCCATCAGAACCCCGCCGCCTTCGGGATCAGCGGCATAGCTTCCGGCAAAAGACCAGTTTTCGCGCCATTGCCGCACGTCGTGTCCGATCTCAAATTGAAACCCGTAAACTTGCGACAAATCCCGCGCTGCCAGATCCCGCACTGCAGGGTGATAGCGCATCATGAAACCGACCATTGACCGCTCCGCCACCGGCGCGCCGGCGTCGTGGATCGCTTCGACCTGCGCCACACGCCATGCCAACGGCTTTTCCGCATAAAACGGCCAATCGCGCCGTGCGCAGATGTCAATCAACTCCAACCGGATCGGTGTTGAGGTGGCAATCACCACCGCCTCAACGTCCTTGCGCGCTTCAAACGCTGCTTGGTCAAACCCGCGCCAACCAATCGGCTCCACCGCCTCGCCAAGCGCCTCAAGGTTGCCCGCGTGCCGCTTGCCAATCGATCCGGCGCCGATGACCGCAATCACCATGCCGAGAAACCGCCATCCACGTTGACCATCTGGCCGGTCATATGTCCCGCCTGCGGGCTGGCCAGAAACAGCATCACATCCGCGATTTCATCGGGCTGCGCCATACGGTTTTGCATGATCAACTCACCCACACGTCGCTGGAATTCCTCGCTATGGCCGTTAAACACCGCCCCCGGAGAGATCGTGTTCACCGTCGCGCCCCGCTGCGCCCAATACCCCGCAAGCCAGACCGTCAACCCGTGAATGCCCGCCTTGGACACCCCATAGGCCGAGAAATTCTTGAACGGCATGCCGTCATAAATCGGGTGATGCGCCCCGTTCAGCGCATACATCGACGCCACATTGATCAGGCTGGCCGGATACTTGCCAATGATGTCGCGGTCCATCTGCCGCGCAATCATAAAGGCGCCCGTCAGGTTGGTGCGCATCGTGCGTTCAAAATCATTGACGGTTGTGTCGGCGAAATCCGGAAACGGCTGCCCTGCCCCCATCAACATCTCACCGGTGATGGCCGCGTTGTTCAGCACCACATTGGGTTGCCAGCCGTCCGCCATGACCTTTTGAAAGATGCCGGTCACGGCCTCCTCATCGCCCACGTCCAGATGGTAAAACCCGAAATTCGGGTTGCTGCCATGCGCCTCAACCAACGCATCCGCGCGCGCGCCCTCAAGATCGGTCGCAACAACCTTTGCGCCTTCATTCAGCATACGCCGCACATAGGTACTTCCCAGAACCCCGCCGGAACCCGTGATAAAAATCGTACGCCCGTCCAGTTGATTGCCCATGCTCAGGTGTCCTCTCGTTTCAAAAAGTCGGCCAACAGGAAATCCACCATTGCGAAATCCAGCGGCGAGTCGATGTCGATGCAGCGCTCGGCGGGCATTTCAAAGGGGATTACGCGGCCTTCGTAAATCGTTTCAGCGGTGCGCAGGTAATCGGGTGCCACCACATAGGTGCTCGCGGCGTGTTCATAAACTTTCGGCGCTGCCTGACGCGCCCAAACCCCACCCGGAAGCGGTTTGGACACATGCAACGCGCCGCTTTCATCGGGTTCAACCAGATTGAAATACGGGTTTTTACGCGCCTCACAAACGCTCATCACCATGTCCGGCGCTTCCTGCCCAAACAGTGTCAAAGCGCCGGTGATGTCCTCAGGCAGCCGTAGTGGCGATGTGCAATCAAGATCCAGAAAAGCCGAAACCTCTTGTCCCGCCGCCGTCTGTCCGGCCTCCATTGCATGTTGCCACACCCCCCATTTCGGCGCGGTGTCCGTCGCCAGATGCGCAGGTCGCAGCCCGATATCCAGCGCGCCCTTGGCCACCGCATGCGCGTAAATTTCCTCGTCATCTGTGGACACCACCACGGCATCCACCATCGGATGGTCAAAAAGCTGATCCAAAGACCAGTCAATCAACGGTTTTCCGTTCAGTTCGCGAAAGTTTTTCCGCACCACTCCTTTGGAGCCCTTGCGCGCCCCAATATGTCCAAGGATCATGCCCGATCTCCTTCGCGTGCGTGTGTCCAAGCCGTGAGGCCTGAAATTGACATACGAAGCCACTTCAAGCGTTTCAACCGCTATCCGCGTTCAACCGCTTGCGCCAAACACGTCCGCCCACTACATAAACGCCCACAACAGCCCCAAAAAAGGCCTAGGCCCCATACAATGAGCGATGTTCAAGGAAATATCGGCCACAAGTTGTCCGACTTGGCCATTCGCGCCTTTTTGCGGCTGGCCAAGCTACTGCCCTACGAACGGCGGCTCCGCTTGGGTGGTTGGATGGCAACAAATGTGGTTGCCCCTGTAACCGGCAATCGCCGCCGTATTCGCGAGAACCTCGACTTGGTGATGCCCGAACTGGACATGGCCACTCGTGACGCCATTGTGCGCGAAGTTCCAAATGGCATGGGCCGCACGCTTATGGAGCTTTTCTCGGCGGACGAGTTTCTTCAGCGGGTACCTGATTTTCCGCTCACCGGAGGCGGTGCCGAGGCACTTGCGCAGGCCCATGAGGACGGACGGGCGGTGATGCTTGTCACAGGTCATTTCGGAAATTACGACGCAATGCGCGGCGCTTTGATTTCGCGCGGCTATCGTGTTGGTGGGCTGTTCAAGCGTATGTCCAACCCCTTTTTCCATGAATACTATGTTGCGGCGATGCAGGCCATCGGAGAGCCGCTCTTTGAGCGATCCCGCCGCGGTATGACAGAAATGATCCGCTTTTTGCGGTCTGGCGGCATGGTTGGCATTGTGCTGGATCAGCGCATGAACGACGCGCCTATTGTCGACTTTATGGGCCACCCTGCCCGAACGTCCTACTCTGCCGCGGAACTGGCCTTGAAATACAATGCGTTGGTGGTTCCTGTTTACGGCGTTCGGCAACCTGACGGATCATACGTTCTGGAAACCGAAGCCCCGATTGCCCATTCAACACCCGAAGAGATGACGCAGCAACTTAATGCCAGTCTGGAACGTCAAGTCCGTGCGCATCCCGGGCAATGGATGTGGACACACAATCGCTGGAAAAATGCCGGTAACGAAACTGCGGCAGACCGCGAAATGGCCAAACGTCGGGCCAAACAGTCCCAGAAATAGCCCTATTTCGGGGCCAATTCAGCCATTTACCCTTGGCATCAAACAGTCCTGCCAGTGACCGGCCTGCTCGCGGTCACGCTGCTATTGGAGAGCTGCCTTGAAACACATTCCCGCTTCAGAGCTGGGTCAGTCGTCGCGTTTTTCGCGTCTTTTTGAACTGATCCGTCAGGAAAACCTACGCGCCGACAACGCCGAAGAACCCGTTTTTGATCAACGGGATTTTGTGAATGACTTTTTGCTCAAATCCGCAAGTGCATCCCTGAGAGCCGCATGAGGTTTACCCTCTAAACCCAGACGCAACAACGAATTTTTCAGAACTATCAGAGCGGCTGCTTGGCGGCTTATAGTTCGCAACTTTGGTGAACTTCTGCTTCAGAAGTTTCTGCAACTCGCCTTCGGCACCACCGGCCAGCACCTTAGCCACAAAGGTGCCGCCCTCTTCAAGAACGTCAAATGCGAAATAGGCCGCCGCTTCACAAAGCGACATGATGCGCAGGTGGTCGGTCTGCTTGTGTCCGGACGAAGACGCCGCCATGTCGCTCATCACGACGTCAGCCTTGCCGCCCAGCCACTCTTTGACCTTCTCGTCGGCGCCTTCGTCCATGAAATCCAACTGATGAAGGTCACAGCCCGCCAGCGGTTCCACTTCCTGCAAATCGATCCCCAAAATGGTGCCGACCTTTTTGCCTGATTTCTCGCCAAGCGCGTTCACGCGCGGCACTGCAACCTGCAACCAGCCCCCCGGCGCACAGCCCAAGTCCACAACCCGCGCACCCGGCACAAGGAAGCGGTACTTGTCATCGATCTCCATGATCTTAAAGGCCGCACGTCCGCGATACCCTTCGGCCTTGGCGCGCGTCACATAAGGATCGTTCAGCTGACGCTGCAACCAACGGGTCGAACTCAACCGACGCCCGCGTGCGGTTTTCACCTTCACGGTCAGATCGCGCAGCCCGCGCCCACTTGTGTTTTTGCCACTTGGTTTCTTAGCCATCACTTCACCATCCTGAGCTGCCGGAATTTCCAAAGAAAACGCCGCAACTCTCAAAGTCTTCACCGAAGAATTTGCCCATCTACATCAATATGGCCCGTCTTCCAACACACCATCTGCGCTCATCTGTGCATAAAGCAGCCCCTCGCGCAGCCCACGGTCCGCCACCGACAGCCGCGTCGTCGGCCAACACCGCAACAACGCCTGCAAAATCGCCGAGCCCGACATGATCAACGCATGCCGGTCCTGCCCGATCCGTGGATCGCTCTTGCGCCCCTTTGGGCCCAGTTCAAGATAGCCACGGATCACCTTGTCGATCTGATCCGACGTCATACGCAGCCCGTCAACCTTGGTGCGGTCATAGCGCCGCAACCCCAAATGGCTCGCCGCCACCGTCGTCACGGTGCCCGACGTACCGACAATCTGGAAACCTTCGCTGGGTGGCGCGTTCTTGTATGGCGCAAACTCTTCAAGGTTTTCCTCAAAGAACCAGCTCATCAGCGCAAACCGCGCCGCATCATCTTCGACATCGCGGAACTGATCGCGCAGCGTCGCCACACCCAAAGGCACCGAAATCCAGTCCACCACCTTGGCGCCTGGAAACGGGCTGTCGTCGTTGCGAAACCCGCTGTGCAACCGCATGATCGCCTTCGGCCGGTCGCGCATCGGCACCGATGTCAAATCGATCCACACCAGTTCGGTTGACCCGCCTCCGATATCCACCACCAGCAATTGCTCGGTCTTGGTGCTCACCAACGGCGCACAGGAAATCACCGCCAGACGCGCTTCTTCTTCGGTCGGGATGATCTCCAACGCCAAACCGGTCTCGCGCTTCACCTGCCGGATGAACTCACGACTGTTCTTAGCGCGGCGACACGCTTCGGTGGCGACCAAACGCATCCGTTTGACCTTGTGCCGCTTCAACTTTTGCTGACAAATCCGCAACGCCTGAATTGTGCGTCGCATAGAGCCTCGGGACAGACGTCCCGTGCTTTCCAGGCCAGAGCCCAATTGGACAGACTTGCTAAAGCTGTCCACCACATGGATTTGACTGCCCTTCGGTTGGGCAATCAACATGCGGCAACTGTTCGTGCCCAAATCCAGCGCAGCATAAAGCGTGCTTGGATCAGGCGGTTTCGGCGCGGGGCTCTCAACCGGTTTCGGGAACGCGCCCGCACCTTCGGGACGCTTGGGCGCCATCGTTACGCCCTCCATATCGTGTTGAGTTCAACGTAGTATCTCCTCAGGCCACACGCAATCCCTGCCCGCACCCTGCGCCTCAACTTCTTCATGTGTAACTTTCAAGCGCGGCCATCTGTGCAGGCCGCGCCACCACGGCTACAACCACCAGAGGTCGCGGAAAGCGATCACCTTGTCGAAAACAAGCCAAACCGGACCGCGCGTCTGACTTAGAGATAATTCTACCAATACCGGAGGAATCACATCCATGCCCGACGTCACTATCGTTTATTGGCGCGACATGCCGGCCCAAGTCATCGTGGGCAAGGGTCGTCGCGGAACCAAGAAACCCTTGGCCGAGCGCTTTGAAAAGGCGATCGACCGAGCAGCGATGAAAGTCGGCGCAAAGGATGCGGATGCTTATCTGGCGGAATGGCGCAAAGCCCCTCCGTTTCCGGTTGAGGGCGAGGCGGACGTCATTTGTGAGGAGCAAGTGGCCCGTCTTGAAGCGGAATATGATCAGGACCGCCTGAAGGCACTGATCGCTAATGAAGGCTGGGCATGACACGCCCCTCCATTTGGGAGGCCGCAATGGCTTTGTTGAATTTCAAGCGCAAGAGCGACGAGACCACCACCGTGACGCCACAAATGGAGGCCTTCTTGCAAGGCTATTCCATCGAAGTCATGCCCCGCACGGCCGCCAAGGTTGACGATTTCCGCGCGCTCCTGCCGCAAGGCACCCGCGTCTACATCGCCCACATCGAAGGCACGCCCATCGAGGACATGGTTGCCACAGCCAAGCGGATCAATTCCGAGGGCTATGACGTCATGCCCCACTTCCCCGCGCGCATCATCAAGGATGCGGCGACGCTGGAAAACTGGATCGCCATGTATCAGGGCGAAGCCAATGTCAAACAGGCGCTGATGCTGGCGGGTGGTGTTGCCGAGCCCCACGGCGATTTCGCCGACTCCATGCAGCTTCTGGATACCGGCCTTTTTGACAAGGCGGGCTTTGAGCGCCTGCACGTCGCTGGCCACCCCGAAGGCAACAAAGACATCGACCCCAGCGGCGGCACCGCCAATGTGGACGCTGCGCTTCAGTGGAAACAGGAGTTCTCCCAGCGCACCGACGCCAAAATGGCCCTCGCCACACAGTTCGCCTTTGAGGCCGGCCCGATCATCGAATGGGCCAATGGTGTCAAAGCCGCAGGTGTCGACATCCCGATCCACATCGGCATCGCAGGCCCTGCAAAGCTGCAAACGCTGATTAAATTCGCCATCGCCTGCGGCGTCGGCCCCTCCCTCAAAGTGCTGCAAAAGCGTGCGATGGACGTTTCCAAACTGCTTCTGCCCTATGAGCCGACCGAGGTTCTCACCGAACTTGCGGCGCACAAGGCAGCCAACCCCGATTTCAACATTGAATCGGTGCACTTCTTTCCCCTTGGCGGCATCAAAACCAACGCCAACTGGGCTATTGATAACGGCGGCGCTGCAACCCAGCCCGCAAATGCCAACTAAGGACAGCGCATGACCCGCACCATTATCGAATCCAGCACCAAAACCGCGATCATGGGCTTTGATCAGCCCTTCACGGTGATTGGTGAGCGTATCAACCCGACGGGCCGCAAGATCCTGAACGCCGAACTGGAAGCGGGCGATTTCTCCCGCGTTCAGGCCGACGCCATCGCACAGGTCGCCGCCGGTGCCACCGTTCTCGACATCAACTCCGGCGCCGTCTTCTCCAACAAAATGGCCGAAGACCCGCGCTACGCCGACAACAACTTTGTCGAACCCGATCTGATGCGTCAGCTGGTTGAAAAAGTGCAGGAAGTCACCGACTGTCCGCTCTGCATCGACAGCTCCGTTCCCGGCGCACTTGAGGCAGGCCTTGAAGCCGCCAAAGGCCGCCCGCTGCTGAACTCCGTAACCGGCGAAGAAGAACGCCTTGAGATGGTTCTGCCGCTGGTCAAGAAATACAACGTACCGGTTGTCGCGATCTCCAATGACGACACCGGCATCTCGGAAGACCCCGAGGTCCGCTTTGCTGTGGCCAAGAAAATCGTCGAACGCGCCGCTGATTTTGGCATTCCCGCGCATGACATCGTGGTCGACCCTTTGGTGATGCCAATCGGCGCCATGGGCACCGCCGGCCTTCAGGTTTTTGAACTGAACCGCCGCCTACGCAACGAGCTGGGCGTGAACACTACCTGCGGCGCGTCCAACATCTCCTTTGGCCTGCCCAACCGCCACGGGATCAACAACGCCTTCCTGCCGATGGCGATGGCAACCGGTATGACCTCCGCGATCATGAACCCGATCGCCCTGCCCGTCGGTCCGAAAAAACTGGCCGAGAAAAAGGCCGAGGTTGAGGCCGCCGGTGTGATCATCCCCGCCGATATGGACGACGAAGCCTTCTGCGCGATGTTTGGTCTTGGCTCCACCCAAGCCCGCGCAGGCAAGGAAATGGAGGCCATTCGCGCCGCCAACTTCCTGACCAACAACGACGACGGGGGCGCAGCTTGGATCCGCTTCAACAAACCGCCGTCTGCTGATGGTGAAGGTGGTCGTGGCCGTCGTGGCGGTGGCCGTCGCCGTCGCGCCTGATCGGCTTAAAGACAGACCAAAATCCCGAAGGCACGCTTTGTTTGTTCAGAGCGTGCCTTTTTCGTTCATCAAGTGGCCCGACCGATGCGTTAACCGGTGCGGCATTCAAGAAAACCCGCACCGACGTAATACCGACGTTATACCGACGCGTTGCAGCCGCGTTGTCCAAACACCAATTAAACTTTAGCTCCGCTTCTTAAGAGACCGAAAATCATAAGCTTTTTCGGTTGGATCTTCACCTTCGGCAAACATCGCGTGTTTCTGCACCTTCTGCGTCCCTGTGACTGGCACTTCGGGTACAAACCGCAACCAACCTGGCGCCTTGTAGTAGGTCATGCGCGCGAAACAGTGATCGAACAATTCCTTCGCCGCCGCTTCATCGTCATTGTTGATGCATTGCACGCAGGCCATCACTTCTTCGTCGCGCATCGCGTCTGCCACCGCAATCACCGCCACACGCTCAACGTTGGGGTGTTCCTGCAGACAGGCCTCAATCTCTGCCGCCGCGATGTTTTCCCCTGAGCGACGGATAATATTCTTTTTGCGATCAACGAAGTAGACCATATCGGTCTCGTCCATCATCACCGTGTCTCCGGTATGAAACCAGCCGCCACGCCACGATTTTTCGGTTTCCTCCGGTAGGTTGAGATAGCCCGAAAACGCCCCCTTTCGCGGCGTTTCGGCGCTGTGCCGCACCACCATTTCGCCCGCAGTACCGCGCGGAACCTCGCGGTCGTTCTCATCCACCACCCGCACATCCAGCCCCGGCTGCGGCCGCCCGATGGCCCGCGTATCAATCTGGCGCGGCTCTTCATAGTCGCCAAGCATCCGGCACATCTCGGTCATGCCCCACACTTCAATCAAGGGAAACCCAAACCGCTCTTCAAACGGTCGATGCAACGTCGGCTCCACACCTGCGCCAACCGCGAAGCGAATTTTGTGTTTCTTTTCAAACTCATCTGGTGGTCGATTCATAAGAGCGGGGATCACAATTCCAAGATAGTGTGCCCCTGTCGCGCCGGTTTCAACGATATCCCGCCACCATGCGCTCGCGCTGAACCGCTCCGGCTGAATCATCGCGCTGCCAGTTTCAATCACCGCAAAAAACAGCAGGATCGCTGCGTTCACATGAAACAAAGGCAGTGGGCAATACACCCGCGTTTCCCCAGCCTCAAAATCGATCAACCCGCCTCGATGAGCGTACCACTGACCCATCTGAATCTCGTAGTCATGGCTCAGCATGCACCCCTTCGGCCGTCCCGTGGTTCCCGAGGTATAGATCAAGCTGGATTCGGTTTCGCCAGTGACCTGCCCCTTTTCCGAGGTGCGTTTTGAAGGCGGGAATTCCAGAGTGTTTTCAGAGACTTCCGCATATGCCACATCCAACCCGCTTGCGGTCAAGCCGGCCTGCATCAGCTCTGCCAAGTCTGGTGACGCCACAGCCAGCCCCGCCCCGCTGTCTTGCAAAAGATAGGCGACTTCGGCTGGACGGTAGTCTGGATTGACCGGCACCCAGCTCACGCCAAGCCGCGCAAGGGCGAGCTTCCAAACCATCATTTCCGGCCGATTGCCCAATAAAACTGCGATCCGGTGACCAAAGCCATAGCCCGCCGCCGTCAAAGCATTCGCCAGCGCATCCACCTTCTCTGCTACCTGCGCATAGCTCCAAGCTACCCCGCGAGGATGATACGCACGCTTCAAATCCTGTGGCACCACCATGAAATCCTGTTCAGCAAACTCCCGACTTCGCGCAACAAACAAAGCATCGATGGTGTCCATAACACTTTCATCCCTCTTAATTTCGCGTAACACTATCCTTGCACATGAGTGTCGGAAAGCGCTCGATCACCCGTAAGAATACGTAGCAGGTCCTATATGGTCATTTCGGCATCACTTCTATTTGTTATTCTTTTAGAAGCACTTGCTTTGTTTTTTGCGTTCCGTGCTCTAACACATTCCAGAACGCCACAAGGGGCTGTGGCTTGGGTGGTGTTTCTGATTTCCGCGCCATACATCGCAGTCGTCAGCTATCTTTTTCTGGGCCACTCCAAAGTCCGCGGTTACATGACCGCGCGCCGCGACAGTATTGAGCATGTATCTGCCATTCAAGCAGCCCGACTTTCCCTTCCGCCAAAACCGGAAGCCCAGATTGCCGAAGCAAAACTCTTGGAAACCATTGCCGCTAGTCCACTGTTATCAGGTAATAAATTCGAGCTTTTGGTCGATGGTGAAGAAACCTTTGACGCCATCCATTCCGCAATTGATCAGGCAGAATCCTATATTCTGGTTCAGTTCTACATTGTCCGCGACGATCCCACCGGAAATGCACTGGCCGATCGCCTGATCGCAGCGGCGCAACGCGGCGTTTCGGTGCGATTTCTCTATGATTCCGTCGGCTGCAACCGCCTGACCCGATCCTATATTGCCCGATTGACCGAAGCCGGCGTTCGGATGCTTGACACCAACGCTTTGCGCGGCCCCACAAAGCGGTTTCAACTCAACTTTCGAAATCACCGTAAAACATTGGTCGTAGACGGGAAAATCGGGTTCACGGGCGGCTTGAATGTCGGGGAAGAATACATGGGCCGTGATCCGGAATTCGGGCATTGGCGTGACACCCACTGCCAGTTTCGGGGCCCCATGGTACAACAGCTTCAGATCATCTTTGCGGAAGATTGGCATTGGGCGACACAGGAAAGCCTGCTGGATAATCTTAACTGGAGCATTGATAGCCAGCCCGAAGATCAAGACGGCCTGATCCTTGCCGGTGGCCCCGCCGATCCAATGGACACAGGCAATCTTTACTTCAACGCATGTATTTCAGCAGCGAAAAATCGCATCTGGATCGCCTCCCCTTATTTTGTTCCGGATCCGGACATTATTACAGCTCTGCAAATCGCGGCGCTCAAAGGCATTGATGTCCGTGTGTTGGTGCCGGCCAAAGCGGATCATTGGGTCACGTGGTTGGCGGCATTTGCCTATTTCGATGAGCTGCGCGACGCAGGAATTCAATTTTTGCAATATAATGAAGGCTTTATGCACCAAAAATGCGTGCTGGTGGATGACACCATCGCATCGGTGGGCACTTTCAATCTCGACAGCCGCTCGTGCCGCTTAAACTTTGAAGAGACAGCCATTCTGATAGATCAGCGCGCCGCAAAAGATTTGGAAATCATGTTTCAGGATGACTTCATGCGCGCGTCTCCATTGACTACGCCTCTGCACCATCAGCCGCTCTGGGTGCGTGTCTTCGCGCCTGTCGCCCGCCTTTTTGCGCCGCTGCTCTAAATCGAGCTTAGCGATCGCGCTGTATCAATCGGCCGTTGAATTCAGCCCCTAATACAAAAATCGCACTCATCACATATAGGTAAACCAAGACGGTGATGACCCCCGCGAGGCCGGCATACGTGACCGAATAGGTTGAGAAGTTTGAGATGTAAAAGCCAAAGGCGTTTGAGGCGACAATCCATAACGCGACCGTCAACAACACCCCCGGAAACACATCGCGAAAACGGTGCTTGGTTCCGGGAAGCCAGCGGTGACAGGCATATAGAAAGAAAACGGTCAGCATCACGGTCAACAGGCTGCGGAATTGATCGTTGCTAAAGATCGATTCCGAAAGCCAAGGCACAACGTCATCAAAATAGTGAATGGCCAAAGGGATCGCGACGCTCAGGATCCCGGCGGCGAGGATCATAAGCGTACCCGCCACAACAAAAACAAACGCAAGCATGCGGGTCCGCCAGAACGGTCTGGGATCTTCGTCGCGATAGGCCTCCGTCACCACCACACGGATGGCGTCGACACCGTTGGTCGCAAACACAATCGACAAAACCGCACCGAATGTCAGCGAGCCCGCCCCGGATTGCAAAACCGCACGCAGTTCATTTTCTATGGGTTCCACAATTTCCGGCGGCCAATAACCCAGAATGAAATTGACCACGAGATCAATGTCCCCTTCCCCGCTGAACACCGCAGCCAGGGACAGGGCGAAAATTGCGAAAGGAAACAGGGCTAGCATAAATGAAAGGGCAAGATGAGATGCGCGCACCATACCGCCCTTGCGTTGAAATTCGCCAAGCGTTTCAAATAGAATCTTTTTAATTTCGGCCATGTAGAACGTCATATCCTGCTGGCACGAGCCCGTCAGCCCTGTTTCACGCTTCCGCAAATCAAAACTGACCAAAGAAATCAGCGGCGATGGTCACGATTTTTCGATAATTTTGGCGAAACTGAACAGAGAATTCTGATTTTTCATCGTTTTCACCGGCGATTTTTTGCCCAATTTTGAATGGCCAAGCAGGCTCTTGCCCAATGGCAGGAATTCCAAAGAAACGGCAGAAAAGGCATGTTTCATCCTCGGGAAAACTCACTAAATCAAGGTCAAGCAAGGACGACACGATGTCCATTGCCGCATATGATCAGGATCGTCCATCCCTCCTCCCTCCCTCCCTCCTGGGCGATCCTGATCACCGCACCCGAAGCCTTGGCGGGATAGCGGATTCAGGCGCACGCCTGACACTCACGGAAATCGAGGCCGGCGCCGACCATTACGGTCGGCGTTTTCGTTTCAAGATTCGGGCAACAGCCCGCATTCAGAGAGCCAAGGTTGCCCCGATGACCACGACATCCCTTTCGCCCGCTGAACCATCTCTGATCCTGGCGGAAACCCGTCACGCGGTTCTCAGTCAGCCGCCAGCCGGACATGCCGCACCGGGTGTTCCTGTGGTTATTGTCATGCCGCTCACCGAATCCCGCATCTGTCGTGCTTTTGCTGATGAACACCGGCTTCACGCGACCTTGGCCGCGGCGGCACATCCGATCGCCTGCATCTCTTGGCGTCAACTCTGGACGCCGGAGGGCAAGGAACGGTTTGCGCCGCGTGTGAATGCCATCAGCCGTATCATTGAGGAAATGGGCAGCCGTGCCGCTTCGTTTCATCTGGCAGCGATAGGCAACGGCGCGTTGGTCGCTCTGAAGTGGCTCAGCGCTCAGGCCAACGCAAGCGCTGCCTTCAAGCCGGATATTCAAAGCCTAACATTGATTTCACCAGCGTTGGAGATTTTCGGCCGCCAGCCCCGCACCACACTGCGCGACGCACCCAAAAATTGCTGCGTGATCGCAGATGCAGCTTCAAACTGGCACTCGGCTCGGACGCTATCCCATCGCCTTCCCAATCCGCCAATGTTTGCACTTGCGGACTCGACCACACGGTTTCAACTCAGCGAGCAAGATCGCGACGCTAGCGCCGACATATTGACGGATTCGGTGACATTTGAAGGTGACTGGCGTCTGAGTTGGGCGGATTGGTTGCACCGCGTTCATCGCGCTCAAATGGCATAGGCAACCTCACCGGCCGCAAAAGGCTAGCGGTCGTTCGATTAGGACAAATTCCGCGCCGGAAGTATCTGGAAGCCTCTTCCTCCGGCGCGCACTGTCTTTAGAAAAACGCCTGAAGGCCGGTTTGCGCCCGCCCAAGGATAAGCGCGTGCACGTCGTGGGTGCCTTCATAGGTGTTCACCGTTTCAAGGTTCACCATGTGGCGAATGACGCCGAACTCCAACGAAATGCCATTGCCACCGTGCATGTCCCGCGCATGGCGGGCAATCTCAAGCGCTTTGCCGCAGTTGTTGCGTTTGATGATCGACACCATCTCAGGAGCGGCCTTAGCCTCATCCATCAAACGTCCGACCCGCAATGCCGATTGAAGGCCCAACGAAATCTCCGTCTGCATGTTCGCCAACTTCAGCTGGAACAACTGCATTTGCGCCAGTGGCTTGCCGAATTGTTTGCGATCAAGACCGTACTGCCGCGCCGCGTGCCAGCAGTACTCTGCTGCCCCCATTGCACCCCAAGCAATGCCGTAACGCGCCCGATTCAAGCAACCGAATGGCCCCTTAAGCCCCTCGACATTGGGCAAGAGCGCCTCTTCTGACACCTCAACGTTGTCCATCACAATTTCACCGGTGATCGATGCGCGCAGCGATGCCTTGTGCATGATCTTGGGGGCAGAAAGCCCTTTGGTGCCCTTTTCCAAGACAAAACCACGGATTTTGCCCCCGTGCGCGTCGGATTTGGCCCAGACAACAAAAACATCCGCAATTGGCGCATTTGAAATCCACATTTTCGCGCCGTTCAGAACATACCCGCCGTCAACCTTTTTGGCCGTCGTCTTCATGCTGCCCGGATCAGATCCTGCATCCGGCTCCGTCAGTCCAAAACAGCCGATCCATTCGCCAGAAGCCAGCTTGGGCAGATACTTATTGCGCTGCTCTTCTGAACCGTAGGCATAGATCGGATACATCACCAAGGAACTCTGCACCGACATCATCGACCGATAGCCGCTGTCCACACGCTCCACTTCGCGCGCAACCAAACCATAGGTCACATATCCTGCGCCAATCCCGCCGTATTCCTCAGGGATTGTCGTTCCCAAAAGGCCCATCTCGCCCATCTCCGCAAAAATTGCCGGATCGGTTTCTTCGTTTTCAAAAGCGGTGGTCACACGCGGCGCCAGCTTTTCATCGCAGTAGGCCTTGGCAGCGTCGCGCACCATACGCTCGTCTTCCGCCAACTGATCTTCAATCAGGAACGGGTCTTCCCAATTGAAACTGCCCAGATCGGGTTTGGATTGCGGTGCCAGATCCTTGGCCATGGTGTCCTCCTCGGCGCCCCAAGGCGCGATATGATCATATTGTCTGATGTCTTCCCCCGCTGCTGCCTCAAGGTCAAGCCTTTCGCGCCCCAAGATCGCCGCGTCAAATTGCACATCTTGCCAAGCCTGCCAAACCTGCCTACCACTTGTCGCCATGCCATTCACAGACGGGACGCGCAGAATATGACACCACTCAAAGGTCTAAAAGTCGTTGAACTTGCACGTATTTTGGCCGGCCCTTGGGTAGGTCAGTCGCTCGCCGATCTGGGGGCTGAGGTGATCAAGGTGGAGGCCATCGAAGGCGATGACACCCGACGCTGGGGCCCTCCGTTTATTGAACGCGATGACGACAATACGGCGGCGTATTTCTATTCCGCCAACCGAGGCAAAACCTCTGTAGCCGCGGATTTCCGTACCCCCGAAGGGCAAGACACGGTCAAGAGGCTGATCGCAGAAGCAGATATCCTGATTGAGAATTTCAAGGTTGGCGGTCTGGCGAAATACGGGTTGGACTACGCAAGTCTTTCTGACCTCAATCCTCGCTTGATCTATTGTTCGATCACCGGATTTGGACAGGACGGGCCATATGCCAGCCGCGCGGGATATGACTTTATGATTCAAGGCATGTCGGGGTTGATGTCTATCACCGGCGAGCCCGACCAGCAGCCTCAAAAAGTCGGAGTTGCAGTGACGGATGTTGTCACGGGGCTCTACAGCACGATTGGTATCCTCGCGGCGGTGGAACAACGCCACACCACCGGAAAAGGCCAACACATCGATATGTCCTTGCTTGATTGCGCGACGGCCCTACTTGCCAATCAGGCAATGAATTATCTCGCGACCGGACAAAGCCCCGCGCGTAAAGGCAATGCCCACCCCAATATCGCGCCCTATCAAGTGGTGCCGACCAAGGACGGTCACATCATTCTGGCGGTGGGCAACGATGGGCAGTTTCAACGCGCCTGTGACGTTCTTGGACTCACCGCACTTGGCACGCATCCCAACTATGCCACCAATCAGGCGCGCGTCGCCAACCGCGACGCGCTGACCGAGCGGATCGAAGAAGCCACACAGCAATGGGTTTCGGTTGAGTTGCTGGATGCGCTCGAGCGGGCCACAGTGCCAGCAGGACCAATCAATTCGGTCGAAGACGCGTTGAACAATCCGCAGATACAGGCACGCGGCATGGTCTATGAGGCCGAAGGCGTCAAAGGTGTGCGTGGTCCGTGGACCTTTTCGGACGCAGAGCTGGCACTGGAAAAAGCCGCGCCCAAATTGCCAAAATAACAAAAGGTGCGCATTAATAGCGCACCCCAAACAGTTCAAATTAAACGATTATCCAACAATTAGCTGTTTTAGTTGCAACGCTTCATGTTCCAACTCGGTCAGGCGATAATTGACCAGATCACCAATCGTCAGCATCCCCGCAAGCCCCACGTCTGAGGCGACAGGCATGTGGCGGAACTTGCCATCGTTCATGCGTTTCAGAACAGATACGAGCGCCTCGTCAGGCGTACAGGTCTGCACCTCTGTGGTCATGATTTCCTCGACCCTTTTTGGCAGCGTCTGCCCCGGCGTGTCCGCAAGTTTGCGTACAATATCACGTTCCGACAAAATCCCTACTAGGCTGCCATTGGCATCCGTCACCACCAACGCCCCAATGCGTTTGTCGCGCAGTACCTTCACCGCTTCGCCCAAAGTATCCTGCGGTCGAATCGCAAAAACAGATCCACCCTTCTGATCCAGCACCCGTTGCACAGTCACGGTCTCTCCCGACACATTTGTCGTCGTGGTTTGGCTCATGGTCCGTTGCTTTTCTTCGGATTTGCGGTTGGGGGCCTGATAAGAACTCGGCATCAAAAGGGCTCCTTGCGTGGCTGGAATTCAACAAGTATGCCTCCAGCTTAACCGCAGTTTTGCCGTTTGGGGATTTTTCTTTTGTCCGAGTTCACGCTCTCGCCCGCGTTGGCCACAATCATCTTCGTAATCGCGATTCTTGCCGGCCATCGGTTTCGCAGGGTCTGGAAAGAAGAAGGCCCGCGCAGCCATCTGTGGCTGACGGGCCTGATCGCAGGCATCTGCCTGTTGATCGTTGCCTTGATACCGTTAAACGTTTGACGTCAAACCACCTGATTTATCAGGCGTTTTCGGCTTCCATCTGCTCCAGCATCTTGCGCGCGCGTGGGCATTGAAGACGCTCGCGAAGCGGGCTGTCGGGATCAATGTCCTTGGAGCAGACCACGCATTTGTCCGCATCCGAAATCGCGTTCAATCCGCCACAACTGCCTTTGATTGTGCGCCCGTTGACGATGACGCCTATGGCCATGCCAAGCGTCACGATCAATAGAAAGAAAAAGGCCAGAATGAAGGTTTCCAAGCGAGCTCTCCCTTAGGACATGGCCGCGAATTTGCTGGACGCGGCGGTGACAAAGGCTTTTTCAGCCGATGCCGCGTCACGTTCAATGAACAATACCGCGAGGTCGTGGGCTTCGGCCACGGCCATTCCGCGTTCACGACCCATCGCCAAGAGGCCGGTCGCCCAAGCGTCTGCCAGCATCGCGTTGTCTGCCAATACAGTTACGGACGCGGTGGTGTGTGTGACCGGCTTGCCGGTGGTCGCGTCGATGATGTGAGAATAGCGCACACCATCTTCTTCGAAGTAGTTGCGGTAATCACCCGAAGTCGCCATGCCGACGTTGGATACGCCAACAACTTTTTGAATGTCACGGCTCAAGGCGTCAGGCGTTTCAATCGCCACCTGCCACGCCATACCTTCAGCATTTTTGCCTTTGGTCAGAATGTCGCCACCGATCTCGACCATGTAGTTCTCGATGCCAAACTGCTCCAGAGCTTCGCCAACCTTGTCGACGCCATAGCCCTTGCCGATTGCAGACAGATACATTTCGGCTTCGGGATTCAGCTTTTCCAAACCGGCTTGGGACAGACGAAGGGCGTCGCCCTGCCCGACTTTGGTCATTGCAGCAGCAATTTCGGCCTCAGACGGCACAACGCCCGGCTTGCCTTGCGCGCCAAAGCCCCAAGCATCAATAAGCGGACCAACGGTCAGGTCAAACTGGCCTTCGGTGGCATGATGTACAGCATTTGCAGCGTCAAGCAGCTCTGCCATTTCCACGGAAACCGCCATCGGTGCCGTGCTGCGCGATGCGTTGATTTTGGAAATCTCGGACGCCGTATTCCAATTCGACATCTGAATGTCGGTTTGCGCCAGCGAAGCGTTGATCGCCGCCTGCAATTGTTCTTTGGTAACTGACTTGGCCGGATCTACGGCCACCACGGTGTATGTTGTGCCCATGGTCTGACCGCTCAAAAGAAGGTCGGCTGCGCCACGTTTACACGCCGTCAAAGCAAGTGTCATAAAGAGAAAGCTGCGTCGGGAGATAGATGTCATGTCAGGCACGTCACTGTGAGTTGAGGCATCAACAAAAGGCCGCGACCCTGCGTCCGGACAAAATTGATGCGCGTTCTGAATTCGCGCGCACACTATTTCCAGCGCCTACGAGAAACAATAGCAAAAACGTGTAAATTGGTGCGATAAAGGGTGGTTGAAGATGAAATTCCAGCGTATACGCAGGCGCAATCAAATTCATATACCCACCAAAGCTAACGACAGGATGACATTGGCGTGCAGCATTTCGTGCTACGAAAAGGCCTGACTCTTCCAGTCACCGGGGCTCCCGGCGAAGGAATACATGAAGGTCCAGCAGTCAAAACCGTGGCGATCCTCGGCAATGACTATATTGGATTGAAACCCCGAATCTCTGTGACCGAAGGTGACATCGTCGCCGCCGGTACGCCAGCGATGGCCCACAAGGATTCGCCCGAGGCATTGATCGTCTCGCCCGTGTCGGGTCGCGTCAAAGCGATCAACCGCGGCGCTCGGCGTAAATTGCTCTCGATTGAGATCGAAGTGGATGCATCCGCAGCCGATCCGGTGGATTTCTCCACCGTGGGCGACGCAGCCACTCGTGAAGGGCTAATCGAGAAACTGTGCGCCGCAGGTCAATGGGGAGCGTTCCGCACGCGCCCCTACTCCAAGGTGCCGGCCGCCGACGAAACACCTGCCGCGATCTACGTCAACGCGATGGACACAGAGCCGCTCGCTGGCGACCCTGCCCTGATCATCGCAGACGCAGGTGACGCATTCGCCACCGGCCTGACCGCGATCACCAAGCTGACAGACGGCAAAACCTACCTCTGCCACGCCAAAGGTGCGACCGTGCCGACCGCGGACGGTGTTGAGGTCGCCACCTTTGAAGGCAAGCACCCCGCAGGCCTTTCGGGTACCCACATGCATTTCCTTGAGCCGCCCTCGGCGACCAAGACGGTCTGGACCATCTCCTATCAGGATGTGATTGCCATTGGCCGCCTGCTCGCAACCGGCAACGTATCTGCGGAACGCGTGATCGCTCTCTGTGGCCCGCTGGCATCCAACGCGCGCCTGATCCGTACACTGGCCGGTGCCTCGATGGTCGAGCTGACCAACGGCGAAATCGCAGGCGATGCGCCTGTGCGCCTGATCTCTGGCTCTATCCTAAGCGGCAAGGCCGGCGATCCGGTCGAAAGCTATCTGGGCCGCTATGCCCGTCAGCTGACCGTGATCGAAGAAGACCACAAGCAGATCCCGATGGGCTGGATCCGCCCAATGGCGTCGAAATACTCCTACCTTCCGGTGCTGGGCAGCGCTTTTGCCAAAAAGCTCTACCCGCTGACCTCCAACCTCAACGGTGGCCGTCGCGCCATGGTGCCGCTGGGCACCTTTGAGGAGCTGATGCCGCAGGACTTCCTGCCGACCCAGCTTTTGCGGGCACTTCTGGTGATGGACACCGACGATGCTCAGGCGCTTGGCGCGCTGGAACTCGACGAAGAAGACCTCGGTCTCGTGGGCTTCGCCTGCCCGGCCAAATATGAATACGGCATCGCACTCCGCGACAGCCTCACCAAAATTGAACGGGAGGGCTGATATGGGGTTGCGCAATTTCTTTGACCGCATCGAGCCAAATTTCGTCAAAGGCGGTAAGTACGAAAAGCTCTTCCCCATCTACGAGATGGTGGAAAGCCTGTGTTTTACCCCCAAGACCGTGACCACCGCCGCGCCTCACGCGCGGTCCTATGTCGATATGAAGCGCATCATGACCTATGTGGTGCTGGCGACGATCCCCTGTATCATCATGGGGCTTTATAACGTCGGGCTTCAGGTCAATTCGGCCTATGAAACCATCGACCCGTCGGGTTGGCGCGCGTGGATCATCTCCACCCTCGGCATCGGCTTCAACGCCTCCAATCCGCTGGCGAACTTCGCCCACGGGCTGCTTTACTTCCTGCCGATCTACATCACGACTCTGGTCGTGGGCGGCATCTGGGAAGTGCTGTTTGCCACAGTACGCGGCCACGAAGTGAACGAAGGCTTCCTCGTCACCTCCATGCTGTTTGCCCTGATCATGCCGCCTGCGGCACCGCTCTGGCAGGTTGCCCTCGGCATCAGCTTCGGCGTTGTGATCGGCAAAGAAGTTTTCGGCGGCACCGGCAAGAACTTCCTCAACCCCGCCCTGACCGGCCGTGCGTTCCTCTATTTTGCCTATCCGGCAAACATGTCGGGCGATACGATCTGGACACCGGTTGACGGCTTCTCCGGCGCAACCGCCCTCTCGATTGGCGCCTCCCAAGGCTATCAAGAACTTGCTGCAAACGGCATGAACTGGATGAACAGCTTTGTCGGCACCGTTCAGGGTTCTATCGGCGAAGTGTCCGCGCTGGCCTGTCTGATTGGTCTTGCCTTCCTGCTGATCACCAAGATCGCCAACTGGCGTCTGGTTGTCGGCTGTATGGGCGGCATGATCGGCTTCTCGCTGCTCCTGAACCTCATTGGCTCTGACACCAACCCGATGTTCGCCATGCCCTGGTATTGGCACTTTGTGGTCGGCGGTTTTGCCTTTGGACTTGTGTTCATGGTCACGGAACCGGTTTCCGCCTCCCACACCAACGCTGGTCGCTACATCTACGGCGCGCTTATCGGCTTCATGGTTGTCATGATCCGCGTGCTGAACCCCGCCTTCCCGGAAGGCATGATGCTCGCGATCCTTTTCGGCAACGTCTTTGCGCCACTGATCGATTACTTCGTCGTTCAGGCCAACATCAAACGGAGAGCGCGTCGCAATGTCTGATACCTCCCCCCAACCCAAAGGCCCCATCGGCCGCTTTCTGGCTGCGCCGCCCGACAGCGTCGGCAAAACGATTTTCATCGCCGTGACGCTCTGTCTTGTGGCCTCGATGATCGTGTCGGCCACCTCGGTCGCCCTGCGTCCGCTGCAAGAGCAGAACAAGCTTAAGGACAAACAGGCCAACGTTCTGCAAGTTGCCGGTCTTTACGAGGACGGCATGGACGTGCTCGAAGGCTTCTCGGTCTTTGAACCCCGCGTGGTGGAGCTGGAAACCGGCACCTTCACCGACCAGTTCGACGCCGCAACCTTCGACGACCGCGCCGCCGCTTCTGATCCAGAGCTTTCTGTGGCACTGGCTAATGATCCAGCCGGCATTGGCCGTAAGACCAAGTTCGCCACTGTTTATCTGCTGCGCAACGAAGACGGCAGCCTTGATAAGGTGATTCTGCCGATCCACGGCTATGGCCTCTGGTCGACGCTTTATGGCTTCATCGCGCTCGAAGAGAACGGCAACGACATCTTCGGTCTGCAGTTCTACGCACACGGCGAAACACCCGGCCTTGGCGCCGAGGTGGATAACCCGCGCTGGAAATCGCTCTGGAGCGGCAAAAAACTGGCGGATGACGCAGGTGATCTGCAAATCACCGTCGCTAAAACCGCTCCGCCCGCCGGTGCCGACTTCCACGTCGACGCGCTTGCTGGCGCAACGCTGACCTCTGTGGGTGTGGACAACCTAGTCCGCTTCTGGATGGGCGAAGCCGGCTTTGCCCCCTTCCTTGAAAACCTAAAATCGGGAGACATCTGATGGCCCAGACCAAAAGAGACCTTCTGGTCGACCCGTTGGTCGACAACAACCCGATCACCCTGCAGGTGCTTGGCATCTGTTCGGCGCTGGCCGTGACCTCCTCGCTGCAAGTGGCCTTTGTGATGGCACTCGCAGTGACGGCAGTGACGGGCTTCAGTTCGATGTTCATCTCGGTACTGCGCAACCAGATCCCGGGCTCGATCCGGATCATCGTGCAGATGGTGATCATCGCCTCCTTGGTGATCATCGTGGATCAGGTGCTCAAGGCTTACGCCTACGAGATTTCCAAGACCCTTTCGGTCTTCGTCGGCCTGATCATCACCAACTGTATCGTGATGGGCCGCGCGGAAGCCTTCGCCATGAAGAACCCACCGATTGACAGCTTCATCGACGGTGTCGGCAACGGCCTCGGCTACGGTGCGCTTCTGCTGGTCGTGGGTTTCATTCGTGAACTGTTTGGCGCAGGCAGCCTTTTCGGCATCACCATCCTGCCCACCGTGAACAACGGCGGCTGGTATGTGCCCAACGGCATGCTGCTTCTGCCGCCATCGGCCTTCTTCATCATCGGTCTTCTGATCTGGGCTGTCCGTGCATGGAAGCCGGAGCAGGTAGAAAACCGTGAATACAAAATCCAAGTTGTGGAGGACCACTAATGGAAGGTCTTCTCTCTCTGGCCGTAAAGGCCGTATTTGTTGAGAACCTCGCGCTCTCCTTCTTCCTCGGCATGTGTACCTTCATCGCCGTAAGTAAGAAGATTTCGACCGCGATTGGTCTTGGCGTCTCCGTAATGTTCGTACAGGCCATTACAGTCCCCACCAACAACCTCTTGCTGTCCAAACTGCTCGCGCCCGGCGCACTGGCTTGGGCGGGCTTTCCGGACGTCGATCTCACCTTCCTCGGTTTGATTTGCTACATCGGCGTGATTGCGGCGATGGTTCAGATCCTCGAAATGGTGCTCGATAAGTTCTTTCCTCCGCTTTACAACGCGCTGGGTGTGTTCCTGCCGCTGATCACCGTGAACTGCGCCATCCTTGGCGGCACACTGTTCATGGTAGAGCGCGACTATAACTTCGCCGAAGCCACCACCTATGGCCTCAGCTCCGGCTTTGGCTGGGCGCTGGCGATCACCGCCATGGCCGGTGTGCGCGAAAAGCTGAAGTACTCCGACATCCCCGATGGCCTTCAGGGCCTTGGCATCACCTTCATCACCGCGGGACTGATGGCTTTGGCCTTCATGTCCTTCTCCGGCGTGAAACTCTGAAGGATCGACAGACATGGAAACCTTTACCCTAGGCGTCGTCCTCTTCACCCTGATCGTTATCGCACTGGTGACAATCATCCTGTTGGCCCGTTCGCGGCTGGTGTCGACGGGCAACGTCAACATCACCATCAACGGCGAAAAAACCGTGTCGGTTCCTGCCGGTGGCAAACTGCTGCAAACGCTGGCGGAACAGAAACTCTTCGTGCCATCCGCCTGTGGCGGCGGTGGCACCTGTGCGCAGTGTAAAGTGCGTGTGCATTCCGGCGGCGGGTCGATCCTGCCCACGGAAGAAGCCCACATCACAAAGCGCGAAGCCGCGTGCGGCGACCGCCTGTCCTGTCAGGTGGCCGTCAAACAGGACATGAACATCGAAGTTCCCGAAGAGGTCTTTGGCGTGAAAAAGTGGGAGTGCACTGTGCGCTCAAACGAAAACGTCGCCACCTTCATTAAGAACCTCGTTCTTGAACTGCCCGAAGGCGAAGACGTGAACTTCCGCGCTGGTGGGTACATCCAGATCGAAGCCCCGGCCCACAAGCTGAGCTACAAGGACTTCGCGATCGAGGAAGAATACAAGGAAGACTGGGACAAGTTTAACCTCTGGCAGTATGAGTCCACCGTGACCGAGCCGGTTGAACGCGCCTATTCGATGGCCAACTATCCGGACGAAAAAGGCCTGATCATGCTCAACGTGCGCGTGGCCTCCCCGCCTCCGGGCACCCAAGGCATCCCGCCGGGTCAGATGTCCTCCTACATCTTCAACCTGAAACCCGGTGACAAAGTCACCATCTCCGGCCCGTTTGGCGAATTCTTCGCCCGTGACACGCAAAAAGAGATGGTCTTCATCGGTGGTGGTGCCGGCATGGCGCCCATGCGCTCCCACATCTTCGACCAACTCAAGCGTCTGGAAAACCGCGACCGCAAGATCTCTTTCTGGTATGGTGCCCGCTCCAAACGCGAGATGTTCTTTGTCGAGGATTTCGACGGTCTGGCCAAAGACTTTGACAACTTCGACTGGCACGTTGCGCTCTCTGACGCTCTGCCTGAGGACGATTGGGGCGGCTACACCGGCTTCATCCACAACGTGCTTTTTGAAGAATACCTCAAGAACCACCCGGCACCCGAAGATTGCGAATACTACATGTGTGGCCCACCCATCATGAACCAGTCCGTGATCAACATGCTGCTGGAATTGGGTGTGGATCGCGAAGACATCATGCTCGATGATTTCGGCGGCTGATCTTCCTGCAAAACAAAAGGAAGCCTCGCCAATTTGGCGGGGCTTTTTCTTTGGATCTACAGACGTTTAAGGACGGCCAAGCGAACCAACGCTCATTCCCACTAGGCCGCACAAGAACCGGTTCTTTCCTACAACGAACCGCGGATCGGCTGTCGAGGCGGATCGGGAATGCCAGACATTTATGGAATTGCTTGCGGAGGAGATCGTCCGCCAACGGATACCGCGCCAGACGCGCCTGCGCCTCCCGATAGGCCGCCAGCTGGTGGTTAAACAGGCTGTGTTCTCCATTAACGAGGTTGTCGGCCAACGCATAGGCTTGGTAGGAAACGTGCCCCAACGCCTGCACAACGACCGAGAGACGCGGAGTGAGGTCAGCGTGCGGGATCAGGTGGCCTGAAACCCGAGACCCTCAAACGACTGGCGAAGCTGGGCGAGGATCTCGATGGCGGCGATCGCCTGAAAAGCCGCATCCGCGCTGATATCAAGCCGATCGTGGGCACAAGGCTGCTCCGCGAATGGCAGGGGGTCGAGCATGTCGTCACGGTGACGGTCGATGGGTATGAATGGCAGGGGCGCCCGTACAAGTCGCAGTCCGCCATCGCCCGCGCCATCACCGGCACTCGCTGGAATGGCTGGGTCTTCTGTGGCTTGAAGAACTATCGTGGGCGGACATGACACAACCGATCCTGCGCAAACTGCGCTGCGCAATCTACACCCGTAAATCCAGCGACGAAGGGCTTGAGCAGGAATTCAACAGCCTCCACGCCCAGCGTAAAGCCTGCGAGGCCTATATCGCCAGTCAGCGATCGGAAGGCTGGGTGGTACTCCGCGGACAATACGACGACGGTGGCGTGTCCGGCGGCACGTTGGAACGGCCGGGTCTCAAGGCTCTGATGCAGGACATCGAGGAGGGTCTTGTCGACGTAGTTGTTGTTTACAAGATTGACCGTCTCAGCCGCTCGCTGGCTGACTTCGCCAAGTTGGTTGAGGTCTTCGACCGCACGGACGTCACCTTTGTGTCCGTCACCCAGCAGTTCAACACGACGACGTCCATGGGGCGGTTGACACTGAACATCCCGCTAAGCTTCGCCCAGTTTGAGCGTGAAGTAACCGCCGAGCGCATCCGCGACAAAATTGCTGCCAGCCGCAAGAAGGGCATCTTGATGGGCGGCGTGCCACCCTACGGCTACCGCGTCGAAAATCGAAAGCTCATAATCGATGAGGAGAAGGCTGAGCATATCCGTTGGATCTTTGCGCGCTTTGTCGAAATCGGCTCCGCGACGGAACTGACGCGCCAAATCGATCAGATTGGGCTCTTAACGCCGAATGGAAATCGGATCGACAAGAAGTACCTCTACCGGTTGCTGAACAACC
This sequence comes from Shimia haliotis, assembly GCF_900114415.1. GTDB lineage: Bacteria > Pseudomonadota > Alphaproteobacteria > Rhodobacterales > Rhodobacteraceae > Shimia > Shimia haliotis. Next base: position 638,195 of record NZ_FOSZ01000001.1, on the reverse strand, counting down.
GCGCCTACATCGGTGAGGCGGTCCACAAGGGCGAAAGCTATCCCGGGGAACATGAGGCAATCCTTGACCGCGTTATCTGGGACAAGGTCCATACCATCCTTCAGGAGAGCCCACATAAGCGGGCAGCCAATACGCGCGCCGAGACGCCAGCACTGCTCAAGGGATTGATCTACGGCCCCGATGGGGCGGCATTCTCACCAACCCACACGAGAAAGCGGGGCAAGCTTTATCGCTACTATGTCAGCCAGTCGATCCTAAAGCACGACGCTGAATCCTGCCAGATTGGCCGCGTCACGGCCGGTGAGATCGAGACCGCCGTGATCAAGCAGGTCCGTGCGATGTTTCGCCAACCAGAAATCATCGCAGGCGCTTGGGACGCCGCGAAAAGCCATTGTCGCGGCATAACTCTCGACGATGCGCGCATGGCTCTGCACCAATTCGATCCGCTGTGGGATGAACTCTTCCCAGCCGAGCAGACACGTATCATCGCCTTGGCCGTTGAGTGGGTCGACATTGGCACTAACGCCATCAGCGTCCGGATGCGTATCGATGGGCTCGCGGAGTTGGCCCAGGAGCTGCTGCAAAGCCCAGCGGATAAGGATGCCGCCGCATGAGCAAGAAACCCACTATCCCCGAAACCGTGACTGTCACTATTCCATTCCGCGTAGCCAAGCGCCGCGGGAGGAAAGAGGTGCAGCTTCCGCCCGGTACGCACAATCGCAGTCCAGACTACACGCTGATTAAGGCGGTGGCGCGCGCCTATCGATGGCGCCAAATCCTCGAGGACGGAGACATGGGCACGATCGCGGAACTTGCAGAGCACGAGAAGGTCTCACCATCATATCTGACGCGGGTCATGCGGCTCACCTTGCTGGCACCCGATATCATCGAGGCCATACTGGACGGAAATCCACCATCTGTGGGCCTGACGGAAATGCTTGATCCGATGACGCCCGTTAGGGCCGAGCAGCGATTGGCGCTGGTTTTGAAGGCAGATAACACTTGGCACACCTACGCCAAAAAACCGATCCAAGTCGATGATTTGGATCGGTTTTATAAATTTCCATAAAAGCAAAATGAGCGCTGCAGGATCAAAGATTTAGATCCGAGTCGCCGGGACTGTTCGCGTGACTCGAGTCTGCCCCCTCAAAGCGGGACATTTTGTTGACTCAGTTCCAGCAAGTTATTGAAACCGTATAAAAAAATGCGTGGTCAACAGGTCCGGAGAGTGAGGCGGCGAGAGAGCAGATTGTGGGGTAAGATGGGCCTGACAGCGTTTTACCCCGAACCGTGCTGGCTCAATAACTTCCAAACATAACGGGCCTTTTTAGGCCAAAGTCCGTTTGGAGAAGGGTTCAAAAAGGCTAGATGGCGGACAGACAGGGATTCGAACCCTGGAGACGGTCTCCCGCCTACACACTTTCCAGGCGTGCGCCTTCGACCACTCGGCCACCTGTCCGTTGCGCGGTGTTTACAGCCAAATGCGATCTGTCTGCAAGAGGCAAAATCACATTATCCCGGCGATTTTTTGCACGCCGAGATCAGCCAACCAAATGCAAGTACACCCGCCGGTTCTGTTTGCCTTTTTTCTCTATCTTACCAAGCCTCACGCGACCAATTTCTCCGGTTCTCGCGACATGGGTGCCACCACAAGGTTGCAGGTCCACCTGCCCCTCACCTTCACCGATGCGCACCAGCCGAACCAGCCCTGCCCCCTTGGGCGGCTGCACCGACATGGTTTTGACCAACCCGGGATTCGCGGCCAGTTCTTCATCGGTGATCCACTGCTCACCAACCTCTAAATCACGGCCAATCAATTCATTGAGCGCCGTGCTCAGCGCCTCTTTGTCCTCGGGTGCATCCGGCATGTCAAAATCCAACCGTCCTTTTTCGGCGGATATGGAACCACCTGTCACCGGCAGCGGGATCACCACAGACAGCAGGTGCAACGCCGTATGCACACGCATGTGTCCGTACCGGCGGCCCCAATCCAGACGCTGTACCACCAATGTGCCAACGGGCGGCAATGCCGCGGGCTCCGCGGGAACCAGAACGACCTCCCCCTCGGGCGACTTTAGCGCTGTGGCAATCTCAATCGCATTGTCGCCCCACACCAAAACGCCGCTGTCGCCGGGCTGCCCGCCACCGGTGGGATAGAACACCGACTGATCAAGCACGATTCCCCCTTCCGGCGTGTGCGCAACAACCGCGCCGTCGCTTTCTTTCAGGTACGCATCCTCACGAAACAACATCTCTGTCATCGGCCGTCTCCATCCCCGTCGCCCTCTCCGGGCATGTCTTGCAGATCAGGCTCGAGCGGCGATTGCGCGGGCTGGGCCTGCACCATTTCAACAGGTGGCTCTTTGAGCGGTGGCTCCCCCCGCAAGGCCTCGGGATTTCGCAGCCAGATGTCCCGCTGCGCAAACGGAATTTCGATGTTTTCCTCTACAAACCGCCGCGCGATTTCATGGTTGATCTCAGAGCGCACAGACAAGGACCAGTTGACATCGCGCAAAATGGCACGGATTTCGAAATCCAGACTGTCCGCGCCGAACCCCTGAAACACAATGCCAGGGGCCGGATTTGCCAGCACCATCGGATGTGCCTCGGCAATCTCTCGAAGAATTGCCTCAACGCGCCGTGTGTCGGTGCCATAGGCCACCCCAACCGGCACAACTATCCGACCCACCGTGTTGCCGCGGGTATAGTTTGTAACCGTGCCCGAGATGAAGTCGGAGTTCGGAACCACAACATCTGTGCGGTCAAAGGTCTCGATCCGTGTTGCGCGAACTGAAATGTCGCGCACATAGCCCATCTCACCGCCCACTTCGATCCAGTCGCCCTCGCTGATTGGGCGTTCGATCAATAGGATGATGCCGCTGACAAAGTTGGACACAATGGTCTGCAAACCAAAGCCGATCCCAACAGAAAGCGCACCTGCAAACAGGGCCACATTGCTTAGGTCAATGCCCGCCACATTCAAGGCAATCAGCGCCGCCAGAAAAATACCGACATACCCGGCGCCCACGACAATGGCATTTTGCCCTCCTGGGTCGAGCTTGGTTTTCGGCAGGATATTGTCGCGCAACATGCTCTGGCTCAGGCGGGTCAACATGTGCCCGACGGAATACACTAGGAAGAAGAGAATGATCGTACGAGGCGAAAGCGTCATGCCTCCGACGCTCAATCCGGCAGCCAGACGTCCCCATAGCTCATGCAAGTCAGCAACCCGTGCGCCCCAAAACAAGGCCAGTACCGGCAACGACAGAACGATCATAAAGACGCCCGTCAACACGGCCGGCAGCGATGCCTCGTCGTCATTACGCCCTTCAAGCGCGGCAAAGATCTTTTGCACCAACCGTTGCAGAACCAACAGAAAACCAACCAATAGAACGGTTTTTGTGGTCGCGAACGCTAGAAACGCCCCTGCCCTTGTCAAACCAAAGGCTCCAACAACTACACTCACGATCGCAGTTGCCAGCATGAACCGCGCAAGAAACACCACAACCATGCCCGTTGCTGTACGTTGGTTTTCCTCTGGCACAGTCATTTTGTGACCATGCTTTGAAATCAACTGCGACAGTGCCGCCATACAGACCGCCGCAAAAAGCGTGATGGTAAAAAACACCACGGCCTGTGCTTCGGGCTGCCAGTTGTCATATCTCGCAAGCTCGGAGAACAGTGTGTTTGCCGCAATGCTCACCCCAAGTGCTGAGGCCGCGTGCCTCCCCTGGACTTTTTCCGCTGGCGTAAGTTTCACCAACAAAAGCGGCTCTTCAAAACGGGAGAAAATGCGTTCACCCAACCAGCGTGCCACCAGTATCTGAAAGGTCAGCAATGGCAGGTTTGAAAGAATAATGTCCCCTCGAAGACCGGCCAGATCGGTCGCATAAACCGACCGGGTCAAAGCCAATACTCCCAACATCGGCAACACGACCTGCCCGAAAGATAAAATGAAAAGCATGACCCAACGCGCTGCGGACACCTCTTCACGGTTTTCCAGCAAACGTTGTAGCCCCATGCGGACCCAACGGCCGCCACGGGCAATCAGTATCAAACCAATGCCCAGATAAAACAGGATCACTGGCAGGTACTTCCCAAAGTCATCGCTGTTCTTTTCGTGGACCCAGCCGGTCGAAAACTCCAGCGCAACATGCAGCAAAGACCGCTCCACATCCCGCCACGCCTCAGCCCAGATCGCCGGATTAATCGGCACCGGACCGGGTTCAATCAGCAAAAGCGCCTGCCGGTCCCGCATCAGCGTATCAATGGCGCGGACCAACTCCGTCGCTTGAGCTTCCGCCAACTCTGCTCGCCGCGCCGGCGCGCGGGCAAAGGCCAGCTGTTTATCAAGCAAATCACGTTCAGTTGCCACATCTTCCGGTTCGCCGGTTTCCGGCACCGGCCCAAGACTGTCCAATTGGGCCTCAACCGTGGCCACTGACACCCGTCGTTTTGATTTTTCATCGATAAACAGCGAGCGCCAGCCTTCAAGCTGATTGCGCAATTCGTCCATTGCCGCTTCGGAGGCGCGATTGTTGTCAATCGCCTCTTCTGCCCGCAACACCACGCGGCCCCATTCCTCATAGTCAGGCGGACTCGCCTGCGCAAACGCAGCGACGGAAACCGCCAGAAACGCCGCAATACAGGCAGCAAAACGCAACATGGCCTTCATAAGCCCCTCGCGTGTCAGACGTCCTCAAAGACCCCCGGAATGCTGCTTGGGCTAGTATCGCCAAGCCACTCCGGTGTCGGCAAGCCTTTTTCCTTGAGGAACGCCGGGTTGAACAATTTCGACTGATACCGCGTGCCATAATCACACAGGATCGTCACAATGGTGTGCCCCGGGCCCATTGCCTTGGCCATGCGCACTGCACCTGCGACATTAACGCCAGACGAGCCGCCAAGACACAGGCCTTCTTCTGCCAGCAAATCAAAAACATAAGGCAGCGCCTCGTCATCGGGGATCTGGAAACTCATATCCGGCGCAAAGCCTTCGAGGTTTGCTGTAATGCGCCCCTGCCCGATGCCTTCGGTGATCGATCCACCCTCGGATTTCAATTCGCCGTTTTCATAGAAATTATAAAGCGCCGCGCCCATCGGATCAGCCAAGGCTACCTTGACGCCTTTGGGCTGCAAGGCTTCGGCGACGCCTGCCAATGTGCCGCCCGATCCAACGGCGCATGTGAATCCGTCAACCTTGCCGCCGGTCTGTTCCCAAATCTCGGGACCGGTGGTTTCGACATGGGCTTGCCGGTTTGCAACATTGTCGAACTGGTTCGCCCAGATCGCCCCGTTCGGTTCGGTTTTCGCAAGCTCTGCGGCAAGACGACCGGAGTAGCGCACATAGTTGTTCGGGTTCCGATACGGCGCCGCAGGCACCTGCACCAGTTCCGCACCCGCCAGCCGCAGCATGTCTTTCTTTTCCTGGGACTGGGTTTCGGGGATGACGATCACCGTCTTAAATCCCATCGACGCCCCAACAAGCGCCAGCCCAATACCGGTGTTGCCAGCGGTCCCTTCAACGATCGTGCCACCTGGCTTCAGATCACCACGCGCAATCGCGTCTTTGATGATGTAAAGCGCCGCCCGATCCTTGACCGACTGGCCCGGGTTCATGAACTCGGCCTTGCCATAAATATCACATCCCGTTGCATCGCTGACCTTGTTCAGCCGGATCAGAGGGGTGTTGCCAATCGCTTGGGCCAGATCACGAGCAATGTGCATTTATGCCGTCCTTTTTTGGTGTTCGCTCCTCTGTGTAGGCGGGCCTTTCGGCAAACTCAAGCACCCGCGCGCAACCGCTCCCGATGTCGTGACAACCACAGGGCCATCATGATCAGCGGCGCGTTGTCCAACTGACGGTCGTCGACCAGCTCCATCAACGCATCAAACGAATACAGATAGGACCGAATGTCCTCCGCTTCTTCCGCCAGCCCCGACACGCCCACAACCGTATCAGGCAAGTCCGCAAGGCCGATATAGATATGAAAATACTCGGTGCAGCCCCCCGGAGAAGCATATGCCTTTCCGGCCTCCTCCAAACGTGAAAACGTGATCCCAGCCTCTTCAAATGCTTCGCGGTGTGCAGTCTTTTCCGGCCCCTCATTGGCATCCACACGCCCGGCAATAGGCTCCAGCTGCCAAACCTTTTGATCGCCGCGTGCCGTAGGGCCAAGACGAAACTGTTCCACCAGCATCACCCGATCACGCACCGGATCATATGGCAGAACCAAAGCGGCATCCGTGCCCATGAACACAGCTCGTTCAACAGGCGCGCTCATGCTGCCGTCATAGCGTCGGAAACTGACCTCATATTCCTCGATTGCAAAAAACTCGGCATACGGCCGCTTAAGGCTGTGAACCTCGATGTCGTTGCGGTCCATACCACTTGGATTGTGCCGCATTGGCAATGCCTCAGCCAACACTTTGGACCCAGCTCGCGCCTTGATGGATGGCAGCATCCGGTCCACCTCCTTGCGGTTGCGAGATCCAAAATATCCCATTTCTTCCAGTGCCTTATGAACGGTAAATGCTCCGTGAGCCTTGGCCCAGTCTTCCACCGACCATGTGCCCTCCGGCACCCACTCCGAGCTTTCGCTGAAATAGACCTGAGCCAGGATTGAACCACCATCCACCTGCAACTCAACCGGTTTCAGGAAATAGTCAAAACCACCTTCGTAAAAATCCAGACGCGCCACATCGGCGTCGGACAGATCCCGCAGCAATAGCCCCACTGCCTGCCCTTCACCGACAGACAAGAACGGAAAATCCTCGCCCTGTACACCGTTGACCACATGCCCGTCCAAAACCGCAGGCATCATGTCTATTGCCTCAGCCGCCCGTCCCAGAACCGCAGCCAAAAGAGGCACGTGTCGCAACGTGCCGTAAACAAAAAGATCAGCCATGAATTACCCCCAGCGACGGTACGCGTAGTCCGTGAAATAGCCTGCGATTAACGCGCCAACCGCAAGCACGCCCAAAATGCTCGCCTGTCCGAGGTAAAGCCCGTATTCCAACGCAATTGCAACGATTTGCTCAATCGCTTCAACAGGTTCCGAATAGTAGCGCTTCAACGAGCGTTGTAGCATCTCATAACCGCCAAACACCAAAAGCCCGACAATCACCAAGGTCACAACCCCTGTAATGCCGTTGTTGATCGGTCCGGCCTTGCGTGCCTTTGGCCCCATAATCACCCAACCAACCACAAGCCCGACGCCGCCAGCCACCAGCGTCATACTGCCAGGATCAAAGCCTTCCGGCAGTTGCGGTTTTACAAGCTCAGCCACGATCGCGCCGATAAAAGCGAGACACAGGGCGGCGACCAGATTGTTGGCTGTGGGCATCAGTTGGGTCTTGAGATGGTGATTTGAGTCACGTCGCAGCTTCCACTGTGAAACGCCGCAGCACAAGAGGTCAGATAAAAATTCCACATTCTTTGAAATCTGATGTCAAAGCCCATCGGCTGAATCTGATCCCATTTCGCGTTAAACGTATCAAACCACCGGCGCAAAGTCTGGCTATAGCTTTCCCCAAACTCGATTGATTTCTCCACAGTCATTCCCGCCTTCTCCACCTCACGCCGAAGCGCCTCTGGGCTTGGCAACATGCCCCCGGGAAAAATATATTTCTGAATGAAATCAACTTCTTTCCGGTAACTTTCAAAGCGCTTGTTTGCGATCGTGATGATCTGCAAGGTGGCGTTTTTGCCAGGTTTCAACCGCTCGCGCACAGTTTCGAAATACACAGGCCAATACTTCTCGCCCACCGCTTCAAACATCTCAATACTGGCAATTCCGTCATAGGTGGCCGTTTCATCACGATAATCTTGCAACTTGAAGTCCACGAGATCAGAAAGCCCGGCCTTATCAATGCGTTCCTGAGCGTACTTCAATTGCTCTTCGGAAATCGTCAGGCCTGTGACCCGCAAGCCACGCTCCTTGGCAGCATATTCCGCAAAACCGCCCCACCCGCAGCCAATCTCAAGAACATGATCGCCGCGCGTCACCCCCATTTGATCCACCATAGACGCATATTTGGCCGTCTGCGCCGCTTCCATGCTCTCCTGTCCGGTGTCAAAAATTGCTGATGAATAGGTCATCGTGTCATCGAGCCAAAGGCCGTAAAACTCATTTCCAAGGTCATAGTGATAAGAAATGTTCTTCTTCGCCTGAGATTTGGAATTGCGGTTCATCCAATGGCGCATACGTTCATAGATGCGCACAAATGCCATGCCCGGAAAGCCATCATAAACATCGTCATTGTCGGCCCGTAGGAAATCGCAAAACGCTTGCAAATCCGGCGTGCTCCACCACCCGTCCAGATAGGCTTCGCAAAATCCGAGTTCGCCCTCTCGCATCAAACGCGCAAAGGTATCAGCGTTGTGGACGTGCATTTCACACACAGGGCCAGGTTGGCTTCCTTCGGCGCGAAATCTTCGGCCGTCCGACAAAACAAAATCTATCCGTCCGTGCTGCGTCTTTTTGGCAATCTCATAGACCGCCGGAAAATACCGAGGCAGGTTCTTCTCTTTCTGCGTTGTCGTCAGGACCATCCACATCTCCCATGTCGTTGTGGTTACTGTTCAGGCTAGGCGGTGAAAACCGCCTTGGGCAAGGAATTATTGGGATTTGAGGCGCTCATAGGCGGCCAGTGCACGGGCTCGGCCATCTGCCAGCCCCTGTATCGGAGTGACGTCCGACATTGTGAGGTTTGCGTCCCAAGACACTGGAATTGCGTCATAAAACTGCAATGCGGTTTCGCTGGTCTCAAACATCTGATCCGGCAGCCATTTCTCCCGATACCGCCCCTTCGGATCAAAGTTTTTGGCTTGGGTCTCGGGGTTGAAAATGCGGAAAAACGGGGCCGCGTCAGGGCCGGATCCAGCCACCCATTGCCAGCCCATCGCATTGGAGGCTGGATCCCAGTCTACCAGACAGCTCTCAAACCAGCGCAAGCCAAGGCGCCAGTGAATGCCTAAATGTTTGGTCAGATAGCTCGCGGTGATCATCCGCGCGCGGTTGTGCATTTTGCCTGTGACATACAACTCGCGCATCGCCGCATCCACAAGCGGCTGCCCTGTCTGACCCCGACACCACGCCACATAGTGAGGGTGATTGGCATCCTCAATCCACTCAAACCCGTCCCACTCCTGCCGCCAGTTCTTTGTGTCAATTTCAGGATAATGCCACATCAGATGCCAAGCGAATTCGCGCCAGACCAGTTCCTTCAGGAAATGCTCCGCTCCGTTTGCACCGTCATGCAGGCATTTTTGTCCCGCGTGCCAAACCTGTGCTGGGCTGATTTCTCCAAGACTAAGCGCGTCAGACAACTCCGACGTCGCCTCAACATCCAAGTGATCGCGCGCGGCCTTGTAATCTACCACAAGGGAGTCACAAAACGTCGACAACCGAGCCTGTGCCGCAACCTCACCGGCCCGAACGTGTTGCCCGACCACCTTGGCTCCCCGACCCATTTCAACCGACAAGCCCCAACGCTCAAGGGCGTCTGTCGAAGGCCACCGCGTTGGCGCATGCAACACGCGACACCGCGGTTTGGGGGATGAAACCTCATTTCCGCGAACGGCCCTCCAGAAAGGCGAATACACACGGTACGGCCCTCCGGTTTTCGTTTGCACAGTCCACGGCTCAAAGAGCAACGCTCCGGCAAAACTTTCCGCCACCAAACCGTCCGACAACAGGCCCGCCTTGATCTCGGTGTCGCGTTCTACCGAGGCCGGATCATATAGGCGGTTCCAAAACACAGATGTCGCACCAGAGTCTTGCGCGACGTCCCGCAAAACATCCAACGCTTTACCGCGCCTTAAAATCAGACGGCTGCCAACAGCTTCAAGATCCGCCGCAAACGCCTTAAGCGCCAGTTCGAGCCGAAACTTCGGTGCTGCTCCTAAACTCTCGACCAGGCCATCACAGACAAACACAGGCACAACCGCACCGCGCGCCGCCGCTGCCGTCAGCGCGGCATTGTCAGTCAGGCGAAAATCCCGCCTGACCCAATAAATAGTTGCCTGTGAAATACTCATGGTCCTCTCGTATTTTCATAGACTTACGAGAGGTATCCGCAATCAGATCACAAAACCTGATCCAAACAGTCCAAAAGTTTTTCAACCTCGGATTTGGACGTGTAATGCACAAAACTCAGACGCAAAACACCCCTGTCCATATTCACGCCACTGGCCTCAAGCGCACGCACCGCGTAAAAATCGCCGCCGCCGGCCATGATCCCGTGATCCGCCAGCTGCGCAGCCAACGCAGCGCCAGGAACATTGGCTTCCAACGCCACGGTTGGTGCGCGCATCGCCGCGTCCGCCGGACCGATCAAGCGGACGGAGTTCTTGGCCGCCGCATAGTCCAGAACCGGCTGCAACAATTCAATCTCATGGGCACGCATAAGGTCATGCACCGCCGCCCCAGTGGCCGCCGGAGTTTCACCCAAAACACCGTGATGCGCCGCCAAGGCCTCAAAATAGTCCACCATACCCGCGCAGGCCGCGATTTGCGCGTGATCCGGTCCCGCAGGTGTAAAGCGTTTGTACAGAGAGTCCGCATTGAAATAGTGCCCCTGATTGGGCAATAGACGTCCGAGCGCCTCGCGCATCACCATAATACCCTGATGCGGCCCATAGGTTTTATAGCTTGAAAACAGATAGATATCCGCGCCCATCGCGCCCACATCCGGCAATCCGTGCGGTGCATAGCTCACACCATCCACGCAGACAAAGGCGCCCGCCGCATGGGCCATCGCGGTGATCACGGCCACCGGATTGATCTCTCCGACCACGTTTGAGCAATGCGGGAAACAGACCAGACGCACACGGTCATCCAACAGTTTGCTCAGCTGTTCGGGATCAAGCGTGCCGGTTTCAGGATCAATCCGCCACTCGCGGACCTCGATGCCGTCATCCGCCAACCGCCGCCACGGGCCGGTGTTGGCCTCGTGATCCTGATTGGTGACGATGATGGCATCCCCCGGATCCATCCACTGCCGGAAAGCCTGCGCAAGAACATAGGTGTTCTGCGTGGTGGAAGGGCCAAAAGACACCTCGTCTGCGCTGACACCCAAAAGCCCGGCCAACCGCGCGCGGGCTTCATCCATTTCCGCACCGCCCAATTCGCTGGCCCGATAAGGCGCATAGGGCTGGACTTTGCGCTCGCGATAGAATCGCACCAAGCGATCAATCACCTGCCGACAGGTGTAACTGCCACCGGCATTCTCAAAAAAGGCCTGCCCCTCAAGGCTCGGCTCTTCAAACGCCGGAAACTGCGCTCTTACAAAATCGATGTCCAGCATATCTTTCCCCTCTGCTTGCCCGCAGGAAATCCCCGCGATGCAAGAAGGTCAAGACACTGGTACTGCTTTAGCCCAGAACAGCGCGGATCTTGTCGGCCTGGTCTTTCAGCACCGCAAAATCCGCCATGGTGCCCGGCGGGCGCAGCTTCACACCGTCGTGGCGTGGCAAGACGTGATAATGCAGGTGAAACACCTCCTGCCCGCCTGCCGCTTCATTGAACTGCTGCACCGTGACACCTTCAGCACCAAAAGCCTGCATCACCGCATGCCCCATCTTCTGAACCGTTACCAAACAGGCCGTCAATTGCTCGGGGCTCGCATCCAGCATGTTGCGACACGGCGTTTTCGGGATCACCAGACAGTGCCCATCCGCACGAGGCATTATGTCCATGAAAACATACGTGCTTTCATCCTCATAGAGCTTCTCCGACGGGATTTCCCCACGCAGGATTTTTGCGAAAATGTTGTCGCTGTCATAGCTCATGGCACACCGCCTCCGTCAGAAATGCAAAAGGCGGGCAAGTTTCCTCACCCGCCGTTGCCGTGATTTGTTGCCTGCTCAGGCGTTGACGTCAACCACAACGCGGCCCTGCACCTGTCCCTTGAGGATATCTGCCCCCAAACCGGGCAGATCGGACAGCGTTGCCGGCTTCACCATCGCCTCAAGCTTGTCCATCGGCAGGTCTTTGGCGATCCGCTCCCAGGCGCGCAGACGGTTGTCATACGGCTGCATGACGCTGTCGATGCCCAACAGGTTCACACCGCGCAGCAGGAACGGAATGACCGTCGCCGGCAGACCCGCGCCGCCAGCCAGACCCACAGCCGCCACAGAGCCCCCGTATTTCATTTGCCCCAGCACGCGCGCCAGCATCGCGCCGCCTACGGCATCGACACATCCGGCCCAGGTTTCGCTCTCCAGCGGACGCTTCACCGTTTCATTCAACTCTTCTCGTGCAACAATCTGCGTTGCGCCCAAAGATTTCAGGTACTCGCCACTTTCCGGACGCCCCGTGACACCGGCCACCTCATAGCCGAGGTTTGCCAAAATCGCGACCGCCACGGACCCAACGCCGCCCGCAGCGCCCGTCACCAGAACCGGCCCGTTGCCGGGCTTCAACCCATGGTCCTCAAGCGCCATCACAGACAACATCGACGTAAATCCTGCGGTCCCAACCGCCATCGCCTGCGCCGGTGTCAAACCTGCCGGCAAGGGCACCAACCAATCCGCCTTCACACGCGCTTTCTGCGCATAGCCGCCCCAATGGGCCTCGCCTACACGCCAGCCGGTCAAAACAACCTTGTCGCCCGCTTTATAGCGGTCGTCGTTTGATGCCTCGACGGTGCCCGCAAAATCAATGCCCGGCACATGCGGATACTTCCGCACCAGACCGCCGCCTTTGGGCGACAGGCACAAACCGTCTTTGTAGTTTACGGTGGAATAGTCGACCGCCACCGTCACATCGCCCTCAGGCAGCGCACCCTCGTCGATCTCCTTGATCACCGCGCTCGCCAGGCCCTCGTCGTTTTGCTCCATCATCAGTGCTTTGAACATCTCATCTCTCCCTTGCGCCAGCGGCCCTGCCTCCGGCTTCTTTCTTGCAAAAATACTCCCGCCGGAGGCATCCGGCGGCAGTCCAATTCCTCATTGCCAAAAGGCTTCATACACCGTCGCAGCCCGCACCCCGTCCGGCGTCACAACATCCACTTCCGTGGCGGCAGTCCAATGCGTCATACGGATCATGCCAATCGACACGTTAGTGTTGAAATCCGGTGAAAACGCCGAACTGCTGATGTTGCCGACGTGCTGATCCCCGTCCATCACCGGCCACAACCGGTCACAGGGCGGCACGGGTGCGCCGTGAATTTCCACAGGCCTGATCTGCCGCACCGGCCCTTCTTGCGCCACCCGCAACAAAGCATCCCGCCCGACACAGCCAATGGCGGTGTTGGTGTTGCAGAACCGACCAAGCCCGCATTCATGCGGCGTGTTGTCGTCGGTCATGTCATTACCATAGCTAAGCAACCCGCCTTCGATCCGCTCGATCAGGTTGGGACAGCCCGCATGCACGTCCAAATCCTTGCCGGCTTCCATCAACGCATTCCAAAGCGGCATGCCAAGGTCACTCCCCTCAACATAGATCTCAAACCCGCCCTGTTTGGAATATCCCGACCGCGCGACCACCAATGGGCGTCCCTGAAATTCAAACCAGCCAAAGCGGAAAAACCTGACATCACGCACCGCGTCGCCAAACACTCGCGCCATCAGCTCATCCGCCTTTGGGCCCTGCACCGCCAAGGGGCTGACGTCCGGCTCATCAACCAACACGTCAAGCCGATAACCATAGGCGATGCCTTTGACCCAAAACAACAAATCGCTGTCGGCAATGGAGATCCACCAGCGATCCTCGGCCAGCTTCACGGCCACCGGATCGTTCAGCATTCCGCCGGTCTCATCGACAATCGGCACGTAAAAACACTGACCGGGCTGCATCTTGCGCAAATCCCGCGGCGTCAGCATTTGCATCAAACGCCCCGCATCCGGACCGCGCAGTTCAACCTGACGTTCAACCGCAACGTCCCATATCTGCACGGCATCCTTAAGGTGGCGGTAATCTTCCTCCACTGATCGAAACACGGTCGGCAAAAGCATGCGGTTATACACCGTATAGGCTTTGACTCCCGCCGCTTCGACGCCGTCGGAAAAAGGTGTTCGCCGCAATCGGCGGGATGGTGAAATCAATGCCATGACTTGCCCTCCGGCATCAAAACAAGGTCAGTATCTCCAGGATCACGGCCCAACCCAGTCAACATTGCATGTATCTGACCCCTGTGATGGGTCTGATGATTAAACATATGCACGACACAAAGCCCCATCGGCTTGGCCATATCTTTGCCCAGCATCACCGCATGCCACTGAAGATCGCCGCTCAGGTCCGCGTCTTTCACCCGATCCGCCCACTGCAAAATCCGCTGATCCATCCGACTGCGTTCCTGCGACCAGACCGCAAAGGTCGGGCAAATGTCTGCATGGTTCTGTGCTGTCACCGCTGGCCCCGCGCCGCCTTCAAGGCGGCTCATCCACAGGGTGTCACCCCACAGAACATGGTTCAGCGTCGCCATAACCGAGCCAAAGAACGCGCCTCGATCCGCGCGCAACTCTGCCTCGGTCAACTTTTCACAGGCCGCCCGCACCTGACTGTTTTGCCAGGCGTTGTACTTTGCCATCATCTGGCAATATTCGGGCGTCACGTCCATCAACGAGGACCGTGCCAGTCAATCTGACAGATCTCGGCGGAGCGCCCGTCAAAATCCCAGACACGGCCAAACGCACGCACCCGACCTTTGGACGCAGTCGCCACGGTGATATCCGGACCCATCCAGTATTTGGTGTTGGAGATCATGATCTCCTCATCGGCGTTTTTGCCTTCCACCGGATAGACAACGCCGTCGATCTTGCGACCCACAGTGATACGGCGCTCTTTGCCTTCGTTGATATACTGAATTGGCTGACGCTCTACGCCAACGATCTCGCCCACCAGAACCGAGAACAGCCCCGTGGTGCCTTTGGCCTTGCCAGAGAAAATATCAACCAGCGCGTTGAACTGCGCATCTGTCGCGCGGTCGTCAATGAACAGACCAACTTTCCAGTTGCCACGGCTCATCATGCCCGGAATTTCGATCAACAAACCGATGTTCAAGCCCGACAGATCGACGTCGCCGTACTCGCCAGTGTCAATCCGCACACCGCCCCAGGTCTGGCAGTGGCCTTCGGTCGGCGGGTGCATGCCAAGGCTGACCACACAGGGACAAAAAACGGTACAGTTACAGTTCAGCACCAGCTCGCCTTTGATGGTCCACGGAATTGTGCCCAACCCCGATTTCATCGCCGCCGGATGGCGGTTGTCGATCTTTGCTGCCACTTCAATGCGATCACTCGCCATGACGGATCCTCCTCAGATATCCCAATTTCACAAGGCACCCACGGCAACAAAGGCCGCAGCACCAATCAACACAAACCCGAGCGGCCGCGTTACATAACGGCCTATGTCGGGCAATTTCTCGAAAACCATGATCACTGTGGCCAGCCCCATGAACGCGATGTTCATCACGCCCCCGACAAAGCCCAAAAGCATCAGCGCCCAGCAACACCCCAGACACACTGCGCCAAGCCGTATTCCGTTGCGCCAAGGGCCTTCGTTCCAGTGGGCCATGAAAAACGTCACCGGCATTCGGCACTTGCTCAAACAGGACTCTTTCAGAGCAGAAAACTGGTAAGCCCCTGCCCCTGCGAGCAAAACAGCCGAGAACAACGCCGACCGGCTTTCGCCCAGGGTCCCGATCAGACCCACTTGAAACAGCATCAACTGAAGACCCGCCGCTGCCACCGAAAATCCGATCCAAATCACCAGATACCCTGCCACCAGCTTGCCAAAATCCGCGTCATCCGTCTGTGCAGCTAAGTCTTCATAGGCGGCAAAGGCCGGCAACGCCGTCGGGGCCATCATCGCCGCCGACATCAGAATCCACATCGCAAGAAGACGGAAATACCCCCCCGCATCCGGCGTGATCGTGCACAGGCTTTCCCAAAAATCCGCGCCATAGATCGCGCCAAGCTGGCGCATCTCGGCCGGAACCGCCATTGCAAAGACCGCGGCCCAGGCAAAAAGCACCCCGCCAAACAGCACAATCCAGTGCCAGCCAGTCATGGAACGGATACGATCTGCGACCATCCCGGCGATCCTCCCTTGCCGCGACTCACGTTATGCGATTTAAAATGTCAGACAATTAAAGGCACCGCAAACACTAAATGTCAGACAAATGAAAATTGACCCCAAAAGCTCCGCCGATCTCTCTGCCCAAATCGCCAAGGCAATCCGCGACGCCATCGTGAGCGGCGATATGATAGTGGACGAACGCCTGCCGTCGGAAACCGAGCTATGTGACCAGTTTGATGTGTCCCGCTCAACCGTCCGCGAGGCCCTGAAACGGCTGGCGGCCCAGAACCTGATCCGCACCCAACGCGGTGCCACGGGCGGCGCCTTTGTCCGCCGCCTCAGCTATGACGAGGCACAAGCGCAGCATGTCACGACATCCACGCTTTTACTTTCTATGAACGCCGTGGATTTCGAAACCGCCTGCGAAGCGCGCTTTGCCCTAGAACGCGCCTGCGCCCCGCTCTGCGCCGAACGTCGCACGCCGGACAATCTCGCCACCATGCGCGCGGAAATCCACCGGCAAGGCCAACCGGGCCTGTCCGACGAACGCTTCTGCGACAGCGATGTTGCCTTCCACCGCGCCCTTGTGGACGGTGCCGGAAATCCCGTTCTGTCCTATCAACTTGCCGGTGCCGTCGAGGCGATGCAGCCCCTGATGAACATGATCACGTTCACCCAACGCGACCGCGATCAGATCATAGCCCTGCACACCCAAATCGCAGACGCGCTTGAGGGCCAAGACGGCGCCAAAGCCGACACGACACTTGCGGAACTGTCACACTACACCTTGACCCTTGGTCGTCAGGCGATGGAAGCCCGCGCGAAGCGGTCCAACAACGCGGATTAAGGAGAAAACCACCGGAGCGAACGCGCCGAAAAACAAACTTGATCTCTGTGTTTATCCGATTGTTTATGCACGCATAACGATAACTACGGACCAACTATGAATTTCAGAAATACTCTATTCGCTGCCGTGGCACTCTGCATAACGGCCAGTGCAAGCTTCGCTCAAAATTTCGGCATAGATTTTAAATCGATGCCCCGCGGGACAAAACTCCACTATGAAAGCAGCCAAGGCCCCAAATGGGTGGGAACCTATGTTGGCAAAAAAGGCAAATACCACCGGATTGATGTGCGCTTTATTCCGGATGAAAAGAAATACCGGCGCTCGGATTTCTACAACAAAGACGGATATCTTGTAAAATCGGAATACAAGAAACTGTCCAGCCAAGATGTTGACTACACGCCTTTTCATTGCGCACGCATTGTTGGCAAATGCACTATGAGCTCAACCAAAGGCGATGGGATTGTGATCGGCAATCGGCGCATGAAGTTGAAAACCCTCTACACGTATTCCACCACGCTCAACGGAACGAACTTTTCCTCCACGATCACGGAAACCACCCTGAAACTGGACTCCAAATCGCTCCAGATGAAACCATCTGTCTCCAAGCGCACGATCAAAGGCACTTTGACCGACTACAATCTGTTTCAGATGCGCCACTGGACTCGTGACGGCAAAAAAGGCTGGACGAAGCTTCTTAAGATCGAAACGAAATAGAGCTTCCTACATCAACCCTGCGTTGGGGAGCGGTCAATCGCCTCCCAACGCTGTGCGGTAAGCCCAACCTAGTTGCGCCTGATGTCAGCATCGTCTCCGAATTCACCACATGCGTCGGCGTGCGGCGACTGATCGTACACAACGCCGGCGTCTTTTCGCAAAAGTGCACCGACGCGATACCGACGTTATACCGACGCTGCACAGACACAGTAATTGCGGCCTTTTTCACAAAGCCTTGCGACTCGCCGGATGCACGCTTATCTAGAAGATGTTCCCTCGGGGACTATGGACATAAACGCGCTTGTAATAAACGGATCGGACCCGGGGGCGGTACCCGGCGTCTCCACCAAACATCCTTCATTTGGGGATCATGGGGACGAAACAGGATCGACGGACGTCTAAAGAAGTTAGCTTTGTTTCGGCTGTCTGCCACCGTTATCGGCGAAACTTGTACAATTGCAAATGACAATCGTGCTCCGGCAATGGCAGTTGCAGCGTAAGCTGTAAATGTCGCCGAAACTTAACTCCTTAGGTTTAGCGACCTAGGGCGGGGTTCGCAGGTACCTGGCAACAGAAACCTGCACCTACCCCCCTCAAAAGAGACAATTTATTTTCAAACAGACATCAAGCGCTGTTTCTGTGTCCACCACAGCGGTGCGGCCTGATCGCGCGGTTACGTTTCGATAACCCTTTCGATCTAGGGTGCCTGCAAACGCAGGAACACAGGCAAAGCATGTCCAGAAAACACATCATCGAGGATTGGTATCAACGGGTTTGGATCGATATGGATTTTACAGCCATTGACGAACACTTCACCGTCGCCACTGAGGCCGAAGGCCTCCTGCCGGATTTTTCCGTTGGTCAGGATGACTTCAAAACACTTGTTCCGATGTTTCGCGCACTGATCGATAATGTCGAAGTAAGCGTCGACAAAGTCATCGAGGAAGGCGACTGGGTTTCCGCCCTTACCTCAACGCGCGCTACCAATCCCAAAACCGGATCGCCAGTTTCCGGATACGGACAACTCACATGTCGTTTCAACGGCTCCAAAATCGTCGAAGCTTACAATGCCTTCGACTTTCTGTCGTTTTTTGAACAGCTTGGCGCCCTGCCCCCGCACTCCCTCGAACTGGGCCTAACAGGGCAAAAGATCGCCTAGCCGCCAAGAATCTCTTGATTTTGCCGTCAGGCTCTCTAGCGAGGGCATCATGAACGCACGCGTCCCTTTTTCCGAAATGATAGCCACCTTTGGGCGCATTGGGCTTATGTCTTTCGGCGGTCCCGCCGCACAGATTGGCCTGATGCACCAACACCTTGTGGATGACAAAGCATGGCTTGAGGAAAAAGAGTTTCTGGGCGCGCTGTCATTTTGCATGCTGCTTCCCGGTCCCGAGGCCATGCAGCTCGCCACGTTTTGCGGCTGGAAACTGCGTGGCACTCTTGGCGGCCTGATCGCAGGGCTTCTATTTGTCCTGCCAGGCGCCATGGTGATCTTCGGCCTGGTTTGGGTTTATGCGCTCTTTGGCACCACCCCGCTGCTGTCCGCCGCCTTTCTCGGTGTCAAAGCCACGGTTGTCGCCATTATCTTGCAGGCGCTGGTGCGTTTGTCCGGCAAAATCCTCACCTCTTGGCCCAACCGGCTGATCGCAATCGCAAGCTTTGCGACCCTGCTCAGCGGGATTTTGCCCTTTCCTGCGGTTATTGGTCTCGCCGCCGCGATAGGCATGTTTCTGAAAAACGACGCGCCTCCAGCTGCATCACCTGCCTCACCCACAGAGGCCTCGCACACCATTCGCACAATTCTGATCTGGGCCACACTTTGGCTCACGCCCGTTGCGCTACTTTTTTCAATGGACGCCCCCTTCCTTCAAGACGTCGCGGTTTTCTTCTCCAAACTGGCCGTTGTGACATTTGGCGGGGCCTATGCGGTCCTGGCTTATATGGTGCAAACCGTGGTTCAGGATTTCGGCTGGCTCAGCACAGATCAAATGATGGATGCCTTGGGGCTGGCCGAAACAACCCCTGGCCCACTTATCCTCGTGACCCAATTTGTGGCCACGTTCGCAGGCCTTCAACAAGGCGGCCCACTTCTCGGTCTTGCGGCTGGCTTCACCGCTCTCTGGTGTACCTTTGCGCCCTGTTTTCTATGGATTTTTGCCGGCGCCCCGCATGTTGAGCGCATACTCGCGGCCCCTCGGCTTGCCTCGGCCTTGTCCGGCATTTCCGCGGCTGTTGTTGGCGTGATCGCCAACCTTGGCCTTTGGTTCACTGTCACGCTTTTGTTCGCCGAAACCATCGAAACATCCTTCGGCCCAATCCCGAAACTGACCTCTCTGGACACAACCGCCGCCGCGCTCACCTTGCTTGCACTCTTGCTGATGTTTGCGGCCAAACGCTCGCTTCTGTTCACACTTGCCCTCTGTGCTCTGGCCGGTCTCGGCATAGGACTGCTCTAGTCGGCAAAATTCACGCAGCCACCTTCCGTTTCTTGCCGAATCTTCTATGCTAAAGGCACGTCATTCAAAGAGAAGAACCATGTCCCGCACGATCGACTATGGAAACCTGATGCATCGCGCCATGCGCGCGCTTATTCAAGATGTGCTCACGGATGTGGAGGCCAACGGCTTGCCCGGTGATCACCACTTCTTCATCACCTTTGATACGCAGCATCCTGATGTGGACATCGCCCCATGGCTCTCTGATCGCTATCCCGGCGAAATGACGGTTGTCATGCAACATTGGTATGACGGGTTGCGTGTCACAGACGAAGGGTTCGCCATCACTCTCAATTTTGGTGACAATCCGGAACCTCTCTACATCCCTTATGATTCCATCAAAACATTCGTTGATCCCTCCGTGGAGTTCGGCCTGCGGTTTGAAACTCAGGACGACGAAACTGACGAAGATGACCTGATGGAAGAAAGCGAAGACGATATTGTCATCGCCGAAGTCGAAGAAGAGCCACGCAAAGATGCAGAAGTGGTCTCGCTGGACAGCTTCCGGAAATAAGTCCGCAGCTTTATCAAAGCCTTAGAATCCGCAGCTGGTTACTGACCGGCGCCAGATGTCACGTCGCGCCCGTGTCTTCGCCGGAAATGATCTTCCGCCGTGCCCTGATCTCTTGTCCCATAAAATCAACGAACCGCCGCACCCGCGCGGTTTTGCGCAATTCTCCGTGCATCAATAACCAGATCCACCGATTGGCATCGATGGTTGTTTTGGGCATCTGGACAAAATCCGGTTCCCCGTAGACGCATGTGGCCGGAAGATAGCCAAACCCCATCCCTGCGCGGATCATCTCTTTTTGCATCACGACTTCACGCGCTACATGCCGTGCATTGGCCTTTGCATAGGGCGTCTTTGAGGCCCACCGCTGCACATCATCCGTGTCCGTCCAAGCCACCCAATCCAGCCCCTCACCCTGCGGCCCCGCGTGTGGCACTTTGCTTTCCAAATACCGTTGGCTGCAATAGATCCCGATTCCCGTCTGCGCCAGCTTGCGCCCGACCACATCCTCAGTGACATCATAGGCCACGCGAATGGACACATCAGCTTCCAGGCGGTTGAGATCCTCAAATTTGTTCGTGACGGTAATATCGAGTTTGATATCGGGGTAAGCCTCAGAAAAGGCGCCAAAAATTTCAGGCAGAAAATCAAACCCCAAGACCGGTGGGACCGAGACTTTGACTGTGCCTTGCGCCTCCTGATCCAGCCCAAGCACCCGAGCCTTGGCACCGTTCATCGCATCCTCGGCACTTTCGGCCAACGGTAACAAACTCTCCCCCGCCAACGTCAGGCTCATCCCTCCCCGCGTGCGGTCAAACAACCGAACGCCATAAGAGCTCTCAAGCGCTTTGACCTGACGATCCACTGTCGCATGGGTTGCCCCAAGAGTGAGCGCCGCCGCGCGCAAACTGCCTTCCCTCGCAACAGCCAGAAAATACGGCATCGCTGACCAATCCATCACGGGCTCCTGTCTCGTTTTTGAACCACAGCGTCACAAAAGATGCGGTTCCGACACAAAATATAGACACTTATCTCTATCTCACAACAGGAGGAGAAACATCATGCCCGAAATCACCGTTCAAACCACCATCAACGCCTCGGTCGAAGACGTTTGGAAAACGTGGGACGACTATGGTCACATTGAGAAGTTCAACCCCAACCTCAGCCGTTCCTTTTTGTTGGACGGTTCGCAAACCACGGGACTTGGCGCGGAACGGCAATGCACACTGACCGACGGCAAAAACTACATTCAAGAACGCATCGTCGAATACAAACCCTACCAGCGTATGAAGGTCGAAATCTTTGACGGGACGTTTCCTCTCAAAGAAAATTTTGCCACCATCGACATGCGCCAAACCGGTCCCAACCGCACTGACCTTCACTTCAAGATGGAATTCGTGCCCAAATACGGCCTGCTTGGCCGTCTGATGTTGCCACTGATGAAACCTCAGTTCCGCAAACTTCTCGGCAAAGTGGTTGAGGCCAACAAGGCCTATGTTGAGCGCGGCGAGACAGTTGCCCGCGCCGCCTAGTTCTCAAAACGCGGGCTGCGACCATTTGTGGCCCGCTGATCGCCGCTGTTAGCGGTATCCCACGGTATACAGTATTGATCTTCCCGCCCCGTGCGCTAGAACACCTCTAAATCAAACACCGGAGGTCATGATGGCAGATACCCGCACCGAAACCGACAGCTTTGGCCCGCTTGAGGTTCCTTCCGACAAGTACTGGGGCGCGCAAACGCAGCGCTCGATCATGAACTTCCCCATCGGTTGGGAAAAACAGCCCGTCGCCATCGTGCGCGCGCTGGGCGTGATCAAACAGGCCTGCGCCATGCAGAACAAAGCCACCGGCAAGATGGACGCAAAAATCGCTGACGCCGTCATTCAAGCCGCATCTGAGGTGGTCGCCGGCAAATTTGACGACAATTTCCCGCTGGTGGTCTGGCAGACCGGCTCTGGCACACAGTCCAACATGAACTCCAACGAAGTCATCGCCAACCGTGCGATCGAAATCCTCGGCGGCGTCATCGGCTCCAAAGACCCCGTACACCCCAACGATCACTGCAACATGGGTCAGTCCTCCAACGACACATTCCCGACCGCGATGCACATTGCCGCCGCAATGACCGTACGCGACGTACTGCTCCCCGGCCTGACCAAGCTGGCCGAAGGGCTTGAGGCCAAGTCGGAAGAGTTCAAAGACATCATCAAAATCGGCCGCACCCACACCCAAGACGCCACCCCGCTCACGCTGGGTCAGGAATTTGGCGGCTACGCCCACCAAATCCGCCAAGGCATCGCCCGCGTCGAGGCCGCCCTGCCGGGCATCTATGAGCTGGCCCAAGGCGGCACCGCAGTCGGCACCGGTCTGAACACTCAAAACGGTTGGGGCGAAGCTGTGGCGTCCAACATGGCCCAAATCACCGGCCTGCCCTTCGTGACCGCACCCAACAAATTCGAAGCGCTCGCCGCACATGACGCGATGGTCTTCATGTCCGGTGCGCTCGCGACGGTTGCTGGCTCCATGTACAAAATCGCCAACGACATCCGCTTCCTCGGCTCCGGTCCGCGCTCCGGTCTTGGTGAACTGATCTTGCCCGAGAATGAGCCTGGATCGTCAATCATGCCAGGCAAAGTGAACCCGACACAGGCCGAAGCGATGACACAAGTCGCCGCGCACGTCATGGGCAACAACGCCGCCATGACCTTTGCGGGTTCTCAGGGTCACTTTGAGCTCAACGTTTACAACCCGATGATGTCCTACAACCTTTTGCAATCCATGCAGCTTTTGGGCGATGTCGCCGACAGCTTCACCGAGCGCATGCTTAACGGCATTCAGGCCAACGAACCGCGCATCGAAAAGCTGATGAAAGAATCGCTGATGCTGGTCACAGCCCTTGCACCAACCATCGGCTATGACAACGCCACCAAGGTGGCCAAGACCGCGCATAAAAACGGCACCACCCTCAAAGAAGAAGCCATCGCGCTGGGGTTTGTGGACGAAGCCACTTTTGACGCGGTTGTACGTCCCGAACAAATGATCGGCCCCAAAGACTGATACCCTCGTATGACAGAATGTCAGGATCAGAGGCGACCTTGCGGGTCGCCTCTTTTCTTTTGCGCTCCTTGCGGGCAAACTCCCGCCATGACCGTGGTGAACCTCAACAAATTCCGCAAAGCCAAGGCGCAGGCTGAACAAAAGGCTAAGGCCGACGAGAACGCCGTGAAATTCGGTCGCACCAAGGCGCAGAAATCTCTGGAAGAGGCCCGCGCAGACAAAGCGCAGCGCGATCTGGACGGCAAAGAACAAGAATGAGCCGCCCCATAAAACGTTCCCTCACGCTCAAAGGCCACCGCACCAGCGTCAGCCTTGAGGATGACTTTTGGCGCGCCTTCCGCGATATCGCCGAAGAAAAAGACATCGCAATCAACGCACTAGCTGCCGAAATTGATGCGCAGCGCGATCTGAATGCCGGGCTTGCGTCAGCAATCCGCCTATATGTGCTCAACCACTACCGCACGCGCGCTGCTCGGGTCTAAGCATCCAGTTTTCTTGCTTGTAAAAATACTCACGCCGAAGGCAAGCGCCCGCGCGGGCGCTTAAACCGCCTCGCCAGCCACCAGACGAATGCGTTCAATCATCGCGCGCAAACCGTTGGAGCGTTGCGACGACAAATGCTCATTGAGCCCAAGCCGTTCCATCTCGGCGCGGGCATCCACCTCAAGCACGTCAGACACCGCCAAACCGTTATAAAGCTTGCGCAGCACTGCAATCAATCCGCTGACGATCATCGCATCCGACGCGCCGTCAAAGGAAAACACACCGCCCTCGATGCTGGGATGCAACCAGACCTGCGAAGCGCAGCCATCCACCTTGGTGGCAGGCACCCGAAGCGCCTCATCCAGCGCCGGCATATCTTTGCCCTGCTCAATCACATAGCGATAGCGGTCTTCCCAATCCTCGATAAATTCGAAATCCTCAACGATTTCTTCAAATGCTTCGCTTGCCATTGACCGCACTCCTTCTTGCCCTCTCCGAGTTAAGCCCCGTTCTCCGAAACGTCCAGCCCGTCAAACACACTTTTCAACCGCCCCCTAATGGGTTAACCCAAGAGACAAACAACGAGGCCTTTTCGATGCGCACTGCCCTGTCCGTCCTTTTGCTCGCGACTCTAACGCTGACTGCATGCCAATCGCGTTACAACCCGATCAACTGGTTCGGGAATGACACCGAGGTTCAGGCCACGTCTGAAGCCGAAGGCGAAATCAATCCGTTGGTCCCAAACGGCGGCAACACAGAGAATAAGGGCATCTTCTCCAAGCGTCCTGAACCGGTCTATGCCGGAACAATCCTGTCTCAAGTGGCCTCCGTCAAAGTTCACCGCATTCCCGAAGGCGCGATGATCGAAGTGGTCGGTGTTTCCAACATTCACGGGGTTCACAGCCTCAAACTTGACCCTCAAAACGAGGGTGAGCCGGTCAATGGCGTGCTGACTTACAACCTTTTGGGGGTACACCCCAAAGGCGGTTATACCGGCGGCTCCCAGCAATCGCGCGAAGTCACCGTTGCCCACGTTTTGACAACCGAACAGCTTTCCAATGTGCGCACCATCCGCGTGGTCGCCGCTCAGAACGCCCGCGAAACCCGTCGATAACCTGATCTTTCAGGCCCGATTTGACAAAATAATTTTTCTCTAAATCTTTAGAACGACCCCATGAAAGCGCCTCTTGCCGCAGTGGCTTTACTTGCTCTCTGCCTGTGCGTCTCCCCAACTCCCGTCGGTTGGACCCAAGGTGGCACATAATCCCACTCTCAGCGTCTGGGAATATATCGAAACCACCGCCTACAAGGGGGCAAACAAGACGTCGGCTGTGGTCCTGTCCGGTCAGATTGCGATTATTGCCCCCATCAGCGAGACCTGCGACGAAGTAGAGTTCAACCGCTATTCCAAAGACTTGATGTCAGACAAACTGAACCGTGCTCGGTATTTCCAAGGTGGCAAAGACGCGATTGCCGAACAGGTTGCGATTGCCGAAAAGCAGTACGAATCTACCTACGGTGTCAGCTTTGCGCCCGGAGCGCCCGACAACAAATGCTGGGTGGCGCACAAAGAAATTGAAAAGCAATCGCCAATCACCGCCTTCATGTGGGACAAACGGCTGGCGCGAAAGTAGCCATAGTCTTTTACTTTCCAAGGTTGGGCGTCATCAAAACTTCGCCACCCATTTCTTCACAGAAAAGATGTCGAAATAGATGCTCAGGATGGACGGCAACACCAGCACCACAAGGATCATCGACGCGGCCAAACCCGCGGCCACGCTGACCACCAGCGGCACCATCGTCTGAACCTGCGGGCTGCCGTCCGCTATCAACGGCAACAACCCTGCAATCGTGGTTCCGGTAGACAATAGAACGGGCCGGAACCGCGCGCGCACCGCATCCAGGGCGGCTGCAACGTGATTTTCCTCGTTCAGGTTGGATTGGAAAAACGTCAGGAACAGGATGGCGTTGTTCACCACAATCCCTGCCAGAGAGGCAAAGCCGATAAAGCTCGGCATCGACAAGTCCAGCCCCATGATCCAGTGGCCCATAATGGTCCCGATCAAGGCAAAAGGAATGGAGAGCATCACCACAACCGGCAGCGTATAGCTGCGGAACTGGAATGCCAGCACCATATAGACACCCACCAGCCCAAGCATCAGCTTGGACATGATTGAGGCCTGCGATTTCTGCTGTTCTTCCGAGGCGCCGCCAATTGACACCGTGACATCTGGGAAATCCGCCTTCAGGTCCGGCGCGACCTCATTCATCACAAAATTGCCAATCTCCACCGAGGTCGTGGCCTCGCGGTCAATCTGACCTACAACATTGGCCACAATGCGCCGATCCTTGCGGGTCAACGTCGGATAAGAAGCCGCCAGGTTCATATCGGCCACCGCAATCAACGCCGCGTGCTTGCCGTCGCCAACTGTCACCGGAAAAGTCTCCAGCTCCGTCAGGTTCGAGATCGTATCGCCAAGCTGTACCTGCACTTTCACGCTTGAGGCACCAATGTGGAACTTGTCGGTTTCCGCACCTTCAAAGGCTTGACGCAACTGCGTCGCCAAGGCCTGCGGCGTCAGCCCGACCGAATAGCCGTATTCGGTCAACGTCAGGTTCACTTCCTGCCGCCCGCCATAAAGATCGCTATAAGCCTCCTTCACGTCCGTGCGGGACCGCAACCGTGTCAGCAATTCTGTGGTCGCCGCCTCGACCTCGGCCGGATTGCGCCCCGCGATGTCGATGTCAATATCATTGCCGCCCGGTCCCATTTCCGCCTGCCGGAAGCTCAACTGTAGCATGTCGGGCAGGTTTCCGGTTTCCATGCGCCACGCCCGCAAAATCTCTTCCGAGCTCGCGTTGCGCTGGGCGGCGGCCAGCAAATCGACAGTGACGGTCGCAGTATTGGAGCCGTTGTCTTTCACGTTGCTGTTGGCGCCATATCGCACCAGAACACGCTCAACCAAGGGCTGCTGCTCGACGGTATTTTCTGAAAACCGCGCGTCGACAACCTCCAACGCCGCCAATATCTGCTCCACGCTATCAATGGTGCGCTCCTGACTGATGCCAGAGGTAAGCGCCAGCTTGGCCTCAATCGTGTCGCCTTCGATTTCCGGAAACCCGACCACTTTGATTTGTCCCGAAACAATCAAGCCGATGGACAGGATCAACGCCCCGATCACGGTGCCGACGGTCAAATACCGCACCCGCGCCAGAAACGCCGCAACCGGTATCACCACCCGCTCGCGCACCACCGCCAAAGCTCTGGCAGCCGGTCGCGACTCGGGATCTTTTGAAACCGATTTGCTGGGGTGGCTCAGGTGATGCGGCAGGATCAAAAACCCCTCCACAAGCGACAGCGCAAGCGTCAACAACAACACCATCGGCACATAGCGCAGGATTTCCCCAAAATCGCCCTCCAGAAACATCAGCGGCCCAAACACACAGGCCGTCGTCAGAAAAGACGACAAGACCCCCGGCATGATTTCCTTAGTGCCTCTCCAAGCAGCCTCGCGAGGCCCGACACGGCTGCGCCATTTGTCAATGTTTTCGGCAATGACAATGGAATCGTCCATGATCAACCCAACCGCCATCAACAGCGCGATCAAGGTCATCATGTTGATGGTCAGACCGAACATGTTCATCAAATAAAGCCCGCCAAGGAACGACACCGGCAAAGCCGCCGAAATCCACAGCGCTTCCTTGAGGGTGAAAAACAGCCACATCACTGCAAACACCATCACCAATCCTTTGGCAGTGTTGCCCAGAATGAGTGACAGGCGTTCTTCGACGATTTCCGTCAGATTGTTGATCACCGTCAGCTTGAAGGGCGCGGGATATTTGGCCCGCTCTTCTTCGAGAATTGCCTCCACCTGCTGGAAAATCGTGATCGAGTCGCCATCGCTGGCCTTCATGATCTGGATGATCGCGGTGGGAGAGTCGTCAATGAAGCTCTGAATGTCCTCGTCACTATCGACAAAGCGGGCGGTGGCGAGATCGCGCAACCGCACGATACCGCCATTCTGGTTTTGCAGGACAATCAGATCCTCAAGACTATGTACCGACCGGCGCACGTCCGCATAACGCAATACAAGGCTTTTTTCGCTTGTGCGCACATCGCCTAGAGGCTGCTGCAAAGAGCGCGCATTGATCGCGTCCACAACGTCCTGTGAGGACAGCCCGTAGCGTCTCAAGGCCTCCTGATCAAAGGTCACGCGCAACTCTCGGTCGGTAAGCCCTGACACCGTGGCCTCCGTCACGCCGGAAATTGCCTGCAAACGGTTTGCCAACTCGTCGGTGTATTCCAACAGGGCCTTTTTGCCGTTGATCCCGGACACCGCGACCATGTTGATCAGCTCGGTCATACCTCCGCGTTCAATGGCCGGAGTTTCCGCGGCGCTGGGGAAATCGTTGATGCCGGACACCGCCGAAGACACATCGTTGTAAAACTGCAGAATGTCCCCGCCGTTCTCCAACTCCACCGTCGCTGAGCCGCGCCCGTCAAGTGACAAACAATCGAATTCGGCCAACCCGTCGGTGCCTGTGATTGCATCTTCCAGACGCACACAGATCTCTTCATCGACGTCCACGGCCGACGCCCCGGGATAAACAACGGACACGAGAACGCTTTTGGGTGTGATCTCGGGAAATGTTTCCCGCTCAATGCCTGCAACTGTTGATATGCCCAAAATGCAGATGATCGCCATCAACAGATTGGAAGCCACAGGGTGGCGCACAAACCATTCCAGCATATCACTGGTCTCCGGTGTCAGCGGTCGCAGGCACCACTATCGGGTCCAGCGCCATGCCGATCACCGGTGGCGACGGCTCACTTAACACAAGCCGGTCCCCCGTAGACAGCCCTCCAAGGATCAGAACATCCCCGCTGATGGCAGGCCCGGTACGCACATCCACTGCCGCCAGACGGTTGTCTTGGTCCGCGACATAGACAAACGTGCCCCCCTCGTCGTCATAGCGCACAGCGGTTCTCGGCACGACGATGGTCTCCGGAATTGGTTTGGTGCGGAAATCCACAGCGGCAAATGCCCCGCTGTCCAGCCGCGCCCGCCGCATTTCCGCGTCCCCTATCGTCGGATCCTTCACCCGAACGACCATGCCGATGGTCGACGTTTCCTTGTCCAGCGTGCCCCGCATCCGCACCAGCTCTGCCGGCCAGCGCATTTCGTACCCGCCAATCGAAAGCCGAACCTCCGCCGACACTTCCGCCGCGCTCAGGAATTCCACCGCTCTGGAGGTATCAAACCGTCCGCCGTTTTCGTTGCTGTCCATCGTCATCACCTCACGCGCGGCAGTGAAAATCGGGACAAAGGCAGATGGCTGTATTTCAGCAATGACTTCTACCGCGGACGTGTCATCCAAAGTCAGCAATGTGTCGCCCGCGCGTGCGAACTGCCCGACCTCAACGTTGATTTGGGACACCCGCCCCTTAAATGGCGCACGGATTGTGGCTTTCTCGATCGCCCGCTCGGCTTCGCGCAACTCGGACTGGCGCACCGCCAATGTGGCCTGCAAACTGTCCGTTTGCGAAGGATAAAGCGCCAACGCATTCTCCAAACTCAGAACCGCATTGCTTTGCGACAACAGGGTTTTCTGTACGGTGTCCAGCGTCGCCTGAGTGGAAGCGCCGCGCTCCACCAGTTCTGAAATCCGTTCGAATTCTGCTCGTGCCACCTCAAGTGTCTGCTGTTCCAACTCAAGCGAGCGTTTGGTATTTTGCTCTTGGCGTGCGATTTCGCGAAGCTGCGCCTCGACTGCCGTAATGTTCGCTTCGGCCTTCTGACGGGACAGTTCGTGGTCCGTGACATCAATCGCAATCAGCACAGCATCCTTTTCGACGACGCTTCCTTCTGCAAGCGATCCTGGAATCGCATCGACCCGCCCCTGAACCTCAGCCACCGCTGACCATTCATGTTCCGGCGTTACGTGACCGTATCCCGTCACCTCCGCCACCACAGAGCGCGGCGCGATTTCCATGACCCGCACCGCAAGCGCGGCCTCTCCTGAACGCGTCACATCCTGCGCGCGCTCCTGCGTCATCCAAAGAAACCCGCCAACTGCAAACGCAAGGGGCGGGACAATCATCAACGGGCGGAGATTCATACGAGGACCTATCGGATCTGGGTGAGCAGGCAATTGGCATTATACGGCGATGCGGATGACTTCCGTCGCGGCCAAGGCAATTTAAGTATTGCCGGAAGCATGACCCATGCAACCGCATGAGGTCAACGCGGCGATAGATTGCCGACACTGCCGCTCACAGCGGCGCATGCCCCCTACCAAGCATCTACATAGCGCCCCGACGGCTCAGCGGGCCCAGCCACCGCAAAAACCCGTGTGATTTCTGCACGTGTGTCCGCCGGATCAATAACCGTGTCAAACTCTAGCAAACTTGCCGCATTGAGAGCCTTGCCGTTCTCATACAACTTGGCCACCAATCGCTGATATTCCGCCTCGCGCTCCGCTGGATCCTCAATCGCCGCCAGATGGTCCCGATGCCCAAGACGCACCGCCCCCTCAAGCCCCATCGCCCCGACCTCGCCTGTCGGCCAAGCGCAACACAGGTTCGGCCGGTCAAATCCGCCACCCGCCATTGCCATGGCGCCCAGCCCATAGGCTTTTCGCAAAATCACTGTGACCATCGGTTGCGAAAAATGCGCTCCTGCAAGGAATAGGCGCGACACATGCGCCACCTGTCCGGTTTGCTCGATCTCCGGTCCCACCATGAACCCCGGCGTGTCGCACAGCGTCACCACCGCAAGCCCCCAAGCATCACACAGTTGTAGAAACCGCGCGCCTTTGTCAGCGGCCGCCGCATCAATCGCTCCACCAATATGAAGCGGATTATTCGCCAGAACCCCAACCGCACGTCCATGTACGCGCGCAAACCCCGTGATCATGCCGGTGCCAAATCCCCGCCGCAGTTCCAGAAAACTGTCAGCGTCCACCAAGGTCGCAACTGCATCTCGCATGTCATAAGCACGCGTGCGGTCCGCTGGGACAACAGTGCGCGGCGCCTCACCTGACGGATCAACATCACCTGAAGCGTCATGCAGCCCCAACAGG
This sequence comes from Shimia haliotis, assembly GCF_900114415.1. Taxonomy (GTDB): domain Bacteria; phylum Pseudomonadota; class Alphaproteobacteria; order Rhodobacterales; family Rhodobacteraceae; genus Shimia; species Shimia haliotis. The sequence goes on along the minus strand of NZ_FOSZ01000001.1, from coordinate 606,980 downwards.
GTTTTTGCGACGGCCACTGCGCCTTCCTCATCCTGCGTCAGGTGATCAATCACACCGTTGGCAACCTGCACCTCCGATGGCCCGATCTCACGCGCATCTACAACGCCAAGCCCACCGCCCTCAATCATCGCCGGACCACCCATTCCGATCCAACTGTTGGTTGTGGCGATGCGCACATCACACACTCCAAACAACGCGGCGTTTCCCGCAAAACACAGCCCCGTCACGATCCCAATTTTTGGCCCCTTGTGCGCCGCAAAATGCCGAAACGAAGGCACATTCAACCCTGCCACCATCATGCCCGCCACGTCACAATCGTTCGGTCGGCCACCGCCGCCCTCGGCAAAAAGCACGATCGGCAGCTCCCCCTCCTTGGCCACCGCGATAAGCCGGTCCATCTTGCGATGGTGATTGTAACCCTGGGTGCCCGCCAACACGGTGTAATCCACCGCCATCGCCGCCACAGGCCGCCCGTTCACAAGGCCCGTGCCGCAAATGATACCGTCCCCTTGGGTCCGGCTTTGCAGTTGATCAAGCGGTCGCTTGCTGCGCTGGGCGGCAACCGCGAAGCCGCCGTATTCGGTAAAACTACCCGCATCAAAAAGATCGTCGATGTTTTCCCGCGCCGTCCGCAGTCCCGCCGCGTGACGCCGCGCCACGGCCTCCGGACGCGCGCCATCCTCGAGCAATGCCCGCCGCGCCTCATACTCAGCGAACTCAGGCCGCGCCTCTGTCTCTTTGGTGTTCACAGCAGATTGCGTCACGGATTGCGGCGAATACGTCACCAGGCGGTCGCCCTCGGCGAGTTCCTGTCCAGCCGTCACATGCACGGCCGCCACAACGCCGCTTTCTGTCGCGCGAATTTCATGCTGCATCTTCATCAGTTCCGTCACAACCAGCACCGCGCCTTTTGCAATCTCGTCGCCCTCCGCGACGCGCACGTCACTCACAATGGCTGGATTGTCTGATTTGATTGTTTTCACGGTGCCCCTCCTCGCGCTCAAACGGCCTCACGATCATGCGCGATGATGCACGGACCACGCAAAGCTCATTTCGCGACGTCACATTAAGAATTGGCAAGAGCGTGAGAAAAGCCAAAAGGTGCCAAAAGCAAAAAAGCCCTCAAGTCTTTACGACTTAAGGGCTTTTTATGGCTCCGGCGGTAGGGATCGAACCTACGACCAATTGATTAACAGTCAACTGCTCTACCGCTGAGCTACGCCGGAACATCTTATCTCAGAAGCACTGTGTTTCTGAAGATGTGGCGCTGTATAGCCACGGTGTTCGGGGACGTCCAGAGCCTTTTTTCAAGTTTTTCACTTTTCGGCAAAAAATCTGTCACCGGCGCTCAAAAACCGCTTCCGCGTGCATCTCACCGACAGGTGAAGATTTGTTTTTTCCTGCTAAATCAACCAAATGAGCAAAAACATTGCGTGTTGCTGCGGGCAACAACACCTCAGGCGTTTCCGTATAGATTTGCCGCGCCAAACCTTCTGCGGTGGCTGATCCTTTCGTCAGGGCATCCAGAATCTCTGCCTCCCGCCCAAGACGATGAGACACCAGCCAGTCCAAACGCTGTTGCGGGTTTTCAATCGGCGCGCCGTGGCCCGCATGAAACACCCGCCAGTCCCGCGCGCTCAGTTTCGCGCAACTGTCCATGAAATCTGTCAAATCCCCGTCTGGCGGCGACACCAGAGAACTGGCCCACCCCATGACGTGATCCCCGACAAAACAGGCATCTCCCCAAGCTAAAGCAATGTGGTTGCCGAAATGGCCAGGTGTGTGAATGACCTCAAGCGCCCAGCCATCACCGTCAATCACATCGCCTTCAGCCACCACCACATCCGGCACAAATGAGGTATCCACGCCCTCTCCTCCGCCAGCCATGCCCCGCGCAGCCAGATCCGCCATCACCGCGCTGCGACCGGCTTGCGGGCCGCCAAACGCCCAGACCTGGCACCCCACGGCAGCTGCCAATCGCGCCGCAAGCGGAGAATGGTCCACATGGGCATGGGTCACAACGACATGGGTGATCCTTTGGCCCGCACCCACCGCATCCAGAATCGCCTCAAGATGCGCGTCGGAATCAGGGCCGGGGTCAATCACACACAACCCGCGCTCGCCCAGAACATAGGTGTTGGTGCCGCGAAACGTCATTGGCGAGGGATTGGGTGCCAACACACGGCGCAATCCGGTGTCCAAAACCTCTGCGTCCCCAACCTTCGGGTCAAATGCCAGAATTTCCGCGTCCATGCTCTTCCCTTCCCGATGCAGTCACGGCAAGGTTTAGCCATGTCTTTCAAGTGGCTCAAACCCTATATGCCCCGCGGCATCTATGCGCGCGCAGCGTTAATCATCATTCTGCCCGTGCTTTTGTTGCAGGTGGCTGTGTCTTTCCAGCTGTTCCGCCGCCATTTTGAAGGCGTGACACAACAAATGTCGACCGCCGCCGCCCGCGAGGTTCAGCTGGTGATCGACCTGTTGAACGATCCGACGCCCACTGCCGACAGCCTCGACCGGGTTCTTTCGAATCTAGACATCACCGTGTCCAAACCAGACAGCCTGTCTCACACCGACACCCGCCTTTGGTATGATTTTTCCGGCCTGATCATCGGCCGCGTTCTGCGCAAAGAAATCCCGACCATGACAGCGCTTCATCTGCGTGATGACCGTATTGTGACGCTTCATCTGCAACTGGACACAGCACCGGTGACTGTCACGTTTGACCGCCGCCGTGTTTCTCCAGCCAATGTTCACCAGCCCTTTGTTACGATGATTTTCTTCGGCTTTGTTCTGACCGTGATCGCCTATGCTTACATGCGCAATCAACTGCGCCCGATCAAACGCCTCGCCAAAGCCGCAGAGGCATTCGGCCGCGGACGCAGCGTCCCCTATAGCCCTGGCGGCGCTGTCGAAGTCCGTGCCGCCGGAAACGCCTTTCTGGATATGCGCAACCGGATCGAACGCTACTTTGAACAGCGTACGCTCATGTTGTCGGGTGTAAGTCACGATCTGCGCACCCCCCTGACCCGCATGAAACTCAGCCTTTCCATGTTGGAAGACGACGAACGTGTTGAACTTGAGCAGGACGTCGAGGAAATGCAGCGCATGATCGACGCCTTTCTCGACTACGCGCGCACCGATTTTGAAACCGAGCACGCGGATGTGGATGCAGCGTCCTTTGTGCGCGAGGTGGTCGACGGCTGTTCCCGTGCTGGCCAGAACGTGACCCTTCACAAAATCGAAGGTGACGGCAGCTTTTCCATCAGCGCCGGCACCGTGCGCCGCGCGGTAGAGAACCTCATCGGCAACGCCGTTCGCTATGGCACTTATGCCGAAGTGTCCCTGCGCATCACCGAAAAATCAGTCCGCATCCGCGTTGAGGACGATGGACCCGGCATCGCCAAAGCGGACCGCGAGCAGGCCGTGAAACCCTTCGCCCGCCTCGATAGCGCCCGAAATCAGAACCAAGGTCCGGGCGTTGGATTGGGCCTGTCCATTGCTGCAGATGTCGCGCGCGCCCACGGCGGCGTGCTGCGCCTGCGCGACAGCGAGCGTTTGGGCGGATTGCGCGCGGATCTGGTGTTTGGTCGGTAATACGTCCTGTTACATCCCCGTCGCGCGACGCACTCCAAATTTCGTTTTGGCTGGAGGCACATCGCGTTTGATTTGGATGGTAGGCAACATCGGAACGGGATTGGCCCGAACGCGCGGCGGTCGTTGGCCGCTTTTTGCACCATTTCTTGCAACCGATGCGGCGTTCTTAGCTGGTCTTTCGCCAGCCAAGGCGAACGACGCCCTCAAATCCTCAGGTTCGTCACAAATGCAAGTCACAGGACAACAGCGGAAATTGGTAGGCCCGGCAGGATTTGAACCCGCAACCAAAGCGTTATGAGCGCTCTGCTCTAACCGTTGAGCTACAGGCCCGCCTACTCACTGTGATTAGGCAAGCCGCCCACTGGCGTCAAGCGCACTTTGGCAAGTTTGAGCGCATGTCCCGCAAAGCGTCTAAATGCCTCGCCATTGGGACAATACAGCGGTTCCCTTTGCTGTCACATTGCAGTAAGGCAATGCGCCAAACCCACCGGTCAAGGATTACGGAAATGAGCGACGGCAAAAACGGCATCACTTACGCAGACGCAGGTGTGGATATCGACGCAGGAAACGCGCTTGTGGAACGCATCAAACCGGCAGCCAAACGCACCAATCGTTCGGGTGTAATGGCGGGCCTTGGGGGCTTTGGTGCGCTCTTTGATCTCAAGGATGCTGGCTACTCCGATCCCATTCTCGTGGGCGCAACCGACGGCGTGGGCACCAAGCTGCGCATCGCGATCGACACCGGCAATGTTGACGGCGTCGGCATCGACCTTGTGGCGATGTGTGTGAACGATCTCGTGTGCCAGGGGGCCGAGCCTCTGTTCTTTCTTGACTACTTCGCGACTGGAAAACTGGAAACTGAAACCGCCGCCCGGATCATCGAAGGCATCGCCGAAGGCTGCTATCAGTCCGGCTGCGCTCTGATCGGTGGTGAGACCGCTGAAATGCCCGGCATGTACGAAGCCGGAGATTTTGACCTCGCAGGCTTCTCAGTGGGCGCGATGGAACGCGGCGCAGACCTGCCTGCTGGCGTAAAAGAAGGCGACGTGCTTCTTGGTCTGGCCTCTAACGGCGTACATTCCAACGGCTACTCGCTGGTGCGTAAACTGGTCGAGGTTTCCGGCCTCAAGTGGGAAGACACCTGCCCGTGGGACGACAGCCAGACCCTTGGCGCCGCCCTGCTCGCCCCCACCCGCCTCTATGTCAAACAGTGCCTCGCAGCCGTCCGCGCAGGCGGCGTACACGCGCTTGCCCACATCACCGGCGGCGGCCTGACCGAAAACCTGCCCCGCGTCCTGCCCGAAGGTCTCGGCGCAAAGATCGACCTTGATACATGGACTCTACCGCCGGTATTCCAATGGCTTGCCGCAACCGGCAACATGGATCAGGCGGAAATCCTGAAAACCTTCAACTCCGGCATTGGCATGATCCTGTCTGTCGAAGCCGATCAGGCCGACGCGCTGGCCGCTCTGCTGACCGCTGAGGGCGAAACTGTTTCCCGCCTTGGCCAAGTGGTGGCGGGCGAAGGCGTCGCCTACACAGGCGCGCTCCTGTGAAAAAACGCGTCGCCATCTTCATCTCCGGCGGGGGCTCCAACATGGTGCGCCTCGTCGAAGACATGGCCGACCCGAACCACCCGGCAGAACCCGTTCTCGTGCTCGCCAACTCCGCCGACGCCGGCGGCCTCGCCAAAGCTGCCGCCATGGGCGTGCCTGTGGTCTCAGTGGATCATCGCCCCTTCAAAGGCGACCGCCCCGCGTTCGAAGCCGCGTTGCAAGCCGAACTGGACAAGGTGACTCCCGACATTTTGTGCCTTGCAGGGTTCATGCGTGTTCTGACCGAAGGCTTTGTCGCCCCTTGGGAAGGCCGGATGCTCAACATTCACCCGTCCCTGCTGCCTAAATACAAAGGTCTGCACACCCACGCCCGCGCGCTCGAAGCCGGTGATGCGGAACATGGCTGCACCGTGCATATGGTTACGCCCCTCCTCGACGATGGCCCCATCCTCGGACAGGCCCGCATCACGGTTCAGACGGCTGACACGCCCGACACCCTAGCCGCCCGCGTCCTGACGCAAGAACACAAACTTTATCCCGCCTGCCTGCGCCGTTTTGCGGCTGGCGACACCACCCGTGTGGACCTGTGAGCCTGCTGTAATTGCATTCTTCACTTTTTCTGCGTAGTGCTGGTGACAACACAGAAAAAGACCAGAGCAAGAAGACAGCCGCCCATGAAAACCCTGACGACCACAGACGCCCTCGCCCAATTCTGCACAGAGGCGCGGGAACATCCTTATGTGACAATCGACACGGAATTCCTGCGCGAACGCACCTACTATTCCAAACTCTGTCTCGTACAACTCGCGATGCCAGGAGAAACAGATGACAATGCGGTTCTGGTTGATCCGTTGGCCGACGGCATGTCGCTTGAACCGCTCTATGAGCTTTTTCGTGACACGTCTGTTGTCAAAGTGTTCCACGCCGCCCGTCAAGATCTGGAAATCTTCTTTGTCGAAGCCGGAGTATTCCCTGAACCCCTCTTTGACACGCAAGTCGCGGCAATGGTCTGCGGCTTTGGCGAACAAGTGGGCTATGAAACTCTCGTGCGCCGCATCGCAAAAGGCTCCGTCGACAAAAGCTCTCGCTTCACCGACTGGTCCCGCCGCCCGCTCAGCGACGCTCAAAAAACCTATGCGTTGGCCGATGTGACCCATCTGCGCAAAATCTACGAATTTCTGGCCGCGCAGCTGGTAAAATCTGAGCGCACACATTGGGTACAAGAAGAAATTGGCATCCTGACCAATCCCGACACCTATATCATTCAGCCTGAAAACGCTTGGAAACGTGTGAAAACCCGCACGACCTCGCCCAAGTTTCTTGCCATTGTGCGTGAACTTGCCAAATTCCGCGAGGCCTATGCGCAGGAGCGCAACGTCCCCCGCAACCGCGTGTTCAAAGATGATGCCTTGGTGGAACTGGCCTCCACCAAACCGCGCAACATCGGTGATCTTGGCAAATCCCGCCTGCTGCTGCGCGAGGCCCGCAAAGGCGACATCGCAGACGGTATTCTGAGGGCCATCGCAGCGGGTGTGAACTGTCCCGCCGACGACATGCCACGCGTGCCACGCAAAGACGACAAGCTGCAGGTCAACCCCGCACTTGCCGATCTACTGCGCGTGCTGCTCAAGGCCAAGACCGAAACCTCGGGTGTCGCGCCGAAACTCATCGCCTCTGCCTCCGACCTTGACGCACTTGCCTCCGGCCAACGCGACGTTGCCGCGCTGTCGGGCTGGCGGCGTGAAGTGTTCGGCGATGACGCCCTGCGCCTTTGTGATGGTGAAATCGCCCTCGCAGCCAAAGGCGCGCAGGTTGTCGCAATAAAGCTCTAAACGCCTATTTTTTAGAGGTTTTCACAATCGCCTTGGCCAAAGCCGAGGCCAATCCCGGTGTGATCGCGCCCAGCGGGTTCTTGGCCATATTCCTGATCGCATCCGTCGCTGTCTTGGCCTCATTCGCCGCCGCGCGCACTTCAGCCTCAAGGTCTTCCAGCGCCATGTCGCGAACTTCGGCCACCGCGTCCACCTCTTCGCCGACCGACGCGTTGCCCGCCGTCAGAACAAGGCCAATCGCCAAAACCAGATTGACCAAAGCCACAATCAGCGCCGCGCTGGCACCCGACATGACCTCAGACAGCGCCAGAAATCCGGCCACGTTGAGCATCACCAGCCCAACACCCGCCGCCACCAAAGCTGCGGCCACCAAACCGGTCTGCTTGCGAAACACCGCCATGTGACGCTGTGCAATCAACCGTTCAGATCTCAGAATAATCGAAATGTTGCGTGAAATTCTGTTGCTCATGGCCGCCTCCTAGCGTGCACGTCCAATCAAATACCCAACCGCCAGCGCTCCAAGCGCCAGCATCACAGGCTGTTTTTGCGGCAATTCTTCCAGCGCAGTCACAATATCGGACAGGCTGTCTTCCCAACTCTCGTGCTCGGTGTCTTCCTCCGGCTCCAGCGCTGGCTCTTCTTCTTTGAGGTCTCGTGCCGGCTGACGTTCCAATTCCGCACGAAGCCGCAACACCTCTGCTTCCAGTTCCGCCTTTGTCGCCATCACTGCATCTCCTTGCTGTCTTCTGTAGTCGGCACATCATCCACCATCAACCGCCCGTCGCCCGACATCAACACCGCCACTGTCCGCGTGGCCTTGATATGAGACAACACGATCAACATACACACCGTGATCGGCACGCTCAAAAAGGCTCCGGCGATCCCCCAAATCGCGGTCCAGAAAGTCAGCGCCAAAATCACCATCAGCGTCGACAAATTCAACGACCGCCCCGTGATTGCGGGCTCGACCACATTGCCAATGCCAAACTGCACAACTCCACAGCCCAGAAGGATAATCAGAAAAGGCGTAAACGTTTCAAACTGCACCAAAGCGACTATGCTCGGGATCGCCACACCAATCATCGACCCCAGCGTGGGAATGAAATTCAGCAAAAATATCAGCACCGCCCAGGTTTCGGCAAAATCCAGCCCGACCGGCTTCATGAAGCAATAGCTACCCAGACCGGTCAGAATGCTCACGAATGTCTTGATCCCGACATAGCGCTGCAAGCCAAGCGACACGCCTTCACCCATCTTCTGCACGCGCTCAAGCACCTCAGGATCCGGAAACGCAATCTCCAGTTTGCGCGCCATCGGACGCCGCTCCACCATCATGAACGGAATATAAAGCAGCACCAACAACAACCCGCTCAGAAACCCACCCGCCGAACTGATCGCGCCGGTGGCAAACCCCGTGATTTCCATCTCGGCCAAAGCGGCCTTGGCGGCCTCAAAATTCTGATCGCCAACCAGCGAAACAATCCGCGACAGGATGCTGTCAAACCGCGCCTCATAACGCGGCACTGCCTCGCTGACCGATCCTGCCTGTGCGGCAAAAATCGACACGATCACCCACAGGCCGAACAACACCACGCAAAGCGCGCCCAAATGCGCAACAACACCAGGCAACTTGCGCCCGCCAACCCGCACGTCATTCACCCGATCCACGATCGCCGTCACCAACACAAAAAGAAGAATGGCGATGGACAAAGGAACCAGCACCTCTGCCGCATAGACCAGCCCCGCAACAAGAAAAAATGCGCTGACCACGAAATACATCAACGGCCGCATCACCGATTGTCCGCTGCTCATCTGTGTCCCTCGCGACCTGTGGTTAAAACCTGTCACCCAATCGAGAGCGACCGTTCCGTTGCGCCAACACTGGCGACCAAGCCTCTCTCAATCAAGGGTTTTTCAACAGGCCTGCCTACACATACCCTGTGTATCTGGCGCAACATCGGCAAGAATTCTCCCAAATTCCGGCATCCAAGCGGCACAACTTCATGCCATGATCGCCGGACAGAGCGCGCCACAAGGCGCCACACGGGCACAGACCCGACCACATTGAGGAGCAGTTTCATGCCTTACGTCACCACACCGGCCGGCCAAAAACCCGCGCCCACCACCAAACCGGAAACAAAATCCCAACCCAAGCCGGAAAAACCCAAGCCTATTTTCACAGACTGGGCCTCCATCTGACGGTTGCGCTCTCTTCGCAGCCCACTAATCTGCGACCATGAGCACGCCCATCTCAAGCATCCGCAATCTCGGCCCCGCTTACGAGCAGGCCTGCGCCCGCGCAGGCATCACAACGGCTGAAGAAATCCGCGATTTGGGCCCGGACGAAACCTATGCGCGCCTTTTGAAATCCGGCACACGCCCGCATTTCATCGGTTACTATGTTCTTGTGATGGGCCTTCAGGGGCGCCCGTGGAACGACTGCAAGGGCCGCGAAAAAGACGCCCTTCGCAAACGCTTTGACGCGATCAAGGCCTCGTCTCATGACAAAGGCCGCTCTGATCTGGAAATCGCACTGGACATGATCGGCGTCATCGAAAAGCGTTCCTGATCTTCCTATTGCCAAAAATACCTCGGGGAGAGCGAGGGGCTGGCCTCTCGCCCGAAACATCAAGCCAAAGAAAAACGCGAGAGGTTGCCCTCCCGCGTTTCAAACTCATCCGAATGGACTGTAGTAGGCTTAGCCCACCAGCTCCAAACCGGAGAAGAAGTATGCAATTTCTACCGCTGCGGTTTCCGGAGCGTCGGAACCGTGTACGGAGTTTTCGCCAACAGATTCTGCAAACTCGGCGCGGATGGTGCCCGGTGCTGCGTCTGCTGGGTTGGTTGCACCCATAACTTCGCGGTTTTTCGCGATGGCGCCTTCGCCTTCCAGAACCTGAGCAACGATCGGCTCGGACGCCATGAATTCGCACAGTTCGTCATAGAACGGACGCTCGGCGTGCACAGCATAGAAAACGCCAGCTTGCGCTTTGGTCAGGTGGATGCGCTTTTGTGCAACGATGCGTAGGCCAGCTTCTTCGAACTTGGCGTTGATCGCGCCTGTCAGGTTGCGGCGGGTTGCATCGGGTTTGATGATCGAGAAGGTGCGTTCCAGAGCCATGTCTGTGATCCTTGTAATTGTGGCGCGGACACCTTGCCCGCTTCCGGTTCCAAATTGGCGCCCCGATACCACGGGATTGCGCACTTGAAAAGCAGTGATTGACGCCGCGCCTCGCATGGGTCACACCGCGCCCATGCTCAAGATTTCAGACATCTCCTATTCCGTCGAAGGCCGCCCCCTCTTTGAGGACGCTTCCGCCACCATCCCACCCGGTCACAAGGTTGGCCTGATCGGACGCAACGGCGCGGGCAAGACCACGCTTTTCCGCCTGATCCGTGGGGAGTTGTCTCTTGAAGGCGGCTCCATCACCCTGCCCCAGCGCGCCCGCATCGGCGGCGTCGCACAGGAGGTGCCCTCCAACGAAGTTTCACTGATCGACACGGTTCTGGCCGCAGACACCGAACGCGCCGACCTCTTGGCGGAATCAGAAACCGCAACCGACCCCGCCCGCATTGCTGAAATTCAGACCCGACTGACCGACATCGACGCTTGGTCGGCCGAAGCCCGCGCGGGCTCAATCCTCAAGGGCCTCGGCTTTGACCACGAAGACCAACTGCAACCCTGCTCCGCCTACTCGGGCGGCTGGCGGATGCGTGTTGCGCTGGCGGCGGTGCTCTTTTCGCAGCCCGACTACCTGCTGCTCGACGAACCGACCAACTACCTCGATCTCGAGGGCGCGCTGTGGCTGGAAAACTATCTGGTCAAATACCCGCACACCGTTTTGATCATCAGCCACGACCGCGAACTGCTGAACCGCTCCGTGGGCGCGATCCTGCATCTGGATGAGCGCAAACTAACCTACTACACCGGCCCCTACGACCAATTCGCCCGCCAACGGGCCGAACAACGCGCCGTGCAGGCCGCAGCCGCCAAGAAACAACAGGCCCAACGCGAACACCTGCAGGCCTTTGTTGACCGTTTCAAAGCCAAGGCATCCAAAGCGAAACAAGCGCAAAGCCGCGTAAAAATGCTGGAGAAGATGACCCCGATCACCGCGCCCGAAGATGCGGCGCGCGTGGTCTTCACCTTCCCCACACCCGAAGAGCTCTCCCCGCCGATCATCGCGATCGAAGGCGGCTCAACGGGCTATGGCGACACGGTGGTCCTGAAAAACCTCGATCTGCGCATTGATCAGGACGACCGCATCGCGCTCTTGGGCAAAAACGGTCAAGGTAAATCCACGCTGGCCAAACTGCTGTCCTCCCGCCTTGAACCCATGGGCGGCAAGTTCACCTCCTCTTCAAAGCTGCGCATCGGTTTCTTTGCCCAGCACCAGGTGGATGAACTTTACGTCGACGAAACCCCGATCCAGCACCTGACGCGCGAACGCCCCGCCGAAGGCCAAGCCCGTCTGCGCGCCCGCCTTGCCGGATTTGGCCTTGGCGCAGCACAGGCCGAAACCGAGGTCGGACGCCTGTCCGGCGGCCAAAAGGCGCGCCTCTCGCTCCTGCTGGCAACGCTGGATGCGCCACACCTGTTGATCCTTGACGAACCGACCAACCACCTCGACATCGAAAGCCGCGAAGCTTTGGTTGAAGCGCTCACCGCCTACACCGGTGCCGTCATTCTGGTCAGCCACGACATGCACCTGCTGACGCTGGTTGCCGACCGCCTCTGGCTGGTCAAAGACGGCACAGTGAAACCTTATGAGGAAGACCTGCAGGCCTACCGTAAACTGCTGCTGACCGCCGAGAAACCGGCAGGTAGCAAAGCCAAGGCCGCCAAACCCGCGCCCAAACGCGCCTCCCGTGACGACATCCTCGCGCTACGCGCCGAGGTGCGCAAATGCGAGGCCCGCGTCGAAAAGCTCAACGAGATGTCCGACAAGCTGGCCAAGAAGCTCGCCGATCCAACGCTTTATGAGGATACCAAATTGGGCGAGATGGAAGTCTGGCAAAAGAAATACGGCGAGGTTCGCGATGCGCAGGATCGCGCCGAGGATCTCTGGATGAAGGCGCTTGAAAAGCTTGAAAAAGCCGAAGCCTGACTGTTAGCGTCACCGGACCACCTGCATTTGGACTGACTTATGGAATCGGCAGCTCTCGTCACCGCCTTTGTGACGCTTTTTGTGATCATCGACCCGATTGGCCTTTTGCCGATCTATATTTCATTGACACAGGGCGTGCCGACCCGCGAACGCCGCGCCATCGCAATGCGCGCATGCCTTATCGCGGCTGTTTTGCTCTCGGTCTTTGCCTTCCTTGGCGAGGCTGTCCTCGGCTTTGTCGGCATCTCCATGCCCGCCTTCCGCATCGCCGGCGGCCTTTTGCTGTTCTTCACCGCCTTTGACATGCTCTTTGAACGGCGCACCAAACGGCGCGAAGGTCAGGCTGAAGAGGCCGAAGAAGAAGACTACGACGATCCCTCCGTCTTTCCGATGGCGATGCCGCTGATCGCTGGCCCCGGAGCGATCACCACCGTGATCCTTCTGGTCGGTCAATATGACGACACCCAATCCAAGATTTTGATGTTGGCAATGGCCTTGGCCGTGGTCGCTCTTCTTTTTGTGCTTTTCCTGACCGCAGGTTTTTTCGAGCGCGCGTTGGGCCGCACCGGCATCAACGTCGTCACCCGCCTTTTCGGCATGCTGCTGGCGGCGCTGGCGGTGCAGTTCATACTCGATGGTTTGAGCGACGTAGGACTTCTGGGCTAGCCCTTTTTCTGAGGAAATTCTGCCCTTTGTCCCTCACAGGAGGTTTCCATGACAGGCGATGATTTTGGCCATCTGGCCTATCTATTGGTGATATTGGTATTTGTCGGTTTCTGGGTGTTTGGCTCACAACGCCAAAGAGTCAGCAAATCGATCCAACACCTCGCAATCTGGGGGCTTATCTTCCTCGGTGCAATTGCTGCGGTCGGCCTTTGGGACGACATCCGCTCCACCGTGCAACCGGTGCAAACCGTGATGCAGGACGAAAACCGCATCGAACTGCCCCGCGCCCCCGACGGCCATTTCCACGCCACGTTGGTGATAAACGGCCAGTCCGTGAAATTCATCGTGGATACCGGCGCCAGCGACATGGTGCTGTCCAAACAAGACGCCACCCGCGCCGGATTGGACCCCGATAATCTCCCCTATTTCGGCCGCGCCATGACCGCCAACGGCGAAGTCAAAACCGCCTTCGTGCGTCTGGACGAGGTCCGGTTCGGAAGCTTCACAGACCGCAACGTCGCCGCGAGCGTGAACGGCGGAGAGATGTCGGGGTCACTGTTGGGAATGAGCTATCTGAACCGCTTTGCGCAGATCACGATCGCCGGAAACAAACTGATTTTGACGCGTTAGAAAAACAACGCCGAGGATAAGCTGTTCGTTGAGATCGTAAAACAACCACCTAATTTTTGTTACGCTCCGATGTTTTTCGCCCTCTCCTGCTGTCATCAGTTTACTGGAGACACCAAATATGAAGACCCGAAAACTGTATCTGGGCCCGCTTACCGACAACCGGCGCTGGGACATGGTGGCAATCCGTCCCGACGATGTGTTTGTCGTCACTCCGCCCAAAAGCGGCACAACATGGATGCAAACCATCGTCGCCCTTCTGCTTTCGGGAGATCCCGAAGTCGAAACCGACTTGGCAATGAAAATGCCATGGGTCGATTTTCGCATGCGGGAAATGTCGGACGTCGCAGAACGCATTGAGGCGATGCAGCATCGGCGCAGCCTGAAAAGCCACACACCGATGGATGGGCTGCCACTAGATGACAACGCGCAATATATCTGTGTGTTTCGCCACCCTCTCGATGTGCATTTTTCTTTCAGACAGCACGTCCGCAACATCCCTCTGGCGTGGTTTGATGCATGGTATCCCGAAGATGACCCCGACCGCATCGCTATCCGCCGGTTTCTGGACGGCGGAGCAGAAGGCTTTGACGCCGACAACACCCCGCTTGCGCATATCCTGCGACACTACAAAGCAGCAGTCGCGCTTGCCGATCGCCCGAATGTTTCGCTTTTTCACTATGCCGACATGGTCAGGGATTTGCCGTCAACCGTAGCAAGGCTGTCTACTCTTTTGGGCACTTCGTACTCAGAGAGTGTCATCGAACAACTTGTTTCGGCTGCCACTTTCGCAAATATGAAAAACAAAGCCGACCGCTACGTGCCGGCTGGCGGCAAGGGTTTCTTCAAATCAGACACCGACTTTTTCCACAGCGGAACGAGAGGCAAATGGCACGGCCAGCTGACCGATGCCGAACTGGCAACCTATGACGCGATCATGTGCGCGGAATTGCCTTCAGATCAGCGCGAATGGCTCGAGCATGGGTCAGGTGACATGTCGGACTAGGAAGTGGTCGGCAATGTGCCTATGCCTCTTCCTTCTCCGCCTTCTTCTGCCAGTTCCCGCTTTCCTCAGACCAATACTGCGCCGCACAGCCCGCATCCGTCAGCGTTTTCCACTGCGTACGCGCATAGGCCACCGCTTCCATGTCGTGCCCGTCAAACAGGATACACACCCGCTCGGCGTCCTTCACCTCCTGCGCGGACACCACCGCCCCGTCCACCGACATGATACAGGTCGCCGCATTGGGCACCGCCACATCCGTCGTCAACAGGATCGGCTGCAACGCATCATGCGGCCCGCCAGAAACCCCATGCGCCAGAAAGCTATCTGGCCCCTGCGACCAGAGCTTTTCGTCCAGCCACATCATGCGGCCGTGATCGGTGCCGCGCACCACAATCCGCCAGCCAGCACCCCGTGCCTTTTCCAAAAGGATCGGCAGGGTCGCGTCCATCGGCCTTTGCGTCAGGTGGTAAAAATATGCGGCACCCAAAGGACTTATGCCTCGAACTTATCAGCAACCATGCGGCTGAGCGCCATCACGCCCCAGCCCGTCGCGCCTTTCGGCGCCATGGCGGTTTCGCCCGAGACACTGGCCACGCCCGCGATATCAAGGTGAATCCACGGCGTGCCGTCCTGCACAAAACGATGCAGGAATTCTGCCGCCGTAATTGACCCCGCTGGCCGACCACCCACGTTCTTCAGATCCGCAATCCGGCTCTTAAGCTGATCGGCATAGGCTTTGCCCAACGGCAAGCGCCACGCGCCCTCTTTCTCGGCATCTGCCGCCTTCAGGAACCCGTTGCAGAACGCATCATCGTTGGAAAACACACCTGCATTGTGATGTCCCAACCCGATGATCACGGCACCCGTCAACGTCGCCAGATCAACCATGCCAACAGGCTGGAACCGCTCTTGCGCATAATGCATCACGTCGCACAGAACCAAGCGCCCCTCGGCATCGGTGTTGATCACCTCGATTGTATCGCCCTTCATCGAAGTCACAACATCGCCCGGGCGGGTTGCATTGCCCGATGGCATGTTCTCCACAAGCCCAACAAGCCCAACCACATTGGCCTTTGCTTTGCGCAGCGCCAGCGCCTTCATCGCGCCCGCAACCACGCCTGCGCCGCCCATGTCCATGGTCATCTCTTCCATGCCCGCCGCGGGCTTCAGGCTGATGCCGCCGGTGTCAAAAACAACGCCTTTGCCGACCAAAGCCAGCGGCGCACTTTTGTCCTCCGCGCCAGTCCATTGCATGACAACCACTTTGGACGGGCTGACAGAGCCCTGCCCCACGGACAACAACGCGCCCATGCCAAGTTCTTGAAGCTTTTCTTCCTCAAGCACCTCAACATCCACGCCATAAGATTTCAGCGCCACCAGACGGTCTGCAAATTCCGTGGTGGTCAAAACATTCGCCGGCTCATTCACCAGATCACGGGTAAAGAACACACCCTCGGCCACAGCCAGCAACGGTGCCGCCGCTGTTTCCACTTCCGCGGGCTTGGACGCCATCACGGTCACAGCGCGCGCATCCTCGGCGGCCTCCGCCGATTTGTGCTGATCAAAGCCGTAATCGCGCAACGCAAGCCCCGCGACAATCTCCGCCGCTTTGGGGTGGTTGCCCAACATCGCAAGCAACTCGGATGCTCCGCGACGCTTGGCCAGAGCCGCACCGGCTTTCCGCGCATCCTCGACCGAACATTGGCGTGGCAAATAAACGATGTCGACCGCCTTCGCCGCCATGCCCGCAGGCCATTCCAGCGTGACCACGTCGCCCAATTTTGCAGTTTCGGCCTTCGCTTCATGCATCCGCGCCACCGCGCCCTTGCTCAGCCTGTTCACCCGCCGTGCTTCTTGTCCGAGGTTGCCTTCCACCGGCACCAAAACCGCCACGCGCCCCTCGGCAGTTGCGATCGCATCCAGATCGGTTTCGACAAAGGTGAACTTCAGAACTTCAACCACGACACTCTCCATGTGCATTGCTTTGTCCAAGACCTACCGCGCCGACCTCTCATTGACCAGATAGCAGTTTTAAGCGCCGCACATTTCAACTAAAGTCCGGCAAAACACTTGGAACAAAACTTGGGGGATTCTGAGCGGTGAGCCGATTTGACAGATATATCCTGTCACAGCTCCTGACTCTGTTTGGCTTTTTTGCACTGGTTCTGGTGTCGGTCTACTGGGTCAATCGGGCGGTTGTCTTATTTGACACGCTGATTGCCAGCGGTCAGAGCGTATCTGTGTTTTTGGGCCTGACCGTCCTCAGCCTTCCAAATGTGATCCGCCTCGTGTTGCCTGTCGCGGTCTTTGCAGCCACGGTTTACGCCACCAACCGCCTTTCCAGCGAAAGCGAACTGACTGTGATGCAAGCAACAGGGTTCAGCCCATGGCGACTGGCCAAACCCGTTCTCTTTTTCGGTGTCGCTGTGGCCCTCATGATGAGCGTCTTGACCCATTTTCTCGTGCCCTCCAGCCTACTGGAGCTAAACAAGCGCCAAAATGAGATCACAGCCAACGTCACCGCGCGCCTTCTGACCGAAGGCACGTTTCTGCACCCCACATCCGGTATCACATTCTACATCCGCGAAATCAGCAATGATGGCGTTTTGCGGGACGTGTTCCTCTCGGACCGCCGCTCACCCACGGCCACCACCACCTACACCGCAGCAGAGGCCTATCTGGTGAACGATGCTACAGGCCCGAAGCTGGTGATGGTCAACGGGCTTGCTCAGCAACATGACACGCCGTCGGATCAATTGCTGACAACCAATTTCGCGGATTTTTCTTATGATATCAGCGCGCTTTCAACCAACGAAGCCACTGCTCCCAAGGGCATCAAACACATCAGCACGCGCAAATTGTTGACCCAAGCCGAATTGGTGTCCGAACAAACCGGCCGCCCGCTGGGCGACATCACTTACGAAGCACACGGTCGCATTGCCCAGGCCACGGTCTGCATTGTCTTTGCCATCGTTGCTTTCGCGGTCTTGCTACTGGG
This sequence comes from Shimia haliotis, assembly GCF_900114415.1. Lineage (GTDB taxonomy): Bacteria > Pseudomonadota > Alphaproteobacteria > Rhodobacterales > Rhodobacteraceae > Shimia > Shimia haliotis. Next base: position 589,590 of record NZ_FOSZ01000001.1, on the reverse strand, counting down.
CGGGTTTTCCCGCTTTGGCATGTGGCGGCAAATCCTCATTGCCTTTGTGCTTCTGATCGTTCTGGAAGCCGCAAAGACAACCGTCGTGGATCCGGTCCGCAAGGACGCGGACCTTTGGCCTCTGGTCTACATGCCCACCCTGCTGGGCGCTGTCCTTGGTGCCTTTTTGCTGCGCATGGCCTCCGGGCCCCTGCGCGTCCGGAGGCAGGCCGCATGACTGTACACTACTATTTCGCCCGAAAGTTCCTCTGGGTGTTGTTGGGCATCACCGCCATCCTTTTTGTGTTGATGGCGCTGATCGACCTTATGGAACAATTGCGCAAATTCGACGTTGAGGAAGTCGGGTTTGACACCGTGTTGCAACTGACCCTTCTGCGCACGCCCGAGGGGCTCTATCAACTTCTGCCGCTGATTGTGATCCTTGCCACAGTCACGCTGTTCATCAACCTATCGCGCACTTCTGAACTGGTTGTTGTGCGCGCCTCGGGCCGTTCGGCCATTGTCTCTGTGGTGTCACCCATGGCTGTGGCCCTACTATTGGGGCTCTTGGCCATCAGCTCTTTCAACCCGATCGTGGCAGCCACATCCGTTCTTTATGGCGAAAAATCCGATGCCCTTCAAACCGCAGGGCGGAACGCCCTGTCTCTCTCGGACGAAGGCATCTGGCTACGCCAAGGAAGCGCACAGGGTCAGGCCGTGATCCACGCCGCGCGCACCAATCCCGACGCCACCGTGTTCCAGAATGTAACCATCGTCGCCTATGCACCCGATGGCGGCCCCCTGCGCCGGATCGAAGCCTTGTCGGCCAAGTTGATTGACGGAGCATGGGAATTGACGGCTGCCAAGGAATGGCCGCTTCAACACGGTCTGAACGCCGAAGCCAATGCCATTACCCACAATATCTTGGTTCTTGAAAGCAGCCTCACACCCGATCGCATCCGAGACCGCTTTGGCAAACCCTCCGCAATTCCGATCTGGGATCTTCCGAAGTTCATCAACGAACTGCAGATTGCAGGCTTTTCGGCCCGCCGCCATTTGGTTTGGTTTCATATGGAACTGGCACAACCGCTGTTTCTTGTAGCCATGGTCATGATCGCCTCGGCCTTCACGATGCGCCATACACGATTTGGCAATACCGGCGTTGCTGTTCTCGTGACCATTCTCATCGGCTTCAGCCTCTACTTTGTCCGAAACTTCGCACAGATTCTCGGAGAAAGCGGTCAAATTCCGGTGCTTCTCGCTGCGTGGGCACCGCCTGTGGCCAGCATTTTGTTGGCCTTGGGCATTCTTTTGCATATGGAAGACGGATGAAGACTGCTGCCCGCCGAAACTGCCCACGGCCTTCCGCCCGTCACCGCAAGTCGCGGCTGTTTGCAGCGTTGCTGACGGCCGCTGTTCTGGGCCAACCGGCCACCGCACAGCTCCTCACTCCGCCCACTATCGAGGAACCTCAAAACATCGTTCTGGTTGCCGACAGCGTCTTTGTCACCGGCAACAACCGTTTGACCGCCAAAGGCAATGTCGAGGCTTTGGGCGATGACACCCGTCTGCTTGCCAGAGAAATCATCTACGATGCCGCAGAGGAAAAGATCTACGTCAAAGGCCCAATCCGCATCTATCAGGGTGACAACATCGTTATTCTCGCTTCTGAGGCCGAACTGGACACCGACCTGCGAAACGGGCTTTTGCGCAGCGCCCGCATGGTGCTGAGCCAGCGCACCCAAATGGCGGCCACCCAGATCAACCGAGTCGACGACCGCTACAACGTCCTGACCAAAACCACTGTCAGCTCTTGCCGTGTTTGCGACAGCAACGAACCTCCGCTTTGGTCGATCCGTGCCCACCGCGTCGTGCACGACGAAGAAGAACGTCAGGTCTATTTTGACCACGCCAGCCTATTGGTACGCGATGTGCCAGTGTTCTATTTCCCGCACCTCCGTATGCCGGATCCGACACTTGACCGTGCCCGCGGTTTCTTGATCCCGACCATTCGCACCACATCGCTGCTCAGCTACGGTCTAAAAGCGCCCTACTTTATTCCGCTGGGCCGCAGCAGGGACATCACGCTGACCCCCTATGTGTCGTCTGAAACCAAAACGCTGGAGTTGCGCTACAGGCAGGCCTTCAAAAAAGGCAACATAGAACTCAACGGTGCGGTCAGCGACGACACCATCCGGCCAAACGACACCCGAAGCTACCTTTTTGCGGAAGGCCGCTTTGATCTGGCGCGGGATTATGTGTTCAGCTTTGATCTCAAAGCCACATCTGACGACAGTTACCTGAACGAATATGACTATTCCGATGATGATCGCCTGAACAGCGACATCACCCTGAGCCGCAGCAAGCGGGACGAAAACACCCGCTTTGCGCTGTTGCATTTCCAATCCCTACGCGACACTGAAGACAATAAGTTCCTGCCTACGGTTGTTGCCGTTGCCGAAACAGAGCGACGCTATTTCCCCGTCGGCATCGGGGGGGAACTGCGCACTTCCGCCGAAATTCATGGCCACTACCGCGAAGCCGCCGCCGATGTGGTTGGCCGCGATGTTTTGCGCGCCAACGCCAGCATGCTCTGGCGGCGCAACTGGACGTTTGACAACGGCCTGCGGACCGCAGCCACTGGCGAACTCGCCTTTGACGCCTTCCGCACCTACAACGATTCCACCGTTTCCAGCTTTGACCACGCCGTGACCCCTACTGTTGCGATGGAAATGCGCTACCCCATGAGCAAGGTCGGCGCGGATGGTGCCACCTATATTCTGGAACCGGTTGCACAGCTCGCCTGGTCGACCACCAACAATCTCGACGTCGCCAACGACGAAAGCACCCGTATCGAGTTTGACGAGGGCAACCTGTTGTCTTTGTCGCGCTTCACCTCTTATGACCGCCGCGAGCGCGGTGTACGGGGCGCGGCCGGCCTGAATTGGTCCCGCCACAGCAAAGAAGACTGGCGCGCAAACTTCACCATCGGCCAGATCTACCGCGACACTGTGGACGCCAACTTCACTCAAAGCTCCGGCCTCTCCGGCACCACATCCGACTTTCTGCTCGCCGGCCAGTTTGCCAATCCAAACGGCCTCTCGGTCAGTGGCCGCACCCTTCTGGGCACCGACGGCAACCTGTCCAAAGCCGCAGCCCGTCTTGGCTGGACCAACCAGCGCCTGTGGCTCGATGCCAGCTTTATCTGGCTTGACGCCGACCCTGCCGAAGGCCGTACAGATGTGCTTTCGGAGTGGGCTCTGGACAGCACCTACCGCGTGAGCCAGCACTGGACCGGTCTTTTTGACTGGCGTTTTGATGCGGGCACCGGGCGCACCGCCGAAGCCGGCGTCGGTCTGGAATACAGAAACGAATGTATGAAAGTTGAACTTTCGCTCTCGCGGAAATTTTCAACATCCACTACCGTTCAATCGGACACCAAATTCGGCCTTTCCGTTTCCCTTCTCGGGTTTGCGGTCAAAGCCCAAGACAAAAGCTACGACCGCACATGCGGCTGACAACACAGGAAAGACCTAACGACATGACAACGGGCCTTCTCAAACGCTTTGCACTGTCCGCCTTCCTTGCGGCCTCCACGATTGGTCTGCACGGCGGCCCCGTCTTGGCGCAGGGCGCGTTTTCTCCGGCAGTGACCGTCAACGATCAAGTCGTCACCAACTACGAAATCGACCAGCGTGCACGCCTGCTTACGGTTATGAACACGCCAGGAGACACCTTCGAAGAAGCCAAAAAGCAATTGATCGATGACCGCCTGAAAGTTCAGGCCGCGCGCATCGTCGGCATTTCCGTCCCCGAAGAAGGCGTGCAAGCCGGCCTCGCCGAGTTCGCGCAACGGGTCAACATGGATCCCGAAAGCCTGATCAAAGCACTCGCCGGTGAAGGCATCGACGAAGAAACCATGCGCGCTTTCATCATTTCCGGCATCACTTGGCGCGGATTTGTACAGGCCCGATTTGGCGGCAACGTGGAGATCACCGAAGAAGAAATCGACCGCGCGATTGCGTCCAATTCCGGCTCCGGTGGCCTGAATGTGCTGCTGTCCGAGATTGTCATTCCGATCACGCCGCAAACACAGGCACAGGTTCTTGGCCTTGTGGAACAGCTAAGCGAAATCCGCTCGTTTGACGAATTCGAACAGGCGGCCCGCACCTACTCCCAGTCCCCCACCAAAGACGATGGCGGTCGAATTCAATGGATGAGCGTGACCAATCTGCCGCCACAGCTTCGCCCCCTGATCGCGGCCCTTTCACCCGGCGAAGTGACCGCTCCGGTTCAGCTTCCCAATGCTGTGGCCCTGTTCCAGATGCGCCGCGTCGAAGAAGCCACCGCGCCTGCGCCGCGCTACTCGGCCATTGACTATGCAATCCACTATCTGCCCGGCGGCCGGTCTGCCGAAACCCTTGCCAAAGCTCAGGAACTCGCCGACCGCATCGACCGCTGCGACGATCTTTACGGCATCAACAAGGGACAGCCACCTGAACTTCTGGTGCGCAACTCCGAGGCCCCCGGAGAGATCCCACGCGACATCGCGCTTGAACTGGCCAAGCTGGATGAGAACGAAATCTCCACCGCACTCACCACCTCTGACGGCCAAAACCTGTTGATGCTGATGCTCTGCGGCCGCACCGCAGAACTCGGAGAAGAGCTTTCACGAGACGAAGTTGCCAACATCCTGCGCAACCAACGTCTTGAAAACTATGCAGAAAGCCACCTCAGCCAGTTGCGCGCGCAGGCCCGCATCATCGAACAATGACAGCGCCCATCGCCGTCAGCTGCGGCGAACCGGCCGGCGTCGGCCTTGAGATCATCGAAAAAGCCTGGACCGCACTCAAAGACGATTTGAGCTTTTTCCTGATCGCCGACCCTGCGCATTTGCACGCCACGGTGCCAGTGCAGGAAATCCGATCTCCTGCCCAAGCCGCCGACGTGATGCTCAACGCCCTGCCGCTTTTGGCGCATCCCTTTGCCGGTATACGCACCGCGGGCGCGCCTGATCCGCAAAACGCCGAAGGTGTGATCACAGCCATTTCCCGCGCCGCCGACTTCGCCCTGACCGGCGCGGCCTCCGCCGTCTGCACCCTGCCGATCCACAAAAAGGCTCTCAAGGACGGCGCCGATTTCCCCTATCCCGGGCACACCGAATACCTCGCCCATTTGGGCAAAGTGGACCGCGTGGTGATGATGCTGGCCTCTGATCAACTGCGCGTCGTGCCTACCACCATCCACATCGCGCTCAAGGATGTGCCCACTGCCCTGACGCCGGACCTTCTGCGCGACACCATACGCATCACTGGCGCGGGGCTGCGCACACAATTCGGCATCGCAAATCCCCGCCTCGCCGTGGCCGGCCTCAACCCGCACGCGGGCGAAGGCGGCGCGATGGGCCTTGAAGACATGGACACCATCGCGCCCGTTCTCGATCAGATGCGTGCCGAAGGCTATGATCTCTCCGGCCCCCTGCCCGCCGACACGATGTTTCACGCCCGCGCCCGTGCCAATTACGACGCCGCCATCTGCGCCTACCACGACCAAGCCCTTATCCCGATCAAGACGCTGGATTTTGACCGCGGCGTGAATGTCACCCTTGGCCTGCCTTTCATCCGCACCTCACCCGATCACGGCACGGCTTTTGACATCGCGGGCCAAGGCATCGCCAATCCAACAAGCACCATTGAAGCGTTGCGCATGGCGTGGCGTATGGCGCAAGCCTCTTGACCCTTCTTGCTTGCCCAAATACTCCCGCCGGAGGCATCACATCTCTTCACCGGAGCCCGCCCCAATGAGCGCCATCGACAATCTGCCATCACTGAGCAAGGTAATCGCCAGCCACGGCCTCTCGGCGCGTAAATCTCTGGGGCAAAACTTCCTGCTCGATCTCAATCTGACCGCGAAAATTGCCCGCCGCGCGGGTGAACTGTCGGATTGTGACATCCTCGAAATCGGCCCCGGCCCCGGCGGCCTGACCCGTGGACTGCTGGCCGAAGGCGCGCGCAAGGTGCTGGCGATCGAGAAAGACGAACGCTGCATGCCCGCTCTGGCGGAAATCGCCGCCGCCTATCCGGGCCAGCTTGAGGTCATCAACGGCGACGCGCTGGAAATCGACCCGCTCAGCCACCTGACGCCTCCAATCCGCATTGCGGCCAACCTGCCCTATAACGTCGGCACCGAACTTCTGGTGCGCTGGCTCACGCCCAAACAGTGGCCCCCCTTCTGGGAAAGCCTGACCCTGATGTTTCAGCGCGAAGTCGCGGAACGCATCATTGCCGCGCCCGGCTCCAAGGCCTACGGCCGTCTTGCCCTGCTCGCCCAATGGCGGGCTGACGCCAAAATTGTGATGCACCTGCCGCCCGAGGCGTTTTCGCCCCCGCCCAAGGTGCATTCGGCTGTGGTGCACCTCACCGCCCTGCCCGAACCCCGTTATCCGGCGGATGCCGCGATCCTGTCTCGCATTGTCGCCGCCGCCTTCAACCAGCGCCGCAAAATGCTGCGCGGCTCGCTCAAGAGCCAGGCCCCCGACATCGAAGACCGCCTATTGTCCGCTGGCATCAAGCCCACGGAACGCGCCGAGCAAGTCAGCTTGGAACAGTTCTGCGCTTTGGCGCGCACGTTTGAGAAATAGACACCGGACCGCGTCCCGCGCCCCTCACGTCTAACCACAAACAAAAAGCCCCGCAGCCTTCACTGCGGGGTTTTCTATTTCTCATCCTAGAAAACAGATCACTCCGCCGCCGGATTTTCCTCAGCCTTGGGCGCGTCATCCTTGGGCGCTTCGCCTTCCGGTTTCTTGCGCGGGCTGCGCTTGCGCGGCTTCTTGGGCGCGGCTTTAGGCTCCTCGGCCTTGGTCTCGGGTGTTTCCACCAAACCGCTTTCGGCCACGTCACCGATCACATCGGGCTGATCCGCCTCAGACGGATCCGCCGAAACAGGTGCAGGCTGAGGCTGCTTGTCGCCACCACCATTGCCTTCGCGTTCCTGACGCTCGACGCGCTCACGGCGTTCACGGTCACGCTCTTGCTGGCGCTCGCGGTTCTGACGCTCTTGCTCCTCACGGCGCGCATCCTGCTCACGCTGCGCTTCATTCAGCATCCGCTGATAATGCTCCGCGTGCTGCTGGAAATTTTCCGTGGCCACACGGTCATTGCCCAACTGGCTGTCGCGCGCGAGCTGATTGTATTTGTCGATAACTTGCTGCGGAGTACCGCGCACCTTGCCCTCAGGACCGGAGCTGTCAAACACACGGTTGACGATGTTACCGGACGGGCGGTTGCGGTTACCCTTGTTCCGCGAACGTGACTTCGAAGATCTCATATTTCTGTAATCCAGCCTTGGTCAATTGCTGTCGCTCATCCCGTTTCACGCCTCTTGCGCTCTTTTTACCGGTGCGACGATGTCTGGCTTGATGTCTGTCGGGACCGCCCACCATGGGCATCCACCGATCAGACGCGATATTCGTAGAACGCTATCGGGCGCTGCACAAGGGTTATTCTGCATCTAAAGTGCGGGAAATTGAAAAAACCGGACAATTGCCCTCCGTCATGGCCGGTTTTGCCCACTGACCACTCGGTTGCGCCCGTCCAGATCATTGAGAATGCCCACATTGCCAAAGCCCGCGTCGGCAAAAAGCGCGGCCACATCCGCACCCTGACGATGGCCGATTTCGACCAAAAGCCGCCCCTCAGGGGCCAAATACGCTTTGGCATTGGCGGTGATCACACGATAAGCGGCCAGTCCGTCGCCCTCGTCGGTCAGGGCCATGCGCGGCTCATGCGCCAGTTCCGGCGCAAGCCCTGCCATCTCCTCCGCCGCAATATAAGGCGGGTTGGACACGATCAGATCAAACTGGCCCGACACGGCGGAGAACCAATCGCTTTGGACAAATTCCAGCCGGTCCGCGACACCAATCGCCGCCGCATTCTCCTGCGCCACCGCCAACGCGGCCCCCGACAGGTCGGTCGCAACCCCGCGCGCAGCCGGTCGCGCCGCCAAAAGAGAGATCGCAATAGCCCCCGTTCCCGTGCCCAGATCAAGCACGCGGACAAAGGGCTCCTTGAGAGCTTCCGCCACCAGTGTCTCGGTCTCAGGCCTCGGGTCCAGCGTGTCCGCTGTCACTTTGAACTCATGCTCGTAGAAGGCCCGCTTGCCCAGCAAATGCGACAGCGGCTCCCGCGCGATCCTCCGTGCGACCAAGGGCAACAGCTTCTCCTGATGCGCCGAACTTGCCGCTTCCCCCATCTCAAGGGTCAGGCGCGACACGGAAATGCCGGTCACATGCGCCACCAAAAGCCGCGCTTCCCGCGGTGCGCCCTCGATGCCGCCTGCCGCCAACGATCCAGCGACCTGCGACACGAGGTCGGAAATGGTCAGGCTCACGCCTCCATCTCCGCCAACGCCGTGGCCTGCGCATCCGCCGTCAGCGCGTCGATGGTTTCATCCAGATCACCAGCCATCACCTGATCCAGTTTGTATAGCGTCAGGTTGATGCGGTGATCCGTCATGCGCCCTTGCGGGAAATTATAGGTCCGAATGCGCTCGGAACGATCACCCGAGCCAACCTGCCCTGCCCGATCCGCCGCGCGCTCATCCGCGATCCGCTGGCGCTCAAGGTCAAACAGGCGGGTTTTCAGAACCTGCATCGCAATCTCGCGGTTCCGGTGCTGGGATTTTTCAGAGCTGACCACGATTATGCCCGTCGGCAAATGGGTGATCCGCACCGCAGAATCGGTTGTGTTCACGTGCTGCCCGCCAGACCCCGAGGCCCGCATCGTATCAATCCGGATGTCCTGTGCATCGATCTGCACGTCCACATCCTCGGCCTCAGGCAAAACCGCCACAGTCGCCGCCGACGTGTGAATCCGCCCGCCGCTTTCGGTGGCCGGCACCCGCTGTACACGGTGAACGCCGCTTTCGTACTTCAGCCGCGCAAACACGTTCTCGCCCTTGATGTGGGCCACCACTTCCTTGATCCCGCCAAGCTCGGTTGCCTGCTCCTCAAGGATCTCCAGCTTCCAGCCACGCCCCTCGGCGTATCGCTGATACATCCGCAGCAGATCACCGGCAAACAACGCCGCCTCGTCACCGCCTGTGCCTGGTCGGATTTCCAGAATCGCTGGCCGCGCGTCCGCCGCATCCTTGGGCAACAACGCCAACTGAAGCGCATGCTCCGCCTCCGGAAGACCCGCCCGCAACGCCGGCAGCTCCTCTTCGGCCAATTCCTTCATATCCGGATCGCCAAGCATCTCTTCGGCGTCTTCAATGTCTGAAAGCAGTCTGCGATAGGCGGCAATCTGCTCCACCACAGGCTTGATTTCCGCATACTCTTTGGCAAGCGCCGCGATATCGCCGCCACCCTCCGCCATCTGCGCCTCAAGAAACTCGAACCGCAGCTTGATCTGTTCTAATCGCTCTATAGGAACCATGTCGCTAAGTGGGACAATCCGCGTAATTGGTCAAGGCCGCGGTTTGGTGTATTCTTGGCCTATGACCCGTTTGATTGCCATTCTCACCCTTCTCGCCAGCCCGGCCCTTGCCGACGGCTTTATCAACGGCGTGCCCGTTGACTGCTACTGCACTGACCGTCAGGGGCAGCGCATCGAGGTCGGAGAAACCATCTGTCTTCAAGTGGACGGGCGCATGTTTATGGCCCAATGCCAGATGTCGCTAAATGTGCCGATGTGGCGCGAAATCTCACCTGGATGTCTCAGCAGCGGCTTAAGGGGCGGACAAAGCACCAATCCAGCGATCCACACGCGCGGCGTTGACACCGAAGTCCTTTCGACCAAATCGTGAGCGGCCGTAAATCGCGAGCTGACCGTCCTGCATCCAGGCTGTTGTGTAGTCCGGATACCCGATAGAACGCGTGCGCGTAATCACGGTGATTAAGCCATCCTCGGCTGAACCCGCGAGAACCTCGGTGCGCGGATCTCGCAGCGCCGCCTCGGCAAATTTTGCCAAACCATCCGGGCCCGCATCCACCAATCGGCGCACACTGTTCTGACCTTCACTGTTCTTGCTGATGTCACCGGCCACATGCCAACGCGCAACATCACTGGGTGCCAAACGCACATAGGCCAACAGACCAAACCCCAGCAACAAAACCACAGCTGCAATCGTCATCTTCTTCATCCCTCAAATACCAAAATCACAACGTCAGCGCCTCCTGATCCTGTCCATTCAGAAGATACGTAAGCGTCGCTCAAACAAATCAAAAACAGGCAGACTATGCCCGCACTGCCGGCGCGGACTAACATCGAAAACCCTATCTGCAAAGAAATATGTTGTCACAGGCGGGATCTCTGCGACAAAAACGGGCGCCCGCAAAATCGAACGCCCGACTGTTTCGAACTACTTCAGCGGCTGAGCGGTCTCCACCAGCCGCGCAAAGAACGACGCACCAATCGGGGCCACCTCATCGTTGAAATCAAACGCGGGATTGTGCAGCCCTGCACCTTCGCCCGCGCCAAGGAACAAATACGCTCCCGGCCGTGCGTCCAGCATATAGGAAAAGTCCTCCGCCCCCATTTCCATGCCCTGTGCGTCATTGACCATGCTGTCACCGGCCACGTCGCGCGCCACATCGGCAGCAAATGCCGTTTGCTGCGCGCTGTTTACAGTCGCCGGATACCCCACATCGATGTCAAGCGACGCCTCAAGACCATAGGCCGCAGCCGTGCCCGCAACGATTTCCCGCAGGCGGCGATGAATCATCTCCTGCACGTCTTTGTCAAAGGTCCGGATCGTGCCCTCGATCATGCCAAGATCAGGGATCACGTTGTTGACAGAGCCCGCATGGATTTGCGTCACCGACACCACCGCCTCTTGCCGCGTGTCGTGGTTGCGGCTCACGATGGTCTGGATCGCGTTGACCATGGCCACCGCCGCCACCACTGGATCCACTGTATCTTGGGGATAGGCCCCATGCCCGCCGGTGCCCTGAATATCGACGCGGAACGTGTCCACCGCTGCCATGATCGGGCCCGGTGTGGTGTGGAACTCGCCAAACGGCACACCGGGAACATTGTGCAGCGCATAGACTTCATTCACATCGAAACGGTCCAATACGCCTTCCTGAACCATGACTTCACCGCCACCGCCTTCTTCCTCGGCCGGCTGGAACATCAACGCCACGCGCCCCGAAAACTTGCGGGTCTCCGCAAGATATTTTGCCGCGCCCAGCAACATTGTCGTGTGCCCGTCATGCCCACAGGCATGCATCATGCCCTCAACTTCGCTGGAATACTCAACGCCGGAGGTCTCATCCATCGGCAAAGCATCCATATCGGCGCGCAATCCCACGGTCGGCCCCTCGCCCTGCCCGTTGATGATGGCCACCACGCCGGTCTTGGCTATGCCCTCGTGAATCTCATCCACGCCGAACTCCTTGAGACGCGCCACCACAAAGGCCGCGGTTTCATGGCAATCAAACTCCAGTTCCGGATGCGCGTGCAAATGACGGCGCCACCCCTTCATTTCGTCCGCATAATCGGCAATACGGTTAACTACTGGCATGAGTGGACACCTTCTCTGAATAACGGTTCACTCCTACCCAAATCAAAAAGCGGAGCGCTCTGCAATGGCCGAAGACCCCTTGATCCTCAATCCCAACGGCGGAATGCCGCGGCTTCTGGAAATTATGCGCCGACTGCGCGATCCGGAAAACGGCTGTCCGTGGGACATCGAACAGGACTTCGCCACCATCGCCCCTTATACCATAGAAGAGGCCTATGAGGTGGCCGATGCGATTGAACGCGAGGCATGGGACGAACTCAAAGGCGAGCTGGGCGATCTCCTATTCCAGTCGGTATTCCACGCCCAAATGGCAACCGAACGCGGCCTTTTTACCTTTGATCAGGTCGCCGACACCATGTCCGACAAGATGGTCACCCGCCATCCGCATGTTTTCGGCGACGAGAACCGGGACAAATCTGCGGAACAGCAAACCCGAGACTGGGAAGTTGTGAAAGCCGCAGAACGTGCGTCCAAGGACCAAACTGGCACGCTCGACGGCGTCGCCCTTGGCCTGCCGGCCCTTCTGCGTTCTGTAAAATTGCAGAAACGCGCCGCGCGCGTGGGTTTTGACTGGCCAGACATTTCGCAGGTCGTCGACAAAATCGTCGAAGAGGCAGGCGAACTTGCCGAGGCCCGCGAAAAATTGACCCAGACCGAGATCGAAGAAGAATTTGGCGACATGCTTTTTGTGATCGCCAATCTGGCCCGTCATCTGAAAATCGACCCCGAAGCAGCCCTGCGCGCCACCAACGCCAAATTCACCCGCCGGTTTGAAGGCGTTGAGGCCAAGCTGGCCGCCCGCGGCAAACGCCCCGAAGACAGCGATCTGGCCGAAATGGACGCGCTTTGGGACGAAGTGAAGGTCGAAGAAAAATCGTAGGATGTGCGCCCTGCGCGCATCTTTCCTAACGGCCCTTTTTATTCCTGAATGATTTATTCAGGTATTGACCCAACAAAAAAACTCAGGTTTAACCGCGCCAACTCAATCAGGACGCTGGGAGCGAACACATGACCAAAACCCTTTCCACCGCACTCTTTTTCACCGCCGCGGCTTCACTGGCCGCCCCTGCATTTGCCGACGAAGTCAACGTTTACTCCTATCGCCAGCCCGAGCTGATCAAGCCGCTGACCGATGCGTTCACCGCCGAAACCGGCATCAAAGTGAACGTCGCCTATCTGAAAAAAGGCATGGTTGAGCGTCTGCAGGCCGAAGGCGACCGCTCCCCCGCCGACATGATCCTGACCGTCGACATCTCCCGCCTCGCCGCCGTTGTGAACGCAGGCCTGACACAGCCGGTCACAACTGATGCCATCAACGCCAACGTGCCCGCGCAATACCGTGACCCCGACAACCACTGGTTCGGCCTCACCACGCGCGCCCGCATCGTTTACGCCTCCAAAGACCGCGTGGCCGACGGCGAAGTCACCACCTACGAAGATCTGGCAGACCCCAAATGGGAAGGCCGCATCTGCACCCGTTCCGGCACCAACGCCTATAACGTGGCGTTGACCTCCGCTGTGATCGAACACCACGGTGTCGAAGGCGCGAAAACATGGCTCGAAGGCGTGAAATCCAACCTCGCACGCAAACCGCAAGGCAACGACCGCGCACAAGTCAAAGCGATCTGGGCCGGCGAATGCGATATCTCCATCGGCAACACCTACTACATGGGCAAAATGCTGTCTGATGACGAACAGAAAGAATGGGCCGACAGCGTGCGCATCGTCTTCCCTGAATTCGAAGGCAAAGGCACCCACGTAAACATTTCCGGCGTGGCGCTAACCAAATCCGCGCCGAACAAGGAAAACGCCGTCAAGATGATGGAATTCCTGACCTCGCCCGCAGCACAGGAAATCTACGCCAAAGCCAACTTCGAATACCCGATCGCACCGGGCACCGAAGCGGACGCACTGGTCACTGGCTGGGGTGAATTCACCGCAGACGACGTGAACCTGATGACCCTCGCCGGTCACCGCTCCGATGCGCTGAAAATCACCGAAGAAGTTGATTTCGACGGCTAAGCCTATCGGCATTGCACACACAAAAGGCGGTCCTCATCGGGCCGCCTTTTTCCGTTTTATCACCGTAAAAGACGGACCTCTCGCACCGCTGACAGTTTACCGATGAAATACCGACGCGATACCGACACCCCCCTTTTCTGACCAATCGATAAAAATATTTGCGCAAAACCCTGCTCTTCCACTGGACAAGGCCCCTTGCCCTTGCCACGCTGCCGCTTCACAAGTCCACAGACCACCGGCACCAAGGAGAGGCCCATGAGCCCGCGCAAGATCATCATCGACACTGACCCCGGACAGGACGACGCCGTCGCCGTCCTGCTTGCGCTTGCCAGCCCCGAAGAAATCGACGTGCTGGGCATCACCGCTGTGGCGGGCAACGTTCCTCTGCCCCTCACCCAGAAAAACGCCCGTATTATCTGTGAGTTGGCAGGCAAGACCGACACCAAGGTGTTCTCCGGCTGCGACGCACCTTTGTCGCGCAAACTGGTCACAGCAGAGCACGTCCACGGCAAAACCGGCCTTGATGGACCAACCCTGCCGGACCCGAAAATGCCCCTTCAGGACCAGCACGCCGTCGACTTCATCATCGACACGCTGCGCGCCGAGGAAGCAGGCACCGTGACCCTCTGCCCGCTCGGCCCGCTGACCAACATCGCCACGGCTTTCAACAAGGCGCCAGACATCGTTGAAAAGGTTCAGGAAATCGTCCTGATGGGTGGCGCCTATTTCGAGGTCGGCAACATCACACCCGCGGCGGAATTCAACATCTATGTTGATCCCGAAGCGGCCGAAGTGGTCTTCAAATCCGGCGTTCCGATTGTGGTCATGCCATTGGATGTCACCCACAAGGCCCTTGTCACCAAACCGCGCAACAACGCCTTCCGCGCGATTGGTTCCAAAGTTGGCCTCGCCACCGCGGAAATGACTGATTTCTTTGAACGATTTGACAAAGAGAAATACGGCTCCGCCGGTGCCCCGCTGCACGACCCCTGCGTCACGGCCTATCTGATCAAGCCGGACCTTTTCTCCGGCCGCCACATCAACGTCGAGATCGAAACCCAGTCCGACCTGACCCTTGGCATGACCGTCGCCGATTGGTGGCGCGTCACCGACCGCCCCGCCAACGCCCTTTTCATCGGCGACATTGACGCCGACGGGTTCTTTTCCCTTTTGACAGAACGGCTTGCCCGCCTATGACCACCGCGCTGCATCTCGCCAACGCCGACGATTTTGCCAAACTCGACCCGCTGGTCGAGGCCTTTCACAGCGAGATGCAAATCGCCACCAGCCCCGAGTCCCGCAACGCCGGCCTCATGCCGCTGTTGCAGGGCTCGCCCTACGGCGCGGCCTACCTGCTTGGCCCACGGCGTGCGCCGGTCGGCTATGTCGTGGTCACTTTTGGCTGGTCGGTTGAATTTGGCGGCATGGACGCCTTCATCGACGAAGTGTTCATCCGGCCCGCCATTCGTGGCCGAGGCGTTGCTTCCGAAGCCCTCATCGGTCTCGCGAAAGCCCTTGAAAACGTGGATGTCTGCGCCCTGCATCTCGAAGTTGATCGCGACGACGAGAAGGCCCTGAAGCTTTACCGCCGCGCCGGATTTCAACCGCGAGAGCGCTATATGCTCATGACCCGCCAGCTGCGCTGATCAAGACGTGACCAAAGCGCCTCTGGCATTTCCAGAATTCGCCCGTATTTTGGCTGTATGAGCCTGCATATTCCGTTTGAAAACACCTACGCCCGCTTGCCGGACCGCTTTTTTGCGCATCAAGCACCCACGCCGGTGCGCGCGCCGAAATTACTGGCCTTTAACTACGATTTGGCAAAGTCTCTCGGCATCACTGATACGGATGATGCACAGGAGCTCGCCGAGGTGTTTTCCGGCTCCCGCGTGCCCGAAGGCGCAGAACCGCTGGCTCAGCTTTATTCCGGTCATCAATTTGGTAACTGGAACCCGCAACTGGGAGATGGTCGCGCGGTTCTTCTCGGTGAATCAAATGGTTACGATATACAGTTAAAGGGATCCGGCCCCACACCATTTTCCCGCCGCGGCGATGGCCGCTCATGGCTTGGCCCTGTTTTGCGCGAATACGTCATCAGCGAGGCGATGCACGCATTTGGCATTCCCACCACCCGCGCACTGGCCGCAGTCGCCACCGGCGAAGAGGTCTTTCGCGAACGTCCGATGCCAGGTGGCGTAATGACCCGCGTGGCCAGCTCCCACATCCGCGTCGGCACCTTTCAGGCCCTCTACGCTCGACAGGACGTTGAAGGCCTTGAAACCCTTATGAATTTCGCCATTGCGCGCCACTATCCCGACGCCCAATCTCCGGCTGAATTCCTCGCTGCGGTGATCAACCGTCAGGCGGAACTGATCGCTCGCTGGATGTCGGTCGGTTTTATTCACGGTGTCATGAACACCGACAACTGTGCGATATCCGGTGAAACCCTCGACTATGGTCCCTGCGCGTTCATGGACGCCTACAACCCGATGCAGGTGTTCTCCTCCATTGACCGGCACGGCCGGTATGCCTTTGGCAATCAGCCCGATATTATCGTCTGGAACATGGCTCAACTCGCGACGACTCTGGTCCCCTTGATGCCCGATGGCGACGCCGCCGTAGAGACCTTCACCCAACTTGTGCACGCCATGCCGGATCAGATTCGTTCCCATTGGGTTCGCTTCTTCAGTGCCAAAATCGGCATTCAGACTCCGCGCGAAAACGACCGCGAACTGATCGAAGACCTGCTCACCCTTATGGCCAAGGATGGGGCGGATTTTACAAACTCTTTCAGATCCTTGTCTGGTGACACACCGCAGGACCACTTCCTTGATCAAGCCGCGTTTTCACAATGGCAGGCGCGCTGGCAAAGCCGCATTACCGATGAGCCTGACCCGCAAGCTGTGATGAATGCCGCCAACCCCGCCCTTATCCCGCGCAATCATCGCATCGAGGCGATGATCCAGGCCGCGGTTGACGGCGATATGGCACCGTTTGAAAGGCTCATGACTGCGCTTTCAACCCCGTACACGGCGTCCGGTGACTTTGCCGATCTTGCCCATCCGCCCCAAGAAAACGAACGCGTCCGACAAACCTTCTGCGGAACCTGACCGAGATGCGTATCGCCAGCTACAACCTGCAAAAATGTGTCGGCGTCGATATGCGACGCCATCCGGCTCGCTCGATGATCGTGATCCGCGCTCTGCGCGCAGATGTAGTCGTGCTTCAAGAGGCGGACAAACGTCTGCCCCCACGCCCCGCAGCGCTTCCCTTTGATCTCATTGAGACCAAAGGCTATTCCAACGTCGATTTCGGCCAACCCAAAGGCTCGCTTGGCTGGCATGGCAATGCGATGCTGTTGCGCGATGGAGTTGAGGTTATCGAAACCAGCAAACTCGACTTGCCAGGGTTGGAGCCGCGCGGGGCCATTCGCGCCGATCTGATGACCTCTATGGGGCTCCTACGTGTTGTCGGCGTGCACCTCGGTTTGATCCGGCGTTACCGGCTGATGCAGCTTGGCTCCATAGCCAAGTCATTGGATCTGCTGCCTAAAATGCCTACCGTCATCGCTGGTGATTTCAACGAGTGGGGCCCAAAACATGCTCTTGATGCGGTAACCCCCTCATTTGACTTCATAAACACGGAACACAGCTTCCCGTCACCACGGCCGGTGGCGGCGTTGGACGGTTTCGCCGTGACGCGCGATCTTAGGGCCGAAGCCCACGGTGTCCTGTCCCGTATTCCAGCGCCGGTCGCTTCCGATCACTTGCCGATCTGGATGGACCTTGCCAACCGCCAACCGCAACCGGAGCCCGCTTGATGACTGCTTATTCCGTCTATGACGTATTTTCCGATAAACCCTTTGGTGGCAACCAGTTGGCGGTTATTCCTGATGCAACGAATTTGTCAGAGCATGACCTGCAACGCATCGCGCGCGAGTTCAATTTTTCCGAAACGACTTTTGTCTATCCGCCTAAAGGCAACCAAAACACCGCCCGTGTCCGCATTTTCACGCCAACGATGGAAGTTCCCTTTGCAGGCCACCCGATCATAGGCACAGCTGTCGCGTTGGCTGATGCAGGCCACGGCCCAGACATGACGCTTGAACTTGGTATTGGCCCGATTGCGACACAGGCCGAGAACGGACGCGCGTCTTTTGTTACCTCCGCACCGCTCCAACGCTTGCACGAGCCAGATATTTCACTTGTTTCCAGAGCATTAGGCGCAACAATTGATGCGATAAGCACGGCCAAGCACCCGCCCGTGATGGCCTCACTGGGCCTAGCCTTCACCATCACCGAACTCAATGACCGCGACGCATTGCGTGCCCTCACAACCGACGTGTCCGCCTTCCGCGAAGGCAACGCAGCCTATCCTTCCGGGCTTGATTTTGCACAGTTTGCCTACGTCCGCACCGGCTCGCATATCGACGCCCGCATGTTCGCACCGCTCGATAACATTCCCGAAGATCCCGCCACCGGCAGCGCCTGCGCCACGCTCGCCGCCCTTCTGGCTGAGATCGAAGGCCGTGATCTGTCCCTGACAATCATGCAAGGCGAGGACATGGGCCGCCCCAGCGAAATCATCGCCACATCAAAAGGCACGGCCGTCACCATTGCTGGGAAGGCCGTGCTCACTATGCGCGGCGAACTGGTCTACTGACCTGATATCTCTTTATGTTTTGGGCGCACCACGGCGACCGCCACGGCGGTTGCCACCGGGCTTTCCACCGCCCGCACCGCCACCTGGCTTACCACCTGGCCGGCCGCCCGGTTTGCCGCCACGGCGCTGGCCTGAAGGTTTGCCACCCGCTTTGCCAGCACCTTCTGCGCCAGCTTTGGGTTTGCCACCACCGCCGCCGCCACCGCGACGTCGATTGCCAAAACCACCTGTGCCAGGTTTGGCCTCAACACCTTCCCACGGACGCCCCGAAGCGACCGGAATGGTGATCTTCATCACCTTCTGGATCGCCTTCAGCTCGTCCACTTCATCAGGCGAGCAAAATGCAATGGCCGAACCATCCATACCGGCCCGCGCCGTGCGACCGATCCGGTGGATATAGTTTTCCGGTACATTCGGCAGATCATAGTTATAAACATGGCGCACCTGCGGAATATCCAACCCGCGCGCCGCCACATCGGTCGCCACCAGAACCAGCGTCTCGCCCCCGCGGAAGGCTTTGATCGCCCGTTCCCGCTGGCCTTGGGATTTGTTGCCATGCACACTTGCCGCCGCATATCCGGCCCGCACCAGTGCTTTCATCAACCGCTCAGAGCCGTGCTTGGTACGCGAGAACACAATCGCCGCCTCGTCGCGGTGCTTGTCCAGCAACTCAATCAGCAAAGACGTCTTTTCGGCCTTGGCGATAAAGTGGATCGACTGATCAATCTTGTCCGCGGCTTTACCGGGTGGGTTGACCTGCACCTTGACCGGATCATCCAGATAGGTGCTGGCAATCTCGGACATCTGTTTTGGCATGGTCGCGGAAAACAGCATTGTTTGACGTTTCTCGGGCAACCACTGCGCGATTTTCCGAAGCGCGTGGATAAAGCCGAGATCCAGCATTTGGTCCGCTTCATCTAACACAAGAAAATCAGTGCTGCCCAGATCCATGGCTTTGCGTTCCATCAGATCGATCAATCGGCCCGGCGTCGCCACCAGAATATCAGTGCCCTTGTCGAGCCGCGCGATCTGGGGATTGATTCCAACCCCACCGACCACAAGACCAACTTTGAATTGTGTGCCTTCGACCTGTGCGCGCAAGCTGGCCGCGATCTGACCAGCAAGTTCACGGGTCGGCGCCAAGACCAGGCCACGGACCATACGGCGCGAGGGGCGCTCGTCATAGCTGAGCATCTGCGCGATCAACGGCAAGCCAAACGCCAGCGTTTTGCCGGTGCCGGTCTGCGCCAGCCCCATCACATCACGACCTTCCAGCGCCACCGGAATTGCGCCTTCCTGAATAGGTGTCGGTGTGGTCAGGCCCGTCTTTTCCAGACGCGCGACCACCTGCTTGGGCAAGCCAAGCGAATTAAAATCAGCCAAGTTAGTCTCCGGCATATGGGTGGCACCTGTAACGTCGACGCCGAGCGCGCCTTTTGCGTGTCACCAATGCCTGTTGAGGTCGCGCGGGGCGACCGGATCGCGGTGCAATGATCGCTTTGACACGCCCTGTCAAGTCACCTATCGCATGCGGCCCACGTCAAAACCGGTGGAATCACACAGCGGCATTGGCTACACACATAGAAACACTCACGACCGGATCACCATACGGGCGCCATGACTGACACCATCATTTCCCGCTGCGAAGCCAAAGGGCTACGCATGACAGACCAGCGCCGCGTGATCGCGGCAGTGCTTCAGGAAAGCCATGACCACCCCGATGTGGAGGAGCTCTATGCGCGGGCCTCCGCGCGGGATGCCGGAATTTCGCTGGCCACGGTCTATCGCACGGTGAAACTCTTTGAAGAGGCCGGAATTCTGGACAAGCTGGAATTCGGCGACGGGCGCGCACGCTATGAAGATGCCGAGCGCGAGCACCACGACCACCTCATCGACATCAACTCCGGTCAGGTGATCGAATTTGTCGATCCAGACATCGAAGAGTTGCAGGAAAGAATCGCAGCCAAGCTGGGCTACAAGCTCAAGGGCCATAAACTTGAGCTTTACGGCGTCCCGTTGAAAAAGTGAGGATGAGGGGCGTTGCCCCTCGCGCTGGCGCGCTCACCCCAAGGTATTTTTGGCAATAGGAAACGGCGCCTAATCAGGCGCGCAATTTCTCGCCTTTGGCATCAAAGGGCGGCTCATGCAGGATCGTTGCCCCATGCCGCCGGCCCAGCACCATGACTTCGACCCTATCGCCTGGCTGCGCCCCTTTGACATAGCCAAGCGCCAGCGACATGCCGACCGTGTAGCCATAGGTGCCCGAGGTCACGCGCCCGATGCCCTTGCCATCTTTAAAGATCGGCTCACCGCCTGTTGCGTCAGCGTTTGAGGCGGTCACAGCGTCCTCATCCAAATGCAGCAACACAAGCGTCTCGCGTGCCTCGTTTTGGAGGGTTTTCGCCACAGCCTCTTTGTTGAGGAAGTCCTTGTCCATCTTGCAAAGACGATCCAATCCAACTTCCTGAGGCCAGTATTCGGGGCTGTATTCACGGCTCCAGCTTCCATACCCCTTCTCGACCCGCAGACTCATCAAGGCGCGGCCGCCCACAGGGCCGATGCCAAGCGGCTTGCCGGCCTCAAGCAGCGCGGCATAAAGCGCGGCCTGATCTTCTTCTTTGCAGTGCAACTCCCAGCCAAGATCGCCGGTAAACGACACCCGCAAAGCCAGCACCTCGATGCCCGCCAGTTCAATAGTCTTGGAGCGCATGAACGGGAAATCCTCGGTTGTAAGCGAGGCATTGGTCAGGCGTTGCAATATCGTGCGCGACTGCGGCCCTGCGACGTTGAAGCCACAAACCGCCTCGGTCAGGCTCTCAAACGTTGTGCCATCCGGCAACGGAACCTGTTTGAAGAACCGTTTGTGATAGCGCTCCGCCATGCCGGACCCGATGATCCAGAAACTATCCTCGCCTGTCCGCGTGACAGTGAAATCACCTGCAATGCCGCCGCGTTTTCCGATCAGAGGCGTTAGGCAGGACCGCCCAACTGCGCGCGGCATGGTGTTGGCAAACACCGTATTCAGCCACGCCTCGGCCCCAGCCCCTTTGCATTCGTATTTGGCAAAGTTCGAAATATCGATGATGCCTGCACGCTCGCGCAGCATCTTGCATTCCTCACCCACAGGCCCCCACCAGTTCTGACGCGTGAACCCGTTGGTGTCCGCAGCCCCCGGCGCATCGGCAAACCAAAGCGGATGCTCCCATCCAGCATTCAAGCCAAAGACCGCGCCCAATTCCGCCTGCATGTCATAAGCGGGCCGTTTGCGCGCAGGCCGCCCCGCAGCGCGCTCTTCATTGGGGAAATGGATCGCGAAACGGTGCGCATACTGATCCTGCACCCGCGCCTTGGTAAAGGCCTTGTCGGCCCACGTATCAAACCGCGCCACATCCCAGCCAAAGAGATCGTATTCGGTCTCGCCCTCGATCATCCACTGCGCCGCCGCCAGCCCCATACCGCCGGATTGCGAGAAACCCGGAATGATGCCGTTGCAACAGAAATAGCCGTCCAGCTCGGGCACAGGACCAAACAACACATTGCTGTCGGGCGACCAGATCATCGGGCCGTTGATGACCCGTTTGATGCCCGCTTCGCCCACGGCTGGTACGCGGTCAATCGCGCGCATCATGTTGTCCTCGATGCGCTCCAGATCATCGGCAAACAGCTCATGCCCGAAATCCAGCGGCGTGCCTTCTTCGGCCCAGAACCGCATGTCGCGTTCATAAGCGCCCACCAACAGCCCCTTGCCCTCTTGGCGCAGGTAATATTCGCCATCGCGATCCGCCACAGACGGCAAGCGCCGGTCCATCGCGTCAATTTCGCTGATGGTTTCGGTCACAAAATACTGATGCTCGGTCGGCTGCAACGGCAGCGTAAGCCCCGCCATCGCCGCCACCTCACGCCCCCAAAGACCAGCGGCATTCACCACCCAATCCGTGTGAATGTCGCCTTTGGGCGTGCGCACAATCCACGTGCCATCCTCTTGCGCCTCGGTCGCTGTCACCGGTGTAAAGCGGTGGATCTCCGCGCCGCGTTGCCGCGCGCCCACCGCATAAGCGTTGGTCACACCGGACGGGTCGACGTTGCCACCATCGGGCTCATACATCACGCAGCGCACGCCCTCAAAATCCACCAACGGATGCAGCGCCTGCGCCTCTTCAATGCTGATTTCATAGAAGTTCATGCCATAGAGCTTGGCCTTTGCCGCCTGCAGCCGCAGCTGGTGCTCCCGCTCCTCGGTCTGTGCCAGATAAAGCGATCCGGGTTGGAACACACCACAGCTCTGGCCCGTTTCCGCCTCCAATTCATTGTACAAATTCATCGTATAGTGCTGGATGCGGCTTATATTGGTACTGTCGTGAAGCCCGTGAATGTTCGCCGCAGCGTGCCATGTCGACCCTGACGTCAGCTCGTCGCGTTCTAAGAGCACAACATCGGACCATCCCAGTTTGGTCAGGTGATAGAGGATCGAACAGCCGATCACGCCCCCGCCAATCACCACTGCCTGTGCTCTGTCGCGCATCTCGCTCTCCCTGTGTCTGCTCCCCCAAGCCTGACGCGCCAATCGCGCGCCAAATTGCCCCTTTGCGACCATTCCTGTCGCATTTTAACTTGCCCCACGCCCATCCCACCCGTTTCATGATCCCACCCACAATCGGAGGCGTTCCCATGAAATCCACCACCCGCGTTGTTGTGATCGGAGGCGGCGTTGTTGGCTGCTCGGTGCTTTATCACCTGACCAAACTCGGCTGGTCCGACGTCATGCTGCTGGAACGCTCGGAACTGACATCCGGTTCTACTTGGCACGCTGCGGGCGGGTTTCACACACTCAACGGCGACACCAACATGGCCGCGCTGCAGGGCTACACCATCCGGCTTTACAAGGAGTTGGAAGAGATCACCGGCATGTCCTGCGGGTTGCACCACGTGGGCGGCGTGACCTTGGCCGACAATCAGGATCGGTTCGACATGCTTGTCGCAGAACGCGCCAAGCACCGCTTCATGGGACTTGAAACAGAGATCGTAACTCCCGAAGAAGTAAAAAAAATCGCGCCAGTGACAAACATCGACGGCATCATAGGCGCGCTTTATGATCCACTGGATGGCCACCTTGACCCATCCGGCACAACGCATGCTTATGCCAAGGCCGCGCGCATGGGCGGCGCGACGGTCGAGACCCACACCAAAGTCATTGAAACCAACCAGCGCGCCGATGGCACGTGGGACGTTGTCACCGACAAAGGCACCATCCACACCGAACATGTGGTCAACGCCGGTGGCCTTTGGGCGCGTGAGGTCGGCGCCATGGCAGGCGTCTATTTCCCGCTGCACCCGATGGAACACCAGTATCTGGTGACCGAAGACGTCCCGCTGATCGTCGACATGATGAAGGATGGCCATGAACACCCGCACGTCATGGATCCCGCAGGCGAAAGCTATCTGAGGCAGGAAGGCAAAGGTCTTTGCATCGGGTTTTACGAACAGCCCTGCCGCCCGTGGGCGGTGGACGGCACCCCTTGGGATTTCGGTCACGAACTCCTGCCCGATGACTTTGACAAAATCGAGGACAGCATTGATTTTGCTTACAAACGCTTCCCTGACCTAGAAACAGCCGGCATCAAATCCGTGATCCACGGCCCGTTCACCTTTGCGCCTGACGGCAACCCGCTGGTCGGCCCTGTGCCGGGCATGCGCAACTACTGGTCGGCCTGCGCAGTGATGGCAGGGTTCTCACAAGGCGGCGGCGTTGGCCTTATGCTGGCGCAATGGATGATCGAGGGCGAATGCGAGCGCGACACCTTCGCCATGGATTGCGCCCGCTTTGGCGACTGGATCACCCCTGGCTACACCCGTCCGAAGGTTATTGAGAACTACCAAAAACGCTTCTCGGTCTCCTACCCGAACGAAGAACTCCCCGCCGCGCGCCCGTTCCGTCAAACGCCCATGTATGACGTCTTTGACAAACTCGGCGCGGTCTGGGGTCATCAATACGGCTTGGAGGTCGTGAACTACTTTGCCGAAGGCGACGAACCACGCTTCGAAACCCCATCCTTCCGCCGCTCAAACGCCTTTGAGGCCACCGCGCGCGAGGTGAACACTGTCCGGCAAGCCGTTGGAATCAATGAGGTTCACAACTTTGGAAAATACATCGTCACCGGCTCCAATGCTCGTGATTGGCTCGACCGCATCATGGCAGGTCGCATCCCCAAACCCGGCCGCCTAAGCCTCACTCCAATGCTGTCGCCCAAAGGCCGCCTGATCGGAGATTTCACCGTAAGTTGCCTCTCGGATCACGCCTTCCAACTCACCGCCTCATACGGCTCGCAAGCCTACCACATGCGCTGGTTTGAACAGAACGAGGCCGAAGGCGTCAAAGTCGCCAATGTCTCGGACCGTCTGACAGGTTTCCAGATCGCAGGCCCCAAAGCCCGCGACGTGCTCGCCGCTTGCACCCGCGACGACGTTGCCTCGATGAAATTCATGGACGTGCGCCAGATCACCATCGGCCTTGTCGACTGCCTTGTGCAGCGCGTCAGCTACACAGGTGATCTTGGCTTTGAAATCTACTGCGATCCTATGGCGCAACGCGCGCTTTGGGACACGCTTTGGACCGCAGGCCAACCGCACGGCATGCGCCCCTTCGGCATGCGGGCCATGATGTCTCTGCGGCTCGACAAATTCTTCGGCAGCTGGCTGTCGGAATTCTCGCCTGACTACACAGCAGCGGAAACAGGCATGGACCGCTTCATTTCCTTCAAGAAAAACAGTGACTTCATTGGTCGCGCCGCAGCCGAGGCCGACCGCGCCAACGGCCCCGCCCGCCGCCTCTGCGCCTTTGAGGTCAACGCTGACAATGCCGACGTGAACGCCTACGAACCGATCTGGCTCGACGGCGACGTGGTTGGTTTTTGCACCTCCGGCGGCTACTCCCACCACGCGAAAAAATCCATCGCCCAAGGCTTCTTGCCCGTCGATCGCATCACCGATGGTCTGGAGGTAGAAATCGAAATCCTCGGCCAGATGCACAAGGCCCGCATGATCACCGAGCCGCTGTTTGACGCCGACGGCGCAAGAATGCGAGGGTAAGCGCGACCAATCAGGGACCGCAAAATGCTCGCCATTCTCCTCCTCGCCGCTGGCCGCTCATCCCGCATGGGCGACCGCGACAAACTGATGGAAGCGGTCGACGGCGCGCCCTTGCTGCGTACCATGGTGAAACGCGCCCAGACCACAGGTGCACCGGTGTTTGTTGTCCTGCCTCCAGACAGACCCGACCGTGCAGCCGCGCTTGACGGTTTGCCACTGACACCTGTCCAAGCCCATGACGCCCACCTCGGTATGGCGCATTCGCTACGGGCAGGCGTCGCGGCCCTCCCTGTGTCAGCGACCGCAGCAATGATCCTGCCCGCCGATATGCCCGACATCACAGCCGACGATCTTGCCACCATGCGCACCGCTCAATCCAAAACCCCGACCGCGATCCTGCGCGCCACATCTTCTGAAGGCAAACCAGGGCACCCCGTTGTCTTTCCGTCAGCGCTTTTTCCCGACCTGCTCACCCTCTCCGGTGACTCTGGCGCACGCGCTGTTCTGGCCGCGAACAAGGACCAAATCATCCCTGTCCCGTTGCCGGCCAATCATGCTCTGACCGATCTGGACACACCGACGGATTGGGCCCGCTGGCGAGCCAGTCGCACCGACGACATACCGACATGATACCGACGTAAAACTACTTTCCGACAGGGCACCCCTGTGGCATCTTGCGTCCAACAATCAGAGTCAGAACCGGACCATGACAGCAGCACAGGCCTCTTTACTGGGACAGACATATTGCTCCGAACTGGGCGTCGGGTTTTCGCTGGCGTTCCGGTTCCAATTTGTGCTCTCCAAAGCCGAGCGCGCGCTTCCGGGCTTTGTGACCCGCCCGTTTGCCGATCAGGTATTGCACACCCACGAAGCGCTCCCGGTGACCGAAATCACCGACCGCGACGGCACCGCCATCGGGCTGATTTTGGGCTATGCCATGGGCGAAGACGGTTATATCCTGAAGGGCGTCGAAAAACTCGACCTTTCCGCTCAAGACCTTGATGCTGTTGAAAAAATTGAACGTTGGGTCACATACCTTGGCGGACGGTTTCTTGTTTTCACCGACCTGCCTGAGCGCAAGCACCGCAAAATCTACCCCGATCCCGCGGGCGCGCTTGGACTGGTCTACGACCCTAATTCCGGCATCATAGCATCCACGATCCTGCTGTGTCTTGAGCGCGACATTGACCCCGATCCGGAGTGCCGTCCGCCGGATGAATTGCTCTCCAACAAAGGTCTGAAAAAGCTCCTTCCCGAGTTTGATCCGGATACACCCGTCGGCGGCTACGGCTTCGGCTCCACACCCGACCGCCACCTGCGCCGCCTCTTCGCAAACCGCGCACTCGACATCGGCACCCTGACCGAGCATCGCTTCTGGTCTCCCAACCCCGATATGCCTGATCTCTCCGTCGACGAAGCAGCGGACACAATCGTTTCGGCACTTCAGGACATGATGTTGGCCTTCTGTACCATCGGCCCCGGTTATTTCGCGATCTCGGGCGGCCACGACAGCCGCATGTTGCTGGCCTGTGCGCCGGATCTCGCGCGCACGGACACAGAGCTTTACGCATACGCCACCAACTGGATTGGCACGCTGGATGTGCGCGTGTCCGAGGTGCTTGCCGACACATTAGGCCGACCTTTCTTCGGCCAAATCGCAGACAGCGGCCCCAAAGGCACCTTTATGACCAACCGCAACTCTGCGATGCGGACACGTCACCGCTTTGCGCTCGGCTCCGGCCTTTCGCATTTGGGTGATGCCTGGTGGCAACGTGGCTATGCACGCCAATTGCGTCAGGGGAACATCTGGCTGCGGGGGAATTTCCTTGAGATCATCACAGCCCGCGTTTGGCCGCGCCATGACCTCACGCCCTCTGACGAGATGCTGCACGCACTCACCAACACACGCACTGCACTTGGCGACGAAGCGGATATCGCCCGCAAACTGTCGAAACTTGAAGACTGGCGCGCCAGCCTTCTGATGGACGCCGACCGGCATCTGCACGACCTTACCTATCTCGATCTCACACTGGCGCCGGCACAAGGCAGCTTTTACGGCTTCTCCAGCCACACTTATCTGCCGCCTGGCAATCATCGCCGCGTCTTTGAAGCCGCGATGCAGGTTCCTTGGAAGGATCGCAAACGGGGGCTGCTTTATGATGCGATCATAAAGCGTGCCAATCCGGCGCTGCATCAGGTGCCTTTGGTTGGCACGGCCACCTATCGCGCCCGCAAACTCGGCGTGCCCGCCCGCGACTTTCTGGAACAGAAAATCGCCGAGCTTCCTAGCCGAGCGGCTGAGTGATCCTCAGCCCTGCATCATCTTGAGCACACGCTGTGATAGCCGCCCATAGGGCGGATGCAACAGCTTCAGTCCGGTAAACGAGCCAAAACCGCGTTGCACAAACACCGATTTAACATGTGAAAACGTGTCAAATCCTTCGTTTCCGTGATATGCACCCTGCCCGCTCGCGCCGACCCCGCCAAAGGCCAGATCTTCCTGAACAAACTGCATCAAGGTCTCGTTCACCCCGAACGAGCCAGACACGGTGTCACGCTGCAAACGCGCGATCACGTCCTGATCCTTGGTAAAGGCATAAAGCGACAACGGACGCTCCCCCGCCGAAACATACTCAACCACCTCATCAAGGCTGTCGTACGTTAGCACCGGCAAAATCGGGCCAAAAATCTCTTCTTGCATCAACGCGCTGTCACGCGGCGGATCAAGAACAACCGTCAGCGGAAACTTGAACACACCGTCCACCGCGCGCGGCTCCTGTCCGTCCACACGCAATATTGTGGCACCTTTGCTTTGTGCCTCAGCAACAAGCTCGTTCAACCGGTTATAAAACCGCTCCGCCACAATCGCAGTCAGGTCAGGATCCTCTACACCGCTGAAGGATTTGGCAAATTTCGCAAGAACCGCCGCCGCAAACCTATCACGCTCCGCTGCGGGCACAAACGCATAATCCGGCGCGATACAGGTCTGGCCTGCGTTGAACGTCTTGCCCCAACTGATCCGAGTCGCGGCTTCGGCGATGTCATAGTCAGCCGCCACGATTGCCGGTGACTTGCCACCCAACTCCAGTGTGACCGGCGTCAAATTCGCCGCTGCAGCCTGTGCAACAAGGCGTCCGACGCGGGTTGAGCCGGTAAATAGCAAATGATCAAACGGCAACTGCGCAAACGCCGGAGACACAACAGCCCCGCCCTGAACGACCTCCACAAGGTCGGCCTCAAACGACTCCGCGATCAATCTTTGCACCAGGGAACACAGCGTCGGCGTCTCTTCCGACATGCTAAGCATCACGCGGTTTCCCGCTGCCAAAGCCGCCACGATGGGCGCAAGGCTCAGATTGAACGAATAGTTCCAAGGGGCCATGATACCAACCACACCCAGCGGCTGCGCAAGCGCATAGGATTTCGCAGGCAACGACCAAAATGACGTGCCACGCCGCCTTGGCTGCATCCAGCCACGCAGCTTTTTCTTGGCGTAATGAATCGCGCCACGGGTGCCGATGATCTCGGCCAGCACCGTTTCGCTGCGGGCACGACAGCCGAAATCGGTGTCAAGCGCTTCAATGATTGCTTCCTGATTGCCCGCAATCATCGAATCGAGCTTCGATAACCTTTCAAGCCGCGTTTGGAGCGTTGGATAGGTCTCTGACGCATATGCTATTTTCAGTCGATCAAACTGCACCTTCAGCGCGTCGGTGGCGTCGGCTTGCGGGTTCTGGATATTCATTGTGAACGCATTTCCCTTGCGAGTATCTCCGGGCTGATAAGCCCTGGCGCGATCCGACAGACATCCGGCTTAATCCGGATTCCGCCTGCGCGCCTCAGGGTTGCACATATTGGCGGCGTCACAAAACCCCTTGAACGACACAGAGACCGCGCACTGCGCGACGTCACGCACAAACCCGCTCATCTCGGGGGGGTAATCGGGGATTGCGGAGCAAATCTCTGCGAAGCGCAGGATTTGGTGGTACCCAAGGCCGGACTCGAACCGGCACGCCATCGCTGGCGGGGGATTTTGAATCCCCTGCGTCTACCATTCCGCCACTTGGGCACTGCGGAGGATGTATCCAACCTTTTCTCCGAGGTCCAGCCCAAAACTCATCCACTTTGCAGCTCTTTTTGCTGCGTCGTCTGTCTCGATTTTCGCGCATAATTTGCTTGCACTTGTCGCCTGATAGCCTAGGCATTCTGCATCAAAGGACCAAAGGAGTCTCCATGCTGCGCGGCCTCTACGACTGGACATTGCGACTGGCAGATCACCCCCGAGCGCTTTGGGCGCTGGCCATTGTGAGCTTTGTGGAAAGCTCGGTCTTCCCGATTCCGCCCGATGTCCTGATGATTCCGATGATTCTCGCCGCCCCGCGCAAGGCGTGGCTCATTGCGACAGTCGCGCTGGTGTCTTCTGTTCTTGGCGGGCTTTTGGGCTATGCGATCGGCGCATTCGCATTTGAACAGATCGGCCAGCCCATTCTTGCTTCTCTGGGCAAGGCGCACGCCATGAGCGAATTCAACACCCGTTTCAACGACTTCGGGTTCTGGGCCGTGCTTGGCGCAGGGGTCACGCCATTCCCCTACAAAGTCATCACCATCATGTCCGGCTGGACCGGCATGCCGCTTGCCACCTTTGTGGCCACATCCATTCTGGCGCGCGGCATTCGCTTTTATTTGGTGGCAGCGCTGCTCTTCTACTTTGGCGAACCGATCCGCGACTTCATCGAGAAACGGTTCGGCTTGGTCGCCACCGTCTTTATCGTGCTGCTGTTCGGCAGCTATCTTCTCGTGAGTTACCTATGAAATATCTGAACCTTCTGTCAAAAAAACAATGGGTTGCCCTGCTAACTGCCTTCTCGGTCTTCATGGTCCTTGGCGCTTGGGGCTTTGAATACATCGGCGGCATGGCGCCCTGCAAACTCTGCTACTATCAGCGCTATCCACATTGGGTTGCCGGCGGCGCCGGCGTACTCGCACTGGCTGTTGGTGGCCAAATCTGGCTCTATATCGGCGCCCTTGGCGCGGCGACCTCCGGCTTTGTCGCGGCCTACCACACAGGCGTCGAGCGCAAATGGTGGGCCGGTCCTGAAAGCTGCACCAGCGCCATGTCGCTAGAAGGCTCTACCGACGATCTGTTCAATCAGATCATGGCCGCACCAATCGCACGTTGTGACGAAATCCCTTGGGAATTGTTTGGCCTGTCGATGGCAAACTACAACATGCTGATGTCTTTAGGGGCTGCCGTGTTCTGGCTCTACGCAGCCAGCCGCACCAACTGAACCGAAAATCGGGGATCAACCTGCCTTTTTTGTAGACAAAAGCAGGTTGGTCTCGCTGGTGGACACACCATCAAGACGCCGGATCTGGCCCAACACCTCGTCCAATTCGTCCAATGTCTGCGTGCCCAGCTCTAGGATCAAATCCCAGCGCCCGTTTGTCGAATGAATCGCCCGCACCGCCTTAAGCCCGTGCAACTGGCGAATGATGCGCTCTGTGCCCCGTCCCTCAATGCCAATCAGCATCAGTCCCCGAACCGGATCGGTCTTGGTTTCTTCTTGAAGAACCACCGTAAATCCGACGATATCCCCGCGTTGCCGCAACCGTTCGATTCGACCGCGCACTGTGGTACGGGACACACCGAGGTCCATCGCCAGATCCGACAAAGACGCGCGCGCATCATGGCGCAGAGCCGAAATCAGTTTGCGGTCGATATCATCCATTACGGCACCTCTTGCGTCCGATTTGTCAAAAGCTATTCCGCTTTGAGCAAAATGATGGGTGCAAATCAAGTCATTTCGGAAACATCCTGCCTCAAATTACGGTTTTTTACAGGAATCACGAATGACCAACCGCAGTTGCTTATTGCTGGGCGCTCCCGTTGACAGCGGCAAAAAAAGCCGCGGGTGCCTTATGGGCCCGGATGCATATCGCACCGCTGGGCTTGCCGAAAGCCTTTCTGATCTGGGCCACGATGTCCGCGATCTGGGCAACGTGTGCCCTGCGCCTTTTGCGCCGGACACCGCGCCATTGCCGCACGCGCTCAATGAAACAATCGCCTGGACCAAAGCTCTGGCTGAGGCCGCACAAGAGGCCATGACGCAGGGCCTGCCGATCTTTATGGGCGGTGATCATGTTCTGGCCGCGGGGACCGTGTCCGGCGTCGCCAATTACGCCGCCACTCAAGGCCGCCCGCTCTTTGTGCTCTGGCTTGATGCGCACACCGATTACCACACGCCCCAATCGACCTCTTCGGGCAACCTGCACGGCACACCCGTCGCCTATTTCACCGGCCGCTCGGGGTTTGAGGGCTTCCCGCCGGTTGCCAACCCTGTGCCACAGGAAAACATCTGCATGATCGGCCTGCGCTCTGTGGACGCGGCCGAACACGACGCATTGCAGGCCACCGAAATCCGCACGCACGACATGCGCGACATCGACGAAAACGGCATCGTGAAACCGCTCGCGGCTTTCCTCAAAGACGTTGCCGCCCAAAACGGCCTTCTGCATGTCTCGCTCGACGTCGACTTTCTTGATCCGTCCGTAGCGCCGGCAGTCGGCACCACGGTGCCTGGCGGCGCCACCGTCCGCGAAGCCCATCTGGTCATGGAAATGCTGCACGACAGTGGCCTTCTGACCTCGATGGACTTGGTCGAACTGAACCCTTTCCTTGATGAACGTGGCCGCACGGCCTCGCTGATGGTCGATCTCGCCGCCTCCGCCTTGGGCCGCCGCGTCTTTGACCGCCCCACCCGCTGTTTCTAAGTCCGAGGATTACGATGATGACTTCCCCTTCCGATAAAGCCCTCGTGCCTTTTGTGTCCGTCGACAACATGATGCGCCTTGTGCATCACATCGGTGTTGAACAGGTACTGATTGACCTCGCATCCTACGTAGAAAACGATTTCCGCCGCTGGGAACTCTTTGACAAAACCCCGCGCGTTGCCAGCCACTCCGACGTCGGCGTCATCGAACTGATGCCCACATCCGACGGCGAGGCCTATGGATTCAAATACGTCAACGGCCACCCAAAAAACACGTCTGAGGGCCTGCAAACAGTGACCGCTTTTGGCCTTTTGGCAGATGTCTACACCGGCTATCCAGTGCTGCTGACAGAGATGACCATTCTCACCGCGCTACGCACTGCCGCCACATCAGCTATGGCCGCCAAGTATCTGGCACCAAAGGGATCTGACACTATGGCCATGATTGGGAACGGCGCGCAATCCGAGTTCCAGTCGCTCGCGATGAAGGCCATTGTCGGCCTCAAGACCGTGCGCCTTTATGACAAGGACGCAGCCGCCACCGACAAATGTGCCACCAACCTCCAAGGCTCAGGCCTCAACGTGGTGAAATGCGCCACGCCGCAAGAGGCAATCGAGGGCGCGCACATCCTCACTACCTGCACTGCCGACAAGCAAAACGCCACCATCCTAAGCGACAACATGGTTGGCGCGGGTGTCCACATCAACGCCATCGGCGGCGACTGCCCCGGCAAAACCGAACTCGCCAAAGGCATCCTTGAACGCTCTGACGTCTTTGTGGAATTCCCGGCCCAAACCCGCATCGAGGGCGAAATCCAGCAGATGAAAGACGACTTTGCCGTCACCGAACTCTGGCAGGTCATCACAGGTCAGCAACAAGGCCGCCGCGACCCGCGCCAAATCACGCTTTTTGACAGCGTCGGCTTTGCCATCGAGGACTTCTCGGCCCTGCGCTACATCCGTGACAAAGTCGCAGGCACAGCGTACAAGGAAGATCTGGACATGCTCGCGGACCCTGACGATCCACGCGACCTTTTTGGCATGTTACAACGGGCGAAAACCTGAACCCGAGGACGGCCATCCGCCCAAGAGCAACAGCGCGCGCCATTAGGCGCGCCTGCATACCTCAGGCATCCAGTTCAGCATCCCAATACAAAAAGTCCATCCAGCTTTCATGCAGGAAGTTCGGCGGGAACCTACGCCCCATGTTGCGAAGCTCCTCCGCGTGTGGCTGACGCGGCGGCTTGCGCAGACTCATACCCGCACGCCGCAGGCTTCTCGATCCTTTGCGCAGGTTGCAGGGGCTACAGGCCGCGACAACGTTCTGCCAGCTCGTCACGCCACCGGCTGCGCGCGGCACTACATGGTCAAACGTCAAATCCCGCTTGCTGCCACAGTATTGGCATTGGAATTCATCCCTCAGAAATAAATTAAAGCGCGTGAAGGACACGCGCTTTTGAGGTTTCACATAGTCTTTGAGGACAACAACAGACGGGATCTTGATCACCGTCGACGGGCTGCGCACCACCTCGTCATACTCGGCTACGATGTCGACCCGATCCATAAACGCCGCCTTTACAGCGTCCTGCCACGGCCATAACGACAAGGGGTAATATGACAAAGGTCTGTAGTCCGCGTTCAAAACCAGTGCGGGATGCTGCTTCATCCCTGCCGGTTGCCGCGTGAACTCTGTCCTGAAATCTCCGTCCATAGTGACTCGCTCTCCGCCCCGGCCCATCGGGCCTGCCCAGTTTTCTGGATCCAAGGCGGGCGCATCCGCCCCGGCTCTCCATCCACTATATATCGTGGTCGCGCTCTGACAAGCCTCACAATCTGCGAAGCCATCGCGATAGTGCAGCCGCCACGTAACATGCCTGTGACAGCAATCATCACGAACGCCCCTGCCGAAAAAACCGGATCAGTAGAACTTCAAACCAGTCACACCAAATGTCTTGCTCAGCATGACCGACACACGCAAATCATCCTGAGCCACCATTGATCCGATACCAAAGCGGCCGATCGCGTTGGTTGCCTGCGCATCCACCGACAAACCACTGTCGCCAAGTTGATAGCGCAAGCCCGCCGCCCAGGTCGGTGTGCTGCCATCCAGAGCTACGGGCGTCACTTCGGCGATCAAATCAAGTGTGTCCGTTGCACGAATGTTTACGCCCAGCCCTACCCCGGCAATTTCGGTATTCCCGAAGGCGGCGATCTTCGGGTTTGCTGTAAACACCGCCCGGCCGTTCGGCGCCTGATAGCTGGCCATCGCTTCGGCAAAGAACACACCAGTCTTTTGGCCAAATCCAGTGATCCGTCGTCCGTATAGAGCGCGACCTGCAAGCGAAAACGCGTTGCCGTTGTTTTGATCCATAAACCGCAACTTCGGCCCAATCATAAACCGTACATCGGTTGTTGGCACCAGCCCGGCAGAGGCCGTCGGATTGTCCGAATATTGCTCAAAGATCAACTGGATTTCGCCATCCCGATCCGGACTGAAACCAAGCAAGACTCCGGCATTGTTGTCGCTGCCATACCACCCACTGAAACGCAGGGTTCCGGGTTCCAGTGTGTCTGCGCCACCCAGAGTAAAGCCGTCCAGTTGAAGGGATTTCTGGGCCGGCGTCACAGGCGCGGCCACGCCACGATAACTGTCTGGTCGCGCGGCTCCCGGCGTGTAAATCAACCGCAGCCCCGCCAGCACTTCGTCGCCTACTGGCCAGAACGTCAGGATACTGGTCGCCGGCGTCATGCCATAGCCATTGGTGACGTACCCTTCCAGTGCTGTCTTTGGCGTCACGTTATATCGCCCGCTCACAGTCCAGACCGGAACCTTTTTGTATGATCCGTCACTAGCGATCGTGTTCGTTCCACTGATTGGAGCTTCAACGGACGCCCCGAAACTCAGGCGTCGGCCGGCCTTCCAGCTGGCCCCGACACCCACGCTGCCAATTGTGTCGCCATAGAACTGACGCCCATTCACCGAATCCGGCATGAACGTCACCCCGGGCGTCAGGTGTAGGGCGAAACTATCGTTCACCTGATAAGAAATCGGCGCCTTAATCGCCCCGATTAAAAAATGTGGCACCGACCCGTTCCAAATCGGGGATCGCAAATTCAAAACGCTCTCAATCGACGCCAACCCTGCGACAGACAGACGCTCGCCCTGATAAAGTGACATCTTGCCCCACAGAGCCAGGGTCGACATTTCTATCAACGGTGTACTGCCATTGATCGGTCCAGCCGCGGGGTCATTGAAGTCCTGGAATTCCAGCCCAAACATAAACCGATCACTGAGCGCGTAACTGCCCCCACCGTAGTAGGTTTGCAGGCCAGTGCCAGGCCCGCTTCCAGGCGACGTTTGAGAGGTCCCAACAGACAACTCCAAAGTGCCTGCATGATAGGTCTGTGCGGTCTCAAAACCGCGCATTCGCGTTGGCGTATTCTCAAGCACAACGCGGTTGTCCTGTGCCACCGCGCTGCTGCCTGCCAAAACCAAACCAGCAACCGCGCGGGCAACCGCGCTTCCCCGTAAAATCCGTTGCTCAAAAATCATTCTGCAATCCAACCAAAAATACCTCTTTAAACGTCTGTAGCCTGCTATCGCTGTTTGCCCAAGAAAATTAACAAAAACCCCGCCAAATTGGCGGGGGCATAGTTTCGGTCAGGAGGAGAATTCTCCTTCGTTAAAAAGTCTCTCAGGATCACATCACAAACCCAGCTTGTCGCGCATAAACGCCAACGCCACTGACAAGCCATCCGGCGCAATCCCGTGTGCGGTGCCCTTCATCACATGGGCATAGACATCCTGAAAACCCGCCTTCTGCAACGCTTCGGCCGCCTGCGGCAATGATTGCGGTGGCACCACGTCATCCATGTCTCCATGCACCAAAAGCACCGGCGGGCGGCTGACCACTTCATCCTCCAGAACCTCCGGCTGCAACAAGCGTCCCGAAAACGCCACGACACCTGCCACTGGATCCTCACGGCGCGGCGCCACATGCAGGCTCATCATGGTGCCCTGTGAAAACCCGAACAACACGACCTGCTCCGGCAAAAGATCCTCATCGACCATGACCGCATCCAGAAACGCGTTCAAATCATCGACCGCCGCCATCATGCCACGGGCGCTTTCTTCTTCGCTGGACCCGTCAATCCAAGGGATCGGGAACCACTGCCGCCCCATTGGCATGCCCGGAATTTCTTCGGGCGCATCCGGCGCAAGGAAAAGCGTGTCCGGCAAATGCTCGCCCAATGGGTCCGCCAATCCCAGCAAATCCGCGCCATTGGCGCCATAGCCATGCAGGAAAATCACCGCCGAACGGGTGTCTCCGGACACCGGCTCCTTGCGGCCGGCTTTCAATACTCGGGTCATCTCGGATCTCTCTTGGTCAACTGTTGCCCTTGTGTGTCACGCCATGCGCCGCACCGCAAGAACGCCGCACGTCCGCGTCAGTCATCGCGCCCCGGCTCCCTTGGATTGTCACAGATCAGCGCGATCTTGTTGCCCTGCGGATCACGCAGATACCCGACAAAGAAATGCGGCCCATATGCCTCACGAAATCCCGGTGCGCCCTCATCCTCACCACCCGCAACCAGAGCGGCGGCATGTAATTCGCGCACCTGTTGCTGCGTCTTTGCTTCAAAGGCCACCATCACGCCGTTTCCCGCCGCGGCGGGCTGTCCGTCAAAGGGCCGTTTGACATAGAAATCCGGCAACACCGGCTTTTGCCCCTCGGCAACCGGCAAAACATAACTCAGATCCCCCTGATAACGCTCCAGCCGATAGCCAAGTGCTGGCAGAAACGCAGAGTAAAAGCGCTCCGCCGCGACCATGTCCTGCGCGCCCACCGTGACATAGGCGATCATGATGCCCCCACCTCGGGAATGGCCCGCTTGTAAAGATGCCAAGTGGCGTGACCAAGGATCGGCAGGGTGAAAATCAGGCCCACAAATGCCGGCACCATGGACAGCAAAAGCGCGCCCGTGACGATCGCGGCCCACACCATCATGACCAGCGGCTTCTCCGTAACTGCTCGCACGGACGTCAACATAGCGGACACAAAATTCATCTCCCGCTCCAACAGCATCGGCATCGCGATCACCGTCACCGAAAACAATGCAAGCGCCAAAAACGCGCCAACGCAGGTTCCGATTGCCAGAAATGTCCACCCCTCCGGCGTGTAGAGCACCGTCTGCATAAATCCGTCAAAATCAGAGAACGACGCATCCTTCAGCAAAATCGCCAGCCAAAGCCGGACTTGATACACCCAGACCCAGAACACAAACAGCGTCACAAAGGCCATCCAGCCAAGCTCGCGTTTGCGCTGATCCGCCATCACCGTGAGAATATCACGCCACCTGATTGGCAGCCCGATTTGCCGCCGGCGCGACATCTCATAAAGCCCCGCCGCTGCAAACGGCGCGACCAGCGGGAACCCGACGATGGCCGGAATGATCATCCACACCATGCCCAGCTGGATCAGACACCAGACAAACCCCAAGCCGAAAACCGCATAAACCAACCCGAAAAAACCGCTCATGACCGGATGGGCCGCGAAATCCGCCGCCCCCGCCTTCAGAGAGTCCCAAATATCCTGCGCTGATATTTTGTTAACCTTCGGCGCTCTGTCAGGTGCCCGTGTTTGCGGCTCCGCGTCCTCGGATGTCATGTCCTTATCCTCCCAAACAGGGCGCCGACGCCCAATCCGCTGCCTCCACAGGGTGCGCAACGCCCGCCCGAAACCAGCCTAGAAGCAAGCTGCCCCTCAGAACAAGGCAAAGCCGCCCATGCGCTGCTTCCTATTGCGGCAAATACCTCGGGGTGAATTGGCCCACGAGGGCCAAGAGGGGCTGGCCCCTGCCCGCGATGTGCTCAGGCAATCCCTTCGCGGTTCTTTTCCACGTGATAATACGCCCACAGAATACGCGCGGCGACCGACCGCCACGGGGTCCAGCTTTCGGACATGATCCGCAGGTCTTTTTCCTTCGGCCGGCCGTCCAGATCAAACAGGATGCGTGCGCCTTCCTGCAACGCCAGATCACCCGGCGCGAACACATCGGCACGCCCCAGCGAAAACATCGCATAAATCTCCGCCGTCCACACGCCAATGCCCGTCACCGTGGTCAGGGTTTTCACCACCTCATCCGTGGGGGCCGCACGCAACGCCTCATAGTCGATCCCAGCCGACGCCAAGGCCTGCGCGTATTTGATTTTTTGCCGCGACAACCCGCCAGCACGCAGGCCGTCCTCACCCGCAGCCAGAACCGCCTGCGGCGTGGTCAAACCCGCCGCCTCAAGCCGCGCCCAGATCGCACGGGCCGAGGCCACGCTCACTTGCTGGCTGACAATCGCGCTTAAAAGCTGGGCAAAACCGTCGGGTCGCAACCGCAACGGCAAATCCCCCGTCTGCGACAAAGCATAGCCAAAGCGCGGCTCATGCTCCGCCAGCCACGCCGCCCCTTCGATGACACAGGCGTCTCCCTTGATCACACGTTCCATGTCCACTGCTCCGTTGCTCTCGACCTGTCGCCAAGGTGCAGCCTATGCCCGCCACCTGCATGGCTTCAAGCGCCATGACACCGACCCTCCGATTTCGCACCGTCCTCGCCATGCCCATTCAATGATTTTGCAGCGATGAAATCACAAGCAGAGGCCCGCGACCTTGGACCCCACCCTAGAGCGCGCGCGCCTCTGGACCTCCTCTCGTTAACAAGCTAACGCTTTGCCCATGAATGAGACCACAGCCCCCCTGCCCGCCGACGATTCCCGCGCCAAACGCAACGTGTTGATTCTGGTGCTGGCGCAAGCCTTCCTTGGCGCGCAGATGCCGTTGATTTTCACCATCGGCGGCCTCGCGGGGCAATCGCTGGCCTCAAACCTGTGTTTTGCCACCCTGCCAATTTCCCTGATCGTTTTGGGCAGCATGATTTCAGCGACACCCCTGTCTGCCATCATGCAAAGATACGGCCGTCGGGTGGGCTTCTTTGTTGGCACCACCGGCGGCGCACTTGGCGGCGCAATTGGTGCTTACGGACTGTATCTCAACAGCTTTCCGGTCTTTCTTCTCGGTTCCTTTATGACCGGCATCTATATGTCGGCACAGGGTTTTTACCGATTTGCAGCCTCTGACACCGCATCGGACGAGTTCCGCCCCAAGGCCATTTCCTATGTCATGGCAGGCGGGCTGTTGTCCGCGATCATCGGCCCGCAACTGGTCAAAATGACATCAGACAGCATGGTGGTCCCTTTCCTCGGCGCCTACCTCACCGTGATCGCCATCAACGTGATCGGCTCGCTCCTGTTCCTGTTCATCGACATTCCAAAACCCGAAGCGCCCCATGAGGATGCCCCCAAGGGCCGCTCCCGCTGGGAATTGATCACCACACCGCGCATCGCCGTGGCGGTGATCTGTGCCATGGTGGCTTATGCGCTGATGAACCTTGTGATGACCTCTACGCCTCTGGCGGTAGTGGGTTGCGGCTTTGAACAAAACGACGCCGCCAATGTGGTCACAGCCCACGTGCTGGCGATGTTTGCACCGTCCTTTTTCACCGGCCACCTGATCGCCCGCTTCGGGGTCGAGAAAATCGTTGGTCTGGGTATCCTGATCCTCGCCGGTGCCGGCGCAGTGGCGCTTCAGGGGGTCGAGCTTGAAAACTTCTTCATCGCCCTGATCCTGCTGGGCCTTGGCTGGAATTTCGGCTTCATCGGCGCAACCACCATGCTGACCACGGCCCACACCGTCGAAGAACGTGGCCGCATGCAGGGCATGAACGATCTGATCGTCTTTGGCGGCGTGACTGTGGCCTCTCTGGCCTCCGGTGGTCTGATGAACTGCTCGGGGGGCGACGCGGTCACGGGCTGGACCTCGGTCAACATTGCCATGGCGCCCTTCCTGATGCTCGCAGGCGGCGCGCTGATCTGGCTCGTGCTGCGGCCCGAAGACGCCTAGCGAACTGGCTCAGGCCCGCGGCCCCGCGCGCCTTGGCTCAATACCGGCCACTCGCCGCGCGCCACATTAACCCCACACGTTTGGCAAATTCACTTTGCCCCAATGCGCCGTTGGCCACGCGCTCAGGTTCGCGTGCGGCCTGAGTCAGAATGGCCCCTGCTTCCCAAGCCGCCAAAAACGCCTGCCGTGCGGGTTTTGACACCTCGCCACGGCGCACCTGCGCCCGTGCCAGCCGCACCAATCCGTCCTGAGCCAAAGTCGCCACCGCCTCGGGGCGACCATCCAGCAAGGGCACCCGCTTCTCGGCCTCCAGCGCCGGAATGGCGCGCAGCCAGTTCGCCAGCGCCAAGGCGTAACCCACGTCCTGTGCCACCTCTGCAGGGCAGCTGCCCAAAGCCTGCGCAGCAACCTGCATTAGCCCACCACCGGTGTCCGCCAGATAGCTCTCAAAATGCGCCGCATCCTCAAACGGATCGCGATACACATCCCAGCGCCGCGCCACGATCAACCGGTCCAGAACCGTTGCCCCGTCCGCGTCAATCACCAAGGCCAAAGGCGTCACAACATCATGGCGACGCACCAGCCCGCCGGCGCGGATTTCCTCAAGCGCATCGCGCCACCATTGCAGACGCATCTCCGCAATCATGCTCTCCTGCGTCACCCATGGCGCACGTGCCACTTCGACGTTGAACGCATAGATCGGCAACAACACGTCCCGCGCCGCAGGCCGCGCCGCCAAAACGGCTGCGAACCGGTCGGGATCGCCCTTTTGCACGATCCCCGCGCAGGACATCAAATCATCGGAAACGCTCAAGGAATCCCCCCAACCATGCGACCGTATCGGGCGCATCTACAACATCCAGATGCCCGACGCCATCCGCCGTGAAATAGCGCCCGTTGTCACTGACCTGCGCCATCAAAGGCCCATAGCCCTCGGCGACGAAACTCTCGTCCTCAGAGCCCGCAACCAGCAAAAATGGCGGCAAAGCGGCGATGTCTTCAAGATAGGCATCACGCGGCGCAAAGGATGTGTTCAACCGCCAGCTATAGGCCACTGTGGCCTGCTCACCATTGGGACCGTCCAAGACCTCGGAGGGCATGGCAAATTGCATCACCACCAAATAGTTCAGCGCGCTGATCCCGACCTTGTTGAGCATACTCAGCCCAATAATGCGACGGGTCAGCGGATGCGCCCAACCGCCCGAATTGGGCCGCGTCACCGGCGCGTTGTATTTCAGAAACGGCGCCAGCAATACTGCCCCGTCAATCAGGTCACGATGTGCGCCACCGGCAAAACGCACCACCAGCCCGCCGCCGGAGCTATGCCCACCCAGAACCACGTTCTGCCCGTCCTTGCGATGCGCAACAATCACATCGGCCAGATCATCCTCCAGCTGCCCGACATAGCTGACGTCGCCCCGCGCTCCCGGCCCATTGAAATGTCCCCGCAAATTCACCGTCAGAACATCCGCACGGCCTGCCATCGCGCGCGCCAGCCGGTCAAACTGGCCGCCGTGCCAACCGGAACCATGCACCAGAACCAACAACGGCGCGCCCTCAGGCCCCGCCACAAAGCCCGAACGCAGCATAGCCCCGTCCCGCGCGGTGGTTTGAACCGTATCAAGCGGCGCAACGGGTGCCCGTGACAATGTCTCTGAAAAATCCAGCCCCGTGCCTTGCGCGACAACCGACGCCTTGGGCGGCTGTGACAGGATCAAACCCACTGCAATGCATAGAAAAATAACCGGCGTCAGGACGACACCCCAAATCAACTGGCTCATTGGACCCTCAAAAAATCAAACCGGCCGCGCCACGCACAGCAAATAACCAGAGCTTTCCCGATTGTCCCGCCACGCCCGCGCCTCGGCCTCCGTGGCGTCCAGTTCTGCGCCCAACGCCGCATCGGCTCCTTGCCGCAACAGGGCCACACGCGCATCCATAGGGCCATAATAGGCCTCCCATGCCGCGTCGCTCACCTTTCGGGTGCCCAAAACCTCATAACCGGCGCCTTCAATGCGCGCACGAATTTCGGCCTCGGTGCCAACGGGATAGTCTTCAAACATCGCAACCGCCCGCGCCTTGTCTCCGTCAAACGAGCACGGCTCGGAAAACGCCACAGAACCGCCCTCGGCCAATTGCCCGCGCCAGCCGCTCAATCCGTCCTCGATGCCTACGAAATAAAGCGCGCCCGCACACCAGATCAGGTCAAACGGTCCGCTCTGCGCCATCATGTCGCCGCTCACGGCCGTGACCCGACGGTCCTCCACAAACCGCGCCTTGGCCTGCTCGGTAAATCCTTCGTGACTGTCCACAGTCAGCACCCGCCCCTCGGGCGCCGACGCCAACAACGCGGCCACATCGCCGCCCGGTCCACCACCGGCATCCAGAACGGAAGCGTCCACAGGCACCCCCGCCAGCCCGCAAGCCCAAGCCACTTCCTGAGCACTTCCCGGCCCCTCACGCGGAAGGTCTGAATGCACCACAAAGAAGTTGGCCCAATCCATCAAACCGCCACCTTGGTTCCGTTCTGCGCCAGCTTCCAGTTCAGCGCTTCCAAAAGCGCCTCAAAACTCGCATCCACTATGTTGGCGGACACACCCACCGTGGCCCACCGCCGCCCCGCGTCATCTTCGAAATCTATGATGACACGTGTCACAGCCTCGGTGCCGCCATTGGTGATGCGCACTTTGAAATCGACCAGCCGCACGTCGTCTATGATCGCCTGATAGGGGCCCAGATCGGCC
The DNA here is from genome assembly GCF_900114415.1 of Shimia haliotis. Classification (GTDB taxonomy): domain Bacteria; phylum Pseudomonadota; class Alphaproteobacteria; order Rhodobacterales; family Rhodobacteraceae; genus Shimia; species Shimia haliotis. The sequence continues at coordinate 546,849 of NZ_FOSZ01000001.1, read as the reverse complement.
TTCATCGCCTGCCACAGCGCGTTGACAGGGCCTTCGTCTTTCATGTCGTCGGCATGATCGTTCTTGAAGTAACTCGTGGTTTTCGTGCCGTCCGGCAACTGCACAGTCACCACTGCTTCGCTTTCCACCACGGTCGCGCCGCGCGCGTTGCGTCGCCGCTCGGAAATCACGCGATAGCGTTCCACGTCAAAGAACCGCTCCGTCAGGCCCATTTCCTCGCGCGCCAACAGTTCAAAACTCGCCTGCGCACTGTCATAGGAATAGCCCTCGGACTCCCGATCTTTGATCCGGTTGAGAATACGTCCCAGCGCGGGATCACCCTTCTCTACACTGAGGTTTGCATCCGCCAGCCGCTTACGCAGATTAGACTGCCCCGCCTGATTGGACATCGGAATGATACGCGCATTGCCCACCACCGACGGGTCAACATGCTCGTACGTGTTCGGATCTTTCAAGATCGCACTGGCATGCAGCCCCGCCTTATGGGCAAAGGCCGACGCCCCGACAAAAGCCGCCTGCCGCATCGGCACGCGGTTGAGGATATCGTCCAACATCCGGCTAGCCCGCGTCAACCCTTCCAACGCCTCTAGGCTCACGCCGATGTCATACTGGCTTCGGTACGGCTCCTTCAGCAGAAGCGTCGGAATAAGCGTCGTCAGATTGGCATTGCCACAGCGCTCGCCCAGACCATTCAACGTGCCCTGCACCTGCCGCGCCCCCGCATCCACCGCCGCCAGCGAATTGGCCACCGCATGTTCGGTGTCGTTGTGGGTGTGAATGCCCAGATGATCGCCAGGAATGCCCGCGGCAATCACCGCTTTGGTGATCTCATAAACCTCCCGCGGCATCGCCCCGCCATTCGTGTCACACAGCACAACCCACCGCGCGCCCGCGTCATAGGCGGCTTTTACGGTCTGGATCGCATAGGCGGGATTGGCCTTGTAGCCGTCAAAGAAATGCTCCGCGTCAAACAACGCCTCACGCCCCTGCGCCACCATGTAAGCCACAGATTTCGCGACATTTTCGACGTTTTCCTCAAGCGTGATGCCAAGCGCCGTGGTGACGTGGAAATCATGTGTCTTTCCCACCAGACACACCGCAGGCGTGCCCGCGTTCATGACCGCGGCCAACACATCGTCGTTTTCCGCCGACATGCCCGCGCGTTTGGTCATGCCAAAAGCGGTGAAGGTCGCGGAAAGCTTCGGCTGCGTCTCGAAAAACTCGCTGTCCGTCGGGTTCGCCCCGGGCCAGCCGCCTTCGATGTAATCCACGCCCATCTGATCCAGCACATCCGCAATCTGCGCCTTTTCCGATGTCGCGAACTGCACGCCTTGCGTCTGCTGCCCATCGCGCAGCGTGGTGTCATAAAGATAGAGCCGCTCTTTGGTCATGCAAAACTCTCCCCACACACCGTCCGGCGCAGCCGGACAGCGCCCGGACCGCCCCCCCACGGGGCGGGCGCTTCATTGAAAGGTGGCCACTTGGCGCGAGGTTCAAACAAAGCTCTCGTTGCGGCGCGAAACTGAAAACCGCCCCGCGCGGTCCGGGCGCTGCCATGTGTCGTGCCGCCCATCACAACAGCCCCTCCAGCTTGGCAGGGTCGAATCCAGCCGCCGGCAGCAGTTCGACACCCGCCTTGCTCATGCGCACCTCAACACCCGCCGCCATCAGCGCCGACTTGATCCGGTCCACCTCTGAGAAATCCTTGCTCGCCATCGCCGCCTCACGCGTCCCCGCCAACAACGTCTCATAAGCGCTCAGGTCTACCCCCCGCGCCCAATCGCCCAACTCATCCGTCAGCAAACCCAGCATCCGCGCCCCCGCCAGCAATCCGGCGGCATCGCCCGCACTGGCAAGCCCGTGCAGCGCTGCAATCGCGCCGGCGGTGTTCAGGTCATCCGCAACACAAGAAACCACCTCTGCGGGCACGATGTCCGAGGGCTCAACGCCGTCGGTCAACGTCCGCCACTTGCGCAACGTCGCCTCAGCCTCGCCCGCCTTCTTCGCGGTCCAATCCATCGGCTTGCCGTAATGCGTGCTCAAAAACACAAAGCGCACCACCTCACCCGGAATGCCTTCTTCCAGCAAATCTCGCACGGTGAAGAAGTTGCCCAAGCTCTTGGACATTTTTTTGCCCTCGACCTGCAACATCTCGTTGTGCAACCAGTAGTTCGCCATGTTCTGCCCGCCATTGGCACAGCAGCTTTGGGCGATCTCGTTTTCATGGTGCGGGAACATCAAATCATTGCCGCCACCGTGAATGTCAAAATGCGCGCCCAACAACTCTTTGCTCATCGCCGAGCATTCAATATGCCAGCCCGGACGCCCACGGCCCCACGGACTGTCCCAACCCGGGGTCGCCTCATCTGACGGCTTCCACAAAACAAAATCCATCGGGTCTTCTTTATAAGATGCCACCTCAACCCGCGCACCAGCAATCATGTCATCCACAGACCGCCCCGACAGCTTGCCGTACTCATCATACTTACGCACCCGAAACAGCACATGTCCGTCATGGGCATAGGCAAACCCGTCCGCGATCAGCTTTTCGATCATCGTGACCATCTGCGCGATATACTGCGTTGCACGCGGCATGTGGTCGGGCTCCATCGCCCCCAGTTCGCCCATGTCATCCAGATACCACTGCGTTGTCTCCGCCGTGATCTCGCCAATGGCGCGCCCACTCTCGGCGGCGCGTGCGTTGATCTTGTCGTCCACGTCGGTGAAGTTGCGCACATAAGTCACATGATCCGCGCCATAAACTTCCCGCAGCAGACGATACAGCACATCAAACACCACCACAGGCCGCGCATTGCCAATATGCGCGCGGTCATAAACCGTCGGCCCACAGACATACATCCGCACATTTTCAGGGTCGATGGGCGCAAAGATTTCCTTTTTGCGGCTCAGCGAGTTGTGCAGTTTGATCTCGGTCATCAGTGGCTCCTCAGCACACGGGGTTGGCTCCGCAGCGGGCTTAGCAACTCTGATACCTCAATGGAATAGAAGAACGGCCCGCCTGACGATGTCAGCGGATAATGCAGCAAATAATGATGATGCGTGCAGTGTTCATGGGCTCACACTATGGCGCGGGACCAATCGCGTCAACCCGCCGAGCATCGCCCGATCTCCGCAATTGACCCCCTCTCCAAAACCCCGGACACTCCGGATTATGAGCCGTGATTTCGTCAACTCGATCTGCGCCACCTTCCCTGGTGCCGACCTCTCCGATCCTTGGGGTGGCGGTCATGGCGCGTGGAAGGTCGGCGGCAAAATGTTTGCCTCAATGGGCAGCGCAACCCCCGGCGTGTCGGTCAAAACCGACAGCATCGAGACCGCGCAAATGCTAATCGATGCAGGCGTCGGCACCAAGGCCAAGTATTTCCACCGCAGCTGGATCAACATCCCACTCGACGGTGACGAAGAAGAACTCCGCCACCGTCTGATCGTGTCTTATGACATTGTGCGCGCGGGCCTAACCAAGAAGCTTCAAAACAGCCTGCCGCCGCGCAGCGAGTAACGCCCCTTGCTGCGGTGCCCGCGCCGCATCTCGCCGCCCAAACAGACCCGCCCGCGTAACCCGTCCAAGCGGCAAGGCCTTTGGTCCGCGCCATCCCGTTTGCGCCGCGATCGTCATGGCAATGCCAAGCGCAGTGACGCCTGCGCCAATCCAACTCACCAGCCCGTACCGCTCTCCGAAGAAAACAACCGCAGTTGCCAACCCCAAAGCCGCCGCCACATAGCCGATCTGGCTCAGCAAAACCGGCCCGCCGATCTTTTGCAGCTTGAAATACGCCGGAAAGGTCAGCGCCGCCGCCACCAGCTGCGCAAAGGCGGCGAATGGCACCTCGGCAAACGGGGCCAATGGCACAGCGCCTTCCTGAAACACCTGCACCGCCAGCAAAGCCAATACCGCCACCAAGTGCGCCCAGAACGCCAGCACCATCGGATGCGCGCCCTCTGGCCACTCCAGCGAGCGGTAAACATTGCCAGCCGCCAGCACCACAGGGATCGACAAGGCCACCAGCGACCAGACCAGCGTGCCGTCCACACCGCCGCGCCCAAAAGCCACCATCAACGCCCCCGCAAGACCGACGAGTATCCCGACAATCCCGAACGTATTTGGCGCTTTCATGCCAAACACCAAAGACAGCGCCAGCGTCGCAACAGGAGAGAGCGCAAACATCATGCCCACCTGCCCCGCGCCCACTTTCGGCACCAGACCAAAAATCATCAGGTTGATACCCGCAAAACTCATCAAGCCAGAGATCACCACATAGCGCAGCATTCGCCCCCGCGGCCGCTCCAACAGACCCTTCGCCACCAACATCGGCACCAGCGACACGCTCGCCCCCACCGACACCAAAAGCGCCCACATCACCGGCGACACACCGGCCTCAGCTGCCACCTTGCCAAGCGGAAACGTCACCCCCAACAGCGTGCCGCACCACACCAAAAGCCCCACAGGGCCCAATCCTCGCGCCTCAGTCATAATGCACCACCTCAAACTCGATGCCCTCGGGCCCATCGAAATAGAACCGTGTCCCCGGTTCATAATCCCCGTGGCTGTGCGGCACATATCCCGCCGCCTTCACCTTGGCCTCAACCGCGTCAAGATCTTCCACCACAACGCCGATGTGATTAAGCCCCGCCACATGGCGATACCGCGCCGCTTCCGGTTTCAACGTCACCGCCGGCGCATAAACCGCCAGATAACTCTCCGCATCCCCCACATGCACCGTGAACCCGTTGTCCTTGGCCGCACCTTCCCAGCGCACATGCCAGCCAAACAGGTCACACAGAATGGCGGAAAAACTCTTGGGTTCATTCACACAGATATTCACATGTTCAAGTCTCATCGCCTCAGTCCTTTCAAAATTGCCGGTGGACTCAGGCTATTTCCTCAAGTTAACTTTAGCTCAACCAGTTTTTTACGCACAAAAACAGTGACCCATGAAAAAACCTCTTCGCCTGCGCCCCACCGGACTCACCATTGGACAGATCGCAGACCGCACTGGCCTCGCGGTTTCCGCCATCCGCTACTACGAAGAACAAGGGCTGGTCTTTCCCGACCGTACCGACACAGGCCAGCGTCGCTACGCGCGCTCCGACATCCGCCGCCTCAGCTTTGTGATGATCACTCAAGGCATGGGTTTTTCCATTGCGGACATCCGCGCCGCCCTGTCGCGCCTGCCGGAAAACCGTACGCCGACCAAAACCGATTGGGAAAATCTCTCGGCCCTCTTCCGCTCCGAACTTGATGCCCGCATCACACAGATGCAGGCCCTGCGCGACAAACTTGACGGCTGCATCGGTTGCGGCTGCCTCAGCCTGACAAACTGCGCGCTCTACAACAAAGACGACCGCATCCGAAACCGCGGCCAAGGCCCCAGATTCCTGCTTGGCGACACGCCTGACACCTGAGCCGCATTCTCTGTCTGGCCACAAATACCCTGCGGGGGTCTCAGCCTGCAGTGACCGGAGCAAAACCCCCACCGGATCGCACCGACGTGATACCGACGCTTTGCCGACACAATACCGCCCCCCCGCATCCGGAAATATCACCCATCACAGAATTGCATTTGACGCGCGCAGCATCCAAATGCCACCACTCCGGACAAAGGGACTCTAGGGAAACGAAGAAAATGCAGCTTTCTCAGCGTATTACAGGAATCACCGGCGGCGGCTCGGACGGGTGGGATGTCTTCTACAAAGCCCGCCGTATGATCGCCGAGGGCGAAAATGTCATCGAACTGACCATCGGCGAACATGACATCCGCACAGACCCCGTGATTCTGGCCGCCATGGACCGGTCCGCCCGCGGCGGACACACCGGTTACGCCATGGTTCCCGGCACGCAAGCCTTGCGTGAATCCGTGGCCGCTCGCATTCAGGACAGAACCGGCGTGCCGACCACTTTTGAGAATATTCTGATCACGCCCGGCGGTCAGGCGGCCCTGTTTGCCGCCCATGCCGCCACCTGTAACACCGGTGATCGTGCGCTCTATATCGACCCGTATTATGCCACCTACCCCGGCACGATCCGCGGCATCGGCGCGGAACCCGTGGTTGTGCGCACCCACGCCTCCGACGCCTTCCAGCCCCGCGCGGAAGATATTGCCGCAGAGGCCTCCAAAGGCGCGGCGTCGCTTCTGATCAACTCCCCCAACAACCCGACCGGCACAGTCTATAGTGCTGAAACCCTTGAAGGAATCGCCGAAGTCTGCCGTGAACATGATCTCTGGCTGATCTCAGACGAAGTCTATGACACGCAGGTCTGGGAAGGCGAACACATCTCGCCACGCAGCCTGCCCAACATGGCGGATCGTACCTTGGTTGTGGGATCCATGTCCAAATCACACGCCATGACCGGCTCCCGCGTCGGCTGGATCTGCGGCCCGAAAGAGGTCATCTCGCATCTCATCAATCTGGCCACCCACACCACCTATGGCGTGCCGGGCTTCATTCAGGACGCCGCTGCCTTTGCCATCGACCAAGGCCCTGATCTCGAAGATGGCGTCGCCGCCCCGTTCCGTCGCCGACGCGAAATCGCGCGTGAGATTCTGGCCGACCAGAACACCGTCGGCCTCATTCCCGCTCAGGGCGCAATGTATCTGATGCTGGACGTGCGCGCGACCGGCCTCAGCGGCGAGGCATTCGCCAACAGCCTGCTCGACACCCACAAAATCGCCACCATGCCGGGCGAAAGTTTTGGCACCGCCGCCCATGGCCATGTGCGCGTGGCCATGACCGTGGATGACGAGCGCTTTGCCAAAGCCTTGAAAACACTGGTGGATCACGCGCAGACATTGGCAAAATAGCCTTGCATATCCTGTTTGCGACAAATGTCGCAAACAGGTTCGACAGGCCCCTTTCTGACTCGCACACTGAGAGCAAGAAGGAGGAGCCATGCAAGGCGTGCGCAGCAAAATTCAGTTGGTGATCATCACCATCGGTGCCGAACGCGGCCGTGCAGCCCGTGGCCGTCCGTAAAGCCGTCAAATCCATTTTTTGACTGACTTTACAGGAACTTACCAATATGAATGCCACAATTTCCCGCCGCTCCGGCGGTCGTGCAGCCCGTCGAGCCTCCCGTGCAGCGCCTCTCACTCAGGAAATCCGCCCCGTACGCGCTGGCCTCGAAGGCGGCACCTACAAGCCGCTCTCAGACCGCGACATGCAGCGTATCCACGAAACCGCCCTGGACGCCATGGAACAAATCGGTTTTGCCGACGCGCCGCAATCGGGCATCGACTATCTCACCGCCGCGGGCGCTGTTCTTGGCGATGACGGCCGCATCCGTATTCCGCGTGCCTTGGTTGAAGATTCTTTGGCAAAGGCCTGTAAAGACATCACTTTGCCAGGCCGGGACCCCCAGTACGATCTTCAGTTGAACGGCCATCGCGTGCATTATGGCACCGCCGGAGCGGCCGTGCACATGGTTGATGTGGATGGTCGGAATTACCGCGATTCCACCTTGCAGGATCTGCACGATGCAGCCCGCATCACACAACAACTTGATAACATCCACTTCCTGCAACGCCCGATGGTGGCCCGCGATATCCTCGACAACAAGGAAATGGACCTCAACACCATCTACGCCTGCTGTGCAGGCACCACGAAACACATCGGCACCTCCTTCACCGATCCGTCCTTTGTGCCCGAAGCCTTGGAAATGTTGCACATGATCGCGGGCGGCGAAGACAAGTGGCACGAACGGCCTTTTGTCAGCAATTCCAACTGCTTCGTTGTTCCACCAATGAAATTCGCCACCGAATCCTGCGAGGTGATGGAAGCCTGCATTCAAGGCGGCATGCCGGTGTTGCTATTGTCTGCTGGCATGGCCGGCGCCACCGCGCCCTCGACCATCGCAGGCGCCATCGTGCAGGCGGTGGCAGAATGCCTTGCCGGCATCGTTTATGTGAACGCCATCAAACCCGGCCACCCCGCGATTTTCGGCACATGGCCCTTTGGCCTTGATCTTAGAACCGGCGCCATGACAGGTGGTTCGGGCGAGCAAGCGCTCCTGACCGCAGGCTGCGCCCAGATGCACAAATTCTACGGCATTCCCGGCGGCGCGGCGGCAGGCATCGCCGACAGCAAACTGCCGGACATGCAGGCCGGTTGGGAACAGATGTGCTCCAATGTGATGGCCGGTCTTTCCGGCCTCAACATGGTCTACGAGGCCGCCGGCATGCATGCCAGCCTTCTTGGATTTTGCCACGAATCCCTGATTTTGGGTGATGACATTATCGGTCAGGCTCTGCGCTGTGTGCGCGGCATCGAGGTGGATGACGAAACCCTTGCGCTCGATCAGATGAAGAAGGTTTGCCTTGGCGGCACCGGCCATTATCTCGGCACGGGCGCCACTCTCAGCCGCATGCAAAAAGATCATGTTTATCCAACACTTGGAGACAGAACCTCACCAAAAGAATGGGCCGAACTCGACAAGCCGGACCTGATCCAAAAGGCCATCAAACGCAAAGAAGAGATTCTCACAGATCCCTCTGCCGCGCGCTTTGATCCGATCACAGATCAGCAAATCCGCGAGCGGTTCAATATCCATCTGCCAGCCTAACCGTTTCCTATTGCTGCAAATACCTTGGGGGAGTCGGCGCTTGCGTCGGCGGGGGCAAAGCCCCCTCTCAAAATTCTGACGGGACAAAAAAAATTGGGGGGCTCAAGGCCCCCCAGTTTCGCCATTCAGGCTCACTCTTGATACCGCTCGATGTTTTTTGCCTGCGGCCTGAATGTCGTCGGAGCAAGCGCACCCGCTCCGTGTCTCACCCAAGGCCGCGCACGGCCCCGGAAATTCGTCAAAGTCGTCGGGGGCACAAAGGCCCCCTACCCAAGGTCCCCCCCGGGATCAGCTGCACCCGCTTGTGGCGCCGCAGGTGTTGCACTTCATGCAGGTGCCGTTGCGCACCAGCGTGTAGTTTCCGCAATCCCCGCAAGGATCACCCTCATAGCCCTGCATTTTCGCCTTCACGCGCTCATCCATACCGGTGGGCGCAGAGGCGCTAGATACGGTTGTGGACACGGATGGTGCAACCGTTGCCGTGGCGGCAACCGCTGGCGCGCCGGCCGTTTCCGGCACCAAAGTGTTCAACGTGGCCACCGGATCGGTCCCCGTGCTTTGACCACCGTTCAACACCACCAGTTCCTGCGGCAAACGCTTGCGCAAATATCCGGTCGAGGAAATCTGCTTCAGCACTTCCAAAGACCGCGTTGCTGCGCTTTCGCTCAGCTCGGACACATTTGACACGCCTTCCTCTTCGCCACGTCCCAACTCGTCAAAGCTCTGACCTTCCGGCTTGATGTGTGCCAGATCGGTGCGATCCAGATAAGACACCGCCAACTCGCGGAAGATATAGTCAAGGATCGACGTCGCATTCTTGATGCTGTCGTTGCCCTGAACCATGCCCGCCGGCTCGAACTTGGTGAAGGTGAATGCGTCCACGAACTCTTCCAGCGGCACACCATATTGCAGGCCCACCGACACAGCGATCGCGAAGTTGTTCATCATCGCACGGAAACCCGCGCCTTCCTTGTGCATATCGATAAAGATTTCGCCCAAAGAGCCGTCCGAATATTCACCGGTCCGCAGATAAACCTTGTGGCCGCCAACAACCGCCTTTTGGGTGTATCCTTTGCGGCGCTCAGGCATTTTCTCACGACCACGGGCGACTTCTTTGACCACGATTTTCTCGACGATCTTTTCGGCCAGCACCTGCGCCTTTTCGGTCATTGAGCCGCTCTCAAGGATCTCCGCCGCATCGTCGTCATCCTCAACCAGAGCCGCCGCCAGAGGCTGCGAAAGCTTGGAGCCGTCGCGATACAGGGCGTTCGCCTTGATACCGAGAGACCAGCTGAGCTCATAAGCCTTCTGGCAATCCTCGATCGTGGCGTCGTTTGGCATGTTGATCGTTTTGGAGATCGCGCCCGAGATGAACGACTGTGCCGCCGCCATCATGGTGATGTGACTGTCCACATTCAGGAAGCGTTTTCCCTTTTTGCCGCAAGGGTTTGCGCAATCAAAGATGCTGTAGTGCTCTTCCTTGAGGAACGGCGCGCCTTCCAGTGTCATGGTGCCGCAAACATGGTCGTTGGCGGCTTCGATGTCGGCGCGGGAATACCCCAGCGACGCCAGCAGATCAAAACCCGGATCATTCAACTTTTCGGCGGGAATGCCCAGCACGTTGGTGCAGAACTCTTCGCCCAGCGTCCACTGGTTGAACACAAACCGGATATCAAAGGCCGAGCCAAGCGACGCTTCGATCTTGTCGATCTCGTTCTGGCCAAAGCCATGCCCAATCAGCGAGGTGTGGTTGATGCCTGGCGCATTGCCGATGGTGCCGTGGCCCACCGCATAGCTGACGATCTCTTCGATCTGTGCCGAAGAATACCCCAACCCTTCCAACGCCGCTGGAACCGAGCGGTTGATGATCTTGAAATACCCGCCACCCGCAAGTTTCTTGAACTTTACCAGTGCAAAGTCAGGCTCAATGCCGGTGGTGTCACAATCCATCACCAGACCGATGGTGCCCGTCGGCGCAATCACCGAAGTCTGCGCGTTTCGATAGCCGTGCTTTTCACCCAGCGTCAGCGCCTCGTCCCAGCTTGTCTTGGCCAGTTTCACAAGGCTTTGATCAGGACAGTTCGCGAGGTCCAGCGCCACCGGCTTCACCGCCAGATCTTCATATCCAGTGTCATGGCCATAAGCCGCGCGACGGTGATTGCGGATGACGCGCAACATATGCTCGCTGTTGCGCTCGTATCCGCTGAATGCACCCAGCTCGCCCGCCATCTCGGCAGAGGTTGCATAGGACACGCCAGTCATGATCGCGGTAAGCGATCCGGCCAGCGCGCGGCCTTCATCGCTGTCATAACCAAAGCCCATGTTCATCAGCAGCCCGCCGATGTTGGCATAGCCAAGACCCAGCGTCCGGAAGTCATAAGACCGCTGTGCAATCTCTTTGGACGGGAACTGCGCCATGGTTACGGAGATTTCCAGCGTCACAGTCCACAGACGGGTCGCGTGCATGTAATCTTCGGCTTGGAACACGCCATCCTCAAGGAAGGTCAGCAGGTTCATCGAGGCCAGGTTACAAGCCGTGTCATCAAGGAACATGTATTCCGAGCACGGGTTGGAACCGCGGATTTCACCGTCTTCGGGGCATGTGTGCCACGCGTTTACAGTGTCGTGGTACTGAATGCCGGGATCGGCACAGGCCCAGGCTGCGTGACCCACGTCTTCCCAAAGCTTGCGCGCCTTGATGGTTTTGGCGACTGACCCGTCGGTGCGGCGGATCAGTTCCCAATCGGCGTCGTTCTCGACCGCCTTCAGGAAGGCATCCGTCACACGGATCGAGTTGTTGGAGTTCTGGCCAGAGACCGACGCATAAGCCTCGGAATCCCAGTCTGTGTCATAGGTCGGGAACTCGATGCTGGCGTAACCCTGCTTGGCATAATCCAGCACGCGCTTGATGTAAGTCTCAGGGATCATGGACTTTTTCGCGTCGCGGATCGCGGACTTCAACCCGTCGTTGACCTTGGCGTCATAGGCATCCGCCTCTGCACCGTCCCAAGCTTTGATCGCATCAAAAATGCCGTTCAGCTTCTGCTCGTGCATCTTGGAGCCGGCCACGATGGACGCAACCTTCTGCTCCTCTTTGACCTTCCAATTGATGTATTCTTCGATATCGGGGTGATCCGCATCCACGATCACCATTTTTGCCGCACGGCGCGTGGTGCCGCCTGACTTGATCGCGCCCGCCGCACGGTCGCCGATCTTCAGGAACCCCATCAGGCCCGAGGATTTGCCGCCACCCGACAAGGTTTCGCCATCCGCACGCAGCGAGGAGAAGTTGGTGCCGGTGCCGGAGCCGTATTTGAACAGACGCGCCTCACGCACCCACAAATCCATAATACCGCCGTCACCCACCAGATCGTCTTTGACCGACTGAATGAAACACGCATGCGGCTGTGGATGTTCATAAGAAGACTTCGAGCGGGTCAGCTTGCCGGACTTGTAGTCCACATAGTAGTGCCCCTGACCCGGACCATCGATGCCATAGGCCCAATGCAGACCGGTGTTGAACCACTGGGGCGAGTTCGGCGCGGCGCGCTGGGTTGCCAGCATATAACGCATCTCGTCAAAATAGGCGCGCGCGTCTTCTTCGGTGCTGAAATAGCCGCCTTTCCAGCCCCAATAGGTCCAAGCGCCCGCCAGACGGTCAAACACTTGCTTGGCGCTGGTCTCGCCACCGATCTCAACATCGTCGTTGGCCGGAACCGAGCGCCACAGGAATTCCGGCACGCCCTTTTCTTTGACCTTCTTCATCTTTGCTGGAACACCAGCTTTGCGGAAATACTTCTGTGCGATCACGTCGCTGGCGACTTGGCTCCAGCTCGCAGGCACTTCAACGTCCGCCAATCGGAAAACAATCGACCCGTCGGGATTGCGAATCTCGGACTCGGTGGTCACAAAATCCAGCGCTGCGTATGCGTCCTGCCCTGCCTCGGTAAACTTTCTCTCGATTTTCATCGCTGCCTCATGTCCCAGCTGTTCACATTCACGCGGTGCGCCTACGGGATTTGCCACCCCTTGACCGCAAAATCGCTTGGGTCCGGCAAAGACTCACCGCCACGGCAAACGCAAGCGCATCGCCGAATATCGCCCGACCAATGTCGGATCTTATTATGGTGTTCGTCCCTGTCCGGTGCCACTCGCCACTATATGTTGTAGCGTTTCGCAACCGCTCCCACAAACTGGCGTATTCGACCATACAAGGTCAACGAATTAATTGTGTGGATATCTGGAATTTTTCTGTTGACCGAAACGCGGTTTGTATGACCTCCCAAGCCTCCCCCCGATTCCGCGCCGATCCTTCTGCAATGCAGAAAAATCGATCCACTTTGAGATAGCCAGAGAACGGTCTGAAAAGACGGGAGATTCGCGCCATTTCTGATCACTTGCTCAAAAAACACCAAATCTAGAGTGCAGAAAATTTGTCACAGACGATATGCACGAATTTTAGTCAACTCTGCCCAACTCAATGGTCAGACTGCGAATCAAAACGAGGGATCGGCAGAGTTCAGCGTATGCTGGAATGTGTCGCTCACGCGCGACTGCGGCGGTTTCTCACAGACCGGAATATCCGGCACGACACCTTAGGTGTGCAGAGAAACATGGTCGGGACGGCAAGATTCGAACTTGCGACCCCCTGTACCCAAAACAGGTGCGCTACCAGACTGCGCTACGCCCCGGACCGAGGCATCGTTTAGCCCGCCCTGCGGGGAATGAAAACCCCAAAGGTGTCATTCGCAGCGCCATTTTGCGCTTTCTTGCTGCATCTCACCATGTCGAAGCTCGCTGCCCACCGAAATTCCCATCGCTTCGGCCAGTCCCCCGTTGATTTCGAGCACATATTTGATGCCATCGCCGCCGGGAATCGGTGTTTCATCCAAAGGCACCGCCTCCGGATGGATGTGGCGCACCACCCCCGTGTGATCCGCAAACAGGATATCCAAAGGAATCAGCGTGTTTCGCATCCAGAAAGACGCCCGCTCCGGCCGCTCATATATAAAGAGCATCCCCGCGCTCATCGGCATGCTCTCACGATGCATAAGCCCTCGCGCCCGCTCTTCGTCCGTATCCGCCACCTCAACGGTGAATCGCGCTTGCCCCCAATTGCCGCGCACCTCAAGCGCGCCAGGGGCACAGCCTGCCCAAACGGATGTGGCCGCACCCAAAGACGCGGCCACTGATGCCCCCCAAAGGGCACTCATTCTCAATCCTGTCAGTCTTCGTTGACTGCGTTTTCCCATGCCAGAACCTCGGTCGCCATGCGGCCCCGCTTTCCGTCAATCACCCGCAACGCCAGCGCTTCGCCAGGTTGCAAATCAGCGAGTCCAGAGCGGCGCAGCACTTCGATATGCAAAAAGATGTCTTCAGGGTGGCCGAAAACATTAGCAAAGCCAAACCCTTTGCCTTTGTCGAACCACTTCACCCGCGCGGGTTCAAGCGGTGCGGAGCGCAATTCGTCCAGATCAAGCCCCTCAAAGTCGGACAGCGGCACCGCCGCGTCCGACTCAGGCGGCTCGATCTCGAAGACCTCCACCGCCTGCGCCCCGCGATTCGTCATTTGAACCGCGACTTCGATGCGCGACGCATCCGCAACAGAGCTTTGTCCGAAGTTACGTAAAACATTGGCGTGCAACAGAATGTCGGCGCCGCCGTCATCTGACACAATAAATCCGAATCCTTTTACAGGATCGAACCACTTCACCTCGCCCGCAATGCGCGAGATGTCATTTTCAACAGTAGTCAAAACCTTAACCTTAGTCCGTATCATCCCCATGATGGACTGAAGATTGGTTCAATTGATCAAAATCAGCAAGCGCTAAAATGGGTAGCTTTTCTTTCGCCTGCTTTTCGGCAACCCATTTCCCTAGGGATTGAGTCTCGTGATTTCCCAAGGTTTTTCAGGGCTTTGCTTGACCCAACGGAACCTGTCATGCAACCGGAAAGCCCCGTCTGCCCAGAACTCGATTTCTGTCGGACACAGCCGGTAACCACCCCAAAACGGAGGCCGTTCCGGTTTGGGTCCATGGGCGGCTGTAATTTTTGCCACTTTCGCCATCAGCTCTGTGCGCGATCCGAGAGGTTGTGATTGTTTTGACGCCCACGCTCCCAGCCGGCTCTTCAAAGACCGCGACTCAAAATAGGCGTCGGCGGCGGCGCCATCTTCCCTGATCACCGTGCCGCGCACCCGAATCTGGCGACGCAAGGATTTCCAGTGCATCACAAAGGCGGCCTTACCGGCGCTGTCGATCTCGCGGGCCTTGGCGCTGCCATAATTGGTATAAAACACAAACGCATCGTCCTCGATGTCCTTCAGAAGAACCATGCGCGCATTGGGCATGCCGTCTGCGTCTACGGTCGACAAAGCGATCGCGTTGGGATCGTTCACCTCGGCCTTTTCCGCATCGACCAGCCAATTGCGCGCAATCTCGAACGGATTGTCGCCAGCAAAAATTCCGGTTCTGTCGCTCATCTACTTTCTCCGTTATCCGACGCGGCACCGCCCGTCCCATCGACCCACGCCTATTGATGCATTTGGATCAATCGCCTAAAGGACTTCAATACCGAATTGGGAGTGGGAGCAACCGATGTCTAATCAACTGATGGCAGGCAAGCGTGGCCTGATCATGGGCCTGGCCAACGACAAATCCATCGCGTGGGGCATCGCCCAGGCTTGTGCCGATGCCGGCGCCGAGTTGGCATTTTCCTATATGGGGGACGCATTTAAGAAGCGTGTAGAGCCGCTGGCGGCCAAATTGGGTGTCGATACACTGATTGATTGTGATGTGTCGGATCCTGCCTCCATCGACGCGGCTTTTGCTGAGATTGAATCAAAATGGGGCAAGATTGACTTCATCGTGCATGCCATTGGCTTTTCAGATAAAAACGAGCTGCGCGGCCGTTATGTTGACACCAGCCGTGACAACTTCCTGATGACCATGGACATCTCCGTCTATTCGTTCACGTCCGTGATGCAACGCGCCGAGAAGCTGATGACCGACGGCGGTTCCGCCCTCACGCTGACCTACTATGGCGCAGAGCAGGTTATGCCCCACTACAACGTCATGGGCGTCGCCAAGGCCGCACTGGAAGCCTCGGTGAAATACCTCGCCGAAGACCTCGGTAAAGACGGAATCCGCGTCAACGCCATTTCCGCAGGTCCGATCAAAACCCTCGCCGCCTCCGGCATCGGCGACTTTCGCTACATTCTGAAATGGAACGAATTGAACTCCCCCCTGCGTCGCAATGTCAGCATCGAAGACGTGGGCAAATCCGCGCTGTTCCTGCTGTCTGACCTCGGCAGCGGCACAACAGGCGAGAACCTGCATGTGGACGCAGGCTATCACGTGGTTGGCATGAAGGCTGTGGACAGCCCCGACATCGACGCCGTAACGGGCCGCAAATGAGCGGCGCCGCGTTTCTGGCCGCTGTCTCGCTTTGCCTGATGGCCGCCATCAGCCCCGGTCCTGCCGTTTTGATGGCCGCCCGCATTGGCCTGTCCGAGGGTCTGCGCACCGGCGCAGCCCTTTCGCTGGGCATTGGCGCCGGCGCGGTTTTCTGGGCCGCTGCCGCCCTTTTCGGTCTGGCGCTGTTGTTTGAATATGCTCCGTTTTTGTTGACGGTGTTGAAAATCGGCGGCGCGGCTTTCCTGATCTGGACCGCCGTCAAAATGTGGCGCGCCGCGGATGAGCCGCTGGACGAAACAGCATCCACCGCTGCCCCGCGCAGCGCCCTTGCCGCCTTCCGCCTCGGCCTTTGGACACAGCTTGCCAACCCGAAACCGGCCGTCTTTTTCGGCGCGATCTTTGTCGGCACCGTGCCAGCAGAGGCGACAGCCCCTGCCCTCGCCGCCTTGCTCGTCTGTATCTTCATGGGCGAATTTCTGTGGAACACCTTTGTGGCGCGTCTGTTCTCCTTTGAACGCACCCGTCGCGTCTACATCGGCCTGAAACACTGGATCGACCGTATCTTCGGCGGTCTGCTGGCAGCTCTTGGCGTCAAAATCGCGGCTCTCTAAAAACCCTTGTCCTATCCCGACCTCATGTGTCGGTGTTCGGGGTTTTTGCTCGCCTCGTCTGCGATCTCCGCCCGTCGCAAATCAGTGTGCAAGACGGCCAATACGTGGCAATCCGCATACGACGGCGCAAACCATTTGCGCCGCCCCGAGCGTCTGATAAAACGATCCAAACGCAAATCACACGCACACCCGGGGAAAAGCACATGAGCGAGCGTCTGCCACACGAAAAAGGCTTCCACATCAGCTGGGATCAAATCCACCGCGACAGCCGTGCGCTGGCGTGGCGTCTGGACGGCAAAGGCCCCGATGACGGCGCATGGAAAGCCGTTGTTGCCATCACCCGTGGCGGTATGGCGCCGGCGATGATCGTGTCACGCGAACTGGACATTCGCACCGTCGATACCATCTCGGTGAAATCTTACTACTCCGGCGGCGGCGCACAGGACAAACAACGCGAAGCGCAGGTCCTCAAAAGCCCCGACGCCGACCTGATGGGCGACGGAGAAGGCATTCTAATCGTGGACGATCTGGTGGACAGCGGCAAAACGCTGGAACTGGTGCGTCAGATGTATCCCAAGGCGCATTTTGCCACCGTTTACGCCAAACCCGCAGGCGAGCCGATGGTGGACACCTTCATCACCGGCGTCAGCCAGGACACATGGATCTTCTTCCCGTGGGATATGGCGCTGCAATACGTTGAGCCCTATCGCGGCACGGACTAAGGAACGCGGCGCGTTACTCCGCGAAGAAATTATTCACCTTGGCGTCGACTTTTTCAGCCTGTTCAAGCCGGTAGCCAAGGTTTTTCAACTCGGAAAGCACCTCATCGCGGGTGTCTTGCCAGACCTCAATCAAGAGTTTCGGTTTGTGCTTGGTCAGCAGGCCCATCATACCTTTGATGACCGCCAATTCGTGCCCCTCAGTGTCGATTTTCACGACTTTCGGAGACAGGTGCGCAAAATCATCGTCCAGCTTGGCCGTGCGGATCGTGTGCGTGGCAAACACGTCCTTGCCAGCTTTTTTGTCAATGGACGCCCCCGTCGCCAGAAAGTTTGGGTCACGGTAAATATGGATGTCTTGCTTGCCCGAAACGTTTGACGCAGCAATTTTGTGGCGATCCACCCGTCTGCTGACCCCATTCAGTTTCACGTTGATGTTGGCACGTTCCGCGATTGCTTCCAATGGTTCAAAAAGATGCACCTGGTTCGTTGGGTGACAGCGTGCCGCAAGGAGTGACATCAGGCCGGAGTATGCCCCGATATCAAGAATGTCGCCTTGCGCCTCGCGGCACCACGATACCCATCGCTGGACCATTTTCGGCTCATAACTGTCAGCGCCCGCCCACAGATACCGCCGCGCAACAACATCATCGTTGGCACAAAACATAACAAAATCCACGCCTGCAGCGCGACACGGCACGATCCCGTAATAGGGGTTTTCCGCCGCCAGACCGTCCAAATCAGAGAACCTGGCTTTGTCGCTCGCCTGAAACTGTCTGAATGCCTGTATCAAGCGTAGTGTTTTGAGGTTTCGGTCCTCAATTCCCTCCGCACGTACATGCCCTTCCAGCATTTCTGCCAATGAAACCGGTTCTTCCTTGTCCTCGGCGGCCAAGCTCTCAATTTTCTGACGGAGGGATTGTGTCATAGCCGACCTTACATAATCTGGGACAGAATTCGCCCTGACTCTTTGCGCCACCACCCAGCATTTTTCAACT
Source organism: Shimia haliotis (assembly GCF_900114415.1). Classification (GTDB taxonomy): domain Bacteria; phylum Pseudomonadota; class Alphaproteobacteria; order Rhodobacterales; family Rhodobacteraceae; genus Shimia; species Shimia haliotis. The sequence continues at coordinate 528,528 of NZ_FOSZ01000001.1, read as the reverse complement.
TAAATCTGGTTTCGCCCATATGGTGAACCTCCTGATGTTTTTGAACATTGCCCTAACGCAACGAGCCCCCTAAAACCCTTTGGTCACACACTTACTTCTGGAGACACCAATGACCTTGTCCCGCACTCAAGCCACGTTTGCTCCGCCCGTTATGGAGGCCCGCCGCTGGCTGGAAGGCGCGACATTCACGCCAGACAACCCTTTGATCAACGTCAGTCAGGCCGCCCCCGTCGATCCCCCCCCCGCCCCACTGCGCGCCGAAATCGCGCGCGTGGCAAAAGACGTTCCCGAAGCACATCTTTACGGGCCGGTTCTGGGTCTTTCTGAGTTGCGCGCAGAAGTGGCGTCTCAGTGGAGCTCGGCTTACGGCGGCCAAATCGGGGCGGACGAAGTGGCCATCACCTCCGGCTGCAATCAGGCTTTCTGTGCGACCCTGTCGGCAATCGCAGGAGAAGGCGACGAAATCATCCTGCCGACGCCTTGGTATTTTAACCACAAAATGTGGCTCGACATGCAGGGCATCAAAACGGTGCCCCTCGCGACTGGCGAGATTCTTTTGCCCGATCCCGAAGCCGCAAGCGCGCTGATCACCAGCCGGACTCGCGCCATAGTTTTGGTGACACCCAACAACCCCGGCGGCGTGGAATACCCCGCAGAACTTGTGCGTGCCTTCTTTGAGCTTGCACGGGCCAAGGGCATCAAGCTGATTGTCGACGAAACCTACCGCGATTTCGACCTTCGCACAGAGGCTCCGCATGATCTGTTCACCGACCCGCAATGGGGTGACACTCTTGTGCAGCTTTATTCGTTTTCCAAGGCCTACCGACTCACGGGGCATCGCGTCGGGGCCATGGTGGCCAACAGCGCCTTTCTGGCTGAGGCGGAGAAATTCCTCGACACAGTCACCATCTGCCCGAACCAGCTTGGCCAGTATGCGGCGCTCTGGGGCATGCGGAACCTGTCACAGTGGCTTGCGGGCGAACGCGCGGAGATCCTTGATCGTCGCGCAGCGATTGCCGACAACATGGGCACATTGACGGCGCAAGGCTGGAAACTCATGGGCGCAGGCGCCTACTTCGCCTATGTCGAGCATCCCTTCGACATGGGTTCGGATGAATTGGCCAAGCGGCTGGTGCAGGATCATCACGTGCTTTGCCTCCCCGGCACGATGTTTATGCCGGAAAATGATCCCGCAGGCAGCCGCCAGTTGCGCATCGCCTTTGCAAACGTCGACCGCGGCGAAATTGCCGTGTTGTTTGACCGGCTGGCACAAGCGGATTACCCCAAACAGAGCGAAAGCCCCATCTGAGCTTGCTCCCTTCTTTTCAACCGCGTAGACATCCGCGCAGACCAATAATCGACAAAGACGTAAGGAACCAACATGGCCGAGGCGAAAAAGAGTGGCAAAGCGTCCAAGACATTTGTCTGGATCCTAATGGCGATGCTCATCCTGGGCCTTGGCGGCTTTGGCGTGACCAACCTGTCCGGCTCCGTCCGCTCTGTGGGCGAAGTGGGTGGCAAAGACATTTCGGTGGATGACTACTACCGCGGCCTTCAGGAAGAAATGAACGCCTACTCCGCGCAGGTCGGCCAGCCGCTGACCTTCCAACAAGCACAGCTTTTTGGCGTAGACCGAAACGTTCTGGCCCGTCTTGTCACAACCCACTCAATGGATGCGGAAACCTCCCGTATGGGCCTGTCTATTGGCGATGAAAACCTGCGCCGCGAACTTCTGACCATTCCGGCCTTTCAGGGGCTGGACGGAAACTTTGACCGCGCCGCCTATACCTTTGCCATTGACCAAGCCGGCATGAGCGAATCCGAATTTGAAGACAGCGTGCGCGAAGAAACAGCCCGCTCGCTGTTGCAGGGCGCCATCGTGTCAGGCGTCAACATTCCTGACAGCTATGCCCAAACGATGATCGGTTTCATCGCCGAAAACCGCGATTTCACATGGACCAAACTGACCGAGGCCAATCTGACCGGCCCGGTCGCTACTCCGTCCGACGCGGACGCCAAGGCGCACTACGACGCCAATATCGACGCCTTCATGCAGCCAGCGACGCGCCAAATCACCTATGCTTGGGTGACACCGGCCATGATTTTGGACAGCGTCGAAGTCGACGAACAGGCCCTGCGCGATCTCTATGCCGAGCGCGACGCGGAATATAACCAGCCCGAGCGCCGCCTTGTTGAGCGTCTGGCCTTTGCTGATGACGCCGCAGCCAACGCCGCGCTGGATCAGGTCCGCAACGGTCAGACCTCTTTTGAAAACCTTGTGGAGGCCCGCGGCCTTGCCCTGTCCGACGTGGATCTTGGCGACATCTCCAAATCTGATCTCGGTGCCGCAGGCGAAGCTGTGTTCATCACGCCGGTTGGCGGCCTTGCTGGCCCCGTTCAGACCGACCTCGGCCCCGCGCTGTTCCGTGTGAACGGCATTTTGCCGGCACGCGCCACCAGCTTCGAAGACGCGCTTCCAGAACTGCGCGAAGACCTGGCATTTGACCGCGCCCGTCGTGTGATCGAGACCCAGATCGAAAACGTCGACGACCTGCTTGCAGGTGGCGCAACGCTCGAAGAGCTTGCGGATGAAACCGATCTCGAACTGGCCACAATTGACTGGCACGCAGGCTCAGACGCGGAAATCGCAGGCTATGAAACCTTCCGCAACATCGCGGCCGCAGTCACCGAAAGCGATTTCCCGCAAATCGAGGAGCTGGACGACGGCGGCATTTTCGCCCTGCGTCTGGATGGCACAACCGAGGCCGCACCGGCACCGTTTGAGGATGTCAAAGAAGACGCCGCAGCCGCGCTCAAGGCAGAACGCACCGTCAAGGCACTTGGCGAGCTGGTGACATCTCTTGAGCCGCAGCTGGCCGCCGGTACGCAATTCACGTCCTTCGGCTTTGACGCCAACGAAGAAGTCGACACGGAACGCGCCGACTTTGTTGCGGGCACCACGGAAGACTTCATGGTGCAGGTGTTTGAAATGGAGGCAGGCGAGCTGCGCCAGATCCCGACCGACGACGGCGGCCTGATCGTCGTGCGCCTGAACGAAATCACAGCGCCGGACCAATCCGACGCGGAAATCTCGGGCATTGCCGAACTGATCACACAGCAATTGGGTGGCGGTATTTCCCAGGATCTTTTCCAGGCCTACGCACAGGCGCTTCAGGTGGCCTACCCGCCGCAAATCAATCAGCAGGCACTCAACGCTGTGCACGCCCAGCTTCAGTAAGAAAGGCCTGATCCCATGGATCTTGTCCCCTCCTTTGACGAGTTCGCCCGCGCCTATGATGCGGGCGAAAATCAGGTGGTCTATGCCCGTCTTGCGGCCGATCTGGACACGCCTGTTTCGCTGATGCTCAAGCTGACCGGCGCCCACAAGGATGCCTTCATGCTTGAATCCGTGACCGGCGGCGAAGTCCGCGGTCGCTACTCCATTATCGGCATGAAACCCGACCTGATCTGGCAATGCCGTGGTGAGACCAGCCGCCTAAACCGTCATGCCCGCTTTGATGGGGACGCGTTTGAGGATCAAGGCGGCAACCCGCTGGACAATCTGCGCGCGCTGATCGCCGAAAGCCGCATTGACCTGCCCGAAGACCTGCCACAGGCCTCCGCAGGGCTGTTTGGCTATCTCGGCTATGACATGATCCGTCTGGTCGAACATCTGCCAAACGTGAACCCCGATCCGCTCGGCCTGCCCGACGCCTGCATGATGCGCCCCTCGGTGGTTGCCGTGCTGGATGGTGTCAAAGGAGAAGTGACAGTTGTCTCGCCCGCATGGGTCAGCGATGGGCAATCTGCCAAAGCCGCTTATGCGCAGGCCGCCGAACGCGTTATGGATGCAGTGCGTGATCTGGAACGTGCAATGCCACAGGCCGCCCGTGATCTGGGCGAAGCCCATGAGGACAGCGCTCCGGTCAGCAACTTCACCAAAGAAGGCTATATGGCCGCTGTCGAGAAGGCCAAAGACTACATCCGCGCGGGCGACATCTTTCAGGTGGTGCCGGCACAGCGCTGGACACAGGAATTCCGCCAACCGCCCTTTGCGCTCTACCGCTCTTTGCGCCGCACCAACCCCTCGCCGTTTATGTTCTACTTCAACTTCGGCGGCTATCAGGTGATTGGTGCAAGCCCCGAAATTCTGGTGCGGGTTTTTGGCGACGAAGTCACCATTCGCCCCATCGCTGGCACCCGTCCCCGCGGCGCGACGCCAGAAGAAGACAAGGCCCTCGAAGAAGACCTTCTGGCAGACAAGAAAGAGCTCGCAGAGCACCTCATGCTGCTTGATCTCGGCCGCAATGACACAGGCCGTGTCGCCAAAATCGGCACCGTGCGCCCGACTGAGAAATTCATCATCGAACGCTACAGCCATGTGATGCACATCGTATCCAACGTGGTGGGCGAACTGTCTGACGACAAAGACGCGCTAGATGCGTTTTTTGCTGGCATGCCGGCTGGCACCGTGTCCGGGGCGCCCAAAGTGCGCGCGATGGAGATCATTGACGAGTTGGAGCCCGAAAAACGCGGCATCTATGGCGGTGGCGTGGGTTACTTCAGCTCAGGCGGCGACATGGACATCTGTATCGCGCTGCGCACGGCGATTGTGAAAGATCAGAAGCTCTACATTCAGGCCGGTGGCGGCGTTGTTTACGACAGCGATCCGGAATCCGAGTACATGGAGACTGTGCACAAATCCAACGCCATCCGCCGCGCAGCAGCCGACGCGGCGCGGTTTACCGGCAACGGGAATACGTAACAGACACATCAGGATCAGGCACCGCAACACAAGACGTCGCGGTGCCCGATGCCAGAGCCTTCACCGGCTTTGCTTGTCAGCCTTTGACACCAAGATCATCAAAGAAGCAGGCTAACGTCCGGCGTCAATCGATCTGGACGCTGAACCAATCCACTGACGCTTATTTCAAGCCTTTGGCCTCTTTCTCTTCTTTGGTCAGCTTGTTGCCCCATGTGCCTTTGCTGATACCAAGATCATAGGCCAAAGGCTTGGTCTTGCCCTTGCTGACCTTGCCGCCTTTGTCCAGATACTGCTGGATCAGGTCATCATCGGTGGTTTCTTTTGGAACGTATTTCATGATCTTAGGTCCCCCATTGACGATCATCCACGTTGGCCTTGTACCCACCGTGACAGACGGGCCACGTTTTGCAAGTGACCAAAGGCTGCGCACAGCATCATGATAATTTGTCCAGTCGGTCAAACTGGTGTTACACTTCCCGTATTACCCCAAGATCATACGCGTCGGCCAAGCCCAGACGCCCACCTGTTTCAACACTAGCGAGGGTTCCATGTCCCAATTCACCCTATCCCGCCGTCATTTCCTCGGCGCCACCGCAGGCTTTATCGCCGTGCACCCTTTCTCCGCCCACGCAGCCACAAATCAGGCTCACCTTCGGATCATGGAAACCACCGACCTGCACGTGCATGTCTTTCCCTATGACTACTACGCCGACAAACCACGCGACACTGTGGGCCTCGCCCGCACCGCCTCCATCGTGAAATCCATCCGCGATGAGGCCACCAACTCCATGCTGATCGACAATGGCGACTTCCTTCAAGGCAACCCGATGGGCGACTACATCGCTTATGAGCGGGGCATGAAAGAAGGCGACATGCACCCTGTGATTCAAGCGATGAACGCCGTGGGGTTTGATGCCTCAACGCTAGGCAACCACGAATTCAACTACGGCATCGACTTTCTGATGAAGTCGCTCGCAGGCGCCGATTTCCCCGTGATCTGCTCCAACGTCGCGCTCGAAATGGGCGGCAGCCCGACGCAGGACAAAACCCTGATCAAGCCTTACGTGATCATGGACCGCGAAGTGACCGATGGTGCGGGTGAGAAACACCCGATCAAAGTCGGCCTCATCGGCTTTGTGCCGCCACAAGTCATGAACTGGGACCGTCGCCACCTAGAGGGCAACGTCATGGCGCGCGACATTGTCGAAACCGCCAAGGCCTATGTTCCGGTGATGAAAGAACAAGGCTGCGATCTGATCATCGCGCTCAGCCACTCCGGCATTGGCGCGGCCGATCACAGCGACGGAATGGAAAACGCCTCGGTCCCGCTCGCCGCGATTGACGGCATCGACGCTGTTCTCACCGGCCACCACCACCGTGTTTTCCCCTCCTCCGCCTATGACGGCATGGCAGGCGTAGACGTGGCCAACGGCACCCTGATGGGCAAACCGGCCGCCATGGGCGGTTTCTGGGGCAGCCATCTGGGCCTGATTGACCTGATGCTGGAACGCTCCGGCAACGAATGGAAAATCGTCAGCCACACCTCTGAGGCCCGCCCGATCTCCAAACGCAACGAGGACCGCTCGATCACCGCGCTGGTGGACAGTCAGGAAACCGTTCTCGCCTCGGTTCAGGCCGAACACGATGCCACACTGGCTTACGTGCGACGTGCCGTGGGCAAGACCGACGCACCTCTGCACAGCTATTTTGCGCTGGTCGCTGACGACCCTTCCGTTCAGATCGTGTCGATTGCTCAGCTTTGGTACATCGAGCAGATGATGAAAGGCACCGAACACGAAGGCCTGCCGATCCTGTCTGCCGCAGCGCCCTTCAAGGCCGGTGGTCGTGGTGGGCCCGAGTACTATACCGATGTGGCCAAAGGTGATGTGGCGATCAAGAACGTGTCTGATCTCTATCTCTACCCCAACACGGTGCGTGCGGTGCGCGTGACCGGCCAAGAGGTCAAGAACTGGCTCGAACGCTCTGCCGGTATCTTCAATCAGGTCGAGGCGGGCAAGGCAGATCAGGTGCTGCTGAACCCTGATTTCCCGTCCTACAACTACGATGTGATGGACGGCGTGACCTACCAGATCGACCTCAGTCAGCCATCCATGTTTGACCCCAAGGGCAACCTCGTGAACGCGGATGCCAACCGCATCGTGAACCTGATGTTTGACGGCAAACCTCTTGATATGAATGCGGAATTCATCGTTGCGACCAACAACTACCGCGCTGGCGGTGGTGGCAAATTCCCCGGCGCCATGGGCGACACAGTGGTGTTTGAAGGCCCTGACACCAACCGCGACGTGATCGTGCGCTATATCGTGGAAAAGGGCACAATCAGCCCGCGCGCCGACGCCAACTGGACCTTCGCACCGCTACCTGGCACATCGGTCCTGTTTGATACCGGCCCCAAAGCGGCGGATTACGCGGCAGACGTTGAAGGCGTGACCATCGCGCCCGCTGGCGAAGGCCCCGACGGGTTCGCTCGGTTCCGCATTGATCTCTGACCCAGCGCAAATCCAAAGTCAAAAGGGGAGCTTTCGGGCTCCCCTTTCCTTTTCCAGCATTCCCCCTCGCCCATTTCTCTGCCAAACTGCTCACCAACAAACTTGGCAAACAAGAGCAGTTTCATGAGTATCACCCGTCGCAATGTCACCTTCGGCCTCGCCGCCCTGACCCTCAGCGCCTGCCAAAGCACGCTGTCCACCACCTCCACAGCCGCCATTGCCGGCCCCAAATCACTGCCGCCGGATTTGCAGCCGCAACTGAACCGCGACTATGCGGCGTGGGTTGCAGGCTTCCGTGGACGCGCGCTGTCGCAGGGCATCACCGAAAGCACACTCAACGCCGCGTTCCGTGACACCGGCTATTTGCCCGGCGTGATCAAGCGTGACCGCAACCAAACGGAATTCACCCGCACACTCGAAGATTACCTCTCCATTGCCGCCTCTGATGAACGCATCACCAAAGGGCGCGCCGCCTTCTCAAGGCACCGCACCACATTGCAAAACCTCGAACAATCCTACGGCGTGGACGCCGAAATCATCTGTGCGATCTGGGGGCTTGAGAGCTACTATGGCGAGCGCAAGGGCGACATTCCGGTGATTTCCGCCACTTCAACGCTGGCTTTTGACGGACGTCGCGGGGCGTTTTATGAAAAACAACTCATCGCCGCGCTCAAGATCCTGCAAAACGGCGACATCACCGTGAACCGTATGACCGGCAGTTGGGCCGGTGCCATGGGCCACACTCAGTTTATCCCGACCAGCTATCAGGCCTTCGCGGTGGACTATACTGGCGACGGACGCCGTGACATCTGGTCCGATGATCCATCCGATGCGCTGGCCTCGACCGCGGCCTACCTGCAAAAGAACGGCTGGTCTCGTGGCACCAAGTGGGGCCGCGAATTGCGCGCAAGCGAAAGCGCCTCAAACGTGATCCAGCCCCAAGCTGGCGGCCCGCGCTTTGCCGTGACCGGCAACTTCAAAGCCATCAAACGTTACAACAACTCCGACAGCTATGCGATTGGCGTCGGCCATTTGGCAGACCGTATCGGCGGCGCAGGCCCTTTGCATACAGCGTTCCCGCCCGACCAATACGGGCTGACCAAGGATGACCGCATCGCCCTGCAAACGCGCCTGACCGCCCGCGGGTTTGATACCGGCGGCGCAGATGGCGTTTTGGGGCCAAAATCCCGCGCCGCGATCGCCGATTATCAACGCAGCCTTGGCCTTGAACCCACGGGCGACCCATCACAGTCCCTGCTCAAATCTCTGGCCTGACGGTCCTATCTCAGGGCGCAGACGTCTAGGCCGCAAACAAGCGGGGCAAATTCTCGCAGCGAATTTTGCCCTCACCCCCGCGCGACTGTCGCGTCAATCAGGGCGTTCACCTGATCCGGTGTTTCGATTGTACTGGAATGTCCTGCGCCTTGGAAAATCACAAGCTCTGCGCCGGTGATCTCGGCCGCAATTCTTTCGGATTTCTCCGGCACGGTCGCCACATCTTCCGCGCCTGCACCGATCCCGACCGGCACATCAATCTGTCCCAGCAACGCTTCACAACTGTCTCTGGAAAACACCGCAGCCACGGCGCGCGTGACGCCGATCCGGTTTCCTGACGCCATTGACCGCCGCCAATACGCCCGTTCTTGCGACCGATCAGGGTCATTCAAAAAGGTCTCGCCAAACATCGACTTCATCGCCCCACCGACAACCGATCCCAGACCCAGCCACCGCGCACAAAAAGCCATCAGTTTGTATTTGGGCAGGTTGGATGCCGGTTCCTGTTCCGCCGACGTGTTAAGCAGCACCATCGTTCTCACCAGCTCCGGCCGCCGCGCCGCCAGCCGCATTCCAACCATGCCCCCCATCGACAGCCCGACAAAGTGACACGGCCCCGCGCCCAAATGGCTGATCAACGCCGCTGCATCTTCGCACAGCGTGTCCAGATCATAGCCGCCTTCGGTGACACCACTTTTGCCCTGACCGCGATGGTCAAAGGTGATCACCCGAAACCGATCCTCCAGATGCGCCACCTGCGCGGCAAACATGCCGCCGTGATGCAGCAATCCGTGGCTGAAAACCACAGCGGGCCCATCCCCGCCTGTGTCGGTGTAGTGGATATGCGCTCCGTTCAGGTCGGCATACGGCATGGCCAGTCTCCTCTTCCCATGAAGAAGAGCTTAGCCATCGCGCTTGGTATGTACACAAATTCCCAAGGCCGGACGCCACGTAAACACCGCACCAATAAACACCGACGCGTTACCGACAGGATACCGACAGGGTTTCCCGCCTCAGTTCAAGGTGCTCAATGCCGACGATACCGGCGCCAATGCAACGGTGCCCGCGCGATCCTGCAAGCCCCAAAGCACCAAGGCCGAAATCGTGTCGTCACGCAAACGCCCAACCATGACAACGCCGTTTTCCTGCGGTGCCTTAAACGCCGCCTGATCCAGAAAACGCCGGATCACAATCGCACTCTGACCTTTGCCGTCAAAATCGCGGAACACGCTGGCACTGGGCACGCCCTCTTTCGCCGCAAGCTTCTGCGCCGTGTTGAGCCCCTGCGAGAACAGCACCAGACCGTAGCCCTCGTTCAGCGCCACATCCGTGACCTGATCGCTGACCACTTTGGCCCCCTGCAGACCGTCGCCCACACCTTCCATGATACCCACGAAATCAGAGGACACAGTCAAGTGCGCCTGCATTGCGACCTCTACATCAGCCGCGCCCGCGGCAGCCGGCAGATCAACCATGGCCAACACTTCAAACCCCTGCGCGCGGTATTGCGCGGCCTTGGTGGCCACGTCAGGATCAAGGGTCGAAAGCGCAATGCTGAGTGGATAGGGAAATCCTGCCAGCGCCTCAAGATTGACCGATGCGCCTTCATCGATCAGGACGATCGACATAATGGGTTTTCCATCCACATTTTCAAAGGGTTCGGCATTGGCAACAAAGGGTTTGCTGGCACCGGCCACACCGTCATCTGTGCCATCACCCACGCTGGGCAACCGCGAAGATTTGCGCTCTTCATTGTCCTCCACCAGCGATCCGGCAGGCTTAAGGAGCGACTGCCCCGCCACCTCTGTGTCTGCTGGCTGAGCCACCTCTTCTGCTTCTGGAGTCACATCCTCCGCCTCCGGCGTCGGCGCGGGGTCCGTCACCGAAAGCGACGAGTCTTCTGTTGGAAAGGCACTGTCTTCTGCCACCAGAGGAGCCTGCGGTTGCGGCGGATTCGTCGAGATCGACAATTCCTCTTCAACGGCAGTCGCATCAGGGCTGCCCACGTCGACACCGCTGCCACCCTCTGGTGCAACAGGTGCCGTCAAACTGGCATCCCCGCCACCGGTTTCCGGTTTCGGCGCCGAATCTGTGCTGCTCAGGACCGGCTCGTCGCCGCCCTCAGCCTGGGCAACTTCGCTTGCCATCGCCTCGTCCACGTCGGCATCTAGGGCCCCACCGGCCGCAGGCGCGTTTGCCGCCGCCGCGCTGGTCTGCCCCTCAGTGCCAACCGCCGCTTCGGTCTGCGGTGCAACCGTTGCTGGCAAAGGCGCCAATAGCGACGCGACCGCCAGCACACCGCCAACCACCACAACACCCCAGATGATCCCTGACAAAATTCCGCGCACCATGCCCGTCGCCTCTCAATTCTCTTTGCCCAGCCCGTGCTCTTTGTGTCTCTGAGGGGGCTTTCATGCCTGTGCACCCCTTGACCCTCTGGCCCAAGCCTGAACATGTATACCGCGACCAAGGCCCCGGCCTCCACCCTGTTTCGCACAACAGTCACGGAAGATGCAAAATGTTGCTCCTGATCGATAATTACGACAGCTTTACCTACAACCTCGTCCACTATCTGGGCGAATTGGGCGCTGACGTACAGGTCTGGCGCAACGACGCACTGACTGTACAGGATGCAATGGGTATGAATCCGGCGGGTATCCTGTTGTCTCCCGGCCCATGCGATCCTGATCAGGCAGGCATCTGCCTTGCCCTGACCGAAGCCGCCGCCGAAACCCGCACGCCCCTGATGGGTGTGTGCCTCGGACATCAGACCATCGGTCAGGCCTTTGGCGGCAAGGTCGTGCGCTGCGACGAGATCGTGCACGGCAAAATGGGCACCATGCACCACACCGGCAAAGGTCTGTTCGAAGACCTGCCCACGCCGTTTGAGGCCACACGCTATCATTCTCTGGTGGTGGACCGCGACACTCTACCTGACTGTCTGGAAATCACAGCCGAACTCGACAATGGCGTGATCATGGGCTTTCAGCACCGCGACCTGCCCATCCAAGGCGTGCAGTTCCACCCAGAGTCCATTGCCTCCGAACATGGCCACAAAATGCTTCAGAACTTCCTCGACCTGATGCCGCAAAAAGAAGGCGCAGCCGCATGAACGACGCAATCAAGCCCCTGATCGGGGCCGCCGCCGAACGCCCGCTCACTCGCGACGAGGCCGAAACCGCTTTTGCGATTCTGTTTGAGGGTGAAGCCACGCCAAGCCAGATCGGTGGCCTGCTGATGGCGCTGCGCACCCGCGGTGAAACCGTTGACGAATACGCGGCGGCGGCCGCCGTGATGCGCGCCAAATGCAACGCAGTTTCCGCGCCTGATGGGGCGATCGACATTGTGGGCACCGGTGGCGATGGCAAACACACGCTCAACATTTCCACCGCCACGGCATTTGTCACCGCCGGCGCGGGCGTGCCGGTCGCCAAACACGGAAACCGCAACCTCAGCTCCAAATCCGGCACCGCAGATGTGCAAACCCAGATGGGCATCAACGTCATGGTGGGACCTGATGTTGTTGAAAAGGCGCTGAAAACCTGTGGTATCGCCTTTATGATGGCGCCCATGCACCATCCGGCGATTGCTCATGTGATGCCGACCCGCGCCGAACTCGGCACCCGCACGATTTTCAACATACTTGGTCCGCTGACCAATCCGGCGGGCGTGAAACGCCAGCTGACCGGCGCTTTCAGCCGTGATCTGATCCGCCCGATGGCCGAAACGCTTGGCAAGCTCGGATCCGAGCGCGCATGGCTGGTACACGGCTCTGACGGCACGGATGAGTTGACCATCACCGGAGTAAGCTGGGTCTCGGCGCTGGAGCGTGACGGCAGCGTGAAAGACGTGGAACTTCACCCCGAGGACGCGGGCCTGCCTGTACACCCGTTTGAGGCCATCGTTGGCGGCACTCCCGAAGACAACGCCAATGCGTTCCGCGCGCTTTTGGATGGCGCACAGAACGCCTATCGCGACGCGGTTCTGCTGAACTCTGCCGCCGCGCTTGTCGTGGCCGACGCGGCAAGCGATCTGCGCGAAGGCGTTGAAAAGGCACGTGAAAGCATTGATTCCGGCGCGGCAAAATCCAAGGTCGAAGCCCTCGCCGCCATCACCTCGGCGGCATGATCCTGTCGACGGCCAACCTTGGCGATTGGGCAGATCTTCCGTTTTTCACGGACGACCTGCCCGCCATTGCCGCCCAACTCGACGCCGATCCGCGTGATATCCTTCCGCCAGAAAATCGGATCTTTGCCGCATTCCAACACACGTCACTTGCGAAAGTGCGCGTTGTGATCCTCGGCCAGGACCCCTATCCGACACCTGGACACGCCCACGGTCTGGCCTTTTCCGCTGAGCCACATGTCACCCCGTTGCCGCGCTCTCTGGCCAACATCTACAAAGAAATGATTGACGACATCGGCCAAGCCCCGATGACCGCAGATGTGCGGTTTTGGGCAGATCAGGGCGTGCTGCTTCTGAACACCGTTCTCACAGTCCCAGCCGGCGAGGCCAACGGGCACAAACATCTTGGCTGGCAACGGCTAAGCCATCAGGTGCTGAACGCAACGTCGGCCAAACCCTGTGCCTATGTTCTTTGGGGAAAACAGGCACAAAGCCTTGCGCCACACATTTCATCGCCTAATGATGGCACTAACCCTGAAAACGGGCATCTGATGATTGAAACCGCCCATCCTTCGCCTTTGTCGGCGCGGCGCGGTTTCTTTGGATCAAAACCGTTTTCCCGCATCAATAGCTGGCTGGCCGCGCGCGGCGAGCCGTCAATCAACTGGACCGACGCATGACCGAGACCGTTCTGGACAAGATCAAAGCCTATAAGCTTGAAGAAGTGGCCGCCGACAAAGCCGCCAAACCGCTGGAAGCAGTAGAGGCAGAAGCCCGTGAAGCCGGCCCCACCCGCGGCTTTGCCGATGCCTTGCAAAAGGCCTCCCGTACCGGTTATGGCCTGATCGCCGAAGTCAAAAAAGCAAGTCCATCCAAGGGGTTGATCCGCGAAGACTTCAACCCTCCGGAACTCGCGCAAGCCTACGAGGCCGGCGGCGCAACATGCCTGTCCGTGCTCACCGACACCCCCAGCTTTCAGGGCGACAAGAGCTTTTTGACGCAAGCGCGGGCTGCCACCAACCTGCCCGCTCTGCGCAAGGATTTCATGTATGACACCTATCAGGTCGCCGAGGCCCGCGCCCTTGGGGCGGACTGTATTCTGATCATCATGGCGTCGGTGTCAGACGCGCAGGCTCAGGAACTGGAAGACGCCGCATTCGGTTGGAAAATGGACGTACTTCTTGAGGTTCACGACGCCGAAGAACTGGAACGCGCCAGCCTTCTGAAATCACCGCTGATGGGCATCAACAACCGCAACCTCAAAACCTTTGAGACCACACTGGATACAACTCGCATCCTGTCCAAACAGGTGCCAGCCGACCGCCTGATCGTATGTGAAAGCGGCCTGAACAAACCGGAAGAGCTCGCAGATATGGCCCGCTACGGCGCGCGCACCTTCCTGATCGGTGAAAGCCTGATGCGTCAGGACGACGTCACAGCAGCCACACGCCACATCCTTGCCAACCCGTTGACCACGGGGGCAATGTGATGAGCGGCCTGACGCATTTTGACGGCAAGGGCGACGCCCATATGGTGGACGTGTCCGATAAGGCCGCCACCAGCCGTGTCGCCACCGCCGAAGGATGGGTGAAGATGGCGCCGCAAACCTTTGAAATTATTTCAGAAGGTCGCACCAAAAAGGGTGACGTTCTTGGCGTGGCCCGCCTTGCCGGCATCATGGGGGCCAAGAAATGTTCTGACCTCATCCCGCTCTGCCACCCTCTGCCGATCACCAAAGTTGCGGTGGAACTCGTGCCCGACGCATCCCTTCCCGGTGTCCGCATCGAGGCGACCGTGAAAACCACCGGTCAGACAGGTGTCGAAATGGAAGCGCTGACCGCAGTGAACGTTGCTGCGCTGACCGTCTATGACATGTCCAAAGCCGTGGACAAGAAAATGGAAATCGGCGGCATCCGCGTGATCCTCAAGGACGGTGGCAAATCGGGACGGTTCGAAGCCAAATGATCTCCGTCTCAGAAGCCCTCGACCACCTTTTTGAACTCGCAACTCCTTTACCCACGGAAACCGTGCCGCTGACGCAAGCCAATGGCCGCGTGTTGGCTGAAGCAGTTGCCGCCACCCGCAACCAACCGCCCTTCTCCGCCTCCGCGATGGACGGTTATGCGGTTGCCGCCCAAGGCGTGGTCGCCGGAGCATCTTACAAAGTCATCGGCGAGGCCGCCGCTGGACATGCATTTGACGGGTCCGTTGCCGCGGGTCAGGCCGTGCGCATTTTCACCGGCGCACCCGTGCCCGAGGGCGCAGGCCACGTAGTCATTCAGGAAGACATCGACCGCGACGGCGACACAATCACCATCACCGACCGGCTTGGCAGCGGCACCAACATCCGCCCTGCTGGCGGCGACTTCACCGTCGGCCAAACCATTGCCGCCCCACGCCTTTTGCGCCCCAACGACGTCGCACTTTTGGCGGCAATGAACATCGGCAACGTCACTGTGACCCGCCGCCCAAAGGTGGCGATCATGGCCACCGGCGACGAACTTGTCATGCCCGGAGAGAACCCCGGCCCCGACCAGATCATCGCGTCAAACTCCTTTGGCCTCCAGGCGATGTTGCGCGATGCCGGCTGCGAAGCCCGCCTCCTGCCCATCGCCCGCGATACCGAAAGCTCGCTGCGCACGGCGTTCTCGCTGATTGATGATGCCGATCTGGTGATCACAATCGGCGGTGCCTCTGTGGGCGATCACGATCTGGTCGGCAAAGTGGCGGCAGATCTCGGTATGCAGCGCAGTTTCTACAAAATTGCCATGCGCCCTGGAAAACCTCTGATGGCCGGCAAACTTGCCAACGGCGCCATGATGATCGGACTGCCAGGCAATCCGGTCTCCGCAATGGTCTGCGGACAGGTGTTTGTCCTGCCTGTGATCCGCGCCATGCTGGGTCTAGGACAAGCCGCGCCGATCGAACAAACGGCCACCCTTGCCCATGACCTTGCCGCCAACGGCCCGCGCCAACACTATATGCGCGCCAAGGTGGACGCAGGCGAAATCCGCGTTTTTGGTAATCAAGACAGCAGCTTGTTGACGGTTCTCAGCACCGCCAACGCCTTGCTGATTGCACCCCCCAATGCCCCGCGCATGGCCAAGGGAACATCGGTGAGATTCCTTCCGATTTAGCGTTAATGCTGAAATCTCAACATCTTGAGGGAGGTATCTCTACCGGCACCGCATGCATGTTTCCGCTATGTTCGCAAAAAGTTTTGACACAAAACAAGAACATGACTAGAACATATGGCAATATCCACCGAAAATGTGCGGCACAATCCGCGCTTTCGCACCGGAAAAACGGCCACAAGGGGGAGCAGTCCCATGTTAACCAAAAAACAGCTCGATCTGTTGGAATTCATCCATACCCGCCTGCAACGCGACGGCGTGCCGCCAAGCTTTGACGAGATGAAAGACGCGCTCGATCTGCGCTCAAAATCCGGTATCCATCGTCTGATCACAGCGCTCGAAGAACGCGGATTCATTCGCCGTCTCGCCCACCGCGCCCGCGCCATCGAAATTGTGAAACTGCCCGAAAGCATGGGCGGTGCCCCCACAACCGCGGGATTTGAACCGCGTGTTATTGACGGTCCGCACCCCTCAAGCTCGGAACCGGCGAATTTTGGCACGAACCGTGTCGATCTGCATGCCCGCGAACTGCCCGTCATGGGCAAAATCGCAGCCGGCGTGCCGATCGAGGCCATAAGCCACGTCGACCACCACGTCGCGGTTCCTGGTCAGATGCTCGCCCCTGGGTCCAGCCACTATGCGCTTGAAGTCAAAGGTGATTCCATGATCGATGCGGGCATCAACGACGGCGATGTGGTGATCATTTCCGAGACCACAACCGCCGACAATGGCGACATCGTTGTGGCCTTGGTCGAAGATCAAGAAGCGACGCTGAAGAAGTTCCACCACAACGGCACTTCTATCGCGCTGGAAGCCGCAAACCCTGCTTATGAGACACGGGTATTCCCCGAAGACAAAGTCAAAGTGCAAGGCAAATTGGTTGGCTTGATCCGCACCTATTAATCTTGCGGTGTCAGCGGCCTGTGCCAAAGTCGCTGACCCGACACCTCACGGGCTGTTGTGATTTTGGCGGTGTCGCCTTCGAACGAAATTGCCACTGAGCCGTGCTGATCCAGAAACTCGCGATCAAAGGTCTTGCATGGCCACTTGCGCGGGCTTTTTTGGGTCATCACCAAAATGTCGTTGGCGTCGCATCCCGTGAACGCGGCCAGCGCCCGCTTTCCCGACAGATGAAACAGGACACCGTTCTTGCCCACTGATGTCGGTCGGATTGGATTTCCCTTTTTTTTCCAAAGCCTTGAGGCGCTCTCCTGATCTGGCTTCACGCCGTCATTTTCCAACCAGACCCGCGCAACAAAGCCGTCTCCTTTTGGTTTGGACAAAGCTCGCCCATTTGCCAGAGCGACCCCAACCAATCCGCCGCTTTGGGAGATCAACACATCCGGCCTCTCGGTGCGCGCCCACAGTCCGACGGCCAGACATACAACCGCGGCGCCAATCCACCGCGCCGCGTTGCGCCACAAAACAAGCCACACCGCCCCAAGTGTCTGGATCGGCAACACCGCACCCATAGGACTCACGACAAAGCTTCGCGCGCCATCAAGAGCGCTGAAAAAACGCGCGACTCCCTGTATCCACGCCAATCCCTTGGACATGACCCAAAGTGGGAAAGCCTCCAACCCGAGCGGCGCCAGCACCGCAGCCATGACCGCAGACGGCGCAACCACTGTGCCCATGACCGGCACCGACAACAGGTTCGCAGGCAAGCCATAATGCGCAAGGTGGTTAAAATGCAGCGCCGCAAACGGCGCTGTCGCCAGCCCTGCAACCAATGAGGATAAAAACACCGCACTCACGGGCCGCGCCCATTTCGGGCCCAATCCAATCTGTCGGTCTCGCAGCGCGCCAAACACCGCCACCAATGCCGTGGTTGCGGCGAATGACATCTGAAATCCGGGACCCAACAGGCTTTCGGGCCGCAGCAACAACACAAGGGTCGCCGCCACCGCCACCGCCCGAAGGCTCAGCGCGCGGCGATCCAGCAGAATCGCCACCAGCATCACCGCAGTCATCACAAACGCCCGTTGTGTGGACACATTGCCCCCCGACAGCAACAAATAGCAGCCCGAGGCCACCAACCCTGCCACTGCCGCCACTTTCTTACCGTTCAGCCGCAACCCCAGCGCCGGAACCATCGCCAGTCCCAAGCGGACACCGGCAAAAATGACGGCCGCCAAGAGGCCCATATGCAGACCCGAAATCGCCAGCAGATGCGCCAGATTGGCGATGCGCAGCGCCTCCAGCACGTCTTCGGGAATCGCAGATCGGTCCCCCGTTGTTACCGCTGCCGCAAACCCGGCCACCTCCGGTGGCATGCGCGCCTGAATGCCGCTCGACAGACGCATACGAAAGGCAAAAACCGGATTTGCTACTAGGTCAGGATGCAGGGCGACCAGGGGCACCCGGCTATAGCCGATGGCGCCAAGTTGCTGAAACCATGCATGTCTTTTGAAATCAAAGCCCCCCGGCTCTGCCGGACCATTGGGCGGCGACAGAAACGCGGTTGTGCCGACAAGCATACCCGGTTTGGGATTTGTGCCCACCGGCCCACCATGAAGCGACACGCGCACGCGATGCGGCGTAGCCTGGGGGGCAATCCGTTCCAGAACCACCTCTTCCAAGGTCAAACGCACGGCGCCGGACGAAGATCGGTCTATGCCGGCCACGCGCCCCTCCACCGGACCATAGTATCGAAAGGTCAAAACCGGTTCCGCCACCAGATGTGCCCGCGCGCCCGCAATCGCAAATCCGCCGGACACCAATGCCAGACACAGCAGCGCAGCCGCCATATCCGGCGAACGCCCGCGCGCCAGCACCATCATGGCTGCAGCAGCCCCTCCCGCGCCCCATAGACCCAAGACAGGCGGCTCAAACCGCAACAAAAAGTAGAGCCCGATGCCCCCGCCAAGGCAGACAGGCACCCAATTGAACAGATGCCCGTGCTGCTCCAGCAAAGCAGTTCTGAACTGGCTGAGAAAGCGCATCGCCGCCGCCTCACTCTCTGGCTGAAACAAGGAGTTTATGGCGGCACGGTTACTGAACCATTAACGCACTTATTAACTCTATGAGGCTTGCAAAGTCTCCTCACCCCGTCCGCTTTGCTGCGCTGCTGCAATTGATCCGTCAATTTGTTTGCTTTTCCTCGCGCGAACTTGACCCAAGGTCATGGCCCCGTATTTCTACGGAGGGGTTTCACAGGGCCCGATGAGCGATCCGGAAACACGCCATAATTCGTTGAATATTCGAAATTTTCTGTCAAAATGGGCCAAATCACGGTCGGATGGGCACCGCTTCAAAACGCCGCTTCGGTATTCATTTGTATACAGGAAGAATTGACGCCGCATCTGCAAAATGCTAGCTCATCGCGCAAGGAACTAAGAGCCGTTTCCCCGGTCGATTTCAAGACCGCCTGTATCGGTTGCGACACGCCCGTGAACTCCGCAGGAGCCACGTCGCACAGACCGGTCGGGACAACAGGCGGATTAGGGATGATTTGGGCAGGCCTGCGCGGTGCACTCCGCCGCGCGACACAGCCACAATACGCAAAGCCTTTGCGATTGACCGCCAGCCGCGGCCAAGCGCACCGGCAGGGACAGCGCCGCGACCCTTCCAAGTCGTTGGCAAGAAGAGAAGGAAAACAGCAATGTCTGAGACCCAGAAAAAAGCCACCCTCACGATCGAGGGCGAGACTTACGATCTGCCGATCTACTCCCCCACTTCCGGGCCGGACGTGCTCGATATCCGCAAGCTTTACGGACAAGCGGGCGTTTTCACCTACGATCCGGGCTTCACCTCTACCGCGTCCTGTGAATCCACAATCACATACATCGACGGCGAAGCAGGCATCCTGACCCACCGTGGCTACACCATTGGTGATCTGGCCGGAAAATCCCATTACCTCGAAGTCTGCTATCTGCTGCTTTATGGCGCGCTGCCGACCGCTGCTGAACTGGAAGAATTCGAAAACACCATCACGCATCACACCATGCTGCATGAGCAGATGGTCAACTTCTTCCGCGGTTTCCGCCGCGATGCGCACCCGATGGCGATCATGACCGGCGTTGTTGGCGCCATGTCTGCATTTTATCACGACAGCACCGACATCAATGACCCGCGCCAGCGTGAAATCGCGTCCCACCGCCTGATCGCCAAGATGCCGACGATTGCCGCGATGGCCTATAAATACACCATCGGCCAACCTTTCGTGTATCCGCGCAACGATCTGGACTATGCCTCCAACTTCCTGCGCATGTGCTTTGCGGTTCCGGCCGAAGAATATGAGGTCAACCCGATCCTCAGCCGCGCCATGGATCGCATTTTCACCCTGCATGCGGACCACGAACAGAACGCGTCGACCTCGACCGTACGTCTGGCATCCTCGTCCGGTGCCAACCCGTTTGCCTGTATCGCTGCCGGCATCGCGTGCCTCTGGGGTCCGGCCCACGGCGGCGCCAACCAGGCATGTCTGGAGATGCTCAAGGAAATCGGCTCTGTTGACCGCATCCCCGAGTACATCGAGCGCGCCAAGGACAAGAACGATCCGTTCCGCCTGATGGGCTTTGGCCACCGCGTGTACAAAAACATGGATCCGCGCGCGACGGTGATGAAGCAGTCCGCCGACGAAGTATTGGAATTGATGGGTGTCGAGGACAATCCGCTGCTGCAAGTCGCCAAAGAGCTGGAACACATTGCTCTGAACGACCCCTATTTCGTCGAGAAAAAGCTGTTCCCGAACGTCGACTTCTACTCCGGCATCATTCTCGAGGCGATGGGCTTCCCGACCTCGATGTTCACTCCGATCTTTGCTCTGTCGCGCACCGTCGGCTGGATTTCGCAGTGGAAAGAACAGCTCTCCGATCCGGCCCACAAAATTGGTCGTCCGCGTCAGCTTTATCTTGGCGAAGACACCCGCAGCTATACCGACATCGAAGACCGCTAATTTTCCGGTTTTTGAACAATCTGGCCCGCGACAGGAAACTGTCGCGGGTTTCTTTGATTCCGGCCTATGGAAATCCATAGGTTCCCGCCGATTTCACGTTGATTTTGTTGACTTAAATCCGCCACGCAGCACACTCGCCACAAAATTGCCACTTTTGAAACGAGTCGGTTCAGAGCGCAAAACTTTAGCGCAGCACGGAATTTGTCCGCGCGGAAACCGGTGCCAGACATTTTAGGGAGTTATTGCAATGATGTTGGTGGGTTTGTTGTTGTCTGTTGGCCTATTGGCGGCGGTCTCCGGCGGTTTTGGAGACGACGACGGAGGGGTTGCCAGCGCGGTTGAAGTAAACGAAGGCACCGAGGACGATGACACCATGTTCGGCCGCGGCGACACAGATCTGATCGACGGTCGCGGCGGCGATGACGACATCACCGGACTTGGCGGCGACGACATCCTTCTCGGCGGGGATGGCGATGATATCCTCAAGGGGCGTGAGGGCGATGACTTTCTGGTGGGCGGGGACGGCGATGACACGCTTCGCGGCGGCGATGGCGACGACACATTGCTGGCCTCGGACGGCGCCGACAACCTTGTGGGCGGGGGCGGAAACGACCTGCTGATCGGCGCGGAAACCCTCAATCGCGTGCCAACCGCCAGTGACATTCTCGCCTTGCTAAACAGCCAACCCGTTGCCGATTTCACGTATGAACCACCCGAAGATCAGGAGCCTGGCAGTTATCTGAACGGCAAGGGCGGCGACGACTATCTGTTAATCGGCGAAGGCGACACCGCCGAAGGCGGACAGGGCAACGACACTTTCGAGCTGGGCGAATGGATCAACGACGCGGATCGCGCGCCGGTGATCGAGGACTATACCCCCGCAGATGATGTGATCGTCGTGCGCTATGCGGCAGGCAACCCGCCCCCCACAATCACCGTCGACACCTCTGACGAAGGCTTTGGCCTGATCGACAACATCTATGCCAACGGGGAATTGATTGCCCGCAACATGTCAAACGAAGGCGGCGCCTTGCCCCGCCTGTCGGCAAGTGACATTCAGCTCGTGGAAGTCGGCTAAACCCAAAGTCTTGCCAAAAGAGGAATTGCATCCTATGCCTTGCGCAGGGTCCGCAGTTCACCCAGGCGCCGCCGGTCATCTGACTTTGCTAAACCTGCGATAACACCTTTCGACAGCACCTTTGTTTTGTGCCGTCGACAAGGGCGGCCATCGACCCTCGGCTTCCCGAGGTTGGCACTTCTGTCAAAGGATGTACCCATGTCTCAGGACGTGACCCCTCTCTATGTGGCCGACGTTTCGGCCTTCACCAAAGCTTTGCGAAAATCCCTGTCTGAAACAGACACCTTTCCCGGCCACGCTGCCATGCTTGCAATGGTCGCCAAGGCCGCAGGCTATCGCAATCACCAACATCTCAAGGCCGAACAGCCAAAAACCCCAGAACTGGATGAGTTGGCGCTCAAACGCGCCCTACGGGTGTTTGACGATCAGGGCCGCATGATCCGCTGGCCGAAATGGACCAAAGTGCAGGGGCTCTGCCTCTGGCCCTTCTGGGCGCGCATGCCTGCCCATCAGGACATGACCGAGAAAGAGGTGAACGAGATCCTCAAACCCGGTCTGACGTTCGGGGATCATGTGCTTTTGCGTCGGTCTCTGATCGACCACAAACTGGCCACCCGAA
Source organism: Shimia haliotis (assembly GCF_900114415.1). Classification (GTDB taxonomy): domain Bacteria; phylum Pseudomonadota; class Alphaproteobacteria; order Rhodobacterales; family Rhodobacteraceae; genus Shimia; species Shimia haliotis. The sequence goes on along the minus strand of NZ_FOSZ01000001.1, from coordinate 506,122 downwards.
CCATCGACGGGCGCACCTATAGGCGCATAGAACAAAGGCCAACGCAGGATGCGCTGGCCCTCATGGATCGCCTGAAAAGCCGCTAAAGAAGGATCAGCGCCCCTCGTATGTCGCGGGGCGCTTGTCCAGAAATGCCACAACACCTTCCTGAAAATCGCGCGTGGAACCCAGCTTGCCCTGACGCTTGGCTTCCTGTTCCATCTGACCGGTCCAGTCGTTGCCCCAGGTTTCCTGAATGGCGGCTTTGATCTCGGCATAGGCCAAGGTCGGCCCCTCGGCCAAATGTTTGGCTCGCGCTTTCCAGACAGCTTCAAACTCACCGTCCGCAACCGCTTCCCAGATCATGCCCCACTGATCCGCCTGACGCGCGGAAATCTTGTCGGCAAACAACGCGGCGCCCATCGCCTTGGCTGCGCCCATCGAGCGCGGCAACTCATAGGTGCCACCGGCATCCGGCATCAGACCAATGCGCGAAAAGGCTTGCAGGAAATACGCACTTTCGGTTGCGATCACCACGTCCGCCGCCAGCGCAAGGTTGGCCCCTGCCCCTGCCGCTGCCCCGTTCACGGCGCAGATCGTCGGGATCTTGCTTTCACGGATCGCGCGGATCATCGGCATGTATTCGTCGCGCAATGTGCGCTCAAGATTCATGTTCGTCGCATCCGACGCATCGCCCAGATCCTGACCAGAACAAAATGCTTTGCCTGCACCGGTCAGAACCAGCACACGCGCGTCTTGTCCGGCCGTCAACACCGCGTCGGTGATCTCCGCCCGCATCTGCTGTGTCATGGCGTTGTAGGTATCAGGCCGATTCAGCGTCACAACCGCAATGCCGTCCGTCACCTCATAAGAAATTGTTTGATATTGCATTTTTCCCTCCGTCCTGCCCGTTTCTTGCATTGACTGCGGGCCGCTCCCAGTCCGACCCGACGTCACTTTTTCAGGATTTCATCCAACCGCGCCTGCTCTTCATCTGACAGACCTGCTTCGGTCTTTGCCGGCGCTTTGGACCGTGTCCGCACATAGCTAAGCGCGACACCCAACGCGAGCAAGAGCATCAACGGCCCCGCAAGGTACAAAACCAGATTGGTTCCTCCTGTGCGTGGCCGCAACAGGACGTATTCACCAAACCGGTCAACGATGAAATCCACGGTTTCCTCGTTGCTGTCGCCTTCGGTCAATCGTTCCCGCACCAAAAGACGCAAATCTTTGGCCAGTTCCGAATTTGAATCATCAATATTCTCGTTGCGGCACACAAGGCACCGCAAGTCCTGAGAAATCTCCCGTGCGCGTTCTTCCAGCACCGGATCATCCAGCATTTCTTCCGGTTGCACCGCGAAGGCTGGCGCCGCCAACCCGACGGCCAGCGCCACCACAATCCAATTCAGCATTTTCATTCTGCTGGAACCCCCGCATTCGGCGCCTTGCGCGCACCCGCAGCCACGCGATAGCGTCGGTCAAACAAGCTGAAACAGCCGCCCAATGCCATCATGAAACAGCCAAACCAGATCCAGTTGGTGAATGGCTTGATATAGGCCCGCACCGTATGGCCACCGTCATTCTGCGCATCTCCAAGCGCGAGGTACACATCGCGGAACAACCGGTAATCAATGGCGGCTTCGGTGGTGGGCATACCCGCCACCGGATACACGCGTTTTTCCGGATACAACATCGTCACAGGCGCTCCGCCTTTGGTGACTTCAATTTCCGCTTTGGTCGTAAAGAAGTTCGGCCCCTTCTCTTCGCGCACGTCCAACAACGTGAACTCATAGGCACCCAGAGAATAGGTTTCGCCTTCATAGGCCACACGAATATCTTCCTGCTCCCAAGCCATCAGACCGGCCACGCCGAACATCGTCACGCCAAGACCCGCATGGGCAATCGCCTTGCCCCAATCGGCGCCCGGAAGGCGGCGCAGACGTCCAAGCCGGGTTGCAAAATCTCCGCGACCGGTGCGCGACATCAGATCAATAATGGCACCGAAGAATACCCACGAGCCAAGAAACAACCCAATCGGGCCCAAAAGCGTGCGTTCGGTCTGAATTGCCCAAGCCAGCCCCATCAGAGCCAGCGCCAAAACAAGAGCAGGCACCAAAGGTTTGATGGCTTTGCGCAAGCTGGCGCGCTTCCAACTCAGCATGGCGCCAATCGGCAGAGCCGCACCAAGCAGCACCATGAACGGTGTGAACGCCATGTTAAAGAACGGCGCCCCGACGCTCAGTTTGCGGTCAAATGCCATCTCGCTCACCAAGGGCCAGATTGTGCCGACAAAGACCACGAAACAGGCCACCGCCAACAGGATGTTGTTAAGTACCAGCGCGCTTTCGCGGCTCACCATGCCAAAGACACCTTTGGCCTCCATCGCATTGGCCCGCGCCGCAAAAAGCGTCAGCCCGCCGCCCATGAAAAACGCGAGAATGGCGAGGATAAACACGCCGCGCTCCGGGTCATTGGCAAATGCATGGACCGATGTGATCACGCCCGAGCGTACCAAGAATGTCCCAATCAGCGAAAAGCCAAACGCCATGATTGCCAGCAGAATGGTCCAGCTTTTCAAGCTCTCGCGCTTTTCCACAACAATCGCAGAGTGCAACAGCGCCGCCGCCAAAAGCCACGGCATAAAGGACGCATTCTCAACCGGATCCCAGAACCAGAAACCGCCCCAGCCAAGCTCATAGTAGGCCCACCAAGACCCCAGGGCGATGCCGATGGTCAGGAAAATCCACGCCGCGAGCGTCCACGGACGCACCCAACGGCCCCATGCCGCATCCACCCGACCTTCGATCAGGGCCGCAATCGCAAAGCTGAACGCCATGCTCAGGCCCACATACCCCAGATACAAAAACGGCGGGTGCAGAGCGAGGCCCACATCCTGCAAAAGCGGGTTCAGATCTTGCCCGTCAAACGGCGGGATCAGCACCCTCTCAAACGGGTTGGATGTGAACAGAATAAAGGCAAAAAACGCAACCGCCACAGCACTTTGCACCGCCAAAGCCCGCGCCCGAATGCCGGGTGGCAAGCTGCCCCCGAACCACGCCAAACAGGCGCCAAACAGCGTCAGGATCAGCACCCAAAGCAGCATCGAGCCTTCATGGTTGCCCCAAACTCCGCTGACTTTGTACAGCATCGGCTTCAACGTGTGAGAGTTGGAAATCACCAGCCCCACCGAGAAATCCGAAGTCACAAAGGCATAGGTAAGAGCGGCGAAACTGAAGGCGGTGAACAGGAATTGCAGCCCCGCCGCAGGTTCGGCAACCGCCATCCAGGCGGGCCAGCGTTTCTGCGCGCCAATAAGAGGAACAATTGCCTGCACCACAGCGGTGACGGCGGCGAGGATCAGAGCGAAATGGCCGAGTTCAACTATCATGGCCGGACTATACGCGCACCGGCGCGGGCGGCCAACGGGATTCGCCGACCAACCCGTTCACAAAGTTGCGGCTATTTGCCTACCCTACCCGTTCCGCCTGCCACGCGGCCAAGGCAGCGTTTGCGTCCTTTGGCGCCTCAACGCTGCGCACGCTATTGATCGCCTCGACAACCTGAGGCACCTGCGCCATGGATTGTGCGATTTGGCGTTGAAATTCCTGCCCTTTGGCCTGATGTCGCGCGCCGAAATAAAAACTCACCACCACCCCCAACAACCACCAAAGCGGCTCCGGCACCAGCGACAACCCCGCCATGCGCGCCCCAAACCACACCGGATCAACCATCGCCGAGACAAACAGCCCGAGACACCCCAAAGCCATCGCCGGCCGCGGCAGGCGGTTCACCCCGTCCATTACGCGGTCAAACATGCCGCGCGGACCTTGCAGAAACTCAGCCCTAAACCCGTCCATTGCCGCGATCTGCACATCCTGCGCGCGTTTGGCACCTGCCTCTGCGTTTTCCCGAAACACCTCGGCAGTTTCGCGCACCACATTGCGCCCGCCGCCGAATATCAGCGTCAGAACCTTGCCAATCAGCCCCATTTGGCAACCCTCCGACCAAACTCCGCGTCGCTCAGGTGATAGCGCTGCGAGATGAACTCCTCCGCCCGCTTTATCCAGCCGCCCTTGCCGCCTTTTCGCGTCCGGGCAAACTTGCGCAGGCTTGGCCGCGCATCCGCCAGTTTAAGGTAATAGTTTCGCCGCGCGATCCCGTAAGCATCCGCCAGATGCCGCGGTGACACCGTCGCCGCCGCCTTTGCCGCCGCCACAGTCTGTGGCCCGATCCGGCCATCCACGGCCACTGCCTGCCCCATCTGACCGAGCAACCGCTGCAATATCTTCACAGCGTTGCGCCCCGCATTGACATACATATCAAAAACACTGGCCTGAAGCGTCTCAGGCAATTGGCCTATGCCTGGCTGGGCAAAGTAATGCTCCAGAAACACCGCTTCCGCGTCTTGGCGGGTCAGACCGCGAATGTCGGCCACATCCACATCTCCGTCTCCATCCGTGTCCAGCCCCAGCGCCCGCGCCGTGCCAATAGTCACCCCGTATTTCGTCGCCCCGCCCGGATCATCGGGATCGTTCACATACCCGCCTTCGCGGGCAACGATTTCTCGCGCAATGGCTCTCACATCCAACATGGCCGCCTCCTCTCTCTGCCTCGCGTTCAGAGTGGAAGCGACAAGTTAAGACCATGGCGCCCCACCGTGCGCGGCCGTTGCCTTTACGCAAAAGGCCCGCGACAATTGTCACGGGCCTTCATTGCAAACATTTGAAAACGCTTAAGAGTCCGCGTCTGGCTCCTGATAAACGCCTTGTTCCTTCAGCGCATCCACAACCTCTTTCGGCATATATGTCTCATCGTGTTTGGCCAGGATCTCGGTCGCAACAAACACCCCGTTCACATACGAACCCGTGCCAACCATGCCTTCGTTTTCCTTGAACAGATCCGGCAAAATCCCCGTGAACGTCACCGGCACGGACGCGCCGCCATCGGTGACAGAAAACGACACCGTGTCGCCTTGGCCGCGCACCAATGTGCCCTCTTCCACAAGGCCTCCGATGCGGAACACTTCGTTGGCCTTGGGCGGCTCTTCAACGACCTGCGATGGTGATCGGAAAAAGTTGATGCCGTCTTTCATCGCGGTTCCGATCAATGCGGTGGACACGCCCAACGCGACAAACAGCAAAACGATCACCTGAATCCGGCGCGTTTTCTTGAGGCTCTTCATCTCTCACACTCCTACGCGTTTGGCGCACATTACGGGAAGCACGGTGCCAGCATCAATCCTGCGGTTTCGTCTTCTCCAAGCATCAGATTGGCGTTCTGCAACGCCTGTCCGCTTGATCCTTTGGTCAGGTTGTCCAACGCCGCAATCACAATGGCACGGCCTTCGATCCGATCGCCAGTCACGCCAATGTGGCAAAAGTTCGAGCCCCGCACATGGCGTGTACTCGGTGTTTCGCAAAACGGCAGCACCTCGATGAACGGCTCCTCGCCATAGGCCCCCGCAAGGGTCGCGTGGATTTCCTCGGCATTCCCCTGCACGTAAACCGTCGCCAGAATACCCCGGTTCGCCGGCACCAGATGCGGCGTGAACTGAACCTTCACAGGACGGCCTGCAATCGCTGAGAATTCCTGATCAAACTCACCCAGATGCCGATGCGTGCCGCCCACCGCATAGCCGTGATAGCCTTCGCTCAGCTCCGCGTGCAGCAGGTTTTCCTTAAGCGACCGACCCGCGCCGGAGACCGCACATTTCAGATCCAGAATAATCTGGTCTAGATCAATCACACCCGCCTCGATCAAGGGCCGCAGGGCAAACTGCCCTGTCGCCGCGTTGCAGCCAGTGCCCGCCACCAAACGCGCCGCCTTGATCTCGTCACGGTAAAATTCCGTCAGGCCGTAAACAGCCTCTTTTTGCAACTCAACCGCGTCATGTTCACCGCCATACCACTTGGCATAGTCCTCAGGGTCACGCAGCCGGAAATCCGCGCTCAGATCGACCACTTTTACATTGGTCGGCAAGGCTTTGATAACTTTTTGCGAAGTCGCATGCGGCAGCGCGCAAAAACACAGATCTACCGCGTCAAAATCAATCTCGTCGATCTTACACAGCGTCGGCAGGTCCAGATGGCGCAAATGCGGGAACACCGCAGCCACTTCCATGCCGGCTTTGCGATCCGCCGACAAGGCGACTATCTCCATGCTGGGATGGGTGGCAATCAAACGCACCAGTTCGGCACCGGTATAGCCGCTTGCACCTAGAATTGCGATTTTGTGGGTCATGTTCTCGACCTCGTCCTTTTGCATGGCCGGCGCACTCCGCACAGGCCGCCCCGCTTTTCGAGGCTAATTAATCAGAAATTGTGGAAATTGCGAGGGCCTGCGCCCTTACGCCGCTTCAAATGTGATTTGTCGTCGCAAAAACTGCGTCGCACGGTCCGAAACCTTGCGCACGTCCCCTGTCGTGAGGAACTTGCTTTCGGTGCCCGCCCCGACCATTTTCGGATGTCGTTCAAGGTAGTCCGCCAGCGATTCCGCCACCAGATTGGCTTGGCTATAGACGCTCACGTCTTCCCCCAAGGCCACCTGAAAGGCGTCATGCATGATCGGATAGTGCGTACAGCCCAAAATCGCCGCCTGCGGGTCAGGCATCTTACGCTTGAGCGCATCCACATGAGACCGCACCAAGGCCTCAGCCAAGATCATGTCGCCATCTTCAATGGCATCCACCACCCCACCACAGGCCTGCGCCTCGACATCCACACCAATCGCGCGAAACGCCAGCTCACGCTGAAATGCGCGGCTCGCCACGGTGGCAGGCGTTGCAAAAAGCGCCACATGTTTCACCTCAACCTCACGCGGTGGACTGTTGTCGCCCCAGCTGCGCTCCGTCAGCGCCTCAATCAGCGGCACAAAAACGCCCAGCACCCGTTTGTCGTGCGGTATCCAGCTTTCCTGCATACGGCGCAAAGCGGCCGCACTGGCGGTGTTGCAGGCCAAAATCACCAGATCACACCCGGCCCCAAACATGCGCTCAACGGCTGCGGTTGTCAGAGCGTAAACATCGTCCGCATCCCGCACCCCATAGGGCGCATGCGCGTTGTCGCCAAAATACACAAACGGCACATCCGGCAACCGCTTCGTCACCGCATCCAGAACGGTCAGCCCGCCCAAGCCACTGTCAAAGATTCCAACTGCCACACCACACCTCTGCGCTTATGCGCGATATTTTTCTTCGAACTCAAACCCATAGCCCGTGTTAGCAATGGGCGTCGGGGACAGAGAATACGTGCTGTCCCGCAGGAAGTCCATGAGCGCCTTGGTGTCTCCGGCGCGGCTCTTGAGCGCATCCGAGGGCAAAGGTTTGCCGATGGCCACACGCACAGGCGCATCCACGCGTTTTTTGAATTCCCGGATCAGAAACCCCATGCGCAACGTCATATGCAAGTGACTGGCAATCTGAAAAAGCCGGCTGGTGTGGCCGTCAAAAAATACCGGCACTACAGCAGCCTCCGATTTCGCCACCATCCGCGCCGTAAACCCGCGCCAGCCCGGGTCCATCGGCATGCCAAAGGGCCGCGCCGCCGTGCTGACCGTGCCGCCAGGAAAAATCCCCATCGCCCCGCCCTGACCAAGGTAATCCAGCGCCGTTTTGCGGGTCTTGAGGTTGAGCTTCACCGCCTCTTTGGTGGTGTCAAAACTGACCGGCAGAACAATCCGGTTCAAATCTTCGGCCTTGTTGAAAACCGAATTGGCCAGAATGCGAAAATCGCCGCGCGCCTGGCTCAGGATGTGACCCATCATCAGCCCGTCCAGAATACCATAAGGATGGTTGGCGATCATAATCAGTGGCCCCGCGGTCGGGATATTGCTCAAAGATCCGCCCACCACATCCAGCGTCAGCCCGTAGCGATCCTTCATCACCGCCCAGAAATCCTGCCCCGCGGCGACTTCTTCCTCATAGCCCGCCGCGCGTTTGATCAAACCGATCCGTCCCGTGGCATTTTCCATCACGCGGATCATGGCGCGCCCGCCTTTGGTCTGTGCGGAATAGGCGTAGCTGATATCGCGGGCGACATGAGGATCGTGGGTCATGGCATAGGCTCTTGCGGTGGTTGCCCGAGCGTATGACAGGAGTGCGACAGTTTTTTAACCCTTGCTGGACCGCCGATGGAAAACTGTGGATTTTGCGCCCCGTGTTGGGGCGAAAGTAGCTTGCGCAGCGCCCAACTCAAAGTCGGGCGCTGCCTTTCATTTTTACTCAGCCGCCGTTGCCATCGGCCCCTGACTCAATTCCGCCAACAAGGCCTCGCGTCGCTTGGCTGCCTTGGCCTCGTTCTCGATCTTCACAGGGCCAAAGCCACGAATCTCAAGCGGCAGTTCCGCGAGCGCCACAGCTGCCTCTGGCGCGGCGTCGCCATATTGCGCAATCACCTCGGCCATATCGGTCTCATATTGCGCAATCAACGCCCGCTCCATCTTGCGCTCCGGATGGCGACCAAACGGATCAAGCGCCGTACCGCGAAGCCACTTGAGTTTGGCCAAAATCGGGAACATACGCGCCATACCGGCTCCGTATTCCGTCTTTGCCGGACGCCCGTTGGCCCCCTCTTTCGCCAACAGGGGCGGCGAAAGGTGATATTTCATCGCAAAATCGCCTTCAAAGACCTCCGAAGCCTTTGCCCGCGTCTCAAGGTGCAGGCGCGCAACCTCGTATTCGTCCTTATAGGCCAAGAGCTTATGATACCCTTTCGCCACGGCCTCTTTGAGCCGCAGGTCAGACACACCCGCCACCAGCGCTTGGTATTTCGCGGCCAGTTTTGCGTCCTGAAACTTCACCAGATGATCAGCGCGGAAGGCAATCTGCTCATCCAGTGTCTTGGGCTTCTCGACCACTTTCGGCGACAGCATACCCGCCGCCTCCGCCGGATAAAGCACCGCCCAACGCCCGATTTCAAACGCACGCAGGTTGCGCTCCACAGCCGCCCCGTTCAACTCAATCGCCGCAACAATCGCGTCATGGCTCAGCGGCACAAGTCCCTTCTGCCACGCCGCGCCAAACACCATCATGTTGGAGAAGATGCTGTCACCCATCACAACGCGGGCCAGTTCCGAGGCATCAAACAACGACAGCTCTTCACGCAGACGCGCCTGCAACGCCACCTCAAGACGGCCGGTCGGCAGCTTGAATTCGGTGTCCTGCGTAAAGGCGCCCGTGATGATTTCATGGCTGTTCACAACAGCCCCCGTACGCCCTGTAGAGGTCAAACCAAGGGTCTTGGCCCCCGCACTGACCACCAGATCGCCACCGATCAAGGCGTCCGCTTCACCGGTTGCTACACGCACTGCGCTGATCGCGTCAGGGCTTTCCGCCAGACGGCAATGGATATGAACAGCACCGCCCTTCTGGGCCAGCCCCGCCATCTCCATCATCGCGGCCGCTTTGCCGTCGATCTGCGCCGCCTGCGACAGGATCGCGCCGATCGTCACAACACCCGTGCCACCAACGCCGGTGATCACCACATTGTGCGTGCCGTCGATCTTCTTAAGCGCGGGCATCGGCATTTCTGGCAATTCAAGTGTTGCCGTCGCCGCCTTTTTGATCTTGGCCCCTTCCACGGTCACAAAGCTCGGACAGAACCCGTTGAGACAGCTGAAGTCCTTGTTACAGCTCGACTGGTTGATCTTGCGCTTGCGGCCCAGTTCGGTTTCCACCGGCTCAATGGAAATACAGTTGGACTGCACACCGCAATCGCCGCAACCTTCACAGATATCTGTGTTGATGAACACACGACGGTCCGGGTCGGGGAATTGCCCCCGCTTGCGGCGACGCCGTTTTTCGGACGCGCAGGTTTGCACATAAACAATGCAGCTTACGCCACTGATTTCACGAAACCTTTTCTCAACATTCATCAGATCAGAACGTTCATAAAACGCGGCATTTGACGGGAACAGACTTTCGCTCACATCCTCTTTTTCATCATACACCACCGCTAGAGCCTCAACGCCCATCGCGGCCAGTTCCTGTGCGATCTTCTGCGGGCTCAGATTGCCGTCATTCGCCTGACCGCCGGTCATTGCCACCGCATCGTTGAACAGGATCTTGTAGGTGATATTGGTGCCCGCCGCGAGCGCGGCGCGAATGGCCTGCACGCCGGAGTGGTTATACGTGCCATCGCCAAGGTTCTGGAACACATGTTTGGTCTTGGAAAACGGCGCTTCACCGATCCAGTTCGCGCCCTCGCCGCCCATATGGGTGAAACCTGTGGTCTCGCGATCCATCCACTGCACCATATAGTGACAGCCAATCCCCGCATACGCGCGGCTGCCGTCGGGCACTTTGGTAGAGGTATTGTGCGGACAGCCGGAACAGAACCACGGCGTGCGCACCGCAATATCTTCGGCGTTGTCCGCCCGCTGCGCTTCCTTAAGCGCGTTCATGCCTGCCTTCACCCCGTCGGTGCCGCGACCCTCTTCCACCAGAATATCGCCCAGCTTCTCGGCGATCATGATCGGATCAAGCGCCCCGCGCGTCGGGAACAGCTCCTCGCGGCCCATTAGGCCCGCTCCGCCTTTGTACCAGCCATAAACGCGACGACCACCGCGCGTGTCAAAGATTGCCTCTTTGATCTGCACTTCGATCAGTTTGCGCTTTTCTTCCACCACAACAATCAACTCCAGCCCCTCGGCCCATTCGTTGAACGTGGTCATGTCCATCGGGAAGGTTTGGCCGACCTTATAAGTGGTGATGCCAAGACGCTCCGCCTCGGCCTCATCGATGCCCAACAGGTCCATCGCATGCACAAGATCCAGCCAGTTCTTACCCGCAGCAACAAAACCGATTTTTGCACCGGGTTTGCCCCACATGCGCTTGTCCATCTTGTTGGCACGGCTGAACGCTTCGGCAGCAAAGCGTTTGTAGTCGATCATCCGCGCTTCCTGCGCGTGCGGCGTGTCGTTGAGCCGGATGTTCAGCCCGCCTTCAGGCATTTCAAACTCCGGCGTGACAAACTGCAACCGGTGCGGATCACCATCCACCACTGCCGTCGCCTCGATCGTGTCTTTCATGGTCTTCAGTCCGACCCAGACACCGGCAAACCGGCTCAGCGCGAGACCATAAAGGCCGTAATCCATGATCTCCTGTACACCCGCAGGTGACACCACCGGCATATAGGCGTCCACCAAAGCCCATTCGGACTGATGCAATACAGTGGAACTTTCGCCCGTGTGGTCATCGCCCATGGCCATCAGAACACCACCATGTTCCGAAGTGCCCGCCATATTGGCGTGGCGCATCACGTCGCCGGTGCGGTCCACACCCGGACCTTTGCCATACCAAAGCCCGTAAACGCCGTCGAACTTGCCTTCACCGCGCAATTCCGCCTGCTGGCTGCCCCACAGCTGCGTGGCCGCAAGGTCTTCGTTCAGACCCGACTGAAACAGCACATCACTGGCCTTAAGCTCTTTTTCGGCCCGCATCATCTGGCTGTCGACCGCGCCAAGCGGCGAGCCACGGTATCCGGTCACATAACCTGCAGTGTTCAGCCCCGCTTTGCTGTCGCGGGCCTTCTGCATCAACATCAGCCGCACGAGCGCCTGCGTGCCATTCAATAGCACATGCCGTTTTTCCAAATCCAAACGGTCATTCAACGAAACCTTCTGAATACTCATCTTGCGCTCCCCTCGCTGGACGGTACGTCTCCCATACTAACGCGATAATAGGTCACAAATTCTGACCTATGCAAATATTTTTTGAGATGCACCTTTTCACATTTTTCCTTATGGTCTGAATTTGCAGGCAATATTTGCAAGCGTTACGAAACGAGCAAAGAACAGATAAGAAAGTTACCTAATGGATTGGGACAAGCTCAGAATATTTCACGCGGTTGCTGACGCCGGGAGCCTCACCCACGCTGGCGATGTGTTGCACCTGTCTCAATCGGCGGTCTCCCGCCAAATCCGCGCGCTTGAAGAATCGCTTAATACCACCCTGTTCCACCGCCACGCCCGTGGCCTGATTCTCACCGAACAGGGCGAGTTGCTGTTTGACGCGACCAGTTCAATGAACAAACGCCTCGATGCCGCCGCAGCCCGTATCCGCGATAGCGAAGAAGAAGTGTTCGGCGAATTGCGTGTCACCACCACCATCGGATTCGGCACCCTCTGGCTCGCTCCGCGCCTGCCCCATCTCTATGAGAAATATCCCGATCTCAACATCGACCTGATGCTTGAAGAAAAAGTGCTCGACCTGCCCATGCGCGAGGCAGATGTTGCCATTCGCATGAAAGAGCCGTCGCAGGCCGACTTGATCCGCAAACGCCTGATGAGCGTGCGCATGCGTCTTTACGCAACGCCCTCCTATTTGGCAAAACACGGCACACCGGAAACTCAGGAAGACCTCACTAACCACCGGCTGATCTGCCAGAACCTGAATTCCGAACAGGTCGGCGCCGGCGCAACCTATGTGCAAACTTTGCTCGCGAATAATGTCACGTCGATGCTTTACGTGAACAACTATTTTGGCGTGCTTCAGGCGGTGATCCACGATCTCGGCATCGGTGTTTTGCCCGACTACGTGATCCAGGATTTCCCGGATATGACCCGTGTTTTGCCCGACAGCGAGAGCGCGGAAATCCCTGTTTTCTTGGCCTATCCGGAAGAAATGCGCCAATCCAAGCGCATTTCGGCCTTCCGCGACTTCGTCCAGGAAGAGATCATCGCACACCGCAAACAACTGAGTCAGAAAGAGAATTCCTGAGCTATGCAATTCACGCATAGCGGGCATGCTGCGATTGCGACATGATATCTCTTGAACGATTCAAAACTGACTACTAATTCAACTCTCGAAGACGGTGAGTGCTTAAGAGCGCATCATCTTCATACCTCCCTGTTGGACTAAGGCCGAGCTTATCGCTCGGCCCTTTTTTTTGCCCAATCCAGCGCGGCAAGATCAACGCACGCCTCAAAGACATGTTCAGCTCGCTTGACGCAGCCCCTTTAAATCCGGACTGTACAGAAAACACTTTTTACAAACCGGATAGTATCTATGACGCGATTGCTCCAGGTTTTGCTGCTCGTCGCCGCAACCCTCTTGATGACAGGCCAGACGCCTGTGGCTCAAACTTTGCCGATGACCTCTGTCACGTCCTCTTCTTCCGGAGAGGCCGAGGCCATTGCCCCCGAAGAAATGACCCCCGACGCCATCAACGCCATGGTTGCGCGCATGTCAGACGATGACGTCCGCGCACTCCTGTTGGATCGTCTGGACGCCGTCGCCTTGCAGGAAACGCCGGACCAACAACCACAATCTATCCTTGAGACCGCAAAAACGCTTTGGTTCGCGTTCAGTCACCAGCTTCTGGATGCGTCGGCAAAACTGCCCATCCTTTTCCCGAAACAGTTTGAGGCCATGTCCAACTTCGCCGCCAGCAACGGTGGCGCAAGCGGCGTCCTGACCCTGTTCGGATTGATCGCTTTGGTGTTGGCCATCGGTTTCGCCGTCGAATTCGCGGTGCGCACATGGCTCGTGAAAATCCGCAACCCCGATCCAAGCGAACCGCACCATTCCCTGCGAGAGGCCCTGACCTTTCTGGTTAAACGCTTCTTCCGTGAAATCTTCGGCCTGATCGTCTTCTACGTCACGGTGCGTACAATCGGCCGTATGGTGTTTGACGCCAATGATCTGATCTTTGTGGCGCCCTTCGTCGGCTATCTCATCTGGATGCCGCGCGTGGCCGCCGCTTTCTCGCGCTTTATGATGGCACCAGAGCGTTCGGACCTGCGCCTTGTGAATGTCTCTGACACCTGGGCCAAATTCATCCACCGCCACATCACCGGCCTGATGCTGCTGGGTGGCATGACCTTGTTCATCGTGGCCTTTAACCGCGACAATGGCATCCCACCCGGCGAAACCCGCATCGGGTTCTGGATCGACAGCCTTGTCTATCTCTATATCGCCTATATCGCATGGACCGCCCGTGAGGGCCTCAGCGACATGATGCGCGGCACTGACCCTGACAACACCGAATTCGACGAATGGATGGCTCGCGGCTATCCCTATTTCGCCATCGCGGTCGCAGGGGCCATGTGGGTGATTGTCTCCACCTTGATTGGCATGAACAAAGTCGAGCTTCTGGTGGGTGGCTCCCACTACTCCACGATGTTCCTGCTCTTGATGACACCGGTGATCGACACCGCCATTCGCGGCCTCGTGCGGCACCTGGTGCCACCCATGCAAGGCGAAGGCCCCGTCGCCGAAGAAGCCTATGTGGCCACCAAACGCAGCTATGTGCGCATCGGCCGCGTGGTCGCCCTCGGGATCGTCCTGTCGATGATCGCAAAAACATGGAACCTGTCACTCCTCAGCCTTCTGCAGGACCGCGCAGGCATTGGCGACAACCTCTTTAGCTTCACCATGACCGTGATCGTGGGCTACGTCGTCTATGAGGCGGTCAGCCTCTGGATCAACCGTCGGCTTGCGGCGGAATTCACAGCGCTCGGCCTCTCCAAAGAGGACGCAGGCGGCGACGAAATGGGCGGCGGCGGCGGATCCCGCCTCTCAACCGTCCTGCCGCTGGCGCTGGTCACGGCCCAAGGCACTATCATCGTCATCTTTGCACTGCTCGCGATCGGCAACCTTGGTGTCGACATCACTCCACTTCTGGCCGGTGCCGGTATCGCCGGTCTGGCCATCGGCTTTGGTGCGCAAAAACTTGTGACCGATGTCGTGTCGGGCGTCTTCTTCCTTGTGGATGACGCCTTCCGCACCGGAGAATACGTGGAAATCGACGGCACCATGGGCGCGGTCGAGAAAATCTCCATCCGCTCCATGCAACTGCGTCACCACCGCGGACCGGTTCACACCATCCCCTACGGAGAAATCCCCAAGCTCACAAACTATTCCCGCGACTGGGTGATCATGAAACTCAAGTTCACCGTGCCCTTTGATACCGATCCCAACAAGGTCAAGAAGATCTTTAAAAAGATCGGTCAGGAAATGCTTCAGGACGAACTGTTCAAAGACGACTTCCTGCAACCGTTCAAGTCTCAGGGCGTGTTTGACATCGACGATGTCGGCATGGTGATCCGTGGCAAGTTCATGGCCAAACCCGGTAAGCAGTTCATGATCCGCAAGGAAATCTACAACCGCGTCAAAGCCGAGTTTGAAGCCGCAGGAATCGATTTTGCCCGCCGCGAGGTGCGCGTGGCCATTGGTGGCGGCGAACATGAGGATCTTTCCAACGCCGACAAGGCAGCAGTGTCCGCTGCGGCCACCCAGGCAGCGCAAGAGCAAGCTGTCGAGGGAGGCGCGCCGGCCAAAGGGCCGGATTAAGCTGGGAACGAAAAGTAATGTTGAAACACATCACAAAGGCCGTTCTTGCAGTTTTCTTTTCGAGCGCAGCGGTTTTCGCTGCCTCACCGGAAGACCTGAACGTCGCCTTGAAGAAAGCCGCCAACGACGACGATCTGGGCTTTACACGGGGCTCTTTTGTCGCCGCACCTATTCCGTTCAAAAACGCAATGATCGGAGCAGGCCTCGCGCTCGGCGGCGGATACATGTTTCAACTCGACGAATCCAGCGACACATCCATCCTCGGCCTTGGCGCTATGCGCAGCGAAAACGGGTCTTCCGCCTTTGGTTTGATGGGAAATCTGGCTTTCTCGCAAAACAAATGGCAACTGAGCGTCGCCGCAGGCAAGGCCGATCTTTTCTATGATCTCTATCTGGGAAACCTGGCGGTTCCAATTCGGCAGGACGGTCATCTGTTTAATTCCACATTACTCTATGGTCTCACAGATGAACTCCACGTCGGCGCAGGCCTGAGGTACCTGGAAACAACCATCGACTACGCCACCTCCGGCGGCTTTCCTCCGTTACCTGACACTGATCTTGAAATGGGAGTGCTGTCTGCGCTCGCCAAATGGGATACACGCGACGACACGTTTTCGGCGCGTACAGGCCACCTGATCAACGCCACGCTCTCCTACGGAGAAATTCTGAACCAATCCGATCGCTCCTATACAAAAGCATCCGCACTTTACACAGGCTATCAACCTTTAGGCCCATCAAACAGTCTTGCTTATCGCGCGGCGGCCTGCCGCTCGGCATCAGACGCGCCCTTCTTTGAAAAATGCTCTCTGGGCGGCACAGACGCCTTTCGCGGGTTCAGCGCAACCCGCTACCTTGATGACGCACTGCTCTCCGCCCAAGTCGAATTCCGGCAAGATCTGAGCAGCCGCTTCTCCGCAGTGGCATTCGCGGGCGTGGGCCTCACCGGACCAGACTTTGATTCACTGTTTTCGTCACCCTTGCGCAGTGCTGGCGGACTCGGGCTGCGCTTTCAACTCTCAAAGAAATTCAAAGCCGTTTTTTCCGTCGACATGTCCGTGAATGACGAACACGAGGACATACTTTATATCTACGTCGGCCAACGTTTCTAAGGTTCCTTTCCTACCCCCTTCCCCTTTGGGCCTGCCTGTCTTAAAAGCCCCCCAAACGCTGCTATCAAAATTGGGGACTCTCGCGACATGCAGGAACCGGCCATCACCACCGATCTTATCGAAGCTCATGGACTGAAACCTGACGAATACGAGTTGATCCTCGAAATCATCGGACGAGAGCCAACTTTCACAGAACTCGGCATCTTCTCTGCCATGTGGAACGAGCACTGCTCCTACAAGTCCTCCAAGAAATGGCTGCGCACCCTGCACACCGAAGGCCCGCAGGTGATCTGTGGTCCTGGTGAAAACGCCGGTATCGTGGACATTGGTGACGGCGACGCCGTGGTCTTCAAAATGGAAAGCCACAACCACCCGTCCTACATCGAACCCTATCAAGGTGCCGCCACGGGTGTTGGCGGCATTTTGCGTGATGTCTTCACCATGGGTGCCCGCCCGATTGCCGCAATGAACTCACTGTCCTTCGGCGAACCGGCCCACCACAAAACCACACAGCTTGTGAACGGTGTGGTCGAAGGCGTCGGCGGCTACGGCAACTGCTTTGGCGTTCCGACCGTGGGCGGCGAAGTCCGCTTCCACCCCGCCTATAACGGCAACTGTCTCGTGAACGCCTTCGCAGCAGGCCTCGCGAAATCTGACGCCATCTTCTACTCTGCCGCCTCCGGCATCGGCATGCCCGTTGTGTATCTGGGCGCAAAAACCGGCCGCGACGGCGTTGGCGGTGCGACCATGGCATCGGCAGAATTTGACGACACAATCGAGGAAAAACGCCCCACCGTTCAGGTTGGCGACCCTTTCACCGAAAAGCGCCTGATGGAAGCCACGCTGGAGCTGATGCAGACCGGCGCCGTGATCTCCATTCAGGACATGGGCGCCGCTGGCCTGACCTGCTCCGCTGTGGAAATGGGCGACAAAGGCAAACTGGGTGTGAAACTCAACCTCGAAGACGTACCGCAGCGAGAAGACAACATGACGGCTTACGAAATGATGCTCTCTGAGTCTCAGGAACGTATGCTGATGGTCCTCAACCCCGAGCTTGAGGCCGAGGCCCGCGCCGTCTTCGCCAAATGGGATCTCGACTTCGCCATCGTTGGCGAAACCATCGCCGAGGACCGCTTCCTGATCCTGCACCACGGCGAAGTCAAAGCCGACCTGCCGCTCTCGCCGCTCTCTGGTCGCGCGCCGGAATACGACCGTCCGTGGGTGGAAACACCTGCCGCCGAAGAACTCGCAGACGTGCCTCAGATCGACGCCATTGATGGCCTTAAGGGCCTGATCACCTCGCCGAACTACGCCGGCAAACAGTGGGTCTATGAGCAATACGACACAACCGTCATGGGTGACACCGCCCAGCGACCCGGCATGGGCTCCGGCGTGATCCGCGTGCACGGCACCGACAAGAAACTGGCCTTCACGTCTGACGTGACGCCGCGCTATGTCAAAGCCAACCCCACCGAGGGCGGCAAACAGGCCGTGGCCGAAGCCTTCCGCAACCTCTCTGCTGTCGGCGCCAAGCCGCTGGCGACCACCGACAACTTGAACTTCGGCAATCCCGAAAAGCCCGAGATCATGGGGCAATTCGTAGGCGCGATCAAAGGCATCGGCGAAGCGGTCAAAGCGCTGGACATGCCCATAGTGTCGGGCAACGTGTCGCTCTATAACGAAACCGACGGCTCCGGCATCTTGCCCACGCCCACCATCGGCGCGGTTGGCCTGATCGCCGCCGGCGAAGAACCCATCTTGGGCGAAGTGCGCGACGGTCACGTCGCCATGGTCATCGGCGACACCCAGGGCCACCTCGGCCAATCCGCCCTGCTGGCCGAAGTCTTCAACCGCGAAGACGGCGACGCGCCGCATGTGGACCTTGCCGCCGAACTCAAGCACGGCGAATTTGTCCGCGAAAACCGCGACTTGATCAAAGCCTGCACCGATCTGGCTGACGGCGGTCTCGCCCTCGCAGCCTTTGAAATGGCCGAAGCCGCAGGCGTTGGTGTGCACCTCGATATGGACGACACCCCGACCCTCTTCGGCGAAGACCAAGCCCGCTATCTCGTGGCCTGTAACTTCGATCAAGCCGAAGCGCTCATGATCAACGCGCAGCAAGCAGGCATCCCGATCACCTCAGTGGGCCGCTTCACCGGCGAGACCGTGAAATTCGGCAGCTCCGAGGCTACTCTGGAAGAACTCTCCGAGACCTTCCGCAGCAGCTTCGCCGCAGCGGTCGCCTAAGCCATGGGTCAAAAAGTGCCCAACTTACCGGCACTTACCGACGATTGCTCACGCTGCGCAGCGCTCTGCTGCGTGGCGTATCCATTTGAGGAAGACGAAGATTTCGCCATCCTAAAAGACGTCGACACGCCCTGCCCTAATCTCTCTGACACGTGTTTTGACTGCACCATCCACGCGAGCCTGAAATCGCGCGGTTTTGGCGGCTGCATCGCCTACTCCTGCGCCGGTGCAGGGCAGCGTGTGACGCAGGAACTCTTTGACGGCGAAACATGGCGCGACGACCCCGATCTTCTGACCCACATGACCCACGCCCTACGCGTGCTGCGTCCGATCCACGAGGCCCTCGCCATCCTGCTTGAGGCGCAAAAGCTGCCACTGCCGCCCGAGGTGCAAATGGAGTTGACCGCCAAAATAACCGCCCTCTGCCCCGACGATCCGAAGTCGATCTGGGCCTTTGAAGATGCTCAAGTGCAGGACGCGCTGGCCGATGTGCCGACATTCGTGCGCTCCCTCGCGCCTTACGTCGCATAGCGTTGATCTCGCTTGCAGACCTCGCGCCGCGCGCCTACATTTTTCACAAGACGCAAATCAAAGGACGCATCAAGATGCCCATGAACCCGCACCAGATCGAAGAACTCCTGCGCGAGACCTTCCCGGACGCAGAAATCGAAATCGGCGGCACCGACGGTGTACATATGTCGGCCATGGTCGTGGACGAAAGCTTCCGCGGCAAAAACCGTGTGCAGCAGCAACGCGCTGTCTATGCGGCTCTCAAGGGCAAAATGGACGGCTCTGACGCCGAATTGCACGCACTCGCCCTGACCACCCGAGCGCCAGACTGATGGGCTACGCGTTGCTTGGCATAGGCGTTTTGGTTTTGCTTGTGGTGGCTGCCACCGCCACAGAAGCGCATCGCCATGCCGCGCGCAAACCCGCCAAAGTTCGGAGCTAACGCCATGGATTTCCTAGGGTTTCTCATTTTCGGCGTGATTGCCATGGGAGCGGCGCTGGCCTTTTACGGCCGCAACCGCGACCCGATAGAGCAAGACGACAGTGACCCCGACCACCACACCCTGCGCTCGGACTATCAATCCGGCATGGGCGGCGGCAACGTCACCACATGGAAAATCCCCAAGGATCCGCAGGACTACGCCAAACTGTTTGTCCCCGACACCAAGCAAAAGTGACCCGCAGCCCCGAACAGTGGCATTCTCTAAAAAATCTCCCTATATGATGGGCAACCCAATCACGGCCCCGCCGTCACAAGGAAACGCGACATGACCGATGTAAAAGACCAGATCGACGAAACCGTCAAAGCCAGCGACGTTGTGCTCTTTATGAAAGGCACCAAAGACATGCCCCAGTGCGGATTTTCCTCCCGCGTGGCCGGCGTGCTGAACTATATGGGTGTCGACTATACCGACGTGAACGTGCTGGCCGACGAAGGCGTGCGTCAGGGCATTAAAGACTATTCCGACTGGCCCACCATCCCGCAGCTCTACATCAAGGGCGAATTCGTTGGCGGCTGTGACATCATCACCGAAATGGTGCTGTCTTCCGAACTAGACACAATGTTCGCCGACAATGGCGTGGCTTTTGACAAAGACGCAGCCGACAAAATCCGCGAAGCCAACGCTTAAGCAGACATCAGAATTCCACGAAAAAGCCCCGCCGGATCGAGCGGGGCTTTTTTCATTTGACCCGACCCAATGGGCCGGAACTGGCACACTTATACTCCGCGCGTCATGCGCGCCATCGTGCCGTCGCGATCAATCACCACATGCTTGATCGCGCCCACCACATGTAGCAGCACCGTCGCAATCATCACTTTGCCCATGACGCTATGCACGGCCCCGCCAATCTCGTTCAACACGGCAATCTTTGGTCCGGCGGGGATGGTAAACAGGCCAAACACCCCAATCGAATGCCCGCCAAAATAGCTCATCACCACACCCGAAACAGGCATCACCACAATGCCCACAAGCAAAATCACATGCGCCCAGTGCGCCGCCTTTGCTTGCCAATCCTTGTGCAGCGGCGCAGCAAAGCCTTGCATCAACCGCCAGCCCACGCGCCAGACACCCAGCACCAGAACAATCACGCCAACCGCTTTGTGAACATTACGCACCGGCCCCTTTGCCGCGTCCGCAAGAAACATATCCAAGGCAAGCCCGCTGGCCAGCAAGCCAATCATCAAAACCGCAACCACCCAATGATTGTACCGCGAAACACGGTCATACCCAGTAATTTCCTGTGCCATTTCCGGCCTCCAAAACTCGAATTCCTGCGGCCCAACACCGCCATACCTGTGTAATACGTGCGTGCCCTAGTCTTTCCGTCGCCTCATGAAAAGAAAAACCGCTCCTGTACAATAACAGGAGCGGCTTTCTGCCTAAAACAGTCAGGAAATGCTATCCGGCTTTTTCTTCAATCAACTCCGCCAGCGCTTCGGCCCTCGCGGCCAATTCAGACAACGTATCAGTCACCTCACCCGGCACCCGTGCCACCTCGACGGTTTCCGGCCCAGCGGCCTTCAGCGCATCAATCTCTTTCTGTGCAGCCGCCAGCTTGGCCTCGGCATCGCGCAGCTTGTCTTCCACGCCCGCCGTTTTGTCCGCCAGCATCAGTCCCGACATCAACAGCATGCGTGCTTCCGGAACACGTCCTGCCTGACTCACAAGAACGCTTGCTTCCGCGTCCAGCATCTTGGCCGCTGTTTCAAGGAAATGCTGCTCGCCTTCCTGACAGGCCACTTCAAAAACGCGGCCGCCAATTTCGATTTGTACTTCAGGCATTATGCATCCTCCTCGGTCGCAGCATCCTGCGGCGGCGCCACCGCCAGCATCGGTGCCAATCCGGTCAGGATCACATCCGCCTCCGCAATCTCCGCCTCACGTTGCGCCTTTAAACTGTCGATCTCCGCTTTCAGCGCGTCGTTGATCAGACCAGCATCCACAACCTTCTCTTCGACCACAGCCCGCAAACGTTCGTTGTTTTCACGAACACCTTTGCTCATGCGGCGCATGCGGCGCAGGCGCTGTGCCATTTGCTCCATCGCTTCGCGATTGGCCGCCAAAGCTTCACCGCCGTCACCCGCGCCAGCCGCCGCCAGCGCGCTGCGGGCCGCCTCGGCATCGGCCTCTGCAACTGTACGAGCGGATTTCTCCACCTCCAGCGCCGCTTCAAGCTCAGCCACCTTAGTGGTCAACTCGTCAATCCGAGCATCCGCTTCATCATTGGCCTCGCTGTCCGCATCCACCGTGCTGCGCAGCCCTTCAACCTCGGCTGCCGCCTCTGCGGCTTTCTTTTCGGCAGCCGCCAAAGCCGCTTCCGCGTCTTCCTGCTTCTGAGTAACGGCCCGCAGGCGCTCCTCAAGCTGTGCCGTGGCTGTGGCTTCGTTTTCCAGCGACCGACGCAGGCTTTCGACCTCTGCGCTCATGTCACCAGACCCCTCCCCCGAAACCTCGGTCGGGGCCGTACCCAAATCGGCAACCTTGGCGCCGATGCGTTCAAGCGCGGCGCTCAATCTGCTTTCCAGGTCGCTGATGTCACTCATGTGCCTCGTCCCTCGTCGTCAATCGTTCTGATCCTTGTCGTTAACACCCACTTTGACACGTTCTTTTTGCACGCGCCACACCTTGTCAGCGATTGAATCAATTTCACCTGCACCCGCGGCGGGGGATTTTTACGAAATCATGCCCCGTTGGGCAAAATAACGCCCCCAAACGCCCCGTCAGGCACCTTTCAGGCCACCTCGCCGCTTGCACTTTGCCCAATCACTGGTATTGAGCGCTTAACCCCATCCTGGCCTATTTTGGAGCTGCCTCATGGATATCGCTGCCCTGCGCGAAAAGAACCCCGACCACTGGATGAAATCCACTGCCATCCGCGCCCTAACGCTCGACGGCGTTGCTGGTGCCAACTCCGGTCACTCCGGCATGCCGATGGGCATGGCCGATGTGGCCACCGTGCTGTTTGAAAAGCACATGAAATTTGACGTCGCTGCGCCGAACTGGCCCGACCGCGACCGTTTCATCCTGTCTGCAGGCCACGGCTCGATGCTGATCTACTCGCTGCTCTATCTCATGGGCGACGCACAGGTCACGCTGGAGCAGATCAAGAACTTCCGCCAGATGGGCGCGCTGACTGCGGGCCATCCTGAAAACTTCCTGCTGGACGCTGTGGAAACCACCACCGGCCCGCTGGGTCAGGGCATTGCCAACGCCGTGGGTTTCGCCATGGCCGAAGAAATCCAGCGCGCACAGTACGGCCGCAAGATCGTTGATCACAAAACCTACGTGATTGCCGGCGACGGCTGCCTGATGGAAGGCCTCTCGCAAGAAGCTATCGGCCTCGCAGGCCGCCACTCGCTGGGCAACCTGATTGTTCTGTGGGACAACAACAACATCACGATTGACGGCACCGTTGAACTCTCGGACCGCACCGATCAAGTCAAACGCTTCAAGGCGTCCGGCTGGCACGTGCAGGAAATCGACGGCCACGATCCCGAAGCGATCGACGCTGCGATCGAAGCCGCCAAGAAAACCAAAAAGCCGTCGATGATTGCCTGCAAAACGCACATCGCCATCGGCCACGCGGCCCAAGACACCTCCAAAGGCCACGGCGCGCTGACCGACGCCGAGCAACTCGCCGCCGCCAAAGAGCTCTACGGCTGGACCGGTGGCGCCTATGAGGTCCCCGCCGACATCAAAGCTC
This sequence comes from Shimia haliotis, assembly GCF_900114415.1. Classification (GTDB taxonomy): domain Bacteria; phylum Pseudomonadota; class Alphaproteobacteria; order Rhodobacterales; family Rhodobacteraceae; genus Shimia; species Shimia haliotis. Next base: position 482,782 of record NZ_FOSZ01000001.1, on the reverse strand, counting down.
AGTGGGAAGCCATCGGCACCCGCGGTGCTGCGGATCGCGAAGCATGGGAAGGCCGCTTTGCGGAAGCTTCCAAGCAGAAACAGGACCGCTTCAACCGCGCCTACGCTCTGGATGCCCCGAAAAAGCTCTCCGCCACCGTTAAAGCCCTGAAAAAGCAAATTTCCGAAGAGCAGCCCTCCGTTGCGACCCGTAAATCTTCTGAAATGGCGCTCGCGGCGATCAACCCGATCATGCCCGAAACTGTTGGCGGCTCCGCTGACCTCACCGGCTCCAACAACACCAAAACCGGCGATCTGGGTGTATTTGACACCGACAACCGCAAAGGTCGCTACATCTACTGGGGCATCCGCGAACACGGCATGGCCGCAGCGATGAACGGCATGGCGCTGCACGGCGGCATGCGCCCCTACGGCGGCACCTTCTTCTGTTTCACCGACTACGCGCGTCCCTCGATGCGTCTGGCCGCGCTGAGCAAAATCCCCACCGTTTTCGTGATGACCCACGATTCCATCGGTGTGGGCGAAGACGGCCCGACCCACCAGCCGGTCGAACACCTCGCCATCTGCCGCGCGACCCCGAACACCTATGTGTTCCGCCCCGCAGATTCTGTGGAAACCGCCGAGGCTTGGGAAATCGCGTTGACTGCGAAAGAAACCCCGTCTGTGCTGGCCCTGACCCGTCAGAACCTGCCAACGTTGCGCACCGAGCACAAGCTGGCCAACCTGACCGAGAAAGGCGCTTATGTGCTGGCAGAGGCCGAAGGCAAGCGTCAGGCCATCCTGATCGCCACAGGCTCCGAGGTCGCAACCGCGATGGAAGCCAAAAAGCTGCTCGAAGCCGAAGGCATCGGCACCCGCGTCGTCTCCATGCCCTGCATGGAACTGTTTGCGGCACAGGATGAGGCTTACCGCCGCAAAGTCCTGCCAGCAGGCGCAGCGGTCCGCGTCGGCATTGAGGCCGCCGTGCGCGCTGGCGGCTGGGATCAATGGCTCTTGGGTGAACGCGCCCGCGCTGGCAAATCCGACTTCGTCGGCATGGCCAGCTTCGGTGCCTCCGCGCCGGCTGGTGAGCTCTTCGAAAAATTCGGCATCACCGCCGCGAATGTTGCCGACAAGGTCAAAGCTCTGCTGTGATCTGAGAATAAAACTGCTAAGCAAAGGGCGTCGCTTGCGGCGCCCTTTTTCTATGCGAGTTTCCATGCCCCTCTATAAAAAGTCCCTACTTTCCGTCCTCGCCCTCTTTGCCCTTTGCGGCATCGCAAATGCCCAAAACATCCATTCCAACAAGCCTCAAGCCAACTACCCGCCTGAAAGCTGGCAATTCAAAGTGGAATTCAAACGCTTCCCTTGGGACATCGCCTGCGCTGAACTCAACGGGCACGGCTCACTCACAAAGAAAGGCAGCGGCCGAAATGTGACCTACAAGTTGTCCGGCTTCCCTGCGGCCGACGGTCTGGTCTGCACTGTCGCCAACAATCCAAAAAGACGCTTCACAATTGACGTAGACAACCTATTTGGCGTCGGGCGCAAAAAGCGCGTGATGGGTGGAGAGTATTTTGAAGGTGAGGTCAAACGCGTTGACCTCAAGGTGGTGTATCAATCCAACGCAGTCGGTTACGGCTCCTACAAGGCCCATGCACACCGACACACGGTGTTTAGCAAGGACCGGATCATCTATTCAGAACAAGGCATGTTCGCAGCCTTCTTCCCTGTGCGGGCAAACCAACCGCCGCGGCGCTGGAAACCCTAATCCGCTGGCCTCGGGAAACGGGTGTCAACGGCCTGTCTCCCGACCTCGGCCCCTTCCGCCAATTCCCCCTATCTTTACCCATCGTAAGCCTCTATGTGGCAGAGACAGACTATCCCGAGGCCGCAAAGCCTCCCGCCACAGGACCACTCCTATGCTCGCCACTTTCCTCAAGCGCTGCCTCTTGGTCCTGCTCGGCCCGTTCATCTTCCTCTTCGTGGCCTTCATCCCGGCACTCTGCGGCAAACGCCCTGGTTTCCGCGGCTGGTTTTGGCGCACTGTGTCGCGCAGTTGCTCGTGGCTGTTGTGGTTCCTCGATGTCGACGTCGATATCTCGGATGAGGCCCGCGAAGCGCTGCGCACCGACACCAACTCCGTCATCGCTGTGAACCACCGCAGCCATCTGGACGGCTTTTCCATGCTGCATGTGATCCCCGACGAAAAATGGGTTACATTCGGCGCCAAGAAAGAGCTCTGCGAAGCCGCACTCCTCAAACGCGGCTTTGACGGGGCGGGGTTGTTGAAAATCGACCGTTCCAAAGGCCGCGACGCGCTCGCCTCCCTGACCGAGGCCGTGGCCGACATGCCCGAACGCCGCTCGCCGATCTTGTTTGTCGAAGGCACCCGCGCCACCAAACCCGGCCTGCCGCCCTTCAAGGCCGGTGCGGTTCTGGTCGCGCAAAAAACCGGCCGCGCCGTGCGCCCCTTTGTGATCAGCCATTCCGATAAACTGTTGCCACGCGGCAAGTTTTTCCCGTTCAAAGGCACGATCCACATCGACATCCTGCCACAGATGCACTTTGGGGCCGACGAAAACACCGACGCCTGCGTCGCCCGCCTGCGCGCCGCAATGGCCGCCGCCTATGACGCGCAAACCGGCGAAGTCACCGACCTTACCACCGACCTTTAGACGAAGGTCACAACCGCCTGCATGCCATCCACCAGCAGATCACCATCGCTGTTCCAGATGCGCATCACCTGCGAGCTATAGCCGTTCTCCGCCGCGCTCAGATCGGTCTCCAGCATATACCAGCCATCCCGCGTCGACGTGTCCTCGCGCACCACATTGTACATCCAGTTCATTGACGAATTCGGCCCCGGCTTGGTCGCCTTCACAAATATCGCCGGAGGCAAAACGTCCCCAAGGCACATCAGCCCCTCTGGCGTCGACCAGCTGGCGCGATCCCTGTGCCGCGCCCAGATGCGGACATGCCCCCGCGCCGCGCCGGCAAACGGACGGTTGCCTTCAATCAGCCGAACCTCGAAATTGTTGAAAAACGCCGCTGGCGCCTCTCGTCCCTCAGGGATCATCAACTCGGCCTCTTCCGGCACCGGCACCGACGCTGCGGGCAATCCATCAGAGACATGGCTGATCTGCGACGCACCAAAGGAGAAGACACCACAGGCCACAACCTTGCCCGCCACCCGCGCCTTCACATCCAGCGTGGTCACATTTCGCCCCTGACGCAACACATCGATCGCCATGTCCGGCGTTTCGGTCACCGGCGCCGTAAAGTTGATCATGGCCGAGCGCAACGCCGGCAAGTCCGCACTGGTGCCAAGGGCGGCCCTTAGCAACAGAGCCGACGTAAAGCCGCCAAAGGCCGTCCGCCCCTGTGCCCAGTTTGTCGGGACATCCTGCCCGACCTCTGCGTGTTCCAGAAATTCTGCCAAAGTGGTTGTCATCTGCGGCCCCCTTACCGGTTTCCCCCAGACTATGCTGCCAACAGGCGCCCGCAACACCACTGACGCGCCGTCACAGCCCTCAGTGCGCCGCCTCTTTGCCTGTCAACTTGGCAATCACCGGACCAATCACTTTGGTTGCGACAGGGATCAAAACAAACCCGAGCGCCAGCCCAAAGACCCCGTCCATCGCCGCCTTGGCAATCCACTCCACCGCAGCCATCCAGTCGCTTGGAACCATAAGGCCAACCACATGCGCCCAATCATGGATATGATGCCCAAGCCAGCCAAAGCCCAGCTCTTCCAACCCATGCACCACAATTGATCCGCCAACCCACAGCATTGCCGCTGTGCCGACGATCGTCAAAAACTTCATGAAACCGGGCATCGCCCGCACCAGCCATTTGCCAAAGGCCCGCGTCGCCGCAAGGCGCCCCTTGGCGTAAAGCACCAGACCAAAATCGTCCGCCTTCACAATCAATGCCACAGACCCGTAAACGGCCACCGTGATGCCCACGCCCGCCATGGCCAGCGTCGCCGCCTCGAACCAGAAATTGCTTTCCGGAATGGCCGACAGAATGATTGTCATGATTTCCGCAGACAGGATGAAGTCGGTTTTGATCGCCCCCGCGGCCTTGGCCTCTTCCAGATGAGCTGGATCATCTGGCACGTCGGCGGCATCATCGTGGTGTGTGTCATGCGGCACAAAAAGGTGAAAAACCTTCTCCGCTCCCTCAAAGCACAGATACGCTCCGCCGATCATCAGCAGAGGCGAAATCAACCACGGCGCAAAATTCGCCAGCAAAAGCGCGGCAGGCAAAAGAATGAGCAGCTTGTTCTTGATGGACCCTTTGGCGATTTTCCAAATGATCGGCAATTCGCGCTCGGCTCGAAAGCCTTGCACGTATTTCGGAGTCACCGCTGCATCGTCAATCACCGCTCCGGCTGCCTTGGCACCCGACTTCATCGCTTGCGCGGCCACATCGTCTATCGAGGCCGCTGCCACCTTGGCAATCGCCGCCACATCATCCAGCAGCGCCAGCAATCCACCTGCCATCACATCTCTCCAAGTCCAGCCCGTGCCCGCAGGCTGCCTTGTCGCGCCCAAACAATCAAGGCGCGATCACCGGCAAGCCAACCCCGCCTCGCACGCCTTCAGGCACCGACACGATACCGACCAAATACCGACGTTTTACCGACGGGCTATCCCTCGGCCTTTTCCTCAAGCATCAGCCACTCTTCTTCGGCCTCTGCAAGCGCCGTCTGGCGCTCCACCAGCGCCTCCGTGGCCTTCTGGAATTTGACCGGTTCTTTGGTGAAAAGCTCGGGATCCGCCATAAACTCTTCCAGCTTGGCAATCTCCGCCTCAAGGCGTTCCATCACACCAGGCAGAGCCTCAAGACGGTGTTTTTCGGTGAAACTAAGCCCCTCCTTTTGGGACTTTTCTTGCTTTATCTTCTCCGCCTTAGGTTTTGCTTTTTCAGCCTTTTTATCTTCTTCATCCGGCTGGCGTTGCGCGCGGTAATCCGACCAACCACCCGCATAGACAGTCGCCCGCCCGTCGCCTTCCATCGCCACCGTCGTGGTCGCCACACGATCCAGAAAGTCGCGGTCGTGGCTCACCAACAGCACGGTGCCATCATAGTCATCTAACAACTCTTGCAGAAGATCGAGTGTCTCCACATCCAGATCGTTTGTCGGCTCGTCCATGACCAGAAGATTGCTCTCCTTCGCCATCAGCTTTGCCAGCAGCAAACGCGCTTTTTCCCCACCCGACAGCGACCGCACAGGCGCCCTTGCCTGCCGGTCATCAAATAGAAATTCTTTAAGGTATCCAACCACATGCCGAGGCTGACCCCGCACCATGACCTGATCCGCTTTGCCGGACACCCGCATATCCGGATCCCCCGTCAGGCTGTCCCACAACGTCATGTCCGGATCCAGTTGCGCACGCGCCTGATCAAACACTGCCGGCAACAGATTCGTGCCCAGCACTACAGTGCCTGCGTCCACCGCCTCTTCGCCCATGAGCATCTTGATCACGGTGGTTTTGCCCACGCCATTGGGTCCGACAAAGGCCACACGATCACCGCGCTGAATGGTCAAAGAAAAGTTCTGAACGATGGGCTTGTCGCCAAAACTCTTGGCCACGCCTTTCGCATCAATCACCTTTTTGCCGGACTTCGGCCCTGCCGACAGTTCCATGCCAGCCGCGCCATGACGCCGGATCATCGACGCCCGTTCGGCCCGCAAATCCTTAAGTGCCCGCACACGCCCCATATTGCGTTTCCGCCGCGCGGAAATGCCTTCCACAGCCCACCGCGCCTCAGATTTGATCTTGCGATCCATCTTGTGACGGGCGGTATCCTCTTCGTCCCAAATCTTATCACGCCAGGCTTCGAAATCGTCAAATCCCTTCTCCTGCCGGCGCACCATTCCCCTGTCAATCCAAAGGGTTGCACGGCTAAGCTCACGCAAAAATGCACGATCGTGGCTGATCAAAACAAAGCCCGCGCGCGTCGCCTTAAGCTCCTCTTCGAGCCAGGCAATCGCCTCGATGTCCAAGTGGTTTGTCGGTTCGTCCAACAACATCAAGTCCGGCGCTTCCGCCATCAAGCGTGCCAAGGCCGCGCGCCGACGCTCTCCGCCCGAAGCCGTTTCAACCGGCCTCTCGGGGTCAAACTTCAACCCCTCGCCAGCCCGTTCGACTTTGTACATCTCTCCCGGGTCCAGCCCCGCGGAGGCAAATTCCCCAAGCGTGGAAAACCCGGACATGTCAGGATCTTGATCCATGTAACCGACAGAAATCCCCGCGGGCACCACAATCTCGCCGCGGTCTGGCTCCACCAGTCCGGCCATGACTTTCATCAACGTGGATTTTCCCGACCCGTTGCGCCCAACCAGCGCCACCCGATCACCGGGTTGCACCACAAGGCCCAACTGATCAAAAACCGGATCCCCGCCAAACGTCAGGGAAATATCGCTCATCTGCAAAAGAGGTATACGTGCCATGCCGTTGCGCTAGCCCGCCACGCGCAGCCCGTCAACCAAGCAGCGTCTTTCTGGCCGTAAATACCCCCACCAACAGCTCGGAAACTATGCGCAAATCGCGCGCAAAAGACGCTTTCGCGCTGGAGGAATTTCTTTTATTTCCAAACCAGTAAAGACATGCATCGTGTTCATTTTCTGATCCACCACCGCATGATCGCTCACCCAGCCGCCCATCATCAGATAGGTGCGCAACAGCGGCGGCATCCGCAATTGCGCCAGCTTCAGATTCGGCTTTCTGCGCAATCGGGACGCAAACCGGAACACATTCGGCGATTTGACCTTCGGCCGCCAACATGGCGGCGCCATATGGCGGTCCCGCAACATGGCAAAAGCATCCAGATAGTGCCCCTTGTCCGTGCCCTCAAAGGAAGAGCAACCAAACAACATCTCGACGCCCGCTTCATCCACGTAAGACGTCAACGCGCCCCAAGCCACGCGCAAAATGTCAGGATCTGTCCAATCTGGATGTATGCAGAACCGGCCCAGCTCGATCATCGGCCGGTCGAAGTCGCGCAACGCGCTCAGCTCGTAAAACTGCGCCGAATAACTCCGGTCGATTTCATGCCCGCCACTGAGGTGCAAAAACCGGAAACAACAGATCACCGAGCCGCTCTGACGGTCATGGACCAGAATGTGCCGACACTCCCTGTCAAAAACATCCGCCTCAAGGGCACTGCCATCGCCGCCGAAAAATGCCAGATGCCGCAGTTTCTGCGCCGCTTGCAGATCCGCCTCGGTTTCCGCTATCCGCGTGAAATATCGGCCTTTTTCAAGAGTCACCATAGCAAGCACATTCCAGACATTGCCGCCCCACTATAGCAGAGCAGCACCGACATCCGAACGACAATTTGCGCACATTTCGACGGCGTCAGGCCTTAGTTTGACGTGATGGTCGAAGGATCAAAGTTGCCGATGTTGGCCAGCAGCTGTCGCAGGAACCCGCTCGATTGAATGCCATTGTCGGTGATGCGCCGCGCCAGCGGAACCGCCTGCCCGTCCTCCAGAGCATAATACTCGATATTGCGCGCCACACCCCGCGTGTCAAAATCGATTGACACAACTTGACGCTCGACCACTTCGGGTTCGCGCGGTCCATAGTGCTTCACTTTAGTGCGCACATATACATAAGAACTGTCAGACAACATGCCGGTGGCCGTGGGCGACCCGATGGCGTCGGCAATGGTGTCTCTTGTATCGACACCAAGCGCGATTTCGTCGATTTCGGATGCGGTCGGAACATAGCCATGATTGCGATAGCGTGTGGTGCAAGCCACGCTGGTTGCCAACAAGACACCCAGAACCGCATATTTGATCGCTTTATTGCCTCGTGCCATACCTGCCCTCTTGTGTTGGCTTGTGCTGCCTTCTATCTCGCTTACAGAATGAACGCCATCGGTTCAAGAATGTAAGCTCATGACAAACCCCACAGAAAACGGCCCCATCTTCAAAGTCCGCACTCTGGCGCAAAATCAGCCCACCGCCTTTGAGGTGCGCCCCTCCAAATCGGAGTTGGCAACCATCGCGGGCAATCTCGATCTGCTTGATCTGCGCAAGGTACACTTAACAGGCGAGATCAAGGCCGCAGGCCAAAGCGATTGGACACTCACCGCGCGCCTTGGCGCCACAGTGGTCCAACCCTGCGTCGTTACCCTTGATCCTGTGACAACACGGATCGAGGCCACTGTCTTGCGCCACTATCTGTCGCAAATGCCTGAATATGGCGAAGACGAAGAAGTCGAAATGCCGGAGGACGAAAACGCAGAGCAGCTCGGCAGCGAAATCAACATCGCAGATGTGCTTTTTGAAGCACTCGCCCTCAATCTTCCGCTGTTTCCGCGCACAACAGATGCAGAAATGGACACAACAGCCTTTACTGAGCCGGGAAAAAAGGCCATGACCGACGAAGAAGCAAAACCTTTTGCGTCGCTCGCCGCCTTTCGGGATAAACTTGGGTCGTCGGACGACGAATAGGGCTTGCGCTGCGTAAAAATAGCAGTATTTTCGCGCGCTCATTAGGAATTCATGTCGACTCGGGTACGCGATGCTTGTATCTGCCCGAGACGCTCACGGAAACGGGCACCACGCCCCAGTAAATCGAAGGTTGCGACAATGGCTGTCCAGCAGAACAAAGTATCGAAATCGCGCCGCAACAACCGTCGCGCACATGACGCCCTGGTTGCCGGCAACCCAAATGAATGCCCCAACTGTGGCGAGCTGAAGCGCCCTCACCACGTTTGCGCGTCCTGCGGCCACTATGACGACCGCGAAGTCGTTGCCATGGTTGACGACGTCGACCTGGACGAAGACGCAGCTTAATATACTGAGATTTGCGCCCGCATGTCAGGTTTGACTTCATCAGCAAACGCGGACTCCGGGCGCACGGTTATCTCAGTTGACGCCATGGGTGGCGATCGCGGGCCGGCAGCAGTAGTTGCCGGCATTTCGCTTTCTGCGAAGAAAAATCCCGACATCTCCTTCATCCTGCATGGTCCCGAGGACAAGCTGCGCCGTCTTGTTGCCAAGAAGCGCAATCTTGAAGGCCGAGTCGAGTTTCGCGATGCGCCGGATGTGGCCTCGATGGATGCCAAACCCACACAAGTCATGCGTCAGGGCAAAACCACTTCGATGTGGTCCGCCATCGATTCGGTGCGCAACGGCGAGGCTTCGGCCTGCGTGAGCTGCGGCAATACCGGCGCGTTGATGATGCTGTCGGTGGTGCGCCTGCGCAAACTGCCCGGCGTGAACCGTCCGGCCATCGCTGTGTTGTGGCCCTCTCGCAACCCGCAGGGGTTCAACATCATGCTCGACGTCGGTGCCGACATCAGCGCCGATGAAAAAGATCTCCTGCAATACGCGCTGATGGGGGCGTCTTACGCACGCAACGGTATGGAGCTCACCCGCCCCCGCGTTGGCCTGCTCAATGTTGGCACAGAAGAATTCAAAGGGCGCCCCGAACTCAAAACCGCGCACGACCTGATCGAAAAGAACGCCGAGAACGCGAACTTCGACTTCGTCGGTTTTGTCGAAGGCACCGATATTCCGGGCGACAAGGCGGACGTGATCGTCACCGACGGGTTTACCGGCAACGTGGCTCTCAAAACCGGAGAAGGCACCGCCAGCCTCATCGGCGCCCGGCTTCGAGAAGCCTTTAAGTATTCGCCTCTGTCGCGCCTTGCTGCGCTGATGGCCTATACCTCGCTCAACCGGCTGAACAAACGCATCGACCCCCGCCGCGTCAACGGCGGTGTGTTCCTCGGCCTGAACGGCACCGTGGTCAAGGGCCATGGATCGTCCGACGCCACCGGAGTCAGCGCTGCGGTCAAGCTTGCCACCAAACTTGGACAGTCCGGCTTCTCAGAAAGGCTTGCGGCACGGGTTGCATCCGCTGTATCCCTGCCCCAAGATGACCCTACGTCGACCACCGACGACAACAAATAAAACAAAAAAGCTAGGCACCCATATGACGACACGCGCCGTAGTGATTGGCGTTGGCCACTATTTGCCGGAACGCGTCGTTCCAAACTCGGAATTTGAGAAAAACCTCGATACTAGCGACGAGTGGATTCGCTCCCGTTCGGGCATCGAGCGCCGCCATTTCGCCGCCGAGGACGAAACCACCTCGATGCTTGGCGCCAAAGCAGCCCAATCCGCGCTCAAGAATGCGGGCCTTGACCCCGATGACATCGACGCGCTGGTGGTTGCAACTTCCACACCTGACCTGACATTTCCCTCCGTGGCGACGATGATTCAGGAAAAAATCGGCATGACCCGCGGCTTTGGCTTTGACGTGCAGGCTGTCTGCGCCGGTTTCACTTTTGCTCTCACCAATGCCAACGCGCTGGTTGTCTCCGGACAGGCCAAGCGCGTGCTTGTCATTGGTGCCGAAACCTTCTCGCGGATCATGGACTGGACCGACCGCGCCACCTGTGTGCTCTTTGGCGACGGGGCCGGCGCCTTGATCCTTGAGGCTCAGGAAGGCGACGGAACCAACGCCGACCGCGGAGTTTTGTCCAGCGATCTCAACAGCGACGGCCGCTACCGCGACATGCTCTATGTGGATGGCGGAGTCAGCTCCACAGGCACCTCCGGCAAACTGCGCATGCAGGGAAATGCCCTTTTCCGTCAAGCGGTTGAGAAACTTACCTCAACCGCCCACACCGCGCTGACCAAAGTCGGACTGGACGATGACGCCGTGGATTGGATCGTGCCGCATCAGGCCAATATCCGCATCATTCAAGGCACCGCCAAGAAACTTGGGGTGCCAATGGATCGTGTGATTGTGACCGTTCAGGATCACGGCAACACCTCCGCAGCCTCTATTCCCTTGGCGATGTCTGTGGGCGTTGCGGAAGGCAAAATCAAGAAAGGTGACCTCCTCGTGGCAGAGGCCATCGGCGGTGGTCTGGCATGGGGGGCGGTTGTGTTGCGCTGGTAAAAACACCAGTTCACTCCCAAAACACCCCCTAACCCATTGTGAAAACGTGCAGATAATCGCTCAGGCTTGGTTTCTTGTCATTGACTCGGAAATTCCCTTGCCCCTATTCTCTTGGAATACAGTGAAAAAAAGGGGGAGAAGATGACCGGCAAGACGTTGACCCGCATGGATCTGAGCGAAGCGGTTTTCCGAGAGGTGGGCCTGTCCCGCAATGACTCGGCCCAACTTGTTGAGAGCGTGCTCAACCATATGTCTGACGCGCTTGTGCGCGGCGAACAGGTCAAGATTTCCTCTTTCGGCACCTTTAGTGTGCGCGACAAGGCGGCCCGCGTCGGGCGCAACCCCAAAACCGGCGAAGAGGTTCCAATCAACCCGCGTCGCGTGTTGACCTTCCGACCATCACACTTGATGAAAGACCGCGTTGCCGCTGGCAACAAAAAGTAAAAGCGTAAAAGGCGGCAATTATGGCCAAATCCCGCGATGCGTTTCGCACGATCAGCGAAGTCGCCGAGTGGCTCGACATTCAGGCGCATGTGTTGCGGTTCTGGGAAAGCAAATTTACCCAGGTGAAACCCGTAAAACGCGCCGGTGGCCGCCGCTACTACCGCCGTCAGGACATGCTCCTGCTCGGCGGTATCAAGAAACTTCTTCATGACGACGGTCTGACCATCAAGGGCGCGCAAAAGCTCCTGCGCGAAGAAGGCATCAAACATGTCTCCTCCCTGTCTCAGGCCCTCGACGAAGATAGCACGATAGAGGCAACTCCTGTCCCGCCCGCGCCGGAAGAAACTGCGCCTGCCGCGCCCCAACAAGAGGACACCGCGCAGACTTTGTCCTTGTTTGATGCGCTGCAAGAGCAGGCCCCGACAACAGCAGCCGAGGACACCGAGTCGCGTCACGAGGACGTCCCGCCTGAGCCGGACACCCAACCTGAAGCCACCGAACCCGCGCAAGCAGCCGCCGAAACACCCGACCGCGACGACGCGGCCGTCTCTCAGGATGATGACGGTGCCGACGGCGAAGCTGTGAGCGGGCCAGCAGACAGCGGCACAAACGACGAAGTGCTCGAAGATTTCCTGTGCAACATGCGCTTTGCCACGCATATCCACCCTGCGCAGGCTGAAAACGCCGCCGCCCTTGCCGCCCGTTTTGCCGCGCTTTACGCGGTGACACAGGAAACCACGCAGGCGTGAGAAAAGTTGCGATTTTTGACTTGCCCCCGCCCGCAATTTCGTTATGAACAGCCCATCGTCGGGCTATGGCGCAGCCTGGTAGCGCGTCCGTCTGGGGGACGGAAGGTCGCAGGTTCGAGTCCTGCTAGCCCGACCACTAAAAATCGCCCGTGTGCCGCAAGGCCCGGGCGTTTTTTGCATCCGGAGAATGTTACATGACCGGCGTATTGCCCAGCCAAACCATTGAAAACATGCTGACATCCGGCGAGATCGCCGTCACGCATCCGCCCGTTGAGGGACAGGTTCAGCCGGCGTCGCTTGATCTGCGACTGGGCACCGTCGCCTATCGCGTGCGCGCCTCTTTTCTTTCCGGACATGACCGGACAGTCGCCGACCGGCTGTCGGAATTTGAGATGCACCGCATCGACCTCACCAATGGCGCGGTGCTGGAAAAGGGCTGCGTCTATGTGGTTCCGCTGATGGAAAGCCTTGCCCTGCCCGACACCGTTCAAGCCGTCGCAAACGCCAAAAGCTCCACCGGCCGCCTTGATCTGTTGACCCGCACCATCACCGATGGCGGCACCGAATTTGACCGCATCGCGCCCGGATATCACGGCCCGCTTTATGCGGAAATCTGTCCGCGCAGCTTCTCTGTGCTGGTCCGCCCCGGAATGCGCCTGAACCAAATCCGCTTTCGTGCCGGACAGAGCATCCTGTCCGACGCCGATCTGCGCACGCTGCATGACCGCAGCCCGCTGGTGGACGGCGACGACGCGGTGATTGACGACGGTCTCGGCTTTTCCGTCGATCTCAAGCCGGACAACGGCACGCTTGTGGGCTATCGCGCGAAGCCTCACACAGGCGTCATCGATCTCGACAACATCGGTCACTACGACCCTGCCGACTACTGGGAAGAACTGCACGCCTCTGACGGCAAGATCATCCTTGATCCCGGAGCATTCTATATCCTCGTCAGCCGCGAAGCTGTGCATATTCCGCCCGCCTATGCCGCGGAAATGGCTCCGTTTTTGGCCATGGTCGGGGAATTCCGCGTCCACTACGCGGGCTTTTTTGATCCTGGGTTCGGACATGACGCCGCCGGAGGCACAGGCTCACGCGGAGTGCTAGAGGTGCGATGCCACGAAGCGCCATTTGTTCTGGAACATGGTCAGGTTGTGGGGCGGTTGGTCTATGAACGCATGGCAGACGTGCCCGAACAGCTTTACGGTGCGGGCATCGCCTCAAACTATCAGGGTCAGGGCCTGAAACTTTCCAAGCATTTCAAAAGCGTATGATGTTTTAGAACTTGTTCATGCGGCGCATCATGCGCATGGCCTGTTTGGCCTGTTTTGCGCCGTTCTGACCGTGTTTCGGGCGCCCCTGCCCACCGCCGTTTTGCGCCTGTTTGCGACCTTTGCCAGACACCGCATTTACGCCAGCGTTGATGCCGCCATTCACCGCACGGCGGGTGATCTGACGCACAATCATATTGATAATTCTGTCGATGCTCATGCCACTGCTCCCAATCTACCTTCGGGAAATATAGGCGGCAATTGTGCCCAATTTAAGGCCAGCGCGCGTGTGACGCGCTGATTGTCCTCAATCTTCGAACATTTCGGACTGACCTTCGATGACCTCGTCGTCATCCTCGTCATCCTCATCCCGCCCGCCAATCGGCATGCTCCCCGGAGGTGGCCGGTTCTCCAGAAGCCCCGCAGCACGCAGTTCCTTCAGACCCGGCAGGTCGCGGGCACTGGCCAAACCGAAGTGGTCGAGAAACTCGGATGTGACCACAAACGTGACCGGTCGCCCTGGCGTCATCTTGCGGCGACCAAAGCGAATCCATTCCATTTCCAGCAATTGGTCCACCGTGCCACGGCTGACGCTTACCCCGCGGATTTCTTCGATTTCCGCTCTCGTAACCGGTTGGTGATACGCGATAATCGCCAATGTCTCGATCGCCGCGCGGCTCAGCTTGCGTGTTTCCACGGTTTCTTTCTGCATCAGAAACCCCAGATCCCCCGCCGTGCGCATCGCCCAGTTGTCCCCGACCTTTACCAGATGCACGCCGCGTCCCTCATAGCGCTTGCGCAGATGCACCAGCGCCTCCGCCGCGTCGCAACCATGTGGCATGCGCGCGTTCATTTCCTTGATGCTCATCGGTTCGGTCGAGGCAAAAAGCAGCGCCTCACACATCCGTTCCTGCTCGCCCATGGGCGGCGCTTCAAACAAGCTTTCTTCTTTTTCCTCAGGCTCTTGCGCCTCGATCTTCTCGTCGTTTTCCTCAGTCATGCCTGTCGTCCCGTCGCCGCACTTCAATGGGTGCGAATGTCTCTGTCTGTCGGATGAACACTTTGCCCTCTTTGGCCAACTCCAGCGACGCCGCAAAAGTCGCCGCCGTGGCCGAGCGCCGCTTGACCGGGTCCGTTTCCCAGCCTTGTGGCAAATAGCTCAGAATATCCGTCCACGTGCCGGCAAAGCCGATCAGCCCGCGCATCCGCTCAAGTGCTTCTTCCATGGTAAAGACCGACTCGCGGTCCATGACAAAAGGCCGGAACTCGTCCCGCGTGCGCAGTCGCGCATAGCCCTGCATCAAATCCAGAAGCGTCGCTGAATAGGTCACGCGCCGCACGCGCTCCATCTTTTCAGGCACCCCACGGGCGAAAAAGTCCCGCCCCAGACGGTCGCGCGCCATCAACTTGGCTGCCGCATCTCGCATCGCCTGCAAGCGTTCCAGCTGAAACGCCAGATGCGCCGCCAACTCTTCGCCCGACGGCCCCTCTTCGGTTGGATCGGGTGGCAAAAGCAGTCGCGATTTCAAAAACGCCAGCCAAGCCGCCATCACCAGATAATCCGCCGCCAACTCAAGCCGCAACGCCTTAGCCTTTTCGACAAACGCCAGATATTGCTGCGCCAGATGCAAAATTGAGATTTTCCGTAGGTCCACTTTCTGCGTGCGCGACAGCGTCAACAAAAGGTCCAGCGGCCCCTCAAACCCGTCCACGTCAATGATCAAGGCTTCCGCCGCAAGGCGTTCGGCCACCGACACGCCACCAACAAGCGCATCCTCACCTTCCGGTGCCGCGTGATCAAAAAGGTTTTCGGCCATGTCCCCGCCTGCTTAGAACGTCTTAAGTTCGTCAGCCAGCGCCTTGATGTCAACAGTTTCAGGCGTTTTGCGCATCGCCAGAGCCGCCTCGGCCCGCGTTTGCCCCGCGTCCGTCATCTCTCCCGCTGCCCGTGCGACCTCCAGCATCTCAGCCAGTTCGCCGTTGCAGTGCAAAACCACGTCACAGCCCGCCGCTATGCTGGCACGCGACAGATCGCTCAGCGATCCCTGCAAGGCCTTCATATTGATGTCGTCGGTCATGATCAGACCGCCAAAGCCGATCTTTTCGCGGATCAGGCCCATCATCTTTGCCGATGTTGTTGCGGGCTGATCATCAAAGGCGGTGAACACCAGATGTCCGGTCATGCCCATGGGCAGGTCATTGAGCGCCTCAAACGGCAGAAAATCCACCTCAAGCTCTGCCTCGGTCGCGGTCACGGTCGGCAAATCAAAATGGCTGTCCACCAAAGTCCGACCATGCCCGGGCATGTGTTTGACCACAGGCAGCACACCGCCATCCAAAAGCCCGTTTGCCACGGCCCGCCCGATGCGGGCAATCTGCGCCGGATCTTCGCCGTAGCAGCGGTTTTTCAGAAACGGATGCGTCGCCGCATTGGCCACATCCACCATCGGCGCGCAATTGGCGTCTACGCCCACCGCCAGCAACTCATGGGCAATGATGCGATAGCGCAGATACATCGCCCGCTCTGCATTCTTCCCTGCCGAGGCGACCTGATCCAGAGGCGGCACAAATTCGGTGGCCAGTGGCGCGCGGAACCGCTGTACACGTCCGCCTTCCTGATCAATCAGGATCGGCGCGTGATGATCGACACAAGCGCGCAGCTCTTCGCACAACGCCCGCACCTGATCTGCGGTCTCGATATTTCGGGCAAACAGGATAAACCCGAAGGGACAGGCATCTCGAAAGAACGCCTTCTCCTCTTCGCTCAGCCGCAGGCCCTCACAGCCAAAAATTGTTGCGCCAAAGCGGGCCATCACAAACTCACCGTGTGGTTACAGGAATACAATCCGCGTTCTCTGCCTTCAGCGCGGAACACAGACGGCGCGCATCAGATACATCGGCAAAGCCCATCGCACGCAAACGATAGAACGTCCGCCCACCGCTTGATGCCTTTTGGATCACACGGGTTTTGCCGCCAAGATAGGCATCAAACCGGCCCAGCAGCTTGTCCCATTCCTTGGCCGCGATCTCGGGGCTGGCAAATGCGCCAAGCTGAACCATACGTGTGCCGGCCGGAATGTCGGCCGCATCCATGGTTTTGGGCGCCACATCAACTGTGGGCGATGCCGACGCCGTACGGCTCGTCAGGTCCGCAGGGCGCAGCATTGGCCGCAAGGACCGTTTCAGCCCGCCCTTGATTTCTGGCTTTGTCTCTTTTGCCGCTTCCTGCACGGCCTGATCCACTGCGGTCAGCGACACCTTCACGGGCTCACTCTGTGTGCTCGCGCTGCTCAAAGGGGTTGCACCCGCGGCCAGCTGGGCGGCCAGTTCTTCGACGCTCAGGGGTTTCGTGGCATCAATCGGCTCAGGCGCCACAATCGGCGCGGCCGCGGCCACTTCGATTTCCTGCAACGCGTCTGCCTGTACCTGCGGCACAACCGTTGCTCGCGTTCTCGGGGTCTCTGTATCAATCGAAATCGGCGGGGGCGCGACCACCAGTCGATCCGCAGGCGCTGCGGCCGACCCTTGGGCAGCCACACTGTTCACAGCCAATCCCTGATGATCTGCCTGTGATCCACCCGGATCGTCGGGCTGAATGCGCATCGGACCTTCCAGCGCGCGCACGACAGGCACACCGCTCACATCGCGCGACAGGATCTGGTAGCCCCAAACGCAAGCCCCGATCACCAAACCGATGGACACAAGCCCACCAGCCCGATTTACAAGACTGGCTGCGCCGTTGCCGCCTGCCGGCTCATCATACGCCGCATCAACAGGGCGAGTGACCTCGCGCCCAATCATACCATCCACGGGATAGTCTGCCATGTTTGCCTCGCTGCCCACGCCGGTACGTTGCCGGTGGGGTCGTCTTGCCTAGTTCCTCAAAAACCGGCGACGTGCAGCTTGACTACCGCATCTCCTGCGCCGGAGTTACGCCCAGAATACCAAGACCTGCGGAAATAACAACGGCCACGGAGCGTGCCAGTGCAATTTTCGCCTGCGAAGTCGCGACGTTGTCCTGAATAAAGCGCAACGAATTGTCGTCATTGCCTTTGTTCCACAACCCGTGCAGCTCGCTCGCCAGCTCGTAAAGATAGAAGGCAACCCTATGCGGCTCGTTGGTGCGTCCGGCGATTTCCACCAGACGCGGCCATTCCGCGATCTTCTTGGCCACGGTGATTTCCGCTTCGTGATCCAGCAGGGCAAAATCCGCAGCCGACAAAACCTCGTCACCCGCCGCAATACCGGCCTCTTCTGCCTTACGGATCACCGAACACACCCGCGCATGGGCGTATTGCACATAGAAAACAGGGTTGTCTTTGGACTGCTCCAGCACCTTGTCGAAATCGAAATCCAGCGGCGCATCGTTTTTGCGCGTCAGCATCACAAAACGGGTCACATCCGCGCCGACCTGATCCACCACATCGCGCAGCGTCACAAATGTGCCGGCACGTTTGGACATCTTGAACGGCTCGCCGTTTTTGAACAACTTCACCAACTGCGTCAGCTTGATATCCAGAGACACCTTGCCATCTGACAGCGCCGAAACCGCCGCTTTCATACGTTTGACATAGCCGCCGTGGTCCGCACCGAACACATCGATCAACTCGTCAAAGCCGCGCGACACCTTGTCATAATGATAGGCGATATCGGGCGCGAAATAGGTCCAGCTGCCGTCGGATTTTTTCACCGGACGGTCGACATCATCGCCATGATCGGTAGACCGGAACAGCGTCTGTTCGCGGGGCTCCCAATCTTCCGGTTTCTTCCCTTTGGGCGGCTCCAGCACGCCCTCATAAATCAGTCCCTTGCTCTCCAAAGACTCCAGTGCGCCTTCGATCCGGCCCGTACCATAAAGCGACTTTTCGGAGAAGAAGACATCCATCTCCACACCCAACGCCTTCAAGTCGGCACGGATCAAATCCATCATCGCGTCCGTTGCAAACAGACGCACATCCGCCAGCCAGACGTCCTCGCCCTTGCCAACATAGGCGTCACCCACCTTGTCCTTCAGGGCCTCGCCGACCGGCACCAGATAGTCGCCGGGATAGGTGCCGTCCTCAAACGCCACGTCCTGACCATGCGCCTCGAGATAACGCAGATACACAGACCGCGCGAGCACGTCGACCTGACCGCCACCATCGTTGATGTAGTATTCACGCGTCACGTCATAGCCGACAAAATCCAGCAGGCTGGCCAGCGCATCGCCAAAAACCGCGCCGCGGGTGTGCCCCACATGCAGCGGGCCTGTCGGGTTGGCCGAAACATACTCCACGTTCACTTTTTTGCCCGCACCCATGTCCGAGCGGCCAAAATCCTTGCCGCCTTCAAGCGCGGCCTTGACCACACCCTGCCACAAGGTTGCAGACAGGCGCATGTTCAAGAACCCGGGGCCGGCCACTTCGGCCACCTCGACGCGGGCATCTTCCGCCAGCTTGCCTGCCAGCGTATCCGCGATGTCGCGCGGCTTCATTTTCGCAGGTTTCGCCAGCACCATTGCGGCATTGGTCGCCATATCGCCATGCAACGGATCGCGCGGCGGCTCGACGGCCACGTTTTTGAAATCAAGCCCGTCCGGCAACACGCCCTCGGCTTGCATCGCTTCCAGCGCATCAATCACCAGTGCGCGCATCTCGGTGAAGAGGTTCATCTGACCTGTCCTTTATCGGTTTGCGTGGGGTTTACCACCAATCGCTGTCACGTCAATGTCACTTGGCAAACAGACGCGCGTGCTGCTCCAAAGCATAGCGGTCGGTCATGCCCGAAATATAGTCCGACACTTTGCGGGCCACGGCGGTTTCTGTGTCGCAGCCCTTCAAATCCTCATGCCAACGCTCAGGTAGCAAAAGCGGATCCGACATAAAGAGCGGGAACAAATCGTTGACCACCACAGTCACCTTTTCGCGCATCTTGACCACCGACGGCGCGCGATACATGCGGGTGAACAAAAAGGCGCGGATCACTTTCAGATCGGCCCACACCGCGTCGCTAAACCGGATCACCGGCGCGCCGTGGTGGCGAATGTCTTCCACCGACGTCGCCTGACTTGCCGCCAACAGGGCACTGGAGGTGTCAATCACATCACTGACCATGACCCCAAAGACCCGTCGCAACGCTTCGTGCCGGCGACGGATCGGATCGAGTCCGGGATATTTTTTGTCCACAACCTCAAAACACGCCCCGACAATGGGCAGCGCGCAAATCGCGTCCTCGTCAAACAGCCCCGCCCGCAGCCCATCGTGCAAATCGTGGTTGTTATAGGCAATGTCATCAGCCAATGCCGCCACCTGTGCCTCGGCACTGGCATGGCTGTGCAGTTCGAGGTCGTGTTCGGCGTTATAATCCGCCAGCGCATAAGGCAGCTCCCCCAACACCGGACCATTGTGTTTTGCAATGCCCTCAAGGGTTTCCCACGTCAGGTTCAACCCGTCAAACTCGGCATAGTGGCGCTCAAGCGAGGTCACGATCCGTACCGCCTGCGCGTTGTGATCAAAGCCGCCGTAAGGCTTCATCAGCAGGTCCAGTGCGTCCTCACCCGTGTGCCCGAACGGCGTGTGGCCAAGGTCATGAGCCAGCGCCACCCCTTCGGTCAGCTCCTGATTCAGGCCAAGCGCTCCGGCAATGGTGCGTGCCACCTGTGCAACTTCGATCGAATGCGTCAGGCGCGTCCGGAAGTAGTCGCCCTCATGCTCCACAAAAACCTGCGTTTTGTGTTTCAAGCGCCGAAAGGCGCTGGCATGGATAATCCGGTCTCGATCCCGCTGAAAGCTGGAGCGAAACCCGCTTTCCTCCTCCGCAAACCGCCGTCCCCGGGCGGTCTTTGGATCGGAGGCATAGGGCGCGCG
Source organism: Shimia haliotis (assembly GCF_900114415.1). GTDB lineage: Bacteria > Pseudomonadota > Alphaproteobacteria > Rhodobacterales > Rhodobacteraceae > Shimia > Shimia haliotis. The sequence continues at coordinate 462,558 of NZ_FOSZ01000001.1, read as the reverse complement.
CATGGCGATGGTCCTTGTAGCCTGTTCTTTGCCTTTCTATATTGCACACAGACGCCGGATTGAACCGGCCAAATGCGCGACTTTTCAGGTGACTCCATGCAACTGCCCCCAAAAGTGACCGAACGAGCCTTCGAACGCCTTGCCGAGATCGGTGCCTCCGATCAGGGTCAGGCCTTGCGCGTGGCCGTCGAAGGCGGCGGATGTTCGGGGTTTCAGTACGAAATCAAGCTCGACACCCCCAAGGACGACGACCTCGTTCTGGAAGGGGCCGGAGAAAAAGTGCTGGTCGACAGTGTCTCCCTGCCCTTTTTGGCGGATGCGGTTATCGACTTCACCGAAGAACTGATCGGCGCCCGCTTTGTGATCAACAATCCGAACGCCACTTCGTCCTGCGGCTGCGGCACCAGCTTTTCTATGTAACAGCTTCGGTTGCGCGACGCGGCGACAGGCGCTGTATCACCAAAACCGCCCCTGCTCCCGCAACGACCACAGCTCCGACATAGACGTGCAGCCCCGGCTGCTCGCCAAAAAAGCGGTTGCCAAGCCAGACCATCCACAAAAACTGCAAGCTCATCAGCAAGGTTACAACGTGAACCGGCAACAGTTTGAGCGCCAGCACACAGAGCCAACGTGCCGCAAACAGCGCCAGAGAATAGGCCCCGACCAGCGCCCACTCCATTGCTGACATCGGCTGCCAGACAAGCGGCAACGCCAGACACATGACGGCCCCCAGGGTCAGGTTCGGATAGAACACTTGTGCAAGGCTGCGGTTCTCGCGGTTGGAAATGTAGCGAGACAGAACCATCGACAAAGACCCGCTTGTGGCCGCAAACAACGCAATCGCGTGTCCTGGGCCAATGTCGTGAACCCCTGCCGGAAACAAGAAAAACACGCCCAAGCCGCCAATCACCAAAGCCCCCCACGTCGCAGGCCGCACCGGCTCGCCCAAAACAGGCCCTGACAGCGCCGCCGAGATGATCGGCATCAGGCCGATAAACAAAAATACCTCCGCTAACGGCAAAAACCGAAACGCCAGGAAAAACGCCAGCGAGGCCAAAACCCCCAGAACACACCGCGCCGCCGTGGGCACAGCAAAGTCCGTTCGCGGCACACGGCCGGCCGGACGCGCGGCCACAAGACACAGCCCAGCCACCGCCAGACCGGACACCGCAAACAATTGCGGTGCCTCATAGTGTCCGGCAATTTGCTTGGTGATCGCATCCGCCAGCGAAATCGCACCCGTATATACCAACACCAGTATGACGCCGATCACTGTCTCTTTGCGCGCACTCATGACGCTGCGCGCTCCAAAAACCCAACGCGGGCAAACAGCTCAAAGAATTCGGAAAACCGCGCAGAGGAGGCTTCGGCGTCCACAAGGTGCGTCTGCGCCTCGGGCGACATCATTGCCGTCAGGACCGGGCGCATAATCGACCACCTGCCGCTGCGATTGCCTTGCAACCTAAAGAGGCACTCCGACATTTCGCGCAACGGCGCCACAGATACCTCAGGCCGCCTGAAGACAGGAGAAATCCCAACAGGCGGCGCCGCTTCAAATCGCGGCACATCCTGCGTACACATCAGGCTCCATTGGCACATCAGAAACTCGTGGTAATCATCGCCAGCGGGCGTAGCTGCGCCGCTCGGTGCAAAAGAAAAGTTCCGCAAATGCCGCGCAATCCAGCCTTCCCAAATTTCGGGCGGGCGACGTCCGGCAAACCGCATCGCAACGCAGACTTCTGCCAAAAGATCCGCGTTCATTTCGATGAAGGCCCAAAGCCCGACAAACTCCAATGACGTCAGCACCGCATCCTCAAATGACACCGACTTGCGACCATATTCGGTCAGATAGAACACCGCATGCGTCAGCTCATAAGCGATCTTTTTATTGGGCAGCGCAAACTGCGAAGATCGGCCCATGAAATCGCGCACACGCGCCTCCAGTTCCGCCCCAAGCTCGGGCATCCTGACCCCCCGTCGCGCCAACAGTCGGCGCGCCTCAAGGCGTTGCAAATCCGAGAGCTCCCCACAGGGAAGTCCGGCCTGCGCCACCCAGTTCGCCAACTCGATACCGGTTGAACCTCGCCCTTTAAGGTCTTCGAAATCAAAACAAATTGACAAAAAGAAACGATAGTACTGCGGGAAGAATGCAATCCGCTCCATGATCTCCGCATAAAACGTTTCATACGCCGCGATCACAGAGTCACCGGCTTGACCAGTGGACTCCGTCACATTCAAAAATTCGGCGTTTTCCTTTAGCCAGAAAACGTCATTTGGCCCGCGCCGCTCGCTGGCAAACCCCCTTGCCAGCCGGTTCAAAATCCGCGGTTGCGGCGCGCGCCTGTTGGGCACAGGCAATGCGATGACATTGGACATGGTCTCCCCTCCATAAATCCGCAGTCCACACGACTGCCCCACGTTTCAGTCGTTCCTACATTCCTGAGGAAAACATCTCGGCGCCGTCACCAGAGATCAAGCGCAAGTCGTGACTTTTGGCAGCCATACCGCTGGAAAACATCTGCACCATGCCACTCGAAAACATCGCGGCGCCATCGCCACCAAATGCGTCCAAAGCGGTGGCTTCCATGCCGGAGGAAAACAAGTCCACACGGTCGCCGGAAAATGTATCCGACACGGGTGCGGCTGTTAGGTCTTCATTAAGAAATTCGGTGGTTTTGTAAGCAATCATTGTCTTCTCCCTTGTTAAATACAATGCACTCAACCTACACGCAAAACGTGAATTTCAAAACTCAACTTCATTTTAAAGTTGCAAAATTGGTTGCAACTTCAGCTCGGAGTTGCGACCCTCAACAGGTAAACAACTGAACTTGCCAGACTTTCGATCTCAAAAGTTTTTCAAAGATTTTTCAAATTCCCGCCTCATTTTGGCCAAAATTCTGCTGCGCACCACGCAATCAGAGATCGAATCACCCCCTGTGCTGGGCACCAAGTTCCGCAAATTCCGCGCCTTCCGGCGCGGCTCCCTGACGGGAAACCGACTTGCTCCGCCTACCAAGACCTGCCTAGATAGACCGGCAAAAACCACGGGGCGGCGCATCATGAAAATCGCGACTTTCAACATCAACGGCGTCAAGGCGCGCATCGAAACCCTGCCCCGCTGGCTCGACGAGGCCCAGCCCGATGTCGCCGTTCTCCAGGAGATAAAATCCGTCGACGAAAACTTCCCCCGCGAGATTTTTGAGGAGCGCGGATATCGCGTTGAGACCCACGGGCAGAAATCCTTCAACGGCGTTGCAATCCTGTCAAAACTGCCGCTCGAAGATGTCACCCGCGGCCTGCCCGGAGACGACAGCGACGAACAAGCGCGTTATATCGAAGCCACCGTGATGGGCGACATCCCGATCCGTGTTTGTGGGCTCTATTTGCCCAATGGCAACCCGACACCGGGACCGAAATACGACTACAAACTGGCTTGGATGAAGCGGCTCGAAGCCCGCGCCCGTGACCTTCTCGTCACCGAAGAACCCTTTTTGATGACAGGCGACTATAATGTCATCCCTCAGGACGAAGACGCCAAACGCCCCGAAGTCTGGCAAGAGGACGCCCTCGCCCGCCCCGAAAGCCGGGCTGCCTTCCGCCGCCTGTTGAACCTCGGCCTCACAGAAGCTTTCCGCATGCGCAACACCGCAGCTGGTCAATACACTTTCTGGGATTATCAGGCCGGCGCGTGGAACAAGGACGACGGCATTCGCATCGACCACTTCCTACTGAGCCCGCAATGCGCGGACCTGTTGCAGGATGTGCAAATCGACAAAGAAGAACGCGGTCGCTCCAAACCGTCCGATCACGTCCCGATCTGGATCGACCTCGCGGCCTAAAGCCCTGACCTAACTGTCTTTTGTCACGTCGTAGCGATAAATCCAGTCAAAGGCGCCCATCATCGCTTTGGGCGCCAGCGTGGAAGCCATCGTCAACCCGAGATGCGCCGCAAACCGCAACGGCGGCGCGCTCAGGTGATAGCGCCACGCGTTTTTTGACGCGGTTTCAACTACCTTTTTGACCCGATCCTGCCGCCGCGCCTGATATTGGGCCAGACCCACGTTGATGTCTTCGGCCTTTGCCAAAGCATCCCCCAGAACCCAAGCATCCTCCATCGCCATCACCGCGCCCTGCGCCATAAACGGCAAGGTCGGATGGGCGGCGTCGCCAAGCAAAGCAGTGTTGTCCCGCTGCCAGACCGGCGCAACGGGATGACGGAACAGCCCCCATTTGCGCACACTGTCCACAGCACCCAAAAGCGTCTTGGTTTCACCCTGAAAATCAGAGAAGCAGCGTTGCAAATTCTCAGGATCATCCGGAATATGCCAGCCTTCCTCGTGCCACCCCGACCGCTCCTGAACGGCAACGATATTGACCAGAGACCCGCCCCGAAGCGGATAGCTCACTACATGACGGTGCGGTCCCATATGAACCTTGGCCACCGGACCATGGCCCATTGTATTGGGCACAGTTGCCCGCCATGCCACCTGTCGGGTAAAGAACGGCGCCACTGTGCCATTCAGGGTTTTGCGCAGCACCGAATGCAGCCCGTCCGCCCCCACAACCAGATCGGCCTTCATCTCTTGCCCGCGCGCCAGAACAACCTTTGGCCGGTCGCCTGGCACCACGTCTTCTACTTTTTGCAAAAGCAGGATCTTGATGCCCGCATTCCGCGCGGCATTCGCTAGAACGTCAATCAAATCGGCACGATGCACAAAATAGTAAGGCGCGGCCTCTCCGAGTGTGGTCAACTGTAGCCGCGACACCAAGCGTCCGCGCGCATAGTCGCGCAGCTCCACCGCCTGCCCGCGCACAGCTTTCTGCCGCAACTCCGTCTCAAGGCCCAAGCTGCGCAGAACTGCCATACCGTTTGGCGACACCTGCAAGCCGGCGCCGACTTCGGTGATCGCATTGGCCTGTTCCAAAACGGTCACTTTCGCGCCGCGCGCCCGCAATACCAAAGCGGCGGTCAATCCGCCAATCCCCGCGCCCACCACGGTGACTTTCAATCCGTTCAGATCCATCGTGCCTTTGTATCCTGATGCTTTTGACAAACCCACCATTGCGAAACGAAAAACGCCGGGCTGTGGTAGCCCGGCGTCTTTATGTCAGCTGTCCGCGGGGATCAATCGTCGCGATGCACCTTTTCACGACGCTCGTGACGCTCTTGCGCCTCAAGACTCATCGTCGCAATCGGGCGTGCATCCAGCCGCTTGAGCGAAATCGGCTCGCCGGTCACTTCACAGTATCCGTACTCACCTTCGTCAATCCGGCGCAATGCGCTATCGATCTTCAACACCAGCTTGCGCTGGCGATCGCGTGTCCGAAGTTCCAACGCCCGGTCAGTCTCCTCACTGGCCCGGTCTGCCACATCTGGAATATTGCGTGTGCTGTCCTGTAGACCTTCGATGGTATCGCGGGTCTCAGCAAGCAGCTCGCCTCTCCAGTCGATCAGTTTGCGACGGAAGTATTCGGTCTGCCGCTCATTCATGAACGGCTCGTCCTCAGCAGGACGATAGTCGTCAGGCAGGAAAGTCTCGGCCTTCATTTCTGCTCCCTTGTCGTGGGTCACGTCCGGCATGGTACTCAAGTCAGACATGTGAACCCCCTGTACTGGCCTGCCAATACCGCCTTCGTGACGTAATGTCCACCTCCCCTAGCACCGCATTGCGGACAAATTATGTTCACGCTAGGGTCGCCGCCGAAACAGGGAACGCGCAGGGAAAACTGATGAAATTTTCAGGCACCAAAGACTATGTCGCCACTGACGATCTGACCGTGGCGGTCAACGCAGCCGTGGCGCTGGAACGTCCGCTTCTGGTCAAAGGCGAGCCGGGCACCGGCAAAACCGAATTGGCGCTTCAGGTGGCGCAGTCTCTTGGCCTGCGCATGATCGAGTGGAATATCAAATCCACCACAAAGGCCCAGCAGGGTCTTTATGAATACGACGCCGTGTCGCGCCTGCGTGACAGCCAGTTGGGCGACGAGCGTGTGCACGACATTTCCAACTACATCAAACGCGGCAAACTCTGGGAAGCCTTTGACTCCGACGAGCGTGTGGTGCTGCTGATTGATGAAATCGACAAAGCCGACATCGAATTCCCCAACGACCTGTTGCAGGAACTCGACAAAATGGCGTTCCATGTCTACGAGACCGGCGAAACCGTGACGGCCAAGCACCGTCCGATCATCATCATCACCTCAAACAACGAAAAAGAACTGCCTGACGCTTTCCTGCGCCGCTGTTTCTTCCACTATATCCGCTTCCCTGAAATCGACACGCTGAAACAGATCGTCGAAGTCCACCATCCGGGCGTCAAGGAATCACTTCTGACCACCGCTTTGACGCAGTTCTATGAGATCCGCGACACCCCGGGGCTGAATAAAAAACCCTCCACCTCCGAGGTGATCGACTGGCTGAAACTCCTTTTGGCAGAGGACCTCTCGCCCGAGGATCTCAAACGCGATGGCGCCTCCGCCCTGCCGAAACTGCACGGTGCGCTTTTGAAGAACGAACAAGACGTCCACCTGTTTGAACGGCTCGCGTTTATGGCTCGATCCGGCCGCTAATTGGCGCGCCGCTTGATCCGCCCCTAAAAACCGACCCGAAACCTGCGAATTCTTGCCCCATTTGCGGGGCAAGCTGCTAAACTGACACAACGAGCGAGGCCATGCCCACCAGAGGCACGACAGAGAGGCCGTATGACGCAGACACCGCAGACCGTATCGGTGCGCCCTTTGGTGGCATCGGACGAATCAGACTGGCGCCGTCTTTGGACGGCCTATTTGGCGTTTTATGACTCTTCTGTTCCCGAAGAGGTCTACCAATCCACCTTTGCCCGTCTGCTTGGGGACGATCCGCAGGATTTCACCTGTTTGATTGCCGAAGTTGACGGCAAACCCGTCGGCCTCACCCACTACCTGTTCCACCGCCACGCGTGGAAAGTGGAAAACGTCTGCTATCTTCAGGACCTTTATGCCGACCCCACCGTGCGGGGCAAAGGCATCGGACGTGCCTTGATCGAAGCGGTCTATGCCGCCGCCGACGACGCTGGGTCGCCAACCGTTTATTGGCTCACTCAGGATTTCAACGCCACAGCACGTCAACTTTACGACCGCATTGCCGCCAAAACCCCATTTATAAAGTATCAGCGCCCTTAATGATTTTCCGGTTTCTTCTTCCCCTCGCCCTTGCAGCCGCCGCATGTGCTCCGGTGCCACAATCCGGCACGCCCACGCGTGCGGCCATCAGCGACAACACCCTGCCACCGGTAAAGTCCTTTGCCACCCCGCGCCCGACACCGCCAGCACGGTCCAACCGCGAAATAGCGCGCGACTTTCTGGACCTCTCTTTCGCCCTCGAAAGCGGGCGCGCGCTGCCGCATCTGACCCGATTTGAAGGCCCGATCACGGTGCGCGTCACCGGCAAGCCGCCTGCCAACATGACCGCGGATCTGAACGCGCTGCTGACACGGTTGCGCAATGAAGCACGGATCGACATCCGGTTGACCAATTCCGCCAACGCCAACATCACCGTGTCCGCCGTCACCCGACGGGAAATCCGCCGCACCTTGCCGCAAGCCGCCTGTTTTGTGGTGCCCAATATCTCGTCGCTGCGGGAATACAAATCCGCACGGCGCAATGGGTCGGCAAACTGGGTGGATCTGACAAAGCGCGAGAGAATTGCGATCTTTGTACCAAACGACACCACGCCACAGGAAACCCGCGATTGTCTGCACGAGGAACTCGCACAGGCGCTCGGCCCGCTCAACGACCTCTACCGCCTGCCCGACAGCGTCTTTAACGACGATGACGTTCACGCGGTGCTGACCGGTTTTGATATGACCATTCTGCGGGCCTACTATGATCCGAGCCTGAAAAACGGCATGACACGCCAACAGGTCGCCGACCGCCTGCCCGCCATTCTCGCGCGCATCAATCCGCGCGGCGAGCGTTTGTCTCCCAATTACCTACGTCCGACACCTCGGGCATGGATTGACGCCATCCAAGTGGCCCTCGGCCCGGGCACCAGCCCCGAAGGCCGCCGCCGTGCGGCCTCCAAAGCTCTGCAAATCGCAGATCAGGAAGGCTGGAGTGATCATCGCCTCGGCTTTTCGCACTACGCCCTCGGACGCCTGCTCAGCGCCTCCGACATCAACGCGGCGCACACTCAATACCTTTATGCGGACCGCGTGTTTGCCCGCAATCCGACCTACGGGCCGCACCGCGCCTTTATCGCAACCCGCCTTGCCGCACACGCCATTGCCGCCGGTCGCGGACAAGAAGCGCTCAATCTCATCGCGCCGCATATGACCATTGTCGCCAACCACGAAAACGCGGCCCTTCTGTCAACGCTTATGCTGCTCAAGGCCGAAGCGCTTGACTTGGAAGGACGCCTGCAAGAAGCCGGCACCCTGCGTCTGGACAGTCTCGGCTGGGCGCGATACGGCTTTGGTCCGGACTGGGCCGTGCGCGCAAAACTGCGTGAAATTTCGGCGATCAGCCCGCTGAAAGGGAGTAGATAAGGCACTATGATCGTACTCGTAGGAACCCTCTTGGGTCTGCTGACAGGCGGCACTATCGCCAAACGACGTGGCGGCAAAAAACTGGACATCCTGCAATATGCGGTGATTTACGCAATGATCTTTGGCATCTTGGGGCTGTTCATCACGCTTATCATCCACCGTTTCTCGATCTGATCCATGTTCCTGCGCTTCTTTGAAAACCTCCGCTCGGCCCGCGTTCCCGTGTCCCTGCGCGAATACCTTGGCTTTCTCGAAGCGCTCAAGGCGGGTCTGGCCACCTATGACATCGACGCCTTCTACTATCTGGGGCGCACGATCATGGTCAAAGACGAGCGCAACATCGACAAATACGACCAAGCCTTCGCGCAAACCTTTGATGGCCTGAACGAAATTTCGGCCAAAGACGTGCTTGAGGCCGTCGACATTCCTGAGGAATGGATCCGCAAAATGGCGGAAAAGCACCTCTCGCCAGAAGAGATGGCCGAGATCGAGGCGCTTGGCGGCTTTGACAAGCTGATGGAAACCCTCAAGGAACGGCTCAAAGAGCAAGAAGGCCGCCATCAGGGCGGCAACAAGTGGATCGGCACCGCCGGAACCTCGCCGTTCGGGGCCTATGGCTACAATCCCGAAGGCGTTCGGATCGGTCAGAACGAAAGCCGCCACCAGCGCGCCACCAAAGTTTGGGACAAACGCGAGTTCCGCAATCTTGATGATTCCGTTGAACTGGGCACCCGCAACATCAAAGTCGCTCTGAAACGCCTGCGTCGCTGGGCGCGCGAAGGGGCTCACGACGAGCTGGACCTCAACGGCACAATCCGCTCCACCGCTGAAAACGGTTATCTGGACGTCAAAACCCGTCCGGAACGTCACAATGCTGTGAAGGTTTTGCTGTTTCTCGACGTGGGTGGATCCATGGACCCACACGTCAAAGTTGTAGAAGAGCTATTCTCCGCGGCCCGTACCGAATTCAAACATCTGGAATACTACTATTTCCACAATTGCCTTTACGAAGGCGTCTGGCGCGATAACAAGCGCCGCTGGAACGACCAGACATCTACCCACGAGGTGATGCGCACCTATGGGCCGGACTACAAATGTATTTTTGTCGGAGACGCGTCGATGTCTCCCTACGAAATCGCCTATGCGGGCGGGGCAAATGAACATTGGAACGCAGAACCTGGCCAAGCATGGCTGGAACGTGCGCGCGCGCAATGGACATCAAACCTCTGGATCAATCCGACCCCCGAAAGCCACTGGCAATACACTCATTCCATTCAGATGATCCGAGAAATCTTCGAAAACCGAATGGTGCCTATGACCCTCGCGGGTCTTGAGCAAGGCATGCGTGAACTGGTGCGTTAAACGCCGCGGCTGCTTTGCCCAAACACCGTGCGACTTCCGGATACATCATTGAAAAGGCTAACAATTACACCCGTAATCCCCGCAACGGTACCCAGTGCCATTGCCACTGACCACAGGGCGGCGGTCATCTGTTGTGCCGACACCAGTTTCATGTCCGACATCATGACCGCCTTGGCCGCCAATTCCCCCGCGCCAAAGCCCACAAGGATCAGCGTACCAAAAATCGCCACCCCCTGCGCCAGCCCCAAGGGACGGTCCACCCATTTGGGGCGCAATCCGCGAAAAATAAGAGCGCAGCCGGACAGTGTCAGCAGCAAGTAAAAAATCGTCGCATGGGGCAGCACTCCGATCGAGAGGCGCGCCAGCATCCCCGGCATGGCAACCAGCACCATCAGCGCCGAAAACCCGCCAAGCGCCCGCAATAATCCGCGATACCCAAGATAAACCCAAAAATTCATGGAACGACCTTACTACCTAAAATAGAAACTTCTCTTCTAAATTCTATCAACCGCGAAATTAAGTCCTAACTGGGGCGGCATCGGGAAAAATACCTGCCACCGTCGCGGAAAAAGGTCCAGTACTATATCTATTACCGATATTGTTCTTCTTTCAGGATCAACCATATTGATCACATGATTAAACTTGTCCCAATTCTACTGGCCTTGCTCTACGGCATCATGATGGTGCGGTTTTCCGCATGGCGCACGGCCCGGGAGCTGGATGCAAACTCTACCGAACTGGCCGATCCGCATCTCGGCCGGCTGATTGCCAAAATGGCGACTGCGCTCGATATCGACCGGATCAAGGTGCACATCTATGAAATCGAACCGATCAACGGCCTCGCGGCGCCGGACGGGCGCATTTTTCTCACCCGCGGGTTTTATGACCGCTATCAGGCCGGAGAGGTAACGCCTTCCGAGCTGGCCTCAGTGATCGCGCACGAATTGGGCCACGTTGCGCTTGGCCACACGCGGCGGCGGATGATCGACTTTTCCGGACAAAACGCAGTGCGCACGGCGCTGGCAATGGTGCTCAACCGTTTCTTGCCTGGCGTCGGTATGCTCATTGCCAACTCGGTCATGAGCCTGCTGATGGCCCGTCTTTCGCGCGCCGACGAATATGAGGCCGACGCCTATGCCGCGGCTTTGATGGTGAAATCCGGCATCGGCACCAGCGCCCAGAAAAGTCTGCTGGAACGTCTGCCCCACATCACGGGCGCACATGGCGCAACCACGCCCGCGTGGCTGCTCAGCCACCCCAAGTCCGAGGATCGGGTAAAAGCGATTGAAAAACTCGAAAGCGATTGGGGCATTGCCTCCACTTAATCGCTTTTCGCGACGCTAGCCCACAGCCTTCGCCAACCTCGGCAACCGCGCCTTCTTCAGCAACGGACGCATGTCCCAAGGCTTGCCGCTCAGCCTCTCGGCCTCTGCGCGCACGGCCTCACAAACTGCACCAACCCCGTCGGGATCGTCCAGCCAGCAGCGATACAGCAGCCCATCCGGCTCCAACCGCCCAAGACCTTCCTCGGCCAGCAGATGTTTGGGGAAATCCTTGGCATTCACCGTAACGATTGCGTCACAGGATGCCGCCACCGCCGCCGCCAGAACATGCACGTCATTTGCATCCGGCAAATACAGGCGGTCCTCCAACGAGGGCTTCCAGCGCACCGACGCCGCAGGCCATGCCGCCTGCACCAAGGCAATCTCACCTCGCGCTTGCGCTTCTCCAGTCGGGCCGATCTTACGCGCGGCCCGCGCCCACTCTTCCAGAATACGCTCCGACCACCGCGGCTCAAACGCACCGGTCGCAGCCACGCCCAACAAAACCTCCCGCATCACGGTCGGATAGATCACACAGGTATCCAGCAAAAGCCTCACAGGCGGAAAAACAGTGACTTAAGGTATCCGCTCTCCGCCAGCTGCGGCATCAACGGATGGTCGGGTCCGGCAAAGCCCGTGTGCAAAAGCTGCGCTTGCCGCCCTGCCCGCCCGATGCCGCGCAGGCTTGCGCCACGGAACCGCGCCACGTCAGCTGCGTGAGAACAGGAACACAGCCCCAAATAGCCCCCCTCAGCCACCAAAGGCGCCGCCAGCCGCGCCACCCGTTCATAGGCCCGCAATCCCTTTTCCAGCGCCGGTTTGCTCGGCGCAAACGCGGGCGGATCACAGATCACCACATCAAATGTCGCGCCTTCCTCGTTCAGCGCCGTCAAAACGTCAAAGGCATCGCCTTTGCGTGTGGCAAATCGATCCGCGACACCCGCCGCCGCCGCACCGGCCTCCGCCAGTGCCAAAGCCGCTGCCGAGCCGTCCACAGCCGTCGCCTCAGCCGCCCCTCCGGCCAATGCTGCAAGGCTGAACCCGCCCACATGGCTGAAAACGTCCAATACCTTTGCATCTTTGCAAAGCTTGGCGGCAAATCCGTGGTTGGGACGCTGATCATAAAACAGGCCGGTTTTCTGCCCGCCTGTCAAATCCGCCATATAGGTCGCGCCATTCATCACAACCGGCACAGGCGCATCGGGGGCCGTACCAACCATGACGCTGCTGTCATCTTCAAGACCTTCCAGTCCCCGCGCCCGTCCGGATCCGTTCTTGATAACCGTGCTGACACCCGTCACCTCAACCAGCGCCGCCACCAAAGGCTCAAGCAGAATCTCGGACCAGGCTGCATTTGGCTGCACCACGACAGTGTCGCCAAAGCGATCCACCACGACACCGGGCAATCCGTCCGCTTCGGCGTGGATCAACCGGTAGAATGGAGTGTCATAAAGACGTTGGCGCATCTCGTGAGCGCGTGAGATCTTGGCCGCAAACCACGCCTGATCAATAACCGCATCCACGTCGCGGTCCAGCATCCGGCAAAAAATACGGCTGTTCGAATTGGTTGCCACAAGGCCCAAGGGCTGACGCTTGTCGTCTTCCAATATGGCCAGCGCCCCCGCCTCCAATCCCTTGGTGCGGCGGTCTGTGACCAGTTCGTTATCATAAACCCAAGGAAACCCGTGGCGGATCGCACGGGCATTGGCTTTCGGTTTCAGGCGCACAACAGGCAAAGAGGACGGCATATTCATGCCGCCCTCCTACTCAATTATGCAGTCCCTGAAAAGGTGTGATCCGAGATCAGAGAGGTTTGACCGGACCCAGCGGCACCACCTGCGCCGTCACGCCACCCTTGGGGGCAACAAAGCCCTGCGGTTTGGTCATCTCGTCCATCACCACGCGCGCCAGGTGCTGAGTGATGCGGTATTTCTGGGTCAGACCACGTGCCTCGGCCTGCAGCGCTTTTTCGCCGCCATAGCCCACAAGGCTCGCCTTGATCTCTTTCGGGCCGCGCAGAACCGCGCCGGTCACCGGATCAGTGATGATCATCACGAATTCAATCGCATGTACGCCGCCCACCGAATAACGGGTCTTTTCGGTCAGGGCGTGGAAACGTTTCAGTTCGATGTTCACGTTCACAGGGATTTCGCCCTGTACCTGCGTGCCACCAAGAACGACCGCGTCCTCAAAGATCGATTTCACCTGCTCATAGCGGTTGCCATAGGCGTCACCGCGCCAAACAATATCGCCACCAGGGTAATAGCTGTTGCGCTCAGACACTTTCAAAGTGGTCGGAACAACAACATTCATTCCTGCCAGTTGAAAGGACGGCGCCGGTGCCACCGCTTGTGCGGGCACAGTTTCATACGGTGCGTTACGGGACGCGGTATCTACGGAGCTGCATGCCGCCGCGCTCATTCCCAAAACCATCGCTGCAATCAGTCGAACACGTTTCATGTCCATCTCCTCGGGCCTTTTGGCCTCTGCTAACCTGCAGTGAGGTTCGCTTTGAAATGGGGCGGGAATACGTCACAGTCCGGACGATTCAGGGGAATTTAGTCAAATTGGACCTGATTTTTCCGAAAATTACGGCCCTAGTTGCGCTGCCGCGCCCGCCACCCGCCACGGCGTTTCGGGGCCTGCATCTGCACCATGCCTTCTTCCAGAACTGCGCTCATGGGGTGATCCGGCTCGGTTTTGGCATACTGCGAGATCAACACCGGCAGGGCCTCTTTGGGATCAAGATCCCCCCCAAGGCTCAGGGCCCAATCAAGGAAAATCGACCGGCACTCGCCTGCCTGAATGCCTTCGATCTTATAGCTCTCGGCGATCAGCCCCTTGGGGTCAAACCTGTCTTTGCCCAATTTTACTCTCCTCGCCACCGCCTCAAGCGGAGCCTGACGGCGCCCGCTCCAAAGCGTTCGTGATCGTTTCCGCCGCCCCAGCGGCCCCCGCGCCCATATCCGCGAGCAATCCGTCAATGTCTTCATGTCCGGTCTCCCGCAACAAAAACGCCCGCCCGCCGGCGCCAATGTCCTGCGGCACAATGGTCGACCCGCTCAGAAGCTTGGACGCCAGTTGCACCTGCCAACAAAGCCCGTATGTGGCCATCAACTCTGCCCCCTCTGCGGCGCTCAGCCAGCCATTCGCGACACCGGCCTGCAATCCCTCAGACACCGTGCGCCGCGCATGTCCCGCCAACAGCGCGCCGGTCTGGCTCAGCAACTCGATGTCCTGAAGGCGTCCGCCCCCGATCTTGGCATCCCAAGGCCCGTCCGGCGTCTTGGCTGCCGCAATGCGTTCGCGCATCTCCACCACATCCTGCCGCACCTGCGCCTGATCCCGCGCCTGCGCCAGAACCTCTCGGCGAAAGGCCTCGACCTCTTCCATAAGAGACGCATCTCCGACAATCGGGCGCGCCCGCGTCAGCGCCAGATGCTCCCACGTCCAGGCCTCGTTCAACTGATAATTCCTGAACGACGCCAGCGATGTCGCCACCGGTCCCTGCGTTCCCGAAGGCCGCAGCCGCATATCGACCTCATACAAGCGCCCCTGCGCCATCGGCGCCGAAAGGGCCGTCACCAAGGCCTGCGTCAGCCGCGCATAATATGCCCGCGCCGCTAAAGGCCGCCGGCCTTCCGAAAAATCCACGCCGTCGGCGTCATAGATCACGATCAGGTCCAGATCAGACGTGGCATTCAACCGCCGCGCCCCAAGCGATCCCATGCCCAAAACCATCGCGCCCCGTCCCGGCTCGGGCCCGTGCTTTTGCGCAAAATGCGCCACCACCGTGGGCCAGACCCCCGCAACCACAGACTGCGCCAAATCTGCATATTGGCTGCCCGCGTCCTGCGCGTCGATGATGCCACGTAAATGATGCACCCCGATCCGGAACTGCCACTCCTTGCCCCACCGCCGCGCCGTATCCAGCGCATGCTCATAATCCTCTTCCGCCGCCAAACGCTCCGCCAACTCGGCGCGCAACCCGTCCACACCCGGCCATTCGGTAAAGAACGACCCGCCAATCACCGCGTCAAACACCCCCGAATTGCGCGACAGATGCTGCGCCAAAGCCGGTGCCGTGCCGACAATGTCCACCAACAGATCAATCAGATGTGTGTTGGCCTCAAACAACGAGAACAACTGCACACCCGCTGGTAGCCCCTTCAGAAACCCGTCCAGCGCCAATAACGCCTCATCAGGGCGCGCTGTCTCGGCCAACCGCCGCAGGATTTCCGGCTTCACGCGCTCAAAGATCTCCACCGCGCGCGGGCTGCGCAGCGCCGGATAGGTCGCCCAACGGTCGATCACCGCCTGATCAAGCGCCTCGCTTGTCTCTTGTACTTCTCCGCTGGCATCCGGCGCAAAAAAGCCCTCCGTCAGCTCATGCACCTCGGTCAGCCGCTCACGCAGCTCCGCCTGCACCTCTTGAACATCGCGCCCCATCAATCCCGCGATCCGGCCCCAGCCATCCGGCGTTTTGGGCAACAGATGCGTTTGTGCGTCATTCACCATCTGCACCCGATGCTCCACCTCGCGGTGGAACCGGTAGTGATCCGCCAATGTCTCTGCCGCATCCTCAGGCACCCAGCCCTTCTGGGCCAACAAACCCAGCGCTGGGACCGTCCGCCGGTCGCGCAGACTGCGATCCCGCCCGCCAGAAATGATCTGTCGCGTCTGGGTGAAAAACTCAATTTCTCGAATGCCCCCGCGTCCCAGTTTCATATTGTGCCCGTCCAGCGAGATCGGCCCGCCAAGCCCCTTGTGCGCCCTGATCCGCAGGCGCATGTCATGCGCGTCCTGTATGGCGGCAAAATCCAGATGCTTGCGCCACACAAACGGCTTAAGCGTATCCAGAAACCGCTCGCCCGCCGCCAGATCCCCCGCCGAAGGCCGCGCCTTGATATAGGCAGCACGCTCCCATGTGCGCCCCAGACTCTCATAGTACCGCTCCGCCGTTTCCATCGCGATGCAAACCGGCGTCACCGCCGGATCAGGCCGCAACCGCAGGTCGGTGCGAAACACATAGCCGTCCCCTGTGATGTCATTGAGCATCGCCGCCATCTTGCGCGTCGCACGAATGAAACTGGCGCGCGCGTCGTGATAATCGTCCGGATCAAACCGCGTTTCGTCAAACAGGCAGATCAGGTCGATGTCCGAGCTATAGTTCAGCTCATGCGCCCCCATCTTGCCCATCGCGAGGCTGACCATCCCGCCAGCGGTCGGGATATCGTCTTCGGTCGCCCCAGGCAGCTTTTTGCGCCGGATCTCCGCGCCGATCGTGGTCTCAAGCGCCAACTGGCTCGCCAGATCGGCAAAGTCCGTCAGCGTGCCCGTGACCTCTTCCAGTTTCCAAACACCGCTCAAATCCGCCAGCGCCGTCAGCAGCGCCACACGTCGCTTGCCCTGCCGCAATGCCGTGGGCATCTGGTCCGGCGCTGTCTCTCTCAATCCCGCATAAAGCGCACGCACCGCCGTTTCCGGATCATCCAGAGCCTCCGGAACCCACGCCGCTTCGCGCGTGATCAACCCCTTCAGGTAAGGCGACGACCCCGCGGTTCCTGCCACCAGCTTGCTCAGGTCAGCGGACAGCGACGGGATCAGGTCAGACGCTTCCTGGCCAAGGTCGGAATCAAAGGCATGCGGAAGGCGGGAGATGCGGCTTTCAAATGTCATGGCGCGACTTTGCGCAGCCCGTCAAAGGAGGTCAATCGGCCCTAGGGTCGCAAGCGCTCAAAAATCGCAATACCGCTTTGCACCTAGACCACACCCTGCCCCGTCAAGGGCGTGTCCTGACTGAACGAGTTGACCCAGACACCGGCGCGCCGCTCCCACAAAGAACTGACCAGCATCACCTCGCGCTCGCTCCCTTCAACCCGCAGATAGTCCGCGCGATAGATCAAAATGGCGGCGCCGTCGCTCACTTGGCGCAGCTGCACTTCGCTCAAGGCGTACTCCGCCACCGTGCTGCCACCGTCCAACTGCCCGACATGGGCGTCCTTTCCGGCAAATCCGTCCGGATACACGCCGATAAAATCCTCCGTCAGAAGCGCAGCGTCCGTGGCTTTGTCTCCGGACACCAGCGCCTCCCAAACCCGGGTTTCCAGTTTCAGCAAGTCCGCCATCACCTGTTGTGACGTTTCCATTCTCGTCCCCTTCGCCATTCTTTGGCCCACAGCGCCAGCGACCGAATCTTACCGGCCTGACAACTGCCAAAATACCCCTATCTCTGCGCGCGTTGCGCAAATTTTTGCATTTCTCGCCAATCACACCGTCGCAATACCGACGCAATACCGACGTGATACAGCCCCCTCAACCCTCTGCAAAACAACAAGAATTAACGGCGAACCCAATAAAATGTAAAAAACATTCACATTCTCCCTTGCAATGCCCCGGCCCAATGCCAATCTTGGGTATGTAAACACGATTTACATCAAACGTCACACCGAACACCGGAGATACAAATGACACCTGCCGCTACCGCCCAACATGCCGACACACAGCACATGAGCTGGCTAGGCAAGTCCGAGGCCTGGCTCGACAGCAAAGGCAAAGGCGCTTGGATCGCCGCGATGGTCCTTGGTTTTGTCTTTTTCTGGCCCGTAGGTCTGGCCCTTCTGTTCTACATGATCTGGAGCAAAGATATGTTCAAGAAAAGCCGCCATTCCGGCTGCGGCCGGTCCCGCCGCATGCACACGATGCACTCGTCAGGTAACTCTGCCTTTGACAGCTACCGCGACGAGACCTTGCGTCGTCTGGAAGACGAGCAACGCAGCTTTCAGGACTTCCTGCAACGTCTGCGCGATGCCAAAGACAAAGCGGAGTTCGATCAGTTCATGGACGACCGCGCCAAGGCGGCCTCTGAACCGAAAGAGACCGAAGACGCCTGAGGCAAATTCAGGTAAACTGACCGGAGCGGCGCACCCGCCGCTCCTTTTTTTATTACTATCAACCTCCTAGAGGGAACCGAGAAAGACAATGTCGCACCGCAGCTTCACCCTGCCCGATCCCGAAATCCAGTCCGAGTTCTATGCCGATGTTCCGTTTAAGCGGTTTATGGCCTGGCTCGTGGACACCATTCTGATTGTCGTTTTCTGCGTTCTCATTCTCCCCCTGACCGCATTCACCGGCATTTTCTTTTTTGGTATGCTGATGCTCGTGGTGAGCTTTGCTTACCGCACCATCACGCTCGCCAACAGTTCCGCCACGTGGGGCATGCGTCTGGCGTCCATTGAAATGCGCCGCCTTGATGGCTCGCGCTTTGATCTTGGGACCGCGGTTTTGCACACGCTAGGCTACCACGTCAGCTTCGCTTTCTTTGTGCTGCAAGTGATCTCGATTGTCCTGATGATGACCACCTCGCGGGCGCAGGGTTTGACCGACCACATGATCGGCACAGTCGCCATCAACAAGGCCGCTCGGTACTGAAACGATCCGGCAATCCTTGTGAGTTAACCAATACGTCAGAATCCGGGGCTTGGCGCTCTGACAAGCTATTGCTATCGTGGAAAGTGACCCTATTTTCCGGAGCGCAATGCGCCATACATTACCCTTAACGCCCCAGTTCTACGTGACGGCGCCGCAACCCTGTCCTTATCTGGACGGACGCATGGAACGTAAGCTCTTCACTGCGCTGCAAGGCGACAGCGCGGCGTCGCTCAACGATGCCCTCAGCCATCAGGGATTCCGGCGCAGCCAGAACGTGCTTTACCGCCCCTCCTGCACCGATTGTTCGGCCTGTTTGTCCGCGCGTATCGACGTGTCCAAGTTCAAACCCAACAAGAGCCAGCGCCGCACCATGCGCCGCAATCTCGGGCTGCAACGCCGCGCAACATCGCCATGGGCGACAGAAGAACAATTCGACCTCTTCCGCACCTATCTGGATCAGCGCCACTCGGATGGCGGCATGGCCGATATGGATGTATTCGAATTCGCCGCAATGATCGAAGAAACCCCGATCCGGTCACGCGTTGTGGAATACACCGACAGCGAAAGCCGCGATCTGGTGGGGGTCTCGCTGACCGATGTGCTAGAGGACGGCCTGTCGATGGTCTATTCCTTCTACACGCCCGAACGCCATCAGCAATCGCTTGGCACCTATCTGATCCTTGATCACATCGAGATCGCGCGCGAGGCCGGCCTGCCCTATGTCTACCTTGGTTACTGGGTGCCCGGCAGCGACAAGATGCACTACAAATCCCGTTTCGCAGGTCTTGAGGTTTACACAGGCGACGCATGGCAACCGCTCGGAGATCCCGCGCGGTTTGAAGACAGCCAGCACCCGCTCAACACCCCGCCAATCGCGGAACAGGTCGCCAATATTCAGCTTCCCGACATCCTCGGCACCCGCAAGTAATCTCCGCGGCTCCGCCCCCACGACCACCTGCGCAACCCGTATGCGCCGTGGCCTCTTGTCGGCCCCCTTACATCCGCTGCCCGCCTTGGAGCCTCAAACAGAAACGGGGGCCCGAAGGCCCCCGCTCAAAACTCATTTTATCTCCGGATCAGTTCCCGATCAGTGCCGGCAAGATCGTCACGATCGACGGGAAGTACCACAGGATCCCCAGACCAACGACCTGAATGAGCACGAAGGGAATGATGCCCTTATAAATGTGCCCGGTCGTGACCTCCTTCGGTGCCACGCCCCTCAGATAGAAGAGCGCAAAGCCGAAGGGCGGCGTCAGGAACGAGGTCTGTAGGTTCACCGCGATCATGATCGTCACCCATTTCGGGTCGAACGTGCCGCCATAGATCACCGGCCCGACAATCGGGATCACGATGTAAATGATCTCGAGGAAGTCCAGCACGAAGCCCAGCACAAACAGCACCAGCATCACGATCAGGAACACCGTCAACTCGTTGTCAAACGAGCGCAGGAATTGTTGGATGTAATGCTCACCGCCAAAGCTGATGACCACAAGGTTGAGAAGCTGCGAGCCGATCAGGATGGTGAACACCATCGAGGTCACTTTCGCAGTTTCGCGCACAATCGGCGTCAGAACCTTGCCGCGCATAAGAACCCAGCACCCATACAGGAAGCCGAACATCGCAAAGAGATAGGCCCCTTTGGCAACCGCAAAGGCGATCATGTTCTCAAGCGCCACATCTTCCTGATTGATCCGCAGGTCAAAGTTCACGCCCACGAGGATCATGACGATGATCGCGAATGTGGACCAGATGATCGTACCACCGGATTTGCCCTGATCTTGCAGCTTGCGATACGCCGCCAGCAGGATCGCGCCGCCCGCACCCAGCGCAGCCGCCGGTGTCGGGTTGGTGATGCCGCCAAGGATCGACCCAAGCACCGCGATGATCAGAACAAGCGGCGGGAACACCACGCGCAACAGTTCATTCTCACCCAACCGCTTGGCCGCTTCACGACAACCGTAAAGCGTCATCACAATCGGGATCACCAAATAGATCAGCGTCCAGCCGGGTGTGGTTGTCGGCGAGATCAAAACGATGTCGACCAGAACGGCCAGCAAGACACCCGCCCCGCCGATCAACAGCGGTTTCGGATCCTTGCTTGGGGCCACGCCGCGTGCCGTCGTCAAAATCAACGCCAGCAGCAGGAACCCGATTGCAATACCGGACCCGATCGGAGCAGCGGCCGCAACCTTCGCATCAAAGCGTTCCTGACGCTCTTCTGGCGACAGTTCACGCGCCTGCTCGACACCGCCGGCTGCGTCAATAGCCTGCTGCTCGGCCACAGCCGTATCCCAGGCTTCCTGACCATGCAGTTCGATCATTGCACCGGCACATTCCTCGCCCACGTTTGTCCGCAGGCTCGCGGTTTTGCCAGCATCCGAGAAGCTGTCCACCACGATGTGCTGGTTGCCAACCATATTGACCTGACCCAACAGGATCACACCGCCAATAAGCGCAGCCGGCACAATCAGGAACCACGTCATGCTCTCACGCTTGGTCACGGCTTCGCCCGTGCTTTCCCCAAATTCCACCGCGGGGGCTTCTTTCGGGTTAATCAGCGCATAGCCAAAGGCATAAAGCCCATAAAGCACCGCGAGCATGATACCGGGCAACAACGCTGCCTGAAACAGCGTGCCGACCGACACAACCGCCGGCTCACCAAGATAGGTCAGCGCATCCGAGCAGCCTTCAACCTGAGCGCGGTTTTCCTGCGCCGCAGAGTAAAGGTCGCCCGCCAGCGTTCCAAGAAGAACGATCACGATTGAGGGCGGAATGATCTGCCCCAACGTGCCCGAAGCCGCAATCACACCGGTTGCCAACTTCGGGTTATACCCGTGCTTGAGCATGGTCGGCAGCGACAAAAGACCCATGGTCACAACGGTCGCGCCCACAATACCGGTCGATGCCGCAAGGAAGGCCCCCACAACCACAACCGACACCGCCAGACCACCGGGCAACGGGCCAAAGACACGCGCCATAGTGGTCAAAAGGTCGTTTGCGATCTTTGAGCGCTCCAGCGTGATGCCCATCAGAACAAACATCACAACAGCCAACAGTGTCTCGATCGACTGACCCGCAAGAACACGTTCGTTCATCCGGTTCACGATAAAGCTCAGGTTGCGGTCCATCGCGGTTTCCCAACCGGCTTCAAACACCGGTTTGGCCACGGTTGGAAGATCAGGATACCTGAATATCGAGACCGTATCCGCCTTGACCCCACTCGCGATCAAGTCGCGATACAGGACCGAGCTTGTGTCAATCGCCTGGTGGATCAGGATGCCGGCACTGTCCAGTGCGGCGATGATGCCAAACGAGATGACCCCTGCGCCACCAATGGCAAACGCCACCGGAAAGCCAGACAGGATGCCCCCGAAGAGGCAGAGAAAGACGATAATCAGGCCGATTTCGACCCCATCAAGTCCAAATAGCATAGTTTCTGCCCCTTAAATCAGTGCGTGCCTTCATAGGCTTCTTCGCCTTCGCCCAGCGAGTCGCGGTCAAGATACTTGCCCTCGCTCTCAGGACCTTCCTTGCGCTCAAGATACGAGCGATAGAAGAAGGCGATTGCTTGCAGGAACACCATGCCTGCAAAAGCCACCAGAAGAACTTTGAATAGGAAATAGGCGTTGAACCCGTTCGGCGAGAAGCCGATGGTTTCCACGTTCCATTTCAGGATGCGTGCCTTTTTCTCCAGCAGGCTCAGCTTGTCAGAAGCCGACACCTTCGGGGTCACAAGGTGACGCCACAGGAAGAACCAGCCATACATCCACGTCAGCACCGCCGCCGGCATCATGAACACCAGAGACCCGAACATGTCGATGGTCCGCTTGGCGCGATAGCTGATCGCCGAATACACGAGATCCACCCGCACGTGTCCACCTTGCACAAAGGTATAGGTCGCACACAGGCTCACGATCATCGCGTTATACAGCTTCAGCTCTTCAGCCCACCAGCTCACATCATACGTCAGCCAGTCCACACCGAAGATCAGCGAAATCTCGGCGACCGAGAAAATGCGCTGCATGAAGATGATCATGATCTGTTGCAACACCATGAGCAAACCTGCCCAGGCAAAGAAGCGGCCTACCGTGTTGGCAAAGCCTTCCAGCACCCGCACGCAGCCCCACATAAAGCTGTTGCGCCACAGGCCAACGGCCGTGATCACCAGAAAGGCCGTAAAGACCACAAAGAAAAATTCTACCGAGCCACCGTAGTAGACAAAGCGCATAAGTGCCTGCTTGTCTTCAACGGTCTCAAGACCTCCAATCCAGCTCAGCCACTGGCCCGGGTGCGTGATCGCGTAACCCGTGTTGATAAAGGCCTGGCCGACATTGGAAAAGAACCAGACGATTGCGTCCAGCATTGTCCCCACATCCCCTTATTAGATGTTTCCCCGGAACCGCGTCATTTTGCGCGCAGGTTCCCCCTTGGAAAGTGGCCCCCCGAAGCATTCCGGAGGGCCAGGTTTTCTTGATCGCAGAGGGCCTTAGCCCATTACGCGGTCACGCTGGGCGCGGTATGCGCCTTCGGATTTCACGATCCAGCCGGAAGACGCTGCCATGGACTCTTCCACGGATGCGCGTACGCGGGCAAAGATTTCGTCGTCCATGTAGCCGTCCAGAGTTTCTTTGGCGGCAACACCCATCGCATCCCAAACAGAGTCAGGGAATTCCAGAACCTTCACGCCGCCGGCCTGCAGACGCTGCAGCGCTGCACCGTTGTTGTTCAGGAACTGTGCGAGGTTCCACTGGTGCGCAGCCGCAGCAGCAGTCTCGATGATCTTCTGGTGTGCAGGAGACAGGCTGTCATAGACTTCGCGGTTGGTTGCGAGTGTCAGTGCAGCACCCGGCTCGTGGAAGCCAGCGGTGTAGTAGAACTTGGTGATTTCCTGGAA
Organism: Shimia haliotis; assembly: GCF_900114415.1. GTDB lineage: Bacteria > Pseudomonadota > Alphaproteobacteria > Rhodobacterales > Rhodobacteraceae > Shimia > Shimia haliotis. The sequence continues at coordinate 439,024 of NZ_FOSZ01000001.1, read as the reverse complement.
ACCAGCTTTTTCGTCAGCCCACGGACCGATCCACTCGGTGCCGTCGATCGCGCCAGATGCCAGCGCCTGGTACACTTCGGAACCCGGAAGGTTCTGAACCGATGCACCCATTTTGCCGAGCGCCTGACCACCCATGCCGGGCATACGGAACTTCAGACCCTGGAAGTCTTCGGGGCCATTGATTTCCTTGCGGTACCAACCGCCGGCCTGTGCGCCGGTGTTACCCGCGAGGAAGGATTTCAGGCCGAAGATTTCGCCCAGTTCGTCATGCAGCGCCATGCCGTCGCCGTGGTGGTACCAGTTCATCATCTCCTGAGCGGTCATGCCGAACGGAGCTGCGGTGAAGTACTGGTACGCAGGGTGCTGACCGGTGAAGTAGTAGTCAGCCGCGTGATACATGTCAGCCTGACCTGCGGTCACGGCGTCAAACACTTCAAACGCGCCAACCAGTTCGCCAGCCGCTTTGATTTCAACGGTCAGGTCGCCACCGGACATCGCGGTGATGGTGTCTGCTGCATACTGTGCCGCGTCAAAAACGCCAGCCAGACCGCGACCCCAAGAAGTCACCATAGTCAGGGTGCGCTTGCCTTGAGCGTATGCCGGAGCCGCCAGAGTGGTGGCAGCAGCGGCCGAGCCGCCCAGTGCAGTGGTTTTCAAAAAAGAACGACGATCCATAAAGGTATTCCTCCCAGAATTGTTCAGCCCGCCTCTCTCCCTCCAGAGAGAATCCGAGCGGATCGTTTCAGTGCCCAAACCCTAGCCGCCGCCCCTGCGTCATGGAATACCCACTACCGCGTAGAAACCCGAAAGCTGGGTAGATTTTCAGACCAATTCCCTGCGTAAAACTGCGTATTTAGCGCTCACATCTCCGGTTTTCGCGATTCGGACCTATGATTCGCCTTAAATCTTCCGTAACGAATCGCCATGCGCCGCTTTTTTCCGCATCTGGGCCTGTCTTATGGCCAAAAGCTGTTTTTGCTGGCCACCGTCCCGCTTTTGCTTGCGGTGGCGGCGATCTCTGTGCTCGTGGCGAACCAGTCACGGCAGTTGGCCGAACGCGAAATCGCCGCGCTGGAAACCCAGCTGATCGAGGCCAAGAAGGCAGAGCTGAAGAACTATATCTCCATTGCCCGCACGGCCTTTGTGAACATCTACGGCCGCGCCGCGCCTGATGACGATGACGCCAAACTGGCCGTCACCCAGATCCTGTCCTCCATGCTCTACGGTCAGGACGGCTATTTCTTTGTTTTTGACTATGACGGCAACAACCTCGTCAGCCCCCGCCAGACCTATCTTATCGGCAAAAACTGGCGGGGTCTTGAGGATCTGAACGGGATTTCCATCACCGACCCGTTGATCGAAATCGCACGCAATGGTGGCGGATATCACAGTTTTGACTGGACCAAGCCCAGCACCCGCGAAACCGCGCGCATGGTGACATATGTGGTCGGGTTGCAGGACTGGAAATGGGCCGTGGGCACCGGCATCTTTATTGATGATGTCCTTGATACGGTCGCCAGCGCCCGCGCCGAGGTGGAAACACGGGTGCAACGCACATCTTTCTATATTCTGGTGATCACTGTTGCCGCGCTGACGCTGGTGTTCCTGTCCGGCTTTGTCATCACCGTGCGCGAACGCAGGCTGGCCGATGCCAAACTCAAGGCGTTGACCCAACGGGTATTTGACGCACAGGAGGAAGAGCGCGGCCGCGTCGCGCGCGAACTGCACGACGGGATTTCCCAGCTTCTGGTCGGGGTGCGCTATGCGCTCGACAGCGCGCACCGGCGGCTAAAAACCGGAGACGCGCGCGGGCTCGACAGTCTGGACAAAGGCATCGAACACCTCTCCGGCGCCATTCAGGAGGTGCGCCGTATCTCCCGCGACTTGCGCCCTGGTGTTTTGGATGACCTCGGCCTCGGCCCTGCCCTGAAGGCTTTGACCGAAGACTTTGGCGAACGCACTGGCATTGAAACCGACTTCAACACGGTTGTTTTCCGCAACCGCCTTGATCAGGAAAGCAAAATCGCCCTGTACCGCATCGCACAGGAAGCACTGACCAACATCGAGCGTCACGCCAACGCCACGCGGGTCACAATCGACGTGCGTGGCCACAAACGCGGCGCCACCATGCGCATCGCCGACAATGGTCAGGGCCTGCCCCAAGACAGTCAGAACGAAAACCGCAACGCCGGCGGCCTTGGCCTGCGCAACATGCAAGAACGGGTCGAACAGCTCGACGGCACCCTGCGCATTTTCTCCTCTCGCAGCGGCACAGTGATCGTGGCAGAAGTGCCGCTGAGCCACATTCTCAAGCCAGAGTCGGACGGCTCGGACACATCAAGAAAGGCCAGCGCATGACACTCGATGCCCAAGCCTCCCCCATCCGCGTCGCCATTGTCGACGATCACCCCATGGTTGCCGAAGGCATCCAGTCCATTCTGGAAAGCTACGACGACATCTCTGTGGTCGGCACCCTGACCAATGGCCGCGAAGCAGTGGATCAGTTGCCCAGCCTGCGCCCTGACGTAGTGCTGATGGATCTCAACATGCCCGAAATCGGCGGGCTGACCGCGACGGAAATGCTTTTGGAACAGGATCCGGATCTGCGCGTCCTGATCCTGTCCATGCACGACAGCCCCGAATACATCTCAACTGCCCTCAGCCACGGCGCCATGGGGTACATTCTCAAGGATGTGCAAACCGAAGAGATCAAGACCGCGATCGACGAAGTGATGATCGGCAACCGCTATCTCTGCACCGGTGCCAAAGGTTCGCTGGAGCCACCCGAAGGCAACGATCGCGAGCCCCTCACCAGCCGCGAACAAACCGTCCTGTTGCAACTGGCGCAGGGCAAATCCAACAAAGAAGTTGCGCTTGAGCTCAATATCTCCGTGCGCACGGTGGAAACACACCGCAAGAACATCAAACGCAAACTCGGCATTTCCTCTACCGCCGGCCTGACCCGCTACGCGATGGAACACGGGGTTCTGCAAGGTACAGGCGTAGGTCTTTAGTCCGGACATACGGTTTCTGCGGCATTGAGGTTCGGCAAACTGCGCCGGCAAAACCCTGTCCAGGGTAAAAAAAGCGTTCCCGACTGCGCACCACGCCATCCCGCCACAAAGTGGCGCAAATCTGGGCCTGAAATCCGACCTCAAACCCAAGAACATCGCGATAAAATCCGATCTGACGCGCCAAATTGCTGCATGGCACGAATGGCGTGAACTGTTTCAGTCGCAACTCACCCCACAAAATTGCTTAAATTTCACAAACAACCCCACCACACGCAACATTCGCAAAGAAAATGTGCCCAAAACCATGTTTTTGCATTCGTTTCGCTGTTGACGCCGCGTTGCAGCGCCCATAAGGTCCGGTTCGAACCCATTAAAGGACCCCGACGATGCGGACGCTAGTCGTAATTGTGGAAAAATGGCGCATGGGCCGGTAACGGACACCATAACGGTACCCCATGCGCCCTCGCCGAAAAGCGGGGGCTTTTTTATGGATCAGATAAAGACGACGTCGATAAGCGGAGAACACGGATGACACGTCAAATGACCGGAGCAAAAATGGTGGTGCAGGCCCTGAAGGATCAGGGTGTGGACACAGTCTTTGGCTACCCCGGAGGCGCTGTCCTACCGATTTATGACGAGATTTTTCAGCAAAACGATATCCGTCACATTCTGGTGCGCCATGAACAGGGCGCGGTGCACGCCGCCGAAGGTTATGCCCGCTCGACCGGCAAGGTTGGCGTGGCGCTTGTGACCTCGGGCCCTGGTGCCACCAACGCTGTGACCGGCCTGACGGATGCGTTGCTCGACTCCATTCCAATTCTGGTTCTGACCGGTCAGGTGCCGACCTTCATGATCGGCTCTGACGCCTTTCAAGAAGCCGACACCGTGGGCATCACCCGCCCCTGCACCAAACACAACTGGCTGGCCAAAGACACTGACACGCTTGCAGAAACCCTGCACCAGGCGTTCCACGTCGCCCAATCGGGCCGTCCCGGCCCCGTGCTTGTGGACATCCCCAAGGATGTGCAGTTCGCCAACGGCACCTATACGGAGCCCAAAAAGGCCGACACCACGATCTATCAGCCGCAGACCAAGGGCGACATCGAAGCGATCAACGAACTGGTAGAGGCCATCGCGGTAGCGGAACGCCCTGTGTTCTACACCGGCGGCGGCGTGATCAACTCCGGCCCACAAGCCTCCAAACTGCTGCGCGAATTGGTTGAGGCCACAGGCATTCCGATCACGTCGACCCTTATGGGGCTGGGTGCCTACCCTGCGTCTGGTGAAAACTGGCTTGGCATGTTGGGCATGCACGGCCTTTACGAAGCCAACATGGCGATGCACGACTGTGATTTGATGATCAACATCGGCGCACGCTTTGACGACCGCATCACCGGCCTGATCTCCGCCTTCTCGCCGGGCTCCAAGAAAGCGCATATCGACATTGATCCGTCCTCGATCAACAAGGTGATCAAGGCCGACATTCCGATTGTTGGCGATGTGACCTCGGTGCTGACGGACCTGCTCAAAGTGTTCAAGGCACAGGGCAAACGCACCAACAAAGCGGCTATTGCAAAATGGCAGGCACAGATCGCCGATTGGCGCAAAGTGGAATGCCTCAAGTACGTTCAGGAAGGCAAAACCATCAAGCCGCAATATGCGCTTGAGCGTCTTGAGGCGCTGACCAAAGAGCATGACCGCTACATCACGACCGAGGTCGGCCAGCACCAGATGTGGGCCGCGCAGTATCTCGGCTTTGAGGATCCCAACCGCTGGATGACCTCCGGCGGTCTGGGCACCATGGGCTACGGCTTCCCCGCCTCCATCGGTGTGCAGATGGCGCATCCCGACAGCCTCGTGATCAACGTCGCAGGCGAAGCCAGCTGGCTGATGAACATGCAGGAAATGGGCACCGCGGTGCAATTCCGCCTGCCGGTCAAACAGTTTATCCTGAACAACGAGCGCCTCGGCATGGTGCGCCAGTGGCAGGAACTTCTGCACGGCGAACGCTATTCCCACAGCTGGTCCGAGGCCCTGCCCGACTTTGTGAAGCTCGCCGAAGCCTTTGGCGCCAAAGGCATTCTCTGCTCCGACCCCGACGATCTGGACGACGCGATCATGGAAATGATCAATTACGACGGTCCGGTGATCTTTGACTGTCTGGTGGAAAAACACGAGAACTGCTTCCCGATGATCCCGTCGGGCAAGCCGCACAACGAAATGCTTCTGGGCGAGGCCAACACGCAAGGCGTGATTCAGGCCGGCGGCGCGGTGATGGTGTAAGGAGAACAACGATGTCTGCTCTAAAAATCAAAAAAGGCTCCACGAGCCACTCCGCCTACAACCTGCGCCCGACCTTCTCGGACGAGCCCGAAACCCACACGCTGGCCGTTCTGGTGGACAACGAACCTGGCGTTCTGGCGCGCGTGATCGGACTCTTCGCAGGTCGCGGCTACAACATTGAAAGCCTGACCGTGGCCGAGGTCGACCACACCGGCCACATGTCACGCATCACCGTTGTGACCACCGGCACGCCGCAGGTCATCGAACAGATCAAAGCGCAACTTGGCCGTATCGTTTCTGTTCATGCGGTACACGACCTCACGGTCGAAGGCGCAAGCGTAGAGCGTGAACTCGCGCTCTTCAAAGTGGCGGGTGCCGGCGAAAAACGCGTCGAAGCCCTGCGTCTGGCCGATATCTTCCGCGCGAACGCCGTGGACAGCACACTGGAAAGCTTTATTTTCGAACTCACAGGCGCTCCTGAAAAAATCGACGCTTTTGCCGATCTGATGCGCCCGTTGGGCCTGATCGAGGTCGCCCGCACCGGCGTTGCCGCTTTGTCGCGCGGCGCTGAGTAAAGCAGTATTAGCAACGTGAAAGGGGTCGCCCAGCCGGCGACCCCTTTTTCATGCCATCGCTTTCGGCGAATTACTCAACCGCAGCCAGCGCATATCCATTTGTCGGAAACGGCACCACGTTGGATCCGCGCCGTTTGGCAACCGGCCTTGAGACCCGCGTGTTTGTGTCGTCTCCGGCGTGCCCTTGAAGGCCCGTATCGCGCCCGTTTTGTCGCAAAATGTCCGGCAAACTGGCATACTGGCCGCGATCAACCGGCATCGGGTTACTGGCATAGCGTCGATTATGTCCTTCACTGACGTCAAAGCGCACCAGATCCCCTTCGCCCAACTGGGCAAATTCACGGGATTTCAAGTCCTCTGTGCCGTTGAAATAGGCCAAATCGCCCTGATCTTCGCACCAGATCAGAGCTCTGTTGCTCTCCTGATCATGCCACAAAACTACTCCAAGCATTTGATCCGTCTCTCCTTTTCCCCAACTATGGATTTTCACAAATGTCGGTGACGCGGAACATGGTTAATTGACGGACAAACCCAACGAAATTGTGTCGAAAATTCTTGGCATAGACGCGAGGTTGCGTCACAATGACGCCAGTTAGCGTCAGTATCCGACGCTACTCAGAAACGATAAAACCCTGACGGGAAAACAAGACGTTACACGCGCGGAGGAAGCGATCGGTGGCAGACCCTCTTTGGACTCATGGCAACGGCAAATCACCGGCAGAGTTGCGTCAGATGTTCGGGCAAAACCTGCGCAGCCTGTCACGCGACTATCCGTCGATTTCCAAGCTGTGTCGGGACCTCGGCATCAACCGCACGCAGTTCAACCGCTACCTTTCCGGAGAAAGCTTCCCGCGTCCCGACGTGCTTTATCGCATTTGCGAGTTCTTCGGCACAGACGCGCGGATCCTGCTTGAACCTCTGGACCAGATCGAGCCCGACCACGGTATTCTGAACCATCCCTATCTTGCGGACTATGTCGGCTCGGGCATGAACGACATCCCGCAAGAGGTGTTTCCGGACGGGTTTTACCATTTCTCCCGCCGCAGCTTTATCGAAACCGACCTGATCATCTCCGGCCTGATTTATGTTTTCCGCAAGGACAACCACTGCTTTGCGCGGGCTTACGAATCCAAACAGGCCATGCGCGAGCAAGGCCTGCCCACGGACGCGCCAATTCGTGAATATCGTGGCGTGGTGATGCCTCAGGAAGACGGGGTTGCGGCAATGCTCAGCCATCGTCACACGATGGCGACATCCTTCAACTATCTCAGCCGCGTCGCCAGTTTTCAAAACCACTTCTGGGCGGGCTATGCCACCAGAACCGTGCGTGAAACCGTCACTGGTCGCCGCGCCGCGCGGTTGGTTTATGAACACCTTGGCCATGATCTTGGCACAGTGCTCCAAATTGCACGCAACACGGGCTTCCGGCATCCGGACGAAATCCCGCCCAGCCACCGCAAACTGCTGCAACTTGGGCGTCCCTTCTCCTGATCGCCGCCCCGTAGGCCGCTCCGCGTCACCACAAGTCGCTCTTGGACAAGTGAACCGCCCGCTCGCGCGCTTAGGCTTAACCAAGCCAACGCGGAGAATCGCCATGACCAGCCACCCCACAGACCTCGACGCCGTCCGCCGTCCCGTTGCGCAGGCTCAGGGTCTGCCCAACCCGCATTATACCGACCCCGCCGTTTTTGCCGAAGAAACCAAGGCGGCCCTGCTGTCCACATGGGCCGGCCTCTCTGTCGCAGCAGACGTGCCGGAGAACGGCGATGCCAAGCCGATCTCGTTTCTGGGGATGCCGCTGCTTCTGTTGCGGGACCGCGAGGGCGTCGTGCGCGTTTTCAACAACACGTGCCGCCACCGCGGAATGATCCTCGTCGAAGAGCCGCGCAAAATCGAAGGCGCCATCCGCTGTCCCTACCACAGCTGGTGCTATGCCACCGACGGCCGTCTGGTCACGACGCCCCACGTGGGTGGCCCCGGTCAAAACTCCCATGAGGCCATGAACCGCTCCGAACTTGGCCTGATCGAGGTCCGCAGCCACATCTGGCGCGACGTGGTGTTTGTGAACATCTCAGGCGACGCTCCGGCGTTCGAAGACGTCCATGCAGAGCTGCTGGATCGCTGGAAAGAGTTCGACCAACCCCACCACCACGGTGGGCCTGACAGCCGCTTTGAACTGACTGTGAAAACCAATTGGAAACTCGCGGTCGAAAACTACTGCGAGAGCTATCACCTGCCTTGGGTCCATCCCGGCCTCAACAGCTATTCCCGCCTCGAAGATCACTACAACATTGCCGAGATGGGCCTCTATTCAGGTCAAGGCACCCTCGTCTATCGCCAACTCACCGGCGAAGGCGGCGAATCCTTCCCCGACTTTGCCGGCCTGTCTGAGTTCTGGAATGAAGGCGCGGAATACATCGCGGTTTATCCCAACGTCCTTTTGGGCGCGCAACGCGACCACGCCTTTGCCATCGTGCTGGAACCCGTGGACACAGAAAACACTGTGGAACATATCCACCTTTATTATGCGTCCGAGGAAACAGACGCCGACTTGCGCGCCAAAAACACGGCCCAATGGAAAGAGGTCTTCGAAGAAGACGTCTTTGTCGTCGAAGGCATGCAACGCGGCCGACATGCTCCTGATTTTGACGGGGGCCGCTTTTCGCCCGCAATGGACGGACCGACACATTGCTTCCACGACTGGGTTGCTCAACGCCTGCAACTTTATCGCGCCACGCAGGCCGACGCCGCGGAATGAGTGAAACACTCGAAGCCCGCCTGCTGGCTGCACACGCGGCCCACGACCAAAGCGCGCTGATCCGACTGTATTCAGAGGCCGCACACAGCGCCCAAAACAACACGGCGCGCGGCTTCTACCTCACTCATGCCTATGTTTTTGCTTTGGAATCGGGGGATGCCCGCGCCGAAAGGCTGCGGGCTGAACTAAAGGCCATGGGGCGTGATTAAACCGCGCCCGCCTCTCGCGCGACCTCGCCCGCTGCCTTCACCTGCGCATACAAGTGCCAGCTTGCGTGCCCCAGTATCGGCAGCACGACAAACAGCCCCAAAAACCCCGGCATCATGGCCACAAAAGTCAGCACAGCCAGCAGAACGCCCCAGACAAACATCACTTTGAAGTTCTCCTGCACGAATTTGAAACTGGTGATCATGGCGGTGACAAAATCCACCTCCCGATCCAGCAACAAAGGCAGGCTCAGCACCGTGATCATATAGAGCAACAGCGCGAATCCGGCCCCGACTGCCGATCCCATAACGAGCATCTGGATCCCGTTGGTGGTAAAATAGATATCTAGGGAACTGGACACATTGGTCATCGTCGACAACCCGAGAAACAGCGCGAAAATCATATGGGCAAGGAAAAACCAAAACAGGAACACAATGATGATGATTGCACAGATTGACGGCAACTGCCGCTTGCTCTGACGCATCACAACACCGGTGATGTCACCCCAACTCATCTCTGTGCCATTCTCAAGCCTGTGGCTCACCTCATAAAGCCCAACGGCGGCAAATGGCCCAATCAGGGGAAACCCGATCGCCGCAAATGTCAGCCAGTAGCTCTGCCCGCTGGCCCAAGTGAGCCAAAGCATCGCCCACCCGCCGATCACATAAAACAATGAAAAAGCAATGCCATAGAGCGGCTTCTTCACAAAGTCTCTGGCACCTCTGCGCAGAGCCTCCTTCAACATGGGCATCTCGGCCGCACCCAATGGTGGCACACCCAATTCGGGCGTATCTGCCTGCTCGCTTGTTGGCTCTGCCGCCTCTTGCGCCATAGCTGCCTCTCCCTTTGATCTCCTCAAAGGTGATCAAACCCGCTTTGGCGACGCCAATCAAGTCATTGATAAAGCAAAGTTTCCTGCGCTCTTATGTGGCAGGTCGTTTTCCCGTCCAGTTGGTCGCCTTATGATAGGCCTGCGCGATCTCCAAAACCATGCGGTCTGTGCCCTTGGCGCCGATGATCTGCATGCCCATCGGCAATCCGTTTTCGCCAAATCCAACTGGCACGCTCACCGCTGGCAGCCCCAACAGACTCGCGGGCACCATCACCTGCATCCACCGGTGATAAGTGTCCATTTCCACACCCGCGATCTCCTTGGGCCAGTCCCACTCCGCCGGAAACGGCCAGCACTGCGCCACGGGCAAAACCACGGCATCTACGGTCTCAAACATCTCCGCCGCGGCGGCAAACCAGGCCGAGCGCACCTTGGTCGCGCGATGTAAATCCATCGCCGCCATCTCCATCCCGCGCTTCACTTCCCACTGCGCCTCAGGTTTCAACCGGTCCCGCTTGGTTTCATCCTCATAAAGCGGCGCAAGCTCCCCTGCCAAAGCAAAGGAGCGCAGATCCGCCCAGCTTTCAAAAATCGCCTCTGCATCAAACGGCGAGACCTGATCAGACAGCACCGCGCCCAAGCCGCCAAGCACATCGAAACCTGCGCGACAAAGCTCCAGCACACCGGCCTCCATCGGCATCGCCCCGCCCCAGTCGCCAAGCCAGCCGATCTTCCGGCCGGCTGCCGCACCTTGATCGGGAATATCCCAATCCTGCGCCGCCATATTGAACGGCACGCCAGCCTCGGGCTGCGCCATCACATCCAGCATCACCGCCATATCGCGCGGACTGCGGGCCATCGGGCCAATCGTGCTCAACTGCTGCCAATGGCTTTCAGCCCCGACCTCTCGCGGCACCACGCCCCAGCTTGGCCGAAAGCCGTAGACGTTGTTCCACGCCGCCGGATTGCGCAGGCTGCCCATCATGTCGCTGCCGTCCGCCAGCGCAACCATCCCCGTCGCCAAGGCCACCGCCGCGCCGCCGGAACTGCCACCAGCGGTGAAATCATGCCCATAAGGATTGCGTGTCACGCCGTGCACAGGGTTATAGCTATGAGAGCCGAGCCCAAATTCCGGTACATTGGTTTTGCCAATAAAAATAGCGCCTTGCGCCCGCATTAACGCCACAAAACGGTTGTCTGCCTCAGAGATATTGTCCGCAAAAAGCGGCGATCCCTGCGTGTTGCGCGTGCCTTTGACATCCGCCAGCGCCTTGATCGCAATCGGCACCCCGTGCAGCTTGCCACGCTTGTCCGCGGGCACGGCATCCGCCGCTTTGGCCTCTGCCAACAAATCCTCATCGGCACGTAGATCGACAATCGCGTTCACCGCGATGTTGCGCTCACCAATGCGGGCCAAGGTGGCTTGCATGACCTCCACCGCGCTCAGGCTCCCGCCCTGCAGCGCGGCAATCAGTTCAACCGCATCCCAATCCAGAAAATCGCTCATGTCTGTCTCCCCAGAGTTGGGGAAACGCTATCGCACTCAGGCTCGGAATCAAGCGCGAAGCGCGTCAGGCAAGCGCTCTTATTCGTCGCTCTGCGCGTCCGCGCGGCTCTTGCCAGCCACGTTCATCGCAAGTGTCGCCGCCATAAACTCGTCCAGATCGCCATCCAGCACACCCTTGGTGTCGGCGGTCTCATAGTTCGTGCGCAGGTCTTTCACCATCTGGTAGGGCTGCATCACATACGACCGGATCTGCGCACCCCAGCCCGCGTCGCCCTTGGCCTCATGAAGCGCATTCACTTCGGCACTGCGCGCGTCCAACTCCATTTGATAAAGCCGCGACTTCAGCGCCTTCATGGCAATGTCGCGGTTCTGGTGCTGCGATTTCTCGGAACTTGTCACCACAATCCCCGTCGGGTGGTGCGTGATCCGCACAGCCGAGTCGGTGGTGTTCACGTGCTGACCACCGGCACCGGAAGAGCGGTAGGTGTCAATCCGGATATCCGCGGGGTTCACTTCGATTTCGATGTTGTCGTCAATCACCGGATAGGCCCCAACGGCGGCAAACGACGTTTCCCGCGTGCCTTTGCCAAACGGCGAAATCCGCACCAAGCGGTGTGTGCCGCTTTCCGACTTCAGCCAGCCATAGGCGTTGTGGCCCTTGATCTGATAGGTCGCAGACTTGATGCCAGCCTCCGTGCCAGCCTGCTCTTCCTGCAACTCCACCGAAAAGCCACGGCTCTCGGCCCACCGCACATACATCCGCGCCAACATGCTGGCCCAGTCGCAGGCCTCGGTGCCACCGGCGCCGGATTTGATCTCAAGGAAAGCATCGTTGCCATCGGTCTCACCGTTCAGAAGCGCCTCAAGCTCTTTCTTTGCGGCTTTCTCCTTCAGCGTCGCCAAGGCTGCTTCGGCCTCTGCAACAACCTCGTCGTCCTCTTCCATCTCGCCCAACTCGATAAGCTCAACGTTATCGCTCATCTCGGTCTCGATGGCCTTCACGGTGTCCAGCGAATCCACAAGCAACTGACGCTCGCGCATCAGCTTCTGCGCAGCCGCCGGATCGTTCCACAGATCGGGATCTTCCACCCGCGCGTTGAACTCTTCGAGCCGATAGGCAGCGGTCTCAAAATTCATCCGCTGGCGCAACAGCTCCAGCGATTTTTCGATATCTGCCACAAGGTTCTGTGCTTCAGCGCGCATGGTCCATCCTGCTTCTGTCGGTTCAGATCAGGGTGATAAACCAGTGTGCAAAGGGGGGCAAGGTGCCAGCGCTCAAGCAACCGCCTTTGCTGTAGGGAGACACCGGATATCACTCCATAGTTGGCCTCAGTTCGAGACAGCCCCTCCTTAGCGCGACGAACTTACTTTCCAGTCATCAAATTGAACAACCTGCGTGGTCGCCATCGCATCCCGATAAAGACCAATCCGCGCCATAAGCTCTTTGCCATTCTGATGCGTATCCAGACCTGTCTGCTCAATCACCTTGCGGCCATCGACAAACACGCGACAGGTGCCGTTGGTGTCCGACAGAACAACTTCCATCATAACATCATGCCATTGACCATCATCCAGTTTGACACCTTTCAACCGACGATGATCCGCTTTCGCTTGCCCGCTGCCATAACCGTTACATTTAGCCGCGCCGCTCTCGGACATGTAAACTGCCACCGGAGGTGACCCCGTTCCGCGCGGAGTGTCGCTGAACTTGATCTGCGCAATCATTGTCCGGGTCTTGGTGGGAAACCCACTCACCGCGCGCACCCGAAACGACTGACGAACAACGACATCCTTGTCGTTTAAACGAACCCCGTATTCGGCCCGCTCTTTGCCGTTTTTTTGATCACTGCTGGCGCCATGCATGCCCGCGTGTACGGTCATCGTCAAAACACCGTCTGCACGCGTTGCAGCCTCTGCCGTTGTGTTATGCCGGTGCGGGACTTTCATCTGCGAAGACCCACGGGAAAAATCGGTCCCAAAATCCTTGGCGATGCTGCCCAAAGGCATCGCGACAAACACCACAAGAAGCCACAAACGCAATACCTTCAAAACAAATACCTCCTGACAAAACAGGAGGTATTTGCGCAACTTAACGCGTTGATTTCAAGTCTAAATCCACCGCGTGAAACACGTCTCTCTCAGATCAATACAACCCGCCCGAACTCACCGTGCCAAAGTCAGCCTTCGGCCCCACGATCACCTCGCGGCCGCTCGACGTTGTGACTTCGCGCCCTTGGCTAACCTCGTCAAACAGCGGCAGGTTCGACCCCATGCCAAAACCACCGTCATAAGTGATACCAAACACAGGCTCCTCGCCATCACGGAAGTACTCCGCCACCACATGCGCGCCGCTGGCATCATTGTCCAAACGCGCGCCTGTGTACCGGTCGATTTTGATGAAATGGCCACCGGGCGGCACACGGAATTTACCGCCACCATATTTCTTGATCGCCTCTTCCATGAACTCCTGAAACACCGGACCACAGGTCGTGCCACCATAGGTGCCACGGCCCAACGGACGCGGTCGGTCGTGACCGATATAACAGCCCGCCGCGATGTTGGAGGTAAAGCCTACAAACCAGACGTCTTTGGCTTCGTTGGTTGTACCGGTTTTACCCGCAACAGGCACCGGCAACTTGATCTGACTGCTGGCCGTGCCGCGTGTGACAACGCCTTCCATCATCGAGGTCAGCTGATAGGCGGTGATCGGGTCCATCACCCGCTCGCGGTTGGTCACGATGCGCGGGCTGCGGGTCTCGGGAATGGCAGGATCAGCACAATCGGCACAGTCGCGCTGATCATGGCGATAGATCGTCTTGCCATAGCGGTCCTGTACACGGTCAACCAGCGTCGGCTCCACCCGCTCGCCGCCGTTGGCGAACATCGCATAGGCCGCAACCATTTGATAAAGCGTAGTTTCATCCGCACCAAGCGAGTTCGCAAGGAACTGACCCATGTTCTCATACACCCCAAACCGCTCCGCATAACGGGCCACGGTGTTCATCCCGACTTCCTGCGCCAGACGGATGGTCATCAGGTTCCGGCTCATCTCGATGCCGGTTCGCATCGGGGTCGGTCCATAGAATTTGTTGGTCGAGTTCTTCGGCCGCCACACACCCTGTGGCGTGTCGATTTCAATCGGCGCGTCGATCACGATCGTCGCGGGGCTATAGCCGCTGTCCAGCGCCGAGGCATAAACAAACGGCTTAAAGCTCGAACCCGGCTGGCGTTTGGCCTGCGTGGCGCGGTTGAACACCGTGTCCTGATAGCTAAAGCCACCCTGCATCGCGATCACACGGCCGTTGTTGACGTCCATTGCCATGAACCCGCCCTGCACTTCCGGCACCTGCCGGAACGACCAGCGCACAAACTCGCCGCCGTCATCTTTGGTGATCGCACGCACCAGCACAACGTCGCCCTTCGCAACCAGATCACCGGCCACCTTGGCTTTGCGCCCAAGCGCGCCATCTTCCAGCTGCTTGCGCGCCCATTGCGCGTCTTTGGCTGGCACCCAATGGCCGCCCTCGACCTCATCGATGCCTTCGATGCCAACGCGGGCATCGTTGTTGCCCACGGCCAGAACCACTGCCGGATGCCATTGCCCCTCAAGGTCGACATCACGCGGCACTCCCACACTGGCCAGTGCTTCACGCCACGCGGTTTCATCCTCAAGCACCTCAAGCGGCAGCACCTCACCGGTGCCGCGCCAGACGCCACGCGAGCGGTCATACTTCTCAAGCGCACGGCGCAAGGCCCTCGCCGCAATCTTCTGCATCTCGGGATCTGCGGTAGCCCGCACTGTCATCCCGCCTGTGAAGAACTCTTCTTCACCAAAATCGCGGCTCAACTGACGGCGGATCTCGTCGGTAAAGTAGTCCCGCGGCGGCAAAGCCGACTTGAAGCTGTCAAAATCGCCATTCTGCACCGACCGCAGCGGCAATTCCCGTTCTGCCAGATACACCTCTTCGGTGATGTAGCCGTTCTGGCTCATCTCGCGCAGAACATAGTTCCGGCGGTCCATAACCCGCTCCATGTTGCGCACCGGATGGAACCGCCCCGGAGCTTTGGGCATAGACGCCAAGGTCGCCGCTTCATGCGGGGCCAAATCATCCAGGTTCTTGTTGAAATACGTCTGCGCGGCCGCGGCCACACCATAGGAGTTCTGACCAAGGAAAATCTCGTTCATATACAGCTCGAGAATCTGGTCCTTGCTCAGGGTTTCCTCAACGCGGGTCGCAAGGATGATCTCCTTGATTTTACGTTCGATTCTGCGATCACCGGACAACAGAAAGTTCTTCATAACCTGCTGGGTGATCGTGGACGCCCCGCGCACGCTTTCGCCACGCGACGCCACAGCCTCATAGGCCGCTGCCGCAATACCACGCGCGTCAAACCCGCCATGTTCGTAGAAATTCTTGTCCTCGGCAGAAATGAACGCCTGCTTCACCAGATCGGGAATTTCATCCGCAGGTACAAAAAGGCGACGCTCCTTGGCGAATTCGTCGATAATCTCACCTTCACCGGAATAAATCCGGCTGATAGTCGGCGGCTTATATTGTGCCAGATTTTCGTGGCTTGGCAGTTCCTGACCGTACACCCAGAAAATGCCGCCGATCGACAACGCGACGACGAACAGTCCCATAGTGATAAAGGTGAAGATCGTTCCGAAGAACGAAGCAATGAATCTCAGCACGCGCGCGACCCTCAATTGAGCGTTTTGAGTGTCTCTTATACCTGTTCACCGCGCGGATCAAAACACGATACCGCGCGTCACGCCGAGTTTGACGGTTTCCCCACCAAAGACCCTATGGAACCTTATAAAGTCCCAGCAATTTCACCCGCCGTCCGTCCCTGAGAACAAAGCTGTCACGCTGGGCCTGCGATAGGCTCTTTTGGCGCATGCGTGCCTCGATTTCCTGAGGTGCGGGATCTTTTGGCGCACGGATTTCCTCACAGGATTTTTCCTCCCGCCACAGGGCGTGACTGATCGGACCGGCGGTAAACGACGCGATCACCCCTCCGGGTCCCCCGGAGACTTCGCCATCCAAAAGCGTCTTGATCCCTTCCGCCATCAACTGGGCGCTTTGCGCAAATGTCATGTTGCTCAGGGCTTTCATTTCCTCAGTCGGCGTATCGGATTCCGGCAGGCGGCCTTGGCGTTTCTTGGCGTAATTCAAACACCTATGCGCTTCAAAGACCCAATCGTGGATGACATATGCCGACCCGAACGCCCATGCATTGAACCCCGGAACCCCCTGCACCATTCGCGGCACAGACCCGCCGTCCGTAAAGAAAGCCGCAGGCTCAATCACCAAAGCATCCCCGTCCGGATCCTTCAGGCTCTTGCTGGTAAAACGCAGCGGAGCGGTGGCGTGGGGCACGTAAAGAAACTTGCCGTCCCCCTGTGGCGATCCAAGGGCCCCGCCAACCCAGAAAAGCTGCACCAGCCCTTCAAACTCGCCCCTGCTGACCGAGTCGTAATCCACAGGCGCACAAGCCCCGAGGGACAAAACCAAACCGGCAAAAAACCGCCACATGCCAAATATCCTCAATCCAATTATGGGTATCTGGCAATGAAACGGGCGTCAAAATCAACCCCCGCGTGCGCGACTTCCAAGATACTCCGCCAGCCGCGCCTTCAGATGCGGCACCGCATTTTCCATCCGCAAAAACCGCTCTGTATCAATCATCCGCCACGCCTGCCCCTCGCTGCCAAGGCGCAACCCGCCTTCGTCAAGATCGGGCATTTCCGCGACAAAGAACCATGTGACATGCTCTCCCTGCCGCCCTTCGGCATACCGTTTCTTCCACGTCAGCTGGTCCGGCTCCAGCCGCAGCGCCAGCTCCTCGCGCAATTCCCGCAATACGCAAAGCTCGGCGGATTCACCGCTCTCGCGCCCGCCTCCGGGCAAATCCCACATGTTCGGAAAAGGAATGTCAGGCGTATCATCGCGCAAGATCGTCACCAGTCGCGCCCCCTTAAGGATCGCCACCTTGGCCCCGTCAAAGTCGCTAAAATCGCGCATCGCACCCTCACACCATCTCATGTCTGCCGCACTGCCTCCCAGATGTGCACGGCAGGGTTAATTTTCTACTGCCGCACCAGCGCTTTGTTCGCCTTGTCCTCGATCACCCACGCCTGAAGCCCGTCGCGAATACCCGCCGCCATCGAGGCCCGCCAACCGGGATCCAGCAGATTGGCAAGGTCTTTTTCCGACGACATAAAACCCAATTCGATCAGGATCGAAGGCACATCCGCCGCCTTCAACACGGAAAACGCCCCTTCTCGGCGCGGCTTTTTGTTTACCGATCCTGTGGCGTTTTTGATGCCATGCACCATCAGATTGGCCAAAACTTCTGTCCGCGGTTCGGTTTCCTGCCGCGCCAGATCAAGCAAAATGTCCGTCACCTCGTCATCCGCGCCCGACAGGTCCACACCCGACAGAATATCCGCGCGATTGTGGCGCTCTGCCAAAAGCGCCGAAGCCGCGTCAGACGCCTCTTCGGACAGAGTATAAACCGCTGCCCCCTGCGCATGGCCCTGACTTAGGCTGTCCGCATGCAGCGAGATAAACACATCTGCGCCAAGCTGGTGCGCCAGCGCTACACGGCCCTCCAGCGATACAAATACATCCGCATCCCGCGTCACATGCACTTCAAAGCCACCCGCACGGCGCAGCGTGTCTCGCAACTCTCGGGAAAAGCTCAACATCAGCGCCTTTTCCTGAACCCCATCCCGCTCGGCCCCGGGATCAATGCCACCGTGACCGGGGTCCAGCAAGACAACCGTCGGCGCCCATTCCGGCTTGGTGCTACTGGCAACACCATCGGTTTCCGGTTTTGGCAAATCCCAACGCGGATCATAAGGCGCGCCTGCACCCTTTGCGAAGTCCTCCGCCGTCCCGGGTTCCAACGTCACCGTCAGAACCGCAGCCCCTGCGCCATCCTGAACCGCCATCTCGGCGCTTTGCACCATCAAAGGCGCCTCAAGATCCAGCACCATCCGGCTCCAGCCCGGTCGATAGCCACCAAAGCGCACTGCGCCCACACCCTGAGCTGATCCAAGGTCCGCCGCTTCGGTGCTTCCCCAGTCCACTTCTCGAAAATCCAGAACCAAGCGTCGCGGCTCATCCAGATGAAACATTCGCCAAGGCACCCCTTGGCTCAGACCAAGCTCAAGCGTCACCGCTCCGCGCCAGCCCTCCGTCAGACCGCTTTTGTTGGCATCCAGCCGCGCCAAGGCGGAAAACTCCTGCGCATGGGCCGCAGCCCCCAGCAACACAGCCATCACCAGTGCAAAGAATTTGCTCATGATCCCTCTCGTCAAACCTCTAACGGGCAGTTTGGCGCAGCCTACACGACCTCCCCTGTCGACACCACTCCACAAGAGGCCCGCACAAATCCGTTGGCGTTAACCGCCCCCTAAACAATCCGTTCTATGCCGAACCTGAAACAGACAGATTAATGGCCCGTCGACCTATGGGAAAATGGCTCTCGATTCTCTGCGTGTCGTTGTTCGCCGCGCTTCTGGCCGGATCCGGAACCATGGCACGGGCAGACTACGCCAATTTTGACGCCACTGGCCTGCTTGATGACAGCACCGCGACGCTTGTTCTTAACGGCCCTTGGATGTTCGCATGGAACCAACTCCTGCCCCCCGAACAAGCCGTCCAAAGCTTTAAGGACAAGGCCTATCCGGTCATGCCTGTGCCGTCCAACTGGGCAGGAAAACTTCCCAAGGACGCGACCAATCCGCGCGATCACGGCGTGGCAACCTTCGTCGCGGCGCTGTCTCTTCCCGAAATCCAAGAGGCAGATCTGGCATTGAGTATGGGCGTCGTCCACGACGCCTACAGAGTGTTTTGGGCACCTGCGGACACCCCTCACAACGCGGTCCTGATCGCGCAGGAGGGCAACCTCACCGGCGACGCGCTGGCCGCCCAACGGTTTCTAAACCACGCTTTGCCGGTCTCAGGTGACGGCTTTCTGGTGTTTCATGTGCGAAAAACCATGTTTGCTTGGGGCGGCATCTCAAAGGCGCCCTTTGTTGCTCGTGCGACCACTGCACAGCTTTCGAACAACCGCCGGTCGCTGCTTGCCGGTCTGACGATCGGGATGTTGCTTCTGATCATGCTGCGAAACGTGATGCTTTATGCCTCCAAACTCCGCGAACCCGCCGCAGGATTGCTGGCTACGATCACGTTCTTTGTTATTTTGCGCGCGCTCGCCGTCGAAAATCTTCCAGAAATGTTCTTTGGGGCGCAATGGCATGGCCTGCGCATGCGAATAGAGATTGGGCTGGTGCCGGTTTTGGCCTCTTGGGTTCTGATCATGCTTGAGGTTTTGTTTCCGCGCCCGACCCGCCGCCGGCCGCGCCGGCTGTTGCACGTTGTTCTGCACCTGATCGGCGCCACAGCGCTACTGGTGCCGCTGGACCGCATTTCTGATGTGCTCATTGTCGCCCAGATCGCCGCCGTAGTCAGCTTCATTCCCGGCGTTCTTCATATCGCTTCTGCCCTCAGATCCGGCAATCGCGAAGCCCGTATTCTGGGCATCTCAACACTGCTCTGTCTGGGGGCGGGCATGAACGACATTTATGCTTCCGTCAGCGATACTTACGGAGCCTTCCTAATCCCACTCAGCGTGGTGTATCTGATGATGATCCTCAGCCAGATCATCGGCAACCGCGCCTCGGTGGCCATCGCCCGAACCGCCCTTTTGGAAGCCGAGAAAGAGCAACTGTCGCGAGACCGCAACGACGCAATCTACATGTCACGCCACGATCACCTCACAGGCCTTCTGAACCGGCAATCCTTTGACCACCATTGGGCGCGGAACTGGCTGGATGCAGTTGAGACCAAACAACCACTCACCGTTGTTTTGTTTGATATTGATCACTTCAAATCCATCAACGACACCTACGGCCATCCGACCGGAGATGCCGTGCTCAAGGCTTTGGCCCACCGGCTCACCGCATTCGATCTGCGCAAAACCGATCGCCTTTGCCGCTATGGCGGAGAGGAATTTGCTCTGATCCTGCCCAATTGTAGTACCGCCGAAGGTGTCGCCACCGCGGAACGCCTGCGCAGCGCCATCGCCAGCCGCCCATTGCTGGATGATCCGCAAATCTCCGTCACCTGTAGCTTCGGTGTTGCCGCAACCAACCGCAACTTCACCAAATCCGCCGAAACTTTGCTCAACGGCGCAGACGCCGCGCTCTATTCCGCCAAAGCCAATGGCAGAAACCGAGTCGAGACCTGCTCAGGCCGCCCCTAACCGGCTTCCAGTATCCGTTGCCCAAGCCGAATCCGACGCGCAAACTCACATCAGAAAATCCCTGTAACTATCTGAAATTAGATAATTTATCGAACCTTAGACATGAAAGTCCCCAGCCGTGCCAACCCTTCGGCAATGTCCTCGGTCGCGCGCGCATATGAAAACCGCAACGTGGTCGCCCCGCGCACGGGATCGAAATCCAACCCCGGGGTGACGGCAACACCGGCCTCGTCCAGTATCCAGCGCGCAAAGGCGCGGCTGTCGTCGGTGTAATCGCTCACATCCACGTAAAAATAGAATGCCCCATCCGGCGGCGCGAACTTGTCAAATCCCGCCTTTGGCAAGCCCTCGATCATCAGCTGGCGATTGGCGCGATAGACCGCCATATTGGCCTCCAACTCCTCGTGACACTCCATTGCCGCCAAGGCTGCTACCTGCGAGGCATGGGGCGCGCAGATAAACATGTTCTGCGCCAACCGCTCCACCTTGCGCACATGATCCTGTGGCACCACCATCCAGCCAACGCGCCAGCCGGTCATGCTGAAGTATTTGGAAAACGAGTTGATCACATAACAGTCGTCCGTCAGCTCAAGCGCCGTCACCGCCTTCGCCTCGTATTCAATGCCGTGATAAATCTCGTCGCTGATAAACGCCGCATTTTTCTCGCGGCACAAATCAATCAGCGCGCCCATAGCCGAACGATCCAGCATCGTGCCTGTCGGATTGGCAGGTGACGCCACCATCAGCCCCTCAAAACCCATTGCCTGCAAATCATCCGGCACCGGCTGCAACCGGTTTTCCGGCACGCTTGGCACGTCAATCGGCTGCAAACTCAACGCTTTCAAAATCTGGCGATAACTCGGATAACCCGGTGCCCCGATGGCCACGCGGTCACCCGCGTCAAACAACGCCGTAAACGCCAGCAAAAACGCCCCGCTGCTGCCAGATGTCACCACCACCCGCGCCGGATCCAGATCCACACCATACCAGTCGCCATAAAGCTGCGCGATTCGCGCCCGCAACGCCGGAAGCCCCAGCGCCACCGTGTATCCCAAGGCGTCATCACCCATCGCCTCGGCCAGCGCGGCCTGCGCCCCTTTCGGCGCTGCTGTGCCTGGCTGGCCCACCTCCATATGGACAATCCGACGCCCGTCCGCCTCTGCCTGACGCGCCGCTTCCATCACATCCATCACAATGAAGGGATCAACCGCCCCACGCCTTGAGTTCCGCATCGTTTTGCTCCCTATTGGCCCTCATGTGGTTTCATCCAAAAACACCTGCGCCGTCAATGCGCGCTTTGCCTGCTTTTGTGACCACTTTGGTCGCCGCGCTTTTGCTTGTTTGGACCACAGCACCAGCCCGCGCCGCAACGCTGATCCGCGACAGCGACATCGAAAATGCGCTCGCTCGCATGGCTGCCCCCGTTTTGCGGGCCTCAGGGCTCGGTGGAACCGTTAAAATCCTGCTCATCGACGACAACAGCCTGAACGCCTTTGTGATCGACAGCGGGCATATCTACATTCACACCGGCCTGATGATGCGCCTCGACACGCCTGAAAAACTTCAGGGGGTGGTTGCGCATGAAGCAGCCCATATCGCAAACGGCCATCTAACACGTCGCATGGCCAATCTCGACAGCGCCCGCACCGCCGCAGGGCTTGGCCTAGCGCTGGCACTCGCCGTGGCGGCCGCAACGGGCCGCGGCGACGTGGCTGCGGGCCTTGCTCTTGGCACGCAAACCTCCGCTCAACGCCAGTTCCTCGCACACACCCGCGCCGAAGAAGCCTCCGCCGATCAATCCGGCATCCGCTATCTGGCTTCCGCCGGCATTGACCCCAGCGGCCTGATTGCGGTTCACAAAATCTTTGAAGGTCAGGAACACCTCAACGTCACCCGTCAGGATCCCTACATGCGCTCCCACCCGCTGACGCGGGACCGCATTCGCGCCACCGAGCGTTTTGTGGCGGCCTACTCGGGCAAGTCAAAACCGCAACCGGAACTGGACTACTGGTACGAACGCGCCCGCGCCAAGGTTACCGCCTTCAAGCGCCCCGTGAAATGGACATTCCAACGCTATAGCGAAAGCCCCTACGAGGATGTCCGTCACATGCGCCTTGCGGTAGCCTATCACCGTCAGCAGGACCGCGCCAAGGCACTCAACCACATCGAAAAAGCAATCGCACTGCGTCCCACGGATGCGCAATATTACGACCTCAAGGGTCAGATCCACCTGCAATCCCGCCAATTCCAAGACGCGGTCACAGCTTATCGCAAAGCCGCTGATCTGGCTCCGCGCGACGGCCTCATCCTCGGTAATCTGGGCCGCGCGCTGATGACCGTGGACCAGAACAAAGAAGCGCTGACTTATCTGGAAAAATCCCGCGACCTCGATTTCCGCAACATGCGCGTTCTGCGCGACCTCGGATTGGCCTATGCGCAGGTTGGAAACAACGGTATGGCGTCGGTCTCAACCGCGGAACGCTATGCCCTTGCAGGTCGGCTCGAAGACGCCGAAATTCACGCCCAACGCGCTTTGGGCCTTCTGCCGCGCGGCTCAAGCGCCTATCGCCGTGCTGATGACATTCTGGCCGCCGCCAAGCGTGCCAAAGCTAAAAAACGATAACGGAGTTGTTCCCATGAAACGTATCCTCGCCACATCCGCCTTGGCCCTGTCCATCGCCGCAGCGCCTCTTGCCGCCTTTGATCTGTCCTCCATGTCAGACGAAGAGCGTGCCGCCTTCCGCGCCGAAGTCCGTGCCTACTTGCTGGACAATCCACAGGTCATCATGGAAGCCGTCGCTGTTCTTGAGGAACGCCAGGCCGCTGCACAGGCCGCGGGGGACGTGGCGCTGGTGTCCTCCCATGCCGACCAGATTTTCAACGACGGCTTTAGCTGGGTCGGCGGCAATCCAGAGGGCGACATCACGCTGGTTGAATTTGTCGACTACCGCTGCGGGTATTGCCGCAAAGCCCATGACGAAGTTGCTGAACTCGTGAAATCGGATGGCAACATCAAGCTGATTGTCAAGGAATTCCCGATTCTGGGCGAGGCCTCTGTCGCCTCCTCCCGCTTTGCCATCGCGATGAAGCAGCTGCACGGGGCTGAGGCCTACAAGCAGGCGCATGATGCCCTCATCACCATGCGCAAAGACCCGTCTGACGCCACCCTGTCCAAACTCGCCACCAGCCTCGGATTTGACGGCGATGCGGTGATTGCCCGTATGGAAAGCGAAGAGGTCAACGCAGAACTGGCCGCAACGCAGCAACTGGCCCGCGCCCTGCAAATCTCCGGCACGCCGACATTTGTCATGAAGGACGAGCTGCTGCGCGGCTATCTGCCGCTGGAAAACATGCGCGCTCTGGTCGCCGACAAACGCGGCTGACATCCTACGGGGGTGCGTCCTGCGCGCCCCCAACACCAACGCCCGACCGATGCCTTCACAAACGCCCGAGCGCCAAAACGCACCGACGCAATACCGACGTTTTACCGACGCAGCACCGACAGTGGTTTTTCTTTGATTTTCAGATTGTTAATGACTGAAACTTAAAGCGTTACTCAGCAGCATCTTCCGCCGCTTTTACCGCTTCGATTTCCGCTGCCTTGGCTTCGACCTGCTCAACGATGTGATCCACCATCGCCTCATTGCTCAGCTTGTGGCTTTGCTTGCCCGCCAAATACACCATGCCCGACCCCGCGCCGCCGCCGGTGAACCCGACATCGGTCATCAGCGCCTCACCTGGTCCGTTGACCACACAACCGATGATCGACAGGCTCATTGGCGTGTGAATGTGGGCCAGTCGCTCTTCCAGGGCTTCAACCGTTTTGATCACATCAAACCCCTGCCGCGCACAGCTCGGGCAGCTGATGATGTTCACCCCACGGTGGCGCAAACCAAGGCTCTTGAGGATTTCAAAACCGACTTTGACCTCTTCCACAGGGTCCGCACTCAGGCTCACCCGCAACGTGTCACCAATGCCCATCCACAAAAGCTGACCCAGCCCGATCGCTGATTTGATCGTGCCGCTGACAAAGCCGCCAGCCTCGGTAATCCCGAGGTGTATGGGCGCATCAGTGGCGTCCGCCAGCATCTGATACGCGGCCGCGGACATGAACACATCCGACGCCTTCACCGAGATCTTGAACTCGTGAAAATCATTGTCCTGCAATATCTTAATATGATCCAGCCCGCTTTCGACCATCGCGTCGGGGCAAGGCTCGCCGTATTTGTCCAACAGATGCTTTTCCAGCGATCCGCCATTCACCCCGATCCGGATCGAACAGCCATGATCGCGCGCCGCCTTGATGACTTCCTTGACGCGTTTCTCATCACCAATATTGCCCGGATTGATCCGCAAACAGGCCGCTCCGGCCTCTGCCGCCTCGATGGCGCGTTTGTAGTGGAAATGGATGTCCGCCACGATCGGCACAGGGCTTTCTTTGCAGATTTCCTTCAGCGCGGTGGTCGCCGCCACATCCGGAGCAGAGATGCGCACAATATCCGCGCCGGCCTCTGCCGCGGCCAGTACCTGACCAAGCGTGGCTTTTACGTCGCCGCTGTCGGTGTTGGTCATGGTCTGCACCGCAATCGGCGCGTCGCCTCCAACAGGCACATTGCCGACCATAATCTGCCGTGACTTGCGCCGCTCGATATTCCGCCAGGGTCGAATGTGGTTCATAGACATGAAAAAGCCCCTCACCATTGGGTTTGGGGCCTGTCTAATCTCTGTTGCTGTTGGGTGCAATGCGCCGTGTGATCACGGGCGTGTCACTCGTCCTCGACAATCACGTTCTGCGCGGCAGCCAGCGCCACAATCCGCGCCAGTTCAGGATCGCTGTTCAGATCCGCGACCTCAAAATCCTGCTGCAAACTATTGAGTTCCAAAGCCAAATCTCGAACCGTTCCTGTGCCTTCACCGGCCGGACCATAGATTTGGCCGCCAATTTTGAAATACACCGACCCCGACATGCCCGCGCGCAGCGTCGGCGCATCTTCGGTTGCAGGAAGGGTATATTCTTCTCCGGCATCCAGAATTTTCTCAAACAAAACCGTGCCTTCAGCCGAGCGCACACGCACCCACGCAGGGCGCACCGCCATCAGCACAACATCAGGCGTTCCGTCAGCCACAACCTGCGGCACGATGATACCCGCCGGTTCCGGCGAAATCTCTGCAAGCACAGGGGTTTCCGGTGTGAACAACCCCAACGTGTCGGGGCTCAGCTGTGAAATCGGCGCATCCCGCGCAACCAGCACAGGCACATCCAGCGCTTGCGGGCGATACAGCCGATCCAGCGCTTCGCTTGGAGGCGTATAAAGTCCTGCTGCCTGCGTGGCGTCCTGCTGCGGACGATCAACATCCGCACGCGCAGTTTCAACCGGATCAAGATCCGCCAGAACCACTGGCGCCTGCTCTACCGGAGCAAGGGTAACGCGTTGAATTTCATTAAGAACACTCCAACCGCCATAGCCGATGGCCGCAATCAACGCGACCAGAACCAAGGACGATCCGATGGCGCGCGGCTCTACGCGGGACAGGATCGAATCCTGCATCGGCGCAAAGGGCGTGTTCGGAGTGGCAAAAGGATCAGCGCCGTTGCCAGTGGCCACCACCGGCTCGCGCTTGCGAATGGTCGAGGCCGCAGCCGACATGCCATGCGCCGTGGAAAAGCCGCTTTCTTCACAAAACTGGGAAAACGCCTGTTCAGGATCGAGGTTCAAATACCGCGCGTAGGACCGCACGTAACCTGCAATAAACCCCGGAGTTTCAAAGGCGGAAGGATCACAATTTTCGATGGCGGCGACATATGCGGCGCGAATGCGCAATTCCCGTTGAACATCCAGCAACGATTTCCCCATCGTCGCACGCTCACCGCGCATCATATCGCCCAGACGAACATCAAAGTCGTCATAGCCCTTGGGCCGTGTTTCTACGTCTTCGGTTTTGCGCTTCGCCTTGCGCCCGATCATGCCATACGCCCCATCGTAATGCCGATCCGTTTGCCTATATCGTCGATTCGGACCGGTCCCTGTTGTTACCACGATCCTAACAGAAAATCGTAAAAATCACAGGGCGCGGTAAATCAACCCGCCATATCGGCACGATTCAGCGCACAGTGGCTCCACAGAGCGTCCATCCCATTGATAAGCTTGTCCATTTCATTCGGACCATGCACCGGCGACGGAGTGAAACGCAGCCGTTCTGTGCCCCTTGGCACCGTCGGGAAGTTAATAGGTTGCACGTAAATTCCGTAATCCGACAACAGGTGATCGGACAGAACTTTGGTGTGTACCGGATCGCCAACAATCACCGGAACGATGTGGCTGCCGTGATCGATGATCGGCAGACCAAGTCCCTTGAGACGCAGTTTCAGGATTTTGGCCTGAGTCTGATGCTGGTCGCGCAGATCCTGATCTTTCTTCAGATGCGCGACCGACGCCGCCGCCCCTGCGGCCACCGCCGGCGGCAGCGACGTGGTGAAAATGAAACCCGGCGCATAGGACCGCACGGCGTCGCACATTTTTTCCGACGCAGCGATATAACCACCCATCACACCATAGGCCTTGGCCAAGGTGCCATTGATGATGTCGATGCGATGCGCAAGACGGTCACGCTCAGTGACACCACCGCCACGCGGGCCATACATGCCCACCGCGTGTACCTCATCGATATAGGTCAGCGCACCGAATTCATCCGCCAGATCACAGATTTCCTCAATCGGGCCGAAATCGCCATCCATTGAATAGACCGATTCAAAGGCAATCAGCTTGGGCGCCTGCGGATCATCCGCTTCCAGAAGCTCGCGCAGATGGGCCACATCATTGTGACGGAAAATCCGCTTGGCTCCGCCATTGCGGCGCACGCCTTCAATCATGGACGCGTGATTCAACGCATCCGAATATATGATCAGGCCAGGAAACAGTTTGGGCAACGTGCTCAGGGTTGCGTCATTGGCAATGTAAGCGCTGGTAAACAGAAGCGCCGCTTCCTTGCCGTGCAAATCTGCCAGTTCGGCCTCAAGCCGTTTGTGATAAACCGTAGTGCCCGAAATATTGCGAGTACCGCCCGAACCGGCGCCGGTGGCATCAATCGCTTCGTGCATGGCCGCAGTCACAACCGGATGCTGCCCCATTCCAAGATAATCGTTACCACACCAAACGGTGATCGGCTGCGACGTGCCATCAGGACGGGTCCAGGTGGCGTGTGGGAAATTGCCATGCTGGCGTTCAATGTCGATGAACGTGCGATACCGACCTTCCTCATGAAGATCGTTCAGCGCTTTATCCAGCTTCGCCGTGAACTCTGCTTTGTGCTCCACAGGGGCTTCCCTTCGCTATCTTGTCCGGCACAGCTTTCACGCTGACCTTCATATTGGCTGATGCAACGACACCCAGTGTAACGCCACACCCTCTCTCCGAGCAACAAATTGCTTACCAGATCGACTAAGGGCCTTGATATCGATCAAATTCCTCTTTTGCGAGGCTGGACAGTGCAAAACCCGGTGATAGGCTCCCGCAAATCGTCGCACCAAAGGGTTAACGGTGCGTGACCAACCCCACGAAGGAGACCGCCATGTCGCTTGACGCAATACTTGCCAGAATCGATCAGGATATGCCCGAAGCCATCGACCGCCTATTCGAGCTTCTGCGCATCCCGTCGGTTTCCACTGACCCCGCCTACAAGGATCATTGCGATGCTGCCGCGGATTGGTTGGTTGCGGACTTGCAAAGCATTGGGGCAACGGCGGAAAAACGTGTCACCCCGGGGCATCCGATGGTTGTGGGTCATGTCGACGGCGACGGCCCGCATTTGCTGTTTTACGGTCACTATGATGTGCAACCGATCGACCCGATCGAACTTTGGGATCGCGACCCGTTTGATCCGGAACTGCAAGACACCCCGGCTGGCAAAGTGATCCGCGCCCGTGGCGCGTCCGATGACAAAGGCCAGCTCATGACCTTTGTTGAGGCCTGCCGCGCATGGAAAGCCATTCACGGCACCCTGCCCTGCAAAATCACCTTCTTTTTTGAAGGCGAAGAAGAAAGCGGGTCGCCGTCTCTCGTGCCTTTCATGCAGGAAAACGCCGACGAGTTGACCACTGACATCGCCCTGATCTGTGACACCGGCCTGCACGAAAGCAAAGTGCCCGCCATCACCACCATGTTGCGCGGCCTACTGGCCGAGGATTTCACCATCACCGGCCCCACCCGTGACCTGCATTCCGGCATGTATGGCGGCGTGGCGATGAACCCGATCCGCGTCCTGACCAAAGCGCTTGGCGATTTGCATGACGAAAACGGCGCCGTCACTCTGGACGGATTTTACGACGACGTTCCCGAATTGCCGGACGAAGTGCGCGCGCAATGGCAAAGCCTCGGCTTTGACCACGCCACCTTCCTTGGCGACGTTGGCCTCACAACCCCCGCGGGCGAGAAGGACCGCACCCCGCTTGAGCAAATCTGGTCTCGCCCCACCTGTGACGTGAACGGCATTTGGGGCGGCTATACGGGCGACGGTTTCAAAACCGTTCTCCCCTCCGAAGCCTCGGCCAAAGTTTCTTTCCGCCTTGTCGGACAACAGGATCCGGACAAGATTCGCGAGAGTTTCCGCAAACACCTCGAAAGCTACATGCCCGAAGGCTTTACCGTGGACTACCGCACCGAAAAGGGCTCGCCGGCCTCGCAGATGTCTATTGCCAATCCGGCCTTTGACAAGGCCCGCAAGGCCCTGTCTGACGAATGGCCTTATCCTGCGGCCTATGTCGGCAGCGGCGGCTCAATCCCGATTGCCGGTTTCTTCAAGGATCTGCTGGGCGTGGATGCCATGCTTGTTGGCTTTGGCAAGGATGATGACCAGATCCACTCTCCCAACGAAAAATACGATCTGGAGAGCTTTCACAAAGGTATCCGCTCTTGGGCCCGCATTCTGGATGCACTCAGCGCCTGACACCGACGAAAGCCGCCCTTTTACAAACAACAAGCGCGCCCGTTCCGGCGCGCTTTTCTTTTTGTGCCAGACCGATCGCTCTAGTCGATCCAATCGCTGGCGAAGGGCAGCATCAGCCCCGTGGTAATCGGCGCACTCACGCCCGTTGTTGCCACATCCACGGTATGGAGCGTAGCCGACGCACCGGTCATATCCAGAAACAGAATCTTGCTGCCATCTGGCGCCCATACAGGCTGCACAGCCCCGCTGCCCGCAGCCGAGATGGTCAACCTCCGCAGATTGTCTCCGACGCCATCTCCATCCTGATCCTGCGCATCCATGACGTAAATATCGCGGATGCCAGTATTGGCATTGTCGCGGTTGGAGGCAAAAGCGATCATACTGCCATCCGGTGAAAACCTTGGCATCTCGTTCAACGCAGCGACGCCGCCGAGCGACAGCAGACCACTGCCGTCACGATTACCTAGAATGATTTTGCGGTCCAACGGCCCGTCTTGGCGCAGAAAGACGATCTGCTGCCCGTCTGGGCTACAATCCGGCGCGTATTCATCGGCAGGAGAGGCAACAACGACACTATGGTTGTCGCCTTGCATGTCCCCGTCCGAGTCCGCCGCATCGATTTCGACAATATCCCCCCCTTGAGACAGCAATATGCGATCCGCCCCGCACCAACTGGGACTTTCCTCATAGACTTCGAAATTGGCGCTCAGGCGCACCTCGTTGCTGCCGTCCGAATCTGCGAGATAAAGCTCCGTTTCGTTTCCGTAAGTCGGATCGTCCCTGTGCCGCATCGAAGCAAAGACCATCCGATCACCACTCGGCGAAATTCGCGCATCGAAGTTGTCCCATTCTTTGTCCGGCGCGGAACTGGTGATCGCCCCCGCTGCGGTTCCGTCGGCTTTGCTGGCAAAGATGTTCTGCACCGCCCGCCCGTTTGGCGCGACGTGGCTAACCGCAGAAAAGAAAATGCGTTCATTGGCATTGACCTTGTCGACCTTGGCCTTTGCACCGGTGCAGACAACATGCACCTGCACCACTGCCTGGGCCACGCTGTCGCTGATATTGCGCACATCCACCCGCCACTGGTCCGTCAGGGCAAAATGCGAGGGATAGCTCTTGGTCACGGCAAATCGGTTGGCGTTGTTGAGAATCTGAAAACCGCCTGAAACCAACGCCCCGCTGTCGCATCCCTTCAGCGCGTGAAGCTCCTCGTTGGGGGCAAGCGGCTTGATGAATTTGGACGTCTCAAAATGATACGCCTGCGCGCTCACCTGCGTTGCCGCCAATACAAAACCAGCCGCTGCTAAACCTTTAAACCACATCCCTCGTTACCTCCCAAACAAAGCCCTATGCCCTGCCAAGGTCCGTCAAAGGACGTCAATCTGTCAAGAAAACGCGCGACTCCGACCGCGACCCAACACGCAAAACGTGTTTGATCAGCATTTGAGCAGTGCTCAAATTTGACATTAACCATCTGAAAAGAGAGAGAAAGTGGCGCGGTTGACGGGGCTCGAACCCGCGACCCCCGGCGTGACAGGCCGGTACTCTAACCAACTGAGCTACAACCGCGCTTTTGCCTTTCGGCGTGTCCCTATAACCCGGGTCCAGGGCTGGCAGCGATGGCGCGGTTGACGGGGCTCGAACCCGCGACCCCCGGCGTGACAGGCCGGTACTCTAACCAACTGAGCTACAACCGCTCGCTGCCGCGTCTGGGCGTGTGCCCGTCAGCGTGTGGCGTGGTTTATGCTGAGCGCTCTTGCGCGTCAAGCGCATATCAACACCCAAATCAAAGATTTTTTCTGACCACTGAAATCCGCCGCTCAGGGTCAGCTCAATGATGAGCAAACTCCTGCTCACGACTTTGAGAACTGAAAAGGATGTGTTTAGATATGGTTACTGAAACGAGTCACTTTTCAAAGGATTTACTGCCATGAAACCGATCTACGCCGCTCTCTGCCTCGCAGGCCTCACACTGGCCGCTTGCTCGCAGCCCGAGCCGACCCCCGTCTATATGCAGCCAAACTTCGACAAAGCCGGCAACGCCAGCTGTGACGTAGGCTATGCTCTGGTCACAACCGAAACAGGCTCCGTAGCCTGCGCACCGGCGACCTGATAGCCCATCGAACACGAAACGACGAGGGCGCCCTGCGGGGCGCCTTTTTGTTTGCGTGCTCGCACAAAAAACAAAGCGGACCTGCGTCGCGAGAACCAACTGTAACAGATTGAAAGCGGGGGAATGGTGGGTCGTGAGAGGCTCGAACTCCCGACATCTTCGGTGTAAACGAAGCGCTCTACCAACTGAGCTAACGACCCGGTGGAGCAGCGTTTAAACCTGTCCAAAGGGGAGCGCAAGAGGCTTTTTGAAGAAAAATTCCTCTTGGCAAAAAAATCCGTTTTCCCAACAGCCCGACAGCCAAAACGACAACGGGCGCTCAACCTTTTCAGGGAGCGCCCGTTGCGTAACATGGTGGGTGATAAGAGATTTGAACTCCTGACATCTTCGATGTGAACGAAGCGCTCTACCACTGAGCTAATCACCCGGTGCCGCGCTGTCTAGCGTCACTCAGCAGCCTTCGCAAGAGCCTCATCGTCACTTTTTGCGTCGTCTTCCGCAGCCTCGTTCACGTGCTTGCGGCGCAGCTTGGCAACGATGACCTGCCCGTCCGCCAACGCCTTGGTCCGCTGCACTTTTACACGACCCAAAGGCGGCATCTGCAAGGATCGTCCCTCTTCAAGAACCTCTCCGAGAATTGCCAACGCGGCTTCGATCGCCGGCTTGGCATAGCGCTTCTTGATGCCGGACCGGTCCACAACCGCATCTACCAATTCCCGTTTGCGCATATCCGGAAGCTCGGACACCACCGATGTATCAGGTTTTGCGTCCTTTTCAGCGGCGCCCGCCACAGGACGTGTGGTGGTTTTGGGCAATGGCGCGGAAACTGACGCGCCAGAACTGGCGGTTTTGCCAACCATCGACGCTTTGGTCGTGCTGCGACCGGACGTGGTCTTTTTGGTGGTGGTCGTGGTCTTGCTGCGCGTCGCGGTGGATTTGCGCGTGCTGGTGGAGGGTGCTTTTGCCATTTTGTCCTCACTCTTTTGTCCGTCGCATACCTCTGCGACCGATCATTACTGCTCAGCACTACCCTATCAGGCGAACCCGAAAAAAACCACTGAAATTACAAACCCTTGTCGATCACAGCCACAAGACACACAAAATGAGCCATCCCCAAAACGCAAAACGCGCCCCCAATAGGAGGCGCATTCCGCATTCATTTTCTAGTCCGATGATCAGTGCGCGGTCGCAGAGGCCCCCTGCTCCGCCTTGAGCGCGGCGGCGGCGGCTTCTTCAGCGGCCTCGTCCCACTCAATCGCTTCGGGCTCTTCAACCAAAGCCAGCTTCAGAACTTCGGAAACATGCTTGACCGGAATGATTTCCAACCCGTCTTTCACGTTATCCGGAATATCCGCCAGATCCTTCTCGTTCTCCTGCGGGATCAGCACCGTTTTGATGCCACCACGCAGCGCCGCAAGAAGTTTCTCCTTCAGACCGCCAATCGGCATCGCGTTGCCGCGAAGGGAGACTTCGCCAGTCATCGCGATATCTTTGCGCACCGGAATGCCTGTCAGCACCGACACAATCGACGTCACCATCGCCAGACCGGCAGACGGCCCATCTTTGGGGGTCGCGCCATCGGGCACATGCACGTGGATGTCGATCTTGTCAAAGAGCGTCGGCTTCACCCCGATCTGGGGCGAGATGGACCGCACATAGGAACTGGCCGCGTCGATGGATTCCTTCATCACATCGCCAAGCTTACCCGTGGTCTTCATCCGCCCCTTACCAGGCAGCTTCAGACCTTCGATGTGCAGCAGATCGCCGCCCACAGACGTCCACGCGAGGCCGGTGACAACACCCACCTGATTTTCGTCCTCGGCCAGACCATAGCGGAACTTCTTCACGCCAAGAAAATCATCCAGATTGTCCTCGGTCACAGAAACGGTTTCCGCATCGCCTTTGACGATCTTGGTCACGGCCTTACGGGTCAGCTTCGCCAACTCACGCTCAAGGTTCCGCACGCCCGCCTCGCGGGTGTAGGTGCGCACGATCTCTTGGATGGCTTCGTCCGACACTTCGAACTCGCCCTTCTTCAGACCGTGATTCTTGATCTGCTTATCGATCAGGTGCTGACGCGCTATCTCGCGCTTCTCGTCTTCGGTGTAGCCAGCCAGCGAGATGATCTCCATCCGGTCCAAAAGCGGACCCGGCATATTGTAAGAGTTCGCCGTGGTCAGGAACATCACGTTGCTGAGGTCGTATTCCACCTCAAGATAGTGATCCACAAAGGTGCCGTTCTGCTCGGGGTCCAGAACCTCAAGCATTGCCGACGCCGGATCACCACGGAAGTCCTGCCCCATCTTGTCGATTTCATCGAGCAAGATCAGCGGGTTCGTGGTTTTCGCCTTCTTCAGCGCCTGAATGATCTTACCGGGCATAGAGCCGATATAGGTCCGGCGGTGGCCGCGAATTTCGCTCTCGTCACGCACGCCACCAAGCGAAATGCGGATGAACTCGCGTCCAGTTGCTTTGGCCACGGATTTACCAAGCGAGGTCTTACCGACACCCGGAGGGCCCACAAGACACAGGATCGGGCCCTTGAGCTTCGCAGACCGCTGCTGAACAGCAAGGTACTCAACGATGCGCTCTTTGACCTTCTCCAGACCATAGTGATCCGTATCCAGAACCGACTGCGCAGCGTTCAAATCTTTCTTCACGCGACCGCGCTTGCCCCACGGAATGGACAACATCCAATCCAGATAGTTGCGCACAACCGTGGCTTCGGCCGACATCGGCGACATGTTCTTGAGCTTCTTAAGCTCGCCCTCAGCCTTCTCTTTGGCCTCTTTGGAGAGCTTGGTCTTGCCAATCTTCTCCTCAAGCTCGGCAATCTCGCCCTCGCCCTCTTCGCCGTCGCCAAGTTCCTTCTGAATGGCCTTCATCTGCTCATTCAAATAGTACTCGCGCTGCGTCTTCTCCATCTGGGTTTTGACGCGGGTTTTGATCTTTTTCTCGACCTGCAAAACGCTCATCTCGCCCTGCATCAGGCCAAACACCTTCTCAAGGCGTTCGCTGACCGACAGCGTTTCCAACAGGTCTTGCTTCTGCTCAACTTCAATGCCGAGATGACCCGCCACCAGATCTGCCAAGCGCGCTGGTTCTTCCGCGTCCTCGACAGCGCTCAGCGCCTCTTCGGGGATGTTTTTCTTAACCTTGGCGTAGCGCTCAAACTCGTCGCCCACCGAGCGCAGCAACGCTTCAATGGTCGCCAGATCGCCGGGCATTTCTTCCAGACGCTCGGCACGCGCTTCGAAATAGTCGTCATTGTCGATGTAATCGACAATCTTCACACGGCTCTGGCCTTCCACCAGCACCTTAACGGTGCCATCGGGCAGCTTCAGAAGCTGCAGCACATTCGCCAGCACGCCTGTGCGGTAAATGCCGTCGGCATCGGGATCATCCTCAGCGGGGTCCACCTGGCTCGACAGCAGAATTTGCTTGTCATCGGCCATCACCTCTTCAAGCGCGCGGACCGATTTGTCCCGCCCCACAAACAGCGGCACGATCATATGCGGGAAGACCACAATATCGCGCAGCGGCAGGACAGGATATGAAGGATTAAGAGGCTCTAACATGAGTATTCCTTGTTCTAGCAAAGCGATCCGGGTCCCTCTTCTAGGCAACCGCTCGTCCGCTTTCCGTTTCCTCGGCTTACTGAAATGGGGGTATGAACCGCCCGTTTCAACAGCCTGAATTTTTGTTGGCTCCCACAATGCCTTTACCGGACCAAAGGAACAAGGCGCGAAAGCGGACTATTTGGAATTTATTTTGGC
This sequence comes from Shimia haliotis, assembly GCF_900114415.1. GTDB lineage: Bacteria > Pseudomonadota > Alphaproteobacteria > Rhodobacterales > Rhodobacteraceae > Shimia > Shimia haliotis. Next base: position 403,740 of record NZ_FOSZ01000001.1, on the reverse strand, counting down.
TGCGGTCAGGTCAAAAGCATCCTGACCGGTGGCGTTGGCACAACGGCACGGGAACCATCGCGCCCTGCTCTTGGCAGGGCGCCGTCCCCGTCACTCTGCGGGGCGTAAAATGGCGGTCTCGACCATAAACAACACAGTCTCAGGGCTTTTGAGGGTCAGCTCAGAGATTTCCAGAACCCGATCGTCGAAATACGGCACCAAGGTGATCGTTCCATAGACTGTAACGCCGCCTTCAAACTCGGGCAGATCGATCTGCAATTGCGGCAGATCTTCAGGGCCGCACAACGTGTCACTCAACAGATCGGCAATATCTGCGCGCTCTGTAGTGTCGAGCATGTCATCCACCCGATCCACGTCATAGGGCTTGGGTGTCATCCAACGCATCTCAACCGGCTCGCCCATGATACTGTCTACAAAACCGGACTGAAACGCACCTTCCGCGCTGATTGCTGTGCCAAATGCCCGCGCCGGACGCACGAAAGACGTGTCCGCGCCTTCAACCGACGTGCTGCCTTCGCGCACCCAGTTGCCCGCGAGCCGTTCATAAACTTCGGCCGGTTCAGTGACTCCACAGAACCCCTCCGCCCACGCTCCGGCGGGCGCCAGCGCCATCACCGCAATCGCAAAAAACCGTTTCATTGTCGTCACCTTAGATTGGCTCGATGTCACCCTGCGCCCGCTGCGCATGGAAGTCCGCTTCCCAAACCGCAAAAGTGCCCGCCGCAATCGCGTCGCGCATCCCTTGCATGATTTCTTGGAAGTAATGCAAGTTATGCCAGGTCAGCAGCATGCCCGAAATCATCTCGTTGCTGCGGAACACATGATGCAGATAGGCCCGCGAATAGTCGCGACACGCCGGACAGCTGCACTGCTCGTCCAAAGGCCGCGGATCATCCTGATGCCGCGCGTTCTTGATGTTGACCACACCATGACGGGTAAACACCTGCCCCGTACGACCAGACCGACTGGGCAGAACACAGTCCATCATATCGATCCCACGCTTCACCGCGCCGACGATATCATCTGGCTTGCCGACCCCCATAAGATAACGCGGCTTGTCCACCGGCAGCATATCAGGCGCATAGTCCAGACACCCGAACATGCCCTCCTGCCCCTCGCCCACAGCAAGGCCGCCTACGGCATAGCCATCAAATCCGACCTCTTTGAGAGCCTCCGCAGACTCTTCGCGGAAGTCCTTCTCAAGGCCGCCTTGCTGAATGCCAAAAAGCGCGTGCCCAGGGCGATCCCCAAACGCGTCGCGGCTGCGCTTGGCCCACCGCATCGACAAGCGCATGCTTTCGGCAATCCGGTCACGATCTGCTGGCAACGCAGGACATTCGTCAAAGCACATCACAATGTCAGAGCCCAAAAGCTTCTGGATCTCCATCGACCGCTCTGGCGTCAACTCGTGTTTGGAGCCGTCGATATGGCTTTTGAATGTAACACCCTTCTCGGTCAGCTTGCGAAGCTCTGCCAATGACATCACCTGAAACCCGCCTGAATCCGTGAGGATGGGACGGTCCCAGTTCATGAACTTGTGCAAGCCGCCAAGCCGGTCAATCCGCTCCGCCGTCGGACGCAGCATCAAGTGATAGGTGTTGCCAAGCAATATGTCCGCCCCCGTCTGCCGCACGCTTTCGGGCATCATCGCTTTGACGGTCGCTGCCGTCCCCACAGGCATAAACGCCGGCGTACGGATGTCGCCCCTAGGTGTGGAAATCACACCCGTACGGGCCTTCCCGTCGGTGGCATTCAAGGCAAAGGAAAATCTCTCGGTCATCACGGTCACAAACTGCTAGAATGGGCAAAATTTCAGGGAAACCGCTCCGTTCAAGGGGATTTCCGGTCAGGTTTCCCCTCCTTACGCCTTTGTCGCGACCTTGTAAAACACTGGCCATAGGCCACATACTAAGTCATGAAAACACAACAACAATTCCAACAAAACAGAGAGACTCTATGGAAGATCTGATTTTCAGCCTCCTGTCACAGAATATCGTCCTAATTTTGTCGGCGGTCTTCTTGATCGTCATCATTCTCAAGGGCGTGCGCATCGTGCCCCAGTCCGAAAAGCACGTTGTTGAACGCTTCGGTCGTTTGCACTCTGTGCTTGGCCCTGGCATCAATTTTATCGTTCCGTTTCTGGACGTTGTGCGGCACCAAATCTCCATTCTGGAGCGCCAGTTGCCTAATGCAACGCAGGATGCAATCACCAAAGACAACGTGCTGGTGCAAATCGACACCTCGGTCTTTTACCGCATTCTTGAGCCCGAAAAGACCGTGTACCGTATCCGAGACGTCGACGGCGCCATTGCCACCACCGTGGCCGGCATCGTACGTGCGGAAATCGGCAAAATGGACCTTGATGAGGTGCAATCCAACCGCGCAAGCCTGATTGCCTCCATTCAATCCATGGTCGAAACCGCTGTGGATGACTGGGGCATCGAAGTGACCCGCGCCGAAATCCTCGACGTCAACCTCGACCAAGCCACCCGCGACGCCATGTTGCAACAGCTCAACGCCGAACGCGCCCGCCGCGCACAGGTGACAGAGGCAGAAGGCACCCGCCGCGCCGTGGAACTGGCCGCCGACGCAGAGCTTTACGCGGCCGAACAAACCGCCAAAGCCCGCCGCATCAGCGCGGAGGCCGAAGCCTACGCCACCGAAGTTGTGGCCAAAGCGATCAAGGAAAACGGTCTTGAAGCCGCGCAATATCAGGTCGCCTTGAAGCAGGTCGAAGCCTTGAATGCGCTTGGCAATGGTGAGGGCAAACAAACCATCGTCCTGCCCGCCGCCGCGCTTGAAGCCTTTGGCGACGCCTTCAAACTTCTCAAGGGAGGCTCCTGATGGCAGACCTGATGGCAACATGGTGGGTCTGGCTCGCCGCCGCTTTGGTGCTCGCCATTCTGGAAGTGCTGGCACCGGGATTTGTGTTCCTCGGCTTTGCCATTGGCGCGGCAGTGATGGGTGTGATCCTCTTGGTTGCAGGTCAATCACTGTCGATCCCGATGATCCTGTTGATCTTTGCGGCTCTGTCATTGGTCGCATGGCTTGTCCTGCGACGCGTCTTTGAATTGCCGGGCGGTCAGGTCAAAACCTTCGATCACGACATCAACGATTAAGGGCACGCCACAGGACGCGTTTCCTAGTAAGATCGAACAGGGCTCAAATCCCATCGGGGTTTGGGCCCTTTTTTATCCTTTCCCCCAAACACATGCTGGCGGTGATTTTGGCACCATTCCCCCTCTGGACCTTATCAGTCTTATTTCCTATATAAATCTCTCAGGAATTAGGATGACACGGAATTACAATGACACATGCGCCAGATCAGGACCCAGTCGAAGGCACACCATTGATTGCGCCCTCCAGCGTGGATCACCCGCTGCATGAGCAGCTCGTAGAGGCCTGCCGCAGCGTTTATGATCCTGAAATTCCGGTCAATATCTATGACCTCGGCCTGATCTATACCATTGCCATCAATGACGAAAACGACGTCAACGTGATCATGACCCTGACCGCACCAGGTTGCCCTGTGGCCGGAGAAATGCCCGGCTGGGTACAAGAAGCCGTGGCCGGCGTCGGCGGTATCCGCAACGTCGAGGTCGCGCTGGTCTGGGAACCCCCATGGGGCATGGAAATGATGAGCGACGAAGCCCGTCTTGAACTCGGCTTTATGTAATTCCGTCACCTAAAGTTTAAAAATCCGTCACGCGACCTGCATGGGCGCGTCACACTGCCAAGCGATTTCACTCCCGTAAACCAACCAACGGGAGTGATCGCATGTTGCGCACGACTTTTCTCGCCGCTCTGGCACTGACCCCACTGGCTGCCACCGCCGCCGAGGTCGAACTGGGCCCCCGCCCCTTTTATTTGATTGATCAGATGGCCGATGGGCCTCTGAAAACCAAACTGCAATCCTGCCAAGACATGACGATGCAGCCGCACCCCTTTTCGATCGGGCATCGCGGCGCGCCGATGATGTTCCCTGAACACACCGTTCAATCCAACCGCGCCGCCGCGCGCATGGGGGCCGCGATCCTTGAATGTGACGTGACCTTTACCAAAGACAAAGAACTCGTCTGCCGCCACGCGCAAAACGACCTGCACACCACAACCAATATTCTCGCCACCGATCTCGCCAAAAAATGCACCGCAGGCTTTTCGCCTGCGTCCGGCGATACCAAAGCCTCAGCCGAATGCCGAACCTCCGACATTACGCTGGCGGACTATCGCAGCCTCAACGGCAAAATGGATGCCGCCAACAGCGCCGCGACCACTGTCGCCGAGTATCTGGACGGCACCACAGGCTGGCGCACCGACCTCTACGCAACCCACGGCACTCTCATGACCCACGCGGAGTCGATTGCGCTCTTCAAAGAGCTTGGTGCCAAGTTCACGCCTGAGCTGAAATCGCCGTCGGTCGAAATGCCGTTTGAAGGCTTCACCCAAGCCGATTATGCCCAGAAAATGATCGACGAATACAAGGCCGCCGGCATTCCGGCTTCTGATGTCTGGGCCCAGTCCTTCAACCTTGACGACGTTCTTTACTGGATTGAAAATGAACCGGAATTCGGCAAACAAGCCGTCTTTCTCGACGCGTCCTACAACATCGAAGGCTTCAACCCTGACGACGCCACCACCTTCCCTCATGATTTTGCCGAGTTGAAAGCAAAAGGCGTGAACTACATCGCCCCGCCGATGTGGATGCTGGTCGCCGCAAAAGACGGTGAAATCGTGCCATCCGCCTACACCATCAAGGCCAAAGAAGCTGGCCTGAAGCTGATCACCTGGACGCTGGAGCGCTCCGGACCGCTTGAGAACGGCGGCGGCTGGTACTTCCAGACAATCAAAGACGTGACCAACAGCGATGCAATGTACTTTGAACTGCTGCATGTCCTGGCACAGGACGTGGGCATCGAAGGTATCTTTTCCGACTGGCCGGCAACCGTCACCTACTATGCAAACTGCATGATGGCTGACGCGTCCTGACCCCCAATCGGCATCACAATCCTGATGGTCCGGCGGAAAACCCGTCGGGCCATCTTGTTTCCCCCGCCTCAGCGGCCTATTTTGAGATCCAAGCGAAGAGGAAACACCATGTTCGGCATCCCCGGCAAACAAGCGGTCACAATGACCCCCAAAGCGGCAGCGCAAATCGCCAAACTGATGGCGAGCAAAGGCCATACCGGCTTGCGTATCGGCGTGAAAAAAGGCGGGTGTGCGGGCATGGAATACACCATGGACTACGTCGACGAGACCAATGAACACGACGAAGTCGTGGAACAGGACGGCGCTATCATCATGATTGCCCCAATGGCGCAGATGTTCCTTTTTGGCACGGAAATCGACTATGAAACCTCGCTTCTGGAAAGCGGGTTCAAATTCAACAACCCGAACGTGGCCGACGCCTGCGGCTGTGGCGAGTCGATCAAGTTCAAAGACGTCGAAGAGCTGTCAGCCGAGCACCCCAATGGGGCGCCCAAACTGGTTTAAGCGGGCTCCGCTTGCTGCAAATGCAGATAGGTTTCGTCAAACCGTTTCTTCAGATGATCCCCCGCCAAAATCACCCGCTCTGACCCGATCGGAGCGACATTGGTGTTGTGGTTTGGATTGAAAAACATAGGAACGGAAATCCGTTCCTTGTTGGTACCAATCACCCGATGCGGCGTCGCGCGCACCGCGCTCTCGGTCCACATCTCAAGCATTTCGCCAAAGTTGATGATGAACGATCCCGGCGCGGCCTCCACCGGCACCCACGCACCGGCCCGCGTCTGCGCCTCAAGCCCAGGCACCCCATCCGTCGCCAAAAGCGTCAAACAGCCATAATCCGTGTGCGCCGCGATTCCGAAATCCTTGTCCGTCGCCCACTCGAGACGCTGCGGATAAAAGTTACCGCGCAACAACGCCATGGGTTTTGAAAAAGCCGCATCAAAATAGCTTTCCGGCTGGCCAATCGCCGCGGCAATCCCTTGCAAAAGCGACAAGCTCACACCAAGTGCATCTGTATAGTAGGCCTGAACCGTTTCCCGAAAATCAGGCACCTGCGGCCAAAGGTTGTCGGCATAAACCGAAAGCCCTTCGGCCCGCAGCGGATCTCCGGCCGGCAATTCAAATCCGCAATCAAACACTTGTTTGTAATCCGGATTTGCTTCGGGATCGACCTGTTCCGACCCGCTCGCTCCCCAGCCACGATTGCTTCCGGTTTTGGCCATATCCACGGCCGCCTTTGCCGCTTCCGGCAGGTGAAAGAATGCACGATAAGCCGCGATCACCTCCAGCACGCGCGCCTTTGAAATAGCCGTGTTTTCAACCACCAGAAACCCGTCCTCAGCCACCGCCCGTCGCAGTGCTGCCAGAGCTTTACCGTCGCGCTGCGCAATTGCCGCTGCATCCAAAATTGGCACCATATTCCAATCTCCCAGATTTGCGCCCTATGTCGCGCACCAAGCCCCCTAAACGCAAGCAAGACTTGACGTTATCGGCACGACCTCCGACAACAGGCGCATCAAGCAACACGAGGGTATGAGATGCGTCGCAAATTGGCCGCCGGAAACTGGAAAATGAACGGAACTTCGGCTGCGCTGGCCGAACTCGAGGCGCTAACCCAGGTTGCTGTCGCCGACGGCACCGACGTTCTCATCTGCCCGCCCGCCACGCTGATCTCGCGCGCGGCCGACACAGCCAAAGACAGCCATGTCTCCATCGGCGGTCAGGACTGTCACACCGCCGCCTCCGGTGCCCACACCGGCGACATTGGCGCAGAGATGCTCAAAGACGCAGGCGCCAGCCATGTGATCCTCGGCCATTCCGAGCGGCGCGAAGACCATGGCGAAAGCAATGAACAGGTACGCACCAAAGCCGAAGCGGCGTGGAACGCTGGCCTCGTGACAGTGGTCTGTGTTGGTGAAACCCTGTCAGAGCGCGAGGCAGACAACACCTTGGACATCATCGGCGGCCAACTCGCCGGCTCCATTCCCGATGCCGCCACCGGTGAAAACCTTGTGGTCGCCTATGAACCCGTCTGGGCCATTGGGACGGGCAAAGTGCCGACATTGTCCCAAATCGGCGAAGTGCATGATTTCATCCGCATGCGCCTTGAGCGTCGTTTCGGCGAAGGTATTGGGCGCACGGTTCCTGTGCTTTACGGCGGCTCCGTCAAACCGTCCAACGCCTCCGAAATCTTCTCGGTCTCCAATGTTGACGGCGCGCTTGTCGGCGGCGCAAGCCTCAAGGCGGCGGACTTCCAAGACATCATCGACGCGCTGGCCGCGTCCTAAAGCTGTCTGTCGAGCGCGGTTCAGAAACTACCGCCACCCCAACAAAACAAAGCGACGCCCCAAATGGAGCGTCGCCTTTTTAGTTTTTAAGAAGTAAGCACGCGGGAGCGCGCCGCCTCCCTCCGCGTCTATTTCGTTATGATCTCAGGCCCCATCACCGCATTGGGCAAGAAGGTCGAAATCCACGGAATATACGTCACCATAATCAGGAAAACGAAGAGCACAGCGAGGAACGGCAGCGCCGCCTTCACAACACCCATCATCGGCATGCCAGCCACGCCCGAGGTCACAAAGAGGTTAAGCCCCACAGGCGGCGTGATCATCCCGATTTCCATATTCACCACCATGATGATGCCCAGATGGATCGGATCAATACCCAGCTCAATCGCAATCGGGAACACCAGCGGCGCAACGATCACAAGCAATCCCGAGGGCTCCATGAACTGACCACCGATCAGCAGGATCACGTTCACCACAATCAGGAACATCACCGGACCAAAGCCCGCATCCAGCATCGCACCCGCGATATGCTGCGGTACTTGCTGCTCGGTCAGAACGTGCTTCAGGATCAGGGCGTTGGCGATGACAAACAACAGCGTCACCGTCAGCTTACCGCCCTCAAACAGCGTGTGTTTGGTGTCTGCGTGGAAGAACGAAGTGATCAACGCATGCGGCTTCTTCAGCAAAGACACCTTCTCACCATCGTTATTCTCCGCCGACAACGGCCCCATGTCCTTGTAGACAAAGCAGGCGATCAGGAAGGCATAAACCGCCGCCACAGCCGCCGCTTCGGTCGGTGTAAACACACCGCCATAGATGCCACCCAGAATGATCACGATCAGGAACAGACCCCAGCCCGCTTCCATGCCGCTTTCCACGATCTCGCCAAAGCCTTTCCACTCGCCTTTCGGCAAGTTCTTGACCTTTGCCATCACGTAAATGGTGATCATCAGCATCAGACCGGCCATCAGGCCCGGAATAACACCGGCCAGGAACATCCGGCCCACAGAAACCTCAACAGCCGCCGCATAAACCACCATCACGATGGACGGCGGGATCAGGATGCCGAGCGTACCCGCGTTACAGATCACGCCAGCGGCAAATTCCTTGGAATAGCCCACCTGACGCATGCCTGCGATCACGATGGACCCAATCGCCACAACGGTCGCCGGCGAAGAGCCCGACAGAGCGGCAAACATCATACAGGCAAAGACACCCGCAATCGCCAGACCGCCGGGCAAATGCCCCACACAGGCAATCGAGAACCGGATGATCCGCCGCGCCACACCGCCGGTCGTCATGAAAGACGACGCGAGAATGAAGAACGGGATCGCCAGCAGGGTAAAGTGCCCCTCAAAGGCTTCAAACAGAGTGCCTGCAACGGATGCCAGCGTGGCGTCCGAGAAGAACAACAGGAATAGGATCGAGCTGAGACCAAGGCTGACCGCAATCGGCACCCCGATCAGCAACAGGCCGATCACCATAGAAAAGAGTAGGACCACTTCCATCAGTCATGCTCCCCCTGCAATGCCCGAACTTCTTCAATTTCATCTTCAACTTCATGGCTCGCCACCAAGCGGTCGGTCTCGCCTTTCCAGATCGCGACAGAGGCCTGCGCAAAACGGAACAACAGCAGGAACATCGACACCGGCAGAACGATATAGGGCACCACCTTCGGCAGCTTTTCGTATTCGTCGCCGTAGTTGATCAGCCCCTCAAGGAAGTTGAATATCCCGATCATCGGAATGTCCTGCACCTCATAGAACGACTGGCTGCGGAACTTATCGGCAAAGCCGGTCGGGAACCAGCGGCCCGAGGTCGGCGGCAGGTCGGCAAACACCGCCCAGTAATCATAGGCTCCCTTCAGCATGAAAAAGCTGAACAGCAGGCAGCAGGCTGCCGCGAACAGCCCAACCATGCGCGCCACCGGAGCCGGCAAAATGTTGATGATTGCATCCACGCCCAAATGGCTATGTTTCTTCACCGCATAAGAGGCGCCCAGAAGCACCAGCCAGGCAAAAAGGAACACGGTCAGTTCCAGCGCCCAGAGAATGTTGGAGTTGAAGCCGAACCGGGCCACCACATTGGCAAACGTCACCAATGTCATGAGCCCCAGAAGAGCCGCAATCAGCGTCTCTTCGATCCGGTCCACAAAACTATGCTTGGTCTGCATGTCCCGTATCCCGTTTTTGTGAGTTTTCTTGCAAAACGGGCGCGCCATTTGTCGACGCGCCCGTCCTGAATTGTCATTTCAGATCAGGCGTTTCGCCTTACATCTTCGCGTTGATCGCTTGCGCTGCGTCGATGTTTTCCTGACCCACGTCTTTGGAGAACTTGTCCCAGACAGGCATCATTGTTTCGACCCAGTCCTGACGCTGCTCTGCGGTCAGGGTGCGGATGGTGCCGCCAGCTTCGACGATGGAGGCTTTGGCAGCTTCGTTCACAGCGGTCGACTCTTTGTTCCGTACGTCAGTGACTTCACCAAGGATGGTCAGGAACTGGTCGCGCACGGCCGGGTCAAGGCTGTCGAGCCAGTCAACCGAAGTCACAACAAGATAGTCGATGATGCCGTGGTTGGTTTCGGTCACACCGTCCTGAACTTCGAAGAACTTCTTGCCATAGATGTTGGACCAGGTGTTCTCCTGACCGTCCACAACGCCCTGCTGCAGCGCGCCGTAAACTTCGGAGAAGGCCATTTTCTGGGGCGAACCACCGATGGCTTCCATCTGTGCAACCAGAACGTCAGAGGACTGTACACGGAACTTCAGGCCGTTTGCGTCTGTTGGCGCAACCAGCGGCACATTCGCCGACATCTGCTTCATGCCATTATGCCAATATCCCAGACCCTGCAGACCACGACGCTGCATGCTATCCAGAAGATCCTGACCGGCGTCAGAGGCCTGGAACGCATCAACCGCATTCACGTCTTTGAACATGAACGGCAGGTCAAAGATGCGGAACTGTTTGGTGAATTTTTCGAATTTCGAAAGCGACGGCGCGGCCAGTTGCACGTCGCCCTGCAACATCGCTTCCAGAACTTTGTTGTCGTTATAAAGCGTGGAGTTCGGGAAGACCTCCATGCACATGGTGCCGTTCATCTCATCGTTGATACGCTGCTCAAGCAGCGAGGCCGCGATGCCTTTGGGGTGCTTGTCGGTGTTGGTCACGTGGCTGAACTTGACGACGATCTCGCCATCATCACAGCCCGCTGCGGCAAAAGTTGCGCCGGTGACAGTCAGCGCCAGCGCGGTGGCGGCAGTGGTCAGGAATTTCATGGATGTCTCCTCCCAGAGTTAGGTAGTCATAATTAGTCGGACGCCTCCCAGCGCCGTATGTCGGCAAGAGTGACCGCAGCGCCGAGCGCGCTCAACGTTTTGTTGATTGATCGTGAATTTTCCGGAATTTACTTTCATTTTCAAATATCTACGTCGCATTCCTACAGCACACCTACCGCTAAAAAATTGGCATCGTGCGATTTTCCGCACGCCCTGCCACGGGATTTGTGCGAAATTTCGCACATCACTTTCAGCCAGAAACGCGACGGCGCTATGCTCAGCACGATTCGCCAGATTGACCCGACGCAGGACAGCGCTACTGTTAGCTCATTGCAAAAACGAAGCGTTTTCAGATGACAATGTCCGCCGCGCCACAACGCCCCAAAGGTATTTCCCCGCAATCTCGCCGCCACAACGAGATGCGCAAAGAAGCCCTTGCAGCGCATCCCGAACTCGCCGATCTCGCCAAACCCCAGCCGCTCACCGTGCTGGCGTTGCCGGTGTTGCTCGTGATCCATTGGGGCATTGCTTGGCTGGTCTCAGATCAACCCATTTGGGTCATCGGCCTCACAGCTTTCCTGATCGGCCAACTGGTCTATCACTCGGCCAGTTCCCTGATCCATGAAACCTGCCACAAGCTGATCTTCCGCGACGCCGGTCCCAAGCTCGCATTCGACCTTGGCCTCGAATTCATCCTTACCAGCTACGGCAAACAGCTGACATACCAACATCAGCATGTCACCAGCCACCACCCCTTTGTGGGCGACTATGACAACGACTACGAACATGAAGACATCTGCGCCCTTCAGGCCCGCCAATCCGTGTTCCGCGCTCACCCAACGTGGCAGCCGTTCCTGACCGCACTCACGCTGTTCATTCACGCTTTACCACTCGGCTCGGTGTTCCTCGCAGGTCAGATCATGCCGCGCGTCTACCGCCACCTTTCCGGTCGTCCTAACCGCGACCCCGTCGCGCGTTTCACAGGCACCAGCCCCACAGCAACCGAGGCCCGCCCCTATATCTTGGTGAGCCTGATCTCAAACCTTCTGATGCTTGCCCTGCTTGGTCCTTGGGCGCTGCTCTATCACATCTGGTCGCTGTCGCTGTTTCTGGGAAAGCTCGGAATCACCAACCTTGGCCAATCCCTGACCGAACATCCCGGCACCGACTTGGAAAACCCCACCCGCAGCCACTACGGACCGATCAACTGGCTGCTGTTCAATACCGGCTATCACAACGAGCATCACAGCTTCCCCAACGTGCCATGGACCCGCCTGCCCACCCTGCACCGTGTTGCGCCCGAGGTGTTTCATGCTGAGGCAGAACAGAGCTACGTCGGCGCATGGTGGGACCACGTGCGGGGCGGATTTACACCCAGCCGTGACTTGGAGATGCACAAAGTGGATCAGTTGGCGCGCTGTGAGGGCAAGACCCAATAGCCCGACCGCTTCGCGACTCGGGCAAGAGAACTATTCGGGTACTTTCAAAGCGCCAGACAGCACCGTGATCATCAAGGCCATCGCCGCCAGAACCGCAAAACTCACCGTCAATGACGTGGCCGAGGCGATGAACCCCATCACCGGCGGCCCCAACAAAATCCCGCCATAGCCCAACGTTGCGACGCCGGCCAAGGCTTGCCCCTGCGGAACATCGGGATCGTTCGCCGCGCGGCTAAAGGCCAGCGGGAACATCAACGCCAATCCCATTCCAAACAGGACAAACCCCGCCAAAGTCCCCGGCACGGCGGGGCTGAGGATCGCCAATACCATGCCACCACAAGCCACGAGTCCAGCCACCCGCGCCACTTTCTGTGGTGGCGCCAATCGGTTGACCCATCCGCCAGACAGACGCGTGACCACCATGGCGATCGAGAATATTGCATAGCCGATCGGCGCCCACTCCGGCCGCACGCCAACTTCGTCACGCAAATAAATCGCGCTCCAGTCCGCCATGGCCCCTTCGCCCATCGAGGCGCACATCGCCAGCAAGCCGACCAATATCAATGCACCCTTGGGAAAGGAAAACACCGCCCCGCGGGACTCTGTGTTGGGCTTGGACACCCATCCGTCCTGCGAAAACAAAAGCGCCGCAAACAACAATCCGCCGCCCGCCATAAGAAAATGCCAAAACAGGCCAAACCCGAACGTGATTGCCAGATACCCCGTGCCCGCGCCAATGCCCGCCCCCAAGGACCACATCGCGTGATAGGTCGACATCTGCGAGCGCTTCGCCCAGCGTTCAACCTCGGCGCCCCAGCCGTTCATGGTCACATCCATGCCGCCGTGAAACGCCCCGAACGCCAGCAAAACAAGCCCCAAAACCAACGGCCCCGGAGCCACCGAAAGTCCGAACAGCGCCAGAGCATTCAGAACGCCCAAAATCCGCGTGACCTGCGCTGCTCCGCGCTTATCACTCAGCCATCCCGCAATCGGAAAAGCGACAATCGCACCCGCAGCCATCAGCAAAAGCAACCCGCCAAGCGCCGAATGGCTTAGTCCGTGCAAGTCCTTAACCGCAGGAATGCGCGAAGCCCAGACACCGAACAAGGCGCCATTGAGCGCAAACATCGAGGCCACGGCACGCCAATGCGTGGAACGCGCCTTTGCGGTCACTTCTTCGTTGTGATGGCTCACGTTCCGCCTGCCCTAATGCACTCTGTTTGCCGGTGTTTCTCTCTGCAAATTCCCACAGAGTCCAGCCCGCGCCACTTCACCGCCGTGCCGCCTTAGTCAGATTTGGCCTGATCCTGAAGCGCCTTTAGAATACCCATAGCCTCTTCGGCACGGCTTTCAGGCACAAAAGGGTGGTCGTGGTGGAACGCTGCCACAACGTTGCAGGCGATCCCCGCCGACGCAAGCGCCCCCGACACCGCCGCCGTCAGCCCCACGCCGTCCAGCGCGGAAAACACCTTAAGCGTGATACACCTCATGGGCTGCTCAATGGGAAAACCTCGGCTCTGCGCGGCAGAAACCGACATGATCATCGACACGCCCTCATCTTCTTCAAAAATGCTCAGCGCCTGTTCAATGTATCGCGACACATCACAGGGATATTGCTTGGTCACGAAGACATAGACCTCACTTTGAAGGTGCGGCGTCATGCCTGAAATCATGTCCTGTGCGCTTTTTGCCAGTTGTCCCATGCTGTTCCTATCGGAAATCTTCCGGCCGCAGCCCGTATTTCTCAAGTTTGTCATAAAGCGTGCGCCGCGACAGTTTGAGCGCCGCCGCCACCGCCGCCGCCTTGCCCTCGTGTTTGCGCAACGCCTCGCTCAACAGGGTGCGTTCGACCTGTGCCATCTGCTCGGCCAGGCCAAGCCCCTCGTCGCGTGCTTCCTCTCCTGGCAGGCCGAGCGCAAACCGCATCGCCACGCTCATCAAAGCACGCGCATTTCCGGGCCAGTCACGCGCCATCAACCCCGACACCACGTCCTGCGTGACGTCCGGCGCCACAACGCCCGCCTGTTCCGCCGCCTGCGACACGTAGTGCCGAAACAAAACCGGAATATCCTCGGGCCGCTCCGACAATGACGGAATCCGCACCTGCAACGCATCAAGCCTATAAAACAGGTCCGCATGCAGTTGCCCCGCTTCAACCGCATGCTCCAGATTGGCGGCGCTGCCAAAAATAAGCCGCGGATGCCCACCGCGCTCCATTGCGCCGATCAGGGCAAACTGGGTTTCCATCGGCATCGCCTGAATTTCGTCGAGAAACAGGCTGCCGCCGCTGGCATCGGCCAACGCCTGGTCAAACCGCGCCACATCCATGCCCGCAGCGGTGTGTTTTCCAAACGCCGCCTCGCTTTGCGCTGAACACAGATGGATGACCTCGGCCACTTTGGAAATCCCCGTCCCCGGAGCGCCCGTGACCAAAACATCCGCCCCGATCCGCGCTACATGCCGCACCTGTTTGCGCAATGCTTCCGCCCGTGCGGATGTCCCAAACAACCAGCGAGCCGCCGCATCTCCGGTCTCAAGCTGCGTCTTCAGCCGGCGGTTCTCAAGCGCCATCCCCCGCGCCTTCTGCGCGCGCTCAATGACCGCAACCAATTGCGCCGGTGCGCAGGGTTTTTCCAAAAACCCAAAGGCGCCCTGCGCCATGGCCTTCACCGCCATAGGAATGTCGCCCTCACCCGTAAGCAGGATCACCGGCAGCTCTGCATCGACGCCGCGCGCAAACTCAAGCAAATGGAACCCGTCCCGCCCCGGCATGCGCATATCCGACAGGATCACTCCTCCAAATGCCGGCACGATGTGGTCTTTGGCCTCGACAAATGAGCCTGCCGAAATCACCGGAATATCCTCCAGCTCCAGCGTCTGCCCAAGCGCCTCGCGCACCACGGGATCATCATCCACCACCAACACCGGCGCCGTCATGCCGCGCTCTCCCTGTTTTCGTCCCAGCGATCCAACTCCACAGTGAACACCGCGCCGCCTTCAGGCCGGTTTGCACCGCGAATATTGCCGCCAAAGCTCTGCACAAGGCCATAGCTGATCGACAATCCCAAGCCCATGCCTTCTGAGGAGCCGACCTCCTTGGTGGTATAGAAGGGATCAAAAATCCGGTCCGGCTCATCGATACCCGGCCCGCTGTCCATCACATGCACCGCAAGGCGCGGTTCGGCCTCAAGCACAATTTCAATATGACGCGCGTCGCGTCCCACCATGGCATCCGCAGCATTGTTGATCAGGTTCACAAACACCTGCCCCAACCGCACCTCGCCGCCCAAAGCATAGACAGGCGCGCCTCCATGCCAACTGATCGTCACCCCGTCCTGACGCAGCCGCGATCCCGTCAACTCGACCGCCTGATCAATCACACTGACAAGGTCCACCTTGCCCATTGGCTCGCTCTCGTTGCGCGCAAAAGCCCGCAGGTTTTTGATGATCCGTGCCATCCGCGTCGCCATCTGGCCGATCCGCCCGAGGTTTTCGCCCGCCTTGGCTTCGTTTCCCCGCTCCAGAAACCGCTCCCCGTTTTCCGCAAACGTCTGAATGGCCATCAGTGGCTGGTTCAACTCGTGACTGATCCCCGCGCTCATCTGCCCCAGAGCACTCAGCTTGCCGGCTTGCACCAGATCCGCTTGCGCCTTTTTCAACGCAGCCTCTGCCTCTTCGCGCTCCGTGACTTCGCGGCGCAGGGCCGCGTTGGTTTGGCTCAAGGCTTTGGTGCGCGCATCCACCCGCGCCTCCAACTCCGCGTTTGCCTCCGCCAACACACGCCGCCGCTCCATCGCCAGCCAAAGCATCAAGCCAAAAGCCAAAGCCACAGCCGCCACAAAACCGGCCTGCAACCCCGCCAGCCTTCGCGCCGGCGCCACATCGACGATCGCTTCGCCCATCATGTCGATCACCGGCAAATCCCGCACAATGTGCAATCCGTGCTCCGGCAGATACGGCCCCCACTTAAGCCGCCAAATTTCATAACCGCTTTGCCAAGTGGCGGAGAAACTGGGCGCCTCTCCCTCCGGCGGGCGCAACCCGACTTGGCCTGGATCGCGCGACCAAAGCAACAACTCGGACCGGTTGGAAATAAAGACCAGCCCCTCCTCATCGGTGAAAACCACCGCCGGACCGTCCCCGCGCCAATTTTCCTCCACTACGATCACATCGACAACAACAACCAACGCGCCGCGCACTTTCCGGTCCGACCCAAACGTTGGCGCGGCAAAATAAAATGCGCGGGTGCCATAGGTCTCATCCACGCCATGATGCGCGCCCAAGGCGCCATGCAAAGCCCGCTCAAAATAGAGGGTGCCGGAAACCGGCGGCGCCGCGACATCCACCGACCTCGCCGACGCCAAAACCTGCCCGCGAGTGTCCGCATAAATCAAATCCAATGCCGATGTTTTATCAGCCGCCTCCAGAAGCAACGCCGTGGCCTCTGCCGCATCCCCGCGCCCTTCCGCCAGATCAAGCAACGCCGGATGCTCGGCCAAAAACACCGCAAGCTCCTGATATCGCTGCAATTGCGCGGTGAGGTTATCAGCCGCCAACGCCAGATCGGCCTCGCCACGGCGGTGCAACTGATCAAGCGCCTGCCCAATTCCGTACCGCCAAACGCCTCCGGCCACAGCGGCAATTGCCAGCAGGGAAAACAGCAGAATCGCCGCGCGGTGCCTGATCCAAGTCGTCATGTCGGCAACCTAGCGGAGTTTCTTTTTCCTCGCGAGTCACCAGCCGATTTGCGGCGAATGTTGCCCAACACGCCCTTGCCATCTCTGTCCATTTGGTCAAAAGCTTGCGCCATGAAGACTATGACACAATCCGCGACCGCGCCCGACTTCGTGCAAAACCCCTACACCTTTTATGACAGCGCCCGCGCCGCCGGCCCGCTTGTTATGTGGGACGACTATGCCATGCCTGCGGCCATGTCCCACGATCTGGTCAGCACGCTCTTCAAGAACCGCAAATTCGGCCGCGAAGTGCCTCCGGAAATGGCGCCTGCGATCCCCGAACACGTCAAAGATTTCTACGCGGTCGAAGCCCACTCGATGCTGGAGCTGGAACCGCCTCGCCACACCCGCCTGCGTAGCCTCGTGTTGCGTGCCTTCACCAGCCGCTCCATCGCCGCGCTTGAGGAAGGCATCGCCGCGCTTTGCCATCAATTGATCGACCGCTTCCCAACCGGTGAATTTGACCTCCTGCCCGCCTACTGCACCGAAGTTCCCGTCATCACCATCGCTCGCCTGCTTGGCGTGCCTGACGACATGGCACCCCAGTTCCTGAACTGGTCCAACGACATGGTGAAAATGTACACCGCCGGCCGCACCCACGCGGATGAGGTCGCCGCCAACACCGCCGCCCGTGATTTTACGGCCTACCTGACGGACTACATCAACGAACGCCGCAAAACGCCGTCTGACGACCTGATCTCGCGCCTGATTGCAGCCGAGGAAGAAGGCGAAAAACTTTCGACTGAGGAACTCATCACAACATGCGTTCTGCTGCTGAACGCGGGGCATGAGGCCACCGTGCACACCATGGGCAATGGCATCAAAGCCCTGCTGGAAACGGGTCTGCGTCCCGAATGGATGACACAGGAGGGCATTGACCAAACCGTCGAGGAAATCCTGCGCTTTGATCCGCCGCTGCACATGTTCACCCGCTACGCCTATGAAGACATCGAGGTCGCGGGCCACACATTCAAACGCGGCGACCAGATAGCCCTGATGCTCGGCGCCGCCAACCGCGATCCTGCCGGATGGGACAATCCGAACACCTTTGATCCCACGCGTCCGATCAAGACCAACACAGCCTTTGGTGGCGGTTTGCATTTCTGCGTGGGCGCACCGCTGGCGCGACTGGAACTCAAAATCGCCCTGCCCATCCTGTTTGAGCGCTGCCCCGATCTGGCATTGGCCGACAAACCGCAATACGCCAACGCCTATCACTTCCACGGGCTAGAACAACTGATGGTCACCACCTGAGGTCAGACATCTGCCCCTTTCAGAGGGGTAACATTGCCGTTGATTTGATCTCTTCCATCGACAAAAGCGCGGTCACGTTGTGCACTTTCACCTCTGAAATCAGCGCCTGATAGAATTGGTCATAGGCCCGCGCGTTCTGGACCTGCACCTTCAGGATATAGTCGATATCGCCTGCCAAACGGTGCGCTTCTTGCACCTCCGGCCGCTCGCGCAGCGCGGTCAGGAACTTCTGCTGCCAATCAGCCTCATGTTCACTGGTACGGATTAGCACAAAGAAACAGGCCTCAAACCCGAGCGCCTCAGCATCCAGCAACACTGTCTGCTGCTTGATCACCCCCGCTTCGCGCAATTTGCGAATCCGGTTCCACACCGGAGTCTTGCTTGACCCCACGCGTTTGGCGATTTCATCCAGCGACTGCGCTGCATCGCGCTGCAATTCGCCGAGAATTTTCCGATCCATGTCGTCGATGCGCAATGCCATCCCAATTCCCTCGTCTTTTTGGAATTCCGGCCTAACACGGCGAAACCAGAAGAACAACCGTTTCTATTTCTCCACATATCTAGCGCTCATACGGGAATATTTCCTATATGTCACTCAAGTTCAAATTCGGAGAAAGCCAATGCCCCGCGCATTCACACCCAAAGTTGTCACCGCAAACGCCTTGATTGAGGGCGACGTCATCTATTTGACCGCAGACAACTGTTGGACCCGTGAATTGGCGCAGGCCGAGCTTCTGACCGATGAGGCCCACGCCCAGTTGCGTCTGCTCGAGGCGGAACAGCAACCTGACGTGATCGTCGGCGCCTATCTCGCCGACGCCAAAGCCAGCGATCAGGGCCCCGCGCCCACCCATTTCCGCGAGGACTTCCGCCGCACCGGCCCCTCCAACTATTTCCACGGCAAACAGGCCGTCGGCCAGTAACAGGCACGCAGGAGCGCACCCATGTATCATTACAACGACTTCGACAAAGCCTTCCTTGCAGAGCGCAACCGCCAGTTCCGCGCCCAAGTAGAACGCCGCGTGGCCGGCAACCTGACCGAGGATGAATTCAAGCCCCTGCGCCTGATGAACGGCCTCTATCTGCAACTGCACGCCTATATGCTGCGCGTGGCGATCCCCTATGGCACGCTATCCAGCGCCCAAATGGACACGCTCGCCCTGCTGGCTGACAAATGGGACAAGGGCTACGGCCACTTCACCACCCGTCAGAACATTCAATACAACTGGCCCAAGCTGACCGACGTGCCGGATATGCTCGACGCGCTGGCCGAGGTTGGCATGCACGCCATCCAGACATCCGGCAACACCATCCGCAACGTGACCGCCGACCACTTCGCCGGTGCCGCCGCGGATGAAGTCGAAGACCCTCGCCCTGTTGCCGAATTGATCCGCCAGTGGTCCACCGACCATCCGGAATTTCAGTTCATGGGCCGCAAGTTCAAAATCGCCGTCTCCGCAGGCGCACAGGACCGCGCCGTTCTGAAAGCCCACGACCTCGCCGTGCGCATCGTGAAAAACGATGCAGGTGAAACGGGCTACCAGATCCTCGTAGGTGGCGGCCTTGGCCGCACCCCGATGATCGGGAAAATCCTGCACGACTTCCTGCCACGCGAAGACCTGCTGCCCTTCATCGAAGCCACCGTGTCGGTCTGGAACCAGATCGGCCGCCGCGACAACAAGTATAAGGCGCGCATCAAGATCACCGTGCACGAGCATGGCCTTGACGACATCCGCGCCCGCGTCGACGAGCGCTTCGCACAAATCCGCCCGACGTTCTCCGGCGTGGATCAGGCGCTGTTTGAAGACATCAAAGCCCACTTCGCCGCGCCTGCCTTCCGCAACGCGCCCACCGTGGAATTTGACAGCGCCTATGACACCAACCCGATGTTCCGCAGCTGGGCCGACACAAACCTCGCCGCGCACCGCGTCGATGGTTACGCCATCGTCACCGTCAGCCTGAAAAAGCACGGCGAGACCCCGGGGGACGCCACCTCCGCACAAATGCGCACCCTTGCAGAGATCGCCCGCACCTACGGCCATGACGAGCTGCGCATCAGCCACGAGCAAAACGTGATCCTGCCGCATGTCCACAAATCGGACCTGCCCGCGATCTATGCCGCCCTGCGCGAGGCCGATCTGCACACTGCCAACATCGGCCTGATCAGCGACATCATCGCCTGCCCCGGCATGGATTATTGCGCACTGGCCACGGCGCGCTCCATTCCGGTTGCCCAGAAGATTGCCGAGCGCTTCGAAGAGCTTAAGCTTGAGCACGACATCGGACATCTGCAAGTCAAGATCTCGGGTTGCATCAACGCCTGCGGGCACCACCACGTCGGTCACATCGGCATCTTGGGTCTGGACCGCGCAGGCGTGGAAAACTACCAGATCACCCTTGGCGGCGACGCCACTTGGGATGCAGCCATTGGCGAGCGTGCCGGTCCCGGCTTTGCCTATGACGAGATCGTTCCGGCCATCGAACGTCTGGTCAACGGCTATCTGGAACTGCGCGACGGGCCCGAGGAAACCTTCCTCGCTGCCTACAAACGTTTGGGTCTGGCTGCTTTCAAACCCTTCCTCTACCCAGAGGCGCAGGCCAATGCAGCATGACGGGCTATCCCCGCTCAAGTCCCCCCTGATCACCGGCCTCGCGCCGGACGGGAAACGCGTGGATCCACTCAAAGCCAAGGTCGACGCGCTCAATGCGCGCTACCGGCACCACTCGGCCACCGATGTTATGGCCGCAGCCCTGCGCGATCCGCAGGCGGGCAAGCTGGCGCTAGTGTCGTCCTTTGGTGCGGAATCTGTGGTGCTTTTGCACATGGCCGCCATTGTCGATCGCAACATCCCGGTGCTTTTTGTTGATACCGAAATGCTTTTTACCGAGACACTGGTTTATCAACAGGAACTGGCCGAACGCCTGCATCTAACAAACGTGCAGGTCATTCGCGCCTCCGACGCCAGCATCGCCGCCGAGGACAACGACGACACGTTGCACCAACGCGACACCGACGCCTGCTGCTCCCTGCGTAAAACCCGCCCGCTGCAAAAGGCGCTCCGCGGCTATGACGGCTGGATCACGGGGCGCAAACGGTTTCAATCCGGCACCCGCGCCGCGCTGGAATTTTTTGAGGTCGAAGACTTCACCGGCCGCATCAAGGTCAACCCGCTGGCCCATTGGGCGCCTGAAGATGTTCAGGCCTATATGATTGAGAACCGCCTGCCCCGTCACCCGCTGGTGGCTCAGGGCTACCCGTCCATCGGCTGTGCCCCCTGCACATCCAAGGTGGCGGACGGAGAAGACCCCCGCTCGGGCCGGTGGCGCGGACAGAACAAAGAAGAATGTGGCATTCATTTTGAAAACGGCAAAATGGTGCGTTCAGGAGAAAAAGCATGAGTGTGATTGTAACCGATACCGGCTTTGGCGCAGATGATTTCGCAGGGGTCTTTGTGCCGCTTAACGAAGTCGCAAACGACGTGAACGCGCTGGATGTGCCATCTGACACCGACCCCGCCAGCTTGGCCGACAAACTGTCCGGAGTGGAAATGATCCGCATCGACTTTCCGTCTTTTGCGGACGGCCGTGGCTTCACCATCGCCCGCCACCTGCGCCTCAATGGCTACACCGGCCGCCTGCGCGCACGTGGCCACGTGATTTCCGATCAATACGCCATGGCGCGCCGCGTTGGTTTTGACGAGGTGGAAATCTCTGAAGATCTGGCAAAACGCCAGCCCGAAAGCGAATGGACTTTCCGCGCCGACTGGCAAGCGCATGACTATCAGTCGCGGATGCGCGGCTGACACATCGCAAAAACCTTATGCGACCTTGCGTTATGTCAATGTCGCATTGCCGATATTCCTTTAAATGCGACCCGAACCTGCTAGATGAGTGGCAAGGGTTACTCCTGCCCGAGATGTGACATGAACGAGCAAACTCCCGTGACAACAGCGCCCGCCGCCAAGGCCCCGAAACTGCCCAACACCGAGACCGTAACCGAGGTGAAGCACTACACCGACCGTCTGTTCTCGTTCAAATGCACGCGCCCTGCGTCGCTGCGTTTCCGCTCGGGTGAATTTGTGATGATTGGCCTGATGGGCGACGTGAACCCCAAAACCGGCAAACAGGTTCCCTTGCTGCGCGCCTACTCCATCGCCTCGCCCAGCTGGGACGAAGAGCTGGAGTTCTACTCGATCAAAGTGCAGGACGGTCCTCTGACCTCCAAGCTGCAGCACATCAAGGTGGGCGACGAGATCTTCCTCAAGCCCAAACCCGTCGGCACGCTAGTGCATGACGCCCTGATCCCCGGCAAACGCATGTGGTTCTTTGCCACCGGCACCGGCTTTGCCCCTTTTGCCTCGCTGCTGCGCGAACCGCAAACCTATGAAGATTACGACGAGATCATCATCACCCACACCTGCCGTCAGGCGGACGAGTTGATCTACGGCCGCAACATCATTGAGTCCCTCAAGGAAGACGAGCTTCTGAACGAGGTGATCGGCGAAGGCTTCTGGAAGAAGATCAAATACTACCCGACCACCACCCGCGAAGAGAGCGCCAAGATGGGCCGGATCACCGACCTGATCAACTCCGGCGAAGCCTACAAAGACCTCGGCGTGGAGCCGCTCTGCCCGCAAAACGACCGCGCGATGATCTGCGGCAACCTGGCGTTCAACTTAGAGCTCAAGGACATGCTGGAAGCGGCTGGCCTGGAAGAAGGCGCTAACTCCAAACCCGCGCAGTACGTGGTGGAAAAAGCGTTCCTCGACTGAGACTTACGAAAAACTGTTCAAGTGCTCTCGATCCATGATCGGGGGCACTTTTGTTTGCGGCGCGCGATTGGACGAGCGGGACCAAATCAGGGCCACGATGCAAACCAAAGTCAATTTTACGGACAAAGCCGTCTTTTATGAAGTGGTGGCTTTGGGCCGTTTGGCTGGATACAATCAGGTTTTTAGACCAGTTTTGAAACACGAGGAATTTCCAATATGCGGATTTCGTTTCTAACACTGTGCACGGCGTTGATCATGGGGACGGCACCCGTTGCGCAAGTCACACCACCTGACGCCAGCAATACGGTTCTAAAAGGGCGAGCTTATTCGCCCTACGCAGATCGCGCCTATCCAGAGCATGTGTTTTTTGGGGACACCCACGTACATACTGGACTATCAGCAGATGCGGGCGGCGGTGGAACACGCTTGATGCCGCGCGACGCGTATCGGTTTGCGCGCGGTGAACAGGTAACATCAAACACTGGACAACCCGTAAAACTGTTTCGTCCTTTTGATTTTTACATGGTTACTGATCATTCCGACGCGATGGGAGCAATCACAGACATTATTTCGGGCGCCCCCAACATTCTGGCCGATGAGCAAGGCCTCGCGATGCACAATGCCTTCAATGCCGGCGGCGAAGAAGCCCTGCGAGCCATGCAACAACTGATTGCAAGTTTTGCTCAAGGTACGGTCTCCCCCGCGCTCAATTATCAACCCGGAAATCCGGCATTTGCGACAGTCTGGGGCGAGATTATTGATGCCGCGGAAGAGTTTAACAATCCCGGTGTTTTTACGACTTTCATCGCTTTCGAATGGACTTCACTTGTCCAAGGCAACAACCTTCATCGCAATGTGATCCTGCGCGATGGGCCTGACGTCGCGCGCAAGATACTGCCCTATACAACCACGCCGCCGATAGGCTCATCCAATCCGCGTGACCTCTATGCCTGGCTTCAGAATTTTGAGGACACTACGGGCGGTGACGCCCTCGCGATTGCGCACAATGGCAACCTGTCCAATGGTTGGGTGTTTTCATTGGTTGATGACTTTGTAGACGGCAAGCCGCCGCTGGACCGCGCCTATGCTGAAGCCCGCGCGAAGTGGGAACCGCTCTATGAATGGTCACAAATTAAAGGCGATGGGGAGGCGCACCCATTCTTGTCGACAGAAGATGAGTTTGCCGATTTCGAGACATGGGATTTTGGCAATCTTGATGCCACTGTTCCTAAAACACCGGAGATGTTGCCGGGAGAGTATGCACGGTCTGGACTGTTGCGCGGCCTCGCTCTTCAAGCGGAGCTTGGGGTAAATCCCTATAAATTCGGGGCAAGCGCGGCCACAGACACCCACACTGCCTTGTCAGCCGTCGCGGAAGACAACTTTTTTGGCAAACACACAGCCTACGAGCCGAGCGCAAAACGCGCTAGCCACGTCGGAAAATCCTTTTCCAATGGCGACGTCGCCTACTACGGTTGGGGCTACAATGCCGCAGGCCTAACCGCGGTGTGGGCACAGGAAAACACACGCACATCCATTTTCGACGCGATGGAACGTCGGGAGGCATACGGCACCACAGGTCCGCGCATGACCGTCCGTTTCTTCGGTGGGGACTATTCCAAAGACGCTATGACACGGCGCGATCTCGCACGGATCGGCTACAGTGGAGGCGTGCCGATGGGCGGTGACCTTACCGTCGCAGCAGGCGAGGCACCGGACTTTTTGGTCTATTCTTTACGCGACCCCGTTGGCGCAAACCTTGACCGTATCCAGATTGTCAAAGGTTGGATCGATGCAGACACCGGTGAAACCAAAGAAAAAGTCTATGACGTGGCATGGGGGGGAGATAGAAGCGCTGGCAAGGATGGTAAGCTGCCACCTGTTGGAAGCACGGTCGATTTGTCCATTCCATCCTGGACAAACACGATAGGCGCGTCAGAGCTGGGAACTGTTTGGACCGACCCGGACTTCGACCCCACAGAACTCGCTTTCTACTATGCCCGCGTGATAGAAATCCCAACTCCAAGATGGACTGCGTACGATGCGGTTAAATACGGGGTCGAAATGGCGTCAGATGTCACAATGACAACGCAAGAACGCGCATACACCTCTCCTATTTGGTACACACCGAACAACTGAACGTTCGTCGCGTGCGCTTGCTGGCCAAAAATCGCCATCGGCACCGCACAGGATTCGCCCCAAACAAAAACGCCCCCAACCTCGCGGTCAGGGGCGCCTTATTCTCAACACGCAGTCCTTACAGACCCAGCGCGCCTTTGATCTGGTCCAGAACAGACGACAGCAGCTCAGGATTGTCCTTCGCGCTCTCCAAGGCGGTCTTCAGCGTGGTTTTCTTCAGCGGGTCCAGATCGGAGCCGTCCACAATCTCTACGACCTTGTCAAAATCAAAGCCTTCAGGTGTCAGCAGATCCATCATGCTGCCAGCCTCTTCGGTGGCGCTTTCAACGGCCTCGGTTGCGGTTTCTGTCGCGCCTTCGGCGGCTTCGGTGGCAGCCTCTGTCACCGCATCGGTTGCACCCTCAACAGCGTCGCTTGCGCCCTCAACGGCGTCACTTGCCGCCTCGGTGGCCGCCTCTACTGCACCCTCTGCGGCTTCGGTGGCTGCATCCGCTGCGCCTTCCACTGCCTCGGTCGTCGCCTCAACGGCACCTTCCGCGGCCTCAGTCATAGCCTCCACCGCTGCGCCAGCCTCTTCGGCGGCGTCGCCAGCCGCCTCGACCGCGCTCTCAGCAGCCTCGGTTACGGCCTCAGCGGCGTCGGACATCGCGTCCTTCATCGCAGAAGGTTCTTCCGCTTCTTGACCGGTAAATACAAAATACGCCACAGCTGCCGCCGCGACCAAAACAATCACTACAATCAGATTCTTCATAAGCAAAAACTCCCTTGCTTCCTGCCCGGTTAACCCTTCCCGGCTTTCATAGGATCCACATGCGACGGCTTTCTGGCGAGTCTCTAGGGGGAAATTGGCAACAAATGGCTCAATCCCGCGCAAATCGGCTGTTGTAACGGCGGTAAACCGCGAATAAATTGCTGCCGCATACACATCCGCTATTGAAGGAACAAAACCATAGCCCGCAGACCCCACAACGCACCGCCCCAGCGCGATACCGGCCCCCGTGTCAACGAACGTATCCGCGCCCCGGAAATCCGGCTGATCGGTGCAGAAGGCGAAAACGTCGGCGTCGTATCCCCAGCTCAAGCCATGTCCATGGCCAATGATGCTGGTCTCGACCTCGTAGAGATCTCTCCGAACGCGAACCCGCCCGTGTGTAAGATCATGGACTTCGGCAAGTTCAAATATGAACAGCAGAAGCGCGAGTCTGAAGCCCGCAAAAAGCAGAAGACGATCGAGGTCAAAGAGGTCAAGTTCCGTCCCAACACGGACGTGCATGACTACGGCGTGAAAATGCGCAATGTGTTCAAGTTCCTCGAAAACGGCGACAAGGTGAAAATCACCCTGCGATTCCGTGGCCGCGAAATGGCGCACCAAAACCTCGGCCGCGAGTTGCTGGAACGGGTGGCCGAAGACATCAAGGAAACCGGCAAGGTTGAAAACATGCCAAAGATGGAAGGTCGGCAAATGATCATGATGATCGGCCCGCTTCCCAAATAAGCATTCCCAAGCCCCCGCCCAGATTTGAGCGGGGGTTTTTCTTTGTCCAAAATGATTTGAGTGTCCTATGTGGGAAGAGCGTTATTCAGGCTCCGATGACTACGTTTTCGGCACCGCCCCTGCCCAGTTTCTTCTCGACCACGACCAATACCTGACCGCAGGGCACACCGCACTCTCTGTCGCAGATGGCGAGGGCCGCAATTCTGTCTACATGGCGCAAAAGGGCCTATCTGTAAGCGCCCTCGAATTCGCCCCCACAGCCATCTCCCGCGCCCATGCGCTAGCCAAAGCCAAAGGCGTTTCCCTCGACATCCGCCAAACCGACGTGCTGCGTGATCCATGGCCCGCGCAAACCTATGACCTCGTGGCTGGCATCTTTGTCCAGTTCGTCGGCCCCGACGATCGCCGCATTCAATTCCAGCGGATGAAAGAGGCGACAAAACCCGGCGGCCTCGTCATGCTGCACGGCTACACGCCCGAACAGCTGGAATTTGGCACCGGCGGCCCGCCATTTCGTGAAAACATGTACACCGACGTCATCCTGCGCGCCGCCTTTGTCGGCTGGGAAATTCTTGAGTGCCGCGCCTACGAACGCGAAGTCCAGGAAGGCCGCGGCCACTCCGGCATGTCAGCTCTGATTGATTTCGTGGCACGGAAGCCTGAATAGCTGGCCCTTGTCCCAAGCCGACAATAGACACAACACGGCCTTTCTCTTAGCCTGACCACACACCACCAAAGTCGACACGTTTATCAAGGCGATCAAACCGCGCCGCGTTTACTGAGGAATTTCAGGCCAATGAAAAAACCAAGAGCATACAAAACAATTCTCGCCGCAATGGCAGCAGGCATCATGATGTTGACCACCTCGCCCGGTTTCGCCGCGGACGACAATGTCCTGCC
This sequence comes from Shimia haliotis, assembly GCF_900114415.1. Classification (GTDB taxonomy): domain Bacteria; phylum Pseudomonadota; class Alphaproteobacteria; order Rhodobacterales; family Rhodobacteraceae; genus Shimia; species Shimia haliotis. Next base: position 376,456 of record NZ_FOSZ01000001.1, on the reverse strand, counting down.
TACAAAGGGTGACGCCATCGAAACCTTCTGGAAAGCCAAATACTGGACCATCTTCAAGAACTCGACGCGCCAATCTTGCTTCATCGAATGGCGCAGCGAAAACAGCGTGGTCCAGGCGGGTTTGACGCAGATGCTGGACGCCGGATACCTTGGCGCCTTTGTAAAAAACTATGAGCCTGCAGAGGGCGAGCACGAGATCGTAATCTCGTTAAATGGCAACCTCTATGTGGGCAGCTCGACCACCGTATCGCGGACATTGTCTGGCGGACTCAAAGGCGGCTACATCGTTTTTGACAATCCAAAGTTCACCGCCGACCTCGTCGAAGCCCGCGAATTCATTGCCTTCAATGACACGGCCCATGCTGTCACGGTCAAACTCAAAACCCCCCAGAACGCGATCAACCGCGCGCAGGACTGTATGGAGACCTTCTAGGCAAATCGACTGAGATGCGTTTGCGGCCTCTGAACTTTTCCTTTTGAACAAGAATTGACAACCATGATCCAGTGGCTGAAGTCCCTGTTTACCGCGCCAGACAGGACCGCACCCCCAACAGGCAGCGGGCAAGAGGCAGAGCTTCTAATCGCGTTCGAAGACTTTCTTACGGACCGTATGGATGCCTTTTTCCCAGCGGTGCGCGACGCCTTTTCCGATATGTTCAAAACGGGACTCCCTGACGCTGCCCAAAGGCTGCACATAGGAATCTTTCTGGACGATCCGGCTTTCTCGTTTCGCGTTTTTGCCTTTGACGCAGCCAATATGTCGTCAGACGCGCCCGAACCTGTTCAAGCATTGAACGACACGATCGATCAGCTCTGGCCAATCGTCACAAACACCGAAATGGACCGTTATCTAATTTGGGAAACCGACCCCAAATGGGGTCGGCAGGTTGCCTTGCACCAGCCGCTAGACGATCTGAATCTGTCCAAATTTGTTTTTCCGTGGTTCCAGAAAATCGTGTCCGAAACCAGAGGGGACTTCCGCCGCCCGATAACGGCGTCCATCCACGACATCACGCCTGCTCAGGCTCTCTAAATCGACAACAAAAAAGGGCGGCGCATACGCCCCGCCCCTTCCTATTGCCATAAATACCTGCGCCGCAGGCAGCGCCCATATGGGCGCTGCCCTTAAGGCTCAGCTTGCCGCAGCCACGGCGCGCTTGGTCAGCACCGCCACCAGATGCGCGCGATACTCGGCAGTGCCGTGCAGATCGGCAATCATACCATCCGCGCCCGGCGCTGCTGGCACCGCATCCGCCGAGAAGTTCGCCGACAGCGCTTCTTCGGCTGCGGTCCAGCGATGCACGCCTTCCTCAGACGCACCCGTCACCGCCACGCGCACACCGTCCGCGTATTTGGCCACATAGACGCCAACCAAGGCGAACCGTGACGCAGGCTGTTCGAACTTCTGATAGTTCGCCGCCTCCGGCACAGGGAACCGCACCTCGGTGATGATCTCACCTTCGTCGAGCGCTGTGGTGAACATGCCCTGAAAGTAATCATCCGCCGCGATTTCCCGCGCATTGGTCACAATCGTTGCACCAGAACCCAGCGCACCCGCAGGATAGCAGGCCGCAGGGTCATTGTTGGCAAGCGAGCCGCCAACTGTGCCACGGGCACGCACCGCGGGATCACCAATGCCACCGGCCAAAGCCGCCAGCGCCGGATAGGCCGAAGCCCCCGCCGCCACGGCCGCATGGGTGGTCGCGCCACCAATACAGACCGAACCGTCATCGCCCATACAGACACCCTGCATTTCGGAAATACCGGTCAGGCTGACAACCTTGCTCGGGCTGGCCAAACGCTGCTTCATGGTCGGCAGAAGCGTCTGCCCTCCGCCCAGCGCCGATGCGTCCTCATCCGCCAGCGCGGCAACCGCGTCGGCAGTGGTCGAGGGTTTCTCAAACTCGAAGTTATACATAGCTATTCCTCCCTCAGCCCTGCATGGCCTGCCAGACGCGCTGCGGCGACACTGGCATATCGATATGGGTAATGTCATGCCCACCCGAACGCAACGCGTTCACCACAGCGTTCACAACGGCAGGTGGCGAACCAATCGCGCCGGCCTCACCACAGCCCTTCACACCCAACGGGTTGTGCGTGCACGGTGTTTGGCTGGAATGATCCACACCATAAAACGGCACATCAGAAGCGCGCGGCATCGCGTAATCCATGTAGGACGCGCTCAGCAGCTGACCGTTCTCGTCATAAGAGGCGTTTTCAAGCAAAGCCTGACCGATGCCCTGACCGATACCACCATGTACCTGACCATCAACGATCATCGGGTTCACGATGTTGCCAAAGTCATCAGCCGCGTTAAACGACTCGATGGTGACTTTGCCGGTCTCGGGATCCACTTCAACCTCACAGGCATAAGCACCCGACGGATAGGTAAAGTTGGCAGGATCATAGAACGCTGTCTCTTCCAGACCGGGTTCAATGTCCTCCAGCGGATAGTTGTGCGGCACATAAGCAGCCAGCGTCACATCCCCCCAGGCCACGGACTTGTCCGTACCCGCGACCGAGAACGCACCATCCTTAAGCTCGATGTCCGCCTCAGCGGCCTCAAGCAAGTGGGCGGCGATCTTCTTGGTCTTGGCGATGATCTTCTCGGTTGCCCGCACCATGGCAGAGCCACCAACAGCCAGCGAACGTGAGCCATAGGTGCCCATGCCCATCGGAGCCTTGTCGGTGTCGCCATGCTCGATCTCGACCATGCTTTCATCGATCCCGATCATTTCGGCAATCACCTGCGGGAAGGCCGTCTCATGCCCTTGCCCGTGGCTGTGCGAACCGGTCATCACAACCAGACCACCGGTGGCGTTCACGCGCACGGTGGCACTCTCATAAAGACCGGCACGTGCGCCAAGCTGCCCAACAAGGTTAGACGGCGCGATGCCGCAAGCCTCGATATAGCAGTTCACACCAAAGCCGCGCAGTTTGCCCCGCGCCTCGCTCTCCTTGCGACGCGCTTCAAAGCCGGACAGATCGACCATCTTCTCCAGCGCATCCATAGTGCCGTGATAATCGCCGGTGTCATATTCCACCGCCACAGGCGTGGCATAGGGGAACTCGGTGATAAAGTTCTGACGACGCAGCGCAATCGGGTCCACACCCAACTCCAACGCAGCTTTGTCAATCACACGTTCCAACTGATAGGTCGCCTCCGGACGCCCAGCGCCACGGTATGCGTCCACAGGCACGGTGTTGGTGAACACAGCTTTGACGTTCACATAGATCAGTGGTGTCTTATAGTTGCCCGCCATCAGCGTGCCATGCAGCCATGTCGGAACCGACGGCGCAAAGGTCGACAGATAAGCACCCATGTTGGCGTGTGTGTCAGTACGCACCGCAGTAAAGTTGTTGTCCGCATCCAGCGCCAACTGAATGGTGGTCACGTGGTCCCGTCCATGTGCATCCGAGATAAACGCCTCAGAGCGTGTGGAGGTCCATTTGACCGCACGGTTCAGCGCCTTGGCTGCGAAGGTACAGAAGGCTTCTTCGGCATAGTGGAAAATCTTGGTGCCAAAGCCACCGCCCACATCAGGGGCCACAACCCGCAGCTTGTGCTCGGGGATGCCCAGAACAAACGCACCCATCAAAAGACGGATCACGTGCGGGTTCTGGCTGGTGGTGAACAGCGTCGAGTTACCGCTGGCACGCTCGAAATCACCGATTGCCACACGTGGCTCCATCGGGTTGGCGATCAAACGGTTGTTGCGCAGCTCCAGCGTGGTGACGTGCGCCGCTTCGGCAAAGGCCGCCTCAACCGCTGGCTTGTTCTCTTCAACAAAGCCCCAGTCGTAACACAGGTTAGACGTCAGATCGTCGTGAACCTTGGTTGCGCCCTCTTCCAGAGCGGCTTTCATGTCCACAACAGCGGGCAGTTCTTCAATGTCGACCTCAATGGCCTCCGCCGCATCCCGCGCTTGCTCTACAGACTCGGCCACAACAGCCGCGATTTGGTCACCTACGTAACGCACCTTGCCTTGTGCCAGAACGGGGTGTGCCGGTTCCTGCATGGGCTGACCATGTTTGTCGGTCACTTCCCACCCACAGGGGATGCCACCCACGCCTTCGAAATCCGCGCCGGTGAAAATCTTGACCACACCGGGCATGGCGTTCGCCGCGTCCAGATTGATCGACTTGATCCGACCATGCGCCACGTCAGAGCGCAGGAAATGCACATAAGCCTGACCGTTGATGTTCATGTCGTCGGTGTAATTGCCGGTCCCACTCAGGAACCGGATATCTTCGCGCCGCTTGGGGCTGGCGCCGATGCCGCTGTCTTTGGGCATGTCTTTCCTCCCTATAGGCCAAGGCGGGCCTCAGTCGTTCTGACTGGCCTCACGCCGCTGGCCGTGATCGATAAAATCCGCACCCACGCCTCCTCTGCGCGGGAACAGGTCTTATTCAGCTGCGATGTTGCTCACATCCTGACCGCTTGCGGCCATGATCGCCTTGACGATGTTGTGATACCCCGTGCAGCGACAGATATTGCCCTCAAGGTGATGGCGCACTTCGGCTTCGCTTGGCTTGGGGTTGGACTTGAGCAGATCCGCAGCCGACATGATCATACCTGGCGTGCAGAACCCGCACTGAAGCCCGTGATGATCCTGAAACGCCTGCTGCAATGTGTTCAGCGTGCCGTCATCCGCAGCTTGACCTTCAATGGTCGATACCGCAGCTCCGTCCGCTTCCATGGCCAGCATGGTGCAGGATTTCACAGCAACCCCGTCCACATGCACAACACAGGCACCACACTGGCTGGTGTCACAGCCTACGTGCGTTCCGGTCATGCCCAAAGTTTCTCTGAGAAATGTGCTCAGCAAGGTGCGTCCTTCGGCGTCTCCAGACATCTCCTTGCCATTCACGGTCAACTTGACCTGTGACATTGGCTCCTCCCGTTTTTGGCTATTGTCATTGGCTCAGAGTAAAGCAGCCGACCCGCCACAGGGGAAGCAGGTTTTTATGACATTTCTCCTGAGGGGTGTAGACATTGGTCGTAGCTGCGGGTGCAGAGAGAGCAGGCCAAGCGTGCCGCTCTCCCCCTTACAACGATATCAAACGCCTTTTTCCCGAGGCCTTGGCCGGATCGGAATTTCCTTCAGCAACCCGCCTACGCCCATGCCTGCTATATCCGCGTGGCGGACCTCCAGCCCGCAAATCACCCGCTCCAGCACCCAATCCGCGCCATTTAGCGCAGGCGAGCGCGCACAGCCCGGCAGGCCAATCACCGGCTTTTCTCCCAGCTTGCCCAGAAACAGCAGGTTCCCCGGATCTACCGGCATCCCGAACCGTTCCACAACACCCCCCGCGGCCCGCAGCGCTTCCGGTGCCACATCCATCACGTCCGAGGTGGCCGAGGCGGTCAGCACAAAGACCACTTCCCCCGGCGCTTCGGCAATCGCTTCCGCCAACGGCGCGACCTCATGCGCCACCAGAGCGCGTTCGGTCATGATCATGCCCATACGCTCCACGCGCCCCACCATGGCCCGCCAGCCTTTGTCGGGCATCGGCTTGCCAATGGTGGTTTCTACCAGCGTTGCCGATCCATACACCGGTGCCAACAAGCTGACCCCGCCCGAAGCCAAAGAACAAGCCGCCGCCAAAGCCTCTTCACTCACCGCATACGAAATGATCTTGATCGTCGCGATCATCCCGCCCGCATCCACGCGGTGATAATCCGGTACTGTGGCAATGGTGATCATCGGGTCCACCGCGTTGATCTTGTGAATGATCTCCGCATCCACGCGGATCAAACCACAGCCCTCGGCATAAAGGTTCACCCGCCCGGCACCCGCGCCCGTCGCCCGAAGGCGCGCAACGCCTTCCAACATAGCCGCCGCCAATCGCGCCGCTGCTGCGTCTTCGGCCACATCGCCCGCCTCCAACCGTGCGACGGTTATTTGATCGTGCCCTTCCTCGATCAGATCCTGAATGTGATCGGCATTCAGCAAAGTCCCCTTCGGGATGCGATACGACATCTGCAGGTCATACGGTCTCTGCCCTGCTTCAAGCGAATGCGCCAGCACCGCGCCTGCGGCCTCTGCAACGGGAACCGGCCCGAACTTCATGCGCCTTTCCTCAGCACGCGCACCGTCTCTCCCAAGATCGACACCGCGATCTCGCTTGGCGATGCCGCTCCGATGTCCAACCCAACCGGCCCGTGAATGCGCGCAATCTCAGCGTCCGAAAACCCCGCCTCCGTCAACCGCTCAACTCGCTTGCCATGGGTTCGCGTGCTGCCCAGCGCACCGATATAGAAAACCTTCGATTTCAATGCGATATGCAACGCGGGATCGTCCAACTTCGGATCATGGGTCAAAAGCACCAGCGCCGTGCGCGCATCCGGCTCGATCTGCTGCATTGCCTCATCCGGCCATTCATCCACGATTGTCTCGCCAGGAAATCGCGCCTCGGACCCAAACGCACTGCGCGGGTCCACTATGATCGGATCAAACCCCGCAATGCGTGCCATCGGCACCAAAGCCTGTGCAATGTGCACCGCGCCGACCACAACCATCCGCAAAGGCGGGTTGTGAATGGCCACAAACCGCCCGTCTTCCTCAACACCCGAGCGATCCATGCGAAAGCGCTCTTCAAACCCCTCCGACGTCAAAGTGCCGCCCCCGGTTTCCGCGTCACAGATATAAGCCACCGCCTTACGAGCCGCCCGCGCCGCCACCAATTCCATCAGAACCTCTTCGCTGAGGACGGCACCAACAGGCTCCACCAAAACCTTGATCGTGCCACCGCAGGCCAGCCCCACGGCAAACGCATCCCCGTCGCTGACACCAAATTCCAACAACGTGCCTTTGCCCGTCTCAAGGCTCTCCATGGCCTCCAGCATCACCGCGCCTTCGACACAGCCGCCCGACACCGAGCCTTCAAGCTGGCCGTCACCAGACACCACCATCTGAGCGCCCACCCTTCGCGGCGCGCTGCCCCATGTCTGAACAACCGTGGCCAAAGCCGCGCCGCGTCCGGCACGGTGCCATTCCAGCGCCAGTTCCGGCGCGCCTTGCAAACTGTCAGCCATGTGTCTTCTCCAAATCCCTTGCCCGCAAGATGGGCCGCACGTACGCAAAGCTCAAGCCGTTCTCACCCGTCCATGCCAGCCATCAGCCGCGCCTTCTCTCCCAGATCATCCGGCCTCGAAATCGCCTCAGCCAACTCTTCCAAGGTGGCAATCGAATGTCCTGCGCGGAAGCTGTCCACATGCGGCAGCATCGCCTTGATCCCCTGCGCCTTGGCGGCAAAGCCTTCCCAGCGCAGCAGCGGGTTCAACCAGATCAACCGCTTGCTCGACAAATGCAGCCGCTGCATTTCCTTTGCCAGCGCTTCGGGCTCGCCACGGTCAAGACCGTCCGAAATCAACAGAACCACCGCGCCCTGTCCCATGACCCGCCGCGACCAGTCACGATTGAAATCATGCAGGCACTCGCCGATCCGCGTGCCCCCTTCCCAATCCTGCGCCTCAGCTCCGGCCGCCGCCAACGCCGCGTCCACGTCTTTGGTGGCCAGATGTCGCGTGATGTTTGTCAGCCGCGTGCCAAAGGTAAACCCATGCACACGGGCCCAACCGGCGCCCTTGGTGTTCGCAACAGCATGGAGAAAATGCAAAACCATTCGGCTGTATTGGCTCATGGAGCCTGAAATATCGCAGATCACCACAAGGTTCGGCCAACGGATGCGCGGGCTTTTCTTCGCCAAGACCTGCAACTCCCCGCCTTGGCGCATCGAGTTGCGCATCGTCGCCCGCCAATCCGCCCGCGCGCCCCGTGCGTCGGCCTTGGTGCGCCGCGATCTGATCGGCTCCACCGGCAATGTCATGCGCGCCAGCATGCGCTTGGCCTGCGCAATTTCATCCGTGCTCATCTGCTCGAAATCCAGCGTACGCAGCTTTTCCTCGGTCGAGATCGTCATCGAGGCATCCACCTCGATTTCGGTGCCCTCCTCGCTTTCCTGCTCCGCCTCCGGCACATCGCGGTTGGCCCCGTCCAGCAAGGCCTCCGCGGCGCGCTTTTCTCCGGCTTGGCCCGCGCGTTCTTCCTGCACGCCGCGCACCGCCGGCAACATCATCGCCATCATGTGCTCCAGATACCGTGGATCGCGCCAGTAAAGCCGAAAGACCTGTGAAAACACGGTGCGGTGCTCGGGCCGAGACACAAAACAGGCGTGAAGCGTCCAGTAAAAATCCCGCTTTGACGTGAACCCTGCCGCCTCCACCGCGCGGATCGCATCAATCACCCGTCCCGGTCCAATCGGTAAGCCTGCTTTGCGCAAAGCGCGCGCAAACCAAGTGATGTTCTGCGTCAGCTTGGGATCGTCTGGAATGTCGAGCGGCAGATACTCAGGCATGGCTTTGGACGGGGGGCCAGCCCCCCGCACCCCCCGAGGTATTTCGGGAACAAAAAGACATCAGGCAGGCTCCAAAGTGGCCCGCGCTTCATCCAGCAACCGCTTGGCCTCCGAGCCCTGCAATTTCGCAATGTCATCCTGATATTTCAGCACCGCGCCCAATGTGTCGGCAATCACCTCGGGGCTCAGCGTCAGCACATCCAGCGCCAACAGGCATTTGGCCCAGTCAATGGTCTCCGCCACACCAGGTTTCTTGAACAGATCCTCGGTGCGCAGGGCCTGCACAAAAGCCACCACCTCACGGCTCAGCGCTTCGGCGGCCTCCGGTGCGCGGGATTTCAGGATTTCCAGTTCACGGTTGAAATCAGGATAGTCGACCCAATGATACAGACACCGCCGTTTCAGCGCGTCATGCACTTCGCGGGTGCGGTTGGAGGTCACAATCACAATCGGCGGTTCCGGCGCCTTGATGGTGCCGATCTCCGGAATGGTCACCTGAAAGTCGCTCAGCGCTTCCAGCAAAAACGCCTCAAACGGCTCATCCGTGCGGTCCAGCTCGTCAATCAGCAAGACCGGTGCGCCGCGCTCGTTAGGGCGCATCGCCTTGAGAAGTGGCCGCTCCACCAAATAGTCGGGCCCGAAGAGTTCTTCCTGCAAGGCACTCCGGTCCGCGCCACCGCTGGCCTCCGCCGTGCGGATCGCCACCATTTGCGCCGCAAAGTTCCATTCGTAAACCGCGCTCGCCGCGTCTAGTCCTTCGTAACACTGCAGCCGGATCAGATCGCGCCCCAGCCCGCTGGCAATCGCCTTGGCAATTTCGGTCTTGCCGACGCCGGCCTCTCCCTCAAGGAAAATCGGCCGCCCCAGCCGCAACGCCAGAAACGTCACCGTCGCCAGATCGCGCCCGCAGACATACCCCTCGCCCGACAGCATTTCCTGCACCTGATCGATGCTTTCCATCTTGCTCATTGCGACCTCCCCTTTGAGCGTCAGGCTGCACATGACGCCCCTCAAAGGTCAATACGCCCCCCCCCGCGACAAAAGTTGTAGAAAGCCGCGTCACTTCCCAATTTTTGCCGCAAATCCCCGCTAGGTTTTGCTCAATAACAAGTGACCGCGGGCGGTTTAGGCCGCAACGCAGGGTACAAAGGATTGAGAGCATGCAGGATTCCCCCAACGGCTTTGACACGCCGATGCTGGGCCTTAATAAGGCCGAATGGCTGGCCAAACTCGAGGACGTTGCCGAAGAGCACGGCCATTTCCAGCCACTTGGCGCGCGCCACTGCGCCACGCTGATTGAAGACAAACCCGTTTTGCTGGTGACGTTTGAGACCATGCAGAGCATCCAGCAACGCGGCGATACCGGACAGCCTTTGGGGTGGGAACTCGTCCGCGAATTGGGATGGTCGCATCTTTGCGTCCTCTGTGACGGCAAAACTTGGTACCGCGACCCCGAAGTCATCGCCTATTTCGACCGCCTTTCGGATGATGGTTTCTTTGACGATTTTGATCAGGTGATTTTTTACGGCGCGGGCACCTGTGGCTACGCGGCGGCTGCGTTTTCTCTTGTGGCCCCTGGTGCCACAGTGATCGCGGTCAAACCCCAAGCCACCCTCGCCCCGGACTTGGCCGGATGGGATCGCCGCTTTCCAGCCGGACGGCGGAAATCTTTCGCAGGGCGCTATGGGTATGCGCCTGACATGCTGGGCGGTGCCGAAAAGGCGTTCATCATCTACGATCCGCTCGAAGACCTCGATGCCATGCATGCCGCACTTTTCCGCCGCCGCAACGTGGAGCTTCTGCCAACGCGGCGTTTGGGCGCCCTGCCGGAACCGCATTTGCTGGAAATGCAGATCCTATTCCGCATGCTGGCCAAAGCAGGCGCAGGCAAACTCGACAGGCAGGCATTTTACAAACTCTTTCGAGCGCGGCGCAATCATGTGCGCTATCTCAACCGCCTCCTTGGCGACATCGAGACCCAAAAGCGCCCCTACATGAAGGCGCTACTCTGTGCCAACGTCGCCAAACGCCTGCGCGAACCCCGCTTTATGCGCAAGCTCGACATGCTGGTCCAGGCCGCTGACGAAGGCCGTCTCGCCAGTTAATCCCCCCTGCGAACGCAACAGGGCTGGATTGCGCGCGCGCTTTTGTGTAATCGGCCCCCATGACCCAAAGCCTGACGATTGCCCGCCCCGACGATTGGCACCTGCATCTGCGCGATGGCGCGATGCTGGCCGCTGTTCTGCCCGAAACCGCGCGAGATTTTGGCCGCGCGATCATCATGCCCAATCTGGTGCCGCCGGTAGTTACTGGTGCGCAGGCCGCGGCCTATCGTGACCGCATCCTTGCCGCCCTGCCCGAGGGCGCAGATTTTGCGCCGCTGATGACGCTCTATCTGACCGAGGACACCGATCCTGAAGACGTTGCCGCCGCGCACGCGTCCGGTCTGGTCAAGGCCGTCAAACTTTATCCCGCAGGCGCCACCACAAACTCCGCCTCGGGCGTGAGTAATTTTGAAAACGTGCGCCCCGTGCTCGAGAAAATGGCCGAGATCGGCCTGCCGCTTTGCACCCATGGCGAAGTCACCGACCACGACATCGACATCTTCGACCGCGAAGCAGTGTTCATTGATCGTGTGCTGGATCCGATCCGCCGCTCCACCCCAGGTCTGCGGGTTGTGATGGAACACATCACCACCGCCAACGCGGCAGACTACGTGAAATCGCAGGACCGCGACCTTGGCGCGACGATCACCACGCACCACCTGATCATCAACCGCAACCACATCCTCGTGGGCGGGATCAAACCGCACTACTACTGCCTGCCCGTCGCCAAACGCGAAGAGCACCGCATTGCCCTGCGCAAAGCGGCCACCTCCGGCGACAAACGCTTCTTCCTTGGCACTGACAGTGCGCCGCATCTGGATGGCGACAAGCTCGCCGCCTGTGGCTGTGCCGGCTGCTTCACAGCCACCAACACCATGCCGCTTCTGGCGCATTTGTTTGAAGAAGACGGCGCTCTCGACAAACTGGAGGGCTTTGCCTCGCTCAACGGTCCGGCGTTCTACGGCCTGCCCGTCAACGACGCCAAGTTGACGCTGGTGAAATCCGACACCGCGACTCAGTTCCCCGAGAAAATCGACACCGAAAACGGCCCCGTCACGGTCTTTGACCCCGGCTACCCTATCCACTGGTCCGTCGCCCGCTGACGCCCTGCTTTCCAAAGGACACACCATGATCCCCACAGCTTTCCCGCCCAAAGAAGAAATCGCCCGTCTGACCGCTCGTATGCTGCTGGAAATTGGCGCTGTGAACTTCAACACCGATGAGCCCTACACGCTGGCCTCAGGCCTGCCGTCGCCAAGCTACATCGACTGCCGCAAACTGATCTCCTTCCCGCGCATCCGCGCCACGCTGATGGACTTCATGACCGTCACTGTGATGCGCGAAGCGGGCTTTGAGGCGTTCGACAACATTGCTGGTGGCGAAACCGCTGGCATCCCCTTCGCCGCACTGGTGGCCGAGCGTATGGCGCTGCCGATGACCTATGTGCGCAAAAAGCCCAAGGGCTATGGCAAAAACGCCCGCATCGAGGGCGCCATGAGCGAAGGCGAGCGTGTGCTGCTGGTCGAAGACCTCACCACCGATGGCGGCTCCAAGCTCTCCTTTGTCGATGCGATCCGAGAAACCGGCGCGACCTGCGGCAACACGGCGGTGATTTTCTACTACGACATCTTCCCCGAGACAGAAAAAACCCTCGGCGACCACGGCGTTGCCCTGCACTATCTCTGCACGTGGTGGGATGTTCTGGCCGAAGCCCGCGCGCAGGACGCCTTCTCTGCCGAGACCCTCGCGGAAGTTGAAAAATTCCTCAACGACCCGCGCGCATGGCAGGAAGCCCGCAAGGGCGCCTAAGCCCGCCGGCAAAAAATGGACCACGTCTGTCAGGCCAAAACAGCCTCCCAGACACAAGATGTTGACGCATCCCTGCCCGCTCTGACAAAATCAGGGCGGGCAAAGTTATCCACAGGCGTTCCACATAAACATACAGTTTGCCCTGCCTGCAGGGCATAGCTTAGAACGCATTGCATCACTTCGCAGGCCAGAACACCGATTCAGAACACGGGCGCCAGAACGTCCGGCTCAGGGACAGTTATGAACGAAATCGCACCTCTCAACGCTCCTGCCCCCGAGGCAGCCGAAGCAGACCCGATGCCCCATTCGATTGAGGCCGAACAGCAGCTTCTCGGTGCAATTCTGACCAACAACGACATTTTCGACCGCGTGGCCTCTGTGATCACGGCAGAGCATTTTTATGACCCCGTGCATGCCCGCATCTACGAAGTTGCCGCCGCCCGCATCGCAAAAAACAACCTTGCCTCGCCGGTGACGCTCAAGGCCTTCCTTGAGGACGACGAAGGCCTCAAGGAACTCGGTGGCCCAGCCTACCTCGCACGCCTCGCTGGTGCTGCCATTTCGGCCTTCGCTGCACGTGACTACGCGCAGATGATCTACGACATGGCGATCCGCCGCGAGCTGATCGGTCTTGGCGACAACATCTCGACCAAGGCGCGCAAGGCTGACGTCAAACTGGAACCCAAAGAGCAGATTGTTGAGGCCGAACAGGCGCTCTACAAACTATCGGAACAAGGCCAGACCGAACGCGGTTTTGTGAGCTTTCTCAAGGCTGTAACCGAAGCTGTTAACACCGCCAACGCCGCCTATCAGCGCGAAGGCGGTCTTGCAGGCATCTCCACCGGCCTGATTGATCTCGACAAAAAACTCGGCGGCCTGCACCCTTCGGACCTCTTGATCCTCGCTGGTCGCCCTTCGATGGGGAAAACCTCGCTCGCCACCAACATCGCCTTTAACGTCGCCAAAGCCTACAAAAAGGGCATCAAACCCGACGGCTCTGAAGGCGCGGTCGAAGGCGGCGTTGTCGGCTTCTACTCCTTGGAAATGAGCGCCGAACAGCTTGCCGCGCGTATTCTCTCAGAGGCCGCAGAAATCCCCTCCGAACAGATCCGCAAAGGGGACATGACCGAGGCCGAATTCCGCCGTTTTGTCGAAGCCGCCAAATCGCTCGAAGCCTGCCCTCTTTATATCGACGACACGCCTGCCCTGCCCATTGCCCAACTCGCCGCCCGTGCCCGTCGCCTGAAACGCACCCATGGTCTGGACCTTTTGATCATCGACTATCTGCAACTCTGCCGCGGCACCGCCGACAACCGGGTTCAGGAGATCGGCGAAATTTCGATGGGCATGAAGGCCATCGCCAAGGAACTCAACATCCCCGTGATTGGCCTGTCCCAGCTGAGCCGGACCGTGGAAAGCCGCGACGACAAACGCCCGCAGCTGTCTGACCTGCGGGAATCAGGCTCCATTGAACAGGACGCCGACGTGGTCATGTTCGTGTTCCGCGAGGAATATTATGTGGAACGTGAAAAACCCTCCGACGAGAAACTCGACGAAATGGCCGCGTGGCAGGAACGCATGGAACGGCTGCATGGCCGCGCCGAAGTGATCCTCGGCAAACAGCGTCACGGCCCCATCGGCACTGTCGATCTCAGCTTTGAAGGCCGCTTCACACGCTTTGGCAACCTTGTGCAGCCATGGCAAAACGACGGGGATGACAGCGAGTTCTGACGTCCCGGCCCGTGAGCCTCTGCCGACACATGCCAGCACACCGTGTATTTTCCACAAAAACTCCGCTCCTCTGCGCCTGTTTCTCGCTTTCCCCTTGACCCTATTTCACAGAGCTACAACAAACGCCCCATGGCTACTGCGACTTTGACGATCGACCTTGATGCGCTGACGACCAATTGGCGCGCCCTTGATGCCCTCAGCACCGCGCAAACCGCCGCCGTGGTCAAAGCCGACGGCTATGGTCTCGGCGCCGACCGTGTGGCCCGCGCCTTGATGCGCGCAGGTGTAACCCGCTTTTTTGTTGCGGTCGCCGAAGAAGGCGCCGAGTTGCGCCAAGCCATTGGCCCAAAACCGGAAATCAACGTCTTTGCGGGCCACATGTCCGGCGACACTGACATGATCTCCGACATGCAGCTCACACCGATGCTGAACTCGATCGACCAGATCGTGCGCCACCTTGAGGCGCTGCCCAACCACGCCTTTGGCATTCAACTCGATACGGGTATGAACCGCCTTGGTCTGGAAGAACCCGAATGGGCCGCCGTCGCTGAAACCGTTCTGGCGCGCAAACCCTCGCTGGTGATGTCGCACCTCGCCTGCGCGGACGAGCCCGAGCACCCGATGAACCCGCAACAACTTGCCACCTTCAAGCGTTTGACCGACGGCATCTCGGTGCCCCGCAGCCTCGCCGCCACCGGTGGCATCCTTCTGGGCAGCGATTACCACTTCGACCTCACTCGCCCTGGCGTTGGCCTTTACGGCGGTATGCCCTTTGTTGAGGCGACACCCGTTGTTGGCCTGTCCGTTCCGGTTATCCAAATCCGCGACGTGGCCGCGGGCGAAACCGTCGGCTACGCCAATAGCTGGATGGCTGAACGCGACAGCCGCGTCGCCACAATTTCCGCGGGCTATGCAGACGGGCTCATCCGCGCTATGAGCGCCGGCATTGATGTCTTTGCCGAAGACACCCGCTGTCCGGTCATTGGCCGCGTTTCTATGGACCTGATCACGGTCGATGTCACCGACGCGCCGCAAGAACCCAAGACTCTCGAGCTTCTGGGCCAACACCAGTCGGTCGATTCTGTGGCCGACGCCGCTGGCACCATTGGGTATGAAATCCTGACGTCGCTTGGCGCGCGCTACTACCGCCGCTACAAAAGCGCATGAATGCGCTGCTTGCCCCCTTTGCCCTGATCGGGCGCCAGACTCTGGCGCTGCTCTCCATGGTGGGCCGCTTCGCGATCTTTTTCGCACAAACCCTAAGCCACATGCTGCGCCCGCCGTTTTATGGCCGCGAATTCCTGACCGCCATTTTCAACATCGGTTGGCTGTCGCTGCCGGTTGTCGGCATGACCGCCATCTTTACCGGCGGCGCGCTGGCCCTGCAAATCTATGACGGCTCCTCGCGGTTTTCTGTCGAAAGCGTCGTGCCGCAGATCGTCGCCATCGGCATGGTGCGCGAACTTGGTCCCGTGCTGGTCGGCCTGATGGTCGCCGCCCGCGTCACCAGCTCCATCGCCGCCGAAATCGCCACGATGAAAGTCACCGAGCAGATCGACGCGCTCACAACCCTGTCCACGGACCCGCTGAAATATCTCGTCGTGCCTCGCTTCATCGCCGCCATCCTTGTGGTGCCGGTTCTGGTGGGCATCGGCGACATCATCGGCATCTACGGCGGCTTTGCGGTCGCCACCGAACAACTCGGTTTCAACCCCGCGACCTACATCCGCAACACAGTGGACTTCCTGCAATTCAACGACATCCTGTCGTCCTTGGTCAAAGGCGCAGCCTTCGGCGGCATTGCCGCACTGATGGGCTGCTACTTCGGCATGCACTCCGGCCGCGGCGCGCAGGGCGTCGGTCAGGCCACCAAAGGCTCCGTGCAAGCCGCTGCCGTGCTGATCCTTGCCGCCAACTTCCTGCTCACATCGCTGTTTTTCGCCACATGATCACCTTCGACAACGTCCATAAATCGTTCGGCCCCAAGAAGGTGCTGCAAGGCGTCAATCTGAAGATCGCCAAAGGCACCTCCATGGTGATCATCGGCGGCTCTGGCACCGGCAAATCTGTGCTTCTCAAATCCGTGCTTGGCCTCGTGACCCCGGAACAAGGCACCATCCTTGTTGATGGCAAAGACGCCACCATGGGCGACCACGACGCCTTCCTCGCCCGCTTTGGCATGTTGTTCCAAGGCGGCGCGCTCTTTGACTCCATGCCTGTCTGGCAAAACGTCGCCTTCCGCCTCTTGCGCGGCAGCCTCAAGCGCCCCAAACAAGAAGCCCGCGAAATCGCCGTGGAAAAACTGCGCCGCGTTGGCCTGACGCCGGATGTGGCCGACCTCTTCCCGTCGGAACTGTCAGGCGGCATGCAAAAACGCGTCGGCCTCGCCCGCGCCATTGCCGCCGAGCCCGAGATCATCTTCTTTGACGAACCCACAACGGGCCTTGATCCGATCATGTCCGGCGTCATCAACGATTTGATCCGCGAGATCGTCACGGAAATGGGCGCCACCGCCATGACAATCACCCACGACATGACGTCTGTGAGGGCCATTGCAGACAATGTCGCCATGCTGCACGGCGGGGTGATCCAATGGACCGGCCCTGTGGCGCAGATGGACGCCTCGGGTGATCCGTATCTCACACAATTCATCTCCGGCAGTGCCGACGGCCCGATCGAGGCAGTGCGCTAGCACGCATCACTGCCGATGGGCCAACCGCCACGAATGTGAGGCAATCGCGGACATCGCATGCTACCCTCTCCCAAACGGAGGATTCCATGTTCCTACTACTGGCCTTTTTCACGCTTTTTGGTCCGATCATCGCCGCAACAATGACACTTGCGACAGCGGCTGTTTTGCTCAGAACACGTCCCCTGCTGTCTGGGACTCTGTTTTTGCTCATTGCACTCCTCCTCACGATGTTGATGTTTGAATTTCGCTATGACCTCGGTCTGGAGTTGCCCGACATCACTTGGATGCCATCGGGCGCCGCCGCCGAAGCTGCAACCCTCGGCGTGGCCTTCCTGCTGCTGATCATCCACATCTTGTCGTGGGTCCGCTGGCCCGCAGGCCTTCGTGGCAAGTGGACAACCATATCTGCCGCGATTCTCTGGGCTCTTGCGGCATTTTCTTTCCTCGTCCTTTCGCAGCTCAGCTATTCCATTTGACCTTCGCACTCGCAACGCGCGCTGCGTTCACATCTGTCCGAACCCGAAATCGCACCGACGCAATACCGACGTGATACCGACGTTTTGCAGCTCTCCAAAAATCCCGCATTCTCAGAATGTTAACACCCGATTCGCCCGCAAAACTTGCGAGCGTGTGCAAAACGCCCTAGCTCTACTGTCATGTCCAATTTGCTCCGCTTCGCCAACCTTGCCCTGCTGATCGCCTTCCCCATCGCCTGGTTTGCCCCCCTGATGCGAGCGGGCATCTTGCCGATCTTTGGCCTTTCGGAAATCTCCGTCATTTCCGGCCTGCAATCACTGTGGCAAACCGATGTCGGTCTCGCGCTCCTCGTGACCTTCTTCGCGATTTTCGCGCCTTATGTAAAAGTCATCGGCATCGCCCTGATTCAATTCGGCCTGCTGCGCCGTAAAGTCCTGCCAGTGTTGGAAGTTCTCGGCAAACTCGCGATGGCAGACGTTTTTTTGATCGCGCTCTACATCGTCATCGTCAAAGGCGCAGGCTATGTGAAAGTCGAAACAGCATATGGTCTGTATCTCTTCACCGGCTGCATTCTGGCCTCTCTCGCGATTAGCCATTTGACGCGCAAGCGTTAGTGGTCCAAAACGAGAACATGGCAAAGAGCAAAACCCAATTCACCTGCTCCGCATGCGGCGCAACCTCAACCAAATGGTCTGGCCGCTGCGAAGCGTGCGGCGAATGGAACTCCATAGTTGAGGAGGCCCCCTTTGGCGCTGGCCCCTCCGGCTCCTCCCTTGGCACTCACAAAGGCCGCACCATCGAGCTCAGCGACCTCAGCACCGAGGACGCCCCCACCCCGCGCACCATCTCGGGCGTCAAGGAACTGGACCGTGTCCTGGGCGGCGGGCTGGTTCCTGCGAGTGCAATTCTGGTTGGCGGCGACCCCGGAATTGGCAAATCAACCCTTCTTTTACAGGCCGCAGCGCGCTTTGCCCGCCAAGGGGTCAAAACCATCTACGTCAGCGGCGAAGAAGCCGCGGCCCAAGTTCGCATGCGCGCCCAACGCCTTGGTCTGACGCAATCACCCGTGATGCTTGCCGCCGAAACCAACCTGCGCGACATCCTGACAACTCTTGAGGCCGAACGCCCGCAACTGGCGATCATCGACTCGATCCAGACTATGTGGTCAGACACGGTCTCCTCGGCGCCCGGCTCCGTCTCTCAAGTCCGCGCCGCCGCCCACGAACTCACGGCCTTTGCCAAACGCAAGGGCATCGCGATCATCCTTGTTGGCCACGTCACCAAGGAAGGCCAGATCGCAGGCCCGCGCGTGGTCGAGCATATGGTCGACACCGTGCTATATTTCGAAGGCGAACGCGGCCACCAATTCCGCGTTCTGCGCGCCGTGAAAAACCGCTTTGGCCCAGCAGATGAAATTGGCGTGTTTGAAATGACCGGTCGTGGTTTGGCCGAAGTCGGCAACCCGTCGGCCCTGTTCCTGTCGGATCGCGGCAAGCCCTCAGCGGGCAGTGTGGTCTTTGCCGGCATCGAGGGCACCCGCCCCGTTCTGGTCGAATTTCAAGCGCTTGTCGCCCCCAGCCCCACCCCGCAGGCTCGCCGCACCGTGGTCGGCTGGGACAGCGGCCGCCTTGCCATGATCCTTGCCGTGCTCGAATCCCGCTGCGGCGTTCCTTTCACCGGCCTTGATGTCTATCTCAACGTCGCAGGCGGCATGAAAGTCTCCGAACCTGCCGCAGATCTCGCAGTCGCCGCCGCATTGGTATCCGCCCGCGAAGATTCCGCTCTGCCCGCCGATACGGTGGTTTTTGGGGAAATTAGCCTCTCAGGCGCCTTACGTTCGGTGGCGCAAACGGAAAATAGGTTGAAAGAAGCGCAAAAACTTGGTTTCACAACGGCACTCGCTCCGAAAGGTGGCAAGGCTCCGGCCGTTGAGGGAATAAACCTCAACCGTGTTGGAGATTTGGCAAGCTTTGTGGGAGAAGTATTTGGAGCGAACCAATAAGCCAAAGATTGACCGGGGGCGGTCGAAAGGAAACGGGGACTAATGGAAGGCTTCACCATCATTGACGGCGTCGTTGCCGGCGTCATCATCATCTCGGCATTGCTGGCCTACAGCCGTGGCGTCGTACGCGAAACCATGGCCATTGCAGGTTGGGTCGCAGCCGCCGTGCTGGCCTTTATGTTTGCCGCTCAATTTCAACCTCTTGTCAAAGAAGTGCCGGTTCTGGGTGACTATCTCGGCGACAGCTGTGATCTCTCGATGATCGCATCCTTTGTCGGCGTGTTTGCTCTGGCCCTTGTGATTGTATCGCTTTTCACGCCGCTGTTTTCGTCAATTGTGCAACGCTCCGCGCTTGGCGGTCTGGATCAGGCGCTTGGCTTCATCTTTGGTGCCTTGCGTGGCATCCTGCTCGTGGCGATCGCCTTTTTTGTCTATGAAACCGTCATCACCTCGCAAAGCTTTGCCATGGTGGATGACAGCCGCTCCGCCGAAGTCTTCAGCCGCGTGACCGGCAAAATCGACGACCGCGATCCGGCGCAGGCATTGGGCTGGGTCACAGCCAAATACGAAGAGCTGATGAACGTCTGCGAAGGCTGATCATCTGCTTCTCAGGTCTTTACAAAGCCCGCCTTTCCGGCGGGCTTTTCTTTTGGCACCTTGTCGCAATCGCCAGACGGGGCTAGCGTTTGGTCAGGGATTGGATTGAGGGTATTGTATGCGCTGGTGGCTTGGATTGTTTGCGATCACATTTCTGATTGCTCTGGGGCTTGTACTTGTGCTGCTGCTGCCGCCCAAATCGCTGACATTGGCGGCCGGTCCGGAAAACGGCGCCTACGCGCAAGTTGCGACGCAATACCGCGATATTCTGGCCCGCGACGGCATCGAGGTCGACATCCGTTACTCCAACGGGTCCGCTGAAAACGTCGACCTGCTGCAGACCGGCGAGATTGATGTCGCATTGCTTCAGGGCGGCATTCCGGTGCCAAAACACAGCGCAGAAGCCATTGGCGGGCTGTTTTTTGAACCCATGCTGTTCTTGGTGCGCTCCCAGACCGACGTGCCAAGAAACCCAGCGCACTGGAAGGGGCTGCGCATCACTGCAGGACAAGAGGGATCCGGCACCGCCGCCGCATTTGCAGATTTTCAGGCCGCTGTGGAACTCGACCCAGTGGACAATATTCTTCTCTCGCTTGCCTATGCCGACGCAGTTGACGCTCTGCGCAACAAGGTGGTCGACGTCGCTGTGTTTGTGACCACTGTTGACGCACCATATCTCGAGCAGGCCTTCAGTGCGCCAGACCTTTCCTTTCTGCCGCTGGTTTATCTTGACGCCATCTCCCGCCGGCTTGACTACACGACCATTGCGACGGTCCCGAGCGGCGCGATTTCCCTGACCAATGTCATCCCCCCCGCACCACAAAAGGTGCTGGCTCTGGAAACACGCCTCGCCATGGTGCCTGACCTGCACCCCGCGCTGATCAACCGGCTGACCATGGCCGCCAAGGAACTACATGCTTCACGCGACATCATCACCGGCCGCCACACCTTCCCAACGGTCGAAGGCACGGGGATGACGGTGAATTCAGTGTCGCGCCAACTTATTCAGGAGGGCCCCTCCACGTGGCACGACCTGCTTCCCTATTGGGTTGCGGCCCAGGTCAACCGACTGCTGCTTCTGACCTTACCGATCCTGCTTTTTGTGGTGCCGATGTTCCGCGTTCTGCCGTCAATTTACGCCTATTTTATGGGGTGGCGGGTTTGGCAATACTATCCCTTGATCCGCCAGATCGAAGACGAGCTGACCCTGCGCCCCGACGCGGATTCTTTGGCCGAAATGGACAAACAATTGTTGGGCATGGACGAACGCATATCCCAACTCGGCCTGCCTGCCGCCTATCGTCAGGCGGCCTATCAGGCGCGTATGCACATTGATCTCGTGCGCAAACGCATCCGCGACAGGCAGTCCGGGCACGGATGAGACCGGACACCTCCCCACTCAATCAAACCGAAAGGAAATCCCATGGAAGCCGACACCTCCCTATTCTCTAGTTTGTTTTCTGCCATCCTGATTGGCGGTTTGGCCGGCTGGCTCGCTGGCAAGATTGTCAGGGGCGGTGGCTTTGGTCTGGTCGGCAATGTCATCCTTGGCATTGGCGGGGCCATTTTGGCGAATTTCGCTCTGCCGCTTCTCGGTCTGGGTTTTGGGTCCGGTTTTTTCGGCTCCGTTCTCTCCGCCATGATTGGCGCAGCGGTGGTGCTTGTCATTATCCGAATGATCAAACAGGTCTGAAGCCCACCGTTCGGTGCCCTTTTCGGCTGTTAACACCCTGCCGCTAGGGTGAAACTTCCAGAGATTCGGCACCGTACAAGCGACGAACGCCTTCCTTGATCGCCGGAACAGCATTAGCGCGACATTTTTCAATGTGGGCGCAACTTCGCTGCGTCGTGTGTCATCCTTTCGTGACATACGGTTTGTGACCCCTTAAGAGGGGCTCAGCACGACTCAGGATTCGGAGCCAGCCACGTGGACAGCGGCATACAACCTGCCCATATCAAAACCGCCAATCGCGGTCTGTCCACACGCACCCTCTCCCGAGCGACCATCGTTTCACAGCCCGCCCTGTCGAAACGTCACCAATTTTTCCAAGCCTGACAAAGGAGCCTGCGGATGTGCGGAATACTGGGGATCGCCAATCGCAATCACGATGTCTTTGCCGAGATTTATGACGGCCTTCTGATGTTGCAACACCGTGGTCAGGACGCCTCCGGCGTCGTGACTTACACAGGCGGCTTTTTCCGCGAACGCAAAGCCAACGGTCTGGTTAAGGACGTCTTCCAGCCCTCTGACGCCGATACCCTGACCGGCCGCGTGGGCATGGGCCATGTGCGCTACCCCACAGCCGGCTCGCTGTCCGCCTCCGAGGCCCAACCGTTTTTCGTCAACGCGCCTTACGGTATCTATTTGGTACACAACGGCAACATCACCAACACCGAGGCACAGCGCGCCAAGGTTACCGGCAAATACAGCCGCCACCTGCGCACCACCTCGGACAGTGAAATTCTGCTGAATGTTCTGGCAGACAAAGTGGCCGACGCCATCAAGGTCAACGGCAGCGACGATGCGATCCGCAACATTTTTGCTGGTGTGAAGATGACAATGGAGCGCGTTCAAGGCGCCTATTCAGTGATCTGCCTGATCGCCGGCGTGGGCATGCTCGCCTTCCGCGACCCGCACGGCATCCGCCCGCTGTCTGTGGCCAAACGCGACGCCGATGGCGAAGGCGACGACTATGCCTTTGCTTCCGAGGACGTCGCCTTTGGCATCAACGGCTTTGCCAAGCTGCGTGATGTGAAACCCGGTGAAGCGCTTTTGGTGGATCTCGACGGAAATCTGCACGAATTCCAAGCGGTTGAAGGCAAACTGACCCCCTGCATCTTCGAATATGTCTACCTCGCCCGCCCCGACAGCGTGCTGGACGGCGTGTCCGTCTATCAATCGCAAATCCGCATGGGCAAAACGCTGGCCAAGCAGATCGCCGAGAGCGGTCTGGACATCGACGCCGTGATCCCTGTGCCTGACAGCGCCCGCCCTGTCGCGCTTGAAGTGTCCAACGTGACCGGTATCCGCTATCGCGAAGCGCTGGTGAAAAACCGCTACGTGGGCCGGACGTTCATCATGCCCGGACAGGCCGAGCGCCAGAAATCCGTGCGCCGCAAACTCAACGCGATCCCGCGTGAAATGGAAGGGCGCAATATCCTTCTGATCGACGACTCGATTGTGCGCGGCAACACCATCAAGAAGATCGTGCAAATGTGCCGCGAGGCAGGCGCCAAGAAAGTCTACATCGCCTCCGCATCGCCTCCAGTCGCGCATCCGAACGTCTATGGCATTGATATGCCTACAAAACACGAGCTTATCGCCAATGGTCTGACCATCGAAGAAATCCGAGAAGAACTTGGTGCGGATGCGCTGTTTTATCAGAAACTCGACGACCTCGTCTGGGCCGCCAAAGAAGGCAACCCCGAGATCGAACAGTTTGACTGTTCTTGTTTTGATGGCAACTACGTCACAGGCGGCGTGACCGCAGAATACCTCGCCAATCTGGAAACCAGCACCCGCGTCAGCAAAAAAATCGAAGAGGCCCCCACCCCCGGCGCAAGCTGGAACGGTGCCCGCCTTGCCGAGCCGACGACCTAAGGATGTTGCTCGCTCTGGACAGCCGATGGCGTCGCTTCAACGATCCGGACTACGTTTGCTCGCAGTCCGGCAAAAGCTTCTCCGGCGTCTTTGACATTGGCTATGACGCCCCCGACAGCTGGCCACACGCCATCCCGCGCGACGCGGGCACGGCCGAGGTGGCCGTCGGCGATGACAAATTGTCCGCCGATCTCTGCCGCCTTGAAGACACGCGCTTTGTTCACTGCATCCTGCCTCTCCCCATAAAAGGCAGCGACGAGGTTTTCAACTTCGGCCCTTGGGCTGCGGTCGAGTCCGAAACGTTCTATGCCTACATCGACCACGCCACGGGCGCGGTCGCATCGTTTGCAGGCGGCGCTGGCTTTCTCATGAATGACCTGCCCGGATTTGAAAGCGACGACGTCACGGCCTGTGACCTGCGTGGCGGTCCTGACGGCCAACGCCCTCAACTTTTTGCACGCCAAGGTCCCCTCGCCCGTGCACAGACCGACGGGATCAGCTTTGATGAGCTGCTGGACATCTATGCCGCCACCGGCACCGATGTCCGTCCCCACCTGAACGGCTGAGCCATCGCCAGCGCGCTTGCTAAGCGCATTCTTGCCAGTTCCCAACTATCGGTTTGGCAATCCGGACACAGGGGTTTACCGACCACTGACGCCGGAAATGTCTGCGTCATGCCAGATTTAGTGAGTGTCCGATGTCCAATGTCAAAACCCCCAAACACGTCGCGGATACCGCCACCTCCAAGGGTGTGCTCAAACAGCGCCCCCGCTTGACGCTCTTGGGGGTTATGGGATCCAAAGCCGCGCCACGCGCGATCCTGATGACCACGTCGGGCCGCACGCTGCGTGTCAAAATTGGCGACAACACGCCGGGCGGCAAGGTTGCCGCGATCGGGGATGATACCATTGTCCTGCAAGGCGGCGGGCGCACCACCACTCTGCAAATCCCGGGCTAAGCCACACGCGACCGCTTGTCCCTTGACCTTGCGCCGCAATTTTCGCACATGGGGCGCATGACCGATAAAATTGCCCTGATCACCGGAGCCTCCCGCGGCCTAGGCGCTGCCTTTGCCGAGGCCCTAAGCGACACCCACCACATCGTGGCTGTGGCCCGCACCACCGGCGCGCTCGAAGAGTTGGACGACCGCATTCAGGCCAAGGGCGGCGCTGCCACTTTGGCCCCGATGGACATCACCAACGCGGACGCCATGGCGCAACTCTGCCGCTCGATCTATGACCGCTGGGGCAAGGTGGACCTCTGGCTGCACACCGCGGCCCACGGCGCGCCCCTGACCCCTGCGGACCACATCGACCAGAAAGACTGGTCCAAGTCCGTGGCGATCAATCTGGATGCCGTCGGCCGCCTGATCCCTTTCCTGTCGCCGCTTCTGGGCACAGAAGGCCAAGCCGTGTTCTTTGACGACCCGCGCGGTGGCGAAAAGTTCTTTGGCTCCTACGGCGCAACCAAGGCCGCCCAAATCGCTCTGGCCCGTAGCTGGCAACTTGAGACCGCCACCAACGGCCCCAAGGTCAGCATTCTGACGCCCAAAGGTATGCCCACCGGCACCCGCGCGCGTTTTTTCCCGGGCGAGCCGCGAGATACCTTGGTAAGCCCCAGAGATGAAGCCAAACGGCTACTTGCGAAGCTTGAGCTGTAAGATTTCATTTCGCGCAAAGGTAGAATTGCGCTAGCCTGATCCCGCCGCTTGTCAGGAGGGATTGGCGATGACTTCGTTGGGGAAAGCTCTTTGGGGAATGGTGGCCGGCCTTCTTTTTGCCGGCCCGTCTTTTGCAGGTGGCGATGCTGATCTCGTTACACTGAACATCGACAGCAACAAATTCTGCGGCTATTGGCGCCCCGTTCCCGAGGCCACCCACACGCAGCACGAACTTCCTGGCCTCGTCCCTGCTTCCTGCACCTCAACACAGCTTGGCGATGACTGGTTTCTTTTCGGCGATTGCTCGGGGTATCAGCTTGAAAGCGGCGACTACCGGTTTCAACACAAGGCAGCCCACAACGCGTTCAGCGTCATAAGGTTATCGACCACCGCGCCTGCCGAACTCATCAACATGCCCGTGGGGGGAAATGACCTCGAATTGACAACCTCTCCGGCTGGGGACGTCACTGTCAAACTGCGCTATGAGACAGTGGGTGTTGAGCGCAACGGATTTGGCGGGAACATCGGAATTGAGTATGTGAACGCCCCGATCACTGGGTGCGCACGAGATGCGAGCGGCAACAAGATCGCGCCCCCCCTGCACATCCCCCGCGGGAGCGAAATGCTCATGGTGGTGGCAGGACACGCGGGCAAATGGCTTCACGCGACGCCATGGGGCGTTATCAACGCACGTGCGACTTCAGAAATCACCAGCGCCGGCCAAGCGGCCATCTCCCTTAACACTTATGACGTGGCTGTTGTGCCGGACTTCGGCTCCAATCAAATTGAGTGGAAAATCTACAAGGTGACGGATTATGTGTCCGGCGCCCAAAATGTCCGACTGCCCGCCGTTGGCCGCTTTCGCCTCGAAGCCAAAGGCACAAACGCTCAGAGCAAACCCGTCAGCGGCTGGTCCATGGTCCGTTTCACCGACGGATGCCGCCTGTCCCATAACCTGATCGCATTCCCTGGCATTGGCCATATGCATCTGGCGGCGGTCTGCACCAGCCTGCAGCCCAAACCATAGTCAGGCGAAACCCCTTCAATGCTTGCTCCATCTGCCCTGCTCTACTAGACAGAGACAACACGGCAAAAGGGCTGACCAACATGCGTATTCTGGTGACCAATGACGACGGCATCAACGCCCCAGGGCTCAAGGTACTGGAAACAATCGCCCATGAGGTCGCAGGGCCCGATGGTGAGGTTTGGGTTGTCGCCCCAGCCTTTGAGCAATCCGGCGTCGGACATTGCATCAGCTACACGCATCCGACCATGATCGCCAAGATGGGCGAGCGGCGGTTTGCAGCAGAAGGCAGCCCCGCGGATTGTGTTCTGGCAGGGGTGCATGACGTGATGAAAGACACGCCACCCGACCTGATCCTGTCCGGCGTGAACCGCGGCAACAACTCGGCAGAAAATGCCCTGTATTCCGGCACGCTCGGCGCCGCAATCGAAGGCGCGCTGCAAGGCATCGCCTCGATCGCCATTTCCCAATACCTTGGCCCCGCCAACTACACAGCCGAGGACCCCTTTGAAGCCTCCGCCAAATTTGGCGCCGAGGTTGTGCGCAAGATCCTTGCTGCCGGCCCTGCCAACAACGGCGACTACAAATTGTTTTATAACGTCAATGTCCCACCGGTTTTGGCCGCAGATGTAAAAGGCATCCGCGTTGCCACGCAGGGACGGCGTGCGGGAACTTACTTCTCTGTCGAGCCCCACAACGCGCCGTCTGGGCGCCGCTTCCTCTGGGCGCGAGGTGGCAACCAACAGGTCGCCACAGCCCCCGGTTCAGATGCCGCGCTCAATCTGGACGGCTATATATCCGTCACGCCCATGCGCGCGGATTTGACCGCCCACGATGTGTTGGACGCCCTGAAAGGCATCGAATGACCGAACAGGACGCCCTTGCCGAACGCAAAATGCAGTTCCTCTTTGCGTTGCGCTCCAAAGGCGTGACCGATCCTGCGGTGCTGACTGCGATGGAAAAAGTTGACCGCGGCCCCTTTGTGCGTGGCCTCTTTGCCGAACGCGCCTACGAGGACACGCCGCTGCCCATAGCCTGCGGTCAGACCATCTCGCAGCCCTCCGTTGTCGGGTTGATGACGCAAGCCCTCGAGGTATCCCCGCGCGACAGCGTTCTGGAAGTGGGCACGGGCTCCGGCTATCAGGCCGCCATTCTCAGCCACCTTGCGCGGCGTGTGTACACGGTGGAACGCCACCGCCGTCTGGTCCGCGAGGCCAAGCAGGTTTTTGATGCTATGGGGCTGGTCAATGTGACCTCCTTTATTTCGGACGGCAGCTTTGGCCTGCCCGATCAAGCCCCCTTTGACCGCATTATCGTGACCGCCGCCGCCGAGGACCCTCCGGGCCCCCTCTTGGCGCAACTCAAGATCGGCGGTATCATGGTGGTTCCGGTGGGCCAATCGGACGCGGTGCAAAGCCTGATCCGCGTGCGACGGACCGAAACCGGATTTGACTATGACGAATTGCGCTCCGTGCGGTTTGTGCCACTTGTCGAAGGCGTTGCGCGGGAAACTGAATAAATTTGTGCGGCTTTCCCCTTGGCAAACGGGACAGTTGACGCCAAATGAGCACCAATTGGCCTCAAATGTGGGGCATTCAACGACAGCGGCCACGGCGAAAGACCGAACCAAAAAGGCTGCAAACGAGGGCATCGAGATGGGAAAACTTCCTTCAATGACTCTGCGCGCGACCGGTACAGGTCTTGTGCTTGCGCTGCTTGCGGGCTGCTCTGACGGGTTGGATTTTGACCTGCGCAGCGACCTGGGCGGCGGGTTAGACACGACGTCGGCAGCTCAATCAGCAACCGCTAAACGCCCCAACCCCGATGCGCGGGGCGTTATTTCATACCCAAGCTATCAGGTCGCAGTTGCCAAACGCGGCGACACGTTGAACGACGTTGCGGCAAGAGTAGGCGTGCCCGCAGACAAACTTGGCGTCTATAACGGCATCAAGCCGGAAACCTCGCTGCGCGAAGGCGAAATTCTGGCCCTGCCCTACCGCGTGGACGAAGCCCCCGCCGGCACGGACGGCGTTGACATCGCCTCGCTGGCCGGAGGCGCCATCGACCGCGCCCAACCAGACGTGGAAACCGAAACACTTGAAGCCGCGTCCACCTCCAAACCCGCGCCCGTTCAAACCGGCGCTGAACCGATCCAGCACAAGGTCAAACGCGGTGAAACCGCCTTTACCATTGCACGCCTGTACAATGTCTCCGTGCGCGCACTTTCCGACTGGAACGGTTTGGGCAGCGACTACACCATTCGCGAAAACCAGATCCTTCTGATCCCGCCCACCACATCCAACGACGCGGCACAAAAATCCGCCGCAGTGGCCGCAGGCGCCGTTACCACCCAGCCAGGACAGGGTTCCCCCACACCAACGCCACCAAGTTCGACAAAGCCCCTGCCCAAAGACACTTCCGCCGCAGCCGCCAAGCCGCCAGAAAACAATCTGGGCAGCTCGCAAAGCGCGTCCACGGCCGCCATGGGCTTTCCGGTGGATGGAAAAATCATCCGTCCCTACTCCAAAGGCAAAAACAACGGCATCGATATTGCTGGCAAAGGCGGTGATCCGGTCAAAGCCGCAGCCAAGGGCAAAGTCGCAGCGATCACGACAGACGGGGACAACATCACCATTCTGGTGGTGCGTCACGACAACAATCTGATGACTGTTTATTATAATGTTGCGGATGTGAAAGTGACCAAGGGCGCACAGGTGAAACGCGGTCAGTCCATCGCCGCGCTACCGGCCAAAGACAGCTTTGTGCATTTTGAGGTGCGCAAGGGGTTCGACAGTGTCGACCCCATGCCATACCTGCAATAACGACCTGAAATCAGTCGTTTATCGCTACACCCTTGCGCCCTGCTAGGTCTACAAAGTACTGCCATGCCACACGGCCGGACCGCGCGCCGCGTGTGGCCTGCCATTCAATGGCTTCCGCTCTGAGGGTGTCGTCGTCGATTTCGACCCCGTGCGCTGTGCAATAGCCGCGGATCATCGCGAGATATTCATCCTGCGAGCACGGGTGGAACCCAAGCCAAAGGCCAAAACGATCCGAGAGGGAGACTTTCTCCTCAACCGCCTCGGATGGATTGATCGAACTGGACCGTTCGTTTTCAATCATATCGCGCGGCATCAAATGCCGGCGGTTTGAAGTGGCATAAAACACCACGTTCTCGGGTCGCCCTTCAATGCCGCCGTCCAACACCGCCTTAAGCGATTTATAGTGCTGGTCGTCGTGGCTGAAACTCAGGTCATCACAATATAACAGGAATCGCTCCTCACGGCCGCGCAACAGGTTCAACAACCGCGCCACAGATGGCAAGTCTTCGCGCTGCAACTCAACAATCTTTAGACCCAGCCCTTCGGAGAGGACCTGAGCATGCACAGCTTTCACCAAAGACGACTTGCCCATCCCCCGCGCGCCCCACAAAAGCGCGTTGTTGGCTGGCAATCCCGAGGCAAACTGGCGGGTGTTCTGCAAAAGCGTATCGCGCGAGCGGTCCACCCCGACCAGCAGGTCCAGATCCACTCGGTTGATATTGACAACGGGCTCCAGCCTGTCCGGCTCCACGTGCCAGACAAAACCGTCTGCTGCCCCGAAATCCGGCGCGGCCTGTGGCGCGGGTGCCATGCGCTCAAGCGCGTCTGCGATGCGGATCAAGTCAAAGTCCGACATAAGAGTCTCCTGTGGTGTTGGCGGCAAAAAACCACGATCTCGCAGCAACGGCAAGGCGCTGGGAGCAAAAGAAAAAGGCGCATCCAACCGAATGCGCCTTTGTCGTTTCATCACTTGCGAGGCTTAGGTTTTGTCTGGGCCATGCTCGGCCAGATCATCCCCTTCTTCGTCGTCCAATTCATCCTCAAACCATGTGCCATCCGCTTTCATCTGAGCGATGCGTTTCTTTTCCACGCGGGCCACCAAAAGGATAGAAATCTCGTAAAGGCCATAGACCACCGAGAACAAGATCAACTGTGTCACCACATCCGGAGGCGTCACCAGCGCGGCCAGCACCAGAATGCCAACCATTGCGTATTTGCGCACTGATCCGAGCCCTTTAGCGCTCACCAATCCGGCCTTGCCCATAAGGGTCAAAAGCACCGGAAGCTGAAAGCACAGCCCAAAGGCCATGATGAATTTCAGTGTGATATCAAGGCTTTCGTTGACCTTACCGAAGAATGTGATCTGCACACCTTGATCTGTTTCAGGTACAACAGGAGCCACGTCACCCGGCACATTCTCGACAGCGGGGGCCAAGATGTTGGCAAACACCGATGCCACGTCGGCAAATCCCAGGAAGAATTGCATTGCCAAAGGTGTGACCACCAACTGTGCAAATGTTGCCCCCAACAGGAACATGAACGGCGAAGCAATCATAAATGGCATAAAGGCGCCGCGTTCGTTCTTATAGAGACCCGGAGCCACAAAACGCCACATCTGAAAGCCGATGACGGGAAACGCCAAGGCAAATCCGCCGACCATCGAAATGCGGAATAGCGTAAACAGATACTCTTGCGGCGACGTGAACTGCAACGTTGGTGACGGATCACCCAGCGCGCGCAGCACCTCTACAATCGGAGACACCAGAAAGTGCAACACATGTTCTGCGATGAACTGACCGCCAATCGGCACAAAGAAAAAGCTGATGGCGACGACAAAAGCCAACACCGACCGGATCAGTCGGGTGCGCAATTCCGCCAAATGTTCGATCAACGGGGCGGAGCTGTCTTCAATTTCTTCCGTCTGGCTCATGCCTCGTCCTTCTTCGCAGTCTGGGGCGCCTCGGGGTCACCGTGGTCGGGCGTCATTTCGGCCGCATCCTGCGCCTCTTGAGCGCGTGCCTTGGCCTCTGCATCCAACTTTGCCTGACCAACCTCTTGCGTGCGCTGGCGAATTTTCTCAACAGCCTCAGCTCGTTCAGCGGCCAGCTTTCCGGTTTCGCTGTCCGGATCAAAACTCATCGACTTTTTGAAGTCGTCAGTTGTGTCCTTAAGCGCATCCGTCGCCGCTTTCATCGGGTTGGACACTTTGTTGAGCCCATCCGTCGCGGATTTCAAACCGTCGGTGACGTCTTTGACCCCCGCCTGATCGGCAGCTTGGTTCATGGCGCTGGAAAACTCCCGCGCCATACCTTTGGCTTTGCCAACGAAACGCCCCACAGTGCGGAACATCACCGGCAAATCTTTGGGCCCCACAACAATCAACGCCACAACGCCAATCACCAGAAGCTCGGGCAACCCCAAATCAAACATATTGTCTCAGCCCCAATCAGGCTTTGTCTTTTTCGTCTTCGGGAGTCACGTCTTTGGCGACGTCAGCAGCTTCCTGTTCAAGCTCCTCTTGGCCTTCGTTGATGCCTTTTTTGAACGAGGTGATACCACGCCCAACTTCGCCCATCAGGCCGCTGATTTTGCCGCGCCCAAACAGAACCAACACAACAACCGCAATCAGCAGAATGCCCGGCAGACCGATGTTTCCAATACCCATGTTTCTTCTCCAGTCTAAGGTGCGTTGGCACCTGTTTATATGATCTGCCCTAGTCCTAGCGCCTCAACGGCCCACGAAAAAGCATCAATCACCCGTGTTTTTCTACAGATGACGGGTTTTCCATGTCCGTTTTGTCACTATTCTGTCAGGTGCCACTATTTTGTCAGGAAGTTCGCGACTCATGCCCGCCAAATCGCCCTCAAAACGCTCGGACCGGCTCTATCATCTCGTCGAAACTCTCAAGGACGGCGCGCTTCATCGTGCAGAAGACCTTGCAGAAAGGCTCAATGTCTCGTTGCGTACAATCTACAGAGACATGGACACATTGATGGCCAGCGGTGTGCCTATCTCTGGCGAGCGCGGTGCGGGATATCGCGCCCGTGCCGACATTTCCCTGCCTCCGCTGAATTTGTCCAACGCCGAACTTGAGGCGCTACACATCGGTTTGGCTGTGGTCGGCAACGGGATGGAGGGTGATCTGCGCGATGCTGCAGAAAGTCTAAGCGCCAAAATTGATGCCGTCCTCCCCGAAGACGCGAGCACTATCGGTCAAAACTTCGGCTTTGCGGTTTATCCCTTTGCCGACGCCGCCGATGGCCTGCGCCACTTGGAGACCCTGCGGTCCTCGGTCCGATCGCGTCAAAAACTGGCGCTGCGCCTCAAGGATGGCGCAGCATTGGACGTTCGCCCCCTTAAGCTCGACTATTGGGGACGGGTTTGGTCACTGCTGGTCTGGAACGAAACAGACAGGGATTTTCTCCAGATCCGCGTGGATCGCATCGCGTCGGTCGACCTGTTGCCTGGGCTGTTTGTCGATGAGCCCGGTAAGCGGCTCGAGGACTATGGCGGACGCTAAACCTCGGCGCGAAAAACAAAACAGCGGTCGCGCCGGATCGTCAACCAAAGCGGCGTGTCGGGTTTTGGCAAAAAGACATTGGGAACAGTGACATGCAACTCGGAGTCGTCATGCTCCATGACAAACTCGACCAAGCTCTCATTGCCCATAAACCGCGCCCGTTTCACCTTGCCCCGCGCCGCAACGCCATCGGTTGGTGTCGGCAAAGGACCGCGACCTTCACGGTC
This sequence comes from Shimia haliotis, assembly GCF_900114415.1. Taxonomy (GTDB): domain Bacteria; phylum Pseudomonadota; class Alphaproteobacteria; order Rhodobacterales; family Rhodobacteraceae; genus Shimia; species Shimia haliotis. The sequence goes on along the minus strand of NZ_FOSZ01000001.1, from coordinate 343,827 downwards.
AAAATCCAGCTTGATGTGCTGCGGGCGGATCACCACTTCGACGGCTTCACCGTCCTGAAATCCGGGTGTCAGGAACTGACCGAAAGGTGTGTCGGTCAACGCTCCGTTGGAGCGGCTGCGGATGACGTTAATGTCACTGAAAAACGCCACTGCCTGTTTGTCGACAGGCGCGTTGTAAATGTTGTAGGGCGCGCCCTGCTGCACGATTTTCCCGTCGCGCATCAACGCGATTTCGTCCGCCATGCGCATCGCCTCTTCCGGCTCATGTGTCACCAGCAGAACGGCCGTGTCTTCTTCTTTGAGAACCGCGAGGGTTTCGTCGCGAATGCCATCCCGCAACCGGTTGTCGAGTCCTGAAAATGGCTCGTCCATCAGCATAATGCGGGGTCGCGGTGCCAAGGCACGGGCAAGGGCAACCCGTTGCTGCTCACCACCAGACAGAACATGCGGATATTTGTCGATCGCCCAGCTCAGATTAACCTTAGCCAACAACTCCTCAACGCGGGCGCGTTTATCAGCCGTCGCCCCCCTCAGGCCAAAGGCCACGTTGTCCGCAACGCTCATATGAGGAAACAGGGCAAAGTCCTGAAACATCAGGCCAATTTGGCGTCGCTCTGGTGGGATGCGAAACAAGGTATCGCATATCAAATTGCCGTCGACGTAAATCTCTCCGCTGTCCTGCATATCCACGCCCGCGATCATACGCAGCGTCGTGGATTTGCCGCAGCCTGACGGACCCAGCAAACACGTCACCTGACCCGGCTTTACTGAAAGCGACACGTCGTCCACAACCTGGCGGTTGCCGAACCGTTTACGCAAGTTGCGGATTTCCAACCTTGGAGCGTCGATGCCAGTTTGCAAGTTCACGCCTGTCCCTCACCAACTCCGAGAGAAAGCCTCGGGTTTCGCGAGATGTATCAGCCACCTACCCGCGCTTCAACCCTGCGTGCGCCCAGAAACACCGCGGCAAGACCGACCAAAAGCACGACGACACAAATCTGCAAAAGCTGTTCGTACTTGTGTCCGTCATACAAGATTGCGCCCATAGCGTCAGTGCCTCGGAACATATACGCGGCGGCCCCTGCCACTGCGGCGGTGAAACTCACCAGATAGGACCAGACAGGTACATGCCACCCTGCAATCAGGCTCCCCAGCAATACGGGCGTTAAAAACATCGAGGCGGTGCCTGATACGGCCACGGCATCAAACAGTGTCTGATTGCCCCAAAAGGTCAAAGCCCCGCCCCCCACGGCAAAGGCAAGCATCGCAATGCGCCCTCCTGCCAAATTGCGCGGCAAGATGCGCCATTCAACTACCGCCAGCCGTGCAGCAGACGACAATGCGGAATCCAGTGTCGACAGAGCCGACACCAACAAAGATACCATCAGCGCGACAAACACCCAGCTTGGGAACATTACGGCCCAAGTTCCGATCAACTGGGTTTCGTACGCCGCCCCCTCAAGACTGGCCTGCACGCCGAATAAGCCGAACCCCAAGATGCACAGCGCTGAAATCCAGAACGCATGTAGGAAACTTTTGCGTGTGGTTTCCTGATCAGCAATAAACCCGCGATCCATCATGACCGGATCATGCACCGGATAAGAAAACACCTGCAGCGCGGCGACCAGCAAAAGCACCCAACCATTGTGCGCGCCCGAAGCCCCTTGTGCGGTGACGACCGCCGACACATCAAACCCGGGTCGTAGCAATAGCGCTGCGAAGGCTGCAGAAAACACCAGCAAAAACACCGACATTTGCATCACATCCGTGCGCAAGGCAGCCGACAGACCGCCCCAGGCCGAATAGGCCAAAGCAACGCCGCCTACCAGCACGATGGCCCCTTCATTGGCAAAAGCCACATCCGGCAAAACTGCGGAAAATATCAGCCCCACCACAATCAGATTGGCAAAAACTTCCGACAACAGTCGGAGCGCGATGATCGCGTTGTAACACGTTGATCCGATCTTGCCGAAACGCGCGGAAAGCCAATCCTGAACCGACGAGGCGCCCGCGGTGCGCAGCCTCCCCACGATAAATCCGCCGGTCAAAAAGGAGCCGTAATAAGCCGCATAGGCCAAAACGCCTGCAAAACCATAGTAGAACCCAAGGATTGCCGCATTCATCAGGGAACGAGCAAAAATCCACGTCGTGACTTGGCTGAAAACCAGGGTCCACAGTCCCGGCTGCCCACCTTGGTCCGTTTGGCCGTCAAAAAACCCGTCAACCGACGCTTGACGCGGAGCCGCAAGAAAGCTGGCAAAAAGAATAAGCGCAAAAAGCGCGAGAATTGTGGTTTGCATCGTCCGTCCCTGTCCGCGTTTGGTAAAACCGCCTATCAAACAGAACCGGGTGTCAACAGAAGCTCCACGAAAACGTGATGAGATGTCAGAGACTTACGACGGGGAAATCACGTCGAAGCTGATCTCGCCCAATTGCCTGCCGTTGATCTGCACCGCGAGACTGTGTGGGCCTGGGTGAAGTTTGAAAGTTGTGGCATTTCCCTTGAGAAGGTGGCGTTTTTGCAAAACCAGTTGGCCACCAGCAGGCACCACGCTTTGTTTAAGTTTGAAGATTTTTTTGCCGCCGCGCCCATTGGGACGAAAAAACCGCATTTCGTAGTCCACCATGACCGCAACATCCGCCTCGCTTTGGGTGGCCAAAGCCAACTCAAACTCAAGCGCGCCGCCAATCGCAACCTGGTCTGACTTGATCGTCAGCTGCGACAAAGTCACTGGCGCATCCGCATGAAACCCAAGCAAAGCCAACGCGCCTTCATGCCCCGATTTAACGGCCGTGCGCAACGCGTGACGCGTCATCCACCCGAGCTCTTTGGGCGCCTGCTGGGCCTTGGCTTGCCAGCGTTTCAGACGGTCCGTCACAACGTCAGGCTCGGTTTTTGATATGTCGTTCAAATGGTTGGCGACCGATCTGGTCACGTACCGTGTCGGGTCGCCGTACAATTTGTCCAACAATGGCAATGGCGACAGCAAATCGATGTCGACCTTTTTGGCCCAAGGCAATTTCGGACGTGTGCCTTCGCTGACCAAGCGTCGGACATGATAATTTTCATCCTCCGCCCATTGATGCAGCCGCTGGAAAGTTTCTTCCGGCCAGCGGTTCAGAAACGGACGGATATAAAACTCCATCGAGAACCGTTGCGTCGCCTCATAAAGCAGATTCAGTGACCGTTCTCGGTGATCTTCCAATCCGTGCCGCACCGCGAGGATTCCAGGCACCGCATGAATGAATCGCCCAAAATCATCATCCGCAAGCGTCGGATCCAACGGGGGCGGCATCGCCGACTCAAGTTGATCAGCCATAGTGGGAAAATGATCAGACAGCCGCGCCTGAACACAGTCAGCGATCCACTCAAGCCGTTCCATAAGTTCGCGGCCCTGAAGGCCAGCGACGACGTCGGTGTGGAATTCATCGGCATCAAAACCGTCGATCCCACGGCCATATTCCTCTGCGAGATCACGCAAGGATTCCGCGTTAAACAACTGATCCTTGAGAGAAAAACCCTGAGACACACCGACACCTCTCGCCACGCGAAAACTCCTACATCGCCGAAGAAAACGCCCCGCCGTCCAGCAACACATTCTGACCAACAATAAAGCCGGCATGCTGCGAGCACAGGAAGGCACAGGTTGCGCCAAACTCATCTGCGGTGCCGTAGCGCCCCGCCGGAATGGTCGCCGCACGCTGCGCTTTGGCTTCTTCCATTGTGATGCCTTGCTGGTCGCTCACGCCCTTATCCAGCGAAATCGCACGATCTGTCGCATGAATACCCGGAAGCAAATTGTTGATGGTCACACCGGATCCGGCCACCTGCCGAGATGTTCCGGCGACATATCCGGTCAGACCCGCACGCGCGGCGTTTGATAGGCCAAGAACAGGAATCGGGGATTTGACCGACACCGACGTGATGTTCACCACACGCCCCCAGCCTCGATCCATCATTCCCGGCACCAGAGCCTTAATCAGCGCAATTGGCGCCAGCATATTGGCATCAAGCGCGGAAATGAAATCTTCACGGTCCCAATCTGTCCACATGCCAGGAGGCGGACCGCCAGCATTGTTCACAAGGATGTCAACGCCTTGTGCCGCCTCAATCAGCGCTGCCTGCCCGTCCTCCGATGTCACGTCGCAGGCAAGCGTCACGACATCTACGCCGAATTCTTGCCGGATAGACGTAGCTGAGGCTTCAAGCGCGTCAACGCCACGCGCATTCATGATCAGATCCACGCCTTCTGCCGCCAGAGCACGGGCACAGCCAAGCCCTAAACCTTTTGACGATGCGCAAACCAAGGCACGTTTGCCTTTCAAACCCAGATCCATTTGATTCTCCCCTAGAAATTTCGCACAGGAAATACCCATTTCGTGCAAGACGCCAGTATATTGCCGAGACGCTGGCGTCGTGCGGCCACAATTGTTTGTTAACCTTACTTCAAATATGAGGCTGTAGCGTGCGACGCAGCCATCCAGTAAGGTACGAAACATGACCAAATCACCCTATGAGAACGCTCTGCCCTCACAGCGCCTGCCGGTTTACCGTGCCGAGGCAATGGTGGTGACGGATGGCGCCAACCTTGGGGATACGCTTTCGTTTTCCGAAGAGCTGATTCCGGCCGACATTTACACCCTCTCAGCCTTTGCGGAAGAAGAAAGCCTGTCGTTGCGTACCGACTCCGACGGGACTCATTTTGTGGCAGATGACAGTAATCTGGGTGAATTGGACGCGCGGGTGTTTCTTGATTGCGTTGCAACCTTCATGCCGCCAAGCGGGGACACCATCGAAGTTCTGGTGCTTGTCGAGGTGGACAGTGACGGTGGCGTCGTTGCCATTTACGGCGCGCCACTGGCACCTCTGACACCAAAGACAGCCTATGTTCTTGTCGGCTTTGACCGTGAATCCGCGGCGGTAAGACTTGCGCAGTTGGCTTGCGTGAGCTTCACCAAGGGCACGCATATTACATTGGCCACCGGAGAGCAGAGGCCAATCGAAAAGATGCAGGTCGGGGATCGTGTCTTGACCCGTGATGACGGCCCGCAACCCGTGCGCTGGATAGGACACACGGTCCATCGCGCCACAGGCGAATTCGCTCCGATTGTAATCACCGCCGGTACTCTCAACAATTCCAACGATCTGCGTGTCAGCCCCGACCATCGGCTGTTCATCTATCAGCGTGAAGACCGCCTCGGCGTGGGACGCTCCGAGCTTTTGATTAAGGCACGTCACCTGGTGAACGACACCACTGTTCATGTACAGGAAGGTGGGTTTGTCGATTACTATCAGATCATGTTTGACGATCATCAGATTATCTTTGCCGAAGGTATTTCGGCGGAGACCATGCAAATCGACACGCGGACGCAATCTGTACTGCCCGAGGATGTAAAAAAACAGATCCGGGAAGCCGGTGGCGAAAGCCGTCAATCCGCTGCCAAGTTTGAAGTGCACGAGAACCTGCTCAAACGGCCGGATGCCGCTGCATTGCTCAAGCGGGCTTCCACAAAATAACGTTGCTTTTTCTTGCGCCCCACGCCCGCCCGACCTATACGCGCTGGCATGTTGGACACTTCTAATCGCCCCGACCTGCCGCCCGAGATTTCCCGTCGCCGGACCTTTGCGATCATCTCGCATCCCGACGCCGGTAAAACGACGCTGACAGAAAAGTTCCTCCTCTATGGGGGCGCCATTCAGATGGCTGGTCAGGTGCGCGCCAAAGGTGAAGCGCGCCGCACCCGCTCGGACTTCATGCAGATGGAAAAAGATCGCGGCATCTCGGTCTCCGCATCGGCGATGTCTTTTGATTTCAACAACTTCCGTTTCAATCTTGTGGACACTCCCGGCCACAGCGATTTCTCGGAAGACACCTATCGCACGCTGACCGCAGTGGATGCGGCTGTGATGGTGGTTGACGGGGCCAAGGGTGTTGAAAGCCAGACGCAGAAATTGTTTGAGGTTTGTCGTCTACGGGATCTGCCGATCCTCACCTTCTGTAACAAGATGGACCGCGAAAGCCGCGACACGTTTGATATCATTGATGAGATTCAAGAGAACCTAGCCATTGATGTGACCCCTGCCAGCTGGCCGATCGGTGTTGGTCGCGAGTTCATGGGCTGCTATGACATGCTCAACGACCGGCTCGAGTTGATGGACCGCGCGGACCGCAACGTGGTGGCGGAAAGTGTACAGATTGATGGGCTGGACGACGCACGGCTTGATGACCTGATCCCCGCCGACCTGCTGGAGAAGCTGCGCGAAGAAGTGGAAATGGCCAAAGAGCTGTTGCCGCAACTGGATCCGCAAGCCGTGCTCGAAGGACATATGACGCCGATCTGGTTTGGATCTGCGATCAACTCCTTTGGAGTCAAGGAACTGATGGATGGCATCGGCGCCTACGGACCCGAGCCACAGGTACAGATGGCGCAGCCGCGCAAAATCGCACCTGAAGAGAAAAAGGTCGCAGGCTTTGTGTTCAAGGTGCAAGCCAACATGGACCCCAAACACAGAGACCGAGTGGCCTTTGTGCGTATGGCGTCAGGCCACTTTAAACGCGGCATGAAGCTGACTCATGTGCGCACCAAAAAACCGATGGCGATTTCCAACCCTGTGTTGTTCCTCGCATCTGATCGGGAACTGGCGGAAGAGGCATGGGCCGGTGACATCATTGGTATCCCGAACCACGGCCAATTGCGCATTGGCGACACTCTTACCGAGGGCGAAGCTCTGCGGGTGACGGGGATTCCCAGCTTTGCGCCGGAATTGCTTCAGGGCATTCGCGCGGGCGACCCTCTGAAGGCCAAGCACCTTGAAAAAGCGTTGATGCAGTTTGCCGAGGAAGGTGCCGCAAAGGTCTTTAAGCCGATGATCGGCTCGGGCTTTATTGTTGGTGTGGTCGGCCAGTTGCAGTTTGAAGTTCTGGCCAGCAGGATCGAGATGGAATACGGCCTTCCTGTTCGTTTTGAACAAAGCCAGTTCACCTCAGCGAGGTGGGTAAACGGCGAACGTCAAGCCGTTGAAAAATTTGCAGATGTCAACAAACAGCACATCAGCTACGACCACGACGGCGACGTTGTTTTTCTGACGCGACTGCAGTGGGACATCGACCGGGTTGCCCGTGATTTTCCTGACGTCACTTTGACGGCCACCAAGGAAATGATGGTTTGATCCAATCAGCAATTGCGCGGGCCGCTTGGCCCGTGCAAACTGCGTGGCATGAATGAAGAGCGCCTAACGTATTCCGGCGGCCTGTCGGCCATGATGGACCGCTATGAAGGACGTCGCGATCCTTTTGATTTTGGCCCTGAAAGCCTTCCATCCTTAGACACCGACCTTGACGCAATGCGCTCGCAAGTGGTGCCCGAAAGCGCGACTGTCCGACAACCGGATGCGCCAAACACCAGTTGGGCCCGTAAACGTCGGCAAATTGCCGAGGAATTCGTAGGCAATTCTCAGCTCTGCTTTTTGAACGCGCAATTGATTTCCAACCTGCGCAAACGCAGCTATCCGGACATCGCCCCCGCCCTGTTCCGCCGCCTTTGGGCCGAAGAGAGCGCCCATTTGCTGGAGCATCTCTCCTTGCGCTGGCAAGTAAGCTCCATTCAAACCTTCGCGGAGCATGGAGACACCCCCGCCCAAAGGGAAGCCGGCCATGCGTTCCGCATGTTGTTTGGCGTGATGAAACTCTATGAGTTTGAGCGCACCTTTAGCGGGCTGGGCCCGAAACAGGACTTTGGGTTTGGCAAACGCAAACGCGTTCGGCTGCCGTTGGACATGGAGCCTTTCTCTCTAAAAAGCGGTGGCTTGGACATCAACCTATTGGCACCGGTCTGGGAATTGGCGGTCTCGGATCCTGTTATGGCGCCGCTGGCGGATGCACTCATGTCCGAGCTCAATCGAGAGAGCGGCGGCGTGTTCCGTCGCATCGACATTATGCGACAGAAACGGCTTAGGCAGGAGACGCGGAAATGACCCAATGGGGTGTGGTTGCGACGATTAAGGCGCGACCGGTCGACGTGTTGAATTTTGTGGCCTACCACCTTGAACAAGGCGCCGCGCATATCTTTGTTTACCTTGATCAAAGAACGCCGCGGGCCCAAGAGATTTTGCGCCATCACCCCAAAGTCACGATCCGACACACGGATGGCGCCTATTGGAGGACGCTCCACGGCCGCAAGCCGCCAAAACATCAAGGGCGTCAAACTGTCAATGCCACCCACGCCTATCGCTTGGCGACCGAGATGGGGCTGGACTGGATTTGCCATATTGATGTGGACGAATTTCTGTGTCCCGACAATTCAGTAGAGGCCGCACTTGAAGCAACACCACATGCGCATCCTGGCCTGAGACTACGCCCTGCGGAGGCGCTGGCCAGTGACGGACAGGAGGACCTCGACCCGTCTGCGACCTATTGCAAGGCGTGGATGGAAAACGGCGCGGGGTATGACAGGCGCGCAGTGGAAATGGATCTGTACCCAAAATTTGGTGGCTATCTGCGCGGAGGGTTTGTCAGTCACCACGTTGGCAAATTGTTTTTGCGCACAGGCCTTGGGGACGTGTCTTTCCGCATTCATCGCGGCTTTCTTGAGGGCGAAGAAATTGCCCCAATCAAGGTCAGTCCGGAAATGCCGATCTGTCATCGCCACATCATGAGCTGGCGGCACCTGCAACGGACCTTGGAGTTCAGAATGGACAAAGGGTCATACCGCGCGGAACTAAAGCCAAGCCGAAAATCCGACGCAGGTGGCATGTCATTGTACGAGATGTTCAGCTTTCTTCAGGAAACCGGAGGAAAGCAGGCGCTGCGTGACTTCTTTGAAGAGATGTGTCTGGCGCGGGAGGATTTGCGTCATAAGCTGGAGGCCTACGGCCTGCTACGCACGTACCACCTCGACCTTGAGACTAAGCGAAAGAGACAGTTCCCTGATTTCGAGTGAATTGTGTACCAATTGGCAACATGTGGCACAACAAACTCCCGCTTTATTGACCCGTCCGGCCTCCTGATATACAAGGCGCCAAGGATCAATTCGGCGCAAGTGCGCGGGGCCATCCGGGCCTGATCCAACACAGCCGCTACGGGCCAGACGTGTCCGTAAAGCACGGATACACATGACAAAATTTTCTGATCTGAACCTCAACCCGAAGGTGCTGAAAGCTATCAGCGACGCGGGCTATGAAACGCCAACCCCGATCCAGGCCGGCGCGATTCCCCCTGCACTTGAAGGCCGTGACGTCCTTGGCATCGCCCAAACTGGCACCGGCAAAACCGCCAGTTTCACCCTTCCGATGCTTTCGCTTCTGGCGCGTGGCCGCGCCCGCGCTCGCATGCCGCGCAGCCTTGTGCTTTGCCCGACACGAGAATTGGCCGCACAGGTGGCCGAGAACTTTGACGCCTATTCCAAGTACCTCAAGCTGACCAAAGCGCTGCTGATCGGTGGCGTGAGCTTTAAGGAGCAGGAAGCCATCATCGACAAAGGTGTCGACGTTCTGATTGCCACACCGGGCCGTTTGCTGGACCATTTTGAACGCGGCAAGCTGATCTTGTCGGACGTGAAAGTTATGGTTGTCGACGAAGCCGACCGAATGCTGGATATGGGCTTTATCCCTGATATCGAACGCATTTTTGGCCTCACGCCCTTTACCCGCCAGACCCTCTTCTTCTCCGCCACTATGGCGGCGGAAATCGAGCGTATCACCAACACCTTTCTGTCCAATCCCGAACGCATCGAAGTGGCCCGTCAGGCCACCGCGTCGGAAACGATTGAACAGGGCGTGGTTATGTTCAAGGCCAGCCGCCGCGACCGCGAAGGCAGCGAAAAACGTAAGGTTCTGCGCGCGTTGATTGATGGTGAGGGCGAAGGCTGCACCAACGCAATTATCTTCTGCAACCGCAAGACCGATGTAGATATCTGCGCGAAATCGCTCAAGAAATACGGCTATGACGCCGCAGCTATCCATGGCGATCTTGATCAGTCGCAGCGTACCCGCACGCTGGAAAGTTTCCGCAATGGCGAGCTGCGTATTCTGGTGGCGTCTGATGTGGCCGCCCGCGGCCTTGATGTGCCAAGCGTAAGCCATGTGTTCAATTTTGATGTCCCAGGCCATGCCGAGGACTACGTACACCGTATCGGCCGCACCGGCCGCGCTGGTCGCGAAGGCAAGGCAATCACCATTTGCAGCCCGCGTGACGAGAAGCAATTTGATGCGGTTGAGGCGCTGATCCAGAAAGAGATCAACCGCCTTGAGAACCCTGTCAAAAGCGAGCCGCGCAAATCGCGTGCCAAGGTAAAAGAAGACGCGCCGGAAGTGGTCAAAGAGACCAAGACCGAAGCGCCGAAGGCCCCCGAACAGCCCAAAGAAGAAAGCCGCAGCAAATCGCCGTCGCGGTCTCGTGGCGGGCGTGGCCGAAATGACCGTCGCGATGACAACAACAAGGTTGTCGGCATGGGGGATCACCTGCCGAGCTTTATCGCGCTGAGCTTTGACGAGCGCAGAGCGGGCTAACGCGCTCCGACAGACATCAAAAAAGGGGATCGCAACGCGGTCCCCTTTCTCATTTTTGTCCAATCTTTGTCCGCGCAGATCAGCTTAGGCGTGAGACAATAACCGTGACCTCAGGCTTTTTCCCTATCTCATCGCGCGATGTGTTGCGTGCTATACGGCGCAATTCACCTTCAAGCTTGTCATCGTCGCGCAACGTTTTGGCACCGGCCCGTCCGAGGAACTGGGTCAGATCTTCTTCGAGCACATCCATAAGCGGTGCATCAGAGCGCCCCATCTCGGGCAAGCCTTTGAGTTCAACCCAAGCTTCGCCAAGCGGTTCATCGTCTTCATCAAGCAGCACGTTGACCGTCACATGGCCGTTCATCGCCATGCGAAGGCGGTCGCGTACGATGCCGTCCATCGAACCGATTTGCACCCCGCCATCCAAATAAACACGGCCGGTTTCAACAAAGCCTGTGACTTTGGGAGCATCCCCAGTCAGGTCCAGCATGGTGCCGTTGACCGCAACGATAGACGCGCGGCCTGCTTCATTTGCCAGCTTGGCATGTTCACGCAAATGGCGGTGTTCGCCGTGGTTCGGGATCACCATTTGCGGGTTCACTATGTCATGCAGACGCAGCAGATCGGGGCGGTTAGCGTGGCCAGAAACGTGGTATTTGCCCGAACTGTCATCAACCACATCCACCCCTATTTCGGAGAGCTGGTTGATGATGCGGATAACGCCCTTTTCATTGCCCGGAATGGTTTTTGAGCTGAAAAGGAACAGGTCGCCTTCCTTGAGCGTGATGCCGTTGTATTTACCGCGCGCCAACTGGGCGCTGGCGGCGCGATGTTCGCCTTGGGAGCCTGTCACCAGAAGCATCAGGTTTTCGCGGGGAATGCTGGCGGCATCTTCGGGACTGATCACCTTGGGAAAGTCCTTGAGAACGCCCGTGGTGATCGCAGCCTCGATCATGCGACGCATCGCGCGGCCCATCAGGCAGATTGAGCGCCCTGCCCTTTGCCCCGCCTCTGCCAGCGTTTTCACGCGGGCGACGTTGGAGGCAAAAGTGGTCGCGACAACCATATTTGGCGCGCCCTTCACCAACGCTTCGATTTCCGGTCCAACAGCGGCCTCCGAGCGACCTTCGTGGGGGGAGAATACATTTGTGCTGTCACAGATCAGCGCCTTAACGCCTTCTCTTGAAACGTCTTTCCAGAGTTCGGGATCAAAGGGTTCGCCCACAAGCGGGGTTTCGTCCAGTTTGAAATCGCCGGAGTGGATGACGCGGCCAGCGGGGCTGTCGATCACCAGAGCCGCGCTTTCGGGGATGGAGTGGCTGACGGGCAGGAAACCAACCTTGAAGGGGCCTGCTTCGGTCACTTCAGGCCATGCGGATACTGTGCGAATGACCTCTTCGGGCTGGCCGCGGTCGGCCATTTTGTGGCGGGCCAGATTGGCGGTGAAAGTACGGGCGTAAACCGGCACACCGAGTTTTGCCCAATAGTGGCCAACAGCGCCGATGTGGTCCTCGTGACCGTGGGTGATAAAGACGGCCTCAAGGCGGTTCTTGTTTTCCTCAAGCCAGCGAATGTCGGCGAAGATCAGGTCAACGCCGGGGCTGGTTTCCATGTCGGAGAACGCCACGCCGATATCGACGAGGATCAGGCGTTCTTTGTCTTGCTGCCCATAGCCATAGACATAGGCGTTCATGCCAATTTCGCCGGAGCCGCCAAGCGGCAAATAGATCAAGCGGTCGCTCATGCGCCCTGCTCCTTGTTGTAATCGTGGATCACGGTCAGGCCGTGCATCGTGAGATCGTCTTCGATGGTGTCAAACAGGTGGTCGCCCTGTTCAAAAAGCGGCGCGAGGCCCCCTGTGCCGACCACTTTCATTGGGGCGCCATACTCGGCTTTGATGCGCGAGATAATGCCTTCGATCAGGCCGGTATAGCCCCAAAAGACACCAGATTGAATACAGCCCACCGTATTTGTGCCAATGACCTTGTCCGGTTGGCTGATGTCGACATGCGGCAGGGCCGCGGCACCGGAGTGCAAGGCTTCCAGAGAAAGGTTCACCCCCGGCGCAATCACGCCACCGACATAGGCGCCGTCCTCGGCCACAACGTCAAAGTTGGTGGCGGTGCCAAAATCCACAACCACCACATTGCCGCCATGACGGTCAAAGGCCGCAACAGCATTTGCCAGACGGTCGGGGCCGGGTTGGGTGCCTTGATCGACGCGCGGAGTGACCGGCAGGCCACATCCGGGTTTGCCCACAACCAGCGGGCGGCAGTCAAAGAAACGGTCCGCAAAGACGCGTAGGTTCCAGACCACACGGGGCACCGTGGAGGAGATGATCACGTCCGTGATCTGGGCCCTTATTCCGTAGTGGTTGATCAGCGTGGAATACCACGTGAAATACGCATCCGCCGTGCGCGCGTGGTGCGTGGAAGTCCTTAGGGTGCAAAGAAATTTCTCGCCGTCCCAAATCGAGAAGACGGTGTTGGTATTGCCGCAATCAATTGCCAGAAGCATGTGCCTAGGTTCCCCTTGTGAGGGTCAGAAAAAAATGTCGGCTGCGGGGATCGCCACGCGGCCTTTGGCGGTGTTCAACACCAGATTGCCCTGCGAGTCCACTGTCTCGAACGTTCCTGTCGTTTCGTCACGGGTTGTGCGGGCGGTGATGACCTCGCCCAACCGCGCCGCTCGGGCCAGCCATGCGGTGCGGATCGGTTCAAACCCATAGGTGGTGAACAGGGTTTCCCAATGTGCATAGGCTGCGGCCAGCAGGTCGAGGAAGGTCTCGGGATCCACCTCGGCACCGGTCTCGGACAGCAGCGACACGGGACGCGTAGCGCCCTGCTCTACGTTTGCAGCATCCGGCGCGTGGATCAGGTTCACGCCGATCCCGATGGCGATGTGGCTGACGGAGCCGCCTGAAAAACCGGCGCTTTCCAACAGGATACCCGCCACCTTGCCGCCGTATAGCAGCACGTCGTTGGGCCATTTCAGAGCAAACGCTTCGCTGCGACCTGTGGCATTCACGAAAGCCTCATGCAGCGCCAAAGAGGCCACAAAAGACCGCAAGGCCACCTGGTCCGGAGTCTCGGCGGGCCGCATGATCAGGGTGGCTGCGAAATTGCCGGTGGGGTCAGCCCAAGGCCGGCCCCTTCGGCCACGGCCGGAGGTTTGACGCAAACCCAAAATCCATTCGGGACCGGCCAGTTCAGGGGCGATGCGGGCGGCTTCGGCGTTGGTGCTGTCGACCTCGGCCAACACTCGCCGGCCGTATCCTTGGGGCCAGGTGATCATTTGGGGCATCCTTGGGATATTCGGGGTTCCTTCCTTTTAGTCACCACAGGCGTTAACCGCCAGCATTTGCAGAGATTTTTACTGTCTGCATCACGTCGGTAAAACGTCGGTATTTGGTCGGTGCGTTTCCCGGTTCGCACAAACGTAAACGGCGCGCCCGTTGCGGGGCGCGCCGTTGAGGCATTTCATCTGTCAGTGGAGGGTCTAGTTGACCAGCGCCGCCGAAGCGGCCTGAGCCGCGCCGTCCACACCAAAGAGGTTCACGATACCCAGCAGCATGGCCGCGGCCGCGACCACGATAAACACTTGCAGCACCGGAGCGCGGTTTTTGTCTAGGGCATCGGTCTCTTCGCCAAAGTACATGTAGTAGACAATGCGCAGGTAATAGAAGGCACCAATCACTGATGCGATCACACCCATGATCGCCAGCCATGCAAGACCCGCGTCATAGGCCGCGCGCAGCACGTAGAACTTGCCAAAGAATCCCACCAGCGGCGGCACGCCGGCCAATGAGAACATCAGCAGAAGCACAGCCAGCGCCTTAAGCGAGTCGCGTTTGGAGAACATGTTGAGCGATGCAATGTCCACAACCGGCTGGCCGTCTTTCTCCATCGACAGGATAAAGGCAAAGGTGCCGATGTTCATGGTCACATAGATCGCCATGTAGACCAACATCGCCTCAACACCATAGGCGGTACCCGAGGCGAGGCCCATCAGGGCGTAGCCCATATGCGCGATCGAGGAATAGGCCATCAGGCGTTTGATGTTGGTCTGGCCGATGGCGGCAATGGCGCCAAGGAACATCGACAGAACCGACAGCAGTGCCACGATCTGTTGCCAGTCTCCCACGACGCCGCCAAAGGCGTCATGCAGTACGCGGGCAAACAGGCCCATCGCTGCGATCTTGGGTGCGGTGGCAAAGAACGCGGTGATCGGGGTTGGCGCGCCTTCATAGACGTCAGGTGTCCACATGTGGAACGGCACGGCAGACACTTTGAACGCCAGTCCAGCGGTCACAAAGGTCAGACCAAAGAGCAGGCCGATCGGCGTGTGCTCGTCACCAACAGCGGTGATGATGCCGGAGAAGGTTGTGGTTCCGGCGAAGCCGTAGACCAGCGATGAGCCATAAAGCAGCAAGCCGGAGCTGAGTGCACCGAGGACAAAGTACTTCATGCCCGCTTCGGTGGATTTCACACTGTCGCGGCGCATGGACGCGACGACATAGAGCGAGAGCGATTGCAGCTCGAGTCCCATGTAAAGCGCCATCAGATCGCCCGCGGAGACCATGGTCATCATGCCCACAGCGGCCAACGCCACAAGGATCGGATATTCAAAACGCAGCATGCCGCGACGCTGCATGTATTCCTGCCCCATCACCAGAACGGCGGCAGCAGACAGCAGGATCGCAACCTTGGCAAAGCGCGAGAAGGCGTCGTCAACAAACATGCCGTTGAAGGCCACGTTGCTGCCTTCGCCGTTCATGCCGATCCACGCGCCCACCAACAGGAACACGCCCGCTGTCGCCCATGTCAGCATCGGTGCCAGCTTGTCCTTGCCGGTGTAAACAGCGGCCACAAGTGCCACCATCGCATAAACCGACAGCAGGATCTCCGGCAGGATAATGTTCAGATCAGCTTGGATCATGTCTCAAGCCCCCTTAATGCGATGCCGACTGGCCAGCCGCGTCAGCGGCTGCACCCAGTGCGGATTGATAGTTTGAAACGAGGTTCTCAACCGAGGGCCCGATGATGTCGAGCACCAACCACGGCGCCACACCAAGGATCAGTGTCATGGCCACGAGCGGTGCAAAGATCCACTTTTCGCGTTTGGTCATGTCGCTGATGGTCTTGAGGCTTTCCTTGATCAGGTCGCCCAGCACGACGCGGCGGTAGAGCCAAAGCGCGTAGGCCGCCGACAGGATCACACCGGAGGTCGCAACCAGCGCCACCCAAGTGTTGACCTTGAAGATGCCCATCAGTGTCAGGAATTCACCGACAAAGCCCGAGGTGCCCGGAAGGCCCACGTTGGCCATTGTGAAGAACATGAAGATCAGCGCGTAGGCCGGCATGCGGTTCACAAGCCCGCCATAAGCGTCGATTTCGCGGGTGTGCATGCGATCATAGATCACGCCCACGCAAAGGAAGAGCGCGCCAGAGATGAACCCGTGGGAAATCATCTGGAAGATCGCGCCGTCGATGCCTTGCTGGTTGGCGGCAAAAATCCCCATGGTGACGTAGCCCATATGCGCGACAGATGAATAGGCAATCAGCTTCTTCATGTCTTCCTGCACCAGCGCGACCAGCGAGGTGTAGACGATGGCGATTGCCGACATCCACAGAACCAGCGGGGTCATCACCTCTGCCCCGATCGGGAACATTGGCAAGCTGAAGCGCAGGAAGCCGTAGCCACCCATTTTAAGCAGGATTGCCGCCAGTACCACGGAGCCTGCGGTCGGCGCCTGAACGTGGGCGTCGGGCAACCAGGTGTGCACCGGCCACATGGGCATTTTCACCGCAAAGGAGGCGAAGAAGGCGAGGAACATCAGAGTCTGCATGCCGCCGACAATGGAGATGCCGAGGATCGAGAAGGTCTCGGAGCCGAACTCAAAGCTTTGCAGCGCCACGATGTCGGTGGTGCCGGCTTGGCTGTACATGCCGACCATCGCCACCAGCATCAGAACCGAGCCGAGGAAGGTGTAGAGGAAGAACTTGAAGCTCGCATAGATGCGGTTGGCACCGCCCCAGATGCCGATGATCAGGAACATCGGGATAAGGCCTGCTTCGAAGAAGACATAAAACAGCACCAGATCCAGCGCCATGAACACGCCGAGCATCAGCGTTTCCAAGAGCAGGAAGGCGATCATGTATTCCTTGACGCGGGTTTTCACATCCCACGACGACCAGATCACCAGAGGCATCATAAAGGTGGTGAGCATGACAAACAGGATAGAGATGCCGTCGACACCCATCTTGTATTTCAGGCCCATCAGCCAAGCGCGTTCTTCCACGAACTGCATCTCAGTGTTGGACGGATCGAATTCGGCCAGAATAAAGAGAGACACAAGGAAGGTGATCACGGTCGCCACAAGCGCCACCCATTTGGCGTTGCGCTGTGCCGCAGCCTCTTCGCCGCGCAGGAAGATGGCGAGGATCGCCGCCGCCAGCGCGGGGATAAAGGTCACAAGGGAGAGCAGACTGTCGTTCATTAGTGCGCCCCTCCGCTGAGCGTCATCCAAGTGATCAGGACCACAATGCCAAGCACCATGGCTAGTGCGTAAGTGAAGATGTAGCCGGACTGGGCGCGGCCTGCGAGGCGGGTCATCCAAGGGATAAAGCCCATCGCGATGCCGTTCAGTGTCCCGTCAATGACCTTGCCGTCGCCCTTCTTCCACAGGAAGCGGCCAATGGCTTTGGCTGGCTTTACGAAGATCGCGTCGTAAAGCTCGTCGAAATACCATTTGTTCAACAGGAACCGGTGAATGGGCCACAGGCTTTCGGCCACTTTCGCCGGCAGTGACGGGTTCCAGATGTAGAACCAGAGAGCCGTGAAGAGACCAATAACCATCGCGACAAAGGGGCTGACCTTGACCCATTTGGGGGCATGGTGCGCCTCGTCGAGCACGTGGTTGTCGGGATGCATGAAGATCGCGCCTTCAGGGGCCTCACCGTGGTGGATCGCTGCGGTCACAGCGTGATCCGCATCGTCGTGCTTGGCCGCGTGATCGTGGCTGTCGTCATGCGCATGATCATCCGCTTTCGCGTGATCATCTGCGTGATCGTCCGTGGCGTGATCGTCACCGTGGCCTTCGCTGGCCTCGGCGTGGTGATCGGGAATGCCGAAGAACTTGTTGACGCTGGCATGATCGCCAAAGAAGCCGTTGTACCAGATCATACCTGAGAAGATCGCCCCCAGCGCCAGTGCGCCCAGCGGGAACAGCATGATGGTCGGGCTTTCATGCGCGTGGTCATGCGTGTGTTTGTTGCCGCGCGGTGCGCCATAGAATGTCAGGAACATCAGGCGCCAGCTGTAGAAGCTGGTGAACAGAGCCGCGACAACCAGCATCCAGAAGCCGTAGCCCCCCATAGTGCCGGCCCATGCGCTTTCGATGATGGCGTCCTTGGAGAGGAAGCCTGCGAAGCCGAAGTGCGTGAGCGGGATGCCGACGCCGGTGATGGCAAGCGTGCCGATCATCATCGCCCAGAAGGTATAGGGGATTTTCTTACGCAGGCCGCCGTAGTTGCGCATGTCCTGTTCGTGGTGCATCGCGTGGATTACGGAGCCCGCACCAAGGAAGAGCATCGCTTTGAAGAAGGCGTGCGTGAAAAGGTGGAACATGGCCGCCGAGTAGACACCCACACCAGCAGCGACAAACATGTAGCCCAGCTGGGACATGGTTGAGTAGGCAATCACGCGTTTGATGTCGTTTTGCACGAGGCCGATGGTGGCCGCGACAAAGGCGGTCGAGGCACCGATGAAGACCACAAACGACATGGCTTCGGGCGCGTATTCCATCAGCGGCGACATGCGGCAGACAAGGAACACACCCGCGGTCACCATGGTTGCGGCGTGGATCAGCGCGGACACAGGGGTCGGGCCTTCCATCGCGTCGGGAAGCCATGTGTGCAGGAACAATTGCGCCGATTTGCCCATCGCGCCGACAAACAGCAGGAAGGCAATCAGGTTGGCCGCGTTCCAGTCGCGCCACAGGAAGGTCAGGTTGGTTTCTGCCAACGCAGGGGCTGCGGCAAAGATGGTGTCAAACTGGATGCTTTCGGTCAGCATAAAGAGCGCGAAGATCCCCAGCGCAAAACCGAAGTCGCCCACACGGTTGACCACAAAGGCCTTGATCGCGGCGGCGTTGGCCGAAGGTTTCTTGTAGTAAAAGCCGATCAGCAGATAAGACGCTACGCCCACGCCTTCCCAGCCGAAGAACATCTGAACGAGGTTGTCGGATGTCACCAGCATCAGCATGGCAAAGGTGAAGAACGACAGGTAGGCGAAGAAGCGTGCCTTGTAATGCTCGCCTTCGCTCCAATTCTCGTCATGCGCCATGTAGCCAAAGCTGTAGAGATGCACGAGCGCCGACACCGAGGTCACAACAATCAGCATGGTCGTGGTCAATCGGTCCACGCGGATCGACCAGCTGGTGTCCAGAAGGCCCGATTGGATGAAGGTCATGATATGCACAGCTTCGTCTTCCTGCGCGCCTTGCAGGAACACAATCCAGCTGAGCAGACAGGCAAGGAACAGAAGCGAGGTGGTCAGAACCTGCGCCGACTTTTCGCCGATCATGCGCCAGCCGAAGCCAGCGATGATGGCGCCGATCAAAGGCGCAAACAGGATAGTCTTGTAGATCATCTGATCAGCCTTTCATCACGTTGACATCTTCCACCGCGATCGAGCCACGGTTGCGGAAGAAGGAGACGAGGATCGCAAGTCCGATGGCGGCCTCGGCAGCAGCCACGGTCAGCACGAAAAGCGTGAAGACCTGCCCGACGAGATCGCCAAGGAAGCTTGAGAAAGCCACCAGGTTGATGTTGACCGACAGCAAGATCAATTCGATCGACATCAACAGGATGATGATGTTCTTCCGGTTCAGGAAGAGGCCGAAGATGCCGATGACGAAAAGCGTCGCCGCTACGCCTAGGTAATGTTCCAAACCAATCATGTGTGGTCCCTCGGTTCTTTATTCTTATCCGGCGGGCTTAAAGCCCCTGCCCCGGTTTTACGTCTTTGAGTTCCATGGCATCCGCCGGATCACGCCACATCTGTTCCAGAACGTTCTGGCGTTTGATGTCTTTGCGGTGGCGCAGGGTCAGAACGATGGCGCCGATCATGGCGACCAGCAGGATCAGACCCGCGAGCTGGAAGAGCAGGAAGTATTGGTCATAGAGAATGACACCCAGCGCTGCGGTGTTGTGCAGATCGTCTGTTGCGGGGGTCACGGCCGCGCGGGCGGCTTCGGCTGAGTCAGCGAAGTGCCAGACGCCAAAGGCCATGCCCAGTTGCATCAGAAGCACCACACCGATCAGCAAAGCCAGCGGCATGTATTGCGCCATGCCCGCCTTGAGTTCGGCAAAGTCCACATCCAGCATCATCACCACAAATAGGAAGAGCACGGCAACCGCGCCCACGTAAACGATGATCAAAAGCATCGCTACGAACTCCGCGCCGAGCAGGACAAACAGACCTGCCGAGCTGAGGAAGGCCAGAATGAGCCAGAGTACCGAATGCACTGGGTTGCGGCTGATGACGGTGAACAACCCGCCGGCGATCACGCAGATCGCAAAAAGCCAGAATGCAAATGCCGCGACGGTCATGTGTCATTTCCTTCTTGTTCCGCCAGCACCTCTTGCACCAGATCCATGGCGCGGGTGGTTGCGGGAATACCGGCGAACATCGACATCTGGCCGATGGTCTCCACAATTTCCTGTTTCGTGGCCCCTGTTTCCAACAAATGGCGGACAGTGAGCCGGATTTGTGCGTCTGCCTGAGCCCCCAGCATGGTGAGCGCGCCAAGGGTCAGCAGAAGGCGGGTCTTGGCATCAAGGCCGCCCTTGTTCATCGTGTTGCCAAAGAACATCTCCATGACGTCTTTGGGCATGGTGGGCCAGAGCGCCTCAAACCCCTTGGGGGTGAACGACTCCAGCGCCGGATTGAAGGCTTTGGCCATATCCTGATACTGGGCGAACATCGCCTCATATGGGTTCTTGGGATCGGTCATCTGTACGGCGCATCCAGTTCGAGGTTTTTGGCGATCTCGGCCTCCCAGCGTTCGCCGTTCTCGAGCAGTTTTGCCTTGTCGTAGAACAGCTCTTCACGGGTTTCGGTGGCGAATTCGAAATTCGGGCCTTCGACAATCGCATCCACCGGGCAGGCTTCTTGGCAGAAGCCGCAGTAGATGCATTTGGTCATGTCGATGTCATAGCGCGTGGTGCGGCGAGAGCCGTCTTCGCGGGGTTCGGCGTCAATCGTGATCGCCTGTGCGGGACAGATCGCTTCACACAGTTTACAGGCAATACAACGCTCCTCGCCGTTAGGATAGCGGCGCAGGGCGTGCTCGCCGCGGAAGCGCGGGGAGAGCGGGCCTTTTTCGTGTGGATAGTTCACCGTGGCCTTGGGCTTGAAGAAATACTTCATGCCCAGCTTGAAGCCGCCAAAGACGTCTTTGAGCAGGAAGTAGCCGGCGGCGCGTTTGTAGTCGATAGCCGTCATATCAGCCTCCGATGGCCCAGCGGGCATAGGCACCGCCGAAGAGTTCGAATTTTGCAAGGAAGGCCACCAGAACAACCCAGAACAGCGACAGCGGCAGGAAGACTTTCCAACCGATGCGCATCAGCTGGTCGTAGCGGTAGCGCGGGGTGATTGCCTTCACCATCGAGAAGATGAAGAAGACGAAGCAGATTTTCAGCAGCATCCAGATGATGCCGTCAGGCAAGCCTGGAATCGGCGAGAGCCAGCCACCAAGGAACAGAAGCGAGGTCAGGGCGCACATCAGAACGATGGCCACATACTCGCCGATCATAAACAGAAGGAACGGTGTCGAGCTGTATTCCACCTGATAACCGGCAACCAGCTCGGATTCCGCTTCGGGCAGGTCAAACGGCGGGCGGTTGGTTTCCGCAAGTGCGGAGATCAGGAACAGGAAGAGCATCGGGAAGTGCGCCACCCAATACCAGCTGAAGATGCCGTATTTGCCGTCTTGTGCGTTCACGATGTCGCCGAAGTTCATCGACCCCGTGGAGATGATGATGCCGACAATGATTAGGCCGATGGAGACCTCATAGGAGATCATCTGTGCCGCCGAGCGCAACGAGCCGAGGAACGGGTATTTGGAGTTCGATGCCCAACCGCCCATGATCACGCCGTAGACTTCAAGCGAAGAGACCGCGAAGACATAAAGGATCGCGACGTTAAGGTTGGAAACCACCAGACCGTCGCCAAACGGGATCACCGCCCAAGCGATCAGCGCCATGCAGAGGGTGATCATCGGGGCCAGCAGGAAGACCACTTTGTCCGCGCCTGCCGGATAGACGATTTCCTTCACCGCGTATTTGATGAAGTCCGCGAAGCTTTGCAGCAGACCGAAGACGCCCACCACGTTGGGGCCGCGGCGCAGCTGCACTGCCGCCCAGATCTTGCGGTCCGCGTAAAGCAGGAAGGCCAATGCCACCAGCAGCGGAACAACGACCAGCAGAACCTGCCCGACCACTGTCAGCAAAATCCCGAGGTTTGTGTTGGTAAAGAATTCAGTCATGTTGCCTCACACCGTCGGTATGGAGTTGTCTTCGCAATCGGCCACGATGACCTCTGCGTCGATTGTTTTGAGCCCTTCAGGAAGAGCGGCGGAGATCACGTAGACGGCATCGCCGCTCCAGATCTCGTCGGATTTGTCGGTTGTTGTGCGCACGTGGCGGGCAAAGCCGAAGCCACGGATCAAAGCGTATTGCGCCGCAGCACATTCCGCATAGCGGTGCACATCAGTTTCGTCGCGTGCGCCGGACATGGCGACGTGGAAATTCACCAGATCACCTTCGAGCAGGTCGGTTTTCACACCTTTGTAGGTCGGCGCAAACACCACATCCTGACGCGCCACAGACTCGTCGGTCTGCGGTGTACACGCCGCCAGTCCGGCGACAAGCGCCAGGCCAAGAGCGAGGATATGTGGACGTTTGCTCACTCAGACTTACTCCGCTGCGATCTTTTTGCTGTTGCGATCTTTGGCATTGGCCGAAAGCTGCGCCATCAACTCGCTTGCGCGGGCGATCGGATTGGTCAGATAGAAATCTCTGACGGCGTTGCCGAATGCCCCCTTGCCGAGGTCTTTGACCTCCAGCGGCTCCCAGCCATTGTCGATCACCTGATCCACCTTGGCGAGATGCGGCACTTCAGCCACCAGTGCCTGACGCAGTTGCGCGAGGCTGTCGTAGGCCAACGTGGCATCCAGCTCAGCGGACAGCGCCCGCAGAATGGCCCAGTTTTCCTTGGCCTCCCCCGGAGCAAAGCCGGCGCGCATTGCCAGCTGCGGACGGCCTTCGGTGTTTACGAAGAGGCCGTTTTCCTCGGTGTAGGCGGCGGCCGGCAGGATCACGTCGGCGCGCATCGCGCCGCGGTCGCCGTGGCTGCCCTGATAGATCACAAACGGCCCGTCAGCAATTTCGACTTCGTCCGCGCCAAGGTTGAAGATGACCTCTGCCCCTTCGGTGGCCACATCCAGACCACCTTCGGTCACAGCACCCACATCCATCGCACCCACACGGCTTGCGGCGGTATGCAGAACCAGCATCTTGCCGCCCAGCTTTTCAGCCAGCGCCATGGCTTGGCCAAGAACCGCGATGCCGTCACCCTCGGAGATGGCGCCCTGCCCCACGATCACCAACGCGCCGTCGGTTGGCTGCGCATCCTCAACCGCTTTGTTCAACATAAGCCGACCCGGCCCCATAAAGCGGTAGTCATAGGTCAGGTCCATGTTCTTGGGCCCGGCAACGGTCACATTCGCGCCATTGGCCCATGCTTTGCGGATGCGGGCATTCAGAACCGGCGCCTCTTGGCGCGGGTTGGTGCCGATCAAATAGATTTCTTTTGCAGTATCAATATCTTCGATGGCCGCATTGCCGACATAGGCAGAACGGTTGCCAGCGGGCAGGACCGCGCCGTTGGTGCGGCATTCGATGGTGCCGTCAAGCCCTTCAACAATCTGCTTGAGCGCAAAGACAGCTTCGGTCGGGGCCAGATCGCCCACAAGTGCGGCAACCTTCTTACCTTTCATCGCGCCCGCTGCGGCGGCCAGAGCTTCGCCCCATGTGGCGGGCTTGAGCTTGCCGTCAACACGCACATAAGGCGTGTCCAGACGTTGGCGGCGCAGGCCGTCCCAGACAAAACGGGTTTTGTCGGAAATCCACTCTTCGTTCACACCGTCATGGTTGCGCGGCATAATGCGCATGACTTCGCGGCCTTTGGTGTCCACGCGAATGTTCGACCCCAAGGCATCCATCACGTCGATGGTTTCGGTTTTGGTCAATTCCCACGGACGGGCAGTGAAGCTGTAGGGTTTGGATGTCAGAGCACCAACGGGGCACAAATCGATGATGTTGCCCTGAAGGTTGCTGTCCAGCGTTTCATTCAGATAGCTGGTGATCTCCGCATCTTCGCCGCGACCTGTCTGGCCCATCTGGGTGATGCCTGCGACCTCGGACGTGAAACGCACACAGCGGGTGCAGGAGATGCAGCGGGTCATGGCGGTGCCGACAAGCGGGCCGAGATCCAGATCATCCACGGCGCGCTTGGCTTCGTTGAAGCGGTTTTCAGAGATGCCGTAAGCAACCGCCTGATCCTGAAGATCACATTCGCCGCCCTGATCGCAGATCGGACAATCCAGCGGGTGGTTGATGAGCATGAACTCCATCACACCTTCACGGGCCTTTTTGACCATCGGCGATGTGGTTTTCACAACCGGAGGCTGGCCTTCGGGACCGGGGCGCAGATCGCGCACCTGCATGGCACAGGAGGCCGCCGGTTTGGGCGGGCCGCCAACCACTTCGACAAGGCACATGCGGCAGTTGCCGGCAATCGACAGACGCTCGTGATAGCAGAAGCGCGGAATTTCCACGCCCGCTTCTTCACAGGCCTGAATGAGGGTCATTGCGCCCTCTACTTCGACCTCTGTCTCGTCGATGATGATCTTGCGTAGGTCAGACATTGACTATTTCGCCCTCAAATACACGCCGATCGCGCTGTTTCGTTCGATTTCTGCAGTCCCGAAGGTGCAGAAGGATTGCGGGTCGTCGTAAGAGACCCCGTTGCTCTTAAGAAGGGCCTCGCCGCGTTTCCTCATGCGGGCCTTTTCTTCGTCAGAGCGGATGTAGGTTTTGATCTCGTCGCGGGAGTAGCCCATTTTTTGGGCCTTGCGACCAAGCGACCACAAGTCGGACACCGCTTTGAGTGTGCGGGCGTCAATGGTCGGACATTGTTCGGAGACCTCATAGGCCACAACGCCCCAGAAAATCTGATCGTCGATTTCCTTGACCTCGCGCAGAGGCGGTTTGGCCAATGCAGCGCCAGCCGTCAGGGTCAGGATCAAAGCCGTTTTCGTCAGATGTTTCATGCGATCACTCCTTTCGCGCGTGCGGGCGACATGCCCGCATGGCAAAGGGAGGCCTCAAGACCACCTGATAGGCAATAACAGCCCGGATATGCGACGCAGCTGATCATAGCGGACGGCAGATCCCTTCCAGCCGGAGCACGTCGTCAACCGGCACCGTGGCTTCATTCTCCGGGCCGACAACCCACTCAATCCGAGAGGTGCCGTATTCCGCGATACAATATCGTGTGCCTTCGTACCGGCCTGCTTCACGGGCGGCGGCCAGATCCTGATTGGCGCCTTTCACGTTCACGAAGAAACGATCACGCGCGTCTTTAGACACTTCGTCGGACTTGGACTGAAAGTGGATACCATTAAAGGCGAACTGGTCGTCCTTGTTGCGGTTGGTACAGGCCGTCAGCGCCAATCCGGCACAAGTCACAAGAATGAGGGTGCGAGCCATCATGTCAGATCACTCCGCCGCCATGGCGCCCATGCGCCCGGTTTTGTTGGCTTTGATCCGGTCTTCGATTTCTTCACGGAAGTTCTTGATCAAACCTTGGATCGGCCATGCGGACGCGTCGCCAAGGGCACAGATGGTGTGGCCTTCGACCTGTTTGGTGACATCAAACAGCATGTCGATCTCTTCGATCTCTGCCTCGCCGCGCACCAGACGGTCCATGACGCGCATCATCCAGCCGGTGCCTTCGCGACAGGGAGTACACTGGCCGCAGCTTTCATGTTTGTAGAATTTGGACAGGCGCCAGATTGCTTTGATGATGTCGGTTTGCTTGTCCATGACGATCACGGCGGCGGTGCCAAGGGACGAGCCCACATCGCGCAGGGCGTCAAAATCCATCACGGCATCGCGCATGTTCTCGCCGCGCACGCAAGGCACGGAAGACCCGCCCGGGATGACAGCAAGAAGGTTGTCCCAACCGCCACGAATGCCACCGCAGTGTTTTTCGATCAGCTCTTCAAAGGAGATCGACATTTCTTCTTCGACCACGCAGGGGTTGTTCACATGTCCCGAGATGCCAAAGATCTTGGTGCCCGCATTGTTCGGGCGGCCAAAACCGGCGAACCATTCGGGGCCGCGGCGCAGGATGGTTGGCACAACGGCAATGGATTCCACGTTGTTCACGGTGGTCGGGCAGCCATAAAGACCTGCGCCCGCCGGAAACGGTGGCTTCATGCGCGGCATGCCTTTTTTGCCCTCAAGGCTTTCGATCAGCGCGGTTTCCTCGCCGCAGATGTAGGCCCCTGCCCCATGGTGCAGGAAGAGGTCAAAGTCCCAGCCGGAGCCAGCGGCGTTTTTGCCCAGAAGACCAGCGTCGTAACATTCGTCGATCGCGGCCTGCAGAGCTTCACGCTCGCGGATGTATTCGCCGCGGATGTAGATGTAAGAGGTGTGTGCGTTCATCGCGAAAGAGGCGATCAGCGCACCCTCGATCAGGGTGTGCGGATCATGGCGCATGATCTCGCGGTCTTTACAGGTGCCGGGCTCGGATTCATCGGCGTTGATCACGAGGTAGGCGGGGCGCCCGTCGCTTTCTTTGGGCATGAAGGACCACTTGAGACCCGTCGGGAAGCCCGCACCACCGCGACCACGCAGGCCTGACGCCTTCATGTTCTCGATAATCGAGTCCCGCCCCATCTGGATCAGCTTGGCTGTGCCGTCCCAGTGGCCGCGTGCTTTGGCCCCTGCCAGCGTGCGGTCGTGCATGCCGTAGAGGTTGGTAAAGATACGGTCCTGATCTTTGAGCATCCCGTTACCCTTTGTTTTCTGTCGGCCACGCTTTGAAGGCCAGTACGTACAGCGAAATAAAGTTTACCAGAGGAACCAACATGAGAAGTGACAGCCAAGGAGAATGACCGGTCCGCTTCCAAAGCTTCCAAAACGGGATAACCAAAACTGCTACGTAGACCAAAATTAGGATCAACCCTGGAAGACCAATGTTGTTCATTCTTCGTTACCCTTCGTCTGTCCGGCGCGCGCGCCAGATCTGATAAATATTGACCATCGCCCAAATCAGCGCGGCCAGAGCGGCAAAATCGAACAAGAGCGCAAAGCGCCCCGGCAATCCTGCCGCCCTTCCTATTACATTGAGAGCCAGCCAGATCAGGATGGTGCCGGCAATTACCAGCGACACCGTTCGGCCCCTACGAGCCAGTTCCTGATCCTTCGTCCCTCCACTCATTCCTCAGCCCTCAGCCCGATGCGAGCTTTTTGGCTTGTTCCACCCAACCGTCACGTTCAATGCGGCCTTTGAATGACAGCTTGTCATCCATATCCGCAATGTCTTGCGAACCCCATGCGGCGATCTGCGCAAAAGTGGTCACACCGGCAGCGTGCAATTTCTTTTCCAACGCGGGGCCAACGCCTTTGAGTAGCTTAAGGTCATCCGCGCCACCGGATGAGGCGGGCGCTTGTGCTGCGGCTTTGGCCTTCGCGGGCGCGGCCTCGTCAGCCGGTTTTTCGTACTTCCACGCGCCTTTGCGTTCAGCCAGTTCTTTTTGACCCGGCAATTCGGTGGAGGGTTTGATAATTGGCTCTGCCCGCTCGGTCGGCGCATCAGCTGCCATTGCCGCGTTGGCGTCGGCAGCGGCCTCGTCTGCGGCAGCTTCAGCTTCGGCTTGCGCCTCGGCGGCCGGTGCTGCGGGCTCAGCGGCAGGCGTTGGCGCGCTGGCAGGTGCGGAGGCGGGAATGGACGCGGGCGCTTCGGCCACGGCGCAGAAGGTTTTCACCATCCACATGCCCAGAAGAACAACCACAACAACGGCGAAAATCAACGCGAGGACGCCCCAAAGGATCCCTTTGAGCACCATAAACGCGATCAAGCCGACAATCGCGGCGATCACCCAACACACAAGCGTGCAGGTTGTATTCTTGTTTTCCGTGGCCATTTTCCGTCTTTCCCTCCGTTGATCTTACTTGTTTATTCAGCGTCCTTTGCGCGCTTGGAGAATTCTGTGTCTCCGCCTTCGGCCAACAGTTTTGACTGTTCGACCCAATTGTCTCGTTCGATGCGGCCCTTGAACGACAGTTTGTCGTCCATGTCCGCGATGTCTTCTGCGTTCCAGGCTGCAATCTGGGCAAAGCTGGTCACACCGTTGTCGTGCAACTTCTTCTCAAGCGCGGGCCCAACGCCCTTGAGTAATTTGAGATCGTCTGCGCCGGCTTTGGCTTTGGCTGCCTTCTTGGGTGCGGCCTTTTTGGCGGGAGCTTTTGTCTCCGCCTTCGGCTTCTCGGCTTTCGCCTCTGCCTTCTTGGCGGCTTTCTTTGGCTTCTCGTCTGCCTTGGTTTTCTTCGCCTCGTCCGCCTGTTTCACAGCCGGTTTCGGGGCCGGTGCGGGCGCTGGCGGATTGGCGGCAGCTTCGCGGCCCGCGACTTTGCCGTCCTTGCCCACCCACGGGGTCAGGATCGGAACTTCGGTGCCGTCGATACGCTTGATGGAGTCACCCAGATCCGCCGCCAGTTGCGCGGAGGCGTTGTATTGCGTGTGACCGCTGTCGAAATCCTTGAGCGTGGTCAGCCCCGACAGGGGCTCAGACGCATAGCGGCCATTTTGCGGACCGGGCAGCGGCACCTTGCCTGCGGCCATGTCATCGAGCATCTTGCCAAAACCTTCGGCGGTCAGATCCTCAAAGTAGTCCTTGCCGATCTGCGCCATGGGCGCGTTGGTGCAGGCACCGAGGCATTCGACCTCTTCCCAAGAGAACTTGCCATCCGCAGACAGGGTGTGCGGCTTGTCGGCGATCTTTTCGCGGCAGACTGCAATCAGGTCTTCCGCGCCGCAGATCATGCAGGACGTGGTGCCACAAATCTGGATATGCGCAACAGACCCAACCGGTTGCAGTTGGAACATGAAGTAGAATGACGCCACTTCGAGGACACGGATATAGGCCATGCCCAGCATGTCGGCGACCGCTTCGATTGCGGGTTTGGACAACCAGCCTTCCTGTTCCTGTGCGCGCCACAAAAGCGGGATCACAGCCGAGGCCTGACGGCCTTCGGGGTATTTGGTGATCTGCCCTTCCGCCCATGTCTGGTTCGCGGCGGTGAAAGCAAAGCTTTCTGGCTGTTCATGATACAGACGGCGTAGCATCTCAGGCGGCTCCGTTACT
Source organism: Shimia haliotis (assembly GCF_900114415.1). Classification (GTDB taxonomy): domain Bacteria; phylum Pseudomonadota; class Alphaproteobacteria; order Rhodobacterales; family Rhodobacteraceae; genus Shimia; species Shimia haliotis. Next base: position 314,818 of record NZ_FOSZ01000001.1, on the reverse strand, counting down.
TAGTTCGGTCCACGCTGCAACGGCGGCCACAAGAGCGGCAGCCACACCGGCAGCGGTGTGTTTGATGTGAGGATGGCCCGCACGGGCATAGATCACCCCGTCGGCAAATCCCATGAAGGAAAACGCCACGAATAGCACGGCGATAACGCCCGCGTCGCCGTGCCAAGCAGCGGCGAGCGACAGAAAGACAAAGGACACATAGCGGTCTGTCATGACCTGCGGCAATTGTTCGGAGCGATGGGTCGCGGACTTCATGCCGGCAACAGGGTCACGCCAAAAGGTAAAGGCCAGAATGCCTGTCACCACAGCGCCCCCGAGGCAAAGCAGAATTGTCAGCGTGCCCATATCCATCAGCGGTCGATCTCCCCGAACACGATGTCCATGGTGCCGATGATGGCCGCCACGTCAGCGAGTTGGTGGCCGGTTGCGATGTGATCCATCGCCTGAAGGTGCAGATAGCCCGGTGCGCGCAGTTTGGCGCGGTAAGGTTTGTTGGAGCCGTCCGCCACCATGTAGACGCCAAATTCGCCTTTTGGCGCTTCGACGGCGGCGTAGACCTCGCCTTCGGGCACGTGGAAGCCTTCGGTATAGAGCTTGAAGTGGTGGATCAGGCTTTCCATCGAGGTTTTCATGTCGCCGCGTTTGGGCGGAGTCAGCTTGCCACGCGACAGCACGTCGCCGGTGGCCTCGCGCAGTTTGTGGATCGCCTGACGCATGATCGAGAGCGACTGGCGCATCTCTTCCATCCGCATCAGGTACCGGTCATAACAGTCGCCGTTTTTGCCAACCGGGATCTGGAACTCGAACTCGTCATAGCATTCGTATGGCTGCGCGCGGCGCAGGTCCCATGCGAGGCCCGCCGAGCGCGCCATGACGCCGGACATGCCGTATTGCAGAACATCATCCTCGGTCACAACGCCGATATCGACGTTGCGCTGTTTGAAGATGCGGTTTTCGGTCAGCAGATCGTCGATGTCCTGAAGAACCTCGGGGAACCCGATGGCCCACTCTTCGATGTCGTCAACCAATTCATCGGGCAGATCCTGATGCACACCGCCGGGGCGGAAGTAGTTCGCGTGCAAACGCGCGCCACAGGCCCGTTCATAGAAGATCATCAGCTTTTCGCGCTCTTCAAAGCCCCAAAGCGGCGGGGTCAGCGCGCCAACGTCCATCGCCTGTGTGGTGACGTTCATCAGGTGGTTCAGGATGCGGCCGATTTCGCAGAACAATACACGGATCAACTGCGCGCGGCGCGGCACCTCGGTGCCGGTCAGCTTTTCAATCGCAAGACACCATGCGTGCTCCTGATTCATCGGCGCCACATAATCAAGGCGGTCCAGATACGGCAGGTTTTGCAGGTATGTGCGGCTTTCCATCAGCTTTTCGGTGCCACGGTGCAGCAAGCCGACGTGCGGGTCGCAGCGTTCGACGATCTCGCCGTCGAGTTCGAGAACCAGACGCAGAACGCCGTGGGCCGCAGGGTGCTGTGGGCCGAAGTTGATGTTAAAGTTGCGGATTTTCTGTTCGCCGCTCAGCGCATCCACGCTGCCGTCATCAAATTTGGAACCGTCCATTTATCGTTTCCTCATTTCCGTTGCGGGTGCTTGCACGCCATGTGCGGCAGCGACCGTCAGTCTTCGCTTGGCTTTGATCATGACACAGCCCTCAGCGATTGTTGTTCAAGTACCAGATCCGTGTGCCAGTTGGCTGGCAAACGGTCCCTATAGTTTTCCGCAACCTTCTCATAGACCTTGCGGAAGAGAGTGGCGAGTTTGTCAAAGGCTTCGGTCGGGATGGTCTCGGCCTTGCCCTTGCGGATGCGCGCAGCGTAGTCGCCAGACACAAACGACACCCCGAGAAAATCACATAGACGCTTCATAGAGGCGTCGGTGAACAGATCTTCGTAAAACAGGACAAGAACCTGATCGTCGGGCACGGCACACCGCAGATTGTGCAGGGTTCGTTGATACATCGAGCGCTGCATAATGTGGCTTTGACGCCCGTCAACCAACAGATCAACCAGTTCCATCTCAGTACGCTCGATCTGTTTTTGCGACTTGAGGAACTGGCGGTGCATTTTGATCGCAGACCATGTTCGTTCGATCGGATCGCGCATGATAAACAGGAACTTCGGCTTGCCAGGCAAAGACGCCATATCGGCAAAAGCCGCTTGTTTCAGCACGCTGTAGCACGGGGTGATATCGGCAACCACGGGCTCGTCCTTGCGACCTGCGGTGACAAGCTGCTGATAGGCGGAGTGGTTTTGCGAGGAGTCCTCGTGCATGGCCACCAGTGCGCGCAGCGCTTTTTTGGACCCGTCATCTCCGGGTTGCTTGGTTCGAAACGTATTGGCCATCAGCGCACCCAGAGGGCGGGATTCCGCGGCGTCCAGAGACCGCCGGCGGTTCTTGGCAAATCCGGTCTGTTTCGGGTCGTGCAAAACGTTGAAATAGTGCACCTCTTTCACAGAGGGCACATGAATTTCTGGATGTTTTGCACAGTAGTCATAAAGCCAGGTTGTCCCGGCTTTTTGCGCCCCAATGCAGAAGAACCAAGTCGGGGTGTCAGGCATTGCCGTCCCCTGACTTTTCATCCCCGGGCAGGATGTAGTTGGCACCCTCCCAAGGCGACATGAAATCAAACTGGCGGTAGTCCTGCGTCAGTTGCACAGGTTCATAAACCACGCGCTTCTGCGCCTCATCATAACGCACTTCGGTGTAACCCGTTGTCGGGAAATCCTTGCGCAGCGGGTGGCCGCGGAAGCCATAGTCCGTCAGCAAGCGGCGCAGATCCGGATGGTCGGAGAAGATAATGCCGAACATGTCGAAAACTTCGCGCTCAAACCAGTTGGCAGAGGGGTGAACCTCGGTGATCGACGGGACCATCTCGTCCTCGCGCACAGCCACACGCAGGCGCACGCGCTGGTTTTGGTACATGCTGAGCAGGTGATAAACCACGTCAAAGCGTTTCGCGCGCTCGGGGTAGTCCACCGCCGTCACATCCACCAGCGTGGAGAAACGGCAGTTGGCGTCCGATTTCAGAAACTCGATGAAGCCCGCGATATTGGCGGGCGTCACGTCGATGTTCAGCTCGCCAAAGGCCACATCCCACGACAAAACACAGTCCGGGCGCTTAAGTTCGATATGGGCGCCGAGTTCGTTCAGTGCGTCACTCATGTCTCAATCGCCCCCGTTAGCGTTCAATGGTGCCGGTGCGGCGGATTTTGCGCTGCAACTGCAACAGACCGTAAAGCAGCGCCTCAGCCGTCGGAGGGCAGCCTGGCACGTAGATGTCGACAGGCACGATGCGGTCACAGCCGCGCACCACGGAGTAGCTGTAGTGGTAGTAACCACCGCCGTTGGCGCAGGACCCCATGGAGATCACATAACGCGGCTCGGGCATCTGGTCATAAACTTTGCGCAGCGCAGGCGCCATTTTGTTGGTCAGGGTGCCGGCCACGATCATCACGTCGGACTGACGCGGGGAAGCGCGCGGGGCAATACCGAAACGCTCGGCGTCATAGCGCGGCATGGAGGTGTGCATCATCTCAACCGCGCAGCAGGCCAGACCAAAGGTCATCCAGTGCAGCGAGCCGGTGCGGCCCCAATTGATCAGGTCTTCTGCATTGGTCAGCAGAAAGCCTTTGTCCTGAAGCTCTGTATTGATGGCCTGAGTGACCACTTCACGATCAACACCTGCGGTGTTCGCGCCTGTCATCACTCCCATTCCAGAGCTCCCTTCTTCCATTCATAGGCAAAGCCGATGGTCAGAACCGCGAGGAAGACCATCATCGACCAAAAGCCTACCATGGAAATGTCCTTGAACCCTACGGCCCATGGGAACAGGAAGGCAATTTCGAGGTCGAAAATGATGAACAGGATGGAGACGAGGTAGAACCTGACGTCAAATTTCATCCGCGCATCGTCAAAAGCATTGAAACCACATTCGTACGCACTCACCTTTTCAGGATCGGGATTGCGTACGGCCAAAACAACTGCGGCGAGGATGAAAACAAGGCCTAGTGCGATTGCGACGGCCAAGAAGATGATAATGGGGAAGTACTCCCGAAGCATCTCTTCCAATGGTAGCTCCTTTCATGCACCCGCAAGTCGGGGCAGTCAGCTGGCTGTAGTAGGTCTTTGAGCGGTTTACCTGCGGGCCTTGTCGGGGTCAATAAGTACGGGTGTCGCAGCTTTGCCTGCGAAACCGGCGTTTTTGCTTATTTTTCAGGTGTTTTGGCTCATTGTATATGAATGTGTACCACGCCTTTTGTCGGTTTTTTTTGTGCGTGTCTCTTGAAGCCGGGTCAATGTGTCCATTGATTCCACAGTTGGCTTTCCCAAGAGATTCCATCAGTTATCCCGCCCGCTGTTCCGACCGGAGCCGTGCGTGCCGCGCAAAAACGGGCCAGACCTCTTGGCCCGACCCGCTTTCCGAAGCGCGATTGGCTGGCTTAGCCTTTGACCCATGGGGCCTTTTCTTTGGCAAAGAAAGCACCGATGCCGTCTTTGGCTTCCTGCCCTTCCCAGCAAGCGACCAGTTCGCCAATGGTGTGGTCGATGACGGCGTCGTCGATGATCGGACCCAGCGCGCGGGTCAGTGCCTTGGCCCGCGCCACGGCTTGCGGTGCGCAGGCGAGGTAAGGCATGACTTCCGCTTCGACCGCCGCGTCGAGGTCCTCAGCAGGCACAGCCTTGGCCAGTAGGCCCAGTGTCACCGCCTCGGGCGCCTTGAACAGGCGCGCCGACATAAAGACGCGCCGCGCCATGGCCTCCCCCATACGCGACAGCACATAAGGGCCGATGGTGGCGGGGATCAGGCCGAGTTTGGTCTCGGTGAGGCCCATGGTCAGGGTGTCGACGCCTATGGCCACATCGCATACGGACGCCATGCCAACACCGCCACCAAAAGCGTTGCCCTGCAATTTGCCGATCAGCGGCTTGGGCATTGTGTTGAGCGCCTGAAGCGCTTCGGCCAGTTTGCGGGCCTCCACAAAGCGGGTTTCGCTATCGGCCGCCATCTGGGCCTGCATCCAGCCAAGATCGCCGCCCGCGCAAAAGCTTTTGCCAGCGCCCGTCAGCACCACAACGCGTACGGTTTCGTCCATGCCCAGTTGTTCGGCAGCCTGCTTGAGTTCGGCAATCATCGCGCCGGACATGGCGTTGTGTTTTTCCGGACGGTTCAGCGTCAGGGTCGCCACGCCGCGCGCGTCTGTATCAATGCTCAGGGCTTCAAACATGGTCTTATCCTTCTACGCGCATGGATCGCGCCATCTCTGCGGCCTGCGTCAGAATTTCTGTGTTCAGGCCAGTGTCATAGCCCAGTTCAACCAGCCGCGCGTTCACTGCTTCGGTCGCGACGTTGCCTTTGGCCCCCGGTGCATAGGGGCAGCCGCCAAGGCCGCCAACAGCGGCGTCAAACACCCGCACGCCAAGGGCGAGCGAGGCTTCGATGTTCGCCAAAGCCCGGCCAGCGGTGTCGTGATAGTGGCCTGCGAGCTTGTCGGCAGGCACCACATCCAACACCGCCCTAAGCATCGCGGTGATGGTTTCCGGCGTCCCCTGCCCGATGGTGTCGCCAAGACTGATTTCATAGCAGCCGGCGTCGAACAGATGTTTGGCGACCTCGGCGACTTTTTCGGGCGGAGTTGGTCCGTCGTAGGGACAGTCCGTGACGCAGCTGACATAGCCGCGCACCGGCAGGCTGATGGATTTGGCCGCCTCCATGATTGGCACAAAACGCTCAAGGCTTTCTGCAATCGTGGCGTTGATATTGGCTTTGGAAAACCCTTCGCTGGCTGAGCCGAAAATCGCGATCTCGTCGGCCTTGGCCGCCACCGCCCCGTCAAAGCCGCGCATGTTGGGGGTCAGGGCGGCATAGCTGACGCCGTTGGCGCGGGTGATGCCCGCCAGCACGTCGCCGCTGTCGGCCATTTGCGGCACCCATTTGGGGCTGACGAAACTGGCGACCTCGATGCGTTTAAAACCGGCCTGGCTCAGGCAATCCACAAGCCCGATTTTCTCGGCTGTGGGGATCTGGCGTTTTTCGTTTTGCAGCCCGTCGCGCGGGCCCATCTCGAAGATTTCGACATATTCGGACATGCTCAGCCCTCCGGCAGGTCGTAAAAGTCTTGGGTGTAAAATTGCTGCGGACCTTCGGCGGCTTCTGCGGCCTGATAGGCCTCGCGGGCCTTCAGACGAGCAAGATAGGCTGCGGTCATGGGGAAGCCATCAAACCGCACATAGCGCGATGCGCTTTCGAGCGTGAAGCCCATCATGACGTCTGCGGCCGAAAACCCGCTGGTGAGAAGATGGTCGCGTCCGTCTTGCAACGCCGCCTCGACAGCCTTGAGGGCAATCGCCAGACGTTTGGTTTCGATCCCCATCACGGTCGGCGATTTCATCCAGTCCTTCGGCAGAAAAAGGTGCTGCATGTTGAGGTTCTGAATTCCTGCCCCAAGCGTTTCCGCATAATGCAGCCATTGCAGCCAGTCGGCACGCTCGGCGCTGTCGATCGCGGGCATCAACGTGTGGCCGGAGCGGGTTTCGCACAGGTATTGCACAATCGCGCCGCTCTCATAGAGCACACGCCCGTCAATTTCGAGCGCGGGCACGCGGCGAGCGGGGCTTTTGGTCTTGAATTCAGGACTTTGCAAAGAGCCGTCGGTGATCGCGTATGGCACGATTCCCACCGGCACCCCAAGTTCATGCAGCAGCCAGTTCACCCGAAAGGACCGGCTGCCTGCGATGGAATGAAGAGTGGCCATCAGGCCTCCTCCTCGTCCTCAAGGCGGATCAGGGCCGCGCCGTCTTCGACCTGTGCCGCCTCGGATGTCAGCACCTCTGCCACCACACCGTCACGCGGCGCCAACAGAGAATGCTCCATTTTCATGGCCTCCAGAATGGCAAGGCGGTCGCCTTTGGACACCACTTGGCCCGCTTCGGCAAAGACGGCCTTCACCAGCCCCGGCATGGGGGCCGCGATCACGTTGCCGCCTGCCCCTTCGGCGTCTTCACGCACCAGCGGGTCAACCACATGGAAGCGGTAGCCGTTGCCCCAGAACACGGTCAGCTCATCGCCGTTGCGGGCGGTGCGGGCGAGCACTTTGGTGGTGTCGACCCACCATGCGCCGCCCTTGTAGGTGACGTGATGCTGCGCCTCACCAAGATCGACGGTGAAATCGGCGGTGTCATGTACGGTGACGCGTGCGGTGATGGCCTCCTCATTGTGCGTGAGGTCGATCACATGGGTCATCGGCGACCAGAGCACCAGAATGGGCTTGGGCGCGCCGTTGACCATCTCCATCAGGCCCATCGCGGTCAGCGCCGCCACCGAGCGTGCCTTGGTGCAGGCCACGGGCTGTGCGGCGAGCGCGTCGATGTGGCGTTCAATCAGGCCGGTGTCCACATCACCTGCGACGAAGTCTGGTTGAGCGGCCAGCAGCGCGAGGAAGCTCACGTTGGTCACGGTGCCGCCGATATCGGTAAACCGAAGGGCGCGCTCCAGTTGCTTGAGCGCCACCTCGCGGGTGGGTCCGTGCACGATCAGCTTGGCAATCATAGGGTCGTACCAGGGGCTGATCGTGTCCCCGTCACGGACGCCGCTGTCGATGCGGGCCTGAGCGGGAAATTCGAGATGCGAAAGCGTACCGGTGGCAGGCAGGAAGCCTTTGGGCACGTCTTCGGCATAGATACGCGCCTCAAAGGCGTGGCCGGTGATGGTCAACTCGTCCTGCTGTTTGGGCAGGGTTTCACCGGAGGCCACGCGCAGTTGCCATTCAACCAGATCAACGCCGGTGATGGCTTCGGTCACGGGATGCTCCACCTGCAGGCGGGTGTTCATTTCCATGAACCAGAACCCATCAGTGCGCAGCCCGTCGGAGCCGTCCACGATGAATTCGATGGTGCCTGCACCTTTGTAGTTGATCGCCTCCGCTGCACGCACCGCGGCGTCGCCCATGGCGGCGCGCATCTCGGCGGTCATGCCGGGGGCTGGCGCTTCTTCGATGACCTTCTGGTGGCGACGTTGCAGGGAGCAGTCGCGCTCAAACAGATGCACGGCGTTGGTGCCGTCGCCAAAGACCTGAACCTCGATATGGCGCGGGCTGGTGACGTATTTCTCGATCAGAACATCAGGGTTGCCAAAAGCTGTGGTCGCCTCGCCCTGAGCGCTGGCAAGTGCATCGTCGAAATCCGCAGGGGCTTCAACAAGGCGCATGCCTTTGCCGCCACCACCTGCAACGGCTTTGATCAGCACGGGATAGCCGATTTTCTCGGCCTGCTCTGCGAGGAACGCGCCGTCTTGGTTTTCGCCGTGATAGCCTGGCACGACCGGCACATTGGCCTCTTCCATCAGGACCTTGGCCGCGTCCTTGAGCCCCATGGCGCGAATGGCTTTGGCGGAGGGGCCGATGAAGGTCAAACCTGCGGCCTCGACAGCCTCAACAAACTCGGGGTTTTCCGACAGGAAGCCGTAACCCGGATGGATACCCTGCGCGCCGGTGTCCAGCGCGGCCCGGATGATCACGTCGCCTTTGAGGTAACTGTCCGCAGGTGCCGCGCCACCGATGTGCACGGCCTGATCGGCCAGAGCCACGTGTTTGGCGGTCGCGTCTGCGTCGGAGTAAACCGCGACGGTTTTGACACCCATCTCGCGGGCGCTTTCGATCACGCGACAGGCAATTTCACCGCGGTTGGCGATTAGGATTTTTTCAAACATCGGGTGCGTCCTTTTGTTGAAGCGTCGGTGCGGGGGCTGCCTGCCCCCGGACCCCCGGGAGTATTTTTGCAAGAAAGAAGATCACATCCGGAACACGCCGAATTTGGTCTCCTCGATTGGTGCGTTGAGACTTGCCGACAGGCTCAGGTGCAGCACGTCGCGGGTTTTGCGCGGATCGACAATGCCGTCATCCCACAGGCGGGCGGAGGCATAAAGCGGGTGGCTTTGTTCCTCGAACATATCAAGCGTGGGCTGTTTGAAGGCGGCCTCTTCATCAGCCGACCATTCCCCGCCTTGGCGCTCAATAGAGTCGCGTTTCACGGTGGCGAGAACGCCTGCCGCCTGTTCGCCGCCCATCACCGAGATGCGGGAGTTGGGCCACGTCCACAAGAAACGCGGGCTGTAGGCGCGACCGGCCATGCCGTAGTTGCCAGCGCCAAAGGAGCCGCCGACCAGCATGGTGATTTTTGGCACTTTGGTGGTTGCCACGGCGGTAACCATCTTGGCGCCGTGGCGCGCGATGCCTTCGGCCTCGTATTTGCGGCCGACCATAAAGCCGGTGATGTTTTGCAGGAACACCAGCGGGATGCCGCGTTGCGAGCAAAGCTCAACAAAATGCGCGCCTTTGGCAGCGCTTTCGGAATAGAGCACGCCGTTGTTGGCGATGATGCCGACGGGGCAGCCTTTGACGTGGGCAAAGCCACAGACCAGCGTTTCGCCGAAGCGTTTCTTAAACTCGTCAAAGCGTGAGCCGTCCACAACACGCGCGATGACCTCGCGAATGTCATAAGGCGTGCGCAGGCCGCCGGGGACCACGCCGAGGATTTCTTCGGGATCGTAGGCAGGCTCTTCAGGCGTTTGCCAGTCAACCGTTGTGGGTTTGGTGCGGTTCAGGTGGCGCAGTGCGTCGCGGGCCAAAGCGAGCGCATGGGCGTCATCATCGGCCAGATAGTCGGCCACGCCGGAGAGGCGCGTGTGGACGTCGCCGCCGCCGAGGTCTTCGGCTGACACAACTTCACCGGTCGCGGCTTTCACCAGAGGTGGACCCGCAAGGAAAATGGTGCCCTGTTCTTTGACGATGATGGTCACGTCTGACATGGCAGGTACATAGGCGCCGCCGGCGGTACAGGATCCCATGACCACGGCGATCTGCGGGATGCCTTTGGCGGACATGTTGGCCTGGTTAAAGAAGATGCGGCCAAAGTGGTCGCGATCCGGAAAAACCTCGTCCTGCTGCGGCAGGTTCGCGCCACCGCTGTCCACAAGGTAGACACACGGCAGATTGTTCTGCTCGGCGATCTCCTGTGCGCGCAGGTGCTTTTTCACCGTCATTGGATAGTAGGTGCCGCCTTTAACGGTGGCGTCGTTGCAAACCACCATGACCTCTTGGCCATGAACCTGACCGATGCCGGCCACTGCCCCCGCACAAGGGGCGGCTCCGTCGTACATGCCGTGCGCGGCCGTGGAGCCCACTTCGAGAAAGGGTGATCCCGGATCAAGCAAACCAGCCACACGATCGCGCGGCAACATTTTGCCCCGGCTGAGGTGGCGGGCGCGGGATTTCTCCCCGCCGCCTTGTGCCGCGCTTTGTGCGGCCTCGCGCACGGTCTCGATCATCTCCAGATGCGCCGCACGGTTGGCGGCGAAATCATCAGAGCCGGTCATGACCTTGGACTGAAGTTTGCTCATCGTAGGTTCCGTTTCTTATTCAATCAAAGCCACAGCTTCGAGGTAAAAGACCTGTTCTGCGGTCAGATAGAGGTGACAGGATTGCACTTCGGGTGCATCGGGTTGGCCTGTGACCCAAAGGGTTTGCTCAAAGGCACAGGTGTCGGCGCGGTACTGCTTCCAGCTGTCCTGCGCTTTCAATAGCGCACCGGCCTGATCGCGGGGCTGCATGCTCATGTGAACCGCGTCGTCGTCTTTGCCCTTGGCCCGATCAAGCACCAGCGCAAAAGCCACCGTCAACCGCGTGTCCCAATAGGCGATCTCAGAAGCCATGCAGGTGGCCTCTTCGCTGTCTTGCGCACAAGCGCGGGCGGAGGCTCCAACGCAGACGCGTTTGTCGGTTTTCCGATCAACACCGGCAAGACAGGCCTCGGTTTCGGCGGGAGAAAAATTGTCCTGCGCAAAAGCGGCGGTGCTCAGAACGAGGGCTGGAAGAAAGGCAAAAAGGCGCATCAGTTTACTCCACAATTGAGTCAGCTTCGAGGTATAGCGCTTGTTCTGCGGTCAGATAAACCAAACAACTGAGCGTCGCCGGACCGCCGCCGGTTCCGCCGCCCCAGTGAGAGCGTTCATAGGCGCAAGAGGCATCGCGGTAAGCGATCCACGCACGTTGCATAGCCAATAAAGCATCGGCCTGTTTGGGCGCAGAAGAGCCGATGTCAGCCAGTTCCTTGTCCGTTTTGCGGCGCATGTCGCGCACATGGATGTAGGCGGTGTTCAGCCGAGCATCCCAGTATTCGTATTCCTTGTTCAGGCAAGCCCCCATGCCGACCGTTGACCAGCCGCCTGGCGTGTCTTCCATGCAGGCGTTGGCAGAATGGCTGATACAACTGCGCGGACTTTGGTTTTCGGACAGTGTGGACAGGCAATTCAGCGTGGCGTCCATCGAGAACGTCACCTCTTGCGCCGAGGCTGTCGCCCCTACCGCTGCAAACACCGATGCTGTCAAAAATTTCCACATACCAAAGTCTCCAAATCGATTTTGAGGGCAGCTTAGCGGCGCGGAGCGCGCGCCCCTACCCTCAAAACCAATTCATCCTCAGCTTTGCGCGCCCATCAGTTCACGACCGATCAGCATACGACGGATTTCTGAGGTGCCTGCGCCGATTTCCATCAGCTTGGCATCGCGGAAGATACGGCCAACAGGGTTGTCCGACAGATAGCCCGCGCCACCGAATGCCTGCACCGCCTGATGGGCCTGGGTCATGGCGACCTCGGATGCATAAAGACAGCAGGCAGCGGCGTCCTGACGGGTGATCTGACCGTTGTCACAAGCCTTGGCGCATTCATAGACATAGGCACGCGCAGAGTTCATTGCGGTGTACATGTCGGCGATCTTCGCCTGCATCAGTTGGAAGTTTCCGATTGGCTGGCCGAACTGCTTGCGCTCCACCATGTAGGGCATGACCTCATCCAGACAGGCGGCCATGATCCCAGTGCCGAGACCCGCCAGAACCACACGCTCATAGTCCAGACCGGACATGAGAACGGCGACGCCGTTGCCCTCTTCGCCAAGGATGTTCTCAAACGGCACTTCGACGTCTTCAAAGATCAGTTCGGCAGTGTTGGAACCGCGCATGCCCAGCTTGTCAAAGTGGGGGCTGGTGGAGAAGCCCTTCATCTCTTTTTCGATGAGGAAGGCGGTGATGCCACGGGAGCCTGCGTCCATATCGGTTTTGGCGTACACCACCAGAGTGTCCGCATCAGGGCCGTTGGTGATCCAGTATTTGTTGCCGTTCAAAACAAAGCGGTCGTTTTTCTTTTCGGCCCGCAGTTTCATCGACACAACGTCGGAGCCGGCAGAGGGCTCGGACATCGCCAGAGCGCCGACATGTTCACCGGACAAAAGGCGCGGCAGGTATTTCTCTTTCTGCGCCTGATTGCCGTTCAGTTTGATCTGGTTGACGCAGAGGTTGGAATGCGCGCCGTAGGACAGAGCCACAGAGGCCGACGCCCGCGCGATTTCTTCGCAGACGATCACATGCGCCAGATAAGACATATCCGCGCCGCCGAATTCCTCGGGCACGGTCACGCCCAAAAGGCCCAACTCGCCGAACTCTTTCCAAAGCTCGTTCGGGAATTCGTTTGTCTGGTCGATCTCAGCGGCCATCGGTTTGATGCGCTCTTGTGCAAAGCGGTGCACCATCTCGCGCAGCGCGTTGATATCTTCGCCCAGGTCGAAATTCATCGAGTGCATGAACATCTGTCCGCTCCTCCGGTTATTGAACAGTTGTTCATATAATTAGAGCGAGTCGGATTTTCGATCAAGCTGTTTTGCTTTGACGCGGGGTCCGCAGAAACGCAGAAACAGGAAACGCGCAGGCAAACCTGCGCGTTTCCTGTTGTTTCCCAGTGACTTGGATCAGCCGTCCTGCATCACGCGCTGGCGTTGTTTGCCCAGCCCAACGATGCCCAATTCCATCACATCGCCTGCTTTGAGAAAGCGCTGAGGCGTCATGCCCATGCCCACGCCCGGCGGTGTTCCAGTGATAATCACATCACCGGGATGCAGGGTCATCATATGGCTGAGGTAGCTGATCACATGGGCCACACCAAAGATCATCGAGGATGTGCTACCTGTCTGCATCCGCTCTCCGTTGAGGTCGAGATGCAGCCCAAGGTCTTGTGGATCAGCCACCTCATCCGGTGTTACCAGCCATGGGCCAAGCGGGCCGAACGTGTCACAGCTCTTGCCTTTGGTCCATTGTCCGCCGCGTTCAATCTGATAGGCGCGCTCGGACACGTCGTTGGCCACACAGTAGCCCGCTACATGATCAAGCGCGTCTGCCTCAGCGACGTATTTGGCCGACTTGCCGATCACCACACCGAGTTCGACCTCCCAGTCGGATTTCTCAGAGCCGCGCGGCAGGATCACCGGATCGTCGGGGCCGACGATGGCGCTGGTGGCCTTCATAAAAAGGATCGGCTCTTCGGGGATCGGCATACCCGCCTCTTCGGCGTGATCGCTGTAGTTCAGCCCGATACACAGCAGCTTGCCGACCTGCCCCACCGGCGCCCCGATACGGGGGTGATCGTCCACCAGCGGCAATGTCTCGGGATCAACCTTTGGCAGGTTTGCCAGCACGTTACCCGCCAGGTCATCCACCACACCGCTCAGGTCACGAATGCGGCCCTCACTGTCCAAAACACCAGGCTTTTCCGCCCCCAAATCGCCATATCTCAGATACCGCATGATCCCTCTCTTTCTCTTGCCCCCATGCTACCCACTGACACGGGAGGTGCAACCGCCCCTTGAAGCTCCCTGCCCTCTCTGCCTATCTGTTGGAAAATGAGTTTCCCCTTCAAAGGACGTCCGATGTTCAATCTGCCCTTCCCCGTTTTTGATGCCAATGCCAGCGGCGCCTCAGGCGCATTTGGTGATCTGCCCGAATGGGATCTGTCCGATCTCTATGCCGGGGACGATGCGCCCGAGTTGCTGAAGGATCTTGAGTGGCTTGAAGGCGAATGTGCAGCTTTTGCCAGCGACTATGAAGGCAAGCTCGCCGATCTGGACGCTGCAGGTTTGCTGGAATGCGTGCAGCGCAACGAGAAGATTTCGCAGGTGTCGGGACGCATCATGTCCTATGCAGGTCTGCGGTATTATCAGCTGACCACGGACGCCGAGCGCGCGCAGTTCATGGCCAACATGCAGGAAAAGCTGACAAATTTCTCCACGCCTCTGGTCTTTTTCACGCTGGAGCTGAACCGTCTGGAAGACGATGCGCTGACCACAGCCTTTGCAGAAAACGCCGATCTGGCACGGTATGAGCCGGTGTTCCGCCGCATTCGTGCAATGAAACCGCATCAGCTTTCGGATGAGTTGGAGAAGTTTCTGCATGACCTTGGCGTTGTGGGCGACGCGTGGGAGCGGCTGTTTGACGAGACCATTGCCGGCCTGACCTTTGATATCGACGGTGAGGAACTTAACATCGAAGGCACGCTGAACTTCCTGACCGATCCGGACCGCAGCAAACGTGAGGCCGCCGCGCGTGAAGTGGCGCGGGTGCTGGGCGAGAACGTCAAGATTTTCAGCCGGGTGCACAACACCGCGGCCAAGGAGAAAGAGGTGATCGACCGCTGGCGCAACATGCCAAGCGCACAGGCCGGTCGCCACCTGTCCAACGATGTGGAGCCCGAAGTGGTCGAAGCGCTGCGCGATGCTGTGGTTGCGGCTTACCCGAAACTGAGCCACCGCTATTACGAGCTGAAACGCAAATGGCTGGGGCTGGACGTGATGCAGGTCTGGGACCGCAACGCGCCGCTGCCAATGGAAGACCCGACCACCGTGGACTGGGAGACCGCGCGCGCGACCGTGATGGACGCCTACAACGCCTTTGATCCACGCATGGGCGAGATTGCCGAGCCGTTTTTCACCAAAGGCTGGATTGATGCGGGTGTGAAACCGGGCAAGGCGCCGGGCGCTTTTGCGCACCCGACGGTGACCAATGTGCACCCCTATGTGATGCTGAACTATCTTGGCAAACCGCGTGACGTGATGACGCTGGCGCATGAATTGGGCCACGGCGTGCATCAGGTTTTAGCGGCAGAACAGGGCGAGATGCTCTCGTCCACTCCGCTGACACTGGCGGAAACGGCGTCGGTGTTTGGCGAGATGCTGACCTTCCGCGCGATGCTGGACAAGGCCGAAACCCAAGAGCAGCGCAAGATCCTGCTGGCGGGCAAGGTTGAGGACATGATCAACACGGTTGTGCGCCAGATCGCGTTCTATGACTTTGAATGCAAACTGCACGCCGCGCGGCGCGAAAGCGAGCTGACGCCTGAGGACATCAACGCGCTTTGGATGTCGGTGCAGGCCGAAAGCCTTGGTGAGGCGTTTGAATATATGGAGGGCTATGAGACCTTCTGGGCTTATATCCCGCACTTCGTGCATTCGCCGTTCTACGTCTATGCCTATGCCTTTGGCGACGGCTTGGTGAACGCGCTTTATGCGGTCTATGCCGAAGGCGGCGAAGGCTTTGAGGACAAGTATTTCGACATGCTCAAGGCGGGCGGGTCGAAACACCATTCCGAGTTGCTGGCACCGTTTGGCTTGGACGCGTCTGACCCGAAATTCTGGGACAAGGGTTTGTCGATGATTTCTGATATGATCGACGAGTTGGAAGCGATGGAGTGAGCCGCCTAAAATAGCCGGGCGGCTCTACTGCCCTTTTCGGCGACAAAAGGTCCGCCGCAAGTCATGAAAAAAGGCGCCACCTCAAGACAGGTGGCGTCTTTTTCTATTTCTGGAGATCGCCGACAATTCCTACCGCGTCAATCACAGTCGTGAGGTCGTCGGAAACTTCCAAAATATCGTCTCCAACGCGAATATAGCGATTGCCCTTACCTGGAGGTTTCAACTTCCATCCTGACAAATCGCCAATGTCATTCCACTTGAGATCCGTGGGCAGTTTCGCCCCTCGCGTGTATCTTTTGATTTGGCCAGGAGGGATCTTTTTGGCCTTGCTCTTATCGACCTGAACCTTTGCACCGCCGCCTTTACCGACTTTATCCTTGGCGTAGACATCGCTGGACACGCCTCCCACGAAAAGAAGCGCGGCGACGGCGGCCAAAGTTTGAAATAGTTTGCCCACAAGTTATTCCTCCCGAATGCACTTTATGGATGAGCAACACTCTTACACAGAACAATCCAATTCCAAAATCGGCAGCCAAGAACGCGGTTTAAGCAGTACTTTTGAGCCGCTTTTAGAAACGGCATTTAGGTCAGGGAGACGTGAAAATAACTCCGCTAAAACATCCCCATCGCCAGCCCGGCCCCCAGTGCGGCGCCGAGTTCGCGGCAAGGTTTCAGATCTCTCTCCCGTAAGGATTTCGCAGCCAAAATCTGTTTCTCGGTCTGCGCTCGGGTGTTCACGATGATTGGCGGATGGACCTCTTTCAAGCGCCAGCCGGTCGCAATCCGTTCTACCTGCCGTACGGCACCGGACCCGTCCGATCCGGCGCAGATCATCTGCGCATACGGGCGGCCATTGAGCTGTCCAAGGACCGGATAGTAGCACCGGTCAAAGAACTCCTTCATCATGCCCGAGAGCGATGCCAAATTCTCTGGCGCAACAAAGAGATAGCCGCTCGCAGATAGCAAGTCCTCCGGCCGCGCTTCCTCGGCCGAAAGCATCACAACCGGCCCTTCGCCAGCCGCACCGTCATAGGCGGCCTGCGCCATCTGGCGGCTGCCGCCGGTGCGGGAATGCCACACGATCAAAAGGCTCATTTCAGCTGACTGTCCTTGCTGCCGCGCCGGTTGAAGCCCGCGCGGGCCTTGAATGCGCCGTCACGCTCCTGCTGGCAGTCGATGCAGAGCTTTACACCCGGACGCGCCAGACGCCGTGCCTCGGGAATTTCTTCCTCACATTCCGCGCAAAACCTCAGACTTTCGCCCACGGGCTGTTTTTGTGCTTTCATGCGGGCCAACTCGTCATTGATGCTGGCTTCGATCTGTTCGCTCACCGCGCCGTCGCGCGCCCAACCGCCTGCCATGGCGCTCCTCCTTGTGACAGGTTTCCAGCTAAGCACCATCGCACTCAGAACTCAATGTCCACCACGTTTTCCTTGATTTACCGCGCCGTACGCCTACCGTTTGGCACAACCAAAACGGGACAAGCAGGGACACACCATGAGAACTTTGGGCAAATGGATGGGGCGGCTTTTGCTGCTGTTGGTATTGGCGATGGCGGCCTTTTTCATTTTCGCACCGGGCTACGTTGAAAAATCGCGCAACGCGGTGGCAGACCATGATCCCTTTGTGGTCGGGCCCGAAGCCCAGAGCCTGCACGACAGCCTGATCGTCGGCGACTGGCATGCCGACACTTTGTTGTGGAAACGCGATCCGTTAAAGCGGGCAAGCCGCGGTCAGGTTGATCTGCCGCGCCTTCAGGATGGAAATGTCGCGGTACAGGTTTTCACTGCGGTCACAAAATCACCTGCGGGGCAGAACTACGAGGAAAACTCGGCCGACGCGCAGGACAACATCACCCTGCTGGCTATTGGGCAGCTTTGGCCTGTCGCCACATGGGAATCGCTTTATGAGCGGGCTTTGTTTCAGGCGCAGCGCCTGCATGACGCCGCAGCGGAATCTGACGGGCAGTTGCGGGTTGTCACCTCCCGCGCCGAGTTGGATCAATTGCTTGACGATCGTGCGGCGGGCCAGCAGGTGATCGGCGGCTTGTTAGGTGTGGAAGGCGCGCATCCGCTGGAAGGCGATTTTGACAAACTGCAAGGCCTGCAGGACGCGGGGTATCGCGTGATCGGGCTTCAGCACTTCTTTGACAATGCCTTGGGCGGGTCGCTCCACGGCTCTGGAAACAAGGGTTTGACGGACTTTGGCCGAGAGGTCGTGGCCGCCATTCAAGAGCGCAACCTCGTGCTTGATGTGGCCCATTCCAGCCCGCAAGTCGTGCGCGATGTGTTGGCGATGACCGACATGCCCTTCATTGTCAGCCACACCGGTATCCACTCAAATTGCCCTGTAAAACGCAATTTCCAAGACGATTTGATGCGCGAGATTGCGGCCACCGGCGGGGTGATCGGCATCGGGTACTGGGCCGATGTGACCTGTGATGACAGCCCGCTGGGCGTGGCCAAAACCATCCGTGCGGCGGTTGACGTGGTCGGCGAAGACCATGTGTCACTTGGCTCGGATTTCGACGGGTCGGTTGCCACGGGGTTTGACACGGCGGAACTGGCGGCGCTCACGCAGGCGCTGATGGCGCAGGATTTGACGGATGTGCAAATTCGCAAGGTCATGGGCGACAACATGATCCGCGTGCTGCGCGCACGGTTGAACTAGGCGAGGTGAGCGTCGGTTTAGACCGCC
This sequence comes from Shimia haliotis, assembly GCF_900114415.1. GTDB lineage: Bacteria > Pseudomonadota > Alphaproteobacteria > Rhodobacterales > Rhodobacteraceae > Shimia > Shimia haliotis. Next base: position 296,541 of record NZ_FOSZ01000001.1, on the reverse strand, counting down.
GCGAACACCTGATCCATCATGCTCTGGGTGCCCCGCGCGTCTTCGAGGGTCCACGCAAACGGCGTGCCCTCTCGCAAGGACCGGCCAAAGGCCTCGACCTGAGTCACATATTGGTTCACACGCGGAAACCGCTCGATTGTGACGGTGTTGTCGGGGCCGCTGATGCGGATTTCGGCCTGATCAAAGATGCCGGCATTGAAGGGACAAGTCAGGCTCATCACCGCCTTTTCGCCATGGAAATGCACCTCTTGCCGTGGGGCCATCCGGATCGAGGTGTAGGCCTGAAAGGTGAAGTCCTCAAAGGCAAAACCCATGTCTGCAAAAAGGTCGATCCCGTCACGTATCTCGGCACGGGCATAATCCAGCCGCACTGGGTTTTGTCCCGTGGCGTAGCGCGCGCCTCCCATCACATAAACGCCGATATCACGCAGCCCACCGCCACCTGCGGAGGCCTGATTGCGGATATTGCCAGCGTCATCGTTAAAAAAGGAAAACGCCGCGTTTACGTGGCGCAGAGTTCCGATCGCCCCGTCCGCCAACAGGGCTTTGGCGCGTTGCCATTGGGGATGATGCACGATCATAAAGGCTTCGGCACAAAGCAGGCCGGACGCGTTTCGCGCAGCGATCAACCGATCAATTTCCGCAACATCCATGCCCACCGGCTTTTCGCACAGGACCGCCTTGCCGGCGCTCAGCGCTTTGATGGACCACTCCACATGCATATGATTGGGCAGCGGAACGTACACCGCGTCGATTTCGGGATCCGCAAGAAGCGCCTCGTAGCTGTCATGCACCCGAATGTCAGGTGCAAACGACTGAAACGGAACGGCTTTCTCTGGGCTTGATGTCGCCAGAGCAGCCAGCGTCGCGTCTTTGGCGGCATGAATGGCCGGCCCCATTTTGTCCAAGGCAAAATTTGAGGCGCCAAGAATACCCCATCTGACTACATCCACAGTATGTCCCTACTCTGCGGCGAGCTTTTTGCCGCCCTTTACGTCATATCCCTGTGCCGCCATTCGCCGCACAACTTGGCGCGCGATCACTTTTTCACGGCGGCTCGCGTCCAGGCATTGCAGCCTGAAATACCAATACAGGTATTTGGCATAGACCCGCCCCCGTGGCTCCTGTTCCAGAAGAATAGCCAGTTTCTCCGGTGTTTTGGCGACATCCGCCACGTGATGAAAATCGGCCTGACCACACAGGATCACAGGTTTTCGGTGCAGATACGCCTCTATGCCAACGGCGGAGTTGATCGTCACAACCCGTTGGCATTGCGCCAGAATATCGTGGATGTTGCCGGTGGAGACATGCAAATCAGGATAGACCTTCTGCATCGCTTCAAGCCGGTCCCCGACCATCGGGTCGCTGTCTTTTGGGTGGGGTTTGACCACCACCGACCCGTCCCAGTTTTTCAGCACAGTTTCCAGCATGGTCCAGCGATCCATATAGGCGGATTCGCCGGTGACGCGGTGCTCTTCATCCTGAAAAAACACCGCAACCGCATCCTCGGGCATGGAGATGTGCTCTTGTGGCTGGGCATAGCGCGAAGTGCGCGCATCCACCAAGCGGCGGCGCAGCTTGCCAAAAAACTTGCGGGATTTCTCGGTATCAATCTGTCCCGCCCGAAACGTCATGTCCGACACAGAAGAGCGCGCTCGGATGCCCTGTGGATCTAGGTGCCAAAACGGATAAACATAGGCGATGGCCGCGTTCATCGCCCGCGCATGTGTCACCTCGCCATGGTTAAAGATGTGGAACCACGCGTCATCTTCGATTTGCTGGGCGGCTTTGGCGCGGTCCATGGGCTGCAAGCGCCATGCGACGCCGATTTCATCAAAACCGGCTGTCAGTTTTTGGTAAAAAGGCAGCATTGCCTCGCTGTCCGGTGCCAGCCAGCTTTCTGGCAGATGCAGCACAACACCCCGATCAGCCATGTCGTTTGCCCATAAAAAAGCCTCTCCCGTTCGCACGGAAGAGGTTAATGTGTTTGCTGCGTTTCGCCAAGAGCTTGCGCTTAGTGGGACGACAACATTCCTTTGGATGACGCCAATTCGCGCATCCGCTTTTGCAGTTTTTCAAAGGCGCGCACTTCAATCTGGCGAATGCGTTCGCGGCTGACGTCATACTGCCCGCTGAGATCTTCGAGCGTGACCACCTGATCTGCCAAGCGGCGCTGGGTCAGGATGTCTTTTTCACGGTCATTGAGCACAGTCATCGCTTCGGCAAGCAGTTCGCGTCGCGCATCAAGTTCGTCTTTGGCCTCATAGTCAGCGGCTTGATTGGCGTCTTCGTCCTCAAGCCAGTCCTGCCACTCCATTGTGCCTTCGCCCTCGGAGCCGACTTGCGCGTTCAACGACGCGTCGCCGCCCGACATACGCCGGTTCATCGACACAACTTCGTCCTCGGTCACACCAAGATCATTGGCGATACGCGCGACGTTTTCGGGGCGCAGATCGCCCTCCTCCAGCGCGCCGATGCGGGCCTTGGCCTTGCGCAGATTGAAAAACAGTTTCTTTTGCGCCGAGGTGGTGCCGAGTTTGACCATCGACCAGCTGCGCAGAACGTATTCCTGAATGCTGGCGCGAATCCACCACATCGCATAGGTCGCCAGACGGAACCCTTTTTCCGGATCAAACCGTTTGACCGCCTGCATCAAGCCCACGTTGGCTTCAGAAATCACCTCAGCTTGTGGCAATCCATAGCCGCGATAGCCCATGGCGATCTTGGCCGCGAGGCGAAGGTGGGACGTCACCATTTTATGAGCGGATTCAGCGTCTTGCTCCTCCACCCACCGTTTGGCGAGCATGTATTCTTCTTCAGGCTCAAGAAGGGGGAACTTGCGGATCTCCTGCATATAGCGGTTCAGGCCGCCTTCCGGTGTGGGTGCTGGCAGATTGGCGTAGTTGGCCATTATTGTTCTCCCTCCGTCGTCAATGTTTATATCGTTAACATCCATTTAGTGAGCGCTAACGGCTTTTCAATGCCCTCTCCGGCACTTTCTCTCCAAAAGATTAAGATTTTTTGCTGACAGGCACCACAGCGATTTCTGCGCCTTCACGCGCATGTGCTGTTTATTGCCGGTTCAGCCCGTTTTCACAGAAAGCGCGTTGATCAAGGCGGCCATGTCCTCCGGAATCGCCGCCTCAAACCGCAGAGTTTCACCACTGATCGGATGCTCAAACCCCAAAACCGCCGCATGAAGCGCCTGACGCGGGAAGGATTTGGCCGCCGCGATTCCATTGGCCCCGATGGCTTTTTCCGCCAGCTTGCGCCGCCCCCCATAGACCGGATCACCAATAAGCCCGTGGCCTGCATGGGCCATGTGCACGCGAATCTGGTGCGTGCGACCGGTTTCCAGCCAGCATTCCACAAGCGCGGCCACCGCAGGCGTGCCGAAGGGTTCGACAATCCGTACGCGTGTCACGGCGTGGCGGCCGCCCTCAAACAACACCGCCTGACGCTGTCTGTCGGTCTTGTGCCGCGCCAGATGGGTGGTGATTTTCATGATGTTGCCGGACTCAAAATTCACGCCCTTAACCCCGCGCAAACGCGGATCATTGGCGTCCGGCACACCATAACAAACCGCGCGATAGTAGCGCTCGACCGTATGAGCCGCGAATTGATCGGCCAACCCCTGATGCGCCGCATCCGATTTAGCAACGACCAACAAGCCACTGGTTTCCTTATCGATTCTGTGAACGATGCCGGGGCGCTTCATGCCACCGACACCGGACAGCGTGTCGCCGCAATGATGCAGAAGCGCATTGACTAGCGTGCCGTTCGGCGTACCCGGTGCGGGGTGAACCACCATGCCCGCAGGTTTGTTGATCACGATCAGATCGTCATCTTCCCAGATCACATCAAGCGGAATGTCTTCGGGCCCGATATGGCTTTCTTCGGCCTGCGGCACCGCAATTTCCACCTCTGCGCCCTCGGCGATCTTGGCTTTGGGATCAGACACAACCACCCCGTTCACCTTGACCGCACCTTCGGCGAGCAATTTTGCCAATCGGGTGCGCGACAGCGCGGCCTCCACTGGCACATTGAGCGAAAGCGCCTTATCAAGACGCTTGGGCGGATTTTCCGCGATCACAAAAGTAACAAGGGCTTCAGCCATGACAGATGCTCCGGACCCGATTGAACCCGCCAACCTCAAGTTCTTGCGGCTGCTGGTCACAGGTTTGACGACGGTGATGATTGTCGGGCTTGTAACGGTGGTTGCGCTGATTGTCATGCGCTTCCGTGATGACGGCCCGATCTTGCCGGAAGAGATCGTTTTGCCCGATGGCGTCGCGGTGCAGGCCGTGACCACGGGCGATGGCTGGTATGCGCTTGTGACCAAAGACGACCGCATCCTGATTTATGACCGCATCACCGGCGCGCTGCGTCAGGAAGTGGTGCTGGACTGAGGTCTTTGCAGCGGCGTTGCCCCTCTCCCTGCGGGCTAACCCCAAGGTATTTGGGCCAGAAAGACGCGATCAAGCCTCACAAAGCCAGTGTCTCATCCTCGCTGAAGGTGGCGCGGAAAACCGGCACAGGCGCGGCGTAGCCCTTGAGGCGCACCGCGGGACGAGCCTCAAGATCAATGCCAACATCAACCAAATCAGTTGTGTCGCTGTCCACCAGCACCTCCCACGGGCCTGCCTTAGAACAGAGCCGTGCTGCGAGGTTCACCGTTGAGCCAAGCACCGTGTAATCCATGCGGTCACGCGCGCCCATGGCGCCAAGGACGACAGCGCCCGAGGCGACGCCAATACCAACCGCCAGTTCACGGCCGGTCTGCGCGCCAAAACTTTCGGCCAGAGCGTCTTTGATTTCCACACCACAGCGCACAGCGCGGTCCTCTTTGTCTTCGCCCACGAACATCGCCATAAGCTCATCCCCGACAAATTTGTCGATGTCGCCGCCGTGGCGTTCGACAATGGCGGACTGGATTTCAAAGTACCGGTTGAGCACCTCGATCACCTCTTCGGGCGTAACCGTCTCCGAAAAAGCGGTGTAGCCTCGGATGTCAGAGAACAGCATGGTGACGTCGCGCCGCTCACCGCCGCGCCGCATGCCTTCGCCGTCACGCGCCTGAATGGCGCTCATGGTCTCGTGGCTCACAAATTTCATCAACTCCATGCGTTCGCTAAGCTGGCCGGCCATGACATTGATCCGCCCTGCAAGATCGCCGATTTCGTCGCGACTGCGGACCTTTTCCACCCGCGCGCCATAGTTGCCCTCGCCGATGGCATCTGCCACGCGGCCGATTTTCAGGATCGGACCGGTCAGGCCTTTGGAGAAAATCAGCGCCGCCACAGAGGCCGCCGCAAAGCCCAATGCGCCAACCATCACGATGCGGCGCATCATCTCGGCGACCACCGCATAGGCGCTTTCTTCGCTCAGTTCGGTGATCACCGCCCAGGGAAACCAGTCCGGAAAGGCATAGGCCGCCAACATTTCAGTGCCGTCAGGGCGCGTGTAGGCCTGCAAGGCATCGGCGCGCGCACCGGCGACGATCAGAGGCATGGCTGCGGCGACAATTGCGCGCCGATTGATCACCTCGGGCGTGTCCACAAGAGCCGTGCGGCCGGCGTGATCGACAATGGTGATTTCTCCGCGCTGGTTGAACGGGTGGCGCGACACAGTGCGACGCAGGGAGCCAAGGTTGATGCGCGCGGCCAAGGTCAGCTCGCGACCGGCGATCGTGCTTTCCATCGGCAACGCCAAAGTGGCCAGCCAGTCACCGGTTTCCGGGATCTGCTGAATGAGCGGACGCCCGAATTGTCCGGTGCCTTTGATGTTGGCAATCAACTCGGGGCTGGCGGTCAGGGCCGACAGCGGGTCCACCCCAGCAGCCATCAAAGCGTCGCCAAATTGCTGATCGCTGACGAGTACGGGAATGTCAGACCCTGCCACGCTCAATTGCAGAGCCACCACGTCTTCGAGTTGCTCCATGCCCTGTGTCAGCAGCGACACCTTTTGCGCCACGTCCAGTTCCGGATTATCGACCCCCGAGCGGATCACCATCAGCGGCGCCAGCCAGCGGCCCTGATACATGCTGTCAAACTCGCTGCGGACCTGTGCTGCGACGCCGGTAAGATCCTCGTTCACAGCGCTCTTGAGCTCGTCGCGGGCGATCCGAACCAGATTTTCACCAACCAGCGCCAAAGGCACCACCGCCACCAGCGCCGCAAAGAGGAAAAACTTGAGCGGCAGAGGGAAGCGCATCAGTTGTTGCCTTCGCGCGCGGTCGCTGTGACGCGGGCGGTGTCGGTGGTCACGCCACAGGCAAGACCGCTGGTGTCGCGGGCAGTGACGGTCACGGTAAATGCGCCTGCGCTTGCGTAGCGGTGCCGCGCCACGGCCCCGTTGACGCCGGTGCCATCGCCAAAGTCCCATGTGACCAACACACCCTGCCCGTCCGGATCGCTGGCCTCGCTCGCATCAAAGCGCAACACGTCATGGGCTGCGCCAACGGGTGTGCTACGGTCTGCGCCCGCATCCACCACGGGCGGTGTATTGACCAGCACCCGTGCGGTATCCAGACCAGTGTTGCAGGTTGCGCCACTGTCGTCGACCACGCTGAGGGTCACATCCACAGGGCCCGAGCTGTCAAAGCTGCGCTTAACCTCGGCTCCGCGCAGATCCACGCCGTCAGAAAACGACCAAAGCACATCCGTCACGACGCCATCCGCATCATAAGCACCGGCGCGAAAGGCAATCTCCTCGCCCGGGCAGACCACACGGTCAGGTCCGGCATCTGCGACGGGCACGGCGTTCACGCGGGCGTAGACCTCTTCGCGGTGGGTCGAATTTGCCAGCCCACGGCCATCGTCGGTTGAGACTGCCACCGGATAAAGCCCCGGACGTGCAAAACTATGCGCGACGCTGGGCCCATTGGCAGTCTCTCCATCGCCAAAGGCCCAGACTACATCCACCCCTTCGGCTGCGTTGACTTGCCACTCGCGTGGTGTGTCTACGCAAAGCGCGGGCGGCGTTTGCAGCCCGGCGATCGGCACGGGATTCACGGCGATCTGGCGGCTGGTGGTGGTTTCGGAATTGGCCACTCCGGCGTCGTCGGTTACGGTCAGCGTGACATCATAGGTGCCGGCCTTCTGATAGCGGTGATGTCCGGCGACGCCTGTTGAGGTTGTGCCATCCCCGAAGTCCCAGAGGTGGCGGGTGATCACCCCGTCCTGATCCAGCGACATGCTGGCGTCAAAGCTGACCAATGCACCAACGGCTGCTGTGTCCGGCCCGTCGATCACCGGCTCAGGCGCGGCGTTCACTGTGATCTTGTGTTGGCTGACCAATTCGCCGCAATCCTGCGTGCCGCCCGCAAGCGTTGTGGTCAGTGTGACAAGGTACTCTCCGGGCTGGGCAAATGCATAGCTCACGTCCTGACCTGTGGCCTCGCCCCCGTCCGAGAAACGCCAGTCAAACGAGACTGGATCTCCGGTGCCCGCTTCCTCACCCAATTGCGCGACGAAGGACACGCTGTCCCCGACCGGCGCGCGCTCAACTGCGAGGATGTCCTGCGATTTGGCGGGCAGAACTTCGACGGTCACGGTGTCGGTATCAAGCGGGCTGCATTGCCCGACCGCATCGCCGGTGATGGTCAGCGTCACCGAATACGTGCCCGCCCGTTCAAAGCTTTTGATCGGGGTCGCGCCACTGGCCCGGCTGCCATCACCAAAGGTCCACTCAAAGGCGTTCACCGATCCATCCTTGTCAGTCGACGCGCTGCCGTCCATGCGCACCTCCTGATTGACGCAGACTGTTCTGTCAGCCCCCGCATCTGCAATCGGGCCTTCCTGAACAATCACCGCGATCCTGTCTCGGTCGATGCCGCGTTGCGACCCGCTTTCATCCGCCACCGAAAGCGTTACCGGATAAGTTCCGGGTCTTTCGTAAGTGTGTGTCGGGTTGATGATGTCACTTTGCCTGCCATCGCCGAAATCCCATGAGTACCGCAACAGGTCGCCATCAGCGTCGGTGCTGCCGGAGGCGTCAAACAGGATCGACTCTCCCGAACAGACATCGCGGTTGCCGCCGGCATCAGCCACGGGTTTTGCGTTGATGATCACAGTTGTGGCGTCAATGTCGCTGGCGTTGGAAAGGCCCGACCCGTCGTCCACCTTCAGCGTCACAGGAAAGCGGCCCGCGCGCGGAAAAACATGCGCGATTTCACGGCCAAAGACCGGCTCCGAGCCGTCGCCAAGATCCCACATGTAAACGAGATTATCGCCATCCGCATCGCCTGAGCCCCCCGCATCCAGCGTCACCAACAAGCGGTCGGTGTCGATTGCGGGTCCCGCCTCGGCCTCGGGGCGGTGGTTCACATGGATCACAACACTGTCTTGCGCTGTGGAATTCGCCACCCCTGCATCATCACGGACCACAAGGCGGGCATTGTAAACGCCTGCGGTCGGCCACGCGCGTTCTACTGCTGCCGCCTCAAGCGGCGTCTGCAAATCGTCAAACTCCCAGCTGAATCCGGTCAGCTGTCCGTCGCGGTCAAACGAGCCCTTGGCATCAAACATCACGCTTTCATCCGGTGCGATACGGATGTCCGGTCCGGCCTTGGCCACGGGCTGATCGTTAACGGTGATCAGAACCTCGCTTTCATCCTGTGCCCCGCCACCTGCGAAATCATCGGTCACAGTCAGACGCACGCGATACAACCCTGCGGTCGGGAAACTGTGCTCGGTCCGAACGCCGGATTTTGAACCGCCATCCGCAAAGGTCCAAAGGTGCTCCGTCACCCGCCCGTCAGGGTCGACCGACGCGCCAGCATCCAAAACAAAGACCTCATCAGGTGCCACGGTCAAAGCAGGCCCCGCATCCGCAATCGGCGCGGCATTCACCACCACGCGCATTGTATCTCGGTGGGTGGATTGCGGCGCGCCACTGTCGTCCTTGACCGTCAGCGCCACCTCATAAGTGCCTGACCGTGCAAAGGCATGCACCGGGCGCGGCCCCTGACCTGTTGCGCCATCTCCGAAGTCCCAGAGATAGTGCGAAATCTCACCGTCTATGTCGCGCGACGCGGATCCGTCAAATTGCACTTCCGACGCGGTCACAAGCTGATCGGGGCCCGCATTGGCGACGGGACGGGTGTTGACGATCACCTCATAGGCGATCTGTTGTGTTGCGCTTGTGGTGCCGGAATTGTCGGTCACGCTCAGCACCACGCGGTAAACGCCGGGCTTGGCCCAAGCATATTGCGCCAAAGACCCTTCGCCGATCGAGCCGTCACCAAAATCCCAGAGGTGGCTGAGGATCACGCCATCCATGTCCGTTGATTTGCTGCCATCCAGCACAACCGCCTCTCCCACCGCGACGGGCTCGGACGGGCCTTCGATCACCGGTTGCGGCGGCGCATTCACGCGGATTGTCAGGCGATCGTGCGAGGTCGCGTTGCTGACGCCACTGTCATCGGTCACCGACAAGGCAACCGTGTAAACGCCCGGCTCGGTATAAACATGGGTGACACGCGCGCCCGTCAGCGTGTTGCCATCCCCCATATCCCAGACATGCGCGCCAATGGTGCCATCCACGTCATAGCTTGCCGCGCCGTCCAGCGTCACGGCTCGGCCGACGATGGTGCTTTGATCCGTTCCGGCTTCCGCCACCGGTGCAGAGTTCACTGTGACCAGTCGCGTCGCAACGCCAAAATTGCAGGGGTGGCTGCTGGTGTCGGACACCCGCAAAACCGACCGGTAGGAACCGGCCTGTCCATAAACGTGGTCTGCGGTCATGCCTTCCACTGCCACGCCGTCGCCAAAGCTCCAGAAATAGCGGCTGATCGGGCTGTCGCTGGCCACGGAATTTGCCCCGTCAAAGGCCACCACATCCCCAGGCGCCACGGTGATGTCCTCCCCTGCCACCGCAACTGGCGCATTGCGGATATGGACCGGCACGGAGGCTTCCCATCCGCGGGCCGCGCGTGTCCCAGGCAGCAAAACCCGAAGGCGGGCATCAAATTTTCCGGCCGTGGCATAGCTGTAGGCGCTGACGGGTTCATCGCCGCTGGCCCCGTCGCCATAATCCCACATATAGGCGAGCAACGGGTCCGCGCCGTCATAGCTGCCATCAAAGGCGACGGACCGGCAATCGGCCAGTTCTCGTGCCTGCGGCAACGCCTCGGGGCGCTCGGGTTGCGGCGCCTGTCGGGGCGGCATCAGGATCGGCAGCGCCTGTCCGGTCTGATCAAACACCGACAGAGTGACGTCATTTGGGGTCTCAAACCCACCCCGCAGGGTGATCGCAAGCAAGTCTTCGTCAGGAGACACTTGCTCGGAGACCCAGAGATTTTGGCCCGAGGCTTGCAACCTGATGTCCGAATACATGCGGTTCAGACGCAAATCCCCCGCAGCGCCATCAAAGTTTTGCACCGACAGTGGCCCGCTCGACGGGTTGCGTAGCTCCACGCGGGTGCCAACGGTGCCGCCGGGCCAGCGGATCGTCGGCTGGAAGGCCTCCATTTCCAGCCCACTGGGCCGTCGGTGCACATCGCGCGCAAGGCTTACATCAACGTTAAACCCGTTACCGTCATTGCCGTCCGCGCCAATCACATCAATTCGAAACCAAGCCCGATCGCCAATGATCTCGCCCTGTCTCGCCCGCACCGAGCCCAGAGACACCCAGTGACCGTCGGTTTTGCTATCGGTGCCAAAAACCTCTTCGCGCAGGACGTCTCCGGGACGCTCCGCCAACACCTCGGCGCGCTTTGCTTTTTGTGGACGTGCGCCGGTTTTGACTGGCTCGGGTCGCGGGGGGCCTGTGCGTGATCCATCGCCGCCGACCACGCGGTAAATCGTTTGGCTGGCACCATAGCGCCCATAGCGGAAATCATGATCGCCGCTCATCTCCGGATCAAAAATCCGGACATAAACTCTGTCTCTCAAATCTTTGGGAATGCTAAAAAATATCTGCTCTTTATGATCGATATCCCCCTCACGGGTCGGTGCCAAAATGCCATAGACAACGAGCAATCCCTGGTCCGCAGGCGGCGCGGTGTCCTGTGCTTTTGCCGGCAAAGAAGCCACCGCCAGTCCAAGCATTACCGCCCATCTTAAAGCGTGCTTTTTCATTGTCACCATCCCCACACTTGCCCCTTTCAACGGAAGGCCTCGTTGCCGGCGTAATCCAGCACAACCACCTCGATCAGACGCATGTCTCCAGCCGTGGCCGGCAGATTTGCGCGGCACAGCCCTGCACGGTTGTCACACCGCATGTATCCCTCAAATTCCCGATCACCGACCTCAACCAGATATGGCGCCGCCTGACGCAACCCGCCCGCGTCTGACGCCGTCACAATCAACTCAATCGGGCCGTCCTCACCCTCTGGGCGCAGCAACTCGGCCTGCTCAATGTTGGGCGCCTCAAGGTCAAACAAGGTCTCGATCGCCAAAACACCGACATTCCCAGCCGCATCTTCTGCTCTAAGCTCAAAGCTGTTGCGCCCTGGTAAGAGAGTCACTTGCGTCGCAAAGAAATCATCAAATAATTCAATATCCTGCCCATCGAGGCTCAGGTGAATCGCATCCCCGAAAACGCCGGTCAAATCCAACGTCGAGTCCGACGTGGCGCGCGGCGGCGGCACATCCAGAACGATCTGGGGCGCCTCATTGTCCAATGCTACAGAGAACGCCAAACTGCCCACAGGCGTGCCGCCCAGCGAAAGAACCTCGATGCGATAGGGCCGCACATCCGGCTCCGCGGGCACGGTCATGGCCAGCCGTCCTGACGCCCCGATGCGCGTACGGCCGATGTCGTTGCCGGCCTCGTCCCGCAACACCGCCTCTTGTCCGGTCTGTGCCGTGGTCGTTGCCGTAACAGTCATCTGATCCGTGCGGCTCACCAGAACATCACCCTGACGGGCGAGGCCGTCGTCAAGAGTCATCTCCACCTGCTCACGCGGCACATAGGTTACAATCCGACGCTTGGATGAGAGGTTTCCAGCCGCATCTTTCGCGACCAGCTCAACCGAGTTTTCTCCTGCCTTAAGAGATACTTGAGCAGCAAAGCTACCGTCGTTTGACACATCAATCCCTGCCCCGTTCAGGGTCAGGCTCACACCGGCCTCCGTGGCCCCAATAAATGTCAGCGTGGCAGTCTCCACCAAGGTCGCCTCGGCAGGTTCCAGCACCATCAGAAACGGCGCTGTATCGTCAATTCGCAAATCAAAAGCGCGGGTTTCGGACCATTTTCCAGGCAACCCCAATGTATCGAGCGCCGACACGCGCCAGTAGTGCAGCCCCGGCGTCAGCCCGTCGACGCGAAAGCCGACGTCCTTGACGCCCCATTCAGACGTGATCATGCGGTTGAACCCCGGATCGCCCGCAACCTCGAACCAATAGCCGCTGGCCTCAGGAAAATCCTGCCACGCCAAATCGACTCCGGTGCCAAAAACCTCTGCCTTATCTGGCGGCAACGACAACAGCGTGCGCTCCAACACCTCGGCCCGCGCGGCAACGCCGGCGTCGGTGATCACCACCCCCTCGTCCTGTCCGAGCGAGACTGTCGCCGCCCCGCTTTGAATGTCCAGAGCCGCCGTGTCGTAGTTCACGAACAAGGCGCTGTCGTCGGCCTTTTTGATCCAGAAATCCGCACTTTCGGTGGAGGTCTGGATGCCGGGAACATCGATTTCAAAGCTATCCTGATCGCTGAGTTGATTGAGCAGCGCATAAAAGTCACCGCTTTGTAGGCTGACTTTGGTCACTTCCTTGCCTGTCAACGGATCAGAGCGCATCCGCTGAATGGTCGCGTTGGAATTGGGGTTGAGCCGCAACCGGCTGAGATCGCGGAACGTCACCTGCGTGGTCGAATTGGTCAGCGTTCTGACACGCTCAAACTCGACCAGAATGTCATCAAGCGCGCGGTTCGACCACGCCGCCTCTGTCGGGTCGCGCCCCTCTACCCGCCCATGGATATCGGTGATCAGCGCCTCCGCCGCGCGATCGCGCTGAGCGACCGCGATTTCAAAGGCCTCAACCGCGTGAACCGTGCTTGAGTCGGCATACGTCACCACATCACGCCACTGTCCCTCGCCGCGACTTTCAACGGCGGTGTCACGGTCGGCAATTGCCGCTCCGATCTGGGAAGGCGCAAACAGGCGTGCGCCCTCTGCCGTGGCTTTCTGGATCGCCAGCAACGACATCGCCAGAGCTTCATCCGCAAGCGCCACCTGAACAACCGGCATTTGCAGCACATCACCCGGATTCAGCTCAGCCACCGACGCCATATCATTGATGCGCAAAACCGTCGGCCAAAGGTCAGGGTCTTTGAGGTGGCGGGCTGTGAAATCGCGCAGCGTGTCATCGCCGGAAAACGGCACCAAAGCGTAAGGCGCGGTCAGGGGGTCCACTTCGGCAGACAGACGAACGCTCCCACTGTTGCCGCCAAAGGCCAACAACAGGCACAACGCCCCCAATAGTCCGGCACGCATATTTCGAGTTTTTGTCGGGACGAACATGGCAGCCCCCAATGGATCGAAATGCGTAGTGCTAAAATAGTTAACGCAACAAAGGTCCCTGTTTTTAAGGCCCAACGCAAGGGTTTTGACCATTTGGTCGCATCTCTCACGGCGAAACCGGCGCAAATCCCCCGATTTTTCACCGTTTGTTTCGCATCTGGAAACAAACTTACCGCCCCTGCATTTTGACCCTTTGGCCCAGAGACAGCACGCTTCACTGGCGGGGAACCCTAAGCGCGTTCCGTTTTGCCGTTAGTGCTGCGGCAGACCGCATGCCTATTCTTGCAAGATCGCGCTTTCCCATTCGGTCAGAAACGCTTGGCGTTTGAGTTGATCGAGAAACACCAAAAGCCCAGGCCCGATGCGAATACGATTCAGCGCCGTCACCCGTGTATCAAGCGACAGGTCCGGATGCGTCAGCCGCGCCCCGCCACTGCCATGAGCCCGCCGCATCATGTGGTCCACAAACGTCCCAGCCATTTCAGGGCGGCTGGCCCCTTTTGGGATCAGAGCAGTGCGCAGCATCACCGTGGTGAAATCATCCGGAAGAACAATCGCAAACTCCTCGGCGTCCTCGCGGTTCACCACATAGCTGCCCAGCACATTATAGGCGATCAGCAACTCTCCCGTCTTTACAGCCTCAATCATGTCCGAGGAACAACAGTACAGCTTTGCGTCAAGGCTCCCGAGCACCTCGGTCAACCGCCAATAGGTTTCAGAGGCGCGGGTGTCCTGCGTGGCAAAAAGATACCCAAGCCCAGAGCCCCTCACATCATACGTGCCAATGCGGCCACGAAACCGCTCCGGAGACTGACGCAGCAAGGAAATCAAATCCTGCCGGTTTTGCGGGATGCTTTTTTCGTCAAACGCGCGTTTGGACACGACGATGGTCGCGGGCTCCTGAGTGAAGGCAAAAAGCATGTCGTTCCAGATCGCCCAATCCGGCAACGCCTCGGTAGCGTCCGATATGTGTCGCTGCGCGAGCCCGTCATTGGCCAGTTTTGTCTGCAAATCCATGGCGCTGGATATCGCCAGATCAAAGGCGTGATCACCGCTTTGAATGGCGGCCATGACCTCGGCAGAACTGGCAACGGTATAGTCGATCGCCACGTCGGGATTATCTTCAAGGAAAGAGACAATCATAGGCGCAAAAAACCGCGTATCCGCCGTGGACAGAAGGCGCAGTTCAACGGCGGCCGTTTCCGGTCCAAAGCGTTGATTGTCTTCAATCTCCAGCGCGGCCGCGAAACCGGCGCAGCAGATCAAACAGAGGGAAAGGACAAGGTTACGCATCCGCCGCCGCCTTTTGAGTTGGTGATCGAGATGGTTCCGCCGTGGGCCTCCACCACCTCTTTGACAATGGTCAGGCCAAGGCCTGAACCGACAATTCCCTGCGCGTTGTCGCCTCGCACAAAGCGATCCGTCAGCGCCGGCATGTCCTCGGCGGGAAACCCGGGGCCGGTGTCCTGAAAAACAACGCTCAGTTCCGCATCATCCGCGCGGCATTGCACCCGCACATCGCTGCCGGCGGGGGAGTATTTCAAGGCGTTGTCCAAAACATTGTGAAACGCGTTTTGCAGCAAAATCCGGTCCCCACGCAGCGTGCCTGCGGTAAGCCTGTCCAGATGCAAATCAATCTCCTTGAGATCCGCGATCGGGCGAAGACGTTCAACTGTGTCGGTGACAAGCTGCGCAAGCTCGATCTCTTCGCTCAATGGGTCATCCAGCCGGAACGTGACCATCGCATGATCCAGCAACTGCCCTGCGGTGCGCGAACTGTCATCAATGGCATGGATCATTTCCGACAAGGCGATCTGGGTTTCGTTGTCCTGACTGCGCCGCCCGATGATTTCGGCTTTGGTACGCACAATCGCAAGCGGGGTGCGCACGCGATGCGCGGCCTCGGCAATAAAGTCCTCAGAGCGCGTCAATGAGCGCTGCAGCCGTTCCATAAGCGAATTCAGCGATGCCACCAAAGGCACCATTTCCGACGGCACCGGAGCAGCAACGGGCCGCAAATCTTTTGGCCCCCGCCTCGACACCGACGCTGTCAAACGATCCAGAGGGCGAATGGCGGATTGCGCCACCACAACCGCCAAAAAGGCCGACAACACAAAGAACCCGAGCCCGATCACAAGGGCCGTCCGCGAAATGCGCGCCAACGTCTGTTTCTGTCCCGAAAGGGTCTGGGCGACCGAAACCTGCAAATAGCTTTGCCCCACATCCATCGAAACCGACCGCCGAACCGTCGCAATACGCACCTCTTCTCCCAGAAACTCTGTCGACACATAAGTCGGAGTTTCGGCCAGACGCTCTGCCGCGTCGGGCAACCCCTCATAGCCGCTCAAAAAACTATCCTGTAGCTGGATTTTGTAAAACACCCGTTCATCCGAGACACTGTCGAGCATCGACAACGCGGAGTAAGGGAAATCCACGCTGACCTGCCCGCCCGCCACGCGCGCGCTGTCGAGGATGGAGCGCGCAGAGGCCGCGAGAACGTTGTCCTGACTTTCCTGCGCCACCTGCCGCGCAACGGATTGCACGACAAAATAGACCACAACAGCCAACACGCCGGCGGCCACCATCAAAGACAGAAGCAACCTGCGCCGGATAGATCCTTGCTGGTTTGGCGCGTTCATCCGACCTCCAGCTTATAGCCCAGACCGCGCACTGTTGTGATCCTGACCGTGGACGGCAGCAGGTGACGCCGCAGTCGCGCGACATAGACCTCAATGGCGTTTTCCGAGCCCTCCTCGTCATAGCTGAACAGCCGATCCACAAGAGAGGCCTTGGAAAAAATCTGTCCGGGCGCGTGGATCAGCACCTCAAAAAGGCGCAGTTCCCGAGTGCGCAATTGCACCTCCTGCCCCGCGACTCGCACGACGCCGGCCCCCGAATCAAAATCAAGATCCCCGTAATGAATCAGGTTGCGCGCCTCTCCTCCCCGGCGCCTGAGCACCGCGCGACATCGCGCTTCAAGCTCGGAAAAGTCGATGGGTTTGACCATATAGTCATCCGCGCCCAAATCCAGAATGCCCACCCGATCCGACACCTCAGAGCGCGCGGTCAACACAATCACCGGCGTGCGTTCCTGCGCTGTCCGGTGTCGGCTCAAAAACTCGCGACCATCCCCGTCCGGCAACATAATATCCAACAAAATCAGATCATAAGACGTCGTTGCTACGTAATCCCAAGCGGTACCCAGATCGGCGGCATGGTCCACCACATGCCCGTCCAGCGACAGGCGGTCGACAACCGCCTTCGCCAAATCAACCGTATCCTCAATCAGCAGAAACCGCATTCCTCGGAGCCCTCCATCCACCCTTTCTCGCGCCGTGTCAGGCTCATGTCAGGTTTCATCTTCAGTCTCCTCAGTCATGCGCGGAGCAATCCGCAGATGTCAAATGGGAGGACACACACATGACATTCCACCTGGGCCGTCGCGCCTTGCTCGCTGCCGCGGCAGCATTCACCCTCACCGGCTCTGCCATGGCGGATGGCCACAAGGTTGCGGACAGCATTCACTTCCTCATCCCCGGCGGCGCCGGTGGCGGATGGGACGGCACCGCACGCGGCACCGGTGAGGCGCTGACCAAAGCGGGCCTCGTGGGCACCGCATCCTACGAAAACATGTCCGGTGGCGGTGGCGGCAAAGCCATCGGGTATCTGATTGAAAACGCAGACAGCAACCACGGCACATTGATGGTGAATTCCACACCCATCGTGATCCGCTCGCTGACCGGCGTGTTCCCGCACAACTTCCGTGACCTGACGCTGGTGTCGGGCACCATCGGGGATTACGCCGCTTTGGTGGTTGGCAAAGACAGCCCGCTGAACTCCATGGACGATCTGATGGCAGCTTATGACGCCGATCCTTCGAGCACCGCGATCGGTGGCGGCTCGGTTCCAGGCGGCATGGACCACCTCGTGGCGGCCATGGTGATGGAAGCCGCCGGCAAGGATGCCCTCAACGTAAAATACATCCCCTATGACGCGGGCGGTAAAGCCATGGCAGCGCTTTTGTCGGGCGAAATCAAGGCGCTCTCCACGGGATTCTCCGAAGCGGTGGCGCTGGCACAGGCGGGCGAAGTCAAAATCCTCGGCGTGACCTCTGATGCGCGCGTGGATGCCTACGGTGACGCACCAACCATGATGGAACAGGGCATCGACACAACCTTCGTGAACTGGCGTGGTTTCTTCGCGGCTCCAGGCCTGCCTGAAGACAAGCTCGCCATGTATCAGGATGCGATTGCCAAGATGTATGACACCCCTCAGTGGGAAGAAGTGCGTGCGCGCAACGGCTGGGTCAACATCCACAACTCCGGCGACGATTTCCGCAGCTTCCTTGAAGATCAGGAAAAAGTCATCGGCGATCTGATGAAAAAGCTGGGATTCCTTTAAACCCTTCGGGTGTGAGGGGCTCTGCCCCTCATACTCCCCGAGGTATTTTGCGCAATGGGAAGAAGAGGACGCGCCGCGCCCTCCTCCGAGAAGGGCCCCTTCCCATTGCACGGCCATCGGCTCCTCAGCCTGTACCGCAGACTCAGATTGCGGCTTTAAGGTTAACAAAACCTTTCCTATTGCCCGAAATACCTTGGGGGAGGCGCAGCTCTGCTGCGACGGGGGCAAAGCCCCCTCCCCGACACCCCCAATATCTGGAGAGACCAATGGCGCTTGATCGCTGGATAGCCTTTGTCATTCTTTGTGTGGCCCTGGCCTATGGCTATGCCGCCTTTTTCACCATGGACGGGCTCTTGCCGCCCTTCATGCAACGCAACCCGATCTGGCCGAGCACCTTTCCCAAGATCCTGTCGGTTCTGACTGTTCTCACCTGTTTGGTGATCCTGCTGGGATTGGAAAAATCGGATGATCCCGACAACATCGGCGACATCGATTATCGCCGTCTTGGCCAATACAATCTGACGCAGGCTTTGTTGTTGCTTGGGCTGATGGTGGCCTATGCGCTGCTGTTGCGCCCAGCGGGGTTTCTGTTGTCCACCTTCGCCTTCCTGAGCGCGGGCGCGTTTGTTCTTGGGGAGCGCAAGTTCCACATCCTTTTGCCTGTCGCCGCTGCCGCAAGCTTTGCGGTCTGGTATCTGGTGGATCAGGTGCTGGGGATTTTCCTGCGCCCGTGGCCGTTCTTTATCTAAGGAGTTGAGACAATGATCGAAGGTCTTCTGATCGGCCTCAGCGCCGCGTTTTCCCTGCAAAACCTGTTGATGGTGATTGCAGGCTGTCTGATTGGCACATTCATCGGCATGCTGCCGGGTTTGGGGCCGATGTCCATCATTGCCATTATGATTCCTGTGGCGATCACAATCGGCGATCCGTCTGCGGCACTGATCCTACTTGCGGGCGTCTATTATGGTGCCATCTTTGGCGGCTCTACCTCGTCCATCCTGCTCAATGCGCCGGGGGTCGCGGGCACCGTCGCCACCAGCTTTGACGGCTACCCGATGGCCCGCAAAGGTCAGGCGGGCAAGGCCCTGACCATCGCCGCGATTGCGTCGTTCGGTGGCGGCACCATTGGCGCCATCCTGTTGATGATCTTTGCGCCGATGCTGTCGACTGTGGCTCTGCTGTTTCATTCCGCCGAATATTTCGCTCTGATGGTCGTCGGGCTCTCGGCCATCGCCGCATTTGCCGGAACCGGCAATGTGGCCAAGGCGATCCTGATGACGCTTTTGGGGCTGCTCATGGCCACCGTTGGCGAAGGCGCGCTTTTCAACATGCCGCGTTTCACAATGGGGCTGATGGACCTGCAATCAGGTTTCAGCTTTATCACTCTGGCGATGGCGATGTTTGCCTTGCCCGAGGCGATTTTCCTCGTGCTCAATCCCGCGCGCTCGGTACAGGGCGGCGACGGCGGCAAAATCGACAACCTGCGCATCACCCGCGAGGAGGGCCGCAAGATCGCGCCGGTGATCGGCCGCCAGTCGTTGCAAGGGTTCTTCATCGGTGTTTTGCCCGGAGCTGGGGCGACAATCGCATCCTTCCTCGGCTATGCAGTTGAACGCAACATCGCCAGCAAGGAAGAGCAAGAAGAGTTTGGCAAGGGATCCATCAAGGGGCTCGCTGCGCCGGAATCTGCCAACAACGCGGCCTGCACAGGCTCCTTTGTGCCTCTGTTGACGCTGGGCATTCCGGGGTCGGGCACCACGGCAATCCTGCTGGGCGCGCTGATTGCGCTCAACGTCACACCGGGGCCGCGTCTGATGATTGATGAGCCACAGATTTTCTGGGCTGTGATCATTTCGATGTATGTGGGCAACCTTGTGCTCTTGGTTCTGAACCTGCCGCTGATCCCCTATATCGCCAAAGTGCTCTCGATCCCGCGCAACTATCTGATCCCGTTCATTTTGTTCTTCACGTTGATGGGCAGCTATATCGGTCAGAACAACGCGACAGAGCTTTTGCTTCTTGTCGGAATGGGCGTCTGCGCCACGATCCTGCGGTTTGCGGATTACCCGCTCGCTCCGTTGCTGATCGGGTTTATTCTGGGCCGCATGCTGGAGGACAACTTTGCCCGCTCTATGCAGCTTTATGACGGCATCGGCTTCATTCTGGACCGGCCTATGACCCTTGGTCTTCTGGTTGTGGCCATCCTGTTGGTGGTCGTGCCAAGCTATCGTGCGCGGCGCGCCCGCGCCAGACAAGCCGGCATTGCCGACGGAGATTGATCCGCATCCAATAGCCCCACAAAAAAGGGCGGCGCCGTAAATCGGCGCCGCCCTTTTTCTTTTGTTCTCAGAGCTTAGTCAGCGCCATTCGCCTTGTCGCGCAGCCCATCACGGAACAGCGCCTTGGCAAGCGAGATACACATCAGCCCCATCACCATTGTGAACGGCAAGGCGCCAATGATCATCGCACTTCTTAGCGATTCCATCGGGTCTGCCCCGCCGCCGGTCTTGCCAGCAATCAACAGCGTTCCGATCACTGCGGTCAAAATCAGACCCCAGACAATCTTGTGCTTATTGCCAACCTCCTGATCGCCGCCGGACATGATGGTGTTCATCACCAGAATACCAGAGTCTGCGGAGGTCACGAGGAAGGTCATAATCAGCACAACGCACATGATTGTCAGCGCAGACAATAGCCCGCCCGACATCATCTGGCCCAGAGTGACAAAGAGCTTGGCGGTGTTGGACGCACCGATGATGGCCCCCTCCGCATCGCCGGTCAGTTCAAGGTCAATTGCTGTGCCACCCAAAATGGTCATCCATGCAAAACACACCAACGCCGGAGCAATCATGCAGCCGAAGATAAATTCGCGCACGGTACGCCCGCGTGAAATGCGTGCAAGGAACAGACCAACAAAGGGTGAGAATGCAATCCACCAAGCCCAATAGAACGTGGTCCAACCGGCTTGCCAGCCAAACTGACGACCAGGTTCACCTGCGGCATAAGCCGCCTGCAAAACCGTGTCAGACAACGCTGCGGCATCGCCTTCAAGCCCCGTACGGAACCCGTCAAACGATCCCCAAGCGTTGGTCGCCCCGCCGCGCAACGCATCCGCATAGGGTGCGGCTTCTGCTGGCAAAGCCGCAGCAAACTCAGCCGCGGATTGCGGGCCAAACGCGCCAAAGCTCAGCGAGACAAAATGCAGGATGTAGTCAACCAAAGCGGTGGCATAGGTGGTCATGGCAAACAAGAACGAGCCAAAGAACACAAAGGTGAACAAAAGGATCAACGACAGCACAAGATTGAGGTTGGAGAGATATTTCACCCCGCGACCAACGCCAGACACCGCCGACAGGATCGACAGGCCCATGATGATCACAAGACCCACAATCAGCCCCACAGTTCCCGGAGCCGGAGCATCACCGGTCATGTCCATCATCCACTCCATGCCGGTGATGGCATAAAGACCGTCGATGAACTGGGACACACCAAAGCCAATCGTGACCGAGACACCAAGGATGGTGGCAACAACGCCGAGCACGTCAACCACGTGGCCCAAAACGCCGTTCATCAGCTTGCCAAACAGCGGCGTCAACGCCGAGCGGATGGTCAGAGGCATGCCACGGGTATAGGCGTAGTAAGCCAGCGACAAACCCGTCACCACATAGATCGCCCAAGCATGAAAACCATAGTGAGCAAAGGTATACCGATACGCTGACTGCAACGCCTCTTCGGTGTTGCCGGTAACGTCACCCGCTACAACCACAGGGTTTGATCCCCACAAACCCAAAGGCTCCGCGGTGGCGAACACCATCAGGCCCACGCCAAGACCGGCGCCGAACATCATGGAAAACCACGAAAAGTTTGAAAACTCCGTGCCTTCTCCCGGTCGCCCCATGATCCGGCTGCCGGTCTGCGGTATCAGCGCCAGCGCGACAAGGAAGAAGGCGAAGAAGCCCACAATGACGATGTAAAAGCTGTTGAAGCTCTCAAGCAGTGTCCAGTTCAGGCTGCCCAAAACGCCGTTGGCATTTGCGGGCCAAACCAGAGCCCAGATGACCAGGCCAACCAGAATAGCTTTGGAAAACAGCGCGATTTCGACGCTGTGTCCTTTATAGAAACCCGTGTCAGCGGTGCTGACCTCGACTTCCGTGAATGGTGGTTTAATTGACATGCGATTCCTCCCAGTATGCCAATGTGTCGGCCCCTATGACGTCCTTCCCGCGTCGCTCAGCCGGTTATTGTTTCGTTTTCCCCTTGGGTCGCGCGTTTTCACGCAACCCTCTCTTTATGTCTCAGACGCCAGACCTGTTTTGGCGGCGCTGCGTTTCTCAATCATTGTCATTGGTCCCTGCCCCTGCGCCCTTAAGGCGCGAGGCCTCGGTCGCCGGCGCATAGGTGCGGTGTGCAAACTCCCCCAAGGTGGCCCAGTCTGCCTTTGTTGGCGTGGCCCGAGCGGCGCCTGAGGCCGCATCGCCCAAAGTGCCCCCGCTTGTCACAACAACACTATCACTGACCACGGCGATGTCGCCGGTCACGCTGGCAGCGTCCGCCTGAACCACGGCCTCAAAGGCGTTGCCACGCACCGTCACAGGCTCGCCTATCCGGCGCGCGACATTTGCGGCAAACGGCAGCAAAAGCATAGGCACAGCCACATGAGACAGGCGCACCGGCCCCTGCCGAAGATCCGCCGCAAAATCACTCAGGGCTGCCCCCGCATGTACGGGACAGGCAGCCCCTTCAGCGACGCGCAATTCGCCGTTTTCAAAGGAGATCGGCCGAATTTTGGTGCCGTTGATTTCCTGCAATGCCATTGCCAAAGCCGCACACCCATCCAAATCCCGCGCGCACAGCCAGCGGGTCGCCCAACCGGCCTCCTCAGCCATGCCCCAAGCATAACCCGCCCCGCGTGCCGCCTTTTTGGCCATGGCCTCAACTTCGTTGAACGATACCGTCACTCAGGCGCCCCCGGATAAACCCAATCATCAACATTTTCCGCAGACAACTCGGTGGGATACGGCGCGCCGGCAAACATGCAAATGCGCACCCAACGGTCCGAACGCGGGTCAAAATGTGTGGCCCCAAAGAACGAGAGCTTGGCTCTGAGCATATCAATGGGCATCACTTGGTCTGAAATCGTATTGTCGCGAATTTCGCCGTAAGGTGCGCGGGCGCTGATCTGGGCGCGGCGCACTGTGTGCCGATGCTCAGGATGCTTCAGCAAGACCTCCGCCACGGCGGCCTCGTCGGCCCAACCCTCCAGATCACTCAGAGCGGCCACCGCATCCCGCGCGGGTGCCAATGGCTGTTCATAGTCTTCTACCGGCTCTTCAAACCGCTCCCCAAGTCGCGGTTCAAGCTTTTCCTCGGACACGTACCAAGCGCGAGCGCATGTTTTTTTGTCGGACCAGTCCAGTGACCGCGCCCACGCAAACTGACGTTCCAGAAGCGCGCACACTTCGGCCACCGGCATCGCCCCGTCAATGGCCTCGCGCCCGCTGTCATCCGCCATACATGACGCCAGACCATCCACCAAGGCGCCGTAGGGCTCCAGTATCAAAGAGAGCAGCATCTCCTGCCCCTCTTCGCTCAAACCACCTTCCGCCCAAACTGCCAGTTCATCCCACGGATGCGTCACGTCAAAATCAAACGTCGCCAGATGGGTGCTAAGGTCATCCAGATCAGCCCGCAAAGCCGCCAGTTTGGCCTTTTGAATCTCGTGGGCGGATTGCCAGCGCGCCACTGAAATCTCGCTGCGCGCCAGCCGGTCTTTGAAGGTTAAAACCTCCTCCGGCGTGGCGTTTGAAATGGCGCGCACGCGCCGGATGGCCTCTTCGCGCACGGTGATCCAATTGTTGACCAACACTGGATGGTTGATCAGGAACGGCGCCATGCCAAGACCGGTTGAATTGCCAATACCAAGGCCGCGCGCGATGTCCGGTGCCAGCGCCACCGCCTTGGCTCCGCCTTTGCATCGCGCCATATGCTCGACCAAATCGCGCACAAACCAACGGGTCAAATAGACTGACATCATCTCGACCTGAAACGGTGCATGCACTTCTGGACGTTGCGCAACCTTGTCGCGATCGGCTGCCCCGAATTTGCCAGAACCGTAGACCGCCGTGGTGCGCATCAGATATCCGACGTCATCCATCGTACCGCGATCAGGCTGCCGCCCTTCGGCCAAAGCCTCTGTTACATGGGCCCAAAGCCGCACAGACCGGTTTGCGCGCGACAAGGACAGTTCTTTTTCGCTCACCCGCCCCGCCTCTTGCAGCGGCACGTTTTGCGACAACCGCTCGATATCAGCGGCGTCTGGCACCCCGTCAAACATCGCAAACGTCGCGTCCCATGCCTCGGCAATCACCCGATCTGACCGCAGTTCGGCGGGCAAGTCATGGGCAAAGGCAACCAGAGAATAACTACGCTCCGGTCCGTGCGCGGTATAGACCGCGTGCCCGACACCCTTGTCGTCGATGTCAAACACCGACCGCTCAAACCGCCACGCCTCACCCGCCAGCCGACGCAGCAAGATGCGCATGAAACTTAGGCGGCACTGATGCAAAGACCCCAACCGCGACAGTCGCATCACGGTTTCCGGCGGGCGCAAGGCGATTTGGCGCGGCTCCGTCATGGCGCGGAGGGTCCGAAGTTTTCAGAGAAGAACCGATACCAGTTGCCGCCCATAATGGCCGCCACCTCGTCGTCGTTCATGCCGACCTCACGCAAGCCCTGCTCGATATTGCCGAAATGGCGATTGTCCTGAAACCACGGCGGCATCGGCGGAAATCCGGGGGCGGCGGCGGAGCCTTCGCCAAAGTCGATTTCCTTGCTCCAGCGGCCGGTGCGCATCCATTCGACAATGCTGTCGGGCTGGTCCTGACACAAGTCGGTCCCGATCCCCAGATGCGCCACGCCAAAACGATCCGCCGTGTCGGCGATCATCTGGCAAAAATCGGTCAGAGAGCAGTCAGATTTGCCTTTTAGATGATGGGGGTAGAGCGAAAACCCTAGCATACCGCCGTTTTCCGTCACCGCACGGATCACGTCGTCTTTCTTGTTGCGCAGTGCAGGCTGCCAGACATGCGGATTGGCATGTGTGATGGCAATCGGACGCTCGGAAATCTCTGCCGCCTCGATGGTCGATCGATCCGCTGAATGGCTCATATCCACCACCAGACCGACGCGGTTCATCTCCTTGATCACCTGCCGACCCATGCGGGTGATGCCCGCGTCCTCCGCCTCATAACACCCCGTCGCCAGAAGCGACTGGTTGTTGTACGTCAGCTGCATGAAGCGCGCACCCAATGTGTGCAGGATTTCCACAAGGCCGATGTCGTCTTCGATCGGACTGGGGTTCTGAAAGCCAAAGAAGATCGCGGTGCGGCCCGTTTCGCGGGCCACATCAATATCGCTGGCCCATTGGCCTTTCATGATCAGGTCGGGATACATCTCGAACCAACGGTTCCATTGCTCAAAGTTAAGCACCGTTTCGCGAAAGGTCTCGTGATAGGCGATGGTCACATGCACCGCATCCACGTTCCCTTCGCGCATCTGCCGGAAAATCTTTTCCGACCAGTTCGCGTATTGCAGCCCGTCGATCCGCATCAGGTTGGCTCTCCCGCGCTGATGTAGGCCGTTTTGACGGTGGTGTAGAATTCCGCAGCCGCCTTGCCTTGTTCGCGCGGGCCATAGGAACTGTCGCCGCGTCCACCGAAGGGCACGTGATAGTCGGTGCCAGCTGTCGGCAGATTCACGGTCACAACACCGGTGCGCGCATTGCGCCGGAAATGCGTGGCGCGCGCCAGATCGCGGGTGACGATGCCAGAGGTCAGGCCAAAGTTGGTGTCGTTCACCGTGGCCAGCGCTTCGTCATAGCTGTCGACCTTGATCACAGCGGCAAGCGGCGCGAACATCTCTTCGCGGTTGATGCGCATGTCGTTGGTGGTGTTCAAGAAAACGCCCGGAGTCATATAAAATCCGTCGTGCGGCATCTCGAGCCGTTGACCACCTGCGGCCAGTTCTGCCCCCTCCGACACACCGAGCGCGGCATAATCGAGGTTTTCCTGCAATTGCTGCGCGCTGACCACAGGGCCAATCTGCGTGCCGTCTTCCAGCGCGTGGCCAACCTTCATTGCCTGCATGCCTGCAACGAATTTCTCGACAAAGGCGTCATGTACTGCCGAATGCACAATCAGGCGCGAGGACGCGGTGCATTTCTGCCCTGTGCCGCCAAACGCGCCGCCAAGTGCCACAGCAACCGCAAGATCAAGATCGCCGTCGTCCATCACCGCCAGCGCGTTTTTGGAGCCCATCTCCATCTGAACCTTGGTCAGGTTCTGAATGGCCGCCGTGGCAATACCCTTGCCCACCGGCACCGAGCCGGTGAAGGAAATCGCATCCACCATCGGGCTTTCAACAAGCGCTTGCCCGATCGCCCCACCGGCGCCCATCACCAGAGAGAACAACCCCTTGGGAATGTCCTGCTTGTTGATGATCTCCGCCAGAGCCACCGCAGAGGCAGGCGTCACATTTGCGGGCTTCCACACTACGGCGTTGCCATAACACAGAGCCGGCGCGATCTTCCAAGATGCGGTGGCGGTCGGGAAGTTCCACGGCGAAATGATCGCCACTGCGCCGACCGGTTCGCGCCGCACGTCAACTTCGATGCCGGGGCGCACGCTGTCTGCATTCTCGCCAAGCTGGCGCAGGCATTCCGCCGCATAGTAGGTAAAGAACTGACCAGCGCGATAAACTTCGCCTTTGCCTTCCGCCAGCGGCTTGCCCTCTTCGCGGCTCAACAATCTGCCAAGCTCTTCGGCGCGGGCCATCATTTCCGTGCCGATCGCCATCAACACCGCCTGCTTGCGTTCCATGCCATAGGCTGCCCATTCCGCCTGAGCACGGCGCGCCTGCGCCAAGGTGTCTTGCAACTGCGCGGTGCTTGCCTGCGTGAAAACGCCAATCAAATCAGTCAGATCAGACGGGCTGCGGTTCTCGATTTCAGACTCACCAGCCGCCCATTCACCGGCAATCAAATTCAACTTGGTCTCAGACATCACAATCCTCACTTCGCGCGCCGCGCGGGGTTATTTGGCACGTATGGTGGACGTTTCCCCCAATGTCAGTCAAACTTAAACTTCTTAAGTAAATTTCAGGATTGCTGAAGTCATGATCAAAATAGATATGCTCCGCTGCTTCAGCACAGTCGCGCAATTCGGCACCTTGTCAGAGGCAGCCCTGCGGCTAGGTCGCACGCAATCGGCATTGTCGATGACTCTGAAGCAACTCGAAGAGCACCTCGGCGCACGGCTCTTTGAAACCGAGCGCAAGAACAAGCTGACTCCACTGGGGCAAGAGGTCTTTCGTTTGGCCCAACAACAGCTGCGCCAGTTTGACGATACGGTGCATGCGATCGAAGCCGCCTCCAATGCGCCGCGCGGGCTTTTGCGCATCGCCTCCATTCCTTCCGCCGCCAGCCTCGCCCTGCCGGACGCCATAGCCGCTCTGATGCAGACCCACCCTCATCTAAAGGTCGATCTGCGCGACATGGACAGCGAAATGGTGGCCGAGGCAATGTTGCACGGTCAGGCCGACCTTGGCATCACGTCCCGCCGGCAGCCGCTGACCGGCACGCGGCAAGAGGTTTTGTTTGAGGATTCCTTTGGTCTGCTTTGCGGCGTGAAACACCCCTTGGCCGGACAGGAAAACCCGACCTTCGAGGATGTTTTTGGCGCCAACTTCATCCGCAACAATCTGTGCGACCATATCGAACACAACGCCGTCAAAGCCGCGCTTCAAAACGCCAATCTAACCGTGCACAACACGCATTCTCTGATCGCCATGGTGCGGACGCATGAATGGGTGACAATCCTTCCCCAAAGCGTGGCCCGCGCCCTGCCCTCCGAATTGACTTTCAAATCTATCCACGGGTTGTGTGAGCGGCGCACCGTATCGTTGCTGATAAGCGAACGTACCCGTTTTCCCGATCTGGTGGATGATTTTGCCATGACGCTTCGGCACTGTGACTGGACAGTTCCCGGCAGCAGTGCGGCGTACGCGTCATAAGTGTTGAAAACTGTGGGGAAATGGTACCGCCTCCCCGGCTCGAACGGGGGACCCCTGGTTCCACAAACCAGTGCTCTAACCAACTGAGCTAAGGCGGCACGCAAGGGCGATTTAGCGCCCTGTGCAGGTGAATGCAAGCACCTAAAATGAAATTTTCCAAGTTTGTTCGACCAGATCAACGCCGAAATTTGTCACCGGTTGCGCATCGGTCATTTCAAACCCGTAGGCCCGATACAAAGCACAGGCCGCGACGTGGCTTTCATGGGTCCAAAGCTGCATTCCCACATACCCACGGTCGCGCGCAAACCCTAGGCAGGTCTCAAGCAAATGCCGCCCCAGCCCCAGTCCCTGCGCCTCGGGCTGTACAAGAAACAGGCGGAGTTTTGCCACCTCGGGCTGCTCGGATTTCACACAGAAAATACTGCCCAGCCGCCAATGGCCGCGTTCAGCAACCCAGCCGCGTTCCCAAATGGAATCATGGCGGTCAAGAAAGTCAGTCAAAATCGCGGTAACCAGAACGGCAAAGCTGTCATCAAACCCTTCGGTTCTGGAATAAAGGTCGGCATGAGCCTCCACCAGCCAATCCAGGTCCCGCGCTTCAAATCTACGCAAACTGATCCCGTCAATCTCACGCACTTTGCCCTCCATCGCTCGCGTGGCTTGCCTTCGTCGTGATATCACGCTACCCGATTTGCCAGCACAGGAGAACCGTCATGGGCATCAACACCGAACGCGACATCGAAGCCAACATGCAAATCGGCCCGACCGATCAGGGATTCGTGCGGATTTTTATCGAAGCGGACGGCATTGAGATCCCAATGGATTTCTCTCCGGAAGAAG
Organism: Shimia haliotis; assembly: GCF_900114415.1. Classification (GTDB taxonomy): domain Bacteria; phylum Pseudomonadota; class Alphaproteobacteria; order Rhodobacterales; family Rhodobacteraceae; genus Shimia; species Shimia haliotis. The sequence goes on along the minus strand of NZ_FOSZ01000001.1, from coordinate 267,767 downwards.
CCGAAGAAATCGCGGATGAAATTCGCGCCGCTGCTGCGACGGCCAAACACGTCGACTAAGCGACCGCTCAGGTCAGGATTTCACCTGGTCCCTTGAGCTCAAAACTCTCGATCTCGAATTCATAATACCCGTTCCGATCGCCCCGTTCTGCGCGGGCGATCAGTTTTCCGTCTTTGTGGAAAACCGCGTGCACCGTGTGAATGGCGCGGTAACACCAGTCTCCGTCGGGATAGTTGAACTTCACCATCATGCGTGGGTCTCCTCATCTGGCATCGGGGCAAGTTTCGGGTCACGAAACCGCTGAAGCCGGCGGGCCGCGTCGGTGGCAAATTTCTGGATCATCTTCTTACGGCGCGCAGGGGCCAGTTTGTCCTCTGGCCCCATTCGGATGATTTCCGCGTCATAAGCATCCGCCATGATCAACCCTGTGCCTTCGGGCAGCAGATCGGTTGGAAAATCCGTGTCCACCGCCCAAAAATAACGGTCGCACCACTCCAGGTACCCCTGCCATTTGCTGTCAGACTGAAAATCCGCGCGGCTGGATTTGCATTCCACCACCCAAAGCTCGCCTTTGGGGCCGAGTGCCATAACATCCACCCGCAGGCCACGCGTCGGAACAAACTCTTCGATGGATACATAGCCATGGCTGCGCAAATGACGGCTGACGCCGCGCGCGAGCAACTGTCCGGGTTGCAGAGGTGTGATCGATGTATCTTCCATATTGCCAACGTGAACAATCCATGAACAAAAGGCAAGCCCCGACATTTCCCGCGCCCCCTTGTGCCCCGCCTCCATCGCGCTTAGGTAAGTCAGTGGCGGGTTCTGCCCTTCTCGTGATACGGTTGCATTCCGGTGGCCTTAAGCAATTCCGAGGGAGCTGGCTCTGTTCTGGTCCTGGCCTGATTACCTGGCGCCCACCTGTATATACAGGTCCTCGGGAATGAGATAACCCCACGGCTGCGTTTGCGGGCCCGCCACTTTTCTCTGTGAGAACGATCGGAACGTCAGCTATGCGGAGGGAGTTGCTGTTTGCTGTAAGGGCTTCAATGACTGCTCCCAGCCCAAACCTCCCGCCAGTTGTGTTTTTCAGATTGGATGCTAGGTTGGAGTCATGTCATTAAGCAACCTCGACTTTTCCATTCGCGACTGAGACGACCCTTCCTATCAGAGTTTTGTCCAAGCAGGCGGAGAGGTGGGAATAGCAATTGGTGAGAATGGTCAGGACACAATAGACCACCATACAGCCGTTCTTGCTCACGCTATCCGGAATTACTGTGTAGGCGATGTCGACCATGATCGTCTGCAAAAACTAGATCCCTTTGAAGTTGATATTCAGACGTTTCATGGGCCGTGGTTCGATTGCGAGAAGGGGCTGTTAGTTAACAAGGGTCGAGTAACCACAAAGGCTGGCATTTCGACCGTTGACCCCTATTTTGTTGACATTGCCGATTATTCATTCCGTTCTTCGAACGGGCCGGAGCTTTGGCAACCGGGGGGGTTTGCCTACGCCTTCTGCGATCCACCTTATGGTCTGCGAACAGAGAGGTCAGTGACACAGAATCTGTATATTGCGATCACTTCCCAACTGATCCCCAACCAAGATGTCAAAATCTACAATTGGCACAGGAAGGAACTACTTGAGGCGGTCCCGCAGCTAAGGGATGGCACTGAATGGTGGGGCGTTTTCGCTCTTACAATTTTCGTTCCTACCTCCTGTCGTCTTTTTGGATTGATCGCCTCTTCGACCGATTGATGCGAATTTGAGCCAATGTCTGTTTAGTCCGCTCAGCCGACCTTGACCTCCTGCCTCAGTACCGATTTGGTGTGCTGGTGCGGAGAACGGCGGCTTGGAGCCCGTTTTGAACGTGCCTAGCTTTTCAACGAAGCCAAATCATAGATTTGGCAGCGCCCGAACCGCCCCCACGGGGCAGGCGCTTTGCTTCCACCCCTCGGTTCGGGCGCGGCATGCTGTTACAATTCAAGGTCCGCTTAGTCCCGCTCTGCCGACCTCAATCCCCCTGACTTTTGCGTAGGCCTTCACCAATGGCCGGTTTTCACGCCACACTGCAGCGTTCCCTGTCTGGCTTCGTAGGTTGAAGGCCCTACTTTGCAAAATCCCCTCCCTGCGCATTGCTGCCGTTCGTGCCCCGCGCAGCATCCGTCACTCAGGCCTCTTTCCTGCCCTTCGCTGCATTCGCGCCAATGCCCCCTAACTCATACGCACTCAAATCCTCCGGCGCGTGCAGAAGCGTCGTGTCGTACTTGGTCAGATCATCCTCCATCGCCAACCAAGGCAGCTTGTCTTTCCAGTTCACATGGAAGGTCGGATTGAACTTGGTCGGGTCTTCCAGCGACGCCGCATAAAGGTGCATGCCACCCGCATAGTGATCGGCCTCAAACCCCATCGGCGCACCACAGTCCTAGCAGAAATGCCGGAAGACACCTTTCGAACTTTCCAACGTTTTGGGCGCCTGCCCTGCCCAGCGGAAATTTCTGAGAGGGACGCCAAGCCAGGCCACCACAGGGGCTGAGCAGTTTCGGCGGCAATCGTCACAGTGGCAATAGCACTCCCAAGTAGTCTCGCCCTCGTATTCCCAGCTGGTTTTTCCGCAAAGGCAGTGGCCGCGTGTGCCCATCTCATCTCTCCCCGTTTTCAGCAGCTTAGCCGCGCGCACCCCCTGCCCAAGCGTCCAAAAACGACCATCGCAAGACGCGACCCGCAGCCAAACCGCTTGACATGATACCAAATGGTACTCTATAGATTTGCAATACCAAACGGTATCATTTTAACCACAAGGCCCCATCCATGACCGATCTGCAACCCGTCTTCCGCGCCCTTGGCGATCCGACCCGTCGCGACATCCTGCGCATGTTGGGGGACTCCCCGATGACCATCGCGCAGGTGTCCGACAACTTCGACATGACCCGCGCCGCCGTGAAAAAGCACCTCGTGGTGCTTTCTGACGGTGGTTTGATCCATGTGGAAAAACGTGGGCGCGAGGCGGTTAATACGCTCAACGCCGCCGCTCTGCGGCCGGTGTTTGACTGGATCGGCACATTTGACCGGTTCTGGGACACCCGCTTGGACGCCTTGAAATCTGCAATTGAAAAGGACGCTGCCAATGACACTGGATATGACACTGGATATGACACTGGAAAATCAAATGACTGACACTGCTATTCAAAAATCCGTCTACCTGCCTGCCCCAAAGACCCGCGTGTGGGATTTTCTCACCAAGGCCGACCTTCTGGGCAACTGGTTCCACCCTGCCCAAGAAGATCTCGCCGAGGGGGAAGACTATCTGCTGACCTCGCAAAAAGATGGCGACCGCATGTGCTGGGGCCGCGTCGAGGAAATGTCACCGCATGACTACATGAAATGGAGCTTCACCGTCGGCCCCATGGAAGGGGTCATGACAACCGTTGAATGGCGCCTTGCCGATGCCCCGGGCGGCACCAAATTGACGTTGGAACACAGTGGCCTGCCCAACAACGCCGAGGCCTATGGCCTGGTGTTGGCGCTCGATAAGGGCTGGCACGGCTTCCTGCTCAATCTGCATGACATGAGCTAGGCCCGCATTTCCACCGATGTCAGATGGCCGGCCCCACGCCGGCCATTTTCTTTTGGGAAAGAGGCGCCTAACCTGCCGTTAACAACTCAGGAGCCCATATGTTCAGCCGCGACCACCTCAGCTATGATCCCATTCCCCTGCCCGACCACATCGCGGGCTCGGACGACGACATGCGCGCCGCCGCGCTGGCGTTTGAGGCGGCCATGGCCACGCGCCACACAGTTCGCGATTTTGACACCGCTCCCGTGCCGCGCGACGTGATTGAAACCTGCATCAAAACCGCAGGCAACGCCCCCTCAGGGGCCAATCATCAGCCGTGGAGTTTTGTGGCGATCTCCAATCCTGATCTCAAGGCGCGCATCCGCGCCGAAGCCGAAGAAGAAGAACGCCGGTTCTACGCTGGAGGCGCGGGAGATGAATGGATCAAGGCACTGGAGCCCATCGGCACCAACGATCACAAACCACATCTGACCGATGCGCCGTGGCTGATTGTGATGTTTGCCCAACGCTATGGTGAATTCGAGGACGGCACGCGCTACAAGAACTACTATGTGCCTGAAAGCACCGGCATTGCTTGTGGATTTCTGATTGCCGCCCTGCATCATGCAGGTCTGTCCCTGCTCACCCACACGCCAAACCCGATGAAGTTCCTCAACGCTGCACTCGACCGGCCCGTCTCCGAAAAACCGATGATGATCCTCGCCGTTGGAAAGGCGCGCAAAGACGCGGCGATCCCTGCGGTCGCCAAAATCAAGAAACCGCTGGATGACATCCTGACCGTTTTTGAATGATCAGCGCGCCTTGTTGGCCACTTTGACCGGCACGGCTTGGCTCGGCAAAATCGGCAGAGCGTCACGTTTGCCACCGCCCCCGCCATCCTCATCCTGCGCCATGCGCATGATCGAGATGCCGAATTGCACACCGGCAAACACAATGCCGTTCAAAAACCACAGGGCAAACAGGGCAATAAAACCGCCGTCGGTCTGGGTCACGAGATGCGCAAGATTGGCAACATTGGCCCACAGCAGCAGCGCCACAAAGACCGCTGAGATCGCGAAGCCGATCAGAACTTGAGTGATGTACAGACGAATGAGTTTTGGCATACCGACGCCCCCTTTTCCCTAAGGACAGGATACGCCGATTGCCGAATTTGAGAAAATCACTTCGCCGCGACAAAGCCGCGCGGCGGCTTAGAACGCTTCGGGCTTGGCCTCACGGGCCATGTGATCCAACACCGCGTTCACGAACTTGCCCTCTTTGCCTTCGGGAAAGAAGGCCGCAGAGATCGCCACATATTCGGAAATCACCACTTTCGGCGGCGTCGTGCTTTGCAGCAGCTCCGCGCCAGCCGCGCGGAACAGCGCCCGCAGGGTCGGATCAATGCGGTCGATCGGCCATTTTGCCACCAACGCGCGGTCGGTCATCTGGTCAATCGGCGCCTGATAGTTAACCGCATCAGCCAGCGTTTTTGCAAACAGCTCGGTGTCACCCTCGATCATGTCGGTGCCATCATCTACTTCGGCACCAAACCGGAAATCCAGAAACTCCACCCGCACCTGATCAACCGTCTGGCCGGTGGTTTCCATCTGAAACAACGCCTGCACCGCATAAAGGCGGGAGGCCGATTTCATCTTGCGTTTCTGGTTGCCGGATAGGGTCATGCCGTCGGAGTGTCCTTGCGTTCACCAGCGAGTTTGTATTCCTCGGCATCGGGCACGAACCCCACGCCTTTGCGCTGAGCGCCCCACTTACGGCTCAATGCAATAAGATGCAAGGCCGCAGCAGCCGCACCGCCGCCTTTGTTCTGATCGGCAGGATCTGCGCGCACTTCGGCCTGCTTGCGGTTCTCAACGGTCAAAATCCCGTTGCCGATGCACAGCCCTTGCAAACCCAAAAGCTGGATCGCGCGGCTGCTGTCGTTGCAGACGGTTTCGTAGTGCGTGGTCTCGCCACGGATCACACAACCAAGCGCGACATAGCCGTCAAAATTGGACATGCGCTCCGCAATCCCGATCGCGGTCGGAATCTCCAACGCACCTGGCACCTCAACCACCTCATAGGTGCCACCGCAGGCCTCGATTTCGGCCACGGCACCGGCCAACATGTTGTCGGCGATGTCTTTGTAGTAAGGCGACATGACAATCGCCAGCTTGACCGGCTTGTCAAATTCCGCGCGCGGCATGATGTAATGTTTCTCAGAGCCAGCCATCTTTTATCCCTCCGACAAAATCGGGCGCGTGCCCACAATTGACAACCCGTACGCGTCCAGACCCAGATATTTGGTCTGCGGGCTGTCAGTCAACAAAACGAGCTCGGAACAGCCAAGGTTGGACAGGATCTGCGCGCCCAGACCGGTGCGTTTCACGGTGCGCGGACCTTCGTCATCCTCGGCATAAAGGCTGTGACGCGGCTCACGGAACAGACACACGGCCCCGCGCCCTTCCGCGGCAATTTTCTCCATCGCCGCCGGAAGTTCCTGCGCGGATTTCGGCCCAAGACCCAGAATGTCGCTGGCTTCATGCAAGGCGTGGGTCCGCACCAGAACCGGCTCATCGGTGGTGATGTCGCCTTTGATCATCACGATATGTTCGATGTCGTGGATCTGGTCGGTAAAGATACGCATGTCCCACTCGCCGCCAAACTCGGACTGCACAGTCTCTTGCTTGGTCTGCACAACCTCGTTGTCATTGCGTGTGCGATAGGAAATCAGATCGCTGATCGTGCCGATCTTCATGTCATGCTTTTTGGCAAATTCCACCAGTTCCGGCAGGCGCGACATGGTGCCGTCCTCGTTCATGATTTCACAGATCACGGCACTTGGATGACAGCCCGCCAATCGGGAAATGTCCACGGAGGCCTCGGTATGCCCTGCCCGCACCAAAACACCACCACGCTTGGCGCGCAGCGGGAACACATGGCCCGGCGTTGCGATTGCGGCCATGGTGTTTTGCTCGTTGATTGCGGTGGCAATCGTCAAGGCACGGTCGCCCGCTGAAATGCCGGTGCTGACACCTTCGCGCGCTTCGATCGACACGGTAAACGCGGTCTCGTGGCGCGAAGAGTTGTTCACCGCCATCATCGGCAACCCCAAACGGTCAATCCGCTCTGCCGTCATTGGCAGACAAATCAACCCCCGCCCGTGGGTGGCCATAAAGTTCACCGCATCCGCATCGGCAAATTCTGCCGGAATGATCAGATCACCTTCGTTCTCGCGATCTTCGTGATCCACAAGGATGTACATCTTGCCCGCGCGGGCGTCGGCAATGATGTCTTCAATCGGGCTGATGGCGTCGCGCAGGCTTTGTTCTACGGGGCCAGGATTTTCAAAGGACATAGCAGTCTCCGTCTGTTGCGGTCGGGATATCGCAAGCCCAGACCGATTGCCAGAGCGTGCGCGACGACATTTGGTTCAAAAACGCAAGGAAACTTTGCACCCACGCACGACGAGACCGCGCACGCGCGCACTCCCGCTGGCCCAATATTCTCCGGAAGTCGCTGGTTGCTGCGACAGGGGCAGCGCCCCCGCTTACTGCTGCATCTCCGCCAGACGCGCGACATAGCGTGCCAGCGTATCGATCTCCAGATTGATCGCATCCCCCACCTTGGCCTGCCCCCATGTGGTGACGTCCTTGGTGTGGGGGATGATATTGATGCCAAACTCGCAGCCGTCCACCTCGTTCACGGTCAAGGACGTGCCGTTCAGCGCCACCGATCCCTTGGGCGCGATGAACTTCGCCAGCGCCTCGGGTGCGCGGAAGGTGAAGCGTGTGCTGTCGCCCTCGTCCCGCATCGCCACAAGTTCCGCCACCCCGTCGACATGGCCTGAAACGATATGCCCGCCCAGCTCGTCGCCCACCTTCAGGGCGCGTTCCAGATTGACCCGTTTGCCCACAACCCAATCGCCAAGGTTTGTCTTGGATACTGTTTCCGCGCTGATTTCCACGTCATACCAGTCCGGCCCCAACTCAACGACGGTCAGACAGACGCCTTCGCTGGCGATCGACGCGCCAAGGTCAATGCCCGCGGTGTCATAGCTGGTGCCGATCCGCGCCCGCAAATCCCCGCGTTTTTCCAACGCGCGCACTTCGCCGATATCTGTGATGATTCCCGTGAACATTCCGCAGGCTCCTGAGATGCAATTGTCTGGGCCAAAGACCTACCCCCAGCCTGATGCCAACACAACCCGCCGGCCCCGCATTGGCCTTTGGCATCCTTTAGCCTCAATTTTGACGTTTGTTGTTGGTAACTTCCGACAAATTCTTGGTCTATAAGAGCAACACAATGGACAACAAGATCGACCAGACACGCGTTTTTCTTTTCCTGCAGGGGCCGCACGGGCCCTTTTTCCGCAGGCTGGCCCGCATGCTGCAACGCTCCGGTGCCGACGTGCTGCGCGTCGGGTTCAACGCCGGTGACAGTGTTTTTTGGCCAAACCGCGCGACCTATGTGGCCTACCGCGGTGCGCTGGACGGCTGGCAGGCCTACTTCCGCCAGCTGGTTGCCGAACGGCATGTGACTGATCTGGTTCTCTATGGCGACGTGCGTCCGATTCACGCCCAAGCCATCGAGGCCGCCCGCGACATGGGTCTTCGCATCCACGTGTTCGAAGAGGGCTACCTGCGTCCCTATTGGGTGACATACGAACGCGGCGGCTCAAATGGCCATTCCCGCCTGATGACGATGTCCTTGCCGCAAATGGAACAGGCGCTTGAGGGTGCTGATCTGGACACGCCGATGCCCCCGGCGCATTGGGGCGACATGCGCCAGCACGTATTCTACGGCGCCGCATACCATTTCTTTGTGATGTTCGCGAATTGGCGTTACCGCAATTTCCGCCCCCACCGCACCCTGTCGGTGGCCGAGGAATTCACACTATATATCAAACGCCTGCTCCTGATGCCGTTTCAGGCGATCGACCGGCGCATCGCGACGTTGCGGATCCGCTTTGGCGGGTTCCCGTATCACCTCGCGTTGCTTCAACTTGAACATGACAGCAGCTTTCAAAAGCATTCCCCTTTTGACAGCATGACAGAGTTCCTCGCCCTGTTGGTTGAGAACTTTGCCACCGGCGCGCCCAAGCATCACCACCTCGTTTTCAAAGCCCACCCGCTTGAAGATGGCCGCGCACCTTTGCGCCGCGAAATCAAACGGCTGGCCCGCGAACACGGCGTTCAGCACCGCGTTCATTGGGTGCGTGGCGGCAAGCTTGCGCAACTCCTGAATGACGCGCGCTCTGCTGTGACCGTGAATTCCACAGCCGCGCAACAGGTGCTGTGGCGTGGCATCCCGCTCAAGGTCTTTGGCGACGCGGTTTACAATCAGCCCGAGTTTGTCAGCACGCAATCTCTGCCTGATTTCTTTGCGGCCGCCACACGGCCCGACAATCAGGCCTACAAAATCTACCGCCGCTACCTGCTGGAAACCAGTCAGGTGCCCGGCGGCTTTTACTCATCCGCGGGACGCCGCCAACTGCTTCGGCAAGTGGTTGACATGATGCTCTCGCCGCATGATCCCTACGAAGCACTCGAGGCCGGCACAGCGGCTCCGAGGCAACAGTTGCGTTTGGTCACTTAGCAGGCACTAGGTCTAGCGCTGGATTTTTGGTTTGGATTCCGCTATCTTGCGGACAAAACCTGAGGCAGAATAATAACAGGTCGAGGAGACCGAGCAGTGAAATCCTTAGAAACCCGATGGGCGAAGTCCGTCGCGCTTTTGGCGCTTACCGCCTTGATCGCGTCGTGTTCCATTATCCCGCGCCCGGGTCCGAGCAAGCGTGAAATCTACGCGGGTTCGGTCCAGAAAGAAGGCGACGCCTTTGTTGTGGCGGTGAACGATCGCGTTACGCGCACCACGGCCGTTGTGCCTGCGCTCGGCTTTTCGGACAGCTTCAAAAACGCCGGAGAACTTGGGTCGGACACCATTCGTCCTGGTGACATTCTCTCACTGACGATCTGGGAAAACGTCGACAAACCGCTTTTGGGGCCCGAAGGTCAGGTCGCAGCGATTCTGGAAGAAGTTCAGGTCGACGGCGCAGGCTTCATCTTCGTGCCATACGCAGGCCGCATCCGTGCCGCTGGCAACACGCCCGAAGGCATTCGCCGCATCATTTCCGCCAAGCTCGAAGAGCAGACCCCCGACCCGCAGGTCGAAGTCCGCCGCGCTGCTGGCGACGGTGCCACCGTGTCGCTTGTCGGTACAGTTGGCGCACAGGGTGTTTACCCGATCGAGCGCCCCACCCGCACGCTTTCAACCATGCTGGCCAATGCAGGCGGCGTGACCATTGTGCCTGAAATCGCCCAGATCACCGTTCTGCGCGGCAACACCTCCGGCAAAATCTGGTTCCAGGACCTTTACGAGAACCCGCAACTTGACATCGCGCTGCGTGGTGGTGATCGCATTCTGGTCGAAGAAGACACCCGTGCCTTCACCGCGCTTGGGGCCACTGGCACCCAAAGCCGCGTGAATTTCTTCACCAAAGACCTGTCGGCCATCGAAGCCATCGCGCAGGTCGGCGGCCTGATGGCGACCACCGGCGACCCCACCGGAGTCTTTGTGTTCCGCAACGAGGCTGATGCGATCTCCAATCAGGTTTTGGGTCGCAGCGATCTCGTAGGGGCACAGCGCATGGTCTATGTGCTGGACCTGACCAAGCCCAACGGCATGTTCATGGCCCGCGACTTTGTGATCCGCGACGGCGACACGCTTTATGTGACCGAAGCACCGATCACCACTTGGAACAAAACCATCGCCGCGATCACCGGCACGCTCACCTCGGCTGACACGCTCAGCGGGCTCGGCAGCCTCTAAGCGCCGTGCTGTGACGTGAGCAAAACGGACGACATCAAAGCCGCCGGGGCCTCAGACCCCCGGCGGCTTTTCGCATTCAACGGCGGCTTTTTTCAGCAACAACGCCTGCGCCGTATGATCGCGCTTGTAGGCTATGAGCTCAAGTTCGGCAAACCCAACGATGACGACCTGATCGCGATCTGGGGTCAAAGCCCGACCAGCCATCGCGGCGCTGCCGTGTCCGAACATACTGGCGCGGATTGCCTTTATTTTGAGGACGCACTGCTGCGCTCCTTGCATCCCGGACGGGTCGCCAAAGAGCCGTCTGTCGGGTTGATGATCGACAGCAAGGCTCCGCATTTTGACCCCTCCACGCCGTCGGATCTGGAAACACTTCTGGCAACACATCCCCTTGATGACACCGCCCTTTTGAACCGCGCACGCGGCGCGATCGAGCGCATCAAAGAAGCCCATCTGACCAAATACACCGCCGTCGAAACCGACCGTGACCTGCCTGCACCCGGCTACGTTCTTGTCATCGACCAGACCCGAAACGACGCCTCTGTTCTTGCCTCTGCACCGGGTGAGGGCATTGCTGAAAGCCGCTTCCGCGAGATGCTGATCATGGCGCAGGAAGAACACCCTGGCTGTCGCGTCCTGATCAAGACGCACCCCGAAACCCAACACGGCACCCGCGCCGGTTATTTCGGGGAGGACGACGAAACAGACCGCGTGTCGCTCTATGCCGAGCCAATCAGCCCGTGGCAGCTTTTTGAAGGCGCGGTTGGCGTCTACACTTTTTCCTCACAACTCGGGTTCGAAGCCATCTATGCCGGCCACAAGCCCCGCGTTTTCGGACAGCCCTTTTATGCCGGATGGGGGCTGACCTCAGACGAATACCCCGTCCCCCGTCGCCACCGCCAATTGACCCGCGCGCAGCTTTTTGCCGCCGCGATGATCCTCTACCCCACTTGGTACGACCCCTTTGGCGATCAGCTATGCGAGCTGGAAGACGTCATTGAACACCTCGCCGCCCGAACCCGCGCATGGCGCGAAGATCGCCACGGCTGGACAGCCCACGGCATGCGGCTTTGGAAACGCAAACCGCTGCAGGGCTTTTTTGGCGTCGAAAAACCTCTGATGTTTGACCGTCCCCGTGACGACCGCCCCGCGATGGTCTGGGCCAGCAAACAGGGCCCCGAAGGCGCGACCCGTGTCGAGGACGGCTTTCTGCGCTCGCGTGGGCTTGGCGCGGAATTGGTCCCGCCTTTGTCGCTGGTGTGTGATGACCTCGGCATCTACTACGACCCGACCCACGAAAGCCGCCTTGAGCGCCTGATTGCGGAGCGCGCCACCTTGCGTCCTGATCAGGATCTGCGTGCCGATCGCACGATCCAGTCGCTGCGCACCCTTGGCCTGAGCAAATATAACCTCGGCGGCGCGGCCTTTGACCTTCCCCAAGGCCGCCGCATCCTTGTCCCCGGACAGGTTGAGGATGACGCGTCTATCAAGACCGGCACAGGCACAGTGTCCACCAACCTCGCGCTGCTTCAGGCCACACGCGAGGCCAACCCCGATGCCGTGATCCTTTACAAACCCCACCCCGACGTTGAGGCCGGATTGCGCGCGGGCGCGATTGATCAGGACATCGCAGACCTCACCCTGCCGCACGCCGACATGGCTGCGCTGCTGGAAGAGATCGACGAGGTTTGGACAATGACCTCACTGACCGGCTTTGAGGCTTTGTTGCGGGGCAAGTCTGTCACCACTCTTGGCGCACCGTTCTATGCGGGCTGGGGGCTTACGACGGACCTTGGCGACGTTCCCGCCCGCCGCCGCGCGCAACCATCACTACATGGTCTGGTGCATGCGACACTGATCGACTACCCGCGTTACCGCGATCCCGTAACCGGCCTGCCCTGTCCTGTTGAAATCGCCGTTGACCGCCTCGCCACGGGCGACATTCCGCACCCCGATTGGTCAAACCGCATGCTGTCAAAGCTGCAAGGTGCATTGGCCAGCTACAACTGGGTCTGGCGATAACCCCCGTAGGGTGTCCATGTCGCTAGTGTGGCTCCACGCGATGCCAGACGCATTTGACATCGCGCCCCACGGCACTCTGAGACACCAGATCAAACCGCGGCGCCTCACCAAGCCGCTCAACGCCCATCGCGCCAATCGACGGATACCCTTCGGCCCCCAGTACCAGACCTGCATTGAACGTGATCAACTCGTCGACCATATCCGCAGACAACAACGACGCAGCCAGTGCGCCTCCGCCTTCGCAAAACACCCGCGTCAGCCCTTTCGCGCCCAAAGCCTGCATCAGGGAAACCGGCGAAATCTGCGTGCCATGTGCCTCGCACGGCAACAGCTCCGCACCGAGGTCTTCCCATGTTTTCAAAAGGTTCGGATCGGCATCAGCGCCGTGCGCAATCCACACCGGCACCTCTTTGGCCGTCCGCGCCAGCGTACTCATCAGCGGCAGATCAAGCCGGCGCGACACCACAACCCGCACAGGTTGCCGATCCACGCCCAAATCGCGCACCGTCAATGACGGATCATCCACCCGTGCGGTGCCACCGCCCACCATCACCGCATCGTGGCGCATACGCATCGCGTGCACCTCTCGACGCGCCTCGGGGCCGGTGATCCATTTGCTTTCGCCCGTTGCCGTGGCAATGCAGCCATCCAGCGTGCTCGCCAGTTTCAATGTCAGAAACGGCCGTCCCAGATCGGTCTTCAGGAAAAACCCCTGCAAATCCCGCGCGGCCTCATCCGCGAGTACGCCGGTTTCTACGTCGATGCCCGCGCCACGCAGCATCGCCAGCCCACGGCCCGACACCCGCGCATCACTGTCTTCCACAGCCACCACAACCCGCGCCACCCGCGCCGCAATCAGCGCCTCGGCACAGGGCGGCGTCTGCCCGTGATGGGCGCAAGGCTCCAATGTCACATAAGCCGTCGCCCCGCGCGCCGCCTCACCGGCCTGCGCCAGCGCCACAGGCTCCGCATGGGGTCGTCCGCCCGGTTGGGTCCAGCCACGGCCAACCACGCGCCCGTCTTTGACGATCACACAACCAACCGCCGGATTGGGCCAGCAACTCCCCTGCCCGCGCCGCCCAAGGGACAGCGCAAGCGCCATAAAACGATTGTCGGACAAGATCACTCCTCAGGCGCAGATTCCGGACGCAACTCCGAGACGAATTTATCAAAATCATCCGCCGCCTGAAAGTTCTTGTAGACGCTGGCAAACCGCACGTAAGCCACCGTGTCGATCCGCGCGAGTGCTTCCATCACGATCTCACCGATCTTGCTGGACTGGATATCCGTTTCTCCCATGCTTTCCAGCCGGCGCACAATACCCGAGATCATCTGATCAATCCGTTCCGGCTCAACCGGACGTTTCTGCATAGAAATCCTGATCGAGCGTTCCAGCTTGTCACGGTCAAAATCTTCGCGACGTCCGTTGGATTTCACCACGACCAAATCGCGCAACTGCACCCGCTCATAGGTTGTAAACCGTCCGCCACAGGCCGGACAGAACCGGCGTCGCCTGATGGACACGTGATCTTCTGCCGGACGGGAGTCTTTTACCTGTGTGTCTATATTTCCGCAAAACGGACAGCGCATGGGCCTTCCCTTCGTTCGTCTGCTCTTTTTTATTGATACCGCCAAGTACCGCCTGAGTTGGGTTTTTCCCCAAGTTATCCACAGCCACTATAGGGCAGCTACAATTCTTTGGGTAGAGGCAAAAACGAACCGCAATATAGGACAAGTTAAGTTGAATAGGGGGAAAATTGGGGCCCTATTCCCCTGTTACAATTTTCACATGCGTCCCTATATCTTTATCAAAGGCCCTTCCAAGCCTCCAATTCATGCAAAAACGCCGTCACATTCGCGATGTGACGGCGTTTTTTGATGTAAAAATGCAAAGGCGTTCAGAACAGCGCCTTCCCCATCTGGTCGATCAACTGCTTGGCTTTGCGCACCGACATCTCGCTGGCCTCGCCAAAGTCACGGATCACATCCGCGCGGATCAAGTCATGTGTCTTCGGCTCGCCATCCACGATCGCCTCGATCCGTGCCGAAACGCGATACTGACCGCCTTCGTTGATGGGCGTTGGTGTGATCGTAAACCCCTCATATTCTAGGCTTTCCACCTCGGGCGTTGGCGCTTCCGCGCTCCCGCCCCCGAACAACCGTTTCAAAAAGCTCATCTCAGCCAGCGCTCCCCGTCATCGCAGCCACCACATGACGAACATGCGGCGCAGTTCTGTGTTCAAATAGGTATATCCCCTGCCACGTGCCTAACATCATCCGTCCCGCTTGCACAGGGATCGACAGGCTCACGGGCATCATCGCAGCCTTGATATGCGCCGGCATGTCATCCGGCCCTTCATAGGAATGCACCAGATAGGACATCGCAGGATCGGAGGTTGGCGGCACAAGCCGATGGAAAAATTCACGCAGGTCGCGCTGCACGTCAGGATCAGCGTTTTCCTGTATCAAAAGGCTACAACTGGTGTGCCTTACAAACAGCGTCAACAGCCCGTCCTGCGCGTCACTTTCCGCAAGCCAGCGGGCGACATCTGGGGTGAATTCATAAAGTCCCGTACCGCGGGTTGGGATGTCAAAAACCGTCTTCATAGGCGCACATTATCCGCCACTCGGATTTACGCAACCATCCCGCCGTTACCCGTCAAGTTCGCGCACACAACGGCGTTTGCCCTGCTGCACAGACATGTTGCTGCCAACGCGGCTCAGATCGCTGCCGTTTGACGCCCGCGCCAACAACTCCTGGCCGGGACGAAAGGTAAAGGCCACGGCCTGCGCCCCTGACACCGTCCGGCTTGGCCCCATACCGGCACTGACGTAAAGCCTGTCACGGTGCGACGCCCCCCGCGCCAAAGCCGCCTGCGACGCCGCGCACCAAAAATAGTCGGCTTTGGGCGACCACTTATTGACCACTTCGAAGGTGCCCGCCTCTGGCAGGCTGTTCACAGGGTTTTTCAGCGCATTGGTATTGCCCCAAGCCGCCGAGCCAAAACCCAGCACCGTCGCGAATGTCAAAATAAGCTTCATGAGCAACTCCTTTTGAGCGATTACGAAAGCCGTAGAGACACAGATGACTTTAGGTGGCGCCCATATCCCGCTGGCATCGGCGGTTCGCTGAATTCACCGAAATGTTGTTGCCAATCCCGCGCGTCGAACTGCTGCCGGACGTCGCCTGAGCCAACTGTTCCTGTGTTGGCCGGAAGGTGAACGTAATTGTTTCCGCGCCATATGGTGATTGCGCCGCACTCTTAACGTCCACCACATAAAGGCGGTCTTTCCAAGCGGCGCCCCGACTCAACGCAGCTTGCGCCGCCGCGCACCAGATACTCTGGTCGCCCGAGCCCCATTTGTTCACAACCTCAAAGGTCGCCGACCCTGCGTCGGCCACCGGATTGCGTTTACTGGTGTTTTGCTGCGCAGCTATTGGTCCGCCCAAAAGCGCCAACATTCCCGCCGCAGCTGCCATTTCTCGTATCATCGCAATGCCTCCTGGCCCTGAACAGGCCTTGGTCAAATTTCAAAAGCGCCTGAATTCAAAAGCCGGCGCATCAATAGAAATCCGGCTCGCGCTGACACCGACGATTGGCGGAATTCAAAGACAGGTTGTTGCCAATCCCGCGTACTGAACTGCTGCCGGTTTTGGATTGTGCCAACTGCTCCTGCGATGGGCGGAAGGTAAAAGTGATGGTCTCCGAGCCATATTGCGATTGCCGCGCGCCGGTCACGCCCACAACATAAAGCCGTTCACGCCACTCCGCGCCCCGGCGCAACGCGCCCTTCGCCGCCGCGCACCAGATATCGTCATCGCGGGCTGCCCATTTGTTGATGACCGCAAACGTCCCCTGCCCGACGTCCACTGTCGGACTGTTCTGGGCCTGCAATCGCTGGGCCAAAGATGGACCAGCCCACACAATGCTCAGCGTCAAGGCGCAACCAAGTGATTTCCACATTTTCACTACCCTCCAAAAAAGATATTTTTTGTTCAAAGACCTAGTCAGAAAAAGTCCAACTCTCGAACACACCGGCGATTGGCGGAATTGATCGTCATGTTGTTGCCAATGCCCCGAATGGAGCTACGGCCCGACTTTGCCTGAGCCAACTGTTCCTGCGTCGGGCGGAAGGTGTATGACACCGTCACCGCCCCATATTGCGAGGCCTGCGCATCCTCATAGCCGATGATATACAAACGGTCCGTCCACGCCGCCCCCCGATCACGCGCCGCTTTGGCCGCCCCGCACCAGATATCATCATCCCGTTGGTTCCATTTGTTCACGATGGCAAAATTGCTGCCGGACAAATCAACAACCGGATTTTTGCTAGTCGAGCGCTGCGCCAAAACCGGAGACGCCATGCCCACCACTGCTGTCAAAACAATCAAACGCGCGAAATTCATTTCTGTGCTCCTTTGAATGGTTACGCACCGACGTCGCAGCCGGATGTGTGACCCACAAATCTGTGATCAGAGCCAGTCTACGCGCCGATGGGCACATTCACCATGCGACGTGCTTCAGAATTCCGTGACTGTGACGAAGACGCGCGCACGAAAAAGGGGGCCGCAGCCCCCTGATCCTTAACACTTTGTCGCCCGCTTACTGGTCAAGGAAGCTGCGCAGCTTACGGCTCCGGCTCGGATGCTTCAGTTTCCGCAGCGCTTTCG
Organism: Shimia haliotis; assembly: GCF_900114415.1. GTDB lineage: Bacteria > Pseudomonadota > Alphaproteobacteria > Rhodobacterales > Rhodobacteraceae > Shimia > Shimia haliotis. The sequence continues at coordinate 250,694 of NZ_FOSZ01000001.1, read as the reverse complement.
CTTCGATCTGACGGATCCGTTCGCGGGTCACGCTGAACTGCTGCCCCACTTCCTCAAGCGTGTGGTCGGTGTTCATGCCGATGCCAAAACGCATTCGCAGAACACGCTCTTCACGCGGGGTGAGGCTGGCCAATACGCGGGTTGTGGTTTCCTTGAGGTTCTCCTGAATGGCGCTGTCCAAAGGCAGCACGGCATTCTTGTCCTCGATGAAATCACCCAGCTGGCTGTCTTCCTCGTCGCCAATCGGCGTTTCCAGAGAGATCGGCTCCTTGGCGATTTTCATCACCTTGCGCACCTTCTCCAAAGGCATTTGCAGCTTTTCTGCAAGTTCCTCAGGTGTCGGCTCGCGGCCAATCTCGTGCAGCATCTGACGACCGGTCCGCACCAGCTTGTTGATCGTTTCGATCATGTGAACCGGAATACGGATCGTGCGCGCCTGATCGGCGATCGAGCGGGTGATTGCCTGACGGATCCACCATGTCGCATAGGTCGAGAACTTATAGCCGCGACGGTATTCGAATTTGTCCACCGCCTTCATCAGGCCGATGTTGCCTTCCTGAATAAGATCAAGGAATTGCAGGCCGCGGTTGGTGTATTTCTTGGCGATCGAGATCACGAGGCGCAGGTTGGCCTCAACCATCTCTTTCTTGGCCTGACGGGCTTCTTTCTCACCCTTCTGAACCTGCTGCACGATGCGGCGGAATTCAGAAATATCCAGCCCCACATACTGACCGACTTGCGCCATGTCGTTGCGCAGTTCTTCGACTTTTTCGACAGAGCGCTCCATGAACATCTGCCAGCCACGGCCGGATTTCTGGCTCATGTCGTCCAGCCAGGTCGGATCCAGTTCGCGGCCACGATAGGCCTCAATGAACTCGCGACGGTTGATGCGGGCCTGATCGGCCAGCTTCACCATTGCGCTGTCGATCTGCATCACACGGCGGTTGATACCATAAAGCTGATCAATCAGCGCTTCGATACGGTTGTTGTGCAGGTGAAGCTCGTTCACCAGTTCAACGATCTCCGAGCGCAACTTCTGATAGGTCGCTTCGGCCTTATCAGAAAAGCTATCATCCTCATTCAGCGTTGCAGAAATACGGGCATCCTGCATATCGCTAAGCATGGCAAAGTCGCGGGCGATGATGTCGAGGGTTTCAAGAACTCGCGGCTTCAGGGCCGCTTCCATTGCCGCAAGCGACATGTTGGCCTGCTCGTCTTCATCGTCGTCGTCGTCCTTGGCAATCGGATTGCCGTCGGCGTCGAGTTCCTGAGCGTCCTCTTCCTTCTTGGGCGCCGAGGTCACGTTGGCCGCTTCTGCAACCGGTGTTGCCGTTTCTTCCTCGTCGTCCCCCATCTGGTTGCCAAATGTGGTCTCAAGATCGATCACATCGCGCAGAAGGATTTCCTCGGAAAGAAGTTCGTCGCGCCAGATCGTGATCGCCTGGAAGGTCAGAGGACTTTCGCACAGGCCGGCGATCATTGTGTTGCGGCCCGCTTCGATGCGTTTCGCAATTGCGATCTCGCCTTCACGCGACAACAGCTCAACCGAGCCCATTTCGCGCAGGTACATGCGCACCGGATCGTCGGTGCGATCCAGTTTCTCCGCGCCACCCGACGACAGCGCCACACCGCGGTTCGCAGAGGACGTATCCACAACGGCGGTGGATTTCTGTTCTTCGTCTTCGGCTTCTTCGTCTTCGATGATGTTGATGCCCATTTCCGACAGCATCGACATCACGTCTTCGATTTGTTCGGAACTCACCTGATCGGGCGGCAGAACCTGGTTCAGCTGATCGTAGGTGATGTAGCCCTTCTCCCGGGCCTCCGCGATCATTTTCTTGACGGCGGTCTGGCTCATATCGAGCGAGATTTCGGCGTCCTGATCGGCAGGCTTCTGGTCGTCGGTGTCTTTGGCGGCCATGTAGTGCTCCTAAGCAATCGGGCGAAGATGATTCGTTTGCACCGAATCAAACCCGCCCCGAGGTGATTCGCAACCCCGATTCAACCGAGTCGTTTGATGTGCCTCTCTCAGTGCGGCTTATGTGCGACGCGGACGTCCACCGCGAGAGAAATCAATGGTGTCCCGCAGCGCGTCCAGCGCTGCGCGTTCGTCCTTATCTATCGGAGCGCCATTGGCCCCGACCGCATAGTCCCCGCCTTCTTCCTGACGGCTGATCAACGCGTTGTTGCGGGCCTCGGCCGCCTGTCCCAACCGCCAGGTCGTGGCCTCATCCGCCACGCCTTGCAAATCTTCTTCGGCTTCCGCGATCTCCGCTGTCAGGCCCCGTTCGGTCTTGAGCTTGGCCAACTCCTCGGTCAGCGTTAGACGCGCAAGCTCCATATCACCGGGATTTCTCACGGCCGGGGCAATCGCGACATAGGGTTGGCGCAGAAGGTTTTCAACAGCCTCTGGCCCCAAAGCGGTCTCTACTGCGGATCTTGGATCCGGTGTGTTGGCATTGCGCATCAAAACATCGCGCAACCGCGCGTTGCTGTCGTCCATGCACTCCATGGTTTCGATCGCATAATCAAAATCGTCCAGCACCTCGGGCGTCACCAAAGCCACCGCCAAAACCACCGCTTCGCGCACCCGGTGTTCAACCGGACCCTGCCCGCCTGCCAGCATCGAGGCCTTGGTATGCGCCTGCACAACAGGGCCGGTTTTCCACCGCCCGCCATCGCGCTTGAACGTGCGCCCACCGCCTGTGCCGCCACGGTTGCCGCGAAACAACTGCCACCGCAAATCCTTGATCGCGTCGCCATAGTGCTGCCGGATCGACGGATCCTGTATCAACTTGATTTTCTCGCGCAACGCCTTGTCCAAGGCAGCTTTGCGCTCGGGGCTGTCAAAATTCTTACCCTCGATCTCGCGCTGCCAAAGCAGGTTCACCATCGGCATGGCCTGATCAAGCACGGTTTGCACCGCGCTTGGCCCCTTGGCACGGATCAAGTCGTCTGGGTCCTGCCCTTCCGGCATCACGGCAAACCGCAGGGATTTTCCCGCCTCGATCAAGGGCAAGGCCAGATCAATCACCCGCATCGCAGCGCGAATACCGGCCTTGTCTCCATCAAGCGCAATGATCGGCTCATCCGAAATGCGCCACAAAAGCTGCAACTGGTTGTCTGTCACCGCAGTACCCAGCGGGGCCACTGACGCGCCAAATCCCGCTTCTGCCAGTGCGATCACATCCATATAGCCCTCGGCCACGATCAACGGCTGCCCCTTGCCCGCCGCTTCGCGTGCAGGCCCGTGATGATACAGGTTGCGCCCCTTATCAAACAGCTCGGTTTCCGGTGAGTTCAGGTATTTTGCATTGTCGTTGGGGTCCATCGCACGGCCGCCAAATGCCACGCATTTGCCGCGCCCGTCGCGGATCGGGAACATAATGCGATTGCGAAAGACGTCATAGGGCTTGCCGCCTTTGCTTGACGGTTTTGCCAATCCCGCGCCGATGATCAATTCCTCGGCGACACCTTTGCCCGTCAGATGATCCCACAGCCCTTGCCAACCATCGGGCGCAAAACCGATCTCAAACCGCTCACGGGTTTCCTGTTTCAGGCCGCGTCGGTCCAGATAATCCCGCGCCGCGCCGCCTGCACCCGTGTTCAGCATCAGGCGATAGTGCTGCACCGCCATTTCCATGACCTCGGCCAGCTGAGTGCGCTTGTCGGCCTTCTGCTGGGCGCGCGGATCGCGCTCCGGCATCTGCATGCCCGCCTCCTCGGCCAGAATACGCACCGCTTCCATGAACTCGACGTTCTCGGTTTCCTTCACAAAGGAAATCGCGTCGCCCTTGGCGTGACAGCCAAAGCAATAATAAAACCCCTTTCGGTCATCCACATGAAAAGACGCCGTTTTTTCATGATGAAAGGGGCAAGGAGACCACATGTCGCCTTTGCCTTGATTGGACTTCCGCTGATCCCACATCACCTTGCGCCCAACCACCTGTGTCAGGCTGGTGCGGCTGCGAAGCTCATCAAGAAATCCGGGGGGCAGGCTCATGGCGCTCAGTATAGATAGCCGACGCGGCCAAAGTCCATACGACCTGACCGCGTCTTAATTCAGAAAACTGTGGATAATTCGCTGTGCCTCAGCCGCCCTGAAGCTTCTTGATCTGGTCCCAGCTCTCAAGACATTGCGCCTCTGTGGACTCCCCAAGATCAACGTTCTTCAGATCCTTGCGCTTCTGGCTGTAAACAAAATCCACAACCTGCGGCATCGCACCCTCAATTCCAGCGGGCCACTCGGGATTGGCAGCAATCACGGTTTCAACCACCTTGTTTTTGCCCACCCGATCAAGCCGCGCCTGTTGCACCGCGCCCATGATATCGCCCTGCAATTTACAGGTGTCTTCTTTCTCGCCCGCCATAACAGGCATCGCCATGCCCGCTCCCAAAGCCAAAGCAGCCATGCCACGCAGAATAACAGAAACAGTCATTGGGATCCTCTCAGGTCAGTTCACCAGCAAAAATGTCAGCCCGCGCCCCGCGCTGCAACCCCTTTCATCGCAGTCTCGATTTCGTGAACCAATGTCTTGGCCATCGACCGAAACGCCATGATCTGGAACGTATCCGGGTCCGTTCGGGTAATAGAAACCGACATATGCCCAAGCATCGAGCGCGCGGTGTGACCCACGGCAAATGACTGCGCCCGCAAATCCAGTGGCACCAGCCGCGCCAACACATCTTCCGCGGCCACCCCGTCCAGCCGCACCACCGCCCAGGCATCGCTCTGGTCGGTCACAGCTGCCTCCGCGCCCAGCGCGGCGGCAGGGTCCGGCCCCATCAAAAGGTATTGCCCCTGCCCGAACCAGATCACACGGCTGCCCGCCTCGCCCGTTGCACGGTTAACCTCGGGCAGTTTGGCCCCAACCGACGCATCAAGCGCTTTGCCCAGCGCCTCGGCCCGTCCGCGACGGGGCGACAGAGAGGTCAACACACCGGCATCCACTTCAGACAGCGTCACGCCGCCAGCGCTCACCGGCAACAGCCCCGCGCAGGGGGTTTTTGCACTCAACTCAGCCACGCACACGCCCTCCTTCGGGATCAAAAAACACCGGATCGCATACCTCGCACCGCGTACTCACGCCGCGCAGATGATCCACCATCATCACTTCCTCACCATGGCGCGCGCGCCCATTGCGCAAAAACGCCAGCCCAAGGAAGCTTTCCAAAGTTGGTGAGAACCCCACCGAGGTCGTGTAGCCCTGTGCGTTTTCCCGCGTTGGATCGGCGCCGGCTTCAAACAAATGCGCCCCCGCCGTCAGCTGTTTCACTGGCCCCAACGGCTTCAGGCCGACCAACTGCTCGCGCTCATCGCCGTTCAGTCCGGGCCGCTCACTCATGGTCTTGCCCACGCAATCTTTCTTCGCGCTCACCATCCGGCCCATGCCAATGTCAAAGGCCGTGGTGCGTCCGTGAATTTCGGAGTGGGTGATAAACCCTTTCTCAATCCGCAAAACGTTCAGCGCTTCCATCCCGTAGGCCCCGCCGCCCAGGGCTTCGGCCTTGGCCACCATCTGACGATAGAGGCTTTCGCCATAACGGGCCGGCACCGCAATCTCATAGGCATGCTCGCCCGAGAAGGAAATCCGGAACAAGCGCCCTTTGACGCCCGACACCGAAATCTCACCACAGGCCATGAACGGAAAGCTCTCGCCATCAATCTCTTGATCTACCAGCGTGTTCAGCAACTCCCGCGATTTCGGCCCTGTCACCGCAAACTGCGCCCATTGCTCGGTTGTCGACATCAGCGACACATCCAGCTCGGGCCGCAGACATTGCGCCACATACTCCAGATGCCGCATCACCGGCCCTGCCGCAGCCGTGGTGGTGGTCATCACAAAATGATCCTGCCCCCAGCGCGCTGTGGTGCCGTCATCCATCACCGTGCCATCCTCGCGCAGCATCAAACCATAGCGCACCCGCCCGACCTTCAGCGTGCTGAACATATTCGTGTAAACAAAATCCAGAAATTCCGCCGCATCTGGGCCCTGAATGTCAATCTTGCCCAGCGTGGAGACATCGCAAATCCCCACCGCCTGCCGCACCATATTGACCTCACGATCACAGCTTTGACGCCAGGTGGTTTCCCCCGCCGCCGGAAAATAGCTCGGCCGGTACCAAAGTCCCGCTTCGATCATCGGCGCGCCTGCGGCGACGCTGGCGGTGTGGCTCGTGGTGAACCGCTGCGGTGCGAACCCCGCGCCCTGCGCACCGGCCCCCATCGCCGCGATGCTCACTGGCACAAACGGCGGGCGGTACGTGGTGGTGCCGGTCTCCGGTATCCCCCGCCCCGTCGCATCCGCGAGCACAGCCAAAGCACCAATGTTGGAATTCTTGCCCTGATCCGGCGACATACCCTGCGTGGTATAGCGCTTCATGTGCTCCACAGAGCGGAAGTTCTCCTTCGCCGCCTGCTTCACATCCTTCACGGTCACGTCGTTCTGAAAATCCAGCCACGCACGCCCATGACCACCCACCGCCCACAAGGGCGACAGACGATACGGCGTATCTTCGGCCACAGGCACCTCAGCAGCGCCCGCCGCCAAGCCCAGCGCAGCAAGCGCCGTTCCGGCCGCGGCTGCACCTTCGCTCAGCGCCCCATGGGTCGAGAAAGTGCCCTGACAGGCCCCGGCGGTATCCATGCCGGGGATCATCCCCGCCACCGGCACAAAGCTCTGGATGTCCTCACGCCACACCGGCCGCCCGTTCATATGACAGGTCAGATGCACCGTGGGGTTCCACCCGCCGGACACCGCCAGACAATCCGTCGCCACCTTCTCTTCGCCGCTCATCGCGCGATAGGTGATGCTCTCCAGCGCTTTACGCCCTCCGGCGTTGCAAACCTCCGCGCCTTTGACCAACGGGTAATCCCCGCTCTCGGGCGCGTCCCGACGGCTGTCTACCACCATCGCCACATGCACACCGGCGGCAATCAACTCGCGCGCCGTCTGATGTCCGCTGTCGTTGTTGGTGAACACCGTGACCGCCTTACCTGGCGCCACGCCATAGCGGTTCACATAGGTCCGAACCGCACTCGCCGTCATGATGCCCGGACGGTCGTTGTTCTCAAACGCAATCGGGCGTTCAATTGCACCGGCACAAAGGATCGACCGCTTGGCCACAATGCGCCAGAAACATTCCTTCGGCCGACCGCCAGCATTGCCAAGGTGATGGCTCACCCGCTCCAGTGCGCCATATGTGCCCTGATCATAGGCCCCCGTCACAGCCGTGCGCGGCATCAGCCGCACATTGGGCAACGACGCCAACTCCGCCACGGCCTGCGCGGCCCATGCGGCCCCGCTCATGCCGTCAACTTCACCGCCATCGCCATTCAGCCGCCCGCCCATAAGCGCGTCTTCATCGGCCAAAATCACATCCGCGCCGGCACGTCCGGCGGTCAGCGCCGCCATCAAGCCGGACGGCCCCGCGCCAATCACCAACAGGTCACAAAAGGCAAAGGCCCTCTCATAACTGTCAGGATTGTGCTGCTTGCTCAACGCGCCAAGCCCTGCGGCCCGCCGGATCACCGGCTCATATATCTTTTCCCAAAACGCCTTGGGCCACATGAAGGTCTTGTAGTAAAACCCCGCCCCCAAAAACGGCGACACAAAATCGTTTGCCGCCAGTATATCAAACTCAAGCGACGGCCAGCGGTTCTGGCTGTGCACCTCAAGCCCGTCAAAAACCTCCTGCACGGTCGCCCGCACGTTGGGATCCTGCGCCGCTCCGCGCCCCACCGTAACCAAAGCGTTGGCCTCTTCCGATCCGGCCCCCATAACGCCCCGCGGGCGGTGGTACTTGAAGGACCGCGCCACAAGTTTCACGTCATTGGCCAGCAATGCCGACGCCACCGTGTCTCCCGCAAACCCTTCCACAGATTGCCCGTCAAAGCTGAAGATCACACGCTTGCTGCGATCCACAAGCCCCTTGCCATCAATTCTCATGCGCTTGCCTCCTTCACATCAGAGGCCAATTCGGTACCCAACACCTCATGCGTGATGGTGTTGCGGGTCACCACAATCCATGCGCCGCAACCGCCTTCGTGATACCAAAGATCCCGCGTCACACCTGCTGGGTTGTCGCGGTTGTGGACATAGTCGTCCCAAACCACATCACTCGCATCAGGATCAGGGCGCTGCAAAGCCACCGCATCCCCGACATAATAAAACTCGCGACGATCCCGTTCGCCGCACACCGGACAAGTGATCCTCATTAGCTCTCTCCCTCGTCCGACATCTCGTCGCCCACAAGACCCGCACTGTCCTCACCGGACACGCACTGGCCGCTATCCACACGGTTCAACCTATAGCGCACCGCCTGACCCTCGACCTCTGCCAGATCCACAGCGCCACCACATCCGTCGGTGTCCCCCACCAGCAAATGGCGGGTCTCAATGGTCATGCTGTCCGCTTGATCGCGCGCTACTGTGAAATAACCACCATCACATTCCACCCCGCACCCCGGCACGCCATCCATGTCAAAACACACGAGAGACTGGCTCACGGTTTCTCCGGCAAATACTGTGCCACGCACATGGCCCTGACGAGCGAAACCCACCGTCATATTCGCCATGGTGTCGCGGTTTTCATCCTCATAGACCCAGAGCGTCATCCAATCGACAATCTGCGTCGGGTGTTTGGCCAAATGCGCCTCGGAATAGTCGCGCATGTAACACCCATACTGCGGCCCCTCCGCCAAAGCCACTCCCGCGCCAAACGCCACACCGGTGGCGACCACCGCCACCAGCGCTTCTCTCTTGCAAAAATACTCAAATCCCAACATCTCAACGCCCCTCAATGCAGGTTATGTTGAGAGCCGGTGCCCTCTTCATCCATGATCCCGACTCCGGTGCGGAACCGGTCCAGCCGATATTTCGCGGCCACCTCATGGTGTTGATCGGTCGCCATCAGATGCGCCATGCACCAGCCCGACGCTGGCACGGCTTTGAACCCGCCATAGTTCCAGCCACAGTCGATATAAAGCCCGTCGATGCCCTCCATCTTATCGATGATGGGCGAGCCGTCTGGCGTCATATCCATAATCCCGCCCCAAGAGCGCAGCACCTTCGCTTTGCCAATCATCGGCATCAACGTCATGCCCGCCTCCATCACGTGCTCCTTCATCGGAAGGTTGCCGCGTTGCGCATACGAAGCGTAGAAATCGAGATCCCCGCCAAAGACCAGACCGCCCTTGTCGGACTGGCTGATATAAAAATGCCCCATGCCAAAACTGATCACATGATCAATCACCGGCTTCACGCCCTCGGTGACAAAGGCCTGCAAGACATGGCTCTCAATCGGCAACCGCCGCCCTGCCATCGCCGCAACCTGCCCTGATCGACCCGCGACAATGATGGCCACTTTCTTGGCCCTGATCGGCCCGCGCGAGGTCTGCACGCCTTTGACAACACCGCCCTCGATGTCGATGCCGGTGACCTCGCAATTCTGAACCAGATCAACCCCGCGATCCGACGCGCCCCGCGCGTAGCCCCAAGCCACCGCATCATGACGCGCTGTACCGCCACGCGGGTGCAGCAACCCGCCGTAAATCGGGAACCGCACCTGATCAAAATCAAGATAAGGCAAATGCTTGCGCACCCCTTCACGGTCCAGCAAAACCGCGTCGTCACCTTGGTTGATCATCATATTGCCGCGCCGTGCAAAGGCATCACGCTGCCCGTCGGAATGGAACAGATTGATCAACCCGCGCTGGGAATGCATCACGTTATAGTTCAGGTCTTCTTCCAGCCCTTCCCAGAGCTTGAGCGAATGGGAATAGAACTCCGAATTGCCCTGCAAGAAATAGTTGGCCCGCACAATCGTTGTGTTTCGGCCCACATTGCCGCCGCCCAGATAGCCTTTTTCCAGCACCGCAATGTTGGTCATGCCGTGGTTCTTGGCGAGGTAATAGGCCGTGGACAACCCATGCCCGCCGCCGCCAATGATAACCATATCGTATTCCGGCTTGGGTTGGGCGTCGCGCCAATGCGCACCCCATCCCTTATTGCCGGTCAACCCCTCCGCCAGAACCTTCAGGCCGGAAAACCGCATCTGCTATCCTTTGCTCCTCGCGGGGAAACATCCCCGCCCTCCCAAAAAGCTAGGACGATCCCGTCGCGCATTTCTGCGGTTTTTCGACAAAGAATAGCCCCTCCGCGACAGACTGCGTCGCGAAGGGATCTTTTGCAATCTTAGAAGCTGAGAGCGAAGGCCAAACCCATCAGGGGCGCGGTGTCATATCGGGTCCGGCCCGTGGTCACTCCAGCTGCGTTTTCCACTTCCAGAAGGCCATCAAACTCGGCCCCTGCAAAAACGGCAAATCGCATACCGGGGTTAGGATCATAGCTCAGGCTCAGTACCACAGGAATCGCGCTGTCCTGCCCCACGCCGCCGCCTGCCAACGCAAACCGTGTCTTTTCGCTGCGTGCCGACAACGTCAGCCCCCAGGAATCCGCCATTTCATAACGCAGCGACAGACCCGGCCCCTGACTCGCCCCGATCGTCGGACCCGTGGATAGGCTCAAGCGGTCTGAAATTTGCCAATCCAGCAACAGCGCGGGAAAAATGTCGTAGTCATCCGCGCCAAGCCCGCTAAATGCGCCAAAGGCCGGACCGATCACAAGGGACTCGTTCACTTGCCAGCTTGCGCCCGCAAACAAACCGGCGCTTTGCCCGTCACTCGCGGAGGCCGCGCTGTCATACCGGCTGCGCACCGACGGCGCGACAAACCAGCGCCCGCCATTGCCAAATTGTCCGCCAAACGACACCGACACGGACTGTTCCTGCACGCGGTTCCAAGGCCCCCCTCCGACAAAGTCGTAGTCTGACTGCCCCAGGCTCGCGGAAACACCGACGCTGATGCCATCCGGATTGCGGTTCACAGCCGTGAACTGCCCAAAAGTGCGCTCCACACCGAAACTGCCACCCGCGCTCAGATCCGTGTCTTGCTGATGGAAATACGCGCCCTCAAAGCGAAACACCCAGCCATCCGGCGCGGCGGATTGGGCAAAAGCAGGCGATGACAGGGCAATAGACGCCACGGCAGCCGAGAATAGTTTGTTCAAAGGTCTCATCCTTTTGTGCTGGTCCTGAAGACCATACGCTCGGAAGTTGCTTTGGGATCAAGATAAGTCCCGCGACCTGACGTCAATCAGGCGCCCTGCGACCGCTCCGTGCAAATGGCAGTTCAGAAATCAAATCGGAACGACACCCCGGCCATCGGATCGGGCTCAGCGCTTCCAAGAGCGTTCCGCGCAGTGCCGTCCGTCATCGCGTCAAAAAAAGACCCGACATCGGCACCGGCAAAAAACGTCAGCCGCCCGTTGCGTCCAAGGCCATACCGCAGGTTGACCCCCACCGGCAGGCGCCAGTCCTCGCCCGACCCCATGTCAAATCCGCTCCAGCCGCCGTCGTAAGCCGACGCATCAAGGCCGAGAGACATCGTCCCTACGTCATCCAGGCGCAACTCCGGCACCTGTGGCTTTCCATCCTGCGCCGCAAGAGGCATCGCCGTCAGGGCGCAGGCCAAAAACCAAATCAATCTCAGCGTCATCGGTCCACCTTCCTCGACCTTCGCGAGATCAATCCACCGCCAAGCTAACTTAAGAACGTCCCGCATCTTAGCCGAATGCCACAGCGAAAGCGTTAACGTTCGCTACGGAGTGGCAACGCGGCGCTCATCTTTGGTCAAAACCCGAGGTGTCACTGTCGGGGCGCCCTCGGCATCAAAAAACGGCCCCGTCTTGGCATCGCCTCGCAACATCGCCCCGAAATGGCGCGCCAGAACATGGAAACCGGCCTTGTTGAACCCGTAAGATTTCAGCACCCCCACGCCCGGCGCGGCGGTTTCAGCTGAATTCACGGCAATCACCTTGCCAACAGTTTTGTCGACCGCATCCCCTTGCATCGTGTTCACAAACAACCCGACAAAGGACAGCTTCTGCGTGCCAAGCGTGTTGAACACCGGCGTGTCGCAACAGCTGGCATACCAGCGGATCAAGCCACGCGGCGACAACCTCAAGGCGGCAAGATGCGCCTCCCCTTTGGTGATCTCGACACTTGCCGGCAGCGTCTGGAAAATATCCGTACCGCCGCGCGGCATAAGGGTGTCTTCCGCGCCCAAAGCCTTGGCTCCCGCCTGACAATCCTTGCAATAACATTGCACATGCGAGCCCGTTTTCGGGCTCGCATGTTTCAGAACCGCGCCAAACTCACCGCAGCGGCAAGCGATCGCAATATCTGTTCCGGCCATAAATCAAAGCCCTTTCGCCCTGTAGCTGGCCGCCACCTTGTCAATCGACACCAGATAGGCCGCGGTTCGCAAATCCCCGACGTCCGCGCGTTCATGCCAGACGTCCCGCATCGACTGATAGGCAATGCGCATGGTGTCGTCGAGCCCCGACCGAACAAGCTCCAACTCGTCCGCCCCACGCAGGTATCTCTGCTTGAAGTTTTCGGTCAGGCTGTACTGGTTGCCCATCGCTTGGCTGATCTTCTCAAGCTCGTCCACCACCAGCTGATGTCGGCTTTCTTCCTGCCGCCGCTGCATCCGGCCAAACCGAATGTGGCTGAGGTTCTTCACCCATTCAAAATAGGACACCGTCACACCACCGGCGTTGGCATACATATCCGGAATGATCACCGTACCCCTGTTGCGCAGGATCTCGTCCGCGCCCGCTGTGATCGGCCCGTTCGCGGCCTCGATGATCAAAGGCGCCTTTACGCGCTCGGCATTGCCCAGATTGATCACCCCTTCCAGCGCCGCAGGCACCAGAATGTCACACTCTTCTTCCAGCACCAGAGCGCCGTTCTCGATATAAGTGCCATCAGGGAAACCTTTGACGCCGCCATTGGCAAACAGCCACTGCTGCACGGCATCCACATCCAGACCCGCCGGATTGACCAGCGCACCGTCCCGCTCGATGATCCCGACGATCACCGCGCCATCCTCGCTGCTGAGGAATTTGGCCGCGTGATACCCCACGTTGCCAAGCCCCTGCACAACCACGCGCTTGCCGTCCAACGAACCGGTAAGGCCCGCCTTCTCCACGTCGCGGGGATCACGGAAAAACTCGCGCAGCGCATATTGCACCCCGCGCCCGGTGGCCTCCACACGCCCCGAAATCCCGCCCGCATTCAGCGGCTTGCCCGTGACACAGGCCCGCGCGTTGATGTCAGTGGTGTTCATCCGCGCGTATTGGTCCGCGATCCACGCCATCTCGCGCTCTCCCGTGCCCATATCAGGCGCCGGAACGTTCTGAGAGGGATGGATCAGGTCGCGCTTGGCCAATTCATAGGCAAAGCGGCGCGTCACCCGTTCCAACTCGTGTTCTTCATATTCGCGCGGATCAATGCACAACCCGCCCTTGGAGCCCCCGAACGGCGCTTCGACCAAGGCGCATTTGTACGTCATCAAAGCGGCCAGCGCTTCGACCTCATCCTGATTGACCGAGGTCGCAAACCGGATGCCGCCCTTCACGGGCTCCATATGTTCGGAATGTACCGACCGGTATCCGGTGAACGTCTTGATCTCACCACGCAGGCGCACACCAAACCGGACCGTATAGGTCGCGTTGCACACGCGGATTTTCTCTTCCAGTCCGGGCGGCAGGTCCATCAGCGCCACCGCGCGATTGAACATCAGGTCAACAGATTCTCTGAAACTGGGCTCTTTGATTGCGCTCATTTCTTTGCTCCTCGCACATTCACCAGCTGCGACTCACCGCCGCAGCTAGGCCTGCCGCCACACTAGGACCATTTTGCTGTCGGATACGAGCAATGATTGCGCCCTTTGCAAAGGTTGTTCTGCGCACCGTGTCAAAAACCGGAGCAGGAAACAAAAGACCACTACGTCAGGTATTGTCCACAAGACTCTGACAGTAAACGAAAAAAAGTGAGTTCAAGTCGCATTTTACCCCCCTTTGCGCCCCAATTTGGCCGCATTCATTAAGGATAAGGATCGTGGCGCATTATGCCCTGAGACGGGAACATTTTCACGCGCCGAGGCGAGGTAAATTATGATGACACAGTTCGAGGCCAACCGGCCCGCGAACGCTTCCAATTCTGTTCTGGCAAAGGTCCGGAACGCTTCGCGTGCATTCGCGCGCGAGGAAGACGGAGCGCTTGTGGCTTTCGGTATTTTCCTGTTCCTGATGATCCTTATGGTCGGCGGCATCGGCGTCGACGTCATGCACTCGGAAATGAAACGCACCCGCCTTCAACACACGCTTGACCGCGCCATTCTGGCCGCCGCAGACCTTGACCAGACCCGCGACCCTCAGGCGGTTGTGAACGACTATTTCGAAAAGGCGCAGATGACCGACTATCTCGCCGACGTCACCGTGAACCAGGGTCTCAACTTTCGCGAAGTGTCCGCCTCCGCCTCGACGACACACGCGACTGCCTTCATGAGACTGGTGGGCGTTGATACGCTCGAAGTTCCGGCCGCCGGCACCGCCGAAGAGCGCATTGGTAATCTGGAAATCTCTCTGGTGCTCGACGTGTCCGGCTCCATGGGCAGCAACAGCCGTCTGTCCAACCTCAAAGTGGCCGCCAAAGAATTTGTCCAAACAATGGACGACAACACCGAAGACGACACTTTGTCGATCTCGATTGTGCCCTACTCCGCGCAGGTGGCCCTGCCCGACGGTGTGTTTGACCATATGAATGTCCAAGGCACCAACGATTTTGCCAACTGTCTGAACTTCTCCACCAGTGACTTCGATGACACCGGCATTTCGCACACCACGTCTTACGACCGCAACATGCACTTCACATGGTCCAGTTCAAAATACGACAACCGCGACAACAACCCCCGCGAAGAAGTCGATGACGGCTATCAGGATTGCTACACCGAAAGCAGCCGCGAAGTCGCCATTCTGCAAAACGACACGCAGGAGCTCAAAGACTACATCGACGACATGTTCGCCTCGGGCAACACGTCGATTGATATGGGCATGAAATGGGGCACCGCGCTGATCGACCCCGACTTCCGCCCTGTGATCGAAAAGCTGGTTGATCAGGACGAAAACACCGACAGCGGTATGGTGAAAAAGGTCTTTGCCGATCGTCCGTATGACTATGGCACCAACGACTCGCTGAAAATCATCGTTGTGATGTCGGACGGTCAAAACACCCGTCAGCACCACATCACCGACGGCAACCGCGACGGCGACAGCCCCGTCTGGTACAACGAACAAGAAGACTTCTATTCGATCTATCTGGGTCAGGACGTTGACGATGATGACAATGACGGCGACACGGATGAACCCATCTATTACTGGCCCAGCGAAGAAGAGTTCATCGACCACGCGTATGGTGAGGGTGTCTATACGACGACTGAAACAACATACGAATGGGAATGTACGTCTTACCGCAAAAACGGTAACTGCAAGAAATATAAGAAGATTGCCCAAACCGTAGAAGTGACTGTGGACGAGCCTGGCTCTGCCGAGGTAGTGACCTACCCCGACCTGTGGGCTTACACCTCCCCCAAATACGTGGCCGAAGAAATCTTCGAGCCGCTTCTGGGATACAACACCGCGATGGACGCTTGGTATTATGACGTCATCGACGAAGTGAGCTATGGCGACAAAGACGACCGCACCAAACAAATCTGTGACGCCGCCAAGCTGGAAGGCACCATCATCTTTGCCATCGGCTTTGAGGCACCCGACTCGGCCCGCGTTGTTCTGAAGGATTGCGCCAGCTCGGACAGCCACTACTTCGATGTGGACGGCTTGGAAATCCAGGATGCCTTTGCAGCGATTGCGACATCCATCCGCCAGCTGAGGTTGACCCAATGATCACTCGTATGACCTCACTCTTTCGCCGCTTCCGCAAGCAGGACGAAGGCCATGTCTCAACCGAGTTTGCCATCATGGTGCCTCTGTTGCTGGTCTCTCTGGTGTCTGCGGTTGAGCTTGGCGTGATGACCCTGCGCTATTCCATGTTGGAACGTTCGCTGGACATCGTGGTGCGCGACATCCGCCTGTCCACCGGCTACACGCCGGATCACGACGAGCTTGTGACCCGCATTTGCGACACGGCGGCGATGATCCCGAGCTGTGAACAAAACCTGATGCTGGAAATGGTGACGCTGGATCCGCGCAACTGGTCGGGCATCCCGCAAAACACTGTTTGCACGGACCAATCCGAAGAGGTTGAACCCGTCACCAGCTTTGTGACCGGTCAGGAAAACCAGCTGATGATCCTGCGCGCCTGCGCCAAGGTGACTCCGTTGTTCCCAACCACCGGTC
This sequence comes from Shimia haliotis, assembly GCF_900114415.1. Taxonomy (GTDB): domain Bacteria; phylum Pseudomonadota; class Alphaproteobacteria; order Rhodobacterales; family Rhodobacteraceae; genus Shimia; species Shimia haliotis. Next base: position 234,433 of record NZ_FOSZ01000001.1, on the reverse strand, counting down.
TGGGCGCGCAATTCGAAACCGACGCCGCCGGCGACTTTGCTCTGGTCGTTATGAACGCCTTCGTACAGGAACCGAGGTAACCCCATGGCATTGAACAAACTTTTCTCGACCGTCAAAAAGTTCCGCGACGACACCCGAGGCGTGGTTGCTGTTGAGGCGGTGATCATGATGCCCATTCTGTTCTGGGCGTTCATGGCGATGGCTGTCTTCTTTGACATGTACCGCGCCCGCTCCACCACAGAGAAAGCCGCTTTCACCATCTCCGACATTCTGTCGCGCGAAACCGCGGCGGTCGACATGGACTACCTGAACTCGACGCATGATCTTTATGACAGCATGTCCTCGCTGGACAGCGTCGGCGAACTGCGCGTGTCGGTGGTCGCCATGGACCCTGACGACAACTCATATTTTCTGGACTGGTCGCATATGACCGGCCTTCAAGACCACGGCCTGACTGACGCCGATCTGATCGCCCTCGAAGATCATCTGCCCATTTTGGTCGAAGGAGAACGGCTGATCGTTGTGGAAACCTTTGGCGACTACACCCCGCCGATCGACGTGGGTGTTGGCACAATTTCGATGGGTACGTTTGTCTTCACTCGTCCGCGTTTTGCACCGCAACTCGCGTGGGACGACGCCTGACACCCAATCCCTCACGCCCCAAACAAACAAACAGGGCGCGTTAATCGCGCCCTGTTTGTTTTTGTGCCATCAGCGCTTCAATGAACTGCGCCATTTCCTTGCCTTGCGCGCCCGGTGTCACGCCACCGATGCCCACACGCCGGCCCTGCGCCCACCACAGACCGGGCTGCCACCGACGCGCGCGCGGGGTCTTGAGCTTCAGTGCAAATCCGTTGGACGGCTTCATGTCAAACATCGCCCGACGCACCAGCTCGATATTGTCCACCGTGGTGATCACCTCGCCGTTGGACACCCGCAGTTCGGTCTCCGTCAGCTCGATCACATGCGCCGTCGCCCGCCGCGCGGCATCCGCCAGCACCAAGGCCGCCACCCCTGTCACCACCAGAAAAAGTTGCCAGCCCAGCGCCGGCGCCGTGGTGAAAGCCACATAGATCAGGATCGCACCCAGCAGCCCCATCGTGCCCACACCCATCCAGCGCCGCGGGCCGCTAGCGGCCACCGTGCTTAGAACTTCGTTGTTGTCAGTCATTGCGTTCGTCCCAAAATCAATATGGCATTGGATGCGCCCGATGCGCCTCGTTTATATCCGCCAGCATCTCGTCATCCAGACGCACATCGCGCCCCGCAAGAATATGCTCCAGCTGCGCCACCGTGGTTGCGCCAAAAATCGAGCTACAGCCGAAAGGCCGCTGCACAGTAAAGGCCATTGCCATATGCACCGGATCAACTCCGTACTTTTCAGCAATCGCCAGATAGGCGTCCACAGCATCAAACACCCGCGGCGTGACCCGCCCGCCAAGGTTGCCGTTGATCGCCTTGCGTGATCCATCCGGCTCGGCACCGTCCTGGTATTTGCCTGTCAGCAACCCCGTCGCCAGCGGCGAGAACGCCATCAGCGTCACATCTTCGTTGACGCACAGTTCCGCCAGATCGGTGTCAAACATCCGGCACAGCAGCGAATACTCATTCTGGATCGACGCCACCCTTGGCCCGCCAACCTCATCCGCCACCCGCAACCACTGAGCCGTGCCCCACGCGCTTTCGTTGCTCAGCCCAAAGGCACGGATGTTGCCTTTTGCGACCTGCGCCTGAAGCGCCTCAAGCACCTCTGCCATATTGGCCAGCGTCTCGGCCTTGTTCTGCGAGGACGGATCATAGGTCCAGTTCTGCCGGAACATATAGCTGCCGCGGTTGGGCCAATGCAGTTGATACAGATCGATCACATCGGTTTTCAGCCGCCGCAGGTTGCCTTCAACCACCTCGGCAACCCGATCACCGGTGATCGGTGCGCCGTCGCGAATGTGTTTCAACCCCGCGCCGGAATGTTTGGTCGCCACGATGATCTCATCCCGCCGGCCTGTCTTTTCGATCCAGTTGCCGATGATTTCCTCGGTACGCCCCTGTGTTTCTGGCGTGATCGGGTTCACCGGATACATTTCGGCGGCATCAATGAAATTCACACCGGCCTCGATGCTCATCTCGATTTGCTTATGGGATTCGGTCTCGCTGGTCTGCGTGCCAAACGTCATTGTGCCAAGGCAAAACTCCGGCACGTCAATGCCGCTTTGCCCGAGGGGAATGGTTTTCATCATCGCGCTCCTGTTGTCGCGCGCGACTTTACGCACTGACGCGATGGGCGCAAGCGCAAGCCCCTCAGCGATAGCCCCGTGCGTGGAAAATAAACCCGACAAAGTTCATCAAGACCTGCGCTGCCAGAATGGCGGTGGACCCGCTCTGGTCATAGTCCGGCGCGACCTCCACCAGATCGACGCCCACAACCTCATGCCGCTTGGCAACCGTCTGCAACATCTCCAGCACATCGTAATACAGAAACCCGCCATGGCTCGGCGTGCCCGTGCCCGGCGCAATCGATGGGCAGAACGCATCAATATCAATCGTCACATACACCCGCGCGCCCTCGGGAATACGTCCGATCACGCCCTCTGGCCCCAGCTTGCGCGCCTGCCGCACACTCAGGATCTCGCTGCCCATCGCCCGCGCGTCCGCATAGCCTTCCTTGGCGGTCGAGCTCACATTGCGAATGCCAACCTGCGTCAATCCGGTGACATAGTCCTTCTCCGCCGCCCGCCGCATCGGGTTGCCATGGCCGAACCGCACACCGTGGCGCTCGTCGACAAAATCCAGATGCGCATCGATTTGCAGGATGTGAATGTCCCCCTGCCCCTCAAAGGCATTGATTGCCGGAATATTGATCGAGTGATCACCACCGATTGTCACCGGCATCGCGCCTGCCGCCAGTGCCGCCCGCACGCCTGCCTCGATGTTGGCATGGCTCTTGAGCGTGTCGGTGTGAACAATATCCGCATCGCCCATATCCACGATCCGCACACTGGCCGGCAGATAGGTTGCGTCATCCTCGTGATCATACGCCCCCGCATGGCCAAAACTGAAAAGCGTGCTCGCCTCGCGCACCGCCCGCGGTCCGAACCGCGCGCCGCTGCGCCATTGCGTGCCAAAATCAAACGGCGCGCCCAACACGGCCACATCCGCCTCAAGGGCGGACCAATCTTCGACATAGGGCCTCTTGCCAAAGGTCGAAATTCCCACAAACGGCAGGTTCAACCGTCCGCTCTCATAGCCATGTGCGCTCATGTCTTTCTCCCACGTTTGCCCCGACCCTGACCGAATTCCCTGCGCCGGTAAAGTGCATCATCAATATTGAGAACAAATCAAGAACATACTACATTGCTCGCATGTCGACTCATCTGCTAGGCCGCCGCCCCGAACGTCCCCGCCCCGCGCTCTCGCCAGTGCCCGAGGTCTCCCTGACCTATTGCCGCCTGCACGAAGCCTGCGGCGCGGCGCGTCACACCTTCGCGCTCTGGCTGGCGCGCCATACCCAAGGGCCCGTGTTCTGGATCGCCCCTGATTGGGGCACCGCACCTTTGAACCCCGAGGGCATGTTGCCCTTTGTGCATCCTGGCCGCTTCACCTTTGTTGCCCCGCGTCGGCCCGAAGAACTCTTGTGGTGCATGGAAGAAGTGCTGCGCGCGGGCATCGTGCCGCTTGTGATCGCCGACATCCCCGGCCTGCCCGGACTGACGCCCGTGCGCCGCCTGCATCTGGCGGCCGAAACCGGCGCATCCGAGACCGGACAACGCCCCCTCGGCCTGATCCTCACCCCCGGTGACGGCGGCGCTCAAGGCATCGAAAGCCGCTGGCACATGGCCCCCGCGCATTCCCCCGAGGGTGACGCATGGCGCCTCAGTCGCCTGCGCGCCCGCAACGCGCCCCCTGCAAGCTGGCGGGTCACAAACCTGCCCGACAGCCCCGCCCTGCACAGCGACATCGCAGAAACCGCGCTGGCCTGACCCCCAACCGGCTCCGGCCACAGGCCAGTTTCCGCCGAAATCCGCTTCCTTAGCAAACCCTTAACCATTCCCCCACACTCCTTCCGCAATCCGTTCCTACGACATCGCCTACGCGGCTCCGCCTTCCAGAGCGTCCGCCATCCCCAGACAGAAATTCCAGGAACATTGCCATGTTGCCATCTCTCACCCGCCGCACTCTGCTTGCCATGACAGCAGCCTCCTGCGTCGCCCTCTCCGGCACCAGCACCTTTGCCGCCGAGCCAGCGATGACCCCGGCTCAGGCCGACGCGAAACTCACCGAAATCGTCAACGGGTGGGGCAACCCCGACAAAGCGCTTGCAGGTCTCGCCGCCATCCGCATCAAGAACGGCGACATCGCCTATGAATACCATTCCGGCACCCTCGACGGCCTGACCCCCGATGGCGTCGTGGCAGCGGATGAAAACGCGCTTTACCGCGTGGCATCGATCTCCAAGATGGTCTTCGCCATCGGCGTCATGGACCTTGTGGAATCCGGCAAGCTCGACCTCGACGCGGATGTCTCGGACTATCTCGGGTTTTCCCTGCGCAATCCGCATTTCCCCGAAACCCCGATCACCGCGCGCATGCTTCTGGCGCACACATCTTCTCTCCGTGATGGCTCGGTCTACTCCATTCCACTCCCCCACAAACTCGACGCCTTCTTCACCGAAGGCGGCGCCTTTTATGAGGACGGCGCGCATTTCGCCACGCCTGAAGAAACCCACGGCCTGAAACCCGGTGACTACTTCAAATACACCAACCTCAACTTCGGCGTTCTGGCGACCGTGGTGGAACGCATCACCGGCGAGCGTTTTGACCACTTCATGCGTGACAATGTCCTGATGCCGCTGGGCATCGACGCCTCCTACAACCCGCGCACACTCTCGGACGACGCCTTCGCAAACCTCGTGCCGCTCTATCGCCCCGTTGACGGCGCTTGGGTGGCTCAGGTGGACGACTACATCGGCAAACGCCCTGATGACGTGCTGCGCGTGGAAAACCCTGACGGGGACGACACACAAGACGTCGCCGAAATCCCACTGTCGACCTATGAAATCGGCACCAACGGCACGCTCTTCTCTCCCCAAGGTGGGCTGCGCATCTCTGCACATGACCTCGCCCGCATCGGTCAATTCTTCCTCAAAGGCGGAGAACTGGACGGCGTGCGCCTTCTAAAACCCGACACCGTCAAACTGATGCAAAAGCCGGTCTGGACCTTTGATGGCAACAACGGCCACACCTATTGGGGCTTGATGCAGGAATACGGCCTCTCGGTGCAGAACCTGCTGGGCAACGCCACCGACGAAGGCTCTGACATCACATGGCAAGGCTACACCGGTGGCTTGTCGGGCCACGCGGGCGAAGCCTACGGCCTCCTCTCCGGTCTCTACTTTGATACCGAAACCGGCGACGGCTACGTCTACATCCTGCAAGGCACGCCCAATCTGGACGACAACTACGGGTCCTACTCCTCGTTCTTCAACTGGGAAGAAGGCATCCTGACCACACTCAGCGGCCTGTAAGGCAATGCAAAAATAAAAAACGGCGCGATCCCCTCGCGCCGTTTTTTTTGTTGGGGATGCCTGCATATTTCGAAACTTGGCCTAGCAGACTTGCTTTTCTCAGAGTTACATTGACTTGAATTGGACGGGAGATTTCCAATGAAAGAACGTCAATCCGAGGAAGCGTACATTCAGGCCAATCTGACCGCCTGGAACGAGGCCGCGCCGATCCACGCACGCCACAATCAAGCAAGTCTCCTGGAGCGTGTTTCTGACCCTGGTTTTTCCAGTTTGGATGACACTGCGACCACGCACCTGAAACGGCTCGGTGTTGAAGGAAAAAGCGTCGCTCAGGTTTGCTGCAACAATGGTATCGAGTTGCTTTCCTGCAAGAGGCTAGGAGCGGCCCGTTGCGTCGGATTTGATGGTGCGCAAGGGTTTGTCGATCAAGGGGTCGAATTGGCGACGTCTGCCGGTCAAGAGGTGGAATTCGTCTGCTGTGAAATGCATGCGATACCAAGCGAGTACCTTGCGAGTTTCGACATTGTCGTGATCACCATCGGCGTGTTGAGCTGGATGCCCGACGTTGACAGGTTTTTCTCAGCAATCGGAAAGCTGCTCACGCCAGATGGATCGATCTTCATCTACGAGCATCACCCAATCCTATTGATGCTCGAGCCCGGGCAATCTGATGATCCTCTCATTTGGGAATTATCGTATTTTCGAGAAGAACCCTACATTGATGAAGGTGGTTTGGATTACTATGGCGGGGAACATTATGACGCCACTCCAAACGTCTCTTTCAGCCACAAGACATCCGACATTGTAATGGCTGGCATCAACGCTCGTCTAACACTTGAATACTTCGAGGAGCTGCCGAAACATATCTCCCACGCATGGTGGAATGTCGAACACTCTGGAATTGGCCTGCCGATGAGCTTCATCATTGTTTTCAGAAACTCAAACAAAGTTTAGCGAAGCGGCCTTTCGTTGCATCTGCACCTACGGCAAGTTCGTTCCACGCAGCTGACAATCGATACGTCCAGATCATTCTAGAGCTTCCTATTGTCAAATCTCCAATTTGGCAGCGCCCGAGCCGCCCCCAATCCAAAAAAACGACTCCCTCTTTGTCGATTCCCCACTAGTACCCGCCCAAAAATCCGCCATGCTGCTCCCATGCGCATGATCATTTCCTTCTCGGCCCTCTTTCTCTCCGTCATCCTGCTGCAACTCAGCTCTGGCGGCTTGGGGCCGATGGACGCGCTCTCCGGTCTCACCCTTGGCTTTTCTACCGGCCAGATCGGCCTCTTGGGCTCGGCCCACTTCCTCGGCTTCTTCATCGGCTGCTGGTGGGCGCCGCGCCTGATGGGCTCGGTCGGCCACTCCCGCGCCTTTGCCGTGTTCACCGCCACAGGCGCCATCGGCATCATCGGCCACTTCATCATCGTCGATCCGACAGCATGGGCCGCAATGCGCATCGCCTCCGGCCTTTGTGTTGCGGGCTGTTTCACCGTGGTCGAGGCATGGCTGCAATCCAAGGTCACCAACGAAACCCGTGGCCGCGCCATGGGCACCTATCGCGTGGTCGATATGGTCGCCTCGCTCGCCGCGCAGTTGGTGATCTCCGTCCTGTCTCCCGCCGAATATGTCTCCTACAACATCCTCGCCCTGATCTGCTGCGCTGCCATTCTGCCCCTGACGCTGACCACCTCGCAGCAACCCAAAACGCCCGACGCCCCGCGCCTGCGCCCGTCGCTGGCATGGTCGCGCTCCCCTCTTGCGGTGGCGGGCGTGATTGTCGCCGCGCTCAGCTCCGCCAGCTTTCGGATGGTCGGGCCTGTCTACGGCTCTGAGGTCGGCCTCGCCACCAGCCAGATCGCTTGGTTCCTTGCGGCCTTTGTCCTTGGCGGCGCGTTGGCGCAATATCCTGTCGGCTGGCTGGCGGACAAATTTGACCGCCGTTGGGTTCTGATCTGGCTGTCGGCCGCTGCCGTTGTCTCTTGCGCCACCACCGTCATGCTTGGTGGCGGCTCCACCGCGATGATCATGCTCAACGCCGCCTTCTTCGGCTTCACCGCCTTCCCGATCTATTCCGTCGCCGCCGCCCACGCCAACGACTTTGCCACCTCCGAGGAACGCGTCGAACTCTCCGCCGCGCTCATGTTCTTTTTCGCCGTCGGTGCCATCGGCGCGCCGCTCTTTGCCTCGCGCCTGATCGAAACGTTCGGCCCCGCTGCGCTCTTTGTTCTGATCGCCACCGGCCACGCCCTGTTGATCGTGTTCGGTCTCTCACGCATGCTTGCCCGTCCAACCGTCGAACACCGCACCCGCTATGTCTATGCGCCGCGCACCTCCTTCACCATCGGCCGTCTGACCCGCCGCCAGCGGGAGAAACCCACCCGCGTCGAAGAGGCGGAAAACGACACCGACGAAAAACCGACGTAATACCGACGTTATGCCGACAGCGATTTCAGGCACTGGAACCGCCCCGCGCTTTGGGCTAGACGAGTGCCAACACATAGCTTGGATACCCACATGGCGCGTCACCTGATCACCTCGGCATTGCCTTACATCAACGGCATCAAACACCTCGGAAACCTTGTCGGCAGTCAGCTTCCCGCTGATCTTTTCGCCCGCTACATGCGCGCGCGCGGCCATGAGGTTTTGTTCCTGTGCGCCACCGATGAGCACGGCACACCTGCCGAACTCGCCGCCGCAAAGGCCGGCAAAGACGTCGCCGATTACTGTGCCGAACTGCACGAGGTTCAGGCCAGGATTGCCGACGGCTTCCGCCTGAGCTTTGACCACTACGGCCGCTCCTCCAGCCCGCAGAACCACGCGCTGACACAACACTTCGCAGGTCGTCTTGCCGACATGGGTTTGATCCGCGAAGTCACTGAAAAGATGGTCTATTCCAACACCGACGGCCGTTTCCTGCCGGACCGCTATATCGAGGGAACCTGCCCCAACTGCGGCTTTGAGAGCGCGCGCGGCGACCAGTGTGACAACTGCACCAAACAGCTTGATCCAACCGACCTGATCAACCCCTACTCCACCATCTCCGGCTCCACCGATCTGGAGGAGCGCGAGACCAAACACCTGTTCCTGTGTCAGTCGCAAATGCGCGAAAAACTGCAGGCATGGATCGACAGCAAAACCGACTGGCCCGTGCTCACGACCTCGATCGCCAACAAATGGCTGAACGACGGCGACGGCCTGCAAGACCGTGGAATCACACGGGATTTGGACTGGGGTGTGCCCGTGAAAAAAGGCGGCGAAGACTGGCCCGGCATGGAAGGCAAGGTCTTCTACGTCTGGTTTGACGCCCCCATCGAATACATCGCCTGCGCTCAGGAATGGGTCGATGCCGGTAAAGGCGACGACTGGGAACGCTGGTGGCGCACCGACAAAGGTGCAGACGACGTCACCTACACCCAGTTCATGGGCAAGGACAACGTCCCCTTCCACACGCTCTCCTTCCCCGCCACCATTCTGGGCTCTGAGGAACCGTGGAAAGCCGTCGATTACATCAAGTCTTTCAACTACTTGAACTATGACGGCGGCCAGTTCTCCACCTCGCGCGGGCGCGGCGTCTTTATGGATCAGGCGTTGGAAATCCTGCCGTCCGACTATTGGCGCTGGTGGCTTCTGAGCCACGCGCCGGAAAGCTCGGACAGTGAATTCACTTGGGAAAACTTCCAGCAATCGGTGAACAAAGACCTCGCCGACGTGCTTGGCAACTTTGTCAGCCGCGTCACCAAATTCTGCCGCTCCAAGTTCGGTGAAGAAGTCCCCGCAGGCGGTGACTTTGGTGAAACAGAACAAGCGCTTATCGCTGATCTGACGACCCGCATGCGCGCCTATGAGCAGCACATGCAGGACATGGAAGTGCGCAAATCGGCACAAGAGCTGCGCGCCATTTGGGTCGCGGGCAACGAATACCTGCAAACCGCCGCCCCGTGGTCAACCTTCAAGGAAGACCCTGAGAAAGCCGCTGCCCAGATCCGCCTCGCGCTGAACCTGATCCGCTTCTATGCGGTGATTTCCGCACCCTTCATTCCGGACGCCTCCGCGAGCTTGCTGGCGGCCATGAAGACCGAGAACACAAGCTGGCCCGACGACGTCGCAGCCTCCTTGGAGGCCTTGGCCCCTGGCCATGCTTTCACAGTACCGGATGTCACCTTCCGCAAGGTCTCGGATGACGAAAGGGAAGACTGGCAAGGCCGGTTCGCTGGCAAACGCGACAGCTGACCCTCAGACGATCTCAGGCCCTTCGGAGCCTGTTTTCGTTTCCCAAAGCAAAACCCGCATTTGATTTACGTCAGTGACAGGGACGGTGTTGGCGGCTAAATTCTTCTGCAACAGTCTTGTCACAGCCAGCTATCCAGAAGGACATCGCGCAATGGAATCAATTCTGAACCTTTTCTGGGGCCTTATCGACGCCCTTCCGCCGCTCCTGACCGCATCCATTATGATGTTCGGCATCAGCGCCTTCGCCGCCCTGATACTGCTGTTTTTTGTCGGAGCAATTGCGTTGCGCAAGCAATAGAGGGCTTTCAGGTCTTTCTCTGAGCGCCTTTTATCGCACGTAAATCCCTTATCAAAAAACACAAAACAAACGCGCGTTCGTATTTCCACTGCGAAAGCCGTCTCTCATATCGCATACGCGCCTATCTCGACCACACGCATCGGAGAAATCCGAGCGGTCTACATTATCTTAAGTTGAACTCAATGCGCCTTTTCGGCTAACGTCCCACCGACTGTTTCCCAAGGGTTTTTTTGATGAGCATTCTCACAGGCTATGATGCCGTTGGGTCTTTTTTGTCTGCATACGATGGAAACAGGGCGGTCAACGTTACCCATACACAAGGATGGAACGGAGACACTTTCTTTTTCGAGGAAACTTTTGTTTATCAAGGCGTAACCTACACAAACGCCCGAATGGAAATTGAAGGTTCCACCCTTCGAGAAGTCGACGGAGAACTGGTCGGCACCGTTGAAACCATGCGCCTTTCCGGTCGGTCCGGCGATACTTACACCCAGATCACTGGCCTAAGCCTTTCAGCATCATCACTCGCCAGTGACATGGATTGGGTTTCGCGGGGAGACGACTCCGTGATCGCGCGCCTTCAAGCGGAAATAGAAGGGACCGTCACCACCTACATTTCCCAAGGTTTGTATCCCTCAAGCGGCAATCCAGCTATTTACTTTCATGAAAGCTTCACCCCCGAAAATATTTTCCTGAGGGATGGAGATGAAGTGGCTTTTTATCAAAATGACTATGTTGGAACAGTGAATATTACCGGTACGTCCGGCTATGAATTTCTGAACTTCTCTTTCAACGGCATTACACTTGCTTCAGGAACAGTTCTCGATCTGAACGAAGAATTCACTATCGGTGACTTGCGCATCGTTCATACCAACATCGACGGCATCAGCGTCCGAGGCGACGGCCTGACTTTGATCGGCCGCGATTCATTGGACGATCGAATTCACGCGAGCGATGTCTGGAACTTTGTAGAAGGCAACTGGTTTGACGGCCGGGGAGGCAACGACACCCTGCTCGGCGGTCTCGGCAACGATACCATGTTCGGCGGCACCGGAAATGACGACCTTACCGGAGGCAACGGCGACGACTCGTTGATCGGCGGGCTCGGGGACGACGTGGTCGAAGGGAGCGACGGACACGACACTGCTGTCATAAATGCCGCTTTCTCCGACATCGTCGCGACCGACCTCGGGGATGGCAGCGCCCAGATCGTTTCTTTGGACGGTACGGACATCTTCCACGGAGTAGAGTTTTTTCAGTTCAGCGACATCACCCTCACACTGGCCCAGTTGTTGGAACACCCCGGCAGATCGTTCCCGTCCACCGGCCATGATACAATCGAAGGCACAACCAGCGCTGACACCATCGACGGGTCGGCAGGAGATGACGTGATTGCAGGTCGAGCTGGCCGAGACAGCCTCTTTGGGAACTATGGCAACGATACGCTTATGGGAGGTGTTGGCAACGACACCCTTGAGGGCGGCACTGGCAACGACCGCCTGCTTGGAGACACCGACGACGACCGCCTTTTCGGAGAAGGCGGGTCTGACACACTTTTGGGCGGCTTCGGTCTGGACCGTTTGTGGGGAGGCACCGGCAACGACCTTCTGCGTGGAAACGGGGGAAACGACACCTTGATGGGGGAAGAAGGCAACGACATCCTCATCGGTGGCAACCTCTTTGATTATCTGGATGGCGGCACAGGCCACGACCGGTTGGATGGCGGCACATTTGCTGACAACCTTTACGGGCGCAGCGGCAACGACACTTTGCTGGGCGGCGGCGGTCAGGATCGACTTTTTGGCGGAACCGGCAATGATTTAGCCGACGGCGGCAACGGCGACGACCGCTTTTGGGGCGGTGGCGGAAGTGACACTTTCTCTGGGTTTGCGGGCGCTGATCGTGCGTGGGGCGAAAGCGGAAACGATTCCCTGAGAGGGGGCGGCGGCAATGACACGCTATATGGCGGAAGCGGCTTTGACACGTTGCTCGGCGGCGTAGGAGACGACCTTCTTTCCGGCGGCCAGAACGCGGATGTCTTTGTGTTTTCTGATGGCCACGGAAACGATACCATCAACGATTTTCACGCAGCGAATGCTAGCGAACACATCGATTTCTCATCCATTTCAACCATCACCGATTTTGCGGACCTGATCGCCAACCACCTCTCCACGGATGGCAACGGCGACCTACACATCTCAACCGGCGCAGACAGCGGTGTGACGCTTATCGGCGTATTGCTCGACGACCTGAGCCACGCAGACTTTGTGTTTTAGCGCCAAAGCCCGCCCGAACATGTGGCCAAACGCCCAACTTTCCAAGGTGGTACCCGCGGCCGGACTCGAACCGGCACGGCCATAATCGGCCTAGAGATTTTAAGTCTCCTGTGTCTACCATTCCACCACGCGGGCCGCAGCAGGCATCGCCTGCCAGCCGCGCGACCATAGCGCCTCGCGCCCGCGTGTAAAGTCAGGAAATCAGAGATCCTCGCCCTTGTCGCCGCCCGCATCGGCACCCTGGAGCAACGCCCGCTCGGGCAGCCAGGGATTGAGCTCCAGCGCCTCGGCCAGCGCCTCCTGCCCGTCATCGTGACGGCCCAGCCCTATCAGCACCAGCGCCCGCCCCGATTTGGCGGCAACATGTTGCGGTGACAGGGAAATCGCCTGCTCCAGATCAGGCAGGGCAGCCGCGAAATCGCTGCGAAGGAAATTCACAAACGCCCGCTGGTTGTACCCTTCGGCATAGTTCGGGCAGTACGCAACCAGCGCGTCAAAATCGTCGCGCGCGCCCAGCAAATCCCACGCCGCGCGTTTGCGCATACCACGGTCCAAGATTTCCTGCGCGGCGGCGTCCGGCGCATCCGCATAGTATTCCCACAACCTGTTGGAAATGACCTTGGCAGTTGTTTCATCGGTCGCACGTTGCACCTGCAGCAACAGCTCCGCCACGGGAGTGGTGTGATCAGGGGCCGCCGGACAGGTCTCCGCTCCGGCTGGCGATGCGAGTAGAGCAAGCAATACTAGGTGTTTCATGCCCCTAGGCTGCCACGAACCTCAGGCCCGCCAAAGTCACATCTCTGCGAGGCCGGCTTCCTTCACCGCCTGCATTGCCACATAGGTCGAGGTGCTCGCGACATAGGGCAACGTCGAAATTTTCTCTCCCAGAACAATGCGATAGGCCGACATCGACGCAGTGCGCACCTTCAGAAGATAGTCAAAATGGCTGGCGATCATATGGGCCTGTTCAATTTCCGGCACCTCGCGCACTGCGGCGTTGAAGGCCTGTAACGCCTTCTCCCGCGTTTCTGACAATTTCACCTCCACAAAGGCCACATGATCCAGCCCCAACCGGATTGGATCCAGCATTGCACGATAGCCCTTGATGACGCCGTCTTTTTCCATCCGCCGCAGCCGCGCCTGCGTCGGACTTTTGGAAAGGCCGATTTCCTGCGCCAAATCTGTGATCGAAATCCGCCCGTCCCGCGCGAGAACATCCAGAATCGCACGGTCATACCGATCCATCGCCATCTGATCATTTTGCATTCAATTTTCCAACCTTGCTGACCATTTTCACTACGATATCACAGCCTTTCAGTGATTTCGCCCCCAGATACCCTTGTATACTCCCCGAAACGAAGGAGCGCAAAATGTCTCAACACCGCCAGCTGATCGACACCACAACCTATGCCGACGAAAGCACGCTTATCGACGCGCTGATCCAACGGGCGGCTCTGTCAGACACGGACCGCCAAGCCATCTGCGCCAAAGGGGCAACCCTTGTCGGCGACATTCGCAACACGACAAATCCCGGACTGATGGAGGTCTTTCTTGCCGAATACGGTCTCTCCACCGACGAAGGCGTGGCGCTCATGTGCCTCGCCGAGGCGCTCTTGCGGGTGCCGGATGCGGACACCATTGATGCGCTGATCGAAGACAAAATCGCGCCGTCCAATTGGGGCCGACATCTGGGGCAGTCCACCTCTTCACTGGTCAATGCCTCCACTTGGGCCCTGATGTTGACGGGTCGCGTTATGGATGAAGGCGACGGTGGATTGATCGGCACGCTGCGCGGCGCGGTCAAACGGTTGGGAGAACCTGTGATCCGCACCGCCGTTGCCCGTGCGATGAAAGAGATGGGCCGTCAGTTTGTTCTTGGTGAAAACATCAACTCCGCCATGCAACGGGCTGAGGGGATGGAAAAAAAGAGATATAGCTATTCCTACGACATGCTTGGCGAAGCGGCCAAGACCGACGCCGATGCGATGCAGTATCATCTGGCCTATTCGCGCGCGATTTCCGCCATTGCCACTGCCTGCACCCGTGATGACATCCGCGACAACCCCGGCATTTCGGTCAAACTCTCTGCCTTGCATCCACGTTATGAAATCGCGCAACGGGACCGCGTCATGACCGAACTGGTACCCCGTCTGCGTTCCCTCGCCCTGCTGGCAAAATCCGCCGGCATGGGGCTCAACATCGACGCCGAAGAGGCCGACCGCCTGTCGCTGTCGATGGATGTGATCGAAACCGTCCTTGCCGAACCGGCCCTCTCCGGATGGGATGGCTTTGGCGTGGTGGTCCAGGCCTACGGCAAACGTGCAGGTGCAACGCTGGACTATCTCTATGAACTTGCCACAAAGCTGGACCGCAAAATCATGGTCCGACTGGTCAAGGGTGCCTATTGGGACAGCGAGATCAAACGCGCACAGGTCGAAGGTCTGAAGAGCTTTCCTGTGTTTACCTCCAAGGCGGCGACCGATGTCTCCTACATCGCCAACGCCCGCAAATTGCTGGCAATGACCGATCGGATCTATCCGCAATTTGCCACCCACAATGCCCACACCGTCGCCGCCATCCTGCATATGGCCGAAGACAAATCCTCCTTTGAATTCCAACGCCTGCACGGCATGGGCGAGGCTTTGCATGACATTGTGCTGACCCAAAACAGCACGCGCTGCCGCATCTATGCCCCTGTTGGCGCCCACCGCGATCTCTTGGCCTATCTTGTGCGCCGCCTGCTCGAAAACGGCGCCAACAGTTCCTTTGTGAACCAGATTGTCGACGAAGACGTTCCGGCCGAAGTTGTGGCACGCGATCCGTTTCAGGCCGTGTCCGACGCCCCGCCAGCACTCGCTCGCGGACCAGAGTTGTTTTTGCCGGAGCGACCGAATTCCAAAGGGTTTGACCTGACTGACGTGCCAACACTGGACGCGATCGACGCCGCCCGCGCGCCCTTTCGGACGACACAAATTCAGGCGGCGCCGCTTCTTGCGAAAGAGGCAAAACCCAAGCCGTTCCAATTTGTTACCAACCCATATTCAACCATCGACAGTGCAGGTAGCGTGGCCGAGGCCAGCGCGGCAGACGTAGAAACGGCGCTTTCCAACGCCGCCCCGTGGGACGCTCAACCTTCGCTGCGCTCTCAAGCCCTCAATCAGGCCGCTGATCTCTATGAGGCCAATTTCGGAAAGCTGTTTGCCCTGCTGGCCCGCGAGGCGGGCAAAACGCCAATGGATACGGTGGCGGAACTGCGCGAAGCGGTGGACTTCCTGCGCTACTACGCCGCCCGCATCCCCGAGGCCGCGCCCGTCGGCACCTTTACGTGCATCTCGCCATGGAACTTCCCTCTGGCGATCTTCACCGGCCAAATCGCCGCCGCTCTGGCTGCCGGAAACGCGGTATTGGCCAAACCGGCCGATCAGACACCACTGATCGCCTTTGAGGCTGTGACGCTTTTGCATGAGGCCGGCGTACCGCGCACGGCTTTGCAACTCCTGCCCGGCGACGGTACCACCGTTGGTGCCGCGCTGACCTCGGATCCCCGCGTCAACGGTGTGGCCTTCACCGGCTCCACCGCCACCGCACAACGCATTCGTCGCGCCATGGCGGCCAATCTCGCGCCTGGCGCGCCGCTGATTGCCGAAACCGGCGGGCTGAACGCCATGATCGTGGACAGCACCGCCCTTCCCGAACAGGCCGTCACCGCCATCATCGAAAGCGCCTTCCAGTCCGCCGGTCAGCGCTGCTCTGCCCTGCGTTGCCTTTATGTGCAGGAAGACATTGCCGAAGGGCTACTGGAAATGTTGCAGGGCGCGATGAAAGAGCTGTGCCTTGGGGATCCGTGGGCATTTGCCACCGACAGTGGTCCCGTTATCGACACCGCCGCTCAGGCCACCATCGCCGACCACATCGCAAAGGCCAAATCCGACGGCCGCCTGCTCTTCCAACTGCCCATTCCGCAAGAGGGCACCTTTGTCGCGCCCACCTTGATCAAAGTCGCGGGCATCGGCGATCTTGAGCGGGAAATCTTCGGTCCGGTCCTGCATGTGGCGACCTTCAAGTCCGACGAACTGGACGCCGTAATCGACGCCATCAATGCGACAGGCTACGGCCTGACATTCGGGCTTCAGACGCGAATTGACGACCGCGTTCAGCACGTGTCCGAGCGCATCCACGCCGGCAACATCTATATCAACCGCAACCAGATCGGCGCCATCGTCGGCAGCCAGCCCTTCGGCGGTGAGGGTCTCTCCGGCACGGGGCCCAAAGCTGGCGGCCCCAACTATTTGCGACGCTTTTGCACCGAAGAAATACCGACGCAATACCGACGTGATGCCGACTGGTCAGAAACCATGTCTGTTACCGATCTGCAAACCCGCCTCCGGTCGGTCAAAAACGCGGGTCTAGAGGAGACAACCGTCCTGCCCGGCCCAACAGGGGAATCCAATGCGCTGACAAGTTCACCCAAACCGCCGTTGCTCTGTCTGGGACCGGGGCCGGATGCCGTGCGCGAGCAAGTCGCGGCTGTTGAGGCGCTCGGCGGCACCGCCCTACCCGCCACCGGCTCCGTTGACCCACAAGCGCTTGAAACTATTGAAGGGTTTTCCGGAGCAATTTTCTGGGGAGATGCCGATGCCGCACGCGCCTACGACCTGGCGTTGGCAAATCGCGAGGGCCCATTGGTGCCGCTGATCACCGCGCGCCCCGACGTGACCCGCGTCATGGCAGAGCGTCACATATGCGTGGACACCACGGCCGCCGGCGGCAACGCTGCGCTTCTTGGCGGGACGGGTTGACCTCCCGCCAAGACCATACCACGGTGGCCACATGTTCCCGATCCGCGATCACAACCCGTCCGGCCGCACGCCCTATGTCGTCTATGCGCTCATGGCGCTCAACATCGTAATTTTCCTGTCCTATCAACCAATTATGGGCGACGATCGACAGCTTTATGCCTTCTGGAATACATGGGCGATGATCCCCGATGAGGTCACACATGGCATAGATTTGCACACCATGATCACCTCGATGTTTCTGCATGGTGGTTGGATGCATCTCGCGGGTAACATGTTGTTTTTGTGGATCTTTGGCGACAACCTCGAAGACGAAATGGGGCATGTCGGGTTTCTGATTTTCTACCTCGCCTCCGGCATCGGCGCCGCTCTGGCCCAGATTATGGCAGATCCATCCAGCCAAATCCCAATGGTCGGCGCGTCCGGTGCAATTGCCGGTGTTATGGGGGGCTACCTTCTGCTCTTCCCCAAAGCGCGCGTGGATATCCTGCTGATTCTGATCATCATTTTCAGGATCTTCACTGTCCCCGCCTGGTTGATGCTAGGCCTGTGGTTTGGGCTACAACTGTTCAACGGGATCGCATCCGACGCGGCAGGGGGTGGCGTCGCCTATTGGGCCCATGCAGGTGGCTTTATCATCGGTGCGATCCTGTGTTTGCCGCTGTGGCTCAAGAGAGGCGCCCGCGCCTACTGGAGCCAAACAGCCGGACACCCACCGCACCCAGAAACCAAATACAGCTACGCCCGAACCTCGGTGCCAACAGTCAGGAGACGCAAATGACGCATAAGTTGACCTGCCACTGCGGAGCCGTGGAACTGCAAGTTACATTGACTGAGGGCCTGACAACCGCCCGACGCTGTGACTGCTCCTTTTGCCGCCGCCGCGGCGCCGCTGCCGTCAGCGCGCCGATTGATGGCGTGACCATTGTCAAAGGTGCGGAAAACCTGACACTTTATCAGTTCAACACCAACACAGCGCAGCACTATTTCTGCAATACTTGCGGAATTTACACGCACCACAAACGCCGCTCAAACCCCAATGAATTCGGCGTCAACCTCGGCGCGCTCGAAGGCGTTAACCCTCGCGACCTTGGCGATATTGGATGGGTAGATGGCGTCAATCATCCTTCCGACGGGGACTGACCTTCGTTCAGGCCAAAGCCACCCTAGGGGCGCAGCAAATAGCCAGGGCGAGGGCTAAGCCCCCAACAGGATTATTTGTTGCGAATGACTTTTGCGAACTGGCTGAACACAGGCTCGTTCGCGCAGAGGATTTCACCATCCTCAAGGATGTCCGCCCCCGGATTGATCGGCTCCACGAGCCCACCGGCCTCTTTGACGATCAACATGCCAGCCGCCAGATCCCAGGAATGCAGACCACGCTCCCAATATCCTTCGTAGCGTCCAGCCGCGACATAAGCCAAATCCAGAGCCGCAGAGCCAAAGCGACGCACACCGGCGGTCGCCGGCAGAACCCGCGCCAAATCCTGCAGGGTCTCAGGCAATCCGGGACGTGTGCCAAACGGCAGGCCGGTCGCAAACACAGACTCAACCATCCGGTGACGTCCTGACACGCGCAAACGAAGGCTGTCGTTTAGCCACGCGCCTTCGCCTTTTTCCGCGTAAAACATTTCGTCTTTTGCGGCATCAAACACCACACCGGCAACAATCTGGCCTTTATGCTCCAGAGCGATCGAAATCGCCCAATGCGGCATGCCATGCAAAAAGTTGGTCGTGCCATCGAGCGGGTCCACGATCCAACGGCGTGTCGGGTCTTTGCCCGCGATCTCACCGCCTTCTTCGCCCAACCAACCATAGGTCGGACGGGCACCCAGCAGTTCTTCCTTGAGCGTGTTCTCGGCCGCAATGTCGGCGCGACTGACAAAATCGCCGGCCCCCTTCATCGAGACTTGCAGGTTTTCCACCTCGCGAAAGTCTTTGACCAGTGACCGACCGGCTTTGCGGGCGGCTTTCATCATGATGTTGAGGTTTGCGCTCGTGGGCATGGAACGGCTCCTTTTGGCTCAGAGCGCGCGTATACGCCCCCAAACCTCTTTTGCCAAGGCCATAACGGGGCTGGCAACACCCAATTGGAACGCGGCGTCACGAAACCGCGCAAATTCGCGCCCAAGCTTGCGCAAAACCCGCCCCGGCCGCACAGTTTTCACCAGCAAAAAGGGAGAGACCCATGTCAGAACAAATGCAGCGGATCACGTTGGCAAGTCGTCCGGTGGGCGAGCCAAGCGACGAGAACTTCAAACTGGAAACGGTCGATCTGCCGGAGATTGGCGAAGGCGAAGTACTGGTGCGCAACCACTATATGTCTCTTGACCCCTATATGCGCGGTCGCATGGATGACGCCAAATCTTATGCCGCGCCCGTGCCTATCGGTGGCACCATGGAAGCCGGCACAGTTGGCGAGGTACTGGCCTCCAACCATCCGGGCTTTGCCCCCGGAGACTTTGCGTTCGGCATGTTGGGCTGGGCCACGCATGGCGTCGGCAAAGGCGTGGAAATGCGCAAGCTCGATCCCAAACTGGCCCCCATCACCACGGCTCTTGGTGTGTTGGGCATGCCGGGCTTCACTGGCTGGTTCGGGCTGATGGAATACGGCAAACCCAAAGCCGGAGAAACGCTGGTCGTCGCCGCCGCCACTGGACCCGTCGGGTCTATGGTGGGTCAGGTTGCCAAAAACCTTGGTCTGCGTGTCGTGGGCATTGCGGGTGGCGCAGAAAAATGCGCGATGGCGGTTGAAACCTACGGGTTTGACGCCTGCATCGACCACTATGCCTATGAAACCGCAAGCGATCTGCGGCGCGGGCTCAAAGCCGAGTGCCCAAAGGGTGTCGACATTTATTTCGAAAATGTCGGCGGCAAGGTTCTGGATGCGGTTCTGCCGATGATGAACCCGTTTGGCCGCATTCCGCTTTGTGGCATGATTGCCTGGTACAACGCAGGCGCGCCGGGCTCTGATGCCTCCGCAGAAGCGCTTACAGGGCCGCGTATGTGGCGCTCGATTCTGGTGAACTTCCTATCGGTGAACGGGTTCATCATCTCCAACCACTTTGACAAATACCCGGATTTCCTGCGCGACGTCGGCCCGATGATGGCGCAAGGCAAGATCGCCTTTGTCGAGGACATTGCCGAGGGTCTGGAAAACGCACCCGAAGCCTTCCGCGGCCTCCTCAAGGGCCGCAACAAGGGCAAGCAGCTCGTCAAGCTGATCTAGAAACAAAAAGCGGCACCGCCTTTTGGGGTGCCGCGTTCTTATTTGCAGGGCGGGGCATACCGCGTGGCCGGTCGGGTGGGCTTGACCTGTCACGCGTGTCCCGCCCCCTCCCCTTCGGGATTGGGGGATCAATGGAGGAGCAGTTGCCCCTCGCTGGCCCGCAAACTTGGCCGCGCATCCGATCCATAGGCCGCAAGCCCCTCGACTTTGAGTTCGGGGAAGATTTCGAAAATCTCATCTCGAACAGCTTGACCCATGGCGGTCATACCCATTTCGCCTGGCATGAAACTCTCGCTCGGGACACCTGCCGCATAGATGATCTCGTGACTGTCAAACATCACATGCACATAGGTCACCTGCCCGCCTTCGATCTGGCGCACGTCTTCTCCGTTGACCATGCCCACCGCGGGAACCAGAACTTCGTTTTCGCCAAAGTTCATTTCAGCCCGCCACCCGGTTACGAGCATGCGGTGCTGTGGTGACACTTCCAGAGCCACTTCGTTTCCGATTGCGCCGGCATCAAAGTGGATCGGCGCCAATGCCCCGACGGCCGGTACATCCCGCTGTCCAACCCAACGCACAGCCTGATAGCCGTGGTCCATTGTGAGAACCAGATCGCCCGGGCGCAAATCCTCAACTTTTTGCATGCCTTTTTGCGTCACGATCTCTGTTCCCGCGGTAAAACAGGGCACAAAATCCCACTCTTCGCGGTTTGCGGTGGTGCCGCTGTATTGGTTGCCCAACAACCCGTCAAAGCTGATCGACTGGATCGGCGCGGCCTCAAGCGCAGCCTGATCAGCGTTGTTTGAAAACTCTGGCGCGATGTAGGTATTGCCGTTGACGTCCTGCATCACGACCGCCGAAAACGTCGCAGTGGTGCCATCTACATAAGTGATCGTGGCGCTATAAAGCGCTGTCGCATCAAAGGTTTGCACAGGCCCGCCATCAATGCGGAACCGATCATTGGGCGAGTTGTTCATGTTGTAAAACGAGCCCGGGTTTCCCACGGGGCTCAACTCGACAAAGTCGTTGACCAACGCATCCCCCGGCCCACCAAACGTCAGACCGACCAGTGCACTGGCGTTTTCCGCGGTATTGTTACCTTCGTTGGTATCTATGTCAGCCAATTGGCCAATCGAGATCACATTGAACGTTGTCGGCATTCGCAAACCAAAAGGCACAGATCACCGGCCGCTGACAGGCGACACAACAGCGATCCGTTCCTTCCCCCTAATGAAACAGAACAGGCTTCTTGTGCCGCAAAGGCACAGCCTACGTCAGGGGGAGAATACGCAAATAATCGTCAATAAAGGGTTACGTACCCTGCAATCGGCGGGCCTCAATTCCGGCCAATCGGATCAGGTCCAGCATATAGGGCTTGCTGAGGTCATCCTCACGGGTCGCGGCAAAAAGTTGCCGCGTAAGCCCTTGCTGGGTAAGGGGTCTGGTCACATAGTCCGAAGAATATTTGACCTCGCGCACCACCCAGTCCGGCAACACCGAAACCCCGCGATTGGACGCCACCAACAACAGGATAACCGCTGTCAGTTCCGCCTGTCGCACCGCAGCAGGTTCAACCTTGGCCGGTGTCAGCAACTGCGAAAACACATCCAGCCGCGCCCGCTCCACCGGATAGGTGATCAAGGTTTCTCCGCGGAAATCCTCTGCATCAATCCACTTTTTCTGCGCCAGCGGGTGTTGGGCCGCGGCGACAAAAACAGGCGCGTAGTCAAAGAGGTGGGAAAACGAAACTCCGGGCAGGTTCTCAGGGTCGGAACTGACCACCAGATCCACTTCTTCCTTTTGCAAGGCAGGCATTGCGTCAAACGCCAACCCGGGACGGATATCGACGTCCACATCCGGCCAATCCTTGCGGAATTGCTCAAGCACGGGAAACAGCCACTCAAAACATGCGTGACATTCAATCGCAATGTGCAGACGGCCCGACCGCCCGTCACGCAGACCGTTGAATTCCGCCTCAAGCTTTTCGACCTCGGGAAGGACTTGATTGGCCAAACGCAAAAGCCGCATACCCGCCGCTGACAATTTCATCGGCTTGGAGCGACGCACAAAAAGCTCAACACCGGCCTGTTCTTCAAGCCCCTTAACCTGATGGGACAGCGCCGATTGCGTGATATTGAGCTTTTCCGCCGCACGCGCCAGCCCGCCGCATTCGTGGATCGCACGAACAGTGCGCAGGTGACGGAATTCGATGTGCATCTTCATGTGAAGCTCATGACCTTCTTGAGGATTATGAATTTGCCTAAATCTGCCATGTGTGGGAGTTGAGGACAACCGCAAGTTAGGGATTGCCGATTATGACCACGCCTCAAGTTTCCTTCGAGTTCTTTCCACCGCAGAATCTGGAGGCGTCTTTCCGGCTTTGGGACACGGTACAAACCCTTGCCCCCCTTGATCCGCGTTTTGTTTCCGTGACCTATGGCGCCGGCGGCACCACACGGGATTTGACCCGTGATGCGGTGGCGACACTGCACAAATCCTCTGGTTTGAACGTTGCCGCACATTTGACTTGCGTGAACGCTTCCAAGGAAGAAACCCTTAAAATTGCGAATGATTTTGCCGCCGCAGGCGTGAGCGAACTGGTGGCTCTGCGCGGCGATCCGCCCAAAGGTGCCTCTGGTTTTGTGGCCCACCCAGACGGCTTTGCCAATTCGGTTGAATTGATCGAAGCGCTCTCTGCCACGGGCGATTTCACGATCCGCGTCGGAGCATATCCGGAAAAGCACCCCGAGTCTTCGGACATGCAAGCGGACATTGCATGGCTCAAGCGGAAAATTGATGCCGGTGCGACCGAGGCGCTTACCCAGTTCTTCTTTGAACCCGAGAGTTTTCTGCGGTTCCGTGACGCCTGCGCTGATGCGGGCATCAAAGCGCCAATTGTCCCCGGCATTCTGCCGATCGAGAACTGGAAAGGCGTACGCAGCTTCGCCAAGCGCTGCGGAACAACGGTGCCGGCGTGGCTTGAGGACGCCTTTGCCAAAGCGGAACGAGACAACCGCGAAGACCTTTTGGCCACGGCGGTTTGTACCGAGTTGTGCTCGGATTTGATGGATGAAGGTGTGGACGCGCTGCATTTTTACACCCTGAACCGGCCCGAGTTGACGCGCGATGTCTGCCACGCGCTTGGCGTTACACCACAGGTGCGATTGGAAAACGTGGCGTAACACGACACACGCCCCCCTTGCGAGCTTTCCGAATTTGCGGCCTTCTGCGGGCAACGCAGGAGGCCCATTTATGTCGCAACACCACTACGCCCAAGGTCCGGAAGATTTGGCAACTTTGGACATCGTTCTGTCGAAAACCGGCCTCGAGTTCATGCAGGACATTGTTGATGGGCGAATTGCCGGCCCGCCGATCGGGCAGGCGTTGGGATTTCGCCCCATCATCGCCGAAGAGGGCATGGTGACATTTGAAGGCACGCCGGAATTTCGCACCATGAACCCGCTTGGAACGGTGCACGGCGGCTGGTATGGCACAATTTTGGACAGCTGCATGGCCTGCGCCATTCAGACCATGCTGAAGGCAGGCCAGATCTATACAACCTTGGAATACAAGGTAAATATTATTCGCCCCATTCCAATCGGTACAACGGTACACGCGGTCGGTCGGGTGCAACACAGCGGGCGTTCAACCGGCGTGTCCAACGGTGAAATCCGCGGCAAAGAAGACGGACGGCTATATGCTACCGGCTCGACCACTTGTATAATTATGGACGGCCCCAAAGGCTGAAGCCCGCAACCTCTCGCGAGAGCCGCGTGAACCTGAGGGGAGCTGCCCCTCGGCCACCGCAAAGCTGTGACCTCACCCCGAGGTATTTGCCGCAATGAGAAATGTCCGGAGGCATTGGCCTTTGGTTGCAGGGCGCGTAAAACTGGCGCCAATTGAAGGAGCCTCGCCGATGTTTCAGGATTTCACCACCACCGCCCGCCCCGACCTTGGCCCTACGCGTCTGGCCGACTTGAGAGCCGCGATGTCAGAGGCCGGACTGGACGGATTTATGGTGCCCCGAGCAGATGCCCATCAGGGCGAGTATGTCGCTGCTTGCGACGAGCGTCTTTCCTGGCTGACGGGGTTCACGGGATCTGCCGGATTCTGCATTGTTCTGCACGAAATAGCAGGGGTTTTTGTTGACGGACGGTACCGCACGCAAGTCAAAGACCAGGTTGCATCGGTGTTCACGCCGGTTGACTGGCCCGAAGTCCTTCCTGGACCCTGGCTTGCGGAACGGCTTTCAGGCGGTCGCATCGGTTTTGATCCTACGCTTTATACGGTTGGGCAAATTGAGGCGATAGACGCGGCCCTGCAAGGCACTGACATTGCGCTGGTGCCCTGTGACAACCTTGTTGACCGGGTCTGGAAGGATCGCCCCGCTCCGCCATCTGGCATGGTTTCGGAACAGCCTTTGGACTTTGCTGGGGAAAGCCACGCCGACAAGCGCGCGCGCCTCGGAGCGGGGCTGCAACAGGACGGACATGGCGCTGCAGTCATCACCTTGCCAGATGAAATCTGCTGGCTTCTCAATATCCGCGGCACAGATATTGCCCGCAATCCCTTGGCCCAAGGATTTGCCGTGTTGCACGCAAGCGGGCTGGTTGATCTCTGGATGGGGCCGGAGAAACTCTCGGAGGTGCGCACGCACCTCGGCGAGGACGTCACCATACATCCGCAGGCGGCTTTCTGGAGCGACGTCTCCGGAGTTTTGCAGGGCGTCAAGGGTCCGGTGCGGCTCGACAAAGCGGCGGTTCCGGTGGCGGTCAAACAGGCGCTGGATGAGGCAGGCGTGGAGTATGTCTATGGGCCTGCTCCTTGCGCACTTCCAAAGGCACGCAAAAATGAGACCGAAATCAAAGGCATGCAGGAAGCCCATTTGCGCGATGGGGCTGCGGTGGTCGAATTTCTGAGCTGGTTTGACGCACAGGAGAAAACCACGCTTACCGAAATTGACCTTGTCCAAAAACTCGAGGAATGTCGCCGCGCCACCAATGCCCTGCTTGAAATCAGCTTTGACACCATCGCCGGCGCCGGCCCCAACGGTGCAATCATGCATTATCGTGTGACCGAGGACACCAATCGCCAGTTGCAATCCGGTGATTTGATCGTGCTCGACAGCGGCGGACAGTATCGCGATGGCACAACAGACATCACGCGTACCTTGGCGGTTGGCTCTGTAGAAGACACAGCCAAGCGTGCCTTCACCCGTGTGCTTCAGGGGATGATTGCCGTGTTACGCCAACAGTGGCCCGCCGGCCTTGCGGGCAGCCACATCGAAGCCATAGGCCGCGCGCCACTTTGGAATGCCGGTCAGGATTTTGACCATGGGCTCGGCCATGGGGTTGGGGCCTATCTTTGTGTTCATGAAGGGCCACAGCGGCTGTCGCGCGCCGGTGACGTGCCCCTTGAGCCCGGCATGATCCTGTCCAACGAGCCCGGTTATTATCGTCCCGGCGCCTTTGGCATCCGTATTGAAAATCTGGTTGTGGTCGAAGGTGCGCCCCGGGGCCAAGAGGCGGATGTCCACCGAGCGATGCTGCGCTTTCGGACGCTGACGTTTGTTCCGGTTGACCGCAACCTCCTAGTACAGCACATGCTGACCCGTGCCGAAGTAGATTGGCTCAATGCCTATCACGACACTTGTCGCGACGTTTTGAAGCCAAGGCTGGCGGCCGAGGCGCAACTATGGTTGGATCGCGCAACGGCGCCGCTCTGACACAGTTCTGATACATAGCGCGACCATAGACAGCCAACCGCAGGTCGCATTCAAAGGAGACTCCGCATGACAAAGATCACCATCCGCAAAGCGCCGGGCAACTGGACCGTGCGTGCCGGTGGCGCAGTCATCGGCGAGAGCAGCAATGCCCTTGAGCTCAGCGAAGGCGATCTTGAGCCTGTGATTTATTTCCCGCGCAGCGACATCGCCATGGCGTTCCTCGACACCAGCGAGCACACCAGCCATTGCCCCTATAAAGGCGATGCGTCCTACTTCTCGATCGTCACCAAAAGCCAGACCATCCAGAATTCCGGCTGGAGCTATGAGACCCCCATCGAGGACGTTTCGCGCATCAAGGATCACATCGCGTTTTACACCAACGACCTTGTGGCGGTTGAGCGCGTTTAAGGCCTGTGTCGACCAGTTCATATAACCACTCTTCCGGTGCGGCCGCAGGTGTCGAAGCCCTGGCCGTAGCAATTGCCGATTTGCGGTTCAACTGGTCCGGCGCGACCGATCAAACGCTGGCAATCGAGCGCTTTGGTCTGCGCACAGGTGAGCGGGTCTTGTTGCGCGGTCCAAGCGGCTGCGGCAAATCCACCTTACTTGCTGCAATGTCCGGCGTGGTGGATGTGCCGGCCGGCACGGTGCGGATCGCCGGAACAGATGTTGGCGCCCTGCCCCAAAGCCACCGGGATGCATTTCGTGTGGACCACATCGGACTGATTTTTCAGAGCTTTAACCTGATCCCATGGTTGTCGGTGCGCGACAATGTGGTGCTGCCATGCCGGTTTTCGGCGCAGCGCCGCCAGCGTCTTTCCGGCACACCGCAGGACGATGCGCAAAAATTGCTCGTGGCGCTTGGCATTGCCGAGCATTCAGACACGCCTGCCGGAAATCTAAGCTACGGTCAGCAACAGCGTGTCGCAGCCGCGCGTGCATTGATCGGCACGCCGGATCTGATCCTCGCGGATGAGCCCACATCCGCTCTTGATCCTGAGGCCAAAGACCGCTTTTTGTCGCTGCTGTCACGCGAGGCGGCACACTCTGGCGCCGCGCTTCTGGTTGTCAGCCACGACCCGGGTCTTGAACACCACTTTGACCGCGTCATTCAAATGAGTGAAATCAACGCACCAAAGGTCGACCCATGCTGAATTTTGCCCTGCAAAGCCTTTGGAACCGGCGTTTTGTCGCCGCGCTCACCGTTCTTTCAATCGCGTTGAGTGTTGCATTGATCCTCGGCGTGGAACGACTGCGCGACAGCGCGCGCGCGTCTTTTGCGGATACTGCGGGCGGTATCGACCTGATCGTTGCGCCGCGTGGCAACGACGTTCAGATTTTGTTGTCCACGGTATTTGGCGTAGGCTCCACCGGTGCGGCAATGCGCTGGGACAGCTATACACAGATTGCCGTCATGCCCGGCGTTGGCTGGGCTGTGCCTTTGATGATGGGCGACAATCACCGCGGTTATCCGGTGACGGGCACAACGGCCGCCTATTTCGAGCATTTCCGCCACAGCGGCGGCACACCTTTGGCCTTTGCGCAGGGATCAACTTTCGTGACACGCGACAGCGCCGTGATCGGTGCCGAGATTGCCACTCTGTTCGGGTATGAAGTCGGCTCTGTTCTGGTCAATGCTCACGGCGCAGGCAGCGTGTCTTTTGAAATGCACGACGATGCGCCTTTCACTGTATCTGGCGTTCTCGCCCCTACCGGCACCGTGGTTGACCGCATGGTCTTTGTGACGCTGGAAGGCTTTGACGCGCTGCACGCGGGCTATGCCCCGCTGGCGGCTGATCCTTTCGCCGCCGATGCTCCCCAAGACAACGGTGCAGCCTACACTCCCGAGCAGATCAACGCCGTCTATGTCGGGCTTTCACAGCGCACGGCCATTCTTGGTATTCAGCGGGCTCTGAGCGACTCACAATCCGAAGCCCTGAGCGCTGTCATGCCCAATGTCGCACTTTTGCAGTTGTGGTCGATCACAGGCACCGCTGAGGGCGCCCTTCGGCTGATGTCAATCGCGGTCGCAATCGCTAGCCTGATCGGAATGGTCGTGATGCTGTCTGCCGCGCTTGACGCCCGTCGCCGAGAATTCGCAATCCTGCGGTCGGTCGGGGCCTCTCCGCGCACGATTTTTGGCCTGATCGTGACCGAAGCGTTGGCAGTGACAGCCGCAGGCATCCTAGTGGGTCTGGTGCTTCTTTATGTAAGCATGACCAGCGCAAACCCCATTCTGTCAGCCAATTTCGGGTTCCGCATGGGTCTGCATTTGCCGACCGGTGAAGAGATGGGCATTTTGCTCGCGGTTTTTTGTTTTGCCGCCCTTGCCGCCCTTCTGCCAGCATGGCGCGTGTACCGCATGACGCTGGCTGATGGCTTGACCACACGTCTCTAAGCGGTTTCAGTGCGCATGACTGTCGAAAGGTTGCCTATGAAATTCCTTGCTCTGCCAGCAGCATTGCTCTTGTCGACTGCAATCGCGCAGGCCTCTGAACCCGTCAAGGTAGACTGGGCCGATCTGGCCCCGCCCTATACGGCTTACGAGAACCCGTTTGCCGACATCTCCAGCGCCCACATGTCGCGACTGTCCCACCTGTTGCAGCTGCAGACGCTGGCGGAAACCGGCACTGACGCCTATGCGGCAGAGGATGCTGCCAATCTGCGACAAGAGCTGATCGACAGTGGGCTGGACGTGGATTTTCTGTTTGCTGAACGCCTGCGCATCATGGACTTGCGCATGAAGGACGCCACCGCCCCCAACGAGACCATCGTCGGCCAGACAGTGCGTATACCCGGCTACATTCTGCCGCTGGATGTACAGGACGGCAAAGCAGTCGAGTTTCTTTTGGTGCCCACCGTCGGTGCCTGCATTCACGTACCGCCGCCGCCAGCAAACCAGATTGTACATGTCTCATACCCCGAAGGTTTCGAGGCAACCGGCCTATATGCGCCGATCTGGATCTCCGGCCAGATCAAAAGCGATCCGCAAGAAAAATCTCTGTGGCTGGTGGACGGGGAATCCAAGGTCAATATCACCTACACAATGGATGCCGCCACGGTCGAACCCTATACTGACACGCAATAAAGCACG
Organism: Shimia haliotis; assembly: GCF_900114415.1. Classification (GTDB taxonomy): domain Bacteria; phylum Pseudomonadota; class Alphaproteobacteria; order Rhodobacterales; family Rhodobacteraceae; genus Shimia; species Shimia haliotis. The sequence continues at coordinate 205,264 of NZ_FOSZ01000001.1, read as the reverse complement.
TCACGAATGTTCCTCGGCGGCAGTGTCGGAGAGCGCTTTGTTGAAAGCGCGCAATGCGTCCACATGAAACACCGCCCCCAACAGGTCCGGCGGCTGATCCTCTCCGCCAAGCGCCACAACCGGCACAAACGCAGCGCCGGATGTCTCAAACATTGGCATCAGGCTTTCCAGCGTCGCGTTGCGGTCGACATAGCTGCCCTCGGCAATCATTTCCCAACACCGCTCCTCAGGAGCTCCCTGCAGATCATCCTTGTCCCGCATCACCCCCGCGACGCGGCAGATCGACAAAAGATAGGCTTGCGGCCCAGCGGCGATATGCACCCCACGCCGCTCTAGTTGCGTCAGGAAAAAGCTCTGATCCACCAACCGCGAACTCAACGCGGTGGATATGGAAACAGCCACCATAACCGCCAGACCCGTTTGCCAGTCTCCGGTCATTTCAAAGACGATCAGTGTGGTTGAAATCGGCGCGCCCAGCACCGCCGCCGCAACTGCGCCCAGACCTGCCAGCGCATAAAGCGTTGTGGTGCCGGATACGTCCGGAAATACAGCCGTGGCTATATACCCAAAGGCCAACCCCGTAAGCGCGCCAACCATAAGCGCCGGAGAAAATACACCGCCCCCCATGCGGCCCGCCATGGTGATCGACACGGCGATCACCTTAAGCACAGCAAAGACAACCGCTTCGTGCAACACCAACTGACCGGTCAACGCGGCCGACGTGGTCTCATATCCAACCCCGATAATATGCGGAAAGAAGATCGCGATCCCGCCCAGCATGGCGCCTGAAATCGCAGGGCGAAGCCATCGTGGAATGCGTAGGTCTTCCTGCAAATGGCTCGCCATGTCCTCGGACCAGAAAATGGTCCACATCAATGCCACTGCAACCAGTCCACAAAGCGCCCCAAGCATCAAAAAGGCCGGCAATTCCTGATAAAACTGCAACGCAGTTGCTGTCGGCAGGGTAAATTCGGTCACATCGCCAAATTCCAGCCGGTTGATCACGGTGCCCGCCACCGAAGCGATCACGATCGGCGCAAACGCATGCACCGCGAAATGGCGCAGCACCACTTCCAAGGCAAACAGCGCGCCCGCGATGGGCGCGTTAAACGACGCCGACACCGCTGCGGCCACCGCACAGCCCAAAAGATCGCGACCAGTGATACCGTTCGCCTGAATTCTGTCGCTGACCCATGACGCAATGGCACCTGCCATATGCACCACTGGGCCTTCCCGTCCGGTGGAGCCGCCCGAACTCAGCGTGATCAAAGACGCCAACGCCGAGGCGATCCCCGCTTTGCGTTCGACCCGCCCCTCGTAAAGTGCAGCCCCCTGAATAACGTCGGCCACAGACCGCACCCGCCCGTCAGGCGTGAAATTATGTAAAATAATCCCGACAACCAACCCGCCGACCGTCGGAATGACTAACAGCCAGAACCACGGCAGCGTATGCGCGAAACTGTGAAGATGCGTCAGGTCTTCCGTGCCATAGAGCGTTGCTTGCAGGAACTGGATGCCTTTTCGAAATGCCAGCGCTGCAAAGCCCGCCGCAATCCCGATAGCCAGCGCGATGAGCCAGAATTGAAACTGACTTGGGCCCTTGGTCACCAGAACACGCCAGCCACCACGACAGGTTTCCGCCGCTTCGTGCGCGCTTTCTTTCAGGAAGGAGCCAACGGACTTAGCCATAGTGCCTCGGCATTTTCGGATTTCTTATTCCGGTGTAGTCCGAAAATTGGGTGTGCGCAAAGAGGAAACCCCTTGCCTGTGCTCACCTCTTCGCGCGTTTAGCCCAAAAGCGCCCGCGCTGCCGCACGCGCCTCATCCGTGATCGTATCTCCGGACAGCATCCGCGCGACCTCGTCGATCCGTGCACCCGCGTCCAGCGGCACAACTTCGCTCAGAGTCGCTTCGTTCTCGACCCGTTTCTGAACGCGCCAATGATGCGCCCCGAGTGCGGCCACCTGCGGCGAGTGCGTTACGACAAGCACCTGTCCGCCATCCGCCAACGCCTTGAGCCGCCGCCCGACCGCATCCGCCGTCGCCCCCCCGACACCACGGTCAATTTCGTCAAAGATCATGGTGACATTGCTGTCATCAGACGTCAGACACACCTTCAGAGCCAAAAGAAAACGGCTCAGCTCCCCGCCCGACGCAATTTTGCCAAGTGGGCCAGCAGGCGCGCCGGGATTGGTTGCGACCACAAATTCCACCTGATCGCGCCCATCTGGGCCGGCTTCCGCGTCGCGGACACTGGTTTCAAAAACCGCCCGCTCCATCTTCAGCGGCGCCAATTCACCCATCACCGCAGCATCAAGCTTGGCCGCTGCGGCCTTGCGCTTGGCGCTCAGCGCCTCTGCGGCTTTGTCATAATCGGCCTGCGCCGCGTTCAGGGCCGCACGCAAATCCGCGATATTGCCCTCTCCCGCGTCCAGCGCCGCAAGCCGCCCGCGCAATTCCTCGGCGAAGGTGCCAAGTACGTCAGCGACCACATCATGTTTGCGGGCCATCGCGCGGATCGCAAACAGACGTTCTTCAACCTGTTCAAGCTCATGCGGGTTGAACTCCAGAGCCTCGAGCGAGCGCTCTACCCCGTCCACGGCCTCGCTCAGCTCATTCAACGCACGCTCAAGTGATGCGACCGGCGCGGTCAAAAGATCTTCGGTGTCCGCCATCGCGCCTTCAAGCCAGCGCAAGGCATCCCCCATTGCCCCCTCTGCGCCGCCCGAGCCCATGATCTCATGGGCCCGTACCACGCTTTCACGCACTTTTTCAGCGCCTTGCATCATCCGGCGACGGATGTCCAATTCGGCTTCTTCTCCGGGTTGGGGATCCAATTTGTCCAACTCGGCGACCGCATGACGCAGAAAATCTTCTTCATCCCGCACAGCTGCCAATTCGGCCTCTGCAGTTTCCAGCCCCTTGCGGGCCTTCCCGACCGCAGACCACAGCATCCGGACCTCGGCGCGCTGCGCATCTGTTTCGGCAAAGGCATCAAGCAGGGCGCGATGTCCTTTGGGATCAAGCAATCCGCGATCATCATGCTGACCGTGCAGTTCAATCAGCGTTTCTGAAAGACGCCGCAACACCTCGCCAGAACAGCGCCTGTCGTTGACCCATGCCGTCTTGCGCCCGTCAGAGCGGTTCACACGTCGCAGGATCAGTTCATCCCCGCCGGGCAGTCCCGCTTCGTCCAAAATGGCATGCGCTGGATGATCCGAGGACAGGCCAAACTCCGCGACCACTTCGCCTTGCTCGGCCCCCGCCCGCACAAGTTCCGCACGGCCACGCCAACCAAGCACGAACCCCAAACTGTCCAGCAAAATGGACTTACCGGCTCCCGTCTCGCCCGTGAGCACATTCAAACCCGGCTGGAACGCAAGTTCCAACCGATCGATAATCAGCATGTCCCGAATATCAAGCGCGCGCAGCATTGTCCGTCATCCCCACGGGGCCACTCTTAGAGCCATGTGCCTTTCAACGTCTGGCGGTATACCTGTTTCAGCCAACCATCGCTTGCCGCTTCAAGCTCGAGCCCGCGGCCGGTAAGCAACTTGTAGCTGTCCTCATACCAAGAGGTTGATTGGAAGTTGTGACCCAAAATCGCGCCCGCAGTCTGGGCCTCGGCGGTCAACCCAAGCGACAGATAGGCCTCAACCAAACGATGCAACGCCTCAGCCGTGTGTGTGGTCGTCTGGAAATCCTCGACAACAACACGGAACCGGCTGATTGCCGCGCCATAATGTTTACGCTTCAAGTAAAAGCGCCCGATCTCCATTTCCTTGGACGCCAGATGGTCAAAGGCCAGATCGAACTTCAGGACTGATGACCGCGCGTATTCCGTATCGGGATAGATTTCGATGACCTTGCGCAGTTCCTGCAAAGCCTGAAATGTCAGCCCCTGATCGCGCCCCACTTCGTCAATTTGGTCGTAATAGCTCAGAGCCAGAAGGTACTGAGCATAGGCCGCATCCTCGGATGCGGGATAGAAATCAATGTAGCGCTGCGCCGCCGCACGGCTTTCGGGATAGAGCTTTTCCTGATGGTAAGCGAAAGCCTGCATGATGATCGCGCGCTCGGTCAGCTCTGAATAAGGATAAAGGCGCTCGATCTCGGAGAAATAAAACGCCGCATCCTGCCCGCGTCCACGACCAAGTTCCCATTCAGCCCGGCCATAAATTTGCTCCGCGGTAAAGCCATCAAGCGAAAAGTCGCCCCGCTTCACTTTGTCGGTGGTCGTGTCACCGCAGGCCGTTGCCACCATGAGCGCAAGAATCGATCCGGCAATGCGAATGCGTGTCTTGATGCCTGACATAGTGCTCAACCCCTTGATCTTGCTGATGACAGTTCGCCATCCTTACACAAGCTGTTAACACAGAAAATTGCGGTGCAAAACGCCTTTGGCGTCATTTGGGAAACTTGGTTCAGGCGACCGCCGGAATTTCGCCAAAATGCACGCCTGCACCGGGCAAACGCGCCGCCATTTCAGGGGTGCAATCTTCAAAGCACCAAGCGTCGGGATCGGCAAAAAGAGTGCGCAGCAATTCGTTGGTCAAGGAATGCCCCGCGCGCACGCCGCGATACCGTCCCAGAATCGGTGCGCCCGCCAGAAACAGATCGCCGACAGCGTCCAGCATCTTGTGGCGTACAGGCTCGTCCAGGTGACGCAGCCCGCCTGGGCTCACCACTTTGTCGCCATCAAACACCACGGCATTTTCCGCCGGATTGCCACCAAGAGCGAGGCCATTGGCCTGCATCTCCTCAACATCTGCCTGACGACAGAACGTGCGGCTGTCACTCAGTTCGCGCACAAAGCTGCCATTTGACAGCGTGATACCTTTGGTCTGCTGACCAATTGCGGCATCCTCAAAATCAATGTGGAATTCCATCTGCATGTCACGATCAGGAACCAGTTCCGCACGCGCATCGCCGCGCTCAACAGAAACAGGTTTCAGAACACGAATGGCACGCACTGGCGCGCCTTGCTGGATGATGCCGGTCCGCAAAAACCCGCGTACAAACTCCGCCGCGCTGCCATCCATGATCGGCACTTCTTCAGCGTCGATCTCGATCAAAGCGTTGTGGATACCACAGCCCGCAAGCGCAGCCATCAGATGTTCGATTGTGCCAACGGTTACGCCGGCGTCATTCACAATGCGCGTGCACAAGGCGGTTTGTTCAACCACATCCCAACGTGCAGGCACCAAAGCGTCTTTGCCGATCACATCGATACGCCGGAACCAGATGCCAAAATTCGCAGAGGCAGGTTGTACGGTCATGCGTACGTTCTGCCCGGAATGAAGGCCGGTGCCGGAGAAGACTACATTTGATTTAAGCGTGGCTTGCACAGGTTGCCCCTAAGTGACGCGGCACACCCCATTTGGCCGCATCATTGAATTAAAAGCTCTGTGCTGTCATCACAACTCAATCTTTGTAACGGTCTGAAACATGCCTGCAACAGACAGGCGAAAGATCGCGCAACACAAAATAACCATTTGTATTTAAAAAGAAAAAGCCGCCCCAAATTTGGGACGGCCTCGCAAATTTTCTTGTCAGATTTAGTTTGCCTGACGACGCAGGAAGGCGGGAATTTCGATCCGTTCCTGCTCTGCATCCGCTTGCGGTGCCGGCTCGGCCTGAACCGAGGGCTGCACGCGTGGCTGGGCGGCGGGCCGTGCGGCTTGCGCCTCGGCCTGCTGGTTGCCTGACATGCGGTTGAAGAGGTTGTTGATGCCAAAGCGCGGACGCTCATCGCCCTCTGGGGCTTCGGGGGCGACATCTGCTGCCGGACGCGCCGGAGCGGCCGGAGCTTTTTCAACAGCGGCCTGCAAACGCGCCATCAACTGTGGAGTTGGCGTACCCGGTGCAGGACGCTGAGGCGCAACAAACTCGTCGGTCTCCTCAGCCTGCATCGCAGCTGTCTCTGCCGGAGCCGGCTGATAAGCCGGTGCCGGTACTTCGTCGCCGCCTGCTGCGGTTGCGTCAAACACCGGAGATGCAGGTGCCTCTTCCTCGAAGATATGCTCCATCTGGTCTTCCGCAGCCGCCGCTTGCGGATCGATTGCGTCAAACAAACCAAGTTCGCCAGAAACTGCGGGCGCTTCTGCTGTTTCAACGACCGGAGCCGCCACGGTCACAGTCGGCTCAGCCGGCGCTGCGACCGGAGCCGCTGCTTCTGCGGTTGGCAGAGGCGCAGCCATGCTGCGACGGGGCAGCGGCATCGGGCTGGTGCTTTCCATTGCGTCGATGCCGGTTGCGACAACAGACACGCGCATGCCGCCTTCCAGAACGCTGTCCATCGTGGAGCCCACGATGATGTTGGCATCCTCGTCCACTTCCTGACGGATACGGTTGGCCGCTTCGTCAAGCTCGAACAGGGTCAGGTCGTGGCCGCCTGTGATATTGATCAGTACGCCCTTCGCGCCGCGCAGCGAGATTTCGTCGAGCAGCGGGTTGGCGATCGCCTTTTCGGCGGCCTGAATGGCGCGGTTCTCGCCTTCGGCTTCACCGGTGCCCATCATGGCTTTGCCCATCTCGTCCATCACGGCGCGCACGTCCGCAAAGTCGAGGTTGATCAGGCCCGGACGAACCATCAGGTCGGTCACACCCTTCACACCCTGATACAGAACGTCGTCTGCCATCGAGAACGCTTCGGTAAAGGTAGTTTTTTCATTCGCAAGACGGAACAGGTTCTGGTTCGGAATGATGATCAGCGTGTCGACCATCTTCTGAAGCTGCTCAACGCCTTCTTCGGCCTGACGCATCCGCTTCACGCCTTCAAACTGGAACGGCTTGGTAACAACACCAACCGTCAGAACGCCAAGCTCACGCGCGGCTTGCGCGATGATAGGGGCTGCGCCGGTGCCGGTGCCGCCACCCATGCCCGCGGTGATAAAGCACATGTGTGCGCCCGCGAGATGGTCAACAATCTGTTCAATGCTTTCTTCCGCCGCGGCGGAACCCACCGAGGGGCGCGCGCCAGCACCAAGGCCTTCGGTGACTTTCACACCAAGCTGAACACGTTTGTCCGCGTCGCTTTGCTGCAGGGCCTGCGCATCGGTGTTGGCTACGACGAACTCAACGCCCTCTAGCTCCTTGGCGATCATGTTGTTGACCGCGTTACCACCAGCACCGCCAACACCAAACACGGTGATACGGGGTTTCAGATCACCCTCATCGGGCATTGTCAGATTCAAAGCCATAGAACTGTCCGCCTGTTTTTGTATTCCCCGCTGACCCGCAGGGACTTTTTCTGCCTTCTCAAAGGATATTATTACCCACGCTTTCAGGAACCGTCATCCCCAAAAGCGCGAAACACCACAAAATATAGCGAAAAAAGCGGGGAAATTCGCGGCATTTCGCTCAAATGCGTACATTTGGGGGACCGCGACCATCCTGACACAAGCACAATTGAGACCGCCGCTGGAAAATACCCGAACGGAGAGACTCAATTATCGTTTTCGAAGGCCACTGCCCGGCCTGCTTGCCGCACTTATACACGGTTATCCACAAGCTTATCCCAAGGCAAAACCGGCGTCACCCCCGAAAATGCGGTCTCACCAGTTGTCCTTGAACCACTTCACCGCACGCTTCAAAGACCGCACCGGATAGCGCTCAACAGGCAGGTCAAAATCCCACCATTCATCTTGTGGATGTGTCGCAAACAGGCACATGCCGACCGCGCTAGCAAAGGCCGGACCGGTCGCCGCCTGCGGCAGGCCATGCACTCGCATCGGACGTCCCAGGCGCACTTGCTGGCCCAGAATTTTCGTCGCAAGACCATCCAACCCCGGAATTTGGCTGCCACCACCCGTCAAAACAATCTGCTGGCTCGGAAGATGCTCAAAGCCTGCAATGTCCAGACGCGCGCGCACCTCTTCAAGGATTTCCTCGACCCGCGGGCGCATGATGCCAATCAATTCGGCACGGCTCACGGTGCGGCGGTCATGCTCCCAATCGCCCGTGTCACCTTCCAGCTCGATCATCTCGCGATCGTCCATACCTGTGGCATGCACCCCGCCATAAAACGTCTTGATGCGTTCCGCGGTTGCGGTTGGCACCTGAAGCCCCATCGAAATGTCGCTGGTCACATGCTCGCCACCCATCCGCACGGTGTCGGCATAGATCATGTGTTTCTTCATAAAGATCGACAGGCTCGTCGCGCCGCCGCCCATATCAATACAGGCCGCGCCAAGTTCCTGCTCATCTTCAACCAGAGCGGACATGCCAGACACATAGGCAGAACTGGCGATCCCTGCGAGTTCAAGATCACAGCGCTTGACGCAGTAGGCCAAATTCTGAATGGCCACTTCGTCCACCGTCAACATGTGCATGTCCGTGGTCAAGGTCTGCCCCACCTGCCCGCGCGGATCCCCCAGACCCGAACGATGATCCAACGCAAAGTTCACAGGCTGAGCATGCAACACCTCACGCCCCGCGCCATAATCCGGCACATCACAAGCCGCCAGTACGCGGGCCACGTCCTGTTCGGACACCACCTCGGTTTCAACTTCGACGCTGCCGTCCAACCCATAGGACCGCGGCTCGGCACCTGAGAAACAGGCAATCACGTGATCCACACGGATTTTCGCCATCTTCTGAGCCGCCTGAATGGCGGTGCGGATTGCGCGCTCGGTTTCCTGCATCGCATTGATTTCGCCAAACCGCACACCACGCGACCGGGTGGTCGCGGCACCAATCACGCGAAACCCGCTTTGGCCGGCCATTGATCCGATGCCCTCGGCATTGCTCAACCGGTCCGTGCCATCAAAGCGCAGCACCAGACAGGCGATCTTGGAACTGCCCACATCCAACACGGCCACCACGCCACGCTGCATTGCTGCTCTGCGCATATTGCGCATTGCCCGCTGGGATTCGTAAAGCTCTACCATATCAATTATTCCCCACAGAGAGCTGGCTGATCCGCCACCATTCTTCTACCGCCGCCTTGGTCAGCCGAATTGTCGGCCGCGCAGCAAGACGCATATCCACCACCACAAGGTCGCGCTCGAACATGTCATGCGCGCCGTTCAGGGCTATCACCCGCTCAAGCGCTTGCACCGCGCCGTTTTCCGGCAACAGAATGCGCTGTTTGCGATCCAGAACCAGATCCCAGCGCCGCTCGCCAACGCGCACCAGGCCAATCACCCGATCCCCCAACGGCTTAGCAGCCGCAAACAAACGCATGGCCTCTCCGACCTGCGCGTCACCGCCCTCGCCTGCAATCAGGGGTTTGGTGGGATGATCCAGCATCGCCACCATCGGCTCGGTGATATTGCCTTCAACATCGACCAGCGCCAGACCGTGATGCGTGCGCCACAAAGCCACCGGCGTGCGCTCCACCACGTTGAACTGCAAAATGCCACCCGGACGGATACGCACCGCGACGTCTGCAATCGCCGGAAGCTCTTCCGCGCGCTCCTGAATTTGTTCCAATTCAAGATCAAAACTGCTGATCGGGAAGTCGAGCGACAGGATCTCACGGATGTCCTCGGCTGTGCCTTCGGAAGCCCCGTCGATCGCCATCGCGTTCACCATGAACTCGGGCCGCGACGCAAGCTCTTGGCGGAACTCCACCACGGCAAGGTTCAACTGCTCACGACGGCCTTCATCCGAAAGCCACCAATAGCCGGCCCCAAGCACAAGCCCGAATGGCAAAACAGTCCGCAGCGCAAGGCGGAACAGCGGCGTGAGAAACAGCCGCTCCATACGGTACTTCCAGCGCGATGGCGCCGGATCTGCGCGCCGTGTCACCGATCGCATGAGGCATCCTCCACGATCCAGCTACAGAATTCAGGAAAGCCGATCCCGACATGGGCGGCCTGCTCAGGTGTAAGCGATGTCGGCGTCATACCCGGCTGGTTGTTCAGCTCCAGAATGATCAGCCCGTCCAGACCGCGCGCCTCATCCCAACGGAAATCGGTGCGCGTAACACCACGACAGCCAAGCGCCTGATGGGCCCGCACCGCATAGTCCATGCAGGCGTCATAAATCTCTTTCGGAATGTTCGCCGGAATCTCATGGCGAGATCCACCCTCGGCATACTTTGCCTCATAGTCATACCAGCCATCGGTGATGATGTCGGTCACGCCCATGGCCCGATCCCCCATCACTGTGGTCGTCAACTCAAGCCCAGGCGCATAGGTTTCGACCATCACCTCATCAGGCATGCTCTCGGCAAGTTGCGGCGGCGTGTTCGCGCCCTTTTTGACGATGTAAATTCCGACCGAGCTGCCTTCGTTGTTGGGCTTCACCACATAGGGCGGCTCCATCACATGACGCGCGGCTGCTTCGGCCTTGGGAGCGATCAAACTCTCAACGACCGGCAGACCGGCTTGCTTGAAAACATCCTTAGAGCGCTGCTTGTCCATCGCCAATGCGGAGGCCAGCACTCCGGAATGCGTATAAGGCAGGCGCAGCCATTCCAGCACGCCCTGCACGCAGCCGTCCTCGCCCCACCGCCCGTGGAGCGCGTTGAAAACAACATCCGGAGAAATTTCAGCAAGGCGCACAGCAAGATCGGGGCCAGCATCGACCTCAACCACTTCATAGCCTGCTTCCCGCAGTGCGGCCGCGCATTCACGCCCTGTCGACAGCGACACCTCGCGCTCCGCGCTGGGTCCACCCATCAATACCGCCACTTTGGGGTTTGCCCTGCTCGACATAACCCTACGTGCCTCAATGTCCCGAACCGTTTCTTTTGACCGGCTCTTGTTATTAGAGGGCTTTACGCCCGTTACCTGCTATCTGTCCGGCTATGATTTTGCCTGCTGCCGGTTCAGATAAGCTTCATACGCTCGCCGGTTCCCCGACACGCATAATTTCCCACTGTAGATCTATTCCGCTGTTTTGGAAAACCTTTTTTCGCACTTCCTCGCCCAGATTCTCCAAATCCGCCGCAGTTGCATTGTCTGCATTTATCATAAAGTTGGAGTGCATTTCGCTCATCTGCGCTCCGCCCACGCGCGCGCCGCGCATTCCGGCGTCGTCAATCACCTTCCACGCCTTCAGATCGTGGATGTCATCCGCCTTGCCAGTAGAGCTAAACCCAGCCGGATTTCGGAACGTGCTGCCCGCGCTGCGTTCTTTTGTGGGCTGGCTGGCATCGCGTTTGGCCAATTGGTCCGCCATCCGCGCCTCCAAGGCCTCCGGATCACCGCTGGGCCCTTCAAAAATCGCCTCAACCAGAACCCAGCCTTCCGGCAATTCGGTCTGGCGATACTGAAACTGCAAATCCTGCGCCGTCAGGGTCACAATCTCCCCGTCCCGCGTCACTGCCGTCGCCTCGACAAACACATCCGCCGTATAGCTGCCATAGCAACCAGCATTCATGCGCACCGCTCCGCCGATTGCGCCAGGAATGGTTCTCAAAAAGGTCAGGTCAACGCCTTCCGCAGCCGCTTTGCGCGCCACATGCGCATCCAGCGCGGCCGCACCGGCACGAACACGATTGTCAGTGATTTCAATACCATTGAATCCACGCCCCAATCGGATCACCACGGCCCGCATACCGCCATCCCTGACAATCAGATTGCTGCCTACCCCCATGGGAAACACGGCCACATCATCCGGCAAATCCCGCAAAAAGGCCGCCAAATCCTGCACATCCGCTGGCTGAAACAAATAGTCAGCCGGACCGCCCACGCGCAGCCATGTCAGATCAGACAACACACGGTTCTCTGTCAGCTTCCCGCGCGGCTGGGGCATCTGTGTCATGGCGAAACTCCTGTAAACGTGGGCGTCAGCGATAGCGAAGCCCGCGACGTTGGGCAAGCCACAGGCGGTTTAGTTAGCACGCTTTTTCTGCCCAAGACCAAACATCGCCCATGCCAGCCCAAGCGAAACCGCCACCGCGCCAATCAACCACCAGCGATAGCTTTGCAAGCGCTCTAGTTCCGCCATTTCCGCGTCCTCGTTGATCATCACGCCGAGTGTGAAATCAAACAACAGCAACAAAGCCGTCAGGCTCAAAACAATCCCCTGAGCGCGTTTCAAATGCTCGGCACGGTCCCGTCGCCCTGCAACAAAGCCATAAACTGGAAACACGAACACGCAAAACCAGATCAAAGCACTGATCCCAAGGGCCAAATCCAGCATCAGCTCACCCGCTTCTTCAGCCAAAGCCAAGCGTAATAGACCGGCCAGCGCATGATCCAGCCTCCCATGACCAACACAATCGCAGCGGCCCAGATCCCGTTTTCAATATAGACGCCCACCAAGATCGGCAACCCAAGGGCGATCATGACATAGGCAAACGACCACAGGTGATCTTTGCTGGGAAACATCGCCCGAAAATTCGCGGCAACCAACCAAACGCAGGCCAAACCCAACGAGATTGTCATTTGGGCACCTCCTCGGTTGGCAACCCCAAGGCCTTGCGCCCGAAAAACATCAACGGACGACGGAACATCGACACAAACCCAAAAAGGGCCGCCGCACCGAACATCCAACCGTGTTCATACCAGATCACGCCAACCAAAACCGGCGCGGCAATCAACAGCGTCACTCCCGGAATGTATTGATGCCGCATCGGCAGCATGGCCACGCCCGTCGCCGCCAGAACCCAGAAACAGCCAAACACCAACGAAAGGCTCATTCAGATCACCCCTATTTTACGCGACAATGACACCAGATCCGCGCCCATAGCGCGCCGCAGAGGCATGCCTGAACTGCGCTCAAAATGTCCTGTCACGTCTGCCCTCAAGTCTTTTGTCAAAGAGAGGGCAAACGGAACGGAATTTCCAGAAGTTTTTAGTTAGTTGATGTGTTTTGGCAGGCCATTGGCCCATGCGCTGATCGAACCAGCGCCCAAACAGACCACGATATCACCTGTCTTCGCGGTGGCGTCCACCAACGCAACGAGGTCATCCTCAGAGCCAATCGGGACCGCGTGACGGTGTCCGTGTGCGACCAAACCGGCAATCAGATCATCGCGGCTCGCGCCTTCAATCGGGGTCTCGCCTGCGGCAAACACATCCGCAATACCGACAACATCTGCTTCGTTGAAGCAGGTGCAGAAATCTTCGAACAACGAATGCAAGCGGCTAAAACGGTGGGGTTGATGCACGGCAATGACGCGCCCTCCGCTGTCGCCGATCGCTTGACGCGCGGCTTTCAAAACCGCGGCAATTTCTACCGGATGGTGGCCATAGTCATCAATCACCGGCACGCCACCTTTGATCTCGCCGACTTTGGTAAACCGGCGGTTCACGCCGCCAAAACTCGCCAGCGCCTCGCGGATTTCATCCAGCTTCATTCCCAGATGCCGTGCTATCGCTACGGCCGACAACGCATTGGAAACGTTGTGATCTCCTGGCATCGGAAGGGTGCACCCCTCAATCACTTTGTCTTCGGCATGCAGCTCAATATCAAAATGCGCCACGCCTGCCTTGTAGGTCAGATTGACCGCCCGCACGTCGGCCTGCGCGTTAAACCCAAAGGTCACAACACGACGGTCGGTGATTTTGCCCACCAATGTCTGCACGTCCGGATCATCGGTACAGCACACAGCCAGACCGTAGAAAGGAATGTTGGACACAAAGTCATAAAACCCTTTGTGCAGCGCCTCTTCGGTGCCCCAATGCTCCATGTGTTCGGGATCAATGTTGGTCACAATCGCAATGGTGGCCGGAAGGCGGTTGAACGTGCCGTCGCTCTCATCAGCTTCTACAACCATCCACTCGCCATCCCCGACACGGGCATTTGATCCATAGGCGTGAATGATCCCGCCATTGATGACAGTGGGGTCAAATTTGCCGTGATCCAGCAACGCCGCAACCATCGTCGTGGTGGTTGTCTTGCCATGCGTTCCTGCCACCGCAATGTTGTATTTCAGACGCATCAGCTCTGCCAGCATTTCCGCACGGCGCACCACCGGCAAACCCTTCAGTCGCGCTTCGTCCAACTCCGGATTGCCCGGCTTGATCGCGGATGAAATCACCACGACTTCGGCATTCTCCAAATTCTCGGCACGCTGGCCTTCAAAAACCGTCGCGCCCATGCCGGCAAGCCGTTCGGTGATTTTGGTGGATTTCAAATCCGATCCCTGCACCTGATAGCCGTGGTTGATCAACACTTCAGCGATGCCCGACATACCAATGCCGCCGATGCCGACAAAATGGATTGCGCCCACGTCACCGGGAAGTTTGGTTGCTGCACTCATACTCTTATTCCTTGCTCGCCAGCGCCTCGACCAACGCCACCAACGTATCGGTGGCGTCCGGCTTGCCCGCACTCAACGCGGCGCGCGCCATCTGGTTTGCCCCCTCAGGGTTGCCCAGAATAAGCGCCATTTGTTCCGTCATACTTTCCTGTGTCAGCAGGCTTTCAGGGATCACTATCGCCCCACCCGCTTCAGAAAGCCCGCGGGCATTGGCCGTCTGATGGTCGCCCGTCGCCGCGGCAAACGGGATCAGGATCGAGGGCCGCCCGATCACCGAGATATCCGCCACCGAACTTGCCCCTGACCGCGACACAACCAACTGCGCCTCGCTCATGCGTGCCGGCACATCGTTGAAAAACGGTTGCACATCCGCGGCGATGCCATGCTCGGCATAAAACGCCGTTACGCGGTCAAAATCTTCGTCTCGCGCCTGATGGCTCACCCGCAGGTTCTTCAGGATCGCCTCTGGCAGCGCCGCAATCGCCGCGGGCACCACATCGCTCAGAATGCGCGCGCCCTGAGAGCCGCCGATCACCAGCATCGACATCGGGTAATCACCCGGCTCGATATAGCCCGCGCCTGCGCGTTCCATCACCGCCTTGCGCACCGGATTGCCGGTGTGCTGACCCTCCACGCCGTCCGGCAAAGCCGTCGGCCACGTGCCACAGGCCACGACATCAACGCGCTTTGCGAAAACTTCGTTTACCCGCCCCAGAACGCCATTTTGCTCATGGATCATCCGCGGCAGCTTCATCAGCCAAGCGGCGCCCATTGCCGGAATGGCCGGATATCCGCCAAAGCCGACCACGACATCGGGCCGGTCTTTGCGCATTTTGACCACCGCGCCCAGCACGCCGCCCAAAATCCTGAACGGCACCACCAGCTTGGACAACACCCCGCCCCGCGCAAACGTCGCGGAACTCATCTGTTCAATCTCAACCGTATGGGGGAAGCCGCCCGTATACCGTGCACCGCGCGCATCCGTGGACAGTTTCACCCGCCACCCCTTGCGCAACATCACCTCGGCCAGAGCCTGCGCAGGGAACATATGTCCGCCCGTTCCGCCGGCTGCAATCACCAGAAGTGGCTGTTTACTCATCTCACATGTCCCCGCAGAATATCACCGATCTCGCCCTGAGGCCGGCTGCGGGTAAACGCCAAAATCATGCCGACTGCAATCCCCCCTGCAATCAAGGAAGACCCGCCATAGCTCACAAACGGCAAAGTCATGCCTTTGGACGGCAAAAGCCGCACAGCAACGCCCATATTGACCATCGCCTGCACGCCAAAAATGCTCACCAATCCTGTGCCAGCCAGACGAATGAAGGGGTCACGCTCCCGCATCAAACGGAAATAGCTGCGCAGAACCACGGTCGCATAAAGCGCGATGATCACGAGAACGAGGATCAATCCGTATTCTTCAGCCGCCACCGAGATAATAAAATCCGTATGCGCATCGGGCAGCGACCATTTTACCGTACCCTCGCCCACGCCCACACCAAACAAGCCGCCTTCGCGGATCGCATTTGTGGCATAGCCGATCTGGGTTGTGGGATCGAGCGAGCGATCCAGAAATCCGTCAATGCGGCGCGCAAAGTGTTCCGAACTGGAATAGGCCAACTGTGCCGCAGGCACCAAAGCCAAAAGAATGCCACCAATCAGCATCATCGGCGCGCCGGACACAAAATACATCACGCTCCAGCCAAACAGGATCAGACAGGCCTGACCAAAGTCCGGTTGCAACGCAAGGATCAGAACGATCGTCACCATGAGCAGAAATGACCACATCCGCCCGGGAGGTCCGTTGATCTCCTCGTTTGCCGCCATCATCCAGGCGCAAACCACCACGAACCCGGGTTTCAGGAACTCGGACGGCTGAAGCGAGGCGAACCCCAGCGAATACCACCGCATCGCGCCTTTGCCGAAATCGGTGCCAAAGAATGGCAACATCACCAGTGCGACCATGGTCACGCCAAAGCCCAGCACCGACAAACGTCGCACCAGCTTCGGTGACATCATTGACGTCAGCATCATCGCCACCAAAGCCGCGCCACCAAAAATCGCCTGCTTTTTTACATAGTGGAAAGGCTCAAAGCCATTTTTTGCCGCAAGAGGCGGGCTGGCTGCCATGCCAAGCATAATGCCAATCACAAACAGCAAAAGAATGGACGTCATCGTCCATTTGTCCAACGTCTGCCACCACTTGGGCAATACGGGCTCACGCTCGTGCGCCGGAAGCGCACCATACACCATCTCTGTCATCGGATAACCGCCGAACTCTGCCTCTGTTTGCCCATGGGATGACTTAAGCCCTCTCCACAAGCTGCCCGTTTGCCGGGTCTAGGCGGGACTCTAACACTCAAAACCTTTCAAGGAAAGTAAAGAGAACCCGATAAGTTGATCATTGCGCTCCTCTTGACGCCCCGCCACCGTTGAGGCACCTCGCAGGCATGACATGGGACACGATCATTTTGGGCGCCGGTGCTGCTGGCATGATGTGCGCGACGCAAACCGGCGGGCGCACGCTGGTTCTTGACCATGCCAAGGCACCGGGGGAAAAGATCCGCATCTCCGGCGGCGGGCGCTGCAATTTCACCAATATGTACGCCGGCCCCGAGAACTTTCTGTCCGGCAACCCCCACTTCTGCAAATCCGCACTTAGCCGCTACACGCAATGGGATTTCATCAACATGGTGGCCGCCCACGGCATCCACTACCACGAGAAAACCCTCGGCCAACTCTTTTGCGACACCTCCGCCAAAGACATCGTCGCCATGTTGCGGGCGGAAATGGCCAAGGCCGGCGCGGATCTTTGGCTGGAAACCACAATCGCCGCTGTCTCCCATGACGGCACCACCTTCTCCGTGGACGTTGAGCGCAACGGCAATCGGCAGCGCCTGACCTGCGCCAACCTCGTGCTGGCAACCGGCGGCAAATCCATTCCGAAAATGGGGGCCACTGGCCTTGCCTACGACATCGCCCGCCAATTTGGCCTGCGGATCACCGACACCCGCGCGGGGCTTGTGCCGTTCACCTTCTCCGATCAGCGGTTCAAAGACATCTCCGGTGTTGCCCATCCGGTGCGCGCAACCTCGGGCGGCACCACCTTTGACGAGGCCATGCTCTTTACACACCGCGGCCTCTCTGGCCCCGCGATGCTGCAAATCAGCTCCTTTTGGCACGAGGGCGAGGACATATCGATCAACCTCTTCCCCGACAGCGATCCGTTTGAGGAACTCCGCACCCGCCGGCAAGCCCAAGGCCGCCGCAACCTCACCACAGAACTCGCCACGCTCCTGCCCGCACGACTGGTCGAGCACCTTTCCAAGACCATCGACCTCACAGGAAATCTCGCCGATCAATCCGACACCGCCCTGCGCGCGCTGTGTGACGGGTTGCAAAACTGGCATTTGCGTCCCTCCGGCACCGAAGGCTACCGCACCGCCGAAATCACACTTGGCGGCATCGATACCGACTGCCTCTCGTCAAAAACCATGGAAGCCAAGACCGTCCCCGGCCTCTACGTTATTGGCGAAGCGGCCGACGTCACAGGGTGGCTTGGCGGGTTCAACTTCCAATGGGCCTGGAGTTCCGGCTGGGCCGCGGGCCAAGCCATTCGCGAAGCCCAAAGCTAACCCCGCCCCCAATTCCTACCACGCAATAATAAAAACGGCCACTCCGATCCAGAGAGGCCGTCACTTCGTCTAAGTTCCACGCCGCCTTAACGGTGCGCGTTTGCCTTGTCAAAATGGCTCGACAAACGGGTTTTCAGCTTCTTCGCCGCGCCTTTCAGAGCCGCCTGTATATCTTCCGCTTCGTGGTGCGCCGACATCGGGCCCTCGCCGCGGGGACGCGCTTCCATGGTGCACAGGATATGATCCGGACCGTGCTTGTCCGCATTCTGATCCTTCAAATGAACTTCCACGCGGGTCAACCGTTCACCCAAGTGCTCAAGGTCGTTCTGAACGGCCTGTTCGGCCACTTCGATCACCCGCGCGTCACCATGAATGAAGTTGTCGGTGTTCACCTGAATTTGCATCATCAGATCCTTTCTTTGCTTCCCTACTGACCTATGGTCAGGCCCTTGCCAAAACAAGGTTTGAACTGGGAAATTTTCTGTTCGATCCGATGTTATTTTTCCGCCATTTCAACCACTTTGACCGAGGTCAAAACGCCACGGACATTGTCATTCAAAAACGCGTCACCTTTGAGCCAAATACCCTTTCACGCGGGCCGAGAAATCATCTCCGCGTTTCTCGAAACTGTCATATTGGTCAAAGCTCGCCGCCGCTGGGGCCAGCAAAACAACCTCCCCCTCCTGAGCGTCTTCAATGGCCCGTGCCACAGCCTTCCCCATTGTGGTGCAAACCTCGGTCTCAACCCCCTTGAGCTGCATGGCAAAGCCCGCCGCTTCTCGTCCGATGACATAGGCTTTCTCGACCTCTGACGCGCTGGCACCGAGATCCCCGAGCCCACCTTCCTTCTCAAGCCCGCCACAGATCCAGCGGATCCGCTTGAAGGCAGACAACGCCATCTTTGCGGCATCTACATTTGTTGCCTTGCTGTCATTTACAAAAGTCACGCCGTTAGCTTCGGCGATGATCTGACTGCGATGGGGCAAGCCGCCAAAGCTGGCAAAGGCCGCCTCGATCACTCTGGGGGCCAATCCCAACGCGCGACACACGGCATAGGCAGCACAGGCGTTCTGATGGTTGTGCGCACCGGGCAACCCCTTGATCGCGCGCAAATCAATCGAACCTGCCTGTCGACCCTTGCGGTATTCACTCAGGAACCCTTTGCGGGCGAACACGTTCCACCCCGCCGCGGTCAGCTTGCGCTCAATCGACACGCGGATCACCCGATCATCCGCCGCGCCTTCGCTCAACTGCCCCGCGAGATACAGCCCCTCGTCCTCATCCACCCCCACAACGACCCGATCCGGCCCGCCTTCAGCAAACAGGCGCCGCTTGGCGGCAAAATACCCACCCATGCCCGCATGTCGATCCAGATGATCTGGACTCAAGTTGGTAAAGACGCAGATGTCCGGCGTCAGACTGCGCGCCAGATCGGTCTGATAGCTCGACAGCTCCAGCACCACGACTTCGCCGTCTTCAGCTGGTTCCAAATCAAGCACACCACGCCCGATATTGCCCGCCAATTGCGTGCGCCGCCCGGCCTCGGTCAGAACGTGATGAATAAGCGCCGAGGTGGTCGATTTGCCGTTTGAGCCAGTCACTGCCACAACCTGCGGCGTGGTTTCATACATATCCCACTCCCGCGTCGCAAACGACCGGAAGAAAAGACCAATGTCATTGTCCACTGGCACCCCTGCCAGCAGTGCGGCCTTCACCACTGGGTTCGGCTCTGGGTAAAGATGTGGAATGCCAGGGCTGACAATCAACGCCGCCACGCCTTCGAACGCTCCCTGCTTAAGCAAATCCCGACAGACAAATCCTTCGGCCTCCGCCTTCTCTCGCGCAACAGGGTTGTCGTCCCAACAGATCGCCTCGGCCCCACCGTCTCGCAACGCCCGCGCCGTGGCAAAACCCGAACGGCCTAGCCCCAGCACCGCCACCTGCGCACCTTCATATCCCTGAACCGGAATCATCGCTCATACCCCATTTCGTCTTTGCGCACAGACTGCCTTGGCCAGCGCTCACACACAAGCCGTGCCTCCTGAAACGACCAAAGCCCGCGCATCGCGCGGGCCCGGCCCAACATCTGGCAGAGGCCGTTAGGCCTCGAAGATGGCGGGAGCGCCCGCCAAAGCCTCAGCGCAACTTCAGTGTTGCCAGCCCAACCATCGCCAGAATAACCGCGATGATCCAGAACCGGATCACGATCTGCGGCTCAGACCAACCCTTTTTCTCATAGTGGTGATGGATCGGCGCCATCAGGAAAACGCGCTTTCCGGTGCGTTTGAAGTACAGCACCTGAATGATCACCGAGAGCGCCTCAACCACAAACAGACCGCCAATGATGCCCAGCACCAACTCGTGCTTGGTGGCCACCGCAATCGCGCCCAAAGCGCCGCCCAAAGCCAGCGAACCTGTGTCGCCCATAAACACCGCAGCGGGAGGGGCGTTGTACCACAGAAAGCCGAGACCGCCGCCGATCAATCCGGCCACAAAGATCAGGATCTCCCCGGTGCCAGGTACATAATGCACATCCAGATATTCCGTGAAGTCGACCCGTCCGACCGCATAGGCAATCACGCCAAGTGCTCCGGCCGCGATCATCACCGGCATAATTGCAAGGCCGTCCAGACCGTCTGTCAGGTTCACCGCATTGGCCGCACCAACAATCACGAACATCGCAAAGGGCACATAGAAAATGCCCATATGAAACAGCACTTCTTTGAAGACCGGCACCGCCAGCTTGTTCTGCAAGAGATCAGGCTGCAAATAAGTCGCCCAGACGCCCGCCACCATCGCAATCAGAAAGCCCAACAGCAGGCGCACCTTGCTCGACACGCCCTTGGTGTTTTGCTTGCTTACCTTGGCATAGTCATCGGCAAACCCGATCAGGCCGTAGGACAGCGTGACAAACAACACCAACCAGACAAAGCCGTTGTCCCAGCGCGCCCACAAAAGCGTCGATGTCACCAAGGCCCCCACAATCAGCAAACCGCCCATCGTCGGCGTACCTGCTTTGACGAAATGCCCCTCAGGTCCGTCATCGCGGATCGGCTGACCTTTGCCCTGCTTGCGGCGCAGCACATCAATCAGCGGTCGCCCGAACAGGAACCCGAAAATCAAGGCCGTCATAAACGCCCCGCCCGCACGGAAAGTGATATAGCGGAACAGGTTGAAAAAATCCCCGCCTTCCGAAAGTTGGGTCAACCAATACAGCATTTAAACGTCCTCATTCTCAGTGATCGCGGCGGGATGACCCAGTTTGCGCACAGCGTCAACCACCTTGGCCAGCCCCATCGAGAGAGAGCCCTTGGCCAAAACCGCATCGCCAGCGTCTACAAGTCGGCGCACATCGGCAGCCATTTCAGCGCTGGTTTCGCTCCACCGCCCGCGCTTAATCTCAGGCAACGCCTCATAAAGGTGCCGCATCAGTGGGCCAACACAATGCACCGTGTCGATTTTCTCAATCGCGGGATGTAGCGCCAAGGCCGCGTGCATTGCGGCCTCTTGCGGCCCCAATTCTTTCATGTCCCCGACAAAAGCAATCCGGCGTCCTTTGCCAATCCGGCCAATGTCATGTTGCACATCTGCCGCCGCCAGAACCTCCAACGCTGCGCCAAGCGATGTCGGGTTCGCGTTATACGCATCATCTATCAGGTCGATCACCCGATCGGTTTCCACCGGATCAAGCACAATGATCTCACGAGCGCCGCGCCCCACGTAAGGCGTCCATTTGCCAAGATCCGCCGCCGCCAACGCCAGATCCGCACCCAGCGCGTCCACAGCCGCCAAAGCGCCAAGCGCATTCATCGCGAAATGCCGACCCGCGCTTTGCACCTTAAACACCAAAGGCGCACCCTCAACCGAAGCCCGCGCCACGGTCACATCGCCGCTCAACTGAACATCTCGCAACGTCCATGTGTCCGAACTCTCGCCAAACTCCACCTTGGCAAAGCCAAGCGCATCGGCATGCGCACGCAATACATCTGCGGTTTCAATATCCGCGTTCAAAACGGCCACGCCATCCGGCTCCAGTCCGTCAAAAATCGCGGCCTTCTCGGCCGCGATCCCCGCGACGTTCTCAAACGCCTCCAGATGCACCGCCGCAACCGTTGTCACCAATCCCACGTGTGGCCGCGCCATTTTGGCCAGCGGACCGATCTCACCCGGGTGGTTCATGCCGATCTCGATCACGGCAAACTCTGTGTCTGCAGGCATCCGCGCCAACGTCAGAGGCACACCCCAATGGTTGTTATAGCTCGCGACAGAGGCATGCGTCCGCCCCTGCGGCGACAACATTGCCCGCAGCATTTCTTTGGTCGAGGTCTTGCCGACCGAGCCCGTCACCGCCAGAACCCGCGCAGCCGTGCGCGCACGTCCCGCCCGCCCCAAAGCCTCAAGCCCCGCCAGCACGTCATCCACAATCAACAGAGGCGCATCTTGCGCAACATCTTCGGGCACTCGGCTCACCAAGGCCGCCCCCGCGCCTTTCTCCAGCGCTTGAGCGACAAATTCGTGCCCGTCGCGCGCCGCCTTCAAGGCCACAAACAGATCACCCGCGTCTATCGTGCGGGTGTCAATTGACACGCCGTCAACGGCCCAATTCCCGACCGCACGCCCGCCCGTGGCCTCTGCCGCCTCCGCTGCTGTCCACAAGCTCATGCGAAGCCTCCATCCAAAGCAGCCACAGCCACGCTTGCCTGCTCGACATCATCAAACGGCAAAACATCGTCACCTACGATCTGCCCGCTCTCATGCCCCTTGCCCGCGATCAACAATGTATCTCCCGCTTGCAAAGCATCCACCGCACGCAAAATCGCTTCGGCCCGGTCCCCAACTTCGGTCGCCTCCGGCGCGCCAGACATCACAGCAGCGCGGATCAAAGCCGGATCTTCGGTGCGCGGATTGTCATCGGTCACAAAAACCACATCAGCGTTTTCCGCCGCCGCTGCGCCCATCAAAGGCCGCTTGCCCGGATCACGATCTCCGCCCGCGCCGACAATCGCAATCAGCCGTCCCATCACATGCGGCCGCATCGCCCTCAATGCGGTCTCAACCGCATCCGGCGTATGGGCATAGTCGACGAAAACCGCCGCGCCATTTTCCCGCGTCGCCGCAAGCTGCATCCGGCCGCGCACTGTGCTCAACTCTCCCAAGACCTCAAACACCCGTTCGGGCTCTGCCCCGCAAGCAATCGCCAACCCACTGGCGAGCAGCACATTTTCCGCCTGAAACCCGCCCAGAAGATTCAGCCGCGCCATATAGGTTTTTCCACGGAAGGCGAAACGGATGTCTTGTCCGGTCGCGTCAAATCTCTGCCCAAGCAGTTCCAGATCCGCGCCTTGGCGCCCAACTGTGATCACCTGCTGACCACGGCTCTGTGCTATCATGGCCATCTCGGGCCCACGCGGATCATCAATGTTGATCACAGCCGTACCGTCATCGGCAAGGACGCGGTCAAACAGCCCCGCCTTGGCCTGAAAATACTCATCAAAGGTCGTGTGGTAATCAAGGTGGTCCTGCGTGAAGTTTGTGAACCCCGCCGCCTTCAGATGCACCCCGTCCAGCCGCCGTTGCGCCAACCCGTGTGACGACGCTTCCATCGCGCCAAAGGCAATCCCCGCCTCGGCCGCCGCGGCCAGCGTGCGATGCAGGGTGATCGGCTCCGGTGTGGTGTGGTTCAACGGTGCGGTGAAATCGCCCTCAACGCCGGTTGTGCCAAGGTTCACTGCCTCAAGCCCCAAGGCTTGCCAGATCATCCGCAAAAAGGTTGCCACCGAGGTTTTGCCGTTGGTGCCAGTGACCGCTGCCATCACACCGGGCTGCGCGCCAAACCACAGCGCAGCGGCATAAGACAACGCCATGCGCGGGTCTTCGGTGACAACAACCACAGTGCCATTGGCCGCCATCTCTTCAGACGCGATCCGCGCTCCTTCGGCGTCGGTCAGAACCGCAACCGCGCCCTGTCTCAAAGCGTATTGAATGAACTCGGCCCCATGCACGCGCGTGCCCGGAAGGGCGGCAAACAAGAACCCGTCACGCACCTCGCGACTGTCTACCGCCAAACCTGAAATTTCGGGATTCGCACCGCCAGTGGCCGCAAGTCCTAGATCCGAAAGCTGTTTTTTGCCCGCTGCCATCTGCATCGCCTTTCCGGCTTAGTTTGATGTCAGCGTTATATCAGCAAGCTCCGCCGGTTCAACTTGAGGCCGCAGCCCCAACAAAGGCGCCACGCGTGCGATCATTTCGGCGGCCACCGGTACAGCAGTCCAACCCGCCGTGCGGCGTGGCTCAGTGCCGGATGTTTCAACCGGCTCGTCCAACGAAACAATCAGAACGTATTTCGGTGCGTGCGCTGGGAACATTGCCGCAAAGGTCGCGATCACCTTGTCTTCATAGTATCCGCCGCCGCGCTCTTTGGGTTTGTCCGCCGTGCCGGTTTTCCCGCCCACCGCATAGCCCGGCACTTCGCCAAAAGAGGCTGTGCCTTCGCTGACCACTTTGCGCAGCATCTTGCGCGCCGCAGCAGCGCTCGATGCACTCATGACGCGCGCACCCTCCTGAACACGATCCCGCTTCAGGATCGTAGGTGACACCTGAGTGCCACCATTTGCAATCGCCGCATAGCCAGCCGCCAGATGCAGCGGGCTCGCGGACATGCCGTGGCCATAAGAAATCGTCATAGTGGACAGTTCCGACCAGTTTCTGGGCAACAGCGGCTGCGCCCCCTTGGCCTCAACCAACTCCACTTCGGTTGGCTTAAGAAAGCCCAGCTTGCCAAGGAAATCTTGCTGCCGCACCGCGCCAATCACCTGCGCCATACGTGCGGTGCCGATGTTGGAAGACTTCACAATGATCTTTGTGACGGTCAGTTCAGAACCATAGTTGCGGAAGTCACGAATTTTGAACTTGCCCCACCGCAACGGCCCTGCCGTATTGATCAAAGTCGACGGGTTGGCCAACCCAAGGTCCATCGACTGCGCCGCTGTGAAAATCTTGAAGGTAGAGCCAAGCTCATAAAGCCCTTGCACAGACCGGTTGAACAACGGGCTGTCGCCGGCATTGCCTTCGGTCAAAACGCGCGGGCGATCGTTGGGATCAAAATCCGGCAACGACACCATCGAAATGATCTCACCCGTGTGCACATCCATCAAAACCGAAGACGCGCCTTTGGCGTTCATCAGCTTCATGCCGCCATAAAGCACCCGCTCACTGGCGTCCTGAACCGTCAGATCCAGCGACAACGTCAGTGCGCGCCCGCCATTGGCCGGATCCCGCAGCACTTCGTCAAAGTACTTCTCGACACCGGCCACACCGACCAACTCCGCCGCATGAACGTCTTCTTCGCCAAACGTAGAGCCGCCCAAAACATGCGCCGCCAGTTGCCCGTTGGGATATAGCCGCATCTCGCGGCGACCAAACTGCAACCCCGGGTCGCCAATATCGTGCACAGCCTGTTTTTGCTCGGGGCTCAGTTTTTTCTTCACCCAAAGGAACTTACGCTTGCCGGTGAAATCCTTCACCAGCCGGTCTTCATCAAGATCAGGGAAAATCGCCGCCAATTCCCGCGCCACACGTTCCTTGTCGATCATATGCGGCGGCTGAGCATAAAGCGCATGTGTCTCAAGGTTGGTCGCCAGAATGCGCCCCTTGCGGTCAACAATGTCCGCCCGCTCGGCCTGAATATGGCTCGCAGAATAGCTCCGACGCGGTTCTGTGGCGTCGGTCATCGCAACCGCGCCCATCCGCGTTCCCACAGCGCCAAAGGCCGCAAGGAACAGGAACGACATCACCAAAAGCCGCCCTTCAGCCCGCACACGCGCCTTGTTCTGCATTTCGTCATGACGTTCACGCAAATTGGCGCGCTCAATCGCCTCGGCGCTTTCACCGTCTTTGCGCGCTTTAAGGATCGACGCCAGAGGCCGAAGCGGTTTGCGGGTCATGGACGCTCTCCATCGGCAATAACTTCTGTTGCGTTTTCAACCCCTTGAAGAAGGTCATCAGAGGGATAAGCCACCTGCTCGACAATGCCGAACTGGTCAGGGCGCAACGGCAGCAGCTGCAAATCGTTGTAGTTGATCTCGGCCAGATCGCGTAGGCGGTCGGGGCGATTCAAATACGCCCATTCGGCCCGAAGCACCGCCAAGCGCGCCTGTGCTGCCCCGATCTCACGTTCCAGTTTCTCTGTTTCTTTGATGATCCGCTGGGTAGAGTAGTTTTCCTGATACGCCCAGACAGACACGCAAATCACGCCAATCACGGTCACAATGAACATAAGTGTCCGCATCACTGCTTTCCCCCAACCGTTGGCATTCCAATGGCCTTGCCGCTCACATCTCCCGCTGGCGCATCTGTGCGCCGCGCTACGCGCAACTTCGCCGACCGTGCCCGCGGGTTGTCGTCCAACTCCTCCGGATCCGGTCCCACAGCCTTGCGTGTGATCAGTTCGAATGCCGGCTGAACTTTCTCAGCTTCCGGCGCATATCGGTTGACGTTGCCCTGCTTGCCCGCGCGGGCCTGCATGAACCGCTTCACCATCCGGTCTTCAACCGAGTGAAACGTCACGACCGCTAACAGCCCACCGGGTTTAAGCGCCCGCTCCGCCGCCATCAGCCCGCGAAACAGCTCTCCATATTCGTCATTCACCGCGATCCGCAGCCCTTGAAAGGAGCGCGTCGCCGGATGACTCTGCCCCGGTTTCGGGCGCGGCAGGCAGCCTTCGACAATCTCGGTCAGCCGCAGCGTGTTGGTGATCGGCTCGATCGCACGCTCGCGCACAATTGCCTTCGCAATGCGCCGGCTCGCCCGCTCCTCACCATATTGATAAAGAATATCTGCAATCTCGACCTCGGTCGCCTCATTCACGATATCCGCCGCCGACATCCCGTCTTGGCTCATGCGCATGTCCAAAGGCCCGTCCCGCATGAACGAAAATCCGCGCTCGGCCAGATCAAGCTGCATCGAGCTCACCCCGAGGTCCAGAACGACACCATCAAGGCCCTGAGCATAGTCGTCCATCTTGGAAAACACGCCCGCGACCATCTCGATCTTACCGTCGTAGTCGCCAATCCAGGGTTTCGCCATCTCAAAGGCCAATGGATCACGATCCACGCCAATTACTTTTGTCGCCCCCGCCTCAATCAACCCACGACTATAGCCACCGGCCCCAAAAGTGCCGTCAAGCCATGTGCCAAAAACTGGAGAAACTTCACGTAGCAGTGGGGCCAGAAGAACCGGAATGTGAGGACGCGCTGAACCTTCTTGTCCGCTCATCGTCAGAAATCCTCATCCCCGTCCAGATAGATCGACGGATCAGCATCCGGATCAAAGTCGTCATCCGCCTCCAAAGCCTCGGCCTCTGCGGCGTCATAGGTCTCGGGGTTCCAGATTTCAAAGGTGTCGCCCTTGCCGGCGAAAAACGCCATGTCCTCAAGGCCGATTTTGTCACGCTGCTCTTTCGGCAGGACCAAACGGCCGGTGTCATCCACCGAGGCCTCGATCGACTGCGTCAGATAAAGCTTGCTCAGCGCCAGACGTTTCTTGCTGCCGCGCGGCATCTTCATGATGCGAGCCACAACGTCGTCCATCGCCTCAACGGTAAAGCACTCAAGGAACTCCCGTGTGCGCCCGCCGTATACAATCACAATGTTTGGGTTTTCACCGCTTTTCCAGTCAGGATCACCAGCTTCGAGCACGCGGCGAAACTTGGCCGGAATCGACATCCGACCTTTCGTATCCACCTTGTTGCGGCTCTCGCCTCTGAACATAAGCGCCACTGATATGGCCCTTCTCTCTGCCTAACTGGGTGCGGGAAGCGAAACGGCGGATTGATCTGCTGCCACTGATCAATCCGCCGCCCTCGTCCCGCTTTTTGCGGGTGTCCAGCTGCGCGCGCCACCTGGGGGGATGTTCTGCTCGCCCGCGCGCCGGATCTCTAATTTCGATGAAGGCGGGGCCTGTATGAAACCTGACTTTGGAATTTTTATGCGGGGTCGTTTGGTGCCCCTGAATTCCCGTCCTCATCGTGTAACTAGGGATGCCATGGGAAATCATGGAAATCAACAGGAATTTTCGCCACCAGACCCTAAATCTTGTTCTGAAGAGACCCCAAAAACAAGATGATGTGGTCAATAGGCCACCTCGAAACACCACATATAGGTATTGATGGCAAAATTTGCCCCACATATCGACAAAACCAAGAAAATTTCGCGCAGGCCAGAAAATCCCAAAAAACTTTCTCGATTCTAGCCAGATGGCACGATTACTGCGATTCTAGAAAAGGAATCCAGCAAGATTCACCGACAAATCCAAATTTTTCCAAATGGGTCCCATGATTTCCCACATCCCCCAAGATTTCCCAAATCGCCTCACATTTCAGACGGCAAACCGTGGAAGTCCGCCCACCAATCCGTTAAACTAAGACAAAGAGCAGAGGCAAAATGAGCACCGTTATGGGCCTTCAAGATCCCAAAGCCGTGGCTACCATGCTGCGCAAAGCCTCCAAATCAGGCTCCCGCATTCAATTTGCGGCGCTGCCCTATCGTCTGCGCAAGGGCAAACCGGAGATCCTGCTAATAACCTCACGCGGCACCAAACAATGGCTACTGCCCAAGGGCTGGCCGATGGAAAATCTCAAACCGCACAAGGCAGCCGCTCAAGAAGCTTGGGAAGAGGCCGGTGTCACCGGCAAGCCTTCTAAGCATTGCGTTGGCATCTACACCTACCGCAAATCCCGCGGCGCCCATCGCGGCAAGAAATTCACGGTATTGGTCTTTCCGCTGGAAGTGGCCAACAGCACCGGAAAATTCCCCGAACGCGGGCAACGCCAGCGCAAGTGGCTGTCTCCCAAGAAGGCCGCCAAGCGCATCGTCATGCCCGAACTCGCGAAAATCGTGCGCAAATTTGATCCCAGGCTTGGCGACTGAGCCGCTTGATCCCGCGCCCGCGCCTCCATATGTTCGGCTGACCACGCAGGATACGACGCAGGCATGATCAACTACACGCTAAAATGCTCAAACGACCACCGCTTTGACAGCTGGTTCAAATCCGCGGACGCCTTTGACAAACTCAAAGGTGCCAACATGGTCACCTGCACCACCTGCGGAGACACTCAGGTGGAAAAGGCCATGATGGCCCCTCGCGTTCGCCCTGCCCGATCGGCTGCGGTAAAACCCTCCGAGAAGCCTGTAAACGCCGAGCCAGCGGCGCCCGAGCCAACTTCTCTGACACAGCCTGCAACCAAGGCCGAGGCCGCGCTCGCCAAACTGCGCAAACAGGTGGAAGAGAACTCCGACTATGTTGGCAAAGATTTTGCCACCCAAGCCCGCGCCATGCATGAGGGCACAGCACCGGAGCGCGCCATCTACGGAGAAGCCAAGCTTGACGAGGCCAAGGCCTTGATCGAAGACGGTGTTCCCGTGGCTCCCCTCCCGTTCAATATTGGTCGCAAAACCAACTGATTTGTCCTAAACGGAATTTACGAGACAAATCAGGAGGCTCTCATGCACGTCGTTATCACAGGTGCCAATCGAGGCATTGGACAGGCCCTTGATCACCGCTTTCGCGCGCTCGGCCATGACGTGACCGGCACCGCCCGAAATGAGGCGGAATTCCTCAAACTCGACGTTACCTCGCCTGAAAGTCAGGCAGAAGCCGCCCGCGCATTGGATGCCAAGCCGATCGACCTTCTGGTGTGCAACGCCGGCGTCTACTTGGACAAGGGCCAAAACCTCGCAGACGGATTTCCGGCCGACATGTGGACCCAAAGTTTCGCGGCCAATGTCACCGGCGTGTTTTTGACCGTGCAATCACTGCTACCCAATCTGCAACTCTCCGCCACCCCCAAGATCGCGATCATTTCCTCGCAAATGGGCAGCGACACCCGCGCACCCGGCGGCTCCTACATCTACCGCGCGTCAAAGGCCGCCGCCCTCAACCTTGGACGCAACCTCGCAACTGACCTGAAACACATCGGCATCGCCGTGGGCGTGTATCATCCGGGCTGGGTAAAAACGGACATGGGCGGCCCCGACGGTGACATCACCGTCACCGAAAGCGCTGAAGGCCTCGCTAACCGCTTCCAAGCACTGAGCCTCGAGACCACCGGTTGTTTTGAAACCTGGGACGGGCGCGCGCATCCCTACTGATAGGCGACAAAATCCGTGCCCCAGCTCCAATTTCCTGCTTGCGGTAATCTGCCGCCGGCACAGCACAAATGCCCTCAACAGTGGACATTTTCGCCCCGAGCAATAGTAATTGTATTATGAACAACGCCGCTCGGACACACGGAAAAGAGGCATTATGCAAAAAGTCGTCGCCTTAGCACTCGCCCTTATAACAAGCCTTCCGGCCATCGCCGAGAACGCGCCGACAGTCGCGCGACTTGAGGATGGTCTCGAATTCGGCGACCTTCTCGTGGTTGGCGAGGCCGAGTTGATCACAATGCCCGAACTGGACGTTGCGTGGCGCGGCCGCATTGACAGCGGCGCCACCACCACCTCTCTCCATGCGATCGACATCGAGGAATTTGAGCGCGACGGCGACAAATGGATCCGTTTCAAAACCCGAAACGAAGCCCTCGGCAGCGAAATCGCTCTGGAACGAAAGGTGGTCCGCACAGCCCAAATCAAACGGCGCGGCGGCGAAGCCGTGTCCTCCCGCCCTGTTGTCCTGATGGAAATCAAAATCGGTAGTGTTTCCCAAATGGCCGAGGTCAACCTGACCGACCGAACAGATTTCGAATTTCCGGTCCTGATCGGACGCAATGTGCTCTCCGGCAAGATGTTGATTGATGTGAGCCGCGCCTACGTCCATGCGCCAGCCAAGGAAGAGCGCTGATATGACAGCCAAAACACAGCTTCGCATTCTTGTCGCAGTCCTGCTGATCATCGGCCTGGGCGCCACGGCCTACAAACATCTCGTTCTCGGCTTTCCACTGACACCCGGAGAAAGCTCCCGCATCTGGACTGTTCAGGCTCAGATGACCTTCCGCGCTCAGGGCGATCCGGTCAAAGCGCAGCTCAACCTGCCTGACATGACTCGACACCTCTATGTGGTGCCCGAGGGCATTGCGCCACGCGGCTATGGCTATCATGTGGAACAGGTCGGCTCCCAACGCATGGCCGTCTGGGAAGCCCGCGCACCCACCGGTGACCAGCGCCTGTTTTTCCGCGCGCGCGTCTACAAAGGCGGCGGTATTGCGACGCAGCTTCCACCGCCATCTGACCCGCCAGCCAAACCGATATTTGCCGAGCCCGAGGCCGCGGCCGCCGACGCGCTTCTGGCCGATGCTTATGCCCATTCCGCAGACGCCACAGGACTTGCCCTGCGCTTGGCAAGGTCGCTTTGGGGCGATGCGGCAAAACCTGTGCGTGAAACCCTTTTGGGACAAAAATCGACCAACGCCAGCCGCACAAAACTTCTTTTGAAACTCCTGCACGCCAGCGACGTGCCTGCACATGAGCTCACCGGCTTTTATCTGACAGACAACAGCCGCTCTGTCACGATGGAGCATCTGATTGAACTCTGGGACGGAACCGAATGGCAGGTGGTGGTGCCCAAAGAAGGCATCAAAGGCATGCCCGAGGATTTCCTACCGTGGCAATCCAATGGCGAATTTCTTATGCAAGTGGACGGGGGCACGGACTCCAAAGTGTCCTTTGCCACGATTGTTGACAAGATTTCCTCGCGCCAGCTTGCGGTGCAAATGGGACAGCAAACCGGTGCAGGCCTGATCGATTTCTCCGTCTTCGCCTTGCCTGTGGATGTGCAAAACACCTTCGCCACGCTGCTGCTGATCCCAATCGGAGCACTCGTTGTGGTCGTGATGCGCAACCTTGTCGGCCTGCAAACGTCAGGCACCTTCATGCCAATTCTGATCGCTATGGTGTTTGTGCAAACCGATCTGCTGGTGGGGCTGGCCCTCTTCATTGTTGTGGTGGGCGCTGGCCTTGTGATCCGTGGCTATCTGACATCGCTTAACCTGCTCCTTGTGCCAAGGATCGCGGCGGTACTAATCGTTGTCACCACGCTATATCTGCTTTTGGCCGTTGTCGGCTTCAAACTCGGCATCGAAGCCGCGCTGTCCGTAACCTTCTTCCCGATGATCATCATCGCATGGACCATCGAGCGCATGTCCGTTCTGGCCGAAGAAGAAGGCATGTGGGATGTGTTTGTACAAAGCTTCGGCAGCTTGCTGACCGCAACGATTGCCTACCTGCTGATGATCAATCAACAAGTCAGCTTCCTCACCTTTGCCTTCCCCGAGCTTCTGCTGGTGGTTCTGGCAATCATTCTGGTGATCGGCCAATACACCGGTTTCCGCCTGTCAGAACTGCGCCGGTTTGAGCCTCTGGCCTCGGAGAAAGAGTGATGCTGCGGCTGGCCTCACCTTTGCGCCTGAAGCGCGCGGGCATCGTTGGCATGAACCGCCGCAACGTGGAACTGATCGCAGAAAACAACCCGCGGTCCATGTTTCCACTGGTGGATGACAAGCTCAAAACCAAAGCGCTGCTGCGCAAAGATGGCATTGCTGCGCCTAGACTACTGGGCGTGGTACGCCAAACCGGTCAGATCAAAGAGCTGCCAGCCTTTCTGAAAGCCTTTCCAAGCTTTGTCATGAAACCCTCTCAGGGCAGCGGCGGCAAAGGCATCCTTGTGATCACTGGACGCGACGGAGACAGCTACGTCAAACCTTCGGGCAAGACAGTGCCCTTCGCCGAAGTCGCGCGTCACGTGAACAACACCCTTTCAGGCCTGTTTTCTCTGGGTGGCAAACCCGACGCAGCCATGATTGAGGCCATGATCGACTTTGATCCGGTGTTTGACGACTACTCCTTTGAAGGGGTGCCCGACATCAGGGTCATCGTCTACAAAGGCTTCCCGATGATGGCCATGACCCGCCTCTCCACCGCGCAATCTGATGGCAAGGCCAACCTGCACCAAGGCGCGGTCGGCGTTGGCCTCGACATTGCCACCGGACTCGCGATGCGCGCGGTGCAATTCAACCGCCCCGTCCACACTCACCCCGACACCGGCGCCGACCTCACATCGATCGCCGTGCCGCTTTGGCGCGACATCGTCGAGCTGGCCGCGCAATGCTATCAAAGCAGCCAATTGGGCTATCTCGGCGTCGATGTTGTTCTGGACCGCACGCAGGGGCCGCAAGTGCTTGAACTCAACGCCCGCCCGGGGTTGGCGATTCAGGTCGCAAACGGGCGTGGAATGGCGCCACGTGTGGCAGCCATCGAGGCCTTGTTGCGCACAGAAGGCGCCCCCAATACACCGACCGGAAGAGCCCAATGGTCGATGGATGTGCTCGCAAAACTCTGACGCGCAACAACTCAGTGCCTGCACCTGCGACGTATCCGCGCTTGCGTCACCAAAGCCAACCGCGTACACCGCCACCGAACAAAAGACCAAGGTATAGATTATGCCCGTTCTCGTGATGAAATTCGGCGGCACCTCTGTCGCCAATCTCGACCGCATCCGCCGCGCCGCCAAACGTGTGGGCGTGGAGGTGGCCAAGGGCTATGACGTGATCGTCATTGTCTCTGCCATGTCGGGAGAAACCAACAAACTTGTCGGTTTGGTGGACGAAACCAGCCCCCTCTATGATGCCCGCGAATACGACGCGATTGTCAGCTCCGGCGAAAACGTCACCGCCGGCCTGATGGCGTTGACGTTGCAGGAAATGGATGTGCCCGCCCGCAGCTGGCAAGGCTGGCAGGTGCCACTTCTGACCACCTCCGCCCATTCTCAGGCACGCATCGAAGAAATCCCGACCGACAACCTGAACGCCAAATTCGGCGAAGGTATGCGTGTCGCTGTCGTGGCCGGCTTTCAGGGTCTCAGCCCCGAAGGCCGCATCACCACGCTGGGCCGTGGCGGCTCTGACACGACGGCCGTGGCCTTTGCAGCCGCGTTCGAGGCCGAGCGCTGCGACATCTACACAGATGTGGACGGCGTCTACACCACCGACCCGCGCATCTCTCCCAAAGCGCGCAAATTGGACAAGATCGCTTTTGAGGAAATGCTGGAACTGGCCTCGCTTGGCGCCAAAGTCCTACAAACCCGCTCTGTCGAGCTTGCCATGCGCTACAAAGTGAAACTGCGCGTACTCAGCTCATTTGAAGAACAATCCGACGAGGCCGGCACGCTGGTCTGCGATGAGGAGGAAATCATGGAATCCAATGTTGTGGCCGGTGTGGCCTACTCCCGCGACGAAGCGAAAATGACCCTTCTTTCGGTTGCCGACCGTCCGGGCATCGCGTCCATCATTTTCGGCTGCCTGTCCGACGCCGGAGTGAACGTCGACATGATCGTGCAAAACATCTCCGAAGATGGCCGCACCGACATGACCTACTCCCTGCCCACCGATCAGGTGAAACGCGCCGAACAGGCGCTGGACGTTTTGAAAAACGACGGCGGACTGAACTTCCAGGAATTGGTGATCGACGAAGACGTCGCCAAAGTCTCAGTTGTCGGTATCGGCATGCGCTCCCAGTCCGGTGTGGCGGCCAAAATGTTCAAGGTGCTTTCGGATGAAGGCATCAACATCAAGGTGATCACCACCTCGGAAATCAAGATCTCCGTCTTGATCGACCGCAAGTATATGGAACTGGCAGTGCAATCTTTGCACGACGCGTTCGAACTCGAAAAAGCCTGAACCGACCCTTTTGCAAGAACAGGCTCCCGCCCGAAACGGCGGGAGCCTTTCTCATTGTGGCGTGACAGACAAAAATTTAAGCAACACGCCACTTTGCGAGAGGCGAAAACACCTCCTGTCGCGGAGGCATCTGGTATTTTCCGTTTTTCTTTTCCCCTGCTTGTGTTCTATTCGACCGGCAGCAAGGACCGGGAAGAACCCACATGGCGCAAGACACGCAAACCGAAAGCCGTAAACTGCTCCAACGGTTGCGCGACGCGCTGGCCGAGGACAGCGCCGGACAGGCGCGTCTGGACAAAATCACACATCTGATTGCCACATCCATGGGCACAGAGGTCTGCTCGATCTATCTATTCCGCGACGACGACACACTCGAACTCTGTGCCACAGAGGGCCTGAACGCCGAAGCCGTCCACCAGACGCGCATGCGCATCGGCGAAGGCCTTGTGGGTCGCGTGGCCAAGTCATCCAAAGTGGTGAACACCGACGACGCCCCTTCCGCCAAGGGGTTTCGCTACATGCCGGAAACCGGCGAAGAGATTTACTCGTCTTTCTGCGGCGTTCCGGTGCAGCGGCTAGGGGACAACCTCGGTGTTCTGGTGGTGCAGTCCAAAGACAAACGCACCTATTCGCCTGACGAGGTCTACGCCCTCGAAGTGGTGGCAATGGTTCTGGCGGAAATGACGGAACTCGGCGCTTTTGTCGGCGAAGGCGCGGCCATGTCGGCCCTGCACCAGCAATCGGTCATGTTCCGCGGTGCCTGCGCACAAGAAGGCGCGGCCGAAGGCCATATCTGGCTGCATGAACCCCGCGTCGTGGTCACAAACCCTGTGGCCGATGACCCCGAAGTCGAACTTCAACGCCTCAACGAGGCGGTCGAAACCTTGCGCGTCGGCGTGGACCGCATGCTTGAAGGCGCCAACACCGGCGACAAAGAACAGCTTCAAGTTCTTGAAGCCTACAGGATGTTTGCCAACTCCAAAGGCTGGATGCGCCGGATGGAGCAGGACATCTCACGCGGCCTGTCCGCCGAAGCTTCTGTCGAAAAAGAACAATCTTCCGCCCGCAAACGCATGGA
This sequence comes from Shimia haliotis, assembly GCF_900114415.1. Classification (GTDB taxonomy): domain Bacteria; phylum Pseudomonadota; class Alphaproteobacteria; order Rhodobacterales; family Rhodobacteraceae; genus Shimia; species Shimia haliotis. The sequence continues at coordinate 169,724 of NZ_FOSZ01000001.1, read as the reverse complement.
AGAAGTCACCGATGCCTACCTGCGCGAGCGCCTGCATGATTTGGATGATCTCTCCAATCGCCTGCTGCGCATTTTGACTGGTCAGGGCAATGAGACCGGTGCCGACATGCCCGCCGATCCAGTTCTGGTCGCCCGCAACATCGGTCCCGGTGAGCTTCTGGAATATGGTCGGAACCTGCGCGGCATTATCCTTGAGGAAGGCTCCGTCGGCTCACACGCCGCCATTGTCGCCCGCGCCCTGGCGATCCCGTTGGTGATCCATGCCGACCGCATCACCACCGAGGCGCTCAACGGCGACCACGTCATGGTGGACGGCGATCAAGGCATTGTTCACCTGCGGCCCGATGACTCTGTGGTCACGGCCTTTCGCGACAAGATCGCGATGGCCGCTGAAGCTCAGGAACGCTACGCCAGCATACGCGAAAAACCAGCCACGTCTCTGGACGGCGAAACCGTGCATTTGCACATGAACGCCGGCCTTATGGCAGATTTGCCAAGCCTTAACAGCTCGGGCGCGGAGGGCGTCGGGCTCTTCCGCACAGAACTGCAATTCCTGATCCGCAACCAGATGCCGAAACGGACCGAGCTGGCAAATCTATACTCCCGCGTCATGGATGCCGCCGGCGACATGCGCGTGGTGTTCCGCACGCTGGATATCGGGTCGGACAAAGTTCTGCCCTACATGGCCCCGCAGGACGAACCCAATCCCGCCCTTGGTTGGCGCGCAGTACGCGTCGCCTTGGACAAGCCCGGCGTAATGCGGATGCAGCTTCAGGCCCTGCTGCGCGCTGCGAATGGCCGCCCTTTGACTGTGATGTTCCCTTTTGTCGCCCAGTTTGACGAATATCGCGCCGCGCGCGCCGAAATGGACAAAGCACTGGAGCGCGAACGCATCCTCGGCCACCCCCTGCCCGCCAGCCTTGAGGTTGGCGCGATGCTGGAAACGCCTTCGCTCGGATTTGCGCCCAAGCGCTTCTTTGAAGAGGTGGACTTCCTCTCCATCGGGGGCAACGACCTGAAACAGTTCTTCTTTGCCGCCGACCGTGAAAACGAACGTGTGCGCCGCCGCTATGACACATTGAACGTCAGCTTCCTGACCTTCCTCGAAGGCATCGTGAACCGCTGCGTCGACACCGACACCCCGCTCAGCTTCTGTGGCGAAGATGCTGGGCGTCCGATTGAAGCGGTCTGTTTGGCGGCCATTGGCATGCGACATCTTTCCATGCGCCCTGCCTCCATCGGGCCGGTCAAAAGCTTGTTGCGGCGGGTCAATCTGGCCGAGATCAAAGCGGTGATAGACGAGGCGCGGATCAGCGGAGAACAATCCGTGCGACCAGCAGTTATGACCTACCTGCGCAATCAAGGATAACCTCAGGACTGCGTTTCGCAGTTCGCCAAAACTTCTTAAGGTGCGCGGTTCCTGCGCACCAAGCCTAAGTAGGCGCGCCCTCCAGCCGGACCATCATTCCCGCAACCAACTCTTCTGGCGGTATATCAAGATCAACCGCCAGCTTGCGCAGCCGGAAATGCACGTGGGCAATGTCTTGATAGTAACTGGTAAAGGCATAGTTCGTCGCTGCCCCCATCGCCGCCCCAATCACCGGCACGGCCTGTGCCGCAAGCTTCTGTCCCAGCACTGGCGCAAGCTTTGGCACCAAGACCGCACTGACCCATTTGGCGCCACCAACAGCCAACCCCGCCCGCTGCTCCAACATTGATAGGTCCGCGCCCTTGTCCTCTGTGAAGGGCCCGTTTGCCGCCAGAACCTGCAAGCAATCAAATTTCACGCTGTCATGATTGGGATCAAACCCGTGCTGGACCGCCACCGACTGAATGGCGCGCAAAAGCACGGTCACAGTCACCGGCAACTCCGCCAACGCCGAGGTCACGCCGCCGACACCGCCTGCGGCACCAAGGGCCGCGGTCAGGGACGCATTGATCCAGTCCGGCTGATCCTTCAGCAACCCGCGCGAGCCGTTGGCCAGCTTCACCGCCTGCCCCAAAGCTTTCTCCGTGCCCGACCCCAACCCGCTTTGCACCTCTTTGGGCAGCGAGGAAATCAGGCCCGACACGGGCAAGCCCAACAGGCCCAGCACCTTGATTCCCATCCCGGACGCACCCTGATAGCGTTTGGCCAGGCCATCCAGTTCAGCTTCAAGATCCAGCACGACAACCGGTTCAGACGGCAAGATTTCATAATCAGTCATAGAGTGAATCTAGGAAGGCTTGGCGACAGATCAACCGTCAGCGACTGACCGGACATCGCCGGTCACCCCGTCCCAAGCCCCATCGAGCAATTCCCGCCCCAAAACACGGTCGGGGTTCGTCGGCGGCGGCATCACCACCCCCGAGAGCCTTTCAAACCCGAAACGGCGGTAATAGGGCGCATCCCCCACCAGCATCACCCGCAACCAGTTTTCCTGAACCGCACAGGCCAGACTTTCCTCAATCAACAACCCGCCAAGACCTTCGCCCTGATGGGTCGGATGCACTGCCACAGGCCCCAACAACAACGCCCGACAAGCGCCTATTTTCACGGGCCAAAAACGGATTGCACCGGCAAGGATGTCCTGCTCGTCCCGCGCCACAAGCGACAATTCCGCCACCGGCGGCACCCCATCACGCAAGCGGTAAGAGCTCAGGGCCTCCCGACCCGGAGCAAAGCAGAGATCATAGAGCGCTTCGACCTCCCACCAGTCGTCCGCCGTTTCCTGTGCAAGCCTGAACACGTTCCTTGCGCTCCCCCGCGCCTCTCGGAGTCTTTTTGCTGTTTCCTCGCCCCTAACATGACGCTAGGTCTGGGCGCAAACCAATAGGAAGCCCGCGATGTTCTATATTCCCTCCGAAGGCCACGGCCTGCCGCACAATCCGTTCAATGCACTCATCACACCGCGCCCGATTGCGTGGGTCTCGACACAGGATGCAAACGGCGTGCGCAACCTCGCGCCGTATTCGTTTTTCAATGGCACCTCCTACACGCCACCGCAGGTGATGTTTGCCTCCACCGGCACCAAACCGGATCAATCCGAAGGCAAAGACAGCCTCGCCAACATCCGAGAAACCGGTGTGTTCTGCATCAACATCGTCGAAGAAGCGATGCGGGATGCCATGAATGCCTCCACCACCACCTTTGAAAAAGACGTGGACGAATTTGACCGTGCCGGCCTTGAAGCAGCGCAATGCGACACCATCGACTGCCCGCGCCTTGTCGGGGCGCCCGCCTCAATGGAATGCCGCATGACCCAGATCGTGGAACAGCTTGGCGAAAACAACTTCATCATCATGGGCGAGGTCACCGGCATCCACATGCGCGACGACTGTATCGTGGACGGCATCTTTGATGTCACCACCTTCCGCCCGCTGGCCCGTCTGGGCTACCGCGACTATTCAGTGGTCGACAACACCTTCACTTTGGCCCGACCGGACGATTGATGCCCCTGCCCGACCCGACTGTTGCCCACCCGATCCTGATGCCCGAGGGCGAGCCGCTCAAAGGCACTGTGTTTCTGTCGCAAGTGGTGAACAACCCCAAGTTCGAGGTCGGCGACTACACCTATGCGTCTTCCTTTGAAGAGCCAAAAGACTGGGCGCAAACCCTCGCGCCCTACCTCTTTCCGTTCAGCAAAGAAAAATTGCGCATCGGCAAATTCTGCCAGATTGCCCACGGCGTGCGCTTTGTCACCAGTTCCGCCAACCACGCGACGGACGGGCTGTCCTGCTATCCCTTCCCGATCTTTGACGAAACCGCGCGATCCGGCTTTCAGCCTGACACCCGCGACACGATTGTGGGCCATGACGTCTGGTTTGGATACAACGCACTTGTCCTGCCCGGCGCGCGGATCGGACACGGTGCCATTATCGGCGCCGGAGCGGTCGTGCGGGGCGAAGTGCCCCCCTATGGCATCGTCACCGGCAATCCAGGCAGCGTCGTGAAAACCCGCTTTGACGCGGCCACAGTCGCCCGTCTGCTTTCGATAGCTTGGTGGGATTGGCCCAAGGACAAAGTCGAACGTGCCGTTCCCGCAATCATGGCGGGGGATGTGGACGCCTTATCCCAAGTCTAAAACAGCACAGTTGCCACGGTGATCCACACCGGCAAGCTGATCGCACCCAACAAGGTCGTCTGCGCCACCAGCGTCGCCGCCAGCTCCCGATCCGCGCCAAACCCTGCCGCCAGCACATGCGCCGCACTGGCTGTGGGCAGTGCCGCCCAGATCACCAGAACCACCGCCAACGACGGTGCCAACCCGAGCCCCAACGACAGGCCCAAAGCCGCTGCCGGCATCACCATGAGCTTGGTTGCGCAAATATGTGCACTGAACCGATCCAGTCGCGCCAAGGCGCCCCAGTTCATTGTCGCTCCGACAGATATCAAGGCGATCGGGATCGCAGCAGCCGCGAGCATTTCCAGCGGTGCCAGAACCGGCGCGGGGATCACAATCCCGCTCACCCCCACCAGCACACCGCCGAGCGACGCCAGCAAAAACGGGTTAAGCGCCACCTTCTTGACCGTCCCCCAAACGCCAAGACTGCCTCCACGCGAGAGACCAGCCACCGCAAAGACATTCGCCATCGGCACCGCCATCCCGATGCAGACAGCCATCACCCCCGCATCCGCCTTGTCGGTTGTGGCTATGGCGATAAACGCCAACGCGGTGTTGAACCGCCAAGCGGTTTGCCATGCTCCGGCAAAATCCAGAAACCGTTCCGGCCCATGCCGACGCGCCAGATACCCCACACCAAGCCCGACAGCCAAAAGCCCCCAGACGATCGGAGCGATGGTGACAATCGCCCCCACCTCAATTTCGCGTTGGGACGCAGCCACAAACAACAGCGCTGGAAACAGGATTTCAAAGTTTAATTTGTCCAGCCCCTGCCAAGCATTTGTGCTCAGCCGATTACGCAGCAACCCGCCGAGGCCAACCAGCAGAAACGAAGGCAGAAGCCCGATCAAAATGGCGATAAAGGTCATGCAACGTGGTCCCGAGATACTGCCAAAGTGATGCGCCCATTGCGTCAGGAGTTCAAGGCATAGAGAGCGTGCGGTGGCAAAACCACAAAAAGGGCCAGCCTCACGGCCAGCCCTTTTTAATCCAATGCGGCGCGGCTCAGTGTCCGCCGCCAAACACCCCTGTGCGCACGGAATAATCCACCGCGATCTCGTATTCGGGGTCGTCGTCGCTATCCACCATCAGGTTTCCGGCGCGGCTTAGAAGTTCATGACAATCCCGGCTCAGATGGCGCAGCACCAACTGCTTGCCAGCGGCCTCATACTTTGCCGCAACCGCTTCGATGGCCTGCAACGCCGACTGATCCACCACGCGAGAGCGGGCAAAATCCACGATCACATGTGCCGGATCGTTCTCGATCTCAAACAACTCGGTGAAACCATCAGATGACCCGAAAAACAGCGGCCCCTCGATCTCATAGACCTTCGCCCCCGGATCGCTTTCGCTTTCGCGGGTGATCGCGTGAATGCGCCGCGCGTTCTGCCATGCATAGGCCAGCGCGCTGACAATCACACCAACAACCACAGCCACCGCGAGGTCTTCCAGCACGGTCACAACCGTCACCAGCACAATCACAAAGGCGTCCATCAAAGGCACCTTGCGCATGATTTTAAAGCTGTTCCATGCAAACGTGCCAATCACTACCATGAACATCACACCAACCAGCGCAGCCAGCGGAATTTGCTCAATCAGACTGCTCGCCCACAAGATAAACGCCAACAGGAACAAGGCCGCCGCAATACCAGCAATCCGCGTCCTGCCACCTGATTTGACGTTGATCATCGACTGACCGATCATCGCACAACCGCCCATGCCGCCGAAGAACCCGGTCGCCACGTTGGCCGCCCCCTGTGCGATACATTCCTGCGACGCACCACCGCGTTTGCCGGTCATCTCCCCGACGAGGTTGAGCGTCAGAAGGCTTTCGATCAAACCAATTGCCGCCAGAATGACCGCATAGGGCAATATGATGCTGAAGGTTTCATAGTTCAAAGGCACAGCCGGAATGTGGAACGCGGGCAAACCGCCTTCGATTGAAGCCATATCGCCCACACGAGGCACATCCAAACCAAAAACAATAACCACGATCGCCGTGATCGCGATGCCCGCCAAAGGCGCTGGAAACGCCTTGGTGACTTTGGGCATCAGATAAATGACCCCCATCGTCAAACCAACCAGACCCAGCATGGTCAACATCTGCGGACCAGCCAGCCATTCGCCGCCTGTCATGCCGTGGCCATCACTGACCATGCTTCCGGGTTGTTTGAACTGGCTCATCTGCGCAAGAAAGATCACAATCGCCAGACCGTTTACAAAACCCAGCATCACCGGATGCGGAACAAGGCGAATGAACTTGCCCCAATGCATCACGCCCGCAATGACCTGTAAAATGCCCATCAACACCACCGTGGCAAACAGGTATTCAACCCCGTGTTGCGCCACCAAGGCGACCATCACCACCGCCAACGCGCCGGTCGCGCCGGAAATCATGCCGGGGCGTCCGCCGAAGATCGCCGTGATCAAACCCACCATGAAAGCGGCATAAAGCCCTACGAGCGGATGCACCCCCGCCACAAAGGCAAAGGCCACCGCCTCCGGCACCAAGGCCAGAGCCACGGTCAGACCCGACAGAACTTCGGTTTTGATCCGCCCCACGGTCAGACCTTCGTCCTGCATGATCGACAGATTGGGGGGAGAAATATTCTTAGCCAGCATGGCCAGCGCCGCGCGTCTCATATGGATACCTGCGTCTGTAAGGAGTGTTCGCTGCGCTCCCCCTAGCGGTTTTGACCCAGCCGCACAAGCTGGCCTCCTGCGATCCACTCGCTGACGCGGTGTCCGTTGCACAAAATCCCGTATCTCGCGCAGAAATAGGGCACCGACGGATTGCCGACGTGATACCGACAGAATACCGACGTTTACAATTTGCGCACAAAAAAGGGGGCGATCGCCCCCTTCTGTGCATCTATTGTGGTTAACGCTATTTGTAGCCAAATGCCGAGTTCGGGATCAGCTGGCGCTTGCCACCGGGGGATTTCCATTCCGATTCAAGGCACGCCGTGCCTTCTTTTTGAAAGTAAACCGCTTTGAATTCGTACCAGCCCGCGCTTGGGACTTTGATCTTCGGACGCCCCGCGCTGGCGCAGGGGGTGATGCCTGTCAACTTCGCCACTGACTGTCCGCCAATCCAGAACTGGGAGCCATCATTGCTAAAGAATTCAAGGTCATAAGTGCCCGCCGCCGGAAATTTGATGTAGCCAGAAATATCCGCGACCACGAGCTCTGCCAGACCAGATGTCAACACTTCGGCCCCGCGCCCTTTGTCCGGATAGTTCAATCCCGCAAGCGGCTTACCAGGCTTGGCCTTCTTTGCCCGTTGCTTGGCCGCGCTGATGTCCCGCACCGACCGTTCGCCGGTGTAATAAGAGACCTTCAGGCCTTGCTTTAGACCCTTAGGTTGTGGATTCGCCGGTGAAACCTCGATCTCCGCAGCACTCACCGCCCCCGCAACCATGAGAGAAACGACCGCCAACCCCTTGGCAAAAAACGATTTCATGAACACACCTCCCGAATTGTCACGATTTGGAGACAGCCTAGTGACAAAACGGCGTTTGGAGCAAGCGACGATTGCGTGACGACAGGCATTATCCCCTGTCGCCAAAGACCTCATCAACGATGCCCATGAACCTCGCATAGTCAGAAAACACAAAATCATGTGCCAGTGCTTGCACAGGTTTTTTGCGATAGCCCTCTGTGAACAATGCGAATTTCGCCTTCGCGGCGACAGCGGTTTCCGCGTCTGTTTCGCTGTCCCCGACATACAGCATCGGACCCGCCCCCAGCGCTTGCCACACTGCATTCAACGGCTGAGGATCCGGCTTGCGCGCCGCAAATGTGTCACCGCCCACAACGCTTTCAAACAGCGAATCCCAGCCAAAGACGCGCAACACCTGCCGAGCGGCTTCCTCCGGCTTGTTTGTGCAAATGCCCAGCAAAAACCCCTGATCCACAAGCGTTTCCAGCATATCCTCAACACCATCATATGGTTTGGTTAAAGCCCCGTCCGCCGCGTTGTAAATTCCGAGAACCTCATCATGTAGATCTTGATATTCGGATGCCTCAACCTCACGCGCTTTCATCGCCAATTGGATCAAATTCGGCAGGCCTTTGCCGACAAAGGAAATCAACGTTGGCAAATCAAACGGATCATATCCCCGACCGCTCCAAACCCGGTTAACCGCATCCAAAATTTCAGGCGCGCTGTCGACAAGCGTACCGTCCAGATCAAAAATAATGATATTTTTCATGATGTTCCTCAACTAACGCTGGCCATTTTTCCACGACAAAAGTCACACAAAAATTGCGCACTCGCCCTAAGGCTTTGCCAATTTGCGGGCATCAGCGGCATAGCATTCACACCAGCGGATTGCACACGGTTCCCCACAACAAATCCGGGAGCCCGCCATTCAGTTGACTCTCGCACAGCCCTGCCGTCCTATCTATTGGCAAAAGCTCCGAACAGCTTCAAAAATATCCTGAAGATCAATCATGTCCTACTTCGACAACATTCGCACCTTTGTCCGCGTCTACGAACTCGGCAGCATGTCCGCCGCAGCCCGCGACCAACGCATCTCTGCGGCGGTGGCTTCGTCGCGCATATCCCAACTCGAAGACTACCTTAGCGTTCGATTGTTTCACCGCACCACGCGGCAACTTAACCCCACCGAGCAGGGCAACATCTTTTATGAAGGGGCCTGCAAGATACTTGAGGCGATTGACGAAGCCGAGGCCGCAATCAACTCCATCACTCAAAGCCCCCGGGGGTTGTTGCACGTGGCCGCCCCGCTTGGCGTCGGACGCCGCCTCATCGCACCATTAATCCCTGAATTCAAAAGAGAATATCCGCTTATCGATCTGCGCCTTCGCTTGTCTGATCGCAAACTTGACCTTACGGCGGAAGGCATCGACGCGGCCTTTTTTCTAGGCGTGCCGGAAGACAGCAGCCTACGGATCAAGAAAATTGCCGATTGCGCCCGCGTTCTGTGCGCGGCGCCGTCCTATCTCGCGGAACGGGGCGCGCCGGAATCTCCGCAGCAACTCACAGCCGGAACTCACGACTGTCTGAACTTGCGCTATCCCGGCGCTCCGGAGTTTCAGTGGCCACTGGAAATGCCGGACGGAGTGCAAAGGTTTGCCGTCAAAGGACCCTTTGAATCCGACGACGGCGATGTCCTTACTGACTGGGCGCTGGCGGGCCTGGGGATCACCCTCAAGCCCGTCTTTGAGATTGCCGAACACCTTAGCTCCGGTGCCCTGCAACCTGTCCTCACCGAGTCTCCGCCGGTGCCGATCCAAATGGCATTGCTTTATACCCACAGACGCCATCAGGATCCCAAAACGCGTCTCTTTATTGATTGGATGACGCCACGGGTTCAGGCTGATCTCAAAAAATCAACCTTATAAACAATCCATTAGCTGCCTCTGTAGGTCGAATATCCAAAAGGCGACAGCAGGAGAGGCACGTGATAATGATCACGTTCATCCATACCGAAACGGATTGGAATGCCGTCAAGAAACAGCGTTTCTCCTTCAGCCTGCCCCGTTTTTCGAAGGTAGTCACCACAGAAGAAAATCAACTCATAAGTGCCGGTTTTGAATTTTCCCTCCGGCAGGATTGGCGCATCTGTGCGCCCGTCCGCATTGGTTGCAGCTTCGGCGATTTTGCGGTGAGAATTTCCAGAAACGCGGTAAAGCGCAATCTTAATGCCTTCTGCAGGACAGCCGCGTGCCGTGTCCAAAACATGCGTGGTGAGATAGCCGGTCATCCTTCGCCCCTTTTTCAACAGTAATTGAATAGTTCGCTTAGGCAGACTTTAGGTTCCGCAGACATCTCCTGAAAGCGCTTTCTGCAAAACCGCAGGTTTTCATTGAAGGCCACGGTCACGCAAAATCATGCAACGTCTCGCAACCTCGCCAGACACCGCCCCAAAATTAACCTTAACGTAAGCTTTTCCGTGAGCGCATGGGAGCCATGCGTGACAGAGGCTATCCAAATAGTTTAATATTAAACTATAAGCTTCACCAACTTGGATTTCAGTGGAGGAGACGCCCGTATGGCGAATGAGTTTCCCGATATCGACCCGGTAGAATCCCAAGAATGGCAGGATGCCATTGAGGATGTGATTGCACGGGACGGCCCCGATCGGGCCCATTATTTGTTGGACAAAGCCGTGCAGCAGGCCCGCGCAGCGGGGGCGACGCTGCCTTTCTCTGCGACCACACCATACCAAAACACCATTCCAACGGATGATCAGGAAGAGTTCCCCGGTGATCTGGACATGGAATGGCGCATTCGCACCATCAACCGCTGGAACGCCATGGCCACTGTTGTGCGCCGCAACAAGGAAAGCAGCGAATACGGTGGCCATATCGCCTCCTTCGCCTCTTCCGCCGTCATGTATGATATAGGGTTGAACCATTTCTGGCGCAGCAAGTCCGCGATCCACGGTGGCGACCTTGTGTTCTTTCAGGGGCACGTCATTCCCGGCATCTATGCGCGGTCCTTTATGGAAGGACGTTTGACCGAAGAACAGCTTGAGAATTTCCGCTCCGAAGTGTCGGGGGGCGGTCTTTCCTCCTACCCTCACCCCTGGTTGATGCCGGATTATTGGCAGTTCCCGACTGTTTCCATGGGCCTCGGCCCCCTGATGGCGATCTATCAGGCGCGGTTCATGAAATACATGCACAACCGTGGCCTGATCGACATGGCTGACCGCAAAGTCTGGTGTTTCCTTGGCGACGGCGAAATGGACGAGCCCGAAAGCCGTGGCGCGATTGACCTTGCGGCACGCGAAGGGTTGGACAACCTGATCTTTGTGGTGAACTGCAACTTGCAACGCCTTGACGGCCCTGTGCGCGGCAACCACAAAATTGTCCAAGAACTCGAAGGCGATTTTCGAGGCGCTGGCTGGAATGTGATCAAGCTTTTGTGGGGCAAAGGCTGGGACGCGCTGCTGGAGAAAGACACCTCCGGCAAACTGCGTCAGTTGATGGACGAGACCGTTGATGGCGATTATCAGACGTTCAAATCCAAAGACGGCGCCTACATACGCGAGCATTTCTTTGGCAAATATCCCGAGACCGCCGCTTTGGTGAAAGACTGGACCGATGAACAGATCTGGTCTTTGCGTCGGGGCGGACATGATCCACAGAAGGTCTATACCGCGTTCAAACGGGCCTCTGACACCAAAGGGCAACCGACCTGCCTGTTGGTCAAGACCGTCAAAGGCTACGGCATGGGGTCCGCTGGCGAAGGTCAGAACACCACCCACCAGCAAAAGAAAATGGCTGAGGATCAGCTGCGCGCCTTCCGCGACCGCTTTGAAATTCCGGTCAGCGACGAAGATCTGCCCAAAGCGCCTTTTGTCAAACTCAACAACGCGCAAAAGGCCTACCTGGCGGATCGTCGTAAGGCTTTGGGTGGGGAATTCCCGAAGCGCGAAAGCCAATCGCCCAAGATGGAAATTCCGGCGCTCGACAAATTCGCGGCGCAGCTCAAAGGCACAGGCGAGCGCGAAATCTCCACCACGATGGCGTTTGTGCGCATCCTGACCACGCTGTTGCGCGACAAACAGATCGGAAAACAGGTTGTGCCGATTGTGCCGGATGAAAGCCGCACCTTTGGTATGGAAGGCTTGTTCCGCTCGGTCGGGATTTATAACCCCGAGGGGCAGAAGTACACGCCCGAAGACGCCGATCAGATGATGTATTACAAGGAATCGACCAGCGGTCAGGTTCTTCAGGAAGGCATCAACGAGGCCGGTGCGATGGCGGATTGGATTGCGGCGGCGACGTCTTATTCCAACCACGGCGTGCCGATGATCCCCTTCTTCATCTACTACTCGATGTTTGGCTTCCAGCGGATCGGTGATCTGGCTTGGGCTGCTGGCGACAGCCGCGCGCGCGGCTTCATGCTGGGCGGCACGGCGGGACGCACCACGTTGAACGGCGAAGGACTGCAACACGAGGACGGCCACAGCCACATCCTTGCCAGCACCATTCCGAACTGCATCACTTATGACCCTACCTTCCAGCACGAAGTGGCGGTGATCGTGCAGCATGGGCTGAAGCGGATGTATGAGGATCAGGAGGATGTGTTCTTCTACCTCACGCTGATGAACGAAAACTACGCGCATCCTGACATGCCAATGGGTGTCGAGGACGAAATCATCAAGGGTCTTTATCGTTTCAAAGAAGTAAAGAAACCGTCCAAGAAGCATGTGACGCTGATGGGTTCCGGCACCATTCTGGTGCAGGCGATCAAGGCGGCAGAAATGCTTGAGGCCGACTTTGGTGTGACCAGCGAAATCTGGTCGGCGACCAGCCTTAACGAGCTGGCGCGGGATTGTCAGGATGTGGCACGCCACAACCGCCTGAATCCGCTGGCAGCGCCGAAGGTTTCCTTTGTGGCCGAGCAGTTGAGCAAGGCCAAAGGTCCTGTGATCGCCGCGACCGACTACATGAAAAACTACGCCGAGCAGATCCGCACTTGCGTGCCGAACCGTTACACGGTGCTGGGCACGGACGGCTTTGGGCGCTCTGACAGCCGTGTGAACCTGCGCCGATTCTTTGAGGTGGACGCCAACCACATCGCGGCGGCGGCCATGGTAGACCTCTATCGCGAGGGCGCTGTGAGCAAGAAAGACCTTGAGGCCGCATTGGCCAAATATGACATCGACGGCGCCAAGCCGAACCCGCGTCTGGTGTGATCGGGAAGAGAGGAGAATTTCCAAATGACTATTGAAGTTAAAGTTCCCGACATCGGCGATTTCTCTGATGTGCCAGTGGTTTCCGTTCTGGTCAGCATCGGAGATGTGGTCAGCGAAGAAGACCCGCTGATTGAGGTCGAAAGCGACAAGGCCACGATGGAAGTACCGTCGCCTGCGGCTGGCAAGATCGTCGAAATCAAGGTCGGCGAAGGCGACGCGGTCTCTGAAGGGTCACTGATCCTGCTGTTGGAAGCAGACGGTGGCGCGGTCTCGGAGGTCGTCGAGACCTCCTCACCCGCGGCCGCCCCTACACCGTCAGCGCCGAGCGCACCGGTTGCACCAGCGACGGCTCCGGCGGCTGTGACAGACGCAGGTTTTGGTAAGACGCATGCTTCGCCGTCCGTGCGGGCCTTTGCTCGTCAGTTGGATGTTGATCTGGCGAAGGTCAACGGATCGGGCCGCAAGGGCCGCATCCTGCGCGAAGATGTCACGGCCTTCCTGAAATCCTCGACCGCCGCTGCGCCAGTGGTTGGCACGGCTTCGGGTGGCATGGGCATTCCGCCCATTCCGGCGGTTGATTTCTCCAAGTTCGGCCCTGTCGAAGATGTGGAAATGCCACGCATCAAGAAGCTCTCGGGTCCGGCCCTGCACCGCAGCTGGTTGAACATTCCGCATGTGACCCACAACGACGAAGCGGACATCACCGACCTTGATAAATACCGCAAGGAAATGGACACGATGGCCAAGGAAGACGGCTATCGCGTGACGCTTTTGTCCTTTGTTATCAAGGCGTCTGTGTCGGCGTTGAAGCAACACTGGGAAGTGAACTCGTCGATCCATCCCGATGGCGACAAGCTGATCAAGAAAGATTACTACAACATCGGTTTCGCCGCAGATACGCCCAACGGGTTGGTGGTGCCGGTGATCAAGGATGCGGATCGCAAGGGCATTGTCGAGATTTCCAAAGACCTTATGGATCTGTCCGGCAAGGCACGTGCGGGTGAGCTGAAGGGTCCTGACATGCAGGGCGCGACGTTCACCATTTCCAGCCTCGGCGGGATTGGTGGCACGTCCTTCACTCCGATCGTGAACGCACCTGAGGTGGCGATCCTCGGCCTGACCCGCTCCAAGATGGCGCCGGTCTGGAATGGCGAAGAATTCGTGCCGCGTTTGATGCAGCCGCTGTCGCTCAGCTATGACCACCGCGCCATCGACGGGGCTTTGGCCGCACGGTTTACCGTGACGCTGAAAACCCTGCTGGGTGACATGCGCAAGTTGATGTGGTGAGGAGATGACAATGGATGTTCAAGTTCCTGATATTGGTGACTTTTCCGAAGTTCCCGTTGTCTCCGTTCTGGTGTCGGTTGGCGACACCGTGGCAGCCGAAGACCCGCTGATCGAGATCGAAAGCGACAAGGCCACGATGGAAGTGCCTTCGCCCGCCGCAGGCGTGGTGAGGGAGATCAAAGTCTCTGAGGGCGACAATGTTTCTGAAGGCAGCGTGATCCTTGTGCTGGAGGCAGACGGGGCCGACGCGGCTCCGAAAGCGGCGGCTCACAAGGCGCCTGCTGCGCCGCAGGCAGTGGCCGCAACAGGCACCGCAACGGGCGCTGGCGATGTGCATGCGGAAGTCGTGGTTCTGGGCTCTGGTCCGGGCGGCTATACGGCGGCGTTTCGGGCGGCGGACCTTGGCAAAAAGGTTGTGCTGATCGAGAAGGACAGCTCGCTGGGTGGTGTCTGCCTGAACGTGGGCTGTATCCCGTCCAAGGCGCTGCTGCATTCCGCCAAAGTGATCACCGAGGCCGAGGAAATGGGCGATCACGGCATCAGTTTTGCGAAGCCTGAAGTCGATCTGGCCAAGCTGCGCGACTGGAAGGAAAGCGTTGTAAATCAACTGACTGGCGGCCTTTCCGGCCTCGCGAAAGCGCGCAAGGTGCAGGTTGTGAAAGGCTTTGGCAGCTTGGTCGGGCCGAACATGATCGAGGTCGACAATGACGGCGCGAAATCCACGGTCAGCTTTGATCAATGTGTGATCGCCGCCGGTTCCGAGCCTGTCACCCTGCCATTCATTCCACATGATGACCCGCGGGTGATCGACAGCACCGGCGCGCTGGAGCTTGAGGATGTGCCGGAACGCCTTTTGGTGCTAGGCGGCGGCATCATTGGGCTGGAAATGGCGACCGTGTATGACGCGTTGGGTTCCAAGGTCACGATCGTGGAATTCATGGATCAGATCATCCCCGGTGCGGACAAAGATGTGGTGAAACCGCTGCACAAACGGATTGAAGGACGGTATGAGGCCATCCTGACAAAAACCAAGGTCACAGCCGTTAACGCAACGGACGCTGGGCTTGAGGTCACGATGGAAGGCCCCAAGGGCGAGGTCGTGGACACCTTTGACAAAGTTCTGGTGGCTGTCGGGCGTCGTCCCAATGGCGGCAAGGTCAACGCAGGTGCCGCTGGCGTGGCAGTGGATGAACATGGGTTCATCGCGGTCGATAGCCAGCAACGCACTGGTGTGTCACACATTTTTGCCATTGGCGACGTGGTGGGCCAGCCCATGCTGGCGCATAAGGCGGTGCATGAGGGCAAGGTCGCTGCAGAGGTCGCAGCAGGTCACAAGCGCCACTTTGATGCGCGCGTGATCCCGTCGGTGGCCTATACCGATCCCGAAGTGGCTTGGGTTGGCGTGACCGAGACCCAAGCCAAGGCCGAAGGTATGAAGGTTGGCAAGGGTGTGTTCCCTTGGGCGGCGTCTGGTCGGTCGCTGTCTCTCGGACGTTCCGAAGGCCTTACAAAATTGGTGTTTGACGAACATGAGCGCGTGATTGGCGCGGGCATTGTTGGCCCCAACGCGGGTGATCTGATTGCCGAGGTGGCGCTGGCCATCGAGATGGGCGCGGATGCGGTAGATCTTGGCCATACAATCCACCCGCACCCGACCCTGTCGGAAACGGTGAACTTTGCGGCCGAGATGTTTGAAGGCACAATTACGGACCTGATGCCGCCCAAAAAGCGGAAATAAATTCAGCCAGTTAAGACATTGAACGCCGCCCAATCGGGCGGCGTTTTTGTTGGCGGTATCACGTCGGTATTTCGACGGTGCAGAAACGAGGGAATCGCTCTGGCGAAGAACATAAAAGCAACGGTTGATGGTCCGGCAATCCGACCCTGAGCCCAGCGGATTTTACGGCGCCCACTTCAGGAAATTGCCGATCATGCGCAGACCGATGTCCTGACTTTTCTCGGGGTGGAACTGCATACCGACCATTGTGTCGCGACCGATAATGGCTGTGACGTCACCGCCATAATCGACATGGGCCAGACGCTCCGCAGGGGTTGCAACGTGGAATTGATAGCTGTGTACGAAATAGGTGTGGTCACCGCTTTCGATACCGTCCAGAAGCGCATGCGGGTGGTCAATCACCAGATCGTTCCAGCCCATATGCGGCACCTTGAGTGCCTTGTCCGCAGGTTCAATCTTGCGCACGTCACCGGCAATCCACCCCAGGCCTGAGGTTTCTTCGTACTCATGACCGGTGGTCGCCATCAGCTGCATGCCGACGCAGATACCAAGGAAGGGGCGGCCTTTTTGTTCGACCGCTTCGACCATGGCGTCGTAGATGCCCTTGTGGCCGCGCAGTTCGGCGGCGCAAGCGGGAAATGCTCCGTCACCAGGCAGAACAAGACGGTCGGCACGGGCCACGACATCGGCATCAGACGTCACCACGACCTCTCCGCCGTCTACTTCGCGCGCCATACGTTCGAACGCCTTTTGGGCGGAGTGCAGGTTGCCGGATTCATAGTCGATGATGGCTGTCAGCATGGCAGAAGTCGTCCCTGAAATCGTCTGCCTCTCACCTGACGCAGAGGAGCGCAGAGGTCAAGGCTTTGGCGCGGTGCCGATGCGATCCAGCAACGCCATGACCTGATCAAATGGCCCGTCGGCAACATCGGAGGGCGCGGTGCACCCAAAATGGCCGCGCACAAACAGCATGGTATAGCCGTGAATGAGCGACCAGACCTGAAATTCGACCACTTCGGGCTGTGTGCCAGCGGGCACAAACGGCGCGCAGGCATCGCGCAGAATTTGATAGGCGGAGCTGTCGTCATGCTCGATCGGCTCGCGTTCCAACTCGGTCATGTCGATGCCAAAAATGGTGTCGAGCAGGGCGCGGTGGCTCAGGCCAAACTGCACATAGCCACGGCAAATGCCCCTGAGGCGTGCGTTGGCGCTGTCGCCTTCGGAGCGGGCTGCTTCCAGCATGTGACGCGAAAAAATCCCAAAGGCTTCGCTGGCAATGGCGCCTTTCAAACCGGGCAATCCGTCAAAGTGATGCGCGGGGGCGGCGTGGCTGACCCCTGCCCGTGCCGCGCATTTGCGCAAAGTGAGCGCGTCGAGCCCATCTTCTTCGAGAATTTCGATTCCCGCATTTATCAGCGCGTTGCGCAGATCGCCGTGGTGGTGGGATTTCTTAAGTGATTTCACAGTCATATGAGAATTGTGCGGCATTGGCTTGACAGTGTCAAATTGACAGTGTCAAGTTATGGCAACTTTACACTGTCAATTTTTACGCGAGGGACTACCCTATGAAGGCTCTAATGACTGTGCGCACGTTTTTTCTTTGGTTTTTTTGTATGGCTGTCGGACTTTGGGCGCTGCGGTTTCTTTTGGCGGGTGTGGAGACGTCGATGGAGTTTGTCGCCTATCACGCGATCGAACGTCGGCTGGCGTTTTTTGCCCATGTCGGACTTGCGCCGGTGGCATTGATGCTGGTGCCTTTGCAGTTTTGGACGCGGTTGCGGATCGACCGCCCTGCCCTGCATCGGTGGCTGGGCCGTGTTTATGCGGTGGCCATTCTTTTGGCAGGAGTTGGCGGAATGCTGATGGCGATCGGCACGCAGGCGGGGCCTGTTGCTTCATTGGGATTTGGTCTGCTGGCGGTGGCGTGGGTTGGATCCACGGCGCTGGCGGTCTGGCACATTCGCAACAAGCGGGTCGCCTTGCACAAGGCATGGATGATCCGCAGCGCGGCTTTGACGCTGGCGGCTGTCACATTGCGGCTTGAGATGCCGATCCTGGCGATGACGATTGGGCTAGAGACAGGCTATCCGCTGGTGGCGTGGCTGTGTTGGGTGCCTAACCTGATGATCGCGGAATGGATGGTGCGCCGCCGTCCCGTCATGGGCGCGGCGCAGCCAGCTTAAAGCGCGCCTTTGGTCGAAGGCACGGCGTCGGCCTTGCGCGGGTCCACTTCGACGGCCTCGCGCAGGGCGCGGGCGACGGCCTTGAAAGTGGCCTCGGCGATGTGGTGGCTGTTGAAGCCGTGGATTTGGTCGACGTGCAAGGTGATACCGCCGTGGGTGGCGAAACCCTGGAAGAATTCGCGCACCAGTTCGGTGTCAAAGGTGCCGATCTTCTGGGTCGGCATCTCGACGTTCCAGATCAGATAGGGCCGTGCGGACAGGTCCAGCGCGGCGCGCACCTGAGCGTCGTCCATCGGCAGGTGGCAGGAGGCGTAGCGGCGGATGCCGCGCTTGTCGCCCAGCGCTTGTGTGAGGGCCTGACCCAGCGCGATGCCCACGTCTTCTACCGTGTGGTGGTCATCGATGTGGTAGTCGCCCTTGGCGCGCACAGTCATGTCGATCAGCGAGTGGCGCGACAGTTGATCCAGCATGTGGTCAAAGAAGCCCACGCCGGTCTGATTGTCGTAGGTGCCTGATCCGTCGAGGTTGATCTCGACGGTGATGTCGGTTTCCGCGGTGGCGCGGGTGACGCTTGCTGTGCGCATCGGGGTCGTCCTTTGGGTGTCTTTCACGGTTCTTATAGGAGCCGGTTGCGCGGGGGCCAAGGGGGCGGATTTCGGATTGTGTATCGGGTGGCATTTGTGCCAGCTTAAGCGCGAGAAATCAGAGCCAGAGAAGGGCCGCCCGATGACCACATGTGTATTCATTCAGATCCGCTGCAAACCCGGCACCACCTATCGTGTGGCCGAAGGTATTGCGCTGAAGGAAATCCATTCGGAGCTGTATTCCACGTCCGGCGATTATGATTTGATGATGAAACTCTACATTCCCGAAGATGCGGATGTGGGAAAATACATCAACGAGAACCTTCTTGATATCGACGGGATTGAGCGCTCGCTGACAACGCTGACGTTCAAGGCGTTTTAGAATTGCGGGCCTGCGCGCCGGTCCATTGGTCCAGTCCGGCGCCTACGGCTTGATTCCGAGCCTGATTAGCCCTTCACAAGCTGCCCATTGATCCACGTGGCCTTCACGGCGCGGTCGTCGCCCATCATGATGGTCGGGAAGATCGCTTCCCAGATGTCGTCTGCCCGCGACGAGCGTTGCGCGATGTCAGGCGTTGATGCGAGATTAAGCACGACAATGTCGGCCTCCATGCCTGCAGCCAGATTGCCGATTTTGTCTTCCATATGCAGGGACCGCGCCGAGCCTTGGGTGGCGAGCCACATCAATTGTGCCGCGTGCAGAGGTGTGTGGCGCAGTTGCGCGACCTCGTAAGCCGCCGCCATTGTGCGCAGCATCGAGAACGACGAACCGCCCCCCGTATCCGTGGCAAGACCGACGCGCTGGCCTTCATCCATCAGGGATTGCATTTCAAACAGGCCAGAGCCGATGAAGGTGTTGGAGGTGGGACAATGAATGAGCCCTGCCCCGACTTCGTGCAGGCGGGCGCGTTCGCGGGGTTCGAGGTGGATGGCGTGACCATAAAGCCCCTTTTCCCCCAGAAGCCCGAAGGCCTCGTAGGTGTCCAGATAGTCCCGCGCTTCGGGGAACATGCCGAGCACCCATTCGATTTCATCGGTTTGCTCGGACAGATGTGTTTGCATCAGACAGTCGGGATGTTCGGCCCAAAGATCGCCCAGCGCGCGCAATTGCTCGGGTGAAGAGGTCGGAGAGAAGCGCGGGGTGATGGCGTAGCTCAGGCGAGCTTGCCCGTGCCATTTGCCAATCAATGCCTTGCTGTCGTCATAGGCCGATTGTGCCGTGTCGCGCAGACCATCTGGTGCGTTGCGGTCCATACAGGTTTTGCCAGCTACGATGCGTTGGCCGCGTGACTGAGCGGCGGTGAAAATGGCGTCGACGCTTTCGGGATGAATGGTGCAATAGCTGACCATTGTCGTGGTGCCATGGCGTGCGGTCAGATCCAAATAGGTGCCAGCAATCTCGTCCGCATATGCGCGGTCGCCAAAGCGCATCTCTTCTGGGAAGGTATAGCTGTTGAGCCAGTCAATCAGGCGCTTGCCCCAGCTCGCGACAATGCCGGTCTGTGGATAATGCACATGGGCGTCGACAAAACCGGCACACAGCACAGCGTCGCCATAGTCCACAACCTCGGCCTCCGGATGCGCGGCGCGCATTGTGTCGGAAGGTCCGGTGGCAATGATCTTTCCGCCGTCAATCAGAACCGCTCCGCGGCGCTCGACACGGGCCGCTTTCTCCGGTTCGGTCTCGAAGGGGTTCGCGTCAAACGCGAGGGTTTGGCCCAGCAATAGTTTGGCGGCAGTCATCACGGTCTCCCAATCACGCAGCGCGCTCTCGTATCGCGCCTTTTTTGACGTGTAAATCGTCGTCTTACGTTGAACTGTATCAATCGATTGGCCTATTGTCGCGACAAGTTGGCCACGGCAGGCCGGCACCGACAGACCGGAGGCGCGTCATGAAAGAATTCGACGATCAGCACACTCCGGACACCCCCGAAGACGAAGACGCCTATCGGCTGGATCGCAGACTGGTTTCGGGCATCATATACGCCTTGGAAGCGCAGGATCGCGAAACGCTGATCGAGTTGCTGGAGCCGCTGCACCCTGCCGACATCGCGGACATCATCGAACAGATCAACCCCAATGACCGACGCCGCCTTGTGCAGCTGTATGGCGGGGAATTTGACGGTGATATTCTGTCGGAATTGGATGATGCTCTACACGAAGAGATCATCTCTATTCTGCGCCCGGACGTGCTGGCGGAGGCCGTGCGCGAGCTGGAAAGCGATGAAATCGTCGATCTGGTCGAAGATCTGGACGAACCCCAGCAGGAAGCCATTCTAGATCAGCTGGATGACGCCGACAGGGTCGCCGTGGAACAGGCGCTGTCTTTTCCGGAGAACACAGCCGGTCGCCTGATGCAGCGCGAAACGGTGTGGGTGCCTGAGGATTGGAACGTTGGGCAGGCCATTGACCATTTGCGCAATGCCCCCGAGTTGCCGGAACAGTTTTACCACGTGATTTTGGTCACGCCGCGCATGAAACCGGTAGGCAATGTCACCCTTGGCCGTTTGATGTCCTCCAAGCGTTCTGTACTGCTGCACACGATCGTCGAAGAGGAATTCCAGACCATTCCGGTCACTCAGGACGAAGAAGATGTCGCCTATGCATTCAACCAGTATCACCTGATATCCGCCCCTGTGGTGGATGCGGACGAGCGCTTGATCGGGATGATCACCATTGATGACGCCATGGCGGTTCTGGATGAAGAACACGAAGAAGACATTTTGCGCCTTGCCGGTGTGAGCGAGGAGACCTCGCTATCGGACACCATTTTTGAAGCTGCCAAGGGCCGCGCGACGTGGCTCTTTGTGAATTTGCTGACAGCAATC
Organism: Shimia haliotis; assembly: GCF_900114415.1. GTDB lineage: Bacteria > Pseudomonadota > Alphaproteobacteria > Rhodobacterales > Rhodobacteraceae > Shimia > Shimia haliotis. The sequence continues at coordinate 148,326 of NZ_FOSZ01000001.1, read as the reverse complement.
CTGGCGTCATTGGTGATTGATGCCTTTGCTGAAACCATTGACCAGATGGTGGCGCTGGCGGTTTTGATGCCAATCGTGGCCTCGATGGGCGGCAATGCCGGCACGCAGACCATGACGGTGACGGTGCGTGCGCTCGCGACCAAAGATCTGACCTCGCAAAACGCGCTGCGGGTGGCGCGGCGGGAATTGTCTGTCGGCGCGTTGAATGGCGTGTTCTTCGGCTTCATCATGGCCTTGGTGGCCGGTGCTTGGTTTGGCGTGCCGATGCTGGCCTTGGTGATTGGCATTGCGATGGTGTTCACCCAAATCGCGGCGGCCTTGGGGGGCATTGTCATACCAATGGCGCTGGATCGCGCCGGAATTGACCCTGCGCTCGCGTCCGGTCCGTTTGTCACAACCATCACAGATGTCGTTGGTTTCTTTGCCTTTCTGGGCCTTGCCTCCAGTATTCTTCTATAGGACGCCGTGATGGATCTGACCGCGATCAAAACCCAAGCACGCAAGGCCGCTTTCGCGCGTCGCAAAGCCGCCTTTGACACCGCAACCCCGGGCCAATCTGCGCATTTGTCAGAAGTTCTGGCAGGCTATCGCGGTGTGGCGCTGGCCGGATACATGCCGATCCGCACCGAAATCAGCCCTCTCGCCGCGATGGCCGAGGCGGCTGCGCACGGCCCTGTCGGTGTGCCGGTCATTCAAGGCGAAGCCATGCCGCTTGAATTTTCCCGATGGGAGCCCGACGCCCCGTTGCGGGACGGGCCATTCGGGGCGCGTGTCCCGATTACGGATGCCTTTTTTGAACCGGAAATTGTGATTGTTCCGCTGGTGGCGTTTGATGCCAAAGGCGGGCGGCTTGGCTATGGCGGCGGGTTTTATGACCGCACGCTGGAACGGCTGCGGGCGCGACGGGCAACTCTGGCGATAGGTTTTGCCTTTGATGCCCAAGAGGCAGACGAGTTGCCTCTTGAACCAACAGATCAGCCGCTCGACATGATGATCACCGAAAGCCGGATCATCGAGCTTTAGAGCGACCCGCCAGTGGCGTTTTTACGGAAATAGACAAAGGCGTCTTCTTCGCCGCCGTTGCCGAACTTACAAACACCGGTCACGCTGCCGTCTGCTTGCTGACGGGCCTCATAACTGTGACCGCGGTTGGTGCAGAATTCGGCAGCGTAGTTTCCCGAGAAGGCCGGATCATTGGCATAAGCCGGCTCAAACGGGTTGGACGTGGAACATGCTGACAAGGTCAGGGTTCCGGCAAAAAGGGCAGTCGCGAAGAGTGGTTTCATCAAGGCACCTGTTTAAAAATATCCTTTCTACGATACGCCAAAGAAGAAGGCCTGCAACAGTCTTGACCGGCGGGTCACAAAAACATGGGGCAAAGGCTGTCTTACTCCGGATTGTTTTCACGGAAATACCTCCACTCGTCCACCTCAGACCCATTAGGCAAAACGCAAAGGCCGGATTCGCTGCCGTCAGCCGCTTTGACAATCTTGGACGTGCCACCCTTCTCGACACAATAGACTGATGCTGGATTGGCCATGCCAACCATATCGTCTTTGCTGTCTTCGGCTGAGCATGCGGCAAGGGCTGCGGCCATGGCGAGGGGAACAATTTGCTTCATCTGAGGCTCCTAAAAAGCTTGGTCATGGAAATAGGGACAAAGCTACTTTGCGCCGGAACATGCCCTTGGACAACGCCTTTGCCGCCAGAAGTGCGTTGCCCGTCCATTGTCGCCCGCGACTTCATCCCGCCAAAAACACTCAATCCCGCCATCTGTGCTTGAGCTAGCGCTCGAAGGGGGATAGGCCATTGCGGTATGAAAATACTCTTTCTTGGTGATGTAATGGGCCGCGCGGGCCGTAAGGCGATTGCCGAGCGGTTGCCAAAGCTGCGCGAGGACTGGAAGCTGGATTTTGTCGTGGTGAACGGCGAGAACGCGTCCAATGGCATGGGGCTTTCGGGCGCCCATGCAAAAGTGATCCTTGAGGCCGGTGCGGATTGCATCACGCTGGGCGATCATGCGTTTGACCAGAAGGACATGATGCAGTTCATCCAGAGCGAGCCGCGGGTGTTGCGCCCGCTGAATTACTCCAAGGGAGATGTGCCGGGCAAAGGGTTCCGCGTTTTTGAAGCGCGCGGCGGACGCAAGGTGCTGGTGACACAGGCTCTGGGCCAGGTGTTTATGAAACAGCCTTATGGCGACCCGTTTTCCGCCGTGGATCAGGTATTGCGCACGCATCCGCGCGGCGGCCTGGTACAGGCGGCCATTGTCGACATGCATTGCGAAGCCACATCGGAGAAAATGGGCATGGGCCATTTCTGCGACGGGCGGGCCAGCCTTGTTGTCGGCACCCACACGCATGTTCCGACGGCGGACACGCAGATTCTGCCCAAGGGCACCGCATTTCAGGCTGATGCTGGCATGTGTGGCGACTATAACTCTGTGATTGGCATGGAAAAAACCGAACCCATGCGGCGGTTCGTGACCGGCATGCCCAAGGCCCGCTTCACACCGGCGCTGGAAGAAGCAACGCTATCCGGTGTCTATGTCGAGACCGATGACAGCACCGGTCAGGCCACCCGTATCGAGATGGTGCGCCAAGGTGGCCGTCTGAGTCAGGCGGGGCCTCTTTGAAATGATGCAATGGCGGTGGTTTGGCATCCTGCTGGCAATCGGGGCCGGATGGGGGATCACACAGCCACTGACCAAAATTGTGGTGTCGGAAGGGTATGAGCCTCTCGGCCTGATTTTCTGGCAGCTGGCGCTGGGGGCCGCATTTATGTTTGTGGCCCGGCTTGCGATGGGCAAGTCCATCGCCCTGCCCCCGCGTCTTTTGTGGTTTTTCCTGCTGATCGCGGCCCTTGGCACCGTGCTGCCCAACAGTTTCTCGTATCGGGCAGCTGCAGAATTGCCGGCCGGTGTTATGTCGCTGGTGATTTCACTGGTGGCGATGTTTGCGTTTCCTGTCGCTCTCCTCCTTGGCGTGGACCGGTTCAGCTGGCTGCGGCTTGGCGGGTTGGTTCTGGGACTTGGCGGCGTGTTCCTGTTGGCGGAGCCTGAAGCTTTGCCGGATCCGGCGATGGTTGTCTGGCTGCCAATCGCGGTGATCGCGCCGCTGTGTTATGCCTTTGAGGGCAATATCGTCAGCAAATGGGGCATGCACGGGCTTGGGCCGGGGCATGTTCTTTACGGGGCCTCTGTGGTGGGGGCGATTGTGGCTCTGCCGCTTGCGGTTGGTTCAGGCCAGTTCATTGATCCGCGCACCGAATGGAACGCGCCGGAATATGCCTTGCTTTTGTCGTCGGTGATCCATGTGATTGTCTATACCGCCTATGTCTGGCTGGTGAGCCGCGCAGGGTCGGTCTTTGCGGCGCAGGTGAGCTATTTGGTGACAGGCACGGGCGTACTCTGGTCGATGCTTCTGCTTGGTGAGCGTTATTCGCTGTGGGTCTGGGCGGCCTTGGGTTTGATCCTTATGGGCATGTTTCTTGTGCAACCGCGCGAAGATTGACGCTAAGACCCCTGTTAATTCGCTTGCCCGACCGAGGGGCCATGTTACATCTGGGCCGGATGTGACTTTGGAGCGCTCATGCAGCTTTTTGACTTTTCGCAGACAACCGAGGCCGTGCTGGCCCTGACCACTGTTGCGGTGATGTTTGCCCTATTCCTGCGTGAGAGCTATCCGACCGAGGTTGTGGCCATCGGCGGGGTGGCGTTCCTGTTGTTGTCTGGCGTCTTGCCCTATGACGCAGCGCTTGCGGTTCTGTCCAACCCTGCGCCGTGGACCATTGGAGCGATGTTCATCGTGATGGGCGCCTTGGTGCGCACGGGCGCGCTCAGCACCTTTACCCATATGGCTGACAAACAGGCACGCACAAATCCCAAACTGGCGATTGCCATGCTTCTGGTTTTCGTGATTGTGGCCTCAGCCTTTGTGTCCAACACACCGGTTGTGGTGGTGATGATCCCTGTGTTCACGCAATTGGCGCGGACGCTGAACACTTCCGCCTCCAAACTGCTGATCCCGCTGAGTTATGCGGCGATCATGGGCGGCACGCTGACATTGATCGGGACGTCGACCAACCTGTTGGTGGACGGGGTTGCGCGCGCTGAAGGTCTGGAGCCGTTCACGATTTTCGAAGTCACGCCGCTGGGTTTGATCGTGGTGGCTTGGGGAATGCTCTATCTCTATCTCTTTGGCGACAAGCTGTTGCCGGAACGCGCCAGCATGGCCGACCTTTTGTCAGGTTCCAACCGCAGCCAGATGAAGTTCTTTACCGAGGCCGTGATCCCAGCGGAATCCAACCTGATCGGGCGGGAAGTCACGGGGGTTCAGCTTTTCAAGCGCGAAGGTGTGCGCCTGATCGACGTGATCCGCGGCGACACGTCGCTGCGGCGCAATCTGCAAGGCGTGGAGTTGCAGGTCGGGGACCGTGTGGTTCTGCGCACAAAAATGACCGAGCTTCTCAGCCTGCAACGCAATAAATCTCTGAAACGGCTGGATCAGGTGGGCGCGGTGGAAACCACCACAGTTGAAGTGCTGATCACTCCGGGCTGCAAAATGGTGGGGCGGCGTCTTGGGGCGCTGCGTTTGCGGCGTCGGTTCGGGGTCTATCCACTTGCGGTTCACCGTCGCAACCAGAACATCGGCCAGCAGCTTGATCAACTGGTGGTCCGCGTTGGTGACACGCTGTTGTTGGAAGGTGCGCCGGAAGACATTCAACGTCTGGCCGCCGAGATGGATATGGTCGATGTGTCCCAGCCATCGGAACGCGAATACCGCCGCGGACACGCGCCGATCGCTTTGGGGGCGATGGCGGCGATTGTGGTGTTGGCCGGCCTTGGCGTGGCACCGATTTTCCTGTTGTCGATTCTGGCGGTCGCAGTTGTGTTACTGACCCGCTGTATCGACGCGGATGAAGCGTTTTCCTTTGTGGACGGGCGGTTGTTGGCCCTGATTTTCTCGATGCTAGCGATAGGCGCGGCCTTGCAGGCTTCGGGCGCTGTGTCGCTTGTAGTTGAAGCCTTGGCACCTTTTGTCGGGCAGATGCCACCATTCCTGATGGTTTGGGCGATCTATTTGTTGACCTCGGTGCTGACGGAACTGGTGTCAAACAACGCTGTGGCCGTGGTTGTCACCCCCATTGCCGTGGGGCTGGCGACAGCGATTGGCGTTGATCCCAGACCGCTGGTGATTGCCGTGATGATTGCCGCCTCTGCCAGTTTTGCCACGCCCATCGGGTATCAGACCAATATGCTGGTGTTTGGTCCTGGCGGATACAAATTCACCGACTTTATGAAAGCTGGCATTCCGCTCAACCTGTCCATCGGGCTTCTGGCGTCGGCGGTGATCCCGTTGATTTGGCCTCTCTGAGGGACCGGAAACAAGGGTCAGGCCGCACGCAAGACTGTGGGCGCGACGCCGTAGGCTTTGCGGAATGCGCGGGTGAAGGCCTCAGGTGAGGCATAGGCATAGCGCCGTGCCACCGCATCAATGCGATCGCCACGACGCACATCCTGATGAGCCAGAATAAGGCGCCAGCGTCGCAAATACCCCATCGGGGTTTCGCCGACCGTTTCCGCAAAAAGCTCGGTGAAACGCGACAAGGACAAACCCGCCTGCCCGGCGAGATCCGCCGCGGTCCAGAGTTTTCCGGGGTGGTCATGAATCGCAACAACCGCGCGCGAGAGGCGCGGGTCAGCAAGGCCCGCAAGCAAGCCAACCTCTGTGCTACCTTCGCGCATCTGTTCTCGTAACAGGCGCACCATCAGCGCCTCTCCCAGTCGGGAAATCACCGATTGCGCACCGCAACGACGGCCTTTGACTTCGGCATACATCAACTGCACCAGTGTGCGCGTGTCGGCCTGATCGGTCAGATCGAGATCAATGCGGTCCGGCATGGCAGCCATCAACGGATTGGATGGCCCCGACCAGTCCACGCGGGCGGCAAACATCAGCCGCTCCTGATCCGCCCAATCAGATACCCCGCGCGTAAAAAACCGTACTTCGTGTGGCTCGCTGTCGCCGTTGCAGATCGCAATCAGATTGGCCTCTCCCTCCGGCGCGGGGGTCACGGTGAGATGGAACTTTTCAATCAGGGTTGTCAGGCGGTCCATAGCCAGATTCCGTCGTTTTGGTCAGATAATTCGGAATTATCATAGCAAAACACCTGCAACAAGCACAGACAAGGAAATGTCGCAATGGAGAATAGACATGTTGATGCCCCGCCAGAAAACCCCTGGTCTCGCCCTGCCCCTCGTTGGTGGCGGCCAATTTGATTTGTCAGCAGAAGGCTCTGAGCGTGGCACCCTTGTGTGTTTTTACCGCGGCCTGCACTGCCCGATCTGCGCGACCTATCTTAAGGAGCTGGACAAGCAGGCACCGGCCTTTGCCGAACGCGGTGTGAGCGTGGTTGCAGTGAGTTCGGACCCCGAGGACCGCGCCGCGGCAATGTTGGAGAAAGTGGCGCCGGTGAATGGCCTGCGTGTGGCCTATGACCTGTCTCTGGACGCGGCACGGGATTGGGGGCTGTATATCTCAACCTCGCGCGGCAAAACGTCGATTGGCATCGAGGAGCCTGCGCTGTTCTCGGAGCCGGGCGTGTTCCTCGTATCCCCTGATCAGTCGCTCTATTTCGGCTCGGTGCAGACCATGCCATTCATGCGCCCGCATTTCTCCGAACTGGTCGGTGCGCTCGATTTCGCAATCGCCAACAATTATCCGGCACGCGGCGAATACAGCGGCGCGGTGTAAACAAAAAAGGGCTCCCCGCGGGGAGCCCTTTGCTTTCGGGATACGGCCCTTAGATCAGAGGCGTGTCCAATTTTGCGACGAACACAGCAAACCGCCAGCAACGCAGCCCTTGAGTTTGATTTTGTTGCCGTTGAGTTGCATCTTGCCGATGTAGATTTTGTCGTTAGACGGACGCCAGACTTCGCCGGCATAAGCGCCGTCGCCTTTGGCTTCCATGTCAATCACCAGCTTTTTGCCGATGTTGGGGCTTTGGTATTCGCCGTCGCCGTTGAAGGTCTTGGCAATCGTGCCGCAGATTTTCGCGCCACAGGGTTTCATGTCGATGTGGGCATACGAGCCGTCGTCCACCTCGGTTTTCCACATGCCGAGGATCGGATCAGCGGACGCGATACCGGCGGTGGCCACGGTCATCACTGCCGCGAGAATAAGCTTTTTCATGATATTTCCTCCCATATTTGCGGGCCAGAGTGAGACAGGGGCCACTTTCGATCAACCCTGACTTGGCGGAAAGTTGCAATTCGTTCGAGAGCGTGTCACATCGCCAGCAAGCCAATTATCAACGACTGGACGTTCCCATGATCCTTTATCCTGCCATCGACCTGAAAGACGGAAATGCCGTGCGCCTTGTTCACGGGGACATGCAGCAGGAGACCGTGTTTAACGAAAACCCGGCCGCGCAGGCGCTGGAATTTGTGAAGGCAGGCTGTGAGTGGTTGCATCTGGTTGATCTGAATGGCGCCTTTGCCGGTGAGCCGGTGAATGCCGCCCCCGTAGAAGAGATCCTGAAACAGACCAAAGTGCCCGCGCAGCTTGGTGGCGGCATCCGCGACATGGACACGATTGCGCGTTGGATCGACAAGGGGCTGGCCCGCGTGATCCTTGGCACTGTGGCTGTAGAGAACCCTGACCTGGTGCGCGAGGCGGCCCGCGAATTCCCTGGCAAGGTCGCTGTGGGCATTGATGCGAGAGGCGGCAAGGTGGCGACCAAAGGCTGGGCGGAAGAGACCGACGTGATGGTCACGGATCTGGCGAAGTCCTTTGAGGACGCGGGCGTGGCAGCGATCATTTACACCGACATCATGCGCGATGGCGCGATGAAAGGCCCGAATGTGGAGGCCACAGCGGCGCTTGCAAATGCGGTGTCGATCCCTGTGATTGCCTCGGGCGGCGTGAGTTCGCTGGACGATCTGAGGGCGCTGAAGGCCTGCGGGGCGGACCTGAACGGGGCGATCTCGGGTCGCGCGCTTTATGATGGCGCGATTGATCTGGCCGAGGCGCTGGCGGTGATGAAAGCATGATCTGGGCGCGCCGCATAACCCTGCTGGTTTTGCTGGTGATTGTTCTGGCGTGTCTTGCGCCGCTCGCATCTTACCTCTGGTCGGAATGGGCGGCCGCAAAATGGGGCTGCGACTTTGGGTTGGCGCTTAGTCAGGACGGCTGTGTGGTCGACGGTGTGGACCGCGCGCCCATTTTGATGAAAACCTACTCTGCTGTGGCTTTGCTGGTGGTGACGCTGCCGGTGGCGTTTGTCTGTGCCATAGTCGGCATCATTGTTTTGGCCAAACGCCCGAAGCCTCAGGACGACTGATACCCTGCTGCTCTGTGACACCTCGTCGGATTGATTGGGTGGGCAGTTGCCTCCACCTTGGACCTGCGAACAGGACAAGGACCGAAGCATGACCGTGACGACCTCCCCTCTCCCGCCATTTAGCGCCTTGCACGACCGGTTTCACGCTGGCGATTTCATCGACTGCTTCCGCGTGCGCAGCGATATGCCGCTCCGCGCTGCTGCAAACACAATCACCAACTTTCCGGGCTGGGCGCAGGCTTTGGTGGGCCTACGCAACGTGGTTGTGCTGCCCTTCGGGCTGACCGGAGCCCTGCCCGCGGATTTTGCGGGACAAGAAAAGATCGGCATGTTTCCGATTGAAAGCGAGACCGAGCGCGAAATCATTGCCGGTTTTGACGACAAACATCTGGATTTTCGCGTGTCGGTGATGCGCGATGGCGACGATATTCTGCTGGCAACTTGGGTACATCGGCACAACCTTTTGGGCCGCGCCTATCTGGCGATGATTATGCCGTTTCATATCGCCATTGCGCGGGATGCGCTGCGGCGTGTCGCTAGCACTGGTCAAATGGCGGCATAAGTCCTAGAACCGCTGGCGACTATGAAGGGCGGACCAAGATGCTGAAAACCCGAGTGATCCCTTGCCTTGACGTGGCCGACGGGCGCGTTGTGAAAGGTGTGAATTTTGTCGGCCTGCGCGATGCGGGCGATCCGGTCGAGGCGGCGCGGGCCTATGACGCCGCAGGCGCTGACGAAATCTGTTTTCTCGACATCCATGCAACCCATGACAATCGCGGCGTGATGATCGACATGGTGCAACGCACCGCAGAGCAGTGTTTTGTTCCACTGACCGTAGGTGGCGGCGTGCGCTCCGTGGCAGATGTGCGCAAGCTGTTGCTGGCGGGGGCGGACAAGGTGAGTTTCAACTCGGCTGCTGTGGCGAACCCTGATGTGATTGCCGAAGCTGCAGCGCAATTTGGCAGTCAGTGCATTGTCTGCGCGATTGACGCCAAAACCATCGGACATGACGAAAACGGTGTGCCGAACAAATGGGGCATCTTTACTCACGGTGGCCGCAAAGAGGCGCTGGACAAAGATGGCAAGCCGATTGATGCAGTGGAATTCGCCAAGCTGGTGGTCGCGAAAGGCGCAGGGGAAATCCTTCTGACGTCAATGGATCGTGACGGCACAAAGGCGGGGTTCAACCTACCTTTGACACGCGCGATCAGCGATGCGGTGAATGTACCAGTGATTGCCTCGGGCGGCGTGGGCACATTGGATCATTTGGTCGAAGGCGTGACCAAGGGCGGCGCGAGTGCGGTGCTGGCAGCATCGATTTTCCACTTTGGCGAGTTCACTGTGCAAGAAGCCAAACAGCACATGCACGACGCGGGCATTCCGATGAGGCTGACATGAGTGTTTTGAACGAATTGGCGGCAACAATTGCCGAGCGCGCAAAGGCTGATCCCGAGAGCAGCTGGACAGCGAAGCTGTTGGCCAAGGGGCCTGAGAAATGTGCCGAGAAATTTGGCGAAGAAGCAATCGAAGCGGTGATCGAAGCCGTTAAAGGCGATCGCGAAAAGCTGACCTATGAGGCGGCGGATGTGCTTTATCATCTGCTGGTGATGCTTGAGGCAAGCGATGTGGCGCTTGACGATGTGCTGGCGGAACTGGCGCGGCGTCAGGGGCTGAGCGGTATTGCAGAGAAGGCATCGCGCGGCTGAGGGTTTGACCCGTCGTCCGCAGCACCTATAGTCGGGCAGAAGCGGGTTTCAGGGCGGCGTTGATGCGGCGGATTTTCAATCTACTGGCGATGGTTTTTCTGGTGGCTTGCGGCGTGCCGGAAGACGCAAAGGTGCCTGATATCAAAGGATTGGAGCGCGAAATTATTGCGTTGGGTGATTTTGTCGACGCCCATGAGGCGGCAAAGGTCGCGCAAATCTCTTACGACTATTCCTTGCAGCTCCGCTCCGAATACCAAGTCACCGACCCGCCACTCATTCACAACACAAAGGTCAATCAGGGCCTGCGCCCGCGCGGGCTATGCTGGCATTGGGCGGATGATCTTGAGGCGCGATTGCGGGGTGAGAATTTGCAGACACTGAGCCTGCACCGTGCGATTGCCAACTCCGACAATCTGCGCATTGAGCACAGCACCGTGATCCTCAGCGAGCGGGGCGCGCCGATGCAGAGCGGCATCGTGCTTGATCCTTGGCGGTACGGCGGGCATCTTTTCTGGGCGCCTGTGGCCGAGGATACGCGGTATCGGTGGAAGCCGCGAAGTCAGGTGCTTCTCAGCCGCGCAGAGTGATTTCTTTTCACACGGTATTAACTGGTTATCAGGCAATAAGGGCGGACTCTCACGCCAAAGACCGGCAGATCCTGTCGACATCCTGATCATGATTCTCACCAGTTTCAGACGTTTTGCAAAAACGTATTATTGGCCCGAGCGGGACTCGGTTTCGACCTTTCTCGGAGCGCGCAATCGTTTGGTATGCGGCTTTTCTTTTGTGGTCGGGTTAAACGCGATGTTGCACAATGTGCACCAGTCTCTCATCGACTCGGGACTGCCGCCTTCTGTGGCGATCGCCAGCATGGTTTTTTCGCTGAGCTATTTTTTTGTGCCCTCAGTGCTGCACCGCACAGGAAGCACAACCGCAACCGCATTAGTTCTGATGGTGCTGCTGTCTGCGCACTCAAATATGGTGATGTATTTTGAGCAGAACCGGCTTTGGCTGCGCGAAGCCTTTCTGATCGGACCGCCGGTGATCGCAATTCTTGTGTTGGGCCCCCGCCCCGCCTGGATCGTCACCCTGCTGACGATGGCCAATCTGCTTTTCTTTGCCTATATCGGCAAGTTGCCCTACGAGAGCGCCACGGTGCTGTCGATTGTGATCTGTGCCTTTATCTGGGGATTGGCCCTGTTTGACAAAGAGTTGAAACGGGCGGAATCCAACTTGGTTGACCTCAGGCGTGAGGCACAGGATGCCAACCACGCGAAGTCCGAGTTTCTAGCCAATATGAGCCACGAAATCAGAACCCCGATGAACGGGCTGTCCGGTGTTCTTCAATTGCTGGAAGAGACCGACCTGAGCGCGGAACAACTGGAATTGGTGCACATGGGGCAGACCTCAGGCACGACGTTATTGCGCCTGATCAATGACGTGTTGGACTATTCCAAAATCGCGGCACGCGGGGTCACATTTGAACGAGTGGCCTGTACGCCTGCGGATTTGGCCTTGCCTGCGGTGCGGGCCCAGATGGCCGGAGCGGAAATGCAGCGGCTGAAACTGGAGTATCAGCAGGACAGTGACCTGCCTGATTGGATTTCCGCTGATCCCGCACGGATGCAACAGGTTGTGAGCAATCTGGTGAGCAATGCTATCAAGTTTTCCGGACAGGGCACAATTACTGTCCACATGCGCCGACAAGACACGGATCTTCGGGTGAGCGTGACCGACCAGGGTATCGGGTTGACCGAGGCCGCCCAGTTGCGGGTGTTCCGCAAGTTTGAACAGGCCAGCACATCAACCAACCGCAAATACGGCGGAACCGGTCTTGGCTTGGCCATTTCAAAGGAATTGGTGGAATTGCATGGTGGCAAGATCGGTGTGATCAGCAGCCCTGGAAAGGGCAGCACGTTCTGGTTCACCGTGCCCATAGTGAAGGCCACGCCACCGGCCCGCGCCTATGAGGCGGCGCACGAGACCAACCAATCCCCAACGACGGTCTGTCAACTAAACGGGGCGCAGATCCTTCTGGCGGAAGACAATCGCACAAATCAGATCATCACCCGACGGTTTCTGCAATCTTTTGGGGTGGAGCCAGTGATCGTCGACAACGGGCTGGCCGCTGTGGGTGTGTGCCAGGACACCAAATTCGATTTGATTCTGATGGACATCCAGATGCCAGGCATGGACGGTATTGAAGCCTGCAAAGCCATCAAGGAAGACGACGGACCAAACGCCGCGACACCGATTGTGGCTCTTTCGGCAAATATCCTGCCGGAACAGACCGCGCGCTACATTGCCGCTGGAATGACCGCCTGTTTGGGGAAACCCTTCCGCAAGGCAGAACTGTGCGACGTTCTCAGCCGCCTGATCGCCCCGCGCGCAGATTTGGATGCCGCTTAAAGTTTCGAGGAAATTACACCGGTGGCAAACCCACCCATGCGAAGCTCACCGTACAGGCGCTGGTATTCGATCTTGGGGCACCGGTTCTGGATCACATCCACGCCTTTGGCCTGAGCCGCTGCGGCGGCTTCGGCGTTCTCGACGCCAATCTGCATCCAGACGGTTTTGAGCTGTGGCAAGTGTTCAAGAGCGGCGTCAACGATCGGCGGAACCGCCTCAGAGCGGCGAAAAATATCAACCATATCAACGGGTGCATCGATCTCCGACAGATCCGACACAACCGTTTCCCCGAAAAGCATTTTGCCGGCGTGGCCCGGATTGACCGGAATAACACGATAGCCTTTCAACGACAGATAGCGCGCCACGTAGTAACTCGGGCGCACCGGATTCATAGACACCCCGACTACGGCCACCACCTTGGAGCGCTTCAGGATGGATCGAAGGAAATCGTCGGAATAGGTCATGCGCCGACGCTATCCTGTGTTGGCGCAAAAAAGAAGCGCCCAAACGATGTTTGGGCGCAAGTTCGGAACGAGGGACAGTGAAGCGAAACACAGGGTTCCACGTCTGCGTTTCTCACTATGTTACGTAGGCTGGACGGCGACGGATTAAAGAGGTGATCAAGGAGCTGTGATCACCAAGGCCTAGTCAAAAATATCTTCGATGATATCGAAGGCCTCTTCGAAAAACTTCTTCGCAAATTTCTTCTTCTTTTTCAGCTTCTTGCGGGGTTTTTCGTAGGACTTGTCGCGACGGGCTTTGGATTTTGCGGGCCTCGGAGCATAGGCGACTTCCCGCTCAACCCGTTGTTTTTGCATCGGAAGCGATTTCAGATTGTGCAGCGGCGCACCGCAGGAGGAACAGGCCAACTCGTGGCGTGTTTCCCCTTTCAACACAAGCGCGGCACGGGTGCCACAATAACAACAGGTCGCAATTTTGGGTGCCGCAGGCAAGGTGTCCTCCGTGATGGTTTCCCAGAACCTATGTCAGCTTTGCCAAATTACGAGAGGCCCGCCCGAATTTGTCAGCGCGGAAGGGAGGCATAAAGTGCCACCGCCGCCGCGTTGGACACGTTGAGCGAGCCAAAGGCACCGGCAAATTCGATTTTCACCAGTTGATCCACCGTTTCTTTGGTTTTTTCGCGCAATCCCGGCCCTTCGGCACCAAGCACCAAGGCGACAGGTTGATCCTTGCGCCCCTCAAGGACGGTTTCAATTGTCTCTGTGGCTTCGCCATCCATGCCCAGCACAATATAGCCCATATTCTGCAATTCGGTGATGGCGTCCGCCAAGTTGCGCAGGCGCAAATATGGCTGGCGTTCCAAGGCCCCGCTCGCGGTTTTTGCCAACGCACCGGTCTCGGGGGCGGAGTGATGACGGGTGCCAATCACGGCCAGCGCACCAAAGACCTCGGCCGAGCGGAGGATCGCACCTACGTTGTGGGGATCGGTCACGCGATCAAGCAAAAGTAAACGCTGCGGGCGGTCATCGTCGGCAATCGCACGGTCTGCAAGACGCCCCCATTCCAGCGGCTTGACCTCAAGCGCGGCCCCTTGGTGAACCGACTGCGGATCAAGCGGCGCAGGAAATTTGCGCGGATCTGCCATTTCCGGATCGATTCCCGCTTCGGCAATCGCATCTGCCAGTTTGTCGGCCGCATTTCGGGTCACAATCAGGCGCAGTTTTTCGCGGTTGGGATTCGTCAAAGCATCGCGAACAGCGTGCAGACCAAAAAGCCAGACAGTTTCTGCCGCCGACTTGCGTTTGTCCTGCTCTTTTTTGACCACCCACTTGGGTTTTTTCATGGCCGAAACCCCTTAAAATGATGAGGGGGCATCAATGCGCCGCCCGCGCGCCATGTGCAAGAGATTTTCTTGTTGACGCCCCTCACGCATCACAGTAATCAGCCCCTCACACCACGGTCGCAAGGCCGAAGAAAGTGGGCGACAGGCCGCAAGGTGTGGCAGGGGACTGTAACTCCCTCGCGGAGACGCACGCTTGGTTCGATTCCAAGGTCGCCCACCACTTTCTCTTCTTCAGATCAACGCAAACGCGCAGCGGACCCCGCCGCGGTGACAGGCCGCGATCGGTTGCAGCGATGTGGTGCCGGACTCAATACCCCACCCAAACGTGGCGCAGTGACTGTTCGCCGCCCTCGCTCAGGTTCTGACACCAGCGCAGCCAAAAAATCCTTTCATTTTAGATATCTGCACCCGATTTCAGTGTGCATTAAGACTTCGGCACTAAACGTTGCCAAGACCACTTCTTTCCGGAGCCTCTTTGTGCTGATCCGTTTTTTGCACCTGTGCCATCTGGCCGTTGCTGTGATTTGTGTGATGGGCGCTGGCGCAGCCACAGCTGAGGACGGCGTGGCTTTTTTTAAAGCCTCCGAGGCCGCGCCGCACACTGTATCGCTGAAGGGAGAATGGGGGTTTGTCTGGGGGGCGCTTCTATCACCGACAGAGGCGCACCGCGCGTTTGTGACAGACGACATCGTGCGGGCACCGGTGCCCGCACGCTGGCAGGACTTTTTGCCAAAATCCCCGAACAATCCCTTTTTGCATGGGGTTGCAACCTATGTGGCGCCGGTAGAAATGCCGGAAACGGACGCATCTATGGTGCTGGCGTTGAGCGCGGTGCTGGAAGCTTACCGGATTTATTGGGTGCCGCTTGATCAACCCGAGGCCTGGCACCTGGTGGCTGAAGAGGGCCATGTGCAGGGGCCGCCATTGGCGGCAATTCGCAACCAAGCCCATGAATTTCACGGTCAAGGCAAGGGATTGCTGGTGATTCAGGTCCGGAAAGATGTGTTCGGATGGAGCGGTATCAATTCGTGGAACGGCATTCGCCATAAACCGGAAATCACCCCCACCGACGTCAAGATGGCGGAGCGGATCGGGCACGAGCTGATCCTCGGCATAGCCGTGGGCATCATTATGTTCACGATGGCACAGAACCTGTTGCTGTTTTCGATCAACCGCACTGACAAGGCGCCACTCTACCTTGCGGTTGGCTGTCTGCTGGTTGCAATGCGTGCCCTCATCCTATGGGACAAAGTTGAGCTTTGGTTTGGGGCGGAATGGTTCATTCTGCGAATGCGATTGGAAATGCTCAATATCGTTGTCGCCTCTTCCATGCTGATGGGGCTGAACAAAGCTCTGCTGCCGAGCTTTTACCCGCAATGGATCATGCGATTTGTGATGACATTGGTGGCCGGATTGGGGGTCTTTATCGTGGCCGCACCGCCGGACGTGATGAGCGCGGCCCTGCCCGTCTATCAGCTCCACTCGCTTTTTGTCTGTGGCGCGTCTTTCTGGGGCATTGCACGGGCGATCATCAATCGGGAAAAAGGCGCGTCGTTCGTCTGCTTTGCTCTGAGCATTCTGGTGATCGGTGCGGTTCATGACATCTTCTCGGTGATCGTTCTGGCATATGAGCTTTTGCTGGTGGAGTACGCATTTGTCGGAACAATGGTCTGTTACACGTTCCTGATCGGCCAGCGATTTGCGCAATCCCAGCGGCGCGCAGACAGTTTGATGGCCGAGCGCGCCACATTGCAGCGTATGCACCGCGCGGCGGTCAACTCTGCACGGATCGATCACTTGACCGGATTGTTGAACCGTCAGGCGTTTGATCACGAATTCGCACTCGCTTGGGAAAAAATGGCGGCCACGCACACTGCGGTGTCCGTGGTGCTGTTTGACATTGATCACTTCAAGCAGGTGAACGACACCCACGGCCATCCCGTCGGCGACGTGGTGCTCAGGTGTCTTGGGGAGACCCTGAAAGAGGCACAGATGCGGCGGCATGACAAACTGTGTCGCTATGGCGGTGAGGAATTCGCCATCATCCTGCCCGACACGTCAGAAGAGGAAGCCGCCCGGATCGCCGAGCGCTTGCGTGCGGAGATCGCGGCCATGCATATTGCGCTCAAGACGGGCACCATCCTGCGGGTGAGTTGCAGCTTTGGCGTGGCACAGGCCAAGTCGCCCACAACTTCGGTGGGCGAGTTGCTGAGCAACGCAGACGATGCGCTATATGCCGCCAAACGCAGCGGGCGCAATCGCGTGCAACGGTTCTCCGGACATGACTGTAAGTCCAGAGCCGCCTAAAGACCTTTTATGTTGCGCTCCATCAAGCGTTGAAACAGGCGGGGGTTGGCACGGTTTATCCACCACGACAGCCGCGCCACACGCCCCACAGGGATCAACGGGGTGCCGCGTGCGACCCCCTTTAGGATGATCTGAGACGCGTCTTCGGGCGTCATATAGTCAATCCCGTCCGAGGCCGATCCGGGCCGAGCAATACCGTCCGTTTGGCGCTCGTCATTGCCGATGTTTGTGGCCACAAACGAGGGCGCAGCGATCAGAGTGCGCACGCCGTGAAGGGCCTCTTCTGACCGCAGCGAGCCAAAAAACCCTTCTAGCGCATGTTTGGACGCGGCATAGGCCGCCCGTTGATAAAGCGGCGCAAATCCGGCGACGGAACTGATGGCCAGATGCGTGCCCTGTGCCTTGCGCAACGGTTCCAGAAAGGCCCGCGCCATGGCAACGGCGGCAAAGTAGTTGACCTCAAACACCTTGCGGTGCGTTTGATCAGGCGTCTCGGCAAACGCACCGATCTGGGTGATACCTGCATTGTAGATCACCAAATCGATGCTGTCGGAGGTGCTCAGAGTTTCCTCAACCGCTGCCGCAAACTGTACCTCGTCGGTGAGATCACAGGAAATCGGGTGTTGTGTGGCGCTACGCTCAAGGCTGTCGGTGTTCAGGTCAAGAAGCACGCAGCGCCAGCCTTCAGCCTGTAGCGCGGTGCTCAGAGCTTGCCCCAAGCCTCCAGCACCGCCGGAAATCACTGCTGTTTTCATAGGCCCACGCTTTCTTTCCAATAGTCAAACACTTCGCGGCTCGTCTTTTGCGGCGTGTAGCCAAAGGTGGTTTTCAGGGCCGCGTTGTCCAGAACCGGACGGTATTGCAGGAACCCGACCTGCTCTGGCCCGTAACGGCTTGCGCCAAGGGGTTTGGCAATGGCGAGCGCCGCTTTCAGCAGCACGGCGGGCAGGCGCAACACCGGCTTGCCAAGGGCGCGCGCGAGATCGTCAATGCTCATGGCGCCGTTCCCCGCGACGTTGAAAATACCTGCAGGAGCCTCGGCTACTGCATGGGCAAGAATGCGGGCGAGGTCCTGGGTCCAGATAAAGACAAACGGGCTGTCGCTGCCGTAAATGGCCAGTAGGCGGGGTTTGTGAAACAGCGCGGTGATCTGGTTGTCCGTCCCCTGTCCCAAGACAGTGCCGACACGCAGCACCACCTGTTCAAGCTCAGGGTGACTGGCACGGGTGGTTGCCAGCATCTCCTCCACCAGACGTTTGTGGTGGGCATAGGGAAATTCTTCGTTGCCACGCACGGCATCGGTCTCGCGCAGTGGCACAGGATTGTCCGCGTGATAGCCATAGGCCGCGCCGGATGACGTGACCACCAAACGCCGCGTGCCCGCCGCGATGGCTGCGTCGATCACCTTTTGCGTGCCGTCCACATCCACCGCATAGGCAAATTCGCGGCCGCTGCCTTTGGGAGGGGTCACGATTGAGGCGAGATGAATGATCACATCCGGCTTAGTCGCCGCAATGATCCTTTCGGGATCGCTTGAGGTGACATCCATACCGGCAAAGCGCGCGTTGGCCGGAAGCGGCGGCTCAGAGAGGTCGCTCGCGATGACTTCGTGGTCCGTTGCTGCCAGTTCCTCCAACAGCGCACGCCCCACCATACCGGCGGCTCCAGTGATCAGAACCCTGCTCATCGCGCAGCCTCGGTCCGGTTCATCACCGCCGCAAGTGCGATGCCGGAAATGGCATGCCAGATGCCCCAAAAGGCCGCGACCACCGCCATACCGCCCAGCCCATTGAAGAACCCGAAAATCAGGATCAAACCAAGGCCGGAGTTCTGGATACCGGTTTCAATGGTGATCGCGCGTCGGTCATAGGGGCTGAGTTTTGCCAACGTGGCGGTGGCAAAACCGCCACTCAGCGCGAGGGCGTTGTGGACGACCACCAAAAGCGCAACGGCGCCTGCAAAGCCTTTGAAATAGTCCCAGTTAGAGGCCAAAGCGACCACGATAAAGGCCAGAAAGATTGCCATCGACAGATATTGCAGCGGCTTGCGCAGTTTCGCCGTCAACTGCGGTCGCAGGACATTGAGCGTGATGCCAAGCATCAAGGGCAGAACAAGCATGAAACCCACCGTTATGGCGACCGATACCGGATCAATCTGCGTGGCTTGCAGGATCTCTCGCGTTGGTGCGTAAAGGTTGCCGTAAAACGCGATATTGAGCGGCGTCAGAAGGATCGCGCCAACCGTGGCAAAGGCTGTCATGCTGACAGACAGGGCCGCGTTTCCGCCCGCGCGATGGGTGATGAAGTTTGAGATATTGCCCCCCGGACAGGCCGCCACAAGGATCAGGCCCAGCGCGATGGAAGGGCGCGGCTGCACCAAAAGCACCAGAAGAAAGGTCAAAACCGGCAACACAAGGAACTGTGACACGAGGCCGGTGATCACCGGCTTTGGCCCTTTGGCGAGGCGTTTAAAATCCGCGGGCGTCAGATCGATGGCGATGGAAAACATCACCACGGCGAGAATGCCATTCAGCAGCGTCAGGCTGCCAGGTGAAAAGTTCAGGACGACCTCGTCCAGACCAGCATATGCAGGTGTGCTCATTGCGCGCGCTCCCCGCCCAGTTGTTTGATCCAGTTGGTAACAGCGCCGCGATAGGTGGCCTTGTCGACATAGTAGGCCATGCGCGCGAGATCGAGATATTGCATCCCGCCAGTGGCGCGTTCAAATCCCTTGGCTTTTTCCGCCTTCAACTTGGCCGCCACAGCCCCGCCTTGCCGCAGATCCTTAACGTAGCGCACCACCATCTCAGCCTGCTCATGCCGCCCCTGCCAGCCAAGGCCGGTCGCTTCGATCATTCCCAACACAAAAATGTCGTCGCGCACCGGATGCATGGCGTTGAGGTAAAGATGCGGGGCGCTGCCCTGCCAATTAAGCTCTTCTTTGGCGATAAACGGATAGTGCAGCTTGTAGCCGGTCGCCGCGAGGATCATGTCATAGTCAGCACTCTGACCGTCCGCGAAGGTGACGGTCTTGCCGTCTATGTTGGCGATGTCAGCGCGAATTGACAGGTCGCCGTGGCCTGCGTGGTAGAGCACCAGAGAGTTCACCACGGGGTGACTTTCATAGAGCTTATAGTCTGGCTTGGGAAAGCCGTATTTTTGCGGATCACCGACAAACCAGCGCAGGATCAGGCTGTCGATCGGACGCTTGAGCCACATCGGTAGCTTGATCGCGCCGCCCATGGTGTCGGCGGGTTTGCCAAACACATATTTCGGCACAAAATAGTAGCCGCGCCGCATCGACAGATCGCAGCTTTTGCCGTGGTGCACCGCATCCACCGCGATGTCACAGCCGGAATTTCCGGCCCCGACAACCAACACCCGTTTGCCCGCGAACTGTTCGGGGTGGCGGTATTGGCTGGCGTGGATCAGTTCTCCGTCATAGGTGCCGGGAAAGCTGGGCATGTTGGGTTCGGACAAAGTGCCGTTGGCGATCATGACACCTGCAAATACGTCCTCATGCTGGCCGTCCGCATCGCGCCAACGCAGGCGCCAACCCTCTCCATTTGCGCCCACCGGCACCACGTCGGTGACTTCCGCGCCAAAGATATACCGCTGTCGCAGGCCGAAGTGGTCGGCAAAATCGCGGAAGTAGCGCGCCATTTCACGATGGGACGGATATTCCGCCACGGTGTCCTTCATAGGGAAGTCGGCAAATTCCGTCATTGTTTTGGACGAGATCAGATGCGCGCTTTCATACATGGTCGAGCGCGGAGCCTCGATGTCCCAAAGCCCCCCGACGTCGCTGTGCAATTCAAAGCCCTGAAAATCGACGCCCTGTTCGGCCATGACTTTCGCCGCAGCCAACCCCATCGGCCCTGCGCCGATGAGGGCATATTTCCCGTTGTGTGATGTCACGTGCTGGTCTCCTCTTCCCCGTTTTAGATTGAACATTCGTACAAAATAAGGCAAGATAAATTCATGCAGCAGGATTTTTTACAAGAAAAACAACGGCAAAGAGCCCCTTCCGCCCGTGCACTGGCGACTCGTTCCAAGATTTTGAACGCCGCAGAACAGGTTTTTGCGCGGCATGGATTCGACGCTGCCTCTATGCGAGAGATAGCGCAGGAGGCGGGCGTTCAGGTGGCGTTGGTGACGCATCACGGGGGCTCAAAAGAAGAACTTTTCTGGCGGGTCGTTGCGCGGCGGGCTGACGAACTTTCGCAGGCCCGCGTTGATGCTCTGGAAGCGCGCCGGTTTCGCGGGCCTTTGTCGGTCAGCGCGATTATGGAATGCCACTTCGGCCCCTATTTGGAAAAGGCCGAAACCGGCGGGGCGGGCTGGTTCGCCTATGCGAGGCTCGTGGCAATGGTGTCGGCAGACACCCGATGGCGCGATCTGGCGGCGGTGTGTTTTGACCCGACCGCACAACTGTTTGTCGAAGAAATCGCGCGGCTTTACCCCGAGACCCCGCCGCGCGCGATCGCGGCGAGCTTTGTCTATTCCGTGTCCGCCTTGATCGCGCTTTTGACCACGGAATGGCGCATGCAGGCTCTTGGGGACGAGCGCGAGTCCTTGGCGGACCGATTTGACGAGTTGATCACGTTTTGCACCGCGGGGATCACGGCCACGGTGCAACAGGACAGTTAAGGCAGCTTCACCGCATCGCGATCAAAGGTCACGGTGTCGGTCCCCAGATCATCATAGAGCAAGTCCACTTTGACGGTTTTGACGGACCCGAGTTCGAGACTGATGTAGACATCAGTCCCTTCGGGAATGGCCATCGCATTGGCGATGTCGGGCGGGCACTCGGGGATCGGGAATTGCGTCCGTTCCCCGCCATTGATGGAATAATGCACTTCATAAAGACCGCACCGCCAGCTGACGAGATGGGTGAAATACACCAGATCGCGCCCGTCAAATTCGCGCACACCGATCCATCCGTTTTTGGTCGCATCCAGAATGGGACGCACTTCGCCTGCGGTCAGGAATTTGCCCGTCGGCGTCTGATCCTCGGCGACACGGTGGTCGTCGGCAAAGGCGGCCGTTGCCGCGAACGCCACCGCTATGGTCAATGCAGCCTTCAATCTCATCTCGAAATCTCCATTTCCAAAAAATTACGTGTTTGCCGCCTTTTGTCCGGGACTCCGGCGGCCTATAGTCTCGACAAACATCGTGCAGGGCAGCAGGCGATATGGCAAGCAAAGCGCAGAAAAACGCGGCATTTAACATCGTTGTGGTTGGTCAGGCTGGCCGGCTTCAATATGAGGCGGCCCTTTTTGCCGCCTCTTTGCGTGCAAATTCACCAAATTTCAAAGGCCGCCTGTTCATCGCCGAACCCCAGCCTGGCCCGCTATGGTCCAAAGATCCGCGCATGAACAACCCCGAGGTTGTGCAACTGCTCAAACAGATGGATGCGGAAATTCTGCCGTTTGACAGCCGGTTTTTTGGCGAGGCCTATGCCTATGGCAATAAAATCGAGTTGCTGCGCGCCTTGCCTAAGGGCGAACCGTTTGTGTTCTTTGACACGGACACTTTGGTCACGGGCGAGATCAGCGACGTTCCGTTTGATTTCGATCGCCCTGCCGCCAGCCTGCGAGTCGAAGGCACATGGCCAGAGCCGCCCCTGTATGGTCCGCAATATACGGGCATCTGGAAGTCGCTTTATGGCAAGTTCAACATCGACTTTGAGAGCTCATTGGATCTGAGCCAGCCGGACGAATACTGGCGGCGCTATCTCTATTTCAATGCGGGCTTTTTCTATTATCGCTGCCCGCATGAATTCGGCGCGCGGTTCCAGAAATATGCCGTCGACATCCGCAGCGAACCACCTGAGGCGCTGGCGTGCCAATCCCTGAATCCGTGGCTGGATCAGGTGACGTTGCCGCTGGTCATTCACGAATTGGGCGGCGGGCGTGATGCCCTGCCTCTGGGCTATCTGGACGGGTCCGTGACCACGCATTACCGCCTGATGCCCCTGCTTTATGCACGCGAAAGCGATCTGGCGGTGGAGACCCTTGAGGCGGTGGCAGCGCCCAACAAGATCAAAAAGGTGCTGAAACAATACGACCCGTTCAAACGCATGATCTATCAGGGGCGCGGTCACAAAGCACGGGCGTTGTTTGACCAAAACAACCTGCCACGCCGCGAACAGGTCATCCGCAACACGTTGAAACGTAACGGGTACTGGTTGCGCTAGACCGCACCTGCCCGTCTGTCTGCTCAACACAGCGCTGTGAGGCGCTGTCACGGCCCGCCAGCCATCAAGGCAGCAAGATCAACACCACCAAAGCACGCCAAAAATCCGGACAGATGGTTTGCGGTTGGGCGAAATCACGGGAAACCTGTCCGTTTTGCATATGCAGCGTTGCGCCCTGCGCTCTGTGCGCCTAACACTTGTCTCCGACCAATTTACGGGAGGATTTTCCAATGACCGACGGCCCCAGCTACGGTTTTGACACGCTGCAAATTCACGCCGGTGCGCGCCCTGATCCGGCGACCGGCGCGCGGCAGACGCCAATTTACCAGTCCACAGCTTACGTGTTTCGCGATGCCGAACACGCGGCGGCGCTCTTTAACCTGCAAGAAGTAGGCTACATCTACTCCCGCCTGACCAACCCGACGGTTGCGGTTTTGCAGGAACGTATCGCGACGCTTGAGGGCGGTGTTGGTGCAGTCTGCTGCTCGTCGGGGCACGCGGCGCAGATCATGGCACTGTTCCCGCTGATGCAGCCGGGCATGAATGTGGTCGCGTCCTCGCGGCTTTATGGCGGCACGATCACCCAGTTCAGCCAAACCATCAAACGCTTCGGCTGGTCCGCGACCTTTGTAGACTTTGACGACGAAGCAGCGGTTGCGGCGGCAATTGACGAAAACACCCGCGCGGTGTTCTGCGAATCCATCGCCAACCCGGGCGGCTATATCACCGATATTCCGGCAATCGCGGCGATCGCCGACAAAGCCGGCGTTCCGCTGATTGTCGACAATACTTCGGCCACGCCTTACCTGTGTAACCCGATCAGCCTTGGCGCGTCGCTCGTCGTGCATTCCACCACCAAATACCTGACCGGCAACGGCACCGTGACCGGCGGCTGTGTGGTGGACAGCGGCAAATTTGACTGGTCCGCCTCCGACAAATTCCCGTCCCTGTCGGCGCCTGAGCCTGCCTATCACGGTCTCAAGTTCCACGAGACATTTGGCCCGCTGGCCTTTACTTTCCATGGCATTGCGATTGGTCTGCGCGACCTTGGCATGACCATGAACCCGCAGGCGGCGCATTACACGCTGATGGGAATCGAGACCCTATCCCTGCGCATGGAGCGCCATGTGGAGAACGCCGAGACCATTTCGAAATGGCTCGAAGGGCACGACAATGTGGACTACGTGACCTATGCCGGTCTGGACAGCTCGCCCTACAAATCGCGCGTTGCGACAGTATGCCCGAAAGGCGCAGGCGGTCTGTTCACAGTGGCACTGAAGGGCGGCTATGACGCCTGCGTCAAGTTCGTGGACAGTCTGGAAATCTTCAGCCACGTCGCGAACCTTGGGGATGCGCGTAGCCTTGTGATCCACTCGGCATCGACCACGCACCGCCAGCTGACACCCGAGCAGCAGGAAGCCGCAGGCGCGGGTCCGAACGTGGTGCGGATTTCCATCGGTATTGAAAACAGTGCCGACCTGATCGCGGATTTGGACCGCGCTCTTAAGGCCGCGCACAGCTAAGCCTTCGCAAAATCAATAAAAAACGCGCAGCGACCTGTTTCGCTGCGCGTTTTCTTTTTCTCTTCACCGACTGGATCAGTCGGTTAGCTCCAGCACCATTTGAACCTGCGCGCTCACAGTCAATTCACCAGCGGCGATGGGCACCGCGTCCATACTGGCCATCGCGGTTCGCATCATTTCCGGACGGGGCATCGTGGCCCCCGCCTCCGAGATAGACACCACCTTGCCCAGCGACACGCCTGCGGCCTCGGCATAGAGCGTCGCCTTGGCCCGCGCATCCGCCACGGCATCCCGTCGCGCCGCATCCTGTGCGCGCTCGGGATCTCGCAAGCCAAAGCTCACATTGCTGATGTCGTTCGCCCCCGCTGCAACCAGATCGCTTAGAACAGCCCCAACGGAACCTATGTCGCGCACCTTCACCGTCAGGCGGTTAGCGGCTGTAAACCCAACCAGAAGCGGGCGCTGATTGTCTTTGCGGTTGTGATCATAGACCGGACGCAATCCCAAGCCGCTGGTCTGCATGTCCCGTCCGTCGATGCCGGAGGCTTCGAGCACCTTGATCATCGCCGCAACTGCATGATTGGCCTGCGACAGCGCCTGTTCGGCGGTGTCCGCCTGCTGGGAGGCCCCCACAACAATCACTGCCTGATCGGGCGCTTCCTGTACCTGACCTTGCCCCACAACAGTGATTGTGCGCGCCTCAGCCAATGCCGCGCCTCCGCCCAGACAGGTCCAAATCATGACAAAAATGGCCATCACTCGCATATCGATCTCCCTTTTTGATCGTAGTTGGTGCCGAGCATGGTGGATAATTTGGTCTGCGGAAAAGTCCTTTCGGCTTTTTCTTCCATGTCGGCAAGAACTTGCTATAAATTCTACAACTCTGCCGGTTGGGGGACGATGCCCTGTCCGGATGTTAGGTTTGGGACATGTCGCCGACACTTGCTTTGACACTCTCCTTCGAGGGCATTGGCCTTCTGACCCGCGTTGACAGCGGCTGGCACCTGCTGGGCGAAGTGGGGCTGGATAGTCCCGACCTTGCCGGTGATTTGGCCAAATTGCGCGACATGGCCGCCAATCAGGCAGGTGACGGATTTGGCACCCTGCTGGTGTTGCCCAACGATCAGATCAAATTCCTTTCCCTGAAACTCGGGCGCAAGCTTGGCGCGAAGGCCGAAGGCGAAGTGGCCCGGATCTTAGAAGAGGAAACGCCCTACTCGGCTGACCAGCTTGTCTTTGATACCTGCACGCAGGGCGCGGAGACACAAATTGCCGCCGTTGCCAAAGAAACGCTTGCCGAGGCTGAGGCGTTTGCCGCCGAATATGCCTTTAATCCGGTGCGGTTCACCGCAATGCCGGAGAGTGCCGATTTTGCTGCGGCCCCTGATTTTGGTCCGACCTCTCAGGGTCAAGGGGCGGCCGGCGCGTTTGACGGCACGGCGATTGTGGTGGTTGGCTCCGGCCCATTGCCGCCCGCACCAGAGCCGGTCCCTGAGATTGAGGGTGAGTCGCTTGCGCCTCAGACAACAGACAGTGCCGACGTGTCTATGCCCCTGACGGTCGACGCAGCAGAAAGTACCCCTGACACATCTGAAGCGCCGCCATCCGAGAGCGCGCCGGTCGCCTTTGCCAGCCGCAGGCAACCCTCCGATTTGACCGCAGCGCCCGAATTGGGTGGCGTGTCGCGCGATGCTGCCAAGGGAGTTGAGGCTTCGCCTACCCTTGACGCGCCGCTGCGATTTGATCCTTCCCGCGTTGTGTCCAGCCTCGCGGCAGACGGCGAGGCCGCGGACACCGCCCCCACCGCAGATACGCCACCGTCCAGCTCTTTTTTCAGCCGCCGCAAGCCAAAGGCCACAAAAGCAGAGCCAAACCTTAAAGCACCGGTCCAAACCGACCCCGATGCGGCAGACGCCACTGTCGAGAGTGGTGCGGACACGCTGGTTGCGGAACTGCCCGATGCCATG
Source organism: Shimia haliotis (assembly GCF_900114415.1). GTDB lineage: Bacteria > Pseudomonadota > Alphaproteobacteria > Rhodobacterales > Rhodobacteraceae > Shimia > Shimia haliotis. The sequence goes on along the minus strand of NZ_FOSZ01000001.1, from coordinate 122,069 downwards.
TCGGCCGAGCGCACTGCGCGGCGCAAAGTCAAAGATCAGGAAAAAGAGCGGCTGACGGTTTTTGGATCGCGTCAGGAAGAGGTGCGAGGCAAACCCCGTCATCTCGGGCTGATCCTGACCACGCTTTTACTGCTGTTTTTGGCGCTTGTCGCGCTTTGGGCAACATTTTTTGTCGAGGACGGTGTGGCCGGCTTGTTTGGCGAGCGCCAAGACGACGTGGTTGTGATTGAGCCACAGGCCGCCCAGCCTGTGACGCCGCAACCACAGACCGAAGCCGTGACCCAAGCCGACGACGTCGCACAATCCGGGGATGCGACGCAAAGCGAAGAAGTGGTTCTCGCCCCGCAAGCCCTGCCCGCTCTGGAAGATCTCGGTGCAGCGGCCGAAGTTGATACAGCCACCATTGATCCCGACAACCTGAACACCGAAGCTCTGCCACCCGTGAGTGCGGACACCATCACCGACAGCGCCGAAATCGAAGCATTGCTGGATGCCGAAGACCCGCGCTCGCTGAGTGATGATGAAGCAGAAGCACGGTATGCCGTGACCGGTATCTGGCAAAAAGCGCCGCTGTCTCCGCTGGATGTCCAAAGCGAATCCTCGGAGGACATTTATGTTCCCTCCATCGATCACGATCTTGGCGCCTTGGATGCAATCGCGCTGCCTGCTGATACGGGCTTGCTGACCGACGCCTCCCCCGCGAGCCAGATCAACCCTCCGGCACAAGGCACGCAGTTTGCTTTTGACGAGCGCGGATTGGTGATCGCGACCCCGGAGGGAGCCCTGACGCCGGAAGGCATTCTTGTGTTTGCCGGCCGACCACAGGTTGAACCGCCCAACTATCCCAAACGCATCAACGTGGCGCAGGCCCTGCAAGAGCGCGACGAGCGCCTTGCAAACCGCCGCCCGCGTCTGCGGCCTGCCGATCTGATTGAAACAAACGAGCGGGCAACATTGGGTGGTCTGACGCGCAGCGAATTGGCGTTGAAGCGCCCCAAACTGCGCCCCGCGAGCGCCAAAGAGGCAGAAGAAGCCGACACGACCCCGACGGCACTGGCTGTGGCCAGCTCGCCGCGTCCGCGGGTCAAGCCATCCAACATCGCACAACTGGCGCAGCGTGCGACGCCAAGTGTGACCGAGGTCGCCGCCACTCCTGCTGCCGCGACCATCACCCCGAGCATTCCGACAACCGCCTCTGTGGCACGACAGGCCACGATCCAAAACGCAATTAACCTCAAGAAAATCAACCTGATCGGCGTCTATGGCACCTCATCCAACCGCCGCGCTCTGATCCGCTTGTCAAACGGGCGTTATAAAAAGGTTCAGGTGGGTGACAGGATCGACGGTGGTAAGGTTGCCGCGATTGGTGAAAGCGAATTGCGCTATGTGAAGTCGGGCAAGAACATCACCCTGAAAATGCCAAAAGGCTAATTGATCACGCTATTTGCATGGCCCGTTTACCAAGGCCGTAGGCGTTTTGACCAAATTGCATTGCACCTTGCAAAAAGCGCCGCCCGCTCTTGCGGACGGCGCTTCCCCCTCGCTCCGTTGGACCGGACGCTTGTTATTATTGGTCGTGCTTATTCAGCGGCTTGGATTTCGCCGTTGTTGATCTGCTCTTGTTCGATGCTCTCAAACAGGGCCTTGAAGTTGCCTTCACCAAAGCCATCGTCGCCTTTGCGCTGGATGAACTCAAAGAAGATCGGGCCGATCACGGTTTTGGAGAAAATCTGCAACAGGATCTTGGTCTCGCCACCGTCGACAACGCCTTCGCCGTCAATCAGGATGCCGTGTTTCTTCATCCGATCCAGCGGCTCGTCATGGCCTACAACGCGGGTTTTGGACAGATCGTAATACGCATCCGGCGGGCCGGGCATGAACTTGATGCCCTTGTCGGCAATCGCGTCAGTGGCGGCATAGATGTCGTCAGAGCCGACAGCGATGTGCTGAATGCCTTCGCCGTTGTATTTCTTCAGATAGGCAACAATCTGACCGGTTTCGCCGCGATCTTCGTTCAGCGGGATCCGGATCTTGCCGCAAGGCGAGGTCAGCGCGCGGGAAAACAGACCGGTGAATTTGCCTTCGATGTCAAAGAAGCGGATTTCGCGGAAGTTAAACAAATCGCCGTAAAACTTGAACCACTTGTCCATGTTGCCTTTGAACACGTTGTGGGTCAGGTGATCGAGATAGAAGAATCCCACACCCTCGGGTTTGGAGGTCACGATCCAGTCGAATTCTTCATTAAACGGCGAGGTGTCGTAATATTGGTCGGTAAAGTAGATCAGCGACCCGCCAATACCTTTGATCGCGGGCCACGCCAACGTCTTGTCATCCGCATCATAGGCCTCGGCCCCCTGCGACACCGCATGTTCATAGGCTTTTTGCGCATCCACCACGCGCCAGCCCATCGACGGGGCACAAGGGCCGTGCTCTTCGACAAACCGTGCGGCAAAACTGCCAGGCTCACTGTTGAGAATGTAGGTCACGTCGCCTTGTTGCCAAAGCTCGATCGCCTTGGTCTTGTGGTTGGCGACATGGGTATAGCCCATTTTGGTGAAGAGATCGCGCAGCTCCTGCGGTTCAGGATGGGCAAATTCCACAAATTCGAACCCGTCCGTGCCAGCGGGGTTATAGTCGGAAATTTCAGCGCGGGGGGCGTCGTGGGGGAATGGACCCATGAGGGCGTCTCCTTTTGGTATCTGGTGTTCGCTTCGGCAATAATACGCGCAAGAAGGCGCGGCTTTTCCGCGAACTGACGTGCAATTCCGAAAAAAAGCGCGTATCTTTAACGAAATTTCACAATTTCACGCGAAGTTGCCGCACATGCTTGATGAAACCGATCTGCGTCTTTTGTCGGCGCTTCAGAAAAACGCGCACCTGACTGCTCAGGAACTTGGCGAGCTGCTTAACCTGTCCGCCAGTCAGGCCGGACGGCGGCGTCAGCGCCTTGAGGCTGAAGGCTATATCGAGAGTTATATCGCGCGCCTGAACCCCACGCGCCTTGGCCTGTCGGTGCAAGCCTTTGTTCAGGTCCACCTGAGCACCCACGGCCCTGAACAATCCAAAGGCTTTGCCACCCTGATCGACACACGCCCCGAAATCGTCAGCGCCTGGACGCTCACAGGTGACGCGGATTATCTGTTGCGTGCCTATTGTGACGATCTGAGCGCGCTTAATCGCTTGATTCACGAAGTGCTTTTGCCCCATCCCACAGTCAGCCGCGTGCAAAGTCAGATCGTTATGGATCAACTGAAACGCGACGCGCCCCTGCCGACCTAGAGCCATCGGAACACTTATGGAACATGCACTTTATACGGCCAGTATCTTCCTGCTTACCGCAGTTATTGCAGTACCGATTTCCGCCCGACTTGGGCTTGGCTCGGTGCTCGGTTATCTGGCGGCCGGCATTCTGATCGGTCCGGTACTCGGACTGGTTGGCACAAACGAGGCGGACGAGTTACTGCACTATGCCGAATTTGGCGTTGTGATGATGCTATTTCTCATCGGGTTGGAAATGGACCCGCGCGCGCTCTGGGCGATGAAGGACAAATTGATTGGCCTTGGCGGATTGCAAATCGGCATCACGGGGCTGGCGGTGCTCGTGCTTGTGATGTCGTTTGGCTATTCTGTGAATGTGGCGGTTGCCTGTGGCATGGTGTTTGCCCTCTCCTCCACCGCCATTGTTTTGCAAACCCTCACGGAAAAAGGCCTGATGCGCACACAGGGCGGGCGCAGCGCCTTTGCGGTGTTGCTGACGCAGGACATCGCCGTGATCCCGATGTTGATCATTCTGCCGCTGTTTGCCGATCCAACGCTGGCAGTCTTTTCGGCGGACGGTGCGATCCAGATCAACGACGACCATGCACACGAGTCGATGTCGTTGATCGAAGGGCTGCCCGGTTGGGGCGCGGCTCTTGTGACACTGGCGATGGTTGCGGCCATCATCTTTGGCGGGCGCTATCTGACGCGGCCTGTCTTTCGCTTCATTCATGCGGCACGGCTACCGGAAATGTACACGGCGCTTGCCCTGTTGATCGTGGTGGGCATTGCCTTTTCGATGACACTTGTCGGGCTTTCTCCGGCTCTTGGCACCTTCCTCGCCGGTGTTCTTCTGGCCAATTCAGAATTCCGTCATGAACTGGAAAGCGACATTGCCCCGTTCAAGGGCCTGCTGTTGGGGCTGTTTTTCATCATCGTTGGCGCGCAAATCAATTTTGGCGTGTTCCTCGACGACCCGCTGCGCATCCTAAGCATCACGCTCGGCCTGATCGCGCTTAAGGCAACGATCCTGTTCGTAATCGGTCACGCCTTTGGGCTCCGCGGGCGCAGTCAATGGCTCTTTACGCTGTCCCTCGCGCAGGCCGGTGAATTTGGGTTTGTGCTGATTACCTCAGCCACAACGCAGAATGTTCTACCCCCATGGATTGGCGAGGAACTCTTGCTGGTTGTGGCTTTGTCGATGCTGATTACCCCCTCTTTGTTCATCATCTATGACCAAATTTCCAAACGGTTCGGCGAACAAGGCGAAGCCCGCAAAAACACACCCGACGAGATTGACGAAAGCGGCCCTGTGATCATCGCGGGCATCGGGCGATTTGGTCAGATCGTGAATCGACTGGTGCGCTCAGCCGGCTTCAACACCGTGGTTCTGGATCACAACATGAAGACCATCGAAACCATGCGCCGTTTTGGGGTGAAGGGCTTTTTCGGCGATCCAACCCGCCCTGAAATGCTGCATGCCGCGGGGATCAGCAAAGCAAGTGTTCTGGTGGTGGCAATGGATGACCCCGAAGCCGCCATCAAGCTGGTGACATATGCACGGCGCGAACGCCCTGACCTGCATATCGTGGCGCGTGTGCATGACCGCACGCAGGTGTTCCGCATGTACAAGGCGGGCGCCGATGACATCGTGCGCGAAATGTTTGACAGCAGCCTGCGCGCGGGGCGCTATGTGTTGGAAAACATCGGTCTCAGCGAGTATGAGGCCGCTCAGGCAGAACAGACGTTTTTCCATCATGACCGAGACGCGGTTCAGGAATTGGCCCAGCTCTGGAAAGAGGGCGTGTCCTCAGCCAACAACCCTGAGTACATGCAGCGGGCGCGGGAACTGGAAGAAGAGTTGGAAACCATGTTGATGAACCAACTGGATGGCGAGGACGACGACAGGCAGGCCTGACTTGGCCTGCCTTTGCAAAAAGTCACATCTTAAAATGGCAATCAGCCGTCAGACACGCCTGCTTCTGCAAAAGTTGCCATGCCGGAATGACACGCCACAGCCGATTTCAGGATGTTGATCGCCACGGCTGCGCCCGAGCCTTCGCCCAACCGCATGCCAAGGCTCAGCATCGGCTCTTTGCCCAGTTGTGAGAGAACCGCACCATGGGCCGCCTCGGCGCTGACGTGACCTGACACCACATGGTCCAATGCGCCGGCCACTTCGCTGTCCAGCGTGGCCGCTGCGGCAGTGCAGATGAAACCATCCATGATCACCGGAATGCGCAGGCCGCGGGCACGGGCAATGGCGCCTGCCATCGCGGCCAATTCGCGCCCGCCCAAAGTGCGCAGCGCCTCAAGACCCTTTGGCGCACCGTGCAGGGCCACACCTTCGGCTACGACCCGCGCCTTGTTCACAAGACCCGCGTCGTCCACGCCGGTGCCGCGCCCAACCCAATCGGCGGCGTCACCGCCATAAAGCGTGTTGGCAATCGCCGCCGCACTTGTGGTGTTGCCGATGCCCATTTCGCCCACAACCAAAAGGTCGCTTTGCGCGCTCACGGCGTTCCAGCCTGTCGCCAGCGCCGCGACCACTTCGTCTTCGCTCATGGCCGCTTCTTGGGTGAAGTCCGCGGTTGGTGTGGCAAGATCCAGCGCCACCACATCCAGCGTCGCACCTGCCGCCTTGGCCAATTGATTGATCGCAGCGCCGCCATGCTGAAAGTTCAGCACCATCTGCTCGGTTACTTCCGCCGGAAAGGCCGACACACCCTGTGCCGTCACGCCGTGGTTGCCAGCAAAAACAATGACCTGAGGCGCCTCAATGGTCGGTCGCCCGTTGCCACGCCATCCGGCGTACCAGATTGCCAGATCTTCCAGACGCCCCAAGGCGCCGGGAGGCTTGGTCAGTTGACCGTTGCGATCTTCGGCCTCGCCCTGCGCCTTTTGATCCATCGCAGGAGCGGCTTCCAACAGCGCATGAAACTCTGTCAAAGTTTTAAAATCTACGGACATCCATCAAGCTCCTGTTGTATTTCTGGCTTATGGGCTGTTTACCTGAATGCCAGCCCTCCACAAGACAGGAAAGAGACATGGGCGCGTCCGGTTCCGACACCCTTTTGATCCATCCCAACGATCCGGCCACAGCGCTGGCGCTGCTGACGCGTCTGCCGGTGAAGGCACAATTCAACCGCAGCGCCCGCGCGGCCTGGGCCTATTCGGTGGCAGGTGCCGCGCTCGGAGGTTTGGCCGCCCTGCCGACCTATGGGCTTTTGTGGATCGGCATCCCGCCGGCAATGGCCGCAGTGGTGTTTGTGGCGGCGATGGTGATCATGAGCGGCGCAATGCACGAGGACGGGCTGGCAGACACCGCCGACGGCCTGTGGGGCGGTTGGGACAAGGCCCGCCGGTTGGAAATCATGAAAGACAGCCGCATTGGTGCCTATGGCGTGATCGCGCTTTGCCTGTCTTTGGCACTACGTTGGCTGGCCGTTGCTGCGATCCTTGAAACCTCGGGCGCATTCTGGCCGTTGATCGCTGTGGCAATGCTGTCGCGCGCGGCTATGCCTTTGGTCATGACCGCCCTGCCCCATGCCCGCGCCGACGGGTTGTCCCGCGCTCAGGGCACGGTGCCGCGAAGAACCGCGCTGGCGGGACTGATGATTGCAACAGCAATAGCTTTTCTGATGGTCAACTGGGTCGCGCTGCCGCTGGCGGCTTTGGGCTTTGTTTGTGCCGGATTGTGCGCCGCCACAGCGCGGGTCAAAATTGGCGGGCAGACCGGTGACATACTGGGGGCCACACAACAGGTCAGTGAGATCGTGATGCTGATCGCTGCGATCGCGTTGAGCGTCTAGGCACCTTTTGTTTCGATCCGCATGATTTCACCGCAATGTTTGCAATGCACCGCGTCCGGATCGTGGCGCGTGAGTCCGCATGCATGACAATCCGCCACAACTTTCTGCGGCATAAAGATCGCCTGTGCCAAGCGGACAAACAGGGCCACGCCGACCACCATGACAAACACCGAGAAGATCTTGCCCATCGGCGATGTCAACGTGATGTCGCCAAAGCCCGTCGTGGTCAGTGTCGCCACAGTAAAATACAGCGCATCGACATAAGGTGTGGTCGTCTGGGTTTCATCAATGAAGTAAACCAGCGTGGTTGATGAGGTGATGGCGACAAAAACAAAGAGGTTGATGCAGGCAATCACTGCGTCTTCGTGCTGGCGAAACCAGCGGCTGTCGTGACGCAGATCATACAGCAGATGATACGAGTGAATAAGCCGCAAGCCGCGCAACACACGCAGGAACGCCAGGCTCCCCGTCAGGAGAGGATCCAGAAACAAGGTTGCAATCACAATAATATCGGCGAGCGTATACAGTCGCGTGAGCAAAAACCGGCGCTCGTCCGACACCCAAAGTCGCGCCAGAAGATCCAGTAAAATCACCACTCCGGTCGCCCTACTGATGAGGTTCAACCAAGGACCGTGGTCTATGTGCACCGTGAAAATGAAAAACAGAATGGTCACGAAATCAAAAACGATCAACGCATAGCGGAACAGGATCGGGCCGCGGTCATGGCCCGTGTATAAATCCGTTACCTTCGCCTTAAGTGTGTCCATCCATCGCCTCCGACCTCCACTAAACAAAAGCCGACGCTGCAAGGCAACAAAAGCCTGCACAAAGAAAAAGACCGCCCGAAAGGAGCGGCCTTTTCAACGCAGTATCGCCAGTTGCTTATGCAGCAGCGGCGGCGCGAGACACCAACACGTCGTCGACCTGTTTCGCCGCAGCGACTTCGTCGCCACCGGCCACAGCAGCCACTTCGCGGGTCAGTCGCTCCAGCGCGGCTTCATAAAGCTGACGCTCGGAGTAGCTCTGTTCGCGCTGATCGTCGGTGCGGTGCAAGTCGCGCACAACTTCTGCAATCGCGATCAGATCACCGGAATTGATTTTCTGTTCGTATTCCTGCGCACGACGCGACCACATCGCACGTTTGACCTTGGCCTTGCCCTTCAGCGTCTTGAGCGCCTGGCTCACGACGTCAGGCGAGCTCAACCCACGCATGCCGATCTCGGTCGCCTTGTTGGTTGGCACTCGCAGCGTCATCTTATCCTTTTCAAAGGAAATCACGAAAAGCTCCAGCTGCATGCCTGCAACTTCTTGCTCTTCGATGTTGATGATCTGACCAACACCATGCGCCGGATAGACAACGTAGTCATTCGGGCTGAATTCGTTCTTCTTGGCTTTGCTCATGCAAATCTTCCTTGGCTGAGCCCCCATGAAACCAGACAAAAACACACGCGCGGGAAACGGATGCTTCCCGTTCGCTGTGGCTCTGGCGTAAAAAACCACCCTTGGCATATGATGCACAGGGATGGCTGCAGGCAGTTATCGGTATATCAACACAGTGTAACACAAAAACCGCCCCCTTAAAAGCGCTACCGGCCTAAGGGGTGTTTTTGTCCCGTCTACTCAACAGCTTATCAGCAATTTCGTGCCGGAAAGCCGCGATATGGCGGGCGAATCGGCTGGTCAGCCGCCCTCGCCCGGTGCTTCGGAGAAGTATTTCTCCATCTTGCCTTCTTCGCCATCACGCTCTTCTGCCTCGGGCAGCGGGTCTTTCTTGGTGATGATAACGGGCCAGACCTCGGAATACTTGCGGTTGAACTCGACCCATTTCTCCATGTCCGGCTCGGTATCGGGGCGGATCGCGTCTGCCGGACATTCCGGTTCGCACACGCCACAATCGATACATTCATCGGGGTGGATCACCAGAAAGTTTTCACCTTCATAGAAGCAGTCCACTGGGCAGACTTCGACGCAGTCGGTGTATTTGCAGGCAACACAGTTCTCGGTGACGACATATGTCATGGGTTAGCTCATCAAAATTCGGATCACGTGACTGACTAGAACAGCCCGCGTCAATCTTCAAGTCGCGACATGCGCATAAGATCGAGATTGCGGCGGTCCCGTTTCGTCGGGCGACCTTTTCCGTCTGCACCCGGTCCACGTGGAACAGGGTCCTCTTTCGGGGTCAAATCCTCGTATAACGTTTGCGCCTCAGGCGCCGGACCGCGCCGTTCGCCCATCGCAACGATCTTGATCACGCGGATGTGACGGGCCTGCGGAAAAGTCAAAACGTCGCCCTCCGCGACGCTGTGGCTCGCTTTGGAGATTTTTGTGCCGTTCACCCGCATGTGGCCGCCGGTCACAACTTTGGCCGACAGGCTGCGGGTCTTGAAGAACCGCGCCTGCCAAAGCCATTTGTCCACGCGCATCTTGGTCGGCGTGGTCGTGGGGGCGCTCACGCCCTCACTCCTTGTTTTTCAGCCCCATCAGCGCTGCGGCGAAGGGGTTGTCGGGGTCGATGGCCTTTTCCTTTTTCGGCGGACGGGCCTCGAATTTCTTGGCACCGCCATCGCGGCGCGGGCCGCCTTTGCCTTTGGGTTTGCCACCTTTGCCACGCGGACCGCCTTGCGCGTTGTCACGATCATTGCGGCGCTGCCCGCCCTGACCGCCACCGCGGCGTTGGTTGCGGTTGCCGCCCTGACGGTTGCCCGCCCAGGTGAAGGTGTAGAAAGTTTCGACTTCCGGCTCCGCGGCTTCTGCAGGTGCCTCGGTGGCCTCTGCTTCCGGTGCAGCCTCAACTGCTGCCTCGGCAACCTCTTCTGCCGGAGCCTCAGCAGGTGCGTTCTCAACAGGTGCTGCCTCGGCCTCTGCCGCAGGTGCTTCCGCCTCAGGTTTCGCCGCGACTTCTGCTTTCACCTTCGCCCGCTCCCCTTTTTCGGCTTTATAACCAAGGCCCTGCATCAGGTCAGCGAACTGTTCCAGCGTCATGCCGGTGATCGACAGCATGTCGGCCTTGGCTTCAAAACCGCCACGGCTGTCCTCAGCACGCAGCATATCGGCCAGACGTTCCAGCATATCGATGCGGATCGCCCGTTCACCTGCTGCACGATAACCAGCCATCGCGTGATAACCACGCGGTGCGCCCTGACCCGCGGGCACAGTCACCAAGCCCGGGGGCGGTGACTCGGGAAAGTCCTGCAAGCCTTGTGCGAGCGACCAAAGCACCAGACGCAGACGCGTCGGCGCAGGTTTCAGCAGCAAAGGCATAAAGATTGTGAACTGACCAAAGCGGATGCCGTGCTTGCGCAGCGTGCCGCGGGCGTCCTGATCCAGCTCCTTGACCTCGGTGGCCACCTCGCCACGGGGAATGATGCCAAGGTTTTCAACCATGCGGAAGGCAAAGCCCCGCGCCAGACCGTTCAGCTCTTCGTCGCTGCCAAGGTTTAGCAGCGGTTCAAACAGAGCGGCGATCTTGCGATCCATAAAGTGCTGCAGGCGACGTTCGACCTTTTGGGCTACATCCGCCCCGGCCTCGTCATCCACGAACACCTCGACACCGGGTTTCAGCGGGTCAGCGCCGGCCACCAATTTGCCGACAGCATGTTCGCCCCACATCAGACCACCTTGTTCGGTGAAATCGATCTCTGTGTCCGGTGCGTTATAAAAACGATCCGCGCGCAAGTGGAATTGCGGCGCAAGCGCTTGCAGGCTCGCGGCCTTCAGCGTCTTGGCTTCCTGCCCGCTGGCTTCTTTGTCCGCAATAAAACGGAACCCTTCGAGGCGACCGACGAATTCTCCTTCGACGGTCACTTCACCCTTGTCATTCACATCGGCCAAAAGGGCCTCCTTCTGTTTGAGCCGGCGCAACAACACAGAGGTGCGCCGGTCCACAAATCTTTGAGTCAGGCGCTCGTGTAGCGCATCCGACAGGCGATCTTCTACAGCGCGAGTCTCGTCACGCCAATGGTTTTCGTCCGAAACCCAGCCTTTCCGTTGTGCGACATATGTCCATGTGCGGATAAATGCCAATCTCTTGGACAAAGCGTCGATGTCGCCGTCGGTTCGGTCAATGCGTTTGACCTGTCTGGCCAACCAATCATCCGGCACAGCGCCGCCTTGATGCAAATAGCCGAAAATCTGCTCAACAAGCGAGGCATGTTCCGCGTGACTGATTCCCCGAAAATCCGGAATCCGACACACATCCCACAAGAGTTTCACCGACGGCCCGTCGCTGGCACGCGCCATGACTTCGGCTTCACGCGACACCAGTTTCAGCGCGCCGAGATCATCGGCCTCGCGCGCCTTCACCAGCAACTCGTCATCAGGGCTTTCTTCGAGCGAACGGATCAACGCCTCAACCGAGCCGAATTCCAGATGCGCGTTGCGCCAATTGAGTTTTCTTACCGGCGTAAACCGGTGCTCCATGATCGCCTCGGCGATACCATCGGGCAATTCCGGCGCCTCACCAGTCACGCCAAAGGTGCCGTGGCTCATGCCCCGACCGGCGCGGCCTGCAATCTGCGCCAACTCGTTGGGCGCAAGAGCGCGCATGCGGCGGCCGTCAAATTTCGTCGTCGAGGAAAAGGCGACATGGTCAATGTCGAGGTTGAGTCCCATACCGATCGCGTCCGTGGCGACAAGAAAATCCACGTCGCCGTTTTGATACATCTCGACCTGTGCGTTGCGCGTGCGCGGAGACAGCGCGCCCATCACCACAGCCGCCCCACCCTTTTGGCGGCGGATCAGTTCGGCAATGGCATACACATTGTCCACCGAAAACCCGACAATGGCTGAGCGCGGCTGCATGCGGCTGATCTTGCGCGAACCGGAATAAGACAACGTCGACATACGCTCGCGGCGCATGAACTGCGCCTCGGGCACCAGTTCAGCAATGGTGCCACGCATGGTGTCGCTGCCCAGAAACAGGGTCTCATGCGTGCCCCGCATCCGAAGCAAGCGGTCGGTGAACACATGGCCACGTTCGGGATCGGCACACAGCTGGATCTCGTCAATCGCCACAAAATCCGGCCCCAGCCCTTCGGGCATCGCCTCTACCGTGCTGACCCAGTATTGTGTGCGGGGCGGCACGATGCGCTCTTCGCCTGTGACCAGCGCCACAACCGACGGTCCGCGCACCGCAACGATCCGGTCATAAACCTCACGCGCCAAAAGGCGCAGCGGCAGGCCGATGACGCCCGTGCGATACGCCAGCATACGCTCGATGGCGTAATGCGTTTTGCCCGTGTTCGTGGGGCCAAGCACTGCTGTAATTTGCCGATGTGCGGCCATGAATGAAAGCCCGTTTCAGGTCGTCAGATCTCGCGACCCAAAACCTCACGCTCGAGTCTTTCTAGCGCTTCACTTAGGCCCGCCTGATGCGGATGTATAGCCTTGACCTGCATGTAGGCCTCATAGGCATCCTCTGGCCGCTGCATCTCGTCCAGCATGATCGCGAGCCCCATCAGCGCATCAAAATGCTGAGGATTGAGGGCGATTACATGTTCCAGATCGCCAATCGCACGGCCATATTGATCCATTTCAAAAAAGGTCCGAGCCCGAAGCGCCCAACCGGCGGCGAAATCCGGAGCATGGTCTGTGAGGGCGGTCAGATGGTCAATCGCCTGCTCATACTCGCCGCTCTCAAGCGCGTCTTCGCCCCGCCGCAGCAGAAAATCCGCACTGGCAGATCCGGATTTATCCCACTCCCGCCGGATGCGATCTGCAATTGAGCCCGCTGCGTCCGCTTCGGCGTCACGCAGTTGTTGCATCATGCCTGCAAGGTCTTGCGGCACGGTCTCGGAGTCTTGCGCCGCCCCGGACTGAGGTAGGGAAAGACAGAGTGTCAAAACAAATGCCGCAACGGCATGTTTGAGATGAGATGTGAAGTTGACCATAACGTAAACGAGTATACCCTGCGTATCGGCGAATCCCAAGATGCGCACAACAAGTTGAAGGATCAAACTGATGAGCGACATTATCAACACCGCAGTTGCAGCCCTGACCGAAAAACTGGGCGGCGACGCATTTGACGGCTCCGCAAAATTCGCAATCGAAGGCGAAGGCGCAATCATCATCGACGCAGACGGCGTGCGCGCAAGCGACGACGAAGCTGATGTGACAATGACCGCGGACGTGGAAACCTTTCAGGCGATCCTTGATGGTGAACTGAACCCGACCGCAGCCTTCATGGGCGGCAAGCTGGCAATTGACGGCGACATGGGCGCCGCGATGAAGCTGGGCTCCGTGTTGAGCTAATGGCGCTGGTATCCGCACCGTTTCACCACGATGTGGCCGAAGGGCCAAAGGCCGATGCCTATTGGCTGACCACATCAGATGACGTGCGGATACGCGCGGCCCATTGGGCTTGTGAAAGCAGTCGGGGGACAGTTCTTTTGTTCCCCGGCCGTACCGAATATGTTGAAAAATACGGCCGTGCCGCGGATGACTTTGCCGCTTTGGGCTACGGCACCTTCGGCATTGACTGGCGAGGTCAGGGTCTGGCGGATCGCCTGATCGACAACCGCGCTGCCGGATATGTTGGCGCTTTCCCTGACTATCAGAAAGACATCGCGGCCTTTCTTGCCGCAGCTGAAGAGCTGGCCCTGCCGAAACCTTGGTTTCTGGTGGCGCACTCTATGGGTGGCTGCATCGGCCTGCGCGCGGCGATGGAAGGACTGCCGGTTAACGGTGTGGTCTTCACCGGCCCGATGTGGGGCATCAAGATAGCCCCAGTGATGAAACCCGTGGCTTGGGTGACAACGCGACTGGCCAAGATCTTTGGGTTTTCCGACGCGATTGCGCCCACAACCGGCGAACTCACCTATGTGTTGCAGCAGGACTTTGACGGCAACACCCTGACCAATGACGCGGACATGTATGCCTACATGCGCAAGCAGGTTGAAACCTATCCAGACCTGTCGCTTGGCGGACCAGCGCTGCACTGGCTGAGCGAAGCGACAGTGGAGTGCCAAAATCTTGCCGCACAACCCAGCCCCGACCTACCCTGCCTGACTTTCTTGGGCACCGATGAGCAAATCGTGACGCAAGTCGCCATCCACGACCGCATGGGCCGCTGGGACATCGGCACGCTTGAGATGGTGCAAGGCGGTCAGCATGAGGTGCTGATGGAAGGCGACGAGTTGCGCGGCCTGGTTCTGACCAAGATCGGCGCGTTTTTTGACGCCAACCGCTGATCACTCGGCCTGATAGACCGCGCTGACCTCCGACTTAACAATCCGCGCCAGCATCTCGCAATCTTCAATCGAAAACGTCAGCGGAATACGCATGTCCACGATACCTTTGAGAATGCGGTCGGTTTTTGGCATCGCCTCGCTCGGCGCATAGCGCCAGCTGTCGTACCGCGAGGTGAAAGCCACCGGCTCCGCCCCGCCAAACCACTTGAGTTCGACACCGCGCGCGCCGCACCGCCGCAGCACCTCGTTGATCTTCGCCTCACTCCAATCGAGCAACAGGAACTGGATCGAACTGCCGACATACTCCTCGCCGTCAGGTCGCTCCACCACCTGCAACCCCGGTGTGCCGCGCAGGCCTTGCAGCACCACATCATGACGCGCATTCCACGCCGCAACCTGTTGATCCAGCTTGCGCAATTGCGGCCGCAGGATTGCCGCCCGCAAATTGTCCATGCGGCCGGAAACATTGGGCGTGTGGTACTTCACCCGCTCAAAAACCTCGGGCGCAGGTGCCGCAGCGTGACGTTCATAGAGCATGTAAGATCCCGACAGAATGATCGCCCGCGCCATCGCCTCCTCGTCATCGGAAATCAGAAACCCGCCCTCGCCCGAATTCACATGTTTGTACGTCTGCGTCGAGTAACAAGCCATAACGCCATGCCGGCCCGAGGCCACACCGCGCCAACCGCCGCCCATGGTATGCGCGCAATCTTCGATCACTTTGATGTTCTGCGCGTCACAGATCGCCATCAGCGCGTCCATATCCGCGATGTGCCCGCGCATGTGGGACAGCATCAGCACATCTGCCTGATCCGCCTTGGCGGCGAGATCATCCAGATCAATCACCAGCCCCTCGGTCACGCCGACAAAGACCGGCACGGCCCCCACCGAGGCAATCGCCCCCGGCACCGGCGCCAGCGTGAACGCATTGGTCAGCACCTTATCGCCGGGCTTCACCCCCAAAGCCCGCAACGCGCAGCCCATGGCATAGCCGCCTGAAGCCACCGCCAAACAGAACTTGGCCCCTGTGATGGCGGCGAACTCCTGCTCTAGCAACGCCGCCTCACCCAATTCTTCAAGCGCGACATTGTAACGATGCAACCGCCCCGACTGCATCACCGCGACGGCCGCTGCAATCGCGTCCTCCGGAATCGGCTCCTGTTGGGTGAAGTTGCCCGAAAAAACCTCTTGGCTCATGCTCTCGCTCATCGCGCCCTCTGCGTTCGTGGTCATGCCCAAGCATTACGCCAAGCCCCTCCGCCCTGCAATCGGCAGCTGGTTGCTGCACAAAATACGACGCAAAAGGTCGGCTTCGGCCCTTTTTGTGCCGCGCCTCCAGCTATGCTGAATACAGTGACATGGAAGGACCGAAACAATGGATCCAATTGCTTTTGTGCACGCGTTTTCATGGGACGACCTGCCAAATGACGCCCAAAAACAGGTGGAACTCAGCCTGCTTGATCTGATTGGCGTCGGCGCGGGTGGACTTGGCACACGCCTCTCCCGCATCATCCGCGCCCACGCCCAAGAGGAATTTGCCGGCACTGTGCCGATGTTCCTTGACGGACGCGGTGCCTCGGCAAGTGGCGCCGCCCTTGCGGCAGGCATGACAATTGACGCGCTGGACGGCCACGACGGATTTAATCCCGCAAAAGGCCACATTGGCGCGCCGCTGTTTCCCGCCGCTTTGGCCGTCGCGCATGAGGTCAAAAGCTCGGGGCGGGCCTTTTTGGAAGCCATCGCAATGGGATACGAATTCGGAGCCCGCATCTCGGTGGCCCAGCACGCGACGGTGCCCGACTATCACACCAGCGGCAGTTGGGGCGCGGTCACAGCGGCAGCGGCCTGTGCGCGCCTGCTTGAACTGGACGCCGAGACCACCCGTCACGCGCTTGGCATTGCCGAATACCACGCGCCTCGCAGCCAGATGATGCGCTGCATCGATCATCCGACCATGCTGAAGGACGGCGCAGGTTGGGGCGCGATGACCGGAGTGTCGGCGTGCAAGCTGGCGCGCGCGCATTTTAGTGGCGCCCCCGCCATCACCGTCGAGAATGCCCCTGCCTTTTGGGCAGATCTTGGGCAACGGTGGTATGTGATGGAGCAATATTACAAGCCCTACCCCGTTTGTCGCTGGGCACAGGCCCCGATTGAAGCCGCCCTTGCACTTCAGTCAAAACACGGCTTTTCCGCCGCCGACATCACCGCCATTCACATCGAAACATTCCACGAGAGTGTGCGCTTGGCTATGCTTGCGCCGTCCAATACCGAAGAGGCGCAATATTCGACGGCCTTCCCTGTTGCGGTTGCGCTGATGCGCGGGGATGTCACGCCAGAGGCCATCTCTGATGACGCCACGAAGGACGCGGATATTCAGTCCCTGTCGGCCAAAATCAGAATGACAGAGCACGATCAGGCCAACGCGGCCTTTCCACAAAAACGCCTCGCACGTGTGTGCGTGCAAACGGCGAAAGAGAGGTTTCAAAGCGATTGGCACGAGCCCAAATGGGACCACACAGCGCCTCCGACCGAGGCCGATCTGCGCGGAAAGTTCCATGCACTTGCGGATCCTGTGATTGGTCATGTGGCGGCCTGCGAGATCGAAGATACGCTTGCCAATCTCGCGGCGTTGCCGTTTTCAGCGCTCTCAGATCAACTGTTGCGTCCGATCAGCGCCTCTACAACCATCGGCAGGACCGCATAATCCTCAAGCAAGGCCTCAGGCTCCAACGCGGCCATATCTTCGCCGGAGGGACCAAAGGTGACCAATACCGACGGCACACCGGCGGCCTTGGCGGTGTTGCGATCTGTGTCGCTGTCCCCGATCAGGATGGTTTGCGCGGGATCGCCCCCCAATCGCCGCGCTGTTTCGCGCAGGGGTTCGGGATCCGGCTTGCGCACCGGCAGCGTGTCTGCCCCGACAAGGGCGCCGAACGCCTCGCGCGCGCCCAAGGCTTGCATTAACTGCTCGGCCAGTGCTTCCGGCTTGTTGGTGCAGATGCCGACGCCATAGCCCTGTGCCCTCAAAGCGTCGACCGCCTCAAGCGCTCCGGGGAAGAAAAACGTGTGTTCGGCAATGTTCGCCCTATAGGCCTCAAGAAGAACCGGATAAAAGCGATCAACAGTGGCCTCGTCAAACCGCCCCATTCTGGTCAGGCCTTCGGTCAACATCCGGCGTCCACCCCGCAAGGCCACGCCGGCGTCGGCCTGCACATCAAGGACGTCACCGAACCCCATGTCACAAAAACAATAATTTGCCGCCGCGATGAGATCACCACTGGTGTCCGCCAGTGTTCCATCCAGATCAAAAACCACCGTCCGCATTTTTCTGCCCGCCTCTTTGGTGCGCGTCTTTTTGCGCAAATCTGTTACAGGGCGCAATCAGTTTTGATGGCCCGCGGCCTTGCACCCATTGGGCACTGCGATAAAACGGGCGCACCTGAATTCAAAGAGAAAACATAATGAGCATTGCACTTGTCATCCTGGCCGCGGGCAAAGGCACACGGATGAACTCAGACTTGCCGAAAGTTCTCCACCAGATCGCAAACGCCCCAATGTTGGTGCACACAATGCAAGCCGGAGCCGCCCTGTCGCCCGCGCACACCGTTGTTGTGGCCGGCCACGGCTTTGACGCCGTCAAAGCGGCCGCTCTGGATTTTGACCCCGATGCCAAGGTTGTGTTGCAAGAGGAACAGAACGGCACCGGTCATGCCACCAATATGGCGCGCGACGCACTCTCTGATTTTGACGGCGACGTCATTGTGCTTTTTGGCGACACACCGTTTGTCCGCGCCGACACGTTGGAAAAAATGATCGTCGCCCGCAAAGACAACGCGGTTGTGGTTCTTGGGTTTGAAGCTGCGGATCCGGGAAAATACGGGCGCTTGGTGATGCAAGAGTCCAGCCTTGAACGGATCGTCGAATTTGCGGATGCAACGGATGAAGAACGTGACATAACCTTCTGTAATTCTGGTGTAATGCTAGCGAAGAGTACACAATTGTTTGACCTGATTGACGCCTTGAATTCCGACAATGCGCAGGGCGAAATCTATCTCACCGACATCGTCGGCATTGCCCGTGATCGCGGCCTGCCAGTGACCGCTGTCACCTGTGACGAAGCCGAAACGCTGGGCGTTAATTCGCGCGCGCATCTGGCGCAGGCCGAAGCCATTTTTCAGGATCGCGCCCGTGCCGACCTGATGGATTTGGGCGTCACCCTGCAACAGCCGGAAACCGTGATGCTGTCCTTTGACACCATCATCGGACGCGACACCACGATCGAGCCAAACGTCTATTTCGGCCCTGAAGTCACCATTGAATCCGGCACCCGCATTCGCGCCTTTTCGCATCTTGAAGGATGCCACGTATCGCGCGGCGCAACTGTTGGCCCCTATGCCCGCCTGCGCCCCGGAGCAGAGCTTGCCGAAAACACCCATGTCGGCAACTTTGTGGAGATCAAAAATGCCGAAGTTGGCGAGGGCACCAAAGTCAATCACCTGAGTTATGTCGGTGACGCCACCGTTGGCAAAGGCACCAACATCGGTGCAGGCACCATCACCTGCAACTATGACGGCGTGATGAAGCACCGCACAGAAATTGGCGACGGTGCGTTTATCGGCTCCAACACCATGTTGGTGGCACCGGTCAAAATCGGCAATCAGGCGATGACCGGCTCTGGCTCAGTCATCACAAAGGACGTTCCGGACACGGCTCTGGCCTTGGCACGGGCTGAGCAGACGACCAAACCTGGACTGGCGGTAAAATTGTTCGAAATTTTAAAGAAAAAGAAACAAAAACGGGATCAGGAGAGCCAATAATGTGCGGTATTGTAGGGGTTCTAGGTAATCATGAGGCGGCTCCACTCCTCGTTGAAGCGCTCAAGCGGCTGGAATATCGCGGCTATGACAGCGCCGGAATAGCCACAGTCAACAGCGGTGCGTTGGGTCGGCGGCGCGCTGTTGGGAAACTGGTGAACCTGTCGGACCTTTTGGTTCATGAACCGCTCGCAGGCAAATCCGGCATTGGCCACACCCGCTGGGCCACCCACGGCGCGCCCAACGTCGTGAATGCTCACCCCCACCGCGCGGGTCCGGTGGCCGTTGTGCACAACGGCATCATCGAAAACTTCCGCGAACTGCGCGAGGAACTGGCCGCCACCGGCATCGACTTTGTCACCGAGACCGACACCGAAACCGTCGCTCTGATGACACAGCGCTATGTGCAAGAAGGCCTCGCGCCCGCGGACGCCGCGCTGAAAACCCTCTCACGCCTAGAAGGCGCCTTTGCCCTGGCCTTCTTGTTTGAGGGCGAAGACGACCTGATCGTTGCCGCCCGCAAGGGATCTCCGCTGGCCATCGGTCACGGGGACGGCGAAATGTTTGTCGGCTCTGACGCCATCGCGCTTGCACCGCTTACGGACCGCATCACCTATCTGGAGGAAGGCGACAGCGCGGTGCTGACGCGCACCAGTCTTGTGATCCGCGACGCCAACGGACAACTTGCCAATCGCGGTATCAAAAAGATCGAAATCGACCAGACCCGCGTCGACAAAGGTGGGCACAAACACTTCATGGCAAAAGAAATTGCCGAACAACCCACTGTTTTGGGAGAAGCCATCCGCAACTATCTGTCAAGCGATGGAACGGCCATTTCATTGCCAGGTGACGCGCTGGATTTCACCAAGATCAACCGCCTGACCATGGTGGCCTGCGGCACTGCCTTCTACGCCTGCCTGACAGCAAAATACTGGTTTGAACAACTCGCCAATATGCCGGTCGAAGTCGATGTGGCCTCCGAGTTCCGCTATCGCGAGCCCCCCGTCACCGAAGGCACCGTCGCCCTTTTTGTCAGCCAATCCGGCGAAACCGCCGACACGCTGGCGGCCTTGCGTTATTGCGAGGGCAAGGCCGACAAAATCCTGTCTGTGGTGAACGTGCCCGAAAGCTCGATTGCCCGCGAAAGCGACATCGCATTTCCGATTCTGGCAGGAACCGAAATCGGAGTGGCTTCGACCAAGGCCTTCACCTGCCAGCTGACCGTGCTTCTTTTGCTGGCACTGGAAGCCGCCAAACAACGCGGCACACTGGATGACGCGCGTTTTGCCGAGCTTCTGAAAAACCTCTCCGCCTTGCCCGGCTTGGTGAATATTGCGCTAGACGGTGAGCCGCAAATGGCTGCCGCCGCCCGCAAGCTTGCTGAGGCCCGCGACATTCTTTTTCTTGGCCGTGGGGTGATGTATCCTCTCGCACTTGAAGGCGCCCTCAAACTCAAAGAAATCAGCTATATACACGCAGAAGCTTATGCGTCAGGCGAACTCAAGCACGGCCCGATTGCCCTGATCGACAAGCACGTTCCCGTCGTGGTTCTAGCACCGCGCGACAGCCTTTTTGACAAGACCGTCTCCAACATGCAGGAGGTCATGGCACGCGCAGGCAAGGTGCTTTTGGTGTCTGACCGCGCTGGTCTTGACGAAGGGGGCGACGGCACGTGGCTGACCCTTCAGATGCCTTCGGTGGATCCTGTGCTCAGCCCTATCCTTTATGCAGTGCCGGCGCAATTGCTCGCCTATCACACGGCCATTGCCAAGGGCACTGACGTTGACCAACCGCGCAACCTCGCCAAATCGGTCACGGTCGAATGACCCTTGAAGACGCGCTCATCGCACTAGAAGCGCTTGTGGAGGAAGGCCGTGCCGAGGGCATGGCAAAATACCACAAGCAAAGCCGCAAGGTTCTGGGAATTTCCAACCCTGACATCAACGACCTGACCAAAGGCTGGCGACAGACCCTGACGGTTGATCAGCGCGTTGCCCTCTCCCGCGACCTGTGGAACACCGACATTTTTGAGGCCCGTCTGGCGGCATCCAAGCTTCTGACGCAGGCCCGTATTCGCCCTGATGACGCAGTGTGGAAGCTCATACAAAGCTGGCTGCCCGAGTTTGACAGTTGGGCGATCGCGGATCACGCCTGTATGGCGGGACAAAAGCGCCTGACTGCGGATCCGTCGCGCATCGACGATGTCGAAGCTTGGACCACTTCAGAGCACATGTGGACCCGCCGCGCGGCCTTGGTGATCACCTTGCCATGGACCAAACAGAATTTCCCCAAGCCCCTCGATCTGGAGATTCGGGACCGCGTTCTGGGTTGGGCTGCGACCTATGTGCCGGACCACGACTGGTTCATTCAAAAAGCGATCGGCTGGTGGCTCCGGGATCTTTCAAAACATGACGCCCCGCGCGTACACACATTCCTTGGCGCTCATGCCGATGGGATGAAGCCGTTTGCCGTCAAAGAAGCGCGTAAATACCTGAAGTAACCGCTTATTCCGCGGTCACTTCGACCTCGGTCAATTCGGTCAGCGGCAAGCTCAGCAATTGCATCGCCTGAAGCGACATGCGGCTGCCTGCCCCGCTTTCTCCGGCGATCGGGATCAGCGTCACCGCCGCCCAGCGCCCTTTGTACCAGACTTTGCCCGGTCGTGTCGTCGCGACCAGAGGCGTCTTGAGCCAGGAGCCCGGTTCGGCCGCATCTCCCAAAGAGACCACCGTTGTCCCCAGAGACCCCGCCGCGGCCACCGGACGATCGGTCTCAGAGATATCCGCCAGGGTTTCTTCACTGACCTCTTCAGGTGCCTCGACCACCGGTCCCGAAGACGCACCAGTGTCGGGTTTGGAAATCATACCGTCCAGCTGAGGCAAATCGCACCCGGCCAGAGCCGCTATCGAAAGGAGACAAAGAGCTTTTTTCATGATCTGGATCATGCACAAGCTTGTGAAAAACTACAACCTTAGGCGCACTTGCTCTGCCCTTTAATCAGGACTAGCCTAACCCGCATGACAACTCCTTTGATCGACCCGTTTCAGCGCGCCATTTCCTATCTGCGCGTCTCCGTGACCGACCGTTGCGATTTCCGCTGCGTCTATTGCATGTCCGAAAACATGACGTTCCTGCCTAAAAAGGAACTTCTGACGCTCGAAGAACTCGACCGCATGTGTTCGACCTTTGTGCGCCTTGGCGTTCAGAAACTGCGCATCACCGGCGGGGAGCCTTTGGTGCGACGCGACATCATGACATTTTTCCGGTCGATGAAGCGCCATTTGGACAGCGGTGCCCTCAAGGAACTGACGCTGACCACCAATGGCAGTCAGCTGGAGCGCTTTGCGCAAGAGCTCTACGATTGCGGCGTGCGGCGCGTGAACATTTCGCTTGATACCATTGACGAACAGAAGTTCGCCGACATCACACGCTGGGGCCGCCTGCCACAGGTTATGCGCGGTATCGAAAAGGCGCTTGAGGTTGGGTTGAAGATCAAACTGAACGCTGTTGCGCTCAAAGGGTTTAACGAGGATGAACTCTTCACCTTGGCCGAATTCTGCGCTGCGCGTGACATGGATATGACTTGGATCGAAGTCATGCCGATGGGCGATCTGGGCAACGAGGATCGCCTTGATCAATATTGGTCACTGGATGATCTGCGCGCCCGTTTGGCAGAACGCTACACACTGAGCGACCTTGCAGAAAGCACCGGCGGCCCAGCCCGTTACGTACGCCTTGAGGAAACCGGTCAGAAAATCGGATTTATCACGCCGCTGACGCATAACTTCTGCGAAAGCTGCAATCGCGTGCGCATCACCTGCACCGGCGAAATCTATACCTGTCTGGGTCAGGAAGGTATGTCCGACCTGCGCGCGCCGCTACGTGGCAGCGAAAGCGACGTCCCGCTGGAAAATGCCATCCGCGATGCGATTGCGCTCAAGCCCAAAGGCCACGATTTCGATTACTCCCGTCAGGAAGTGGCCGGGCAGATGACCCGCCACATGAGCCATACGGGCGGTTGATCCAAAGGCCTTTTCGACAATCAATAAACCCCGCGCCTCTCGACGCGGGGTTTGTTTTTCTGAACCTTTGGGATGCGTTACGCCGCAGGCATCCGCTTCTCGGCAATCTCTGCCCACCAGCTACAACCCGCCGGAATGGCGTCATCGTTGAAGTTGTACTCAGGGTGGTGCACCGATGCGCCCTCGACCCCGTTGCCGACGAGAATATAGGCACCGGGGCGCTCTTCGAGCATATAGGCGAAGTCCTCGCCCCCCATTACAAGCGGCGCCTCGTCACACTGACCTGAGATCGATTTCGCCACATCGGCGGCAAACTCGGTTTGGGTCTCTGTGTTGACCATGACCGGGTAGCCACGGTGGTATTTCACCTCAACCGTACCGCCATAAGTCGCGGCCATACCGGCGCAGATCGCCTTGATGCGCTCTTCGGCCAGATCCCGCATTTCTGCGGACATGGTGCGCACGGTGCCTTTGATCTGCACCGACTGCGGGATCACGTTATAGGCGTTGGAGGACGTCTCAAACGACGTCACGGAAACCACCACACGATCCACGGGATCGGCATTGCGGCTGGCGATGGTCTGAAGTGCGGTCACGGCTTGGGCTGCCATCACCGTGGTGTCCACGGTCTCCTGCGGTTTCGCCGCATGGCCTCCCTTGCCGTCAAAGTGGATGTCAAACTGATCGGTCGCGGCAAAGAACGCGCCCGAGCGGATCGCAAAGTTGCCGACCGGCTGTCCGGGCCAGTTGTGCATGCCATAGACTTCCTGAATGCCCCAGCGCTCCATCATGCCGTCATCACACATTTCTTTGCCGCCGCCGCCGCCTTCTTCGGCGGGTTGGAAGATCACAACAACCGTGCCGTCAAAGTTGCGGGTTTCCGACAGATACTTTGCCGCGCCCAAAAGCATCGCTGTGTGGCCGTCGTGCCCACAGGCGTGCATCGCGCCAGGTGTTTTGGAGGCATACTCAACCCCAGTTGCCTCAAGGATCGGCAGCGCGTCCATGTCAGCACGCAGGCCGATGACCTTGCCTGAGGCGGTAGATTTGCCTTTGATCACGCCAACAACACCGGTCCGGCCAATGCCGGTGACGATCTCGTCACAGCCAAAGTCCTTGAGTTTTTCCGCCACCAGCGCCGAGGTGCGGTGGGTTTCAAACAGGATTTCGGGGTTTTCGTGAATGTCACGCCGCCAGGCGGTGATTTCATCGTGCAGTTCTGCAAAACGGTTCTTGGTGGGCATGGTTTTTCCTCGCTTCGTGTTGGCTCAGGCCGCCGGCATACGGCGCTCGATCACTTCTGACAGAAAGCTGCTCCCGAAGGGAATAGCATCGTCGTTAAAATTATACTCCGGATGGTGCAAAGCGGCGCTGTCGCCGTTGCCCACCATGATGAAAGCCCCGGGACGGGCCTGCAACATATAGGAAAAGTCCTCGCCGCCCATCACAAGCGGCGCTTCGTTGCAGCCGCCGGAAATCGCCGTGGCGACCTCCTCGGCAAACATCGCCTGCTCATCGGCATTGATGGTGGCAGGCGTGATGCGGTCATAAATCACCTTGGCTGTGCCGCCATAAGTCGCGGCGATGCCAGCGGCCACTTCGCTCATGCGCGCCTCGACCATGTCCTGTGTTTCGGGGTTAAACGTGCGCACGGTGCCTTTGAGCGTCGCGGTGTGCGGGATCACGTTGAACACATCCGATCCGGTCTGAAAGCTGGTGACAGACAGTACCGCTCGGTCTACGGGGTCAACATTACGGCTGACAATCGACTGTAGCGCCGCGTGAATGTTGGTGCCGATGATGGTCGGATCAACGGTTTGCTGTGGCATCGCGGCGTGACCGCCTTTGCCCTCGATCTCGATGGTGAAGAAATCCACCGCCGCCAATAAAGGCCCGCTGCGCAGGGAAAACTCCCCAACTGGCAGGCCCGGCTCGTTGTGCATGCCGTAAACTTCCTTGATGTTGAAGCGGTCCATCATGCCGTCTTCGACCATCGCCAGCGCACCATTGCCGCCTTCTTCGGCCGGCTGAAAGATCAGCGCCACAGAGCCGTCGAAATTTCGCGTCTCGCTCAGGTACTTCGCGGCGCCCAGCAGCATCGCCGTGTGCCCGTCATGCCCGCAAGCATGCATCGCGCCTTCGTTCCGGCTCGCATAGTCTAGGCCGGTCTGTTCGGCCATTGGCAACGCGTCCATGTCGGCGCGCAGTCCGACTACATTGCCTTTGGTGTCGCTCTTGCCTTTGATGATCCCGACAACGCCCGTGCGTCCGATACCTGTGACCACCTCATCACAGCCAAATTCGCGCAGCTTTTCAGCCACCAAAGCGCTGGTGCGATGGGTGTCATACAAAACCTCGGGATGAGCGTGAATGTCACGCCGCCACGCGGTGATCTCGCTGTGCAACTCTGCAAATCTGTTCTTAACCGGCATGTCGTTTCCCCCTTACGCCTGCGCAGGCATGCGCCGCTCGACCAGTTCCACAAACCAGCTGCATCCCACCGGGATCGCCTCATCGTCGAAACGGTATTGCGGATGGTGGCACTGAAAGGTGTCGCCATTGCCAAGGAAGATATAGGCCCCCGGACGCTCCTCCAGCATATAGGCAAAATCCTCAGCCGGCAGGATCGGATCAACATTGGCATCCACCGCCGCCTCACCGACCACGGCTTGTGCCGCCGCAATCGCATGGCCGGTCTCAGCCTCGTGGTTGATCGTCGCCGGATACCCCTCTTCCCAGATCACTTCGGCGGTCGCGCCATAGGCCAGCGCAGTGTGTTCCGCGATGGCGCGAATGCGCTCTTCCGCAAGCGCACGATTGGCAGGATCAAGCGTGCGTACAGTGCCTTTGAGCGTCGCAGTATGGGCAATGACGTTTGACGCCACGCTGTCGGTTTCAAAGGTACCAACCGTCACCACAACCCGATGGATCGGGTCCACCGTGCGCGCGACAATAGACTGCAAAGACACAACAATCTGGCTCGCGACCAGTGTTGTGTCCACGGCATCATGCGGCGCCGCCGCATGACCGCCCTTGCCCGTCACCTTGATTTCGAACTCATCAGAGGACGCCAGCAAAGCGCCCGAGCGAATGGCAAAATGGCCCACCGGAATGCCAGGTGCATTGTGCAGGCCGTACACCTCTTGCACCCCCCACCGGTCCATCATCCCGTCACGGCACATCTCGCGTCCGCCGCCGCCACCTTCTTCGGCCGGCTGGAAAATCAGCACCGCCGTGCCGTCAAAATTGCGGGTCTCTGCCAGATATTGCGCCGCACCCAACAGGATCGAGGTATGCCCGTCATGACCGCAAGCGTGCATTTTGCCATCCACGGTCGAGGCATATTCCAGTCCGGTCGCCTCATGGATTGGCAAAGCATCCATATCTGCGCGCAAGCCGATGACACGGCCCTGCGTGTCGGTCTTGCCCTTGATCACGGCGACAACGCCGGTGCGGCCGATGCCTGGCGTGATTTCATCCACACCAAAATCCTTGAGGCGCGCCTCTACAAAGGCTGCGGTTTCATGCACATCAAACATCAGCTCGGGATGCTGGTGCAAATGCCGCCGCCATCCGGTGATTTCGGAATGCATCTCGCCCAAACGGTTTTTGATCGGCATGACTCATCTCCATCAGTTCATTTTGTCGCCAGACTGAATGATCATTCACCTCGATGCAAGGGGTGGTCGTTCACAAATTAACCAAAACCCTGCTATGCGGTTGGCGCTCAGATGATCGGGCCAAGCTCAATTTTGGAGCCGTCCGAAAATCTTTCCAGCCGGAACCGGCTCAGGTCATGCCCCACGTCACCCCCCGTGACCAAATCCGCCATTACGCGACCAAAGGCCGGCCCGATGCCAAAGCCATGCCCGCACATGCCGGTGCAAATGCTCAGACCCGGAATGGCGGCGGCACGGTCCACCACAGGCACGATGTCCGGCATTGTATCGATCATACCCGCCCACGCCTGTTTCATCTTGGGACGGCCAAGCGCCGGAAAAAGATCACCAAAGGTATCCAGCGCCTTTTGCAGGGGCGGCATGTGGGGTTTGGGGTTGAGAACCCGCATACGCTCAAACGGGCTTTCGGCATCCATCTGCCACGCGCGTTTGGTTGACCACGCATCGGGAAACCCACTAGGGCCAGCAGGCGAAAAATGAGTGCCCGCCCAATCCGCACGCAACTGCGGGATAAACTTGGGCAAGGCGCGAAACGCGTCCGGCCCGATGTGCAGCCGATGCCAACCGCCCGGCGCGATGGTGAACCCGCCATCAGACCGCCGCCGCCACGCCAACCCAGACATAGCCGTCGCCGGCACATCCAGATCAGGGGCAGGTTGCGTTGCCATGACAAGGGCCTGCACCGACAGCTGCGGGATAGACACACCATGACGTCGCAAAAACAACGACGACCAAGCACCGCCTGCGACCACCACTTCGGGGGCTTTGACCTGTCCCTTTTCGGTCACGACACCCGCCACGCGCCCCGCCGCGATGTCCAACCCGCGCACCGCGCAATTCTCTATGATCACTGCTCCGGCCCGCACCGCCGCCCGCGCCAGCGCCGGCACTGCAATCCACGGTTCGGCTTTCATGTCCGAAGGTGTGATCAGCGCGCCACCAAAGCTGCGCGTGATTGAGGGAAGCGCCTCGGCCACTTCGCCCGAAGACAACATCCGACTGTCAACTCCATAGGGTTTGGCGTCCCTCAGCCAACCTTCGTATTCGGATAAATCCCGTTCATTTTCAGCAAGGTAGCAAACGCCAACCGTCTTTAACCCGAGGTCTTCGCCCCCCTCTGCAGCCAGAGTTTTCCAGATCCGGTTGGCCTCGAGCATGATCGGCAACTCGGCCAAATCGCGCCCTTGTTGGCGGATCCACCCCCAATTGCGCGAACTCTGCTCTGCGGCCACGCGGCCCTTTTCCAGAACCACAGGCCTCAGACCTTTTTTAGCTAGGAAATAGGCGGTCATGACCCCGATAATGCCGCCGCCGACAATGACCACATCCGCGTCTTCGGGAAGCGTTCCGCCGTGTTCTACCGGCTGATCCATCCCCAAAGGAAAGGCGTTCATCCCGCCAGCTCCGCCAGCAAATCCCGCATGAACTGTGTGCCGGCCTCAAACTGTGCCACGGTGAGGAATTCATCGGGCTGATGGGCCTGAGCAATGTCACCCGGACCACAGATCACAGTGGAATAGCCGCCACCCTGAAAGTGCCCGCCCTCCGTGCCATAGCTCACGACACGCGGCGCGTTGTCGCCGGTCAGGCGACGCACCAAGGCCTCTGCCTCACCTGCATCTTCCGGCAGCAGTCCAGGCACATAGAACTGCTCGTTCAGCGCGATATGGCTTTCCGGCACAACCGCCTGCATTTCCGCCTCGACCTCTGCCACCTTGGCCTTGAACCGTGCGCTCCACGCCTCGCGGGTTTCATCGGGTACAATGCGGAAATCGAGCCCAAACCGGCAATCCAGTGCGGTGATATTGTGTGCGGTGCCACCCTCAATCATGCCCACATGGACTGTGGTCCAAGGCGGCTCAAAGGTTCCCGCAATGTCGCTGGGCGTTTTGGCCTGATTTTCGGCGTTCATCTCATTGGCCCACTCAATGAGCTTTGCACCATACATGATCGCGTTCACACCGGTATGCATCAGCGAAGAATGCACTTCAAAGCCGCGCACATGCACGTCAAACCCCTGCCCGCCCTTGTGGCCAGTCACAGCGCCCATCATCGACGGCTCGCCAACAATGGTGGCGCTGCCCTTGGGCAAAACCTTGTCCATACTCTCAATCAGTGGCGCCGCGCCGGTACAGCCGATTTCCTCGTCATAGCTCAGCGCAATCTGCAAAGGCCGCTTCAGATCCCCATAGTGGCCCTCGACCAAGGCCCAAATCGCCAGAGCGTCAAATCCTTTCATGTCGCAGGTGCCGCGCCCATAAAGCTTGCCGTCTTTTTCCACGACCTCATATGGATCCGTGGACCAAGGCTGACCCTCAACCGGCACAACATCCGTGTGACCGGACAACACAACGGCGCCCTCCACCTTGGGGCCCGCATGGGCAAAAAGCGCTGCCTTGGCGGGGTCAGTTTCATGCGGATGCCGGAAACTCTCGATTCCATGGCTTGAGAGATAGCCCTCAACCCAGTCAATCAGTGGCAGGTTGGTGTCGTGGCTCACTGTGGGAAACGACACCAGCTTGTCCAAAATCGCGCGAGGGCTGAGGCGCTCTGTCATGGGTTTAGTATCCCGAATCTGTGGTCAGAACATGATGCTCAGGCCCGACTTCTCGGTATTCCGACGGAGCCGCGTCATACCCGACGGGGTGAATCGGCGACGGGATCGGTTTGAAGTTCAGGTCCTTTTCCGACTTGCGCTGACGCGGGTCGGCAATCGGTACGGCCTTCATCAGAGCCTGCGTATAGGGGTGTTGCGGGTTTTCAAACACCGCACGACGCGGACCGATTTCCACAATGCGTCCCAGATACATCACGCCCACATAATGGCTGACGCGCTCGACCACGGCCATGTCGTGACTGATGAAGACATAGGAAATCCCCAACTCGGCCTGAAGTTCCATCATCAGGTTCAAAACCTGCGCCTGCACCGACACGTCCAGCGCCGATACGGCCTCGTCCGACACGATCAGTTTCGGGTTCAGTGCGAGCGCGCGGGCAATCGCGATCCGCTGACGCTGACCGCCCGAAAGCTCGTGCGGGTAACGGCGCATAAAGCTGCGCGGCAGTTCCACCCGGTCAAACAACATCGCCACTCGATCCTGTAACTCGCTGCCGGCATGGGTGCCATAGTTGCGCATCGGTTCGCTGACCTGATCCATCAACTGCATCTGCGGGTTCAGCGATGCAAAGGGATCCTGAAAGATCATCTGCATGTCCTGACGCGCCTTGTGCATCTCTTTGGGGTTCAGGGACATGATGTCCGACCCGTCGAATTCCACATGGCCCGACGTTGGTTCGACAAGGCGCAGCAAAGACCGACCGGCGGTGGATTTGCCACAGCCCGACTCGCCGACCAAACTAAGGGTCTGGCCTTTGTTCACCGTAAAGGAAATGTCTTCGACCGCGTGCACATTGGCCACGGTTTTGCGCATCAGGCCGCCCTTGACCGGAAAGCGCGTCACCAGTTTTTTCACCGTCAGGATCGGCTCGTTGGTGCCGGGAATGGGGTCGGTGCTGTGAGTGTTATCATTGAAAAGCTTCATCGGTGACGGCACATCGGTGCCTTTCATCTCGCCAAGCTTGGGAACCGCTGCCAGCAGTGCTTTGGTGTAGTCGTGCTGCGGGTTCTCGAAGATTTCTTCGACAGTGCCCTCTTCCACTTTGTTGCCGCGGAACATGACAACCACACGGTCTGCCATTTGCGCAACCACGGCCATGTCATGTGTAATGAACATAACCGCCGTGCCGGTTTCCCGCTTCAGACGATCCATCAAGGCCAGAATTTCGGCCTGAATGGTGACATCAAGCGCAGTTGTAGGTTCGTCCGCGATCAAAAGGCGCGGCTCGCAGGCCATTGCCATTGCGATCACAACCCTCTGGCGCATCCCACCCGAAAGCTCGTGAGGGTATTGTTTCAAACGCCGCTCGGGTTCCGGAATGCGCACCTCGCGCAGCAATTCCACTGCCCGCGCCTCAGCGTCTGCCTTTGACAGTTTTTTGTGCAACCGCAAACCTTCGGTCAGCTGCCGGCCAACAGTGAACACCGGATTGAGCGCTGTCATCGGCTCCTGAAAGATCATTCCGATCTCGTTGCCACGAATCGTGCGCATCAGGTTCTGATCGGTTGTCCGCAGATCCGCTTGGCCGCCTTCCTTGCGATCAAAAAGAAGTTTGCCGCCGGCGATCGAACCGCCACCGAACTCCACCAGACGCATCAACGAGAGGCTGGAAACGGATTTGCCCGAGCCAGATTCCCCAACGATACAAACAGTTTCCCCCGGATTGACCTTGAAGGAAACATCCTCCACGCCAACCACAGGTCCGTCTTTGGTTTGGAACTCGACCCGAAGGTTTTCGATCGAGGCGATGGCGTTGTCCAGCATCCCCAGAACTCCCCAGTTTTTTGTTTTTTGTCGTTTGACGCGACGCTACTGCCAAGGATTGCAAACGTCAAACACCCGCCTTTCCGCCAAACTCGGCACAACATTTTGCCACCTGACCCCAAGATAGTTCCGAAACGAGCCCTTGCATTTTCCACCTCACTGGTCTGAGATGCTGCCAGTCGAGAGGGGATATGAACAAACATTCAGCGTTGCTGCCGAGCGATTCGGAGCACGGCCTTTCCTGACAAACAAAAACTAGGCAATTCAAATTTGCCTAAAATGCGCGGGCAACCGCGCGCAACATGGAGTGAGACATGAAAGTTAAAACTTTGATGCTTGGCGCTGCAGCAGCATTCGCAATGGCCCCCGCGGCCATGGCGGAGCGCGGCTCGGACGGCCACGTAAACATCATCTATTGGCAGGCGCCGTCGATCCTGAACCCGTACCTGTCGTCAGGCACCAAGGACGTCGAATCGGCATCTCTGACCGTTGAGCCGCTGGCCCGTTATGACGAGACCGGCAAAATGGTTGCGTTCCTGGCCGAAGATATCCCGACGGTTGCAAACGGTGGCGTGTCCGAAGACCTGAAGTCGATCACCTGGAAGCTGAAAGAGGGCCTCGTTTGGTCTGACGGCTCCGCTTTGACCTCCGCAGACGTGAAATTCACCGCGGAATACTGCATGCACCCCGAAGGCGGTTGCGCGCAGCTGTCTTTCTTTGACGGCGTTGAAAGCGTTGAAGCGCTGGACGACCTGACCGTAAAAGTGACCTTCGCCGACGCGAAGCCGAACCCCTACGGCCCGTTCGTAGGTGGTCAGTCCCCGATCATCCAGAAAGCTCAGTTCGAAAACTGCATGGGCGCGAAAGCTCCTGAGTGTACCGCTGAGAACTTTGGCCCGATCGGCACCGGCCCGTTCGTTGTGACCGACTTCCGCACTAACGACGTGATCCAGTACGAAGCCAACCCGAACTACCGTGATCCGGCAAAACCGGCCTTCGCGACTGTGACCTTCAAAGGTGGCGGCGACGCAACCGGCGCAGGCCGCGCGGTTCTGGAAACCGGCGAATTCGACTACGCTTGGAACCTCCAGCTGGCACCCGATGTGATTGCCAAGATGGAAGAAGGCGGCAAAGGCAAAGCCATCGCAGGCTTCGGCCCGCTGGTTGAGCGTCTGGAAATGAACCTGACCGACCCGTCTTCCTCGCTGGAAGAAGGTGTTCGCTCCACCGTTGCAGCCCCTCACCCGTTCCTGTCCGACATGAACGTGCGTAAAGCGCTGTCCATGGCGATCGACCGCGAACTGCTGGTTGAGATCGGCTACGGCAAAGCAGGTAAAGTGACCTGTGATCTGGTTCCGGTTCCCGCGAACTATGCTGCTGGCAACGACTACTGTGCCACTCAGGACATCGCTGGCGCCAACGCTCTGCTGGACGAAGCCGGCTGGGTTAAAGGCGGCGACGGCATCCGCGCCAAAGACGGCGTGAAACTGTCGATCCTTTACCAGACATCCACAAACGCCGTGCGTCAGGACTTCCAGGCCCTGATCAAACAGTGGTGGAGCGAGATCGGTGTTGAAACCGAGCTGCGCAACCTGTCTGCGTCCGTGTTCTTCGGTGGTGACCCCGGTTCGCCCGACACCTTCCAGAAGTTCTATGCTGACGTTGAGATGTATGCCAACACCTTCAACGGCACCGACCCTCAGCAGTATCTGGCGGCCTATCGCTGCGGCAACGAGCCGAAGCCTGACAGCCAGTGGCAGGGTGAGAACATCAACCGCTTCTGTGATCCCGCATATGACGCTCTGATCGACGAACTGGCACGCACCGGTGACATCGAGAAGCGCGGCGAGATCGCCAAGCAGATGAACAACATGCTGACCAAAGACAGCTACACCATCGTGCCGCTGGTGCACCGTGGTCGCGTCTCCGCACACGCCAACTCTCTTGGCGGCGTGGTCCTGAACGTTTGGGACTCCGAGCTGTGGAACGTTGCTGACTGGTACCGCATGAAGTAATCGCACTTTGGGGGGCGGACTTTCGGGTCCGCCCCTTTCTTTCGGCCCCGCGCAGGCAGGTCGCTGCGCTCATGGCTCAAAAACAACAGACGCATAAACAAAGGCGCCACTCATGCTGACCTTTACAATTCGCCGGTTGATCCTTGCGATCCCGACGCTCTTATTCATCTCACTCGTGATCTTCCTGCTGCTTGAACTGGCACCGGGCGATCCCATGGCGCAGGTCCCCCTGACCGTGCCACCCGAAGTCAAAGAAAAAATGCGCGAAGCTCTTGGCCTTGGGGAGCCAATGCACGTGCGATATTGGAAATGGCTGGTTCAGTTCTTCTGGATCGAGCCGCAGGTGATGTTTGACCACATGTTCGGCACCACCTATTCCGAAGACAAGCTGCGCGTGATCTCATGGCAGCACCGCGGCCCCGTCATGGACGTGGTTGTCGAGCGCCTGCCGCAGACTCTCTGGGTTGTGGGTTTCTCCTACATCGTGGGCATCCTGATCGCGCTGCCCATCGGCATCTATTCTGCCTACAAGCAGTATTCGATGTTCGATCAGGCCGGTACGTTCATCACTATGATCGGCTACTCGATCCCGCCGTTCTTCACCGGTCCGCTGGTGATCGTGATCTTCTCGGTTCAGCTTGGCTGGTTCCCGTTCATCTATGACACGACGCATCAGGTGACGGATTGGGACAGCTTTGTCTATCAGCTGCGCCAGATGATCATGCCCGTGATGGTGCTTGCCATGCAGACCACTGCCCAGATCAGCCGCTACATGCGCGCCTCGATGCTGGACAACCTCAATCAGGACTATGTGCGCACCGCGCGTGCCAAAGGCCTGAGCGAGCGCGTGGTGGTGCTGGTGCACGTACTGCGCAACTCGATGATCCCGGTTGTGACCGTGATCGCTCTGGGTCTCCCAGCGGTCTTCGGCGGCGCAATCATCACCGAGCAAGTGTTCTCGGTGAACGGCATCGGCGGTCAATTGATCGGCGCCATTCAGGCCAACGACCTGCCCACCGTGCAGACGCTGACCTTCATGTTCGCCATCCTGATCGTGTTCTTCAACCTTATCGCAGACGTGCTCTACGGTATTCTTGATCCGAGGATCCGCTATGACTGATATGTCCAACACGGAACCCACCACCCCGCCGCACAGCCAATGGTACGACGTGTGGCACCAGTTCAAGGCCCACAAAGGGGCTTTGATTGGTGGTATCGTCTTCATCGTGATCGTGCTCGGGGTCTTCATCGGCCCGTGGCTCTGGCCCTATGACGCGACCTTCATTGACATCCGCTCCCGCAATCAGGGGCCAAGCCTGGCGCATCCCTTTGGCACCGACCAGCTTGGTCGTGACCTTCTGGCGCGTATGATGGCGGGGGGGCAGACCTCCATCGCCGTCGGCCTGACAGCCATGGCGCTGGCGCTGGGTCTTGGCAGCCTTGTCGGGATCACCGCGGGCTACTTCAAGAAACTGGACGGCCCGCTGATGCGTCTGACCGACCTGTTTCTGGCCCTGCCGATCCTGCCGCTTCTGCTGGTGATGATGATGCTCTTCCGCGAACCGCTGTCCGCAGCTGTTGGCCCTGAGCGTGGGATTTTTATCCTGATCGTGGTTGCTATCGGCATCACCTCGTGGATGCCCACCGCACGGATCGTGCGCGGCGATGTTCTGGCGATCAAGGAACGTGAATTTGTTCTGGCTGCCCGCTCTATCGGGACGTCCAACAAAAACATGATCACACGCCACATCCTGCCCAACGTGCTGAGCCCGATTATGGTGTCGGCAACCTTGGGGATCGCCAATGCGATCATCACCGAAAGCGCGCTGTCCTTCCTCGGGCTCGGCTTCCCGCCGGACTTCCCGACTTGGGGCCGCCTGCTGAACGATGCGGTGCAGTATCTGCAAGACTATCCGGAACGCGTGTTCTGGCCCGGTCTGGCGATCTCGCTGACGGTTCTGTCGGTGAACTACCTTGGCGACGGCCTGCGCGACGCGCTCGACCCGCGCATCCGCGGACGCTAAGGCAAAGCGAGATCACACAGAAAAGGCCGGAGCAGATTGCTCCGGCCTTTTTCTTTGCCCCTGCCCCTGGCGTCGCGCCTTATATCCGCGCCTTGATCCGTCGCACCATCCACCAGACCGCCAGCACCACAGGCACCGTCACCGCCGCGGTCAGCACGCCCTTGGACACGCCCAAAGGCCCTGCCAGCGGATAGACAAGATAGCCCAGCAGAGAAACCGCATAGTAGCTGATCGCCACCACAGACAGCCCCTCGACTGTCTCCTGCAAACGAAGCGCCAAATCCGCACGCCGGTCCATGCTCTCCAGCAAAGCTTGGTTCTGCGCCGAGCGCGAGACCTCAACCTTGGTGCGCAATAACTGCCCTGCCCGCCCGGCGCGATCCGCCAATGACTGCATCCGCGACTTGGTCGAGGCCACCGTCCGCATCGCAGGATCGTATCGGCGCGACATGAACTCTCCCATGGTCTGCCGCCCCATGAACCGCTCCTCGCGCAGCACAGTGATGCGCTGATGCACAATCGCTTCATAGGCCTCTGTGGCACCAAATCGGAACGAGGTGTCGGCAATCAGCTTCTCCAGATCGCCGGACAGGTCCAACAAACGGCCAAGTGTCTGATCCGGGTTTTCGTCGCTGCTGCGCAGATGCCCCATCAAGTCGGCCACTTCCGCCTCCAGTTGCCCCAACTGAGGCGCGATCGCCTTCACGCGGAAATAACCCAGCATCGACATCGACTTGTAGGTTTCAATCTCACACAGCCTTTGCACAACGCGCCCGATCCGGCGCTGTCCGGTGCCTTCGTTCACAAACAAAGCCATGCGCTGATGCCCTGCCGCGTCTATGCGGAAATCCGTGGCCACCAGACAGGATTTGTCCAACACGTTGCTCACCGCAATGCTCTCCGGCACAAACCAATTCGACAGTTCCTCATGGGCCTGCTCGGCCAGCGGCATCGCGTCGATGCGGATCAATGCCGATGTGATGCGCTTGCCCGGAGCGCGCGCAAGCCAGTCTTCGGGGAAGACCTCAAAGTCCGCCGGATCAAATGGCCGCACACTGAGCCGGTCGATGAACACGGTGAAGGTCACAAACTCCGCGTGCATCTCCCACTTGAGGCGATGACGCCCGATGGCACAGGAAAAATGCGTCGCGCCGGGCTGCGGGTGATGCGCGCCAAACCGGTCCAGCAGGTCATGCAGATGCGCCATTTCAGCATCTCTCGCCCCGCCGATCACATCAATGGATGTGCGCAATGCCAGAAACACCGCTGTCGCCGGTGCCGTCAGCGTTGGAAAGGGGCGCGCATGCAATTCATTGGCCAGTTTGTAGCGTAAAGGATGGTCATCAATAGGCGGCATCTAAAATCTCCGGTTTCACGGCAAGATAGCGACCCTAGGGAAACCTGTAAAGAATTTATAGTTTTCAATGACTTAGCTGAATACCGCGGTATACATCAGCCGATTTTCCTTTTTGAAACAAGCCCTCCAGGCCACAAGACCCGGGGCGCTGCCCCTGACCCCGAGGAAATTGGAGACCAAAAAAGGCGCCCCCGAAGGAGCGCCTCTCAATGTTTCATGTGACCTCGGATCAGTCGATCATGGTCAGCAGCTTATCAAGGCTGGCTTTCGCATCACCATAGAACATGCGCGTGTTCTCTTTGAAGAACAGCGGGTTCTCGATGCCGGAATAACCGGTACCTTGGCCACGCTTGGAAACAAACACCTGCTTCGCCTTCCAGCATTCCAAAACCGGCATGCCGGCGATGGGGCTGTTGGGGTCTTCCTGCGCTGCAGGGTTCACGATGTCGTTGGAGCCGATCACGATGGCCACATCCGTTTCCGGGAAGTCGTCATTGATCTCGTCCATTTCCAGCACGATGTCATAAGGCACTTTGGCTTCCGCCAGCAGCACGTTCATGTGACCGGGCAGACGGCCCGCAACCGGATGGATTGCGAAACGCACATTCTTGCCCTTGGCGCGCAGACGACGGGTCAGTTCCGCAACGTTCTGCTGAGCCTGAGCCACGGCCATGCCGTAGCCCGGGATGATCACTACGCTGTCGGCATCGTCCAGAGCGGCGGCAACGCCGTCTGCTTCGATGGCAACCTGTTCGCCTTCGACTTCCATCGCAGGACCCGTGGTCCCACCAAAGCCGCCGAGGATCACAGAGACAAACGAGCGGTTCATCGCCTTACACATGATGTAGCTGAGGATCGCACCAGACGAGCCCACCAGCGCACCCACAACGATCAGAAGGTCGTTGCCGAGCGAGAAGCCAATCGCCGCTGCTGCCCAACCGGAGTAGGAGTTCAGCATCGAGACAACCACCGGCATGTCCGCACCACCGATGCCCATGATCAGGTGATACCCGATAAATAGTGCCGCCAGAGTCAGGATCAGCAGAGGTAGAATGCCACCGGTGTTCAGATACCAGATCAGGCAAAGCAGAGACAAAGCCGCCGCGCCCGCGTTCAGCAGGTGACCACCAGGCAGCTTTTCCGCGTTGGAGGACACTTTGCCCGAGAGCTTGCCGTAAGCGATCACAGAGCCGGTGAAGGTCACAGCACCAATCCAGACGCCAAGCGACAACTCGACGAACAAGATGCTGATCTCAACCGCGGATTTCTTGGCGATCAGTTGACCGAATGCACCGAGGTCTTTCACCGCATCCATGCCAGACGCGTTGGCCGCTGCCGCGTTGCCGATCTCGAAATGTGCGTTGAAGCCAACAAAAACAGCCGCCAGACCAACCAGCGCGTGCATGCCGGCCACCAGTTCCGGCATCTGGGTCATTTCGACCTTGGACGCCAGTTGATAGCCGATCCAGCCACCCGCCGCGATCAGCGGAACGGACAGCCACCACAGGCCAGAACCCGGGCCGATGAGCGTGGCAAAAACCGCCAGCGCCATGCCGGTGATCCCGTACCACACTGCGCGTTTCGCGCTTTCCTGATTGCTCAGACCACCCAACGAGAGGATGAAGAGCACTGCCGCAACAACGTAAGCGGCGGTCGTAAAACCAAATTCCATTGCTCAACCTCCTTAGGATTTCTGGAACATGGCGAGCATGCGCCGTGTCACGAGGAAGCCGCCGAAGATATTGATCCCGGCCATAAAGACCGAAGCAGCGGCAAGCAGGATCACAAGGAACGACCCGGACCCGATCTGCATCAGGGCGCCCAGAATGATGATCGACGAAATCGCGTTGGTCACAGCCATCAGCGGGGTGTGCAGCGAGTGCGCAACGCCCCAGATCACCTGGAAGCCGACAAAGCAGGCCAGCACGAACACGATAAAGTGCTGCATGAAGCTGGCCGGCGCCACCAGACCCAGCAGAAGGATCAAGGCACCACCGCCACCGAGCAGCATCACCTGCTGTTTGGTCTGCGCTTTGAACGCTGCCACTTCGGCTGCGCGCTTTTCTTCCGGTGTCAGTTCCGGAACAACCTCTTTCGGTTTGGCCGCAATCGCCTGCACTTTCGGCGGGGGTGGCGGGAAGGTGATGTCACCTTCAAACGTCACGGTCGCGCCGCGGATCACGTCATCTTCCATGTCGTGATTGACCTGACCGTCTTTCTCGGGCGTCAGGTCGGTCATCATGTGACGGATGTTGGTCGCATAAAGGGTCGAAGCCTGAGCGGCCATACGGCTCGGGAAGTCGGTATAGCCAACAATGGTCACGCCATTCTCGGTCACGATCTTCTCGTCCATCACGGTCAGCTTACAGTTGCCGCCCTTTTCCGCCGCCAGATCGACGATCACGGAACCCGGCTTCATCATGGCAACCATGTCTTCGGTCCAGAGTTCCGGCGCTTCGCGGTTCGGGATCAACGCGGTGGTGATCACGATGTCCACTTCGGGCGCCAGTTCGCGGAACTTCGCCAGCTGCGCGTTGCGGAATTCTTCAGACTGAACAGAGGCATAGCCGCCGGTGGCCGCGCCATCCTGCTGCTCTTCCTCAAAGTCGAGATAGACGAACTCGGCGCCCATCGATTCAACCTGTTCGGCCACTTCGGGACGCACGTCAAACGCCAGCGTGATCGCGCCCAGCGAGGTCGAGGTGCCAATCGCGGCCAGACCGGCAACGCCGGCGCCCACAACCAGAACTTTCGCTGGGGGAACCTTACCCGCCGCAGTCACCTGACCGGTGAAGAAGCGACCAAAGTTGTTGCCCGCCTCAATAACTGCGCGATACCCCGCAATGTTCGCCATCGAGGACAGAGCGTCCATTTTCTGCGCCCGCGAGATACGCGGCACCATTTCCATGGCGATCACGTTCGCCCCTTTGGCTTTGGCGGCTTCCATGCCTTCTTCGTTGCCCGCTGGGTTGAAGAAAGAGATCAGCGTCTTGTCACTGGTCAGGCGTTTCAGCTCTGTCGCATCCGGCTGGCGCACCTTGGCCACGATATCGCAAGCCTTCCAGAGGCCCGCCGCGGTCTTGATGACCTCAACGCCTGCATCTTCATAAGACGCATCCGTGAAACCTGCATTGGCACCAGCGCCCGCTTCGATCGCGCACTCGTAGCCCAGTTTCATGAGCTGTTTGGCAGAGTCCGGAGTCATCGCGACCCGGTTTTCCCCGTCAAACACCTCTTTGGGTGTTCCGATTTTCACCTTTCTTATCCCCCTTTGGTCGTGGAGCAATAATATTTCACGCAGACAATGCTGCACTTGCAGAAAGTTTTAACGCCACCTGTGATGCTGCACAAGCAAACAGAGGCCCTCCCGTATTTCTGCGACGCAACGGCATCACATCCACCGCCTGACTTTTTCGCAGTACTTTGCGAAATCCATGCGAAAGATACGACGAAGACGATTTTCTTCCGGAATGACAAAACGCCGTTCCAGAAGCCATAGAAACAAAGGTACAAGCGGCAGTGCGAGGACCGCGTCCCAGTAAAGGATCAGCCCTGCAAGCACCATCACATCGCCCAGATAGATCGGATTGCGCGTGCGGCTAAAGATGCCCGATTGCACCAGTCGCGCACTGTCATGATGAGGATGAATGGTGGTTTTCTGCCGGCGCATCTCATAGATCGCCAGCGCCATCAGCAGAATCCCTCCGCCGACCAACAGCCCGCCAAGAAGATCTGCCCACACAGGGCCAAAGCTCAATCCCATCGAAAAATACCGCGCTTGGACCCATGCCAACACCAGTGCGACAACAAGCCAGACTGGCGGTAGGTCAAACCACCGACTCCGGGTCTCGGTCATGCACAGGCTCCTCTACTGGCTTGCGGCGCTTCGTGCACCTGGTCCGCCGTGCGGCGTTCCATTCGGTTTAGCGATGTTTTGCCGTGACGCAACGGCACAAAATGCCCCAACAAGCAAAAAGGACAGAAAGCCTGCACTTTTGCGCCAAACGGGACACCTTTCACGCAATGATCCGCCTGCAAGCCCCCAAAATGTCCCTCAAAGTGACGGCGCGGCGTTTGGCCTGTGTCCGCTTGCCTGCGCCCGCCAAGCCGCCCATCCTGCCAACAACGAGACAAGGGAGAACATCATGTCATTGCAAGGCAAACACGCATTGGTCACTGGCGGCGGCACCGGCATCGGCCTCGCCATCGCTCAGGCCCTCGCGGCCGAAGGCGCAAACGTCACCATCACAGGCCGCCGTCTTGAGGTGCTTCAAGACGCCGCCACAGACAACATCCACCCGCTTGCCATGGATGTGGCAGACGAAGAGTCGATGGTTGACGGTGTCGCCGCTGCAGTGGCCGCGCGTGGCCCAATCCAGATTTGCGTCGCCAACGCAGGGATTGCCGAGGGTCGTGCCCTGCACAAAACCGACATGGCATTCTGGCGCAAGATGATGTCGATCAATATCGACGGCGTATTCCTTACCATCCGCGAAAGCCTGAAGTCGATGAACCAGACCGATTGGGGGCGCGTCATGGTGATTTCCTCCATCGCCGGTTTGCGCGGCCTGAAGGGCGCACCGGCCTATTCGACCTCAAAACACGCGGTCAACGGCATGATCAAATCTCTGGCCGCGGATTATGCGCTCAAGCCGATCACCTTCAATTCGATCTGCCCTGCCTACGTGGAAACCGCGATCATTGATCAGAACATTGAAAGCATCATGGCGCGTACCGGCTGTTCCGAAGAAGAAGCACGCCACATGATGGTGGGTGTGAACCCGCACGGCCGCCTGATCAAGCCCGAGGAGGTTGCCAACACAGCGCTGTATCTCTGTTCCGACCTCGCGGACTCTGTACGCGGTCAGACTTTGCAGGTCGCAGGCGGCGAGATGTAGCCCGTGCCCGTGCCCTCATCGCAATTCATGATGAGGGCACAAAACACTTCGCGACCGCCACCACACCAACTGGCGTGTTGCGCTTGAATGAACCCGACAACGCCATCAAAACCGATCTCTCAATTTTCTTTACGCGCCCCCGCCGCGCCAATAGTCTACTTTCACAACACAGTGCGCTCAGAGCCAAATTACTCACCACACACTTTGCCCTGAATTGCACTACCGACATGAAGTTGCCTGTATCACTCACCCTTTCCCAAGGGAGGCAGGAACGAAAACCCAGCGCTTCGTGCTGGCATAAGGAGAACGCGCGTGAAAAAAGTTATGGTAATTGGCGGAGATGGTTTTTGCGGTTGGCCGACCTCTCTTTATCTCAGCGAAAAGGGCTACGACGTGACAATCGTCGACAACCTTTCACGCCGAAAAATCGACAATCGCCTGGGCGTGGTAAGTCTGACACCCATCAAATCTACGCAAGAGCGTATCGAGGCGTGGAAAGAAGTCAGCGGCAAATCCATCAAGTTCGTCGAACTGGACGTGGCGCAAGAGTTCGATGATCTGGCCATTTTGCTTGGTGAATTGAAACCTGACGCAGTTGTACATTTTGGAGA
Organism: Shimia haliotis; assembly: GCF_900114415.1. Taxonomy (GTDB): domain Bacteria; phylum Pseudomonadota; class Alphaproteobacteria; order Rhodobacterales; family Rhodobacteraceae; genus Shimia; species Shimia haliotis. Next base: position 80,006 of record NZ_FOSZ01000001.1, on the reverse strand, counting down.
GCAACGCTCTGCCCCCTATTCCATGCGGGGCGCCTGCCCCAAACGATACACTGTCGACAACAACATCAACGCGACCCACAATCTTCTCGCAGCTTTGGTGCTGCTGGATCTCGACGCGCACGTCGTTCACCTCGGTACCATGGGCGTATACGGCTATGACGGCGCGGGCTTGGAGATTCCGGAGGGCTACCAGCAGATCATGGTGCGGGGCGAAGAAAACGTCATCCACAACCGCGAGATTCTGTATCCATCCAATCCGGGCAGCATCTATCACATGACAAAAACCATGGATCAGCTGATGTTCCAGTTCTACGCAAAGAACGACGACATCCGCATCACCGACCTTCATCAAGGCATTGTCTGGGGCACTCAAACCGACCAGACCCGCCGCGACGAGCGGCTGATCAACCGTTTTGCCTACGACGGTGACTATGGCACCGTGCTCAACCGCTTCCTGATGCAAGCTGCCATTGGCTACCCCCTCACGGTACACGGCACTGGCGGTCAAACCCGTGCTTTCATCCATATCAGCGATACTGTGCGTTGCGTCGAATTGGCCATCTCCAACCCGCCGGCGAAAGGGGACCGCCCTGTCATCCGCAACCAAATGACCGAGACGCACCGTGTACGTGAACTCGCGGAGTTGGTGGCGCGTCTAACCGGTGCGAAGGTGGCCATGGTGGACAACCCACGCAAAGAGGCCGCGGAAAATGATCTGCGTGTATCAAATGCCAGCTTCCTCAAGCTTGGCCTTCACCCGACCACATTGGCCGAGGGCCTGATGAACGACACCTATCAGGTGGCGCAAAAATATGCGGATCGGATTAACCGTGAACGGGTGGCAGCCTCCACGATTTGGACCAAAAACCAGAAACCAGGCGTCGTCACAGTTGAAGCACTGGAAGATGGAAAAGCGCGCGGCGATACTGGCGATGTCGTGCAAATCCAAGACCGGGCGGGATAGTTTTACCTGAGAGGGGCTTTTAAAACAAAAGCCTTTTTCCCGGCCAACACGGCCTGCCATCGCTTTACCTGTTCGAAGATGCTGTTTTGCGTACCGACGTCATACCGACACAAAACAGACCGTGATTTTTATGCGGATTTGAGCACCGACACAGGCCGTTTTCCTTCGGCCCAGGCATGCACCGCCTGTCCGAAGGATTCGAAAAGCGGACGGCTCACCGGATCGTTCGCCGCGTCCCACTCCGGATGCCATTGTACAGACAACGTGAACCCCGGCGCGCCGTCGATATAGATCGCCTCGGGCGTTCCATCCGGCGCATGGCCATCGATCACAACACGGCGACCAGCACGCTTGATGCCTTGGCCATGCAGGGTGTTGGTCATCACCTCTTGTGCTCCGAACAAACGGTGGAACACTCCGTTCTCTTCAAAGCGCACGGTGTGGCGCAGGGCAAACTTCTCTTCCAGTGTACCATCGGGCGGCATACGGTGGTTGTCCCGTCCCGGAAGGTCACGAATTTCGGGGTAAAGGCTGCCACCCATGGCAACGTTAACCTCCTGAAATCCCCTGCAAATTCCAAAAAACGGCTGACCATTTTCCACACAGGCCCGAACCAAAGGCAAAACGATTGCATCTCGCGCACGGTCAAATGCGCCATGCGCCTCGGTTGCCGCTTCGCCGTATTCCTCTGGGTGTACGTTGGGTCGGCCACCGGTCAGAAGAAAGCCGTCACAGGTCTCCATCAATTCGTCAATTGAAACAAATCTGGGGTCTGCGGGGATCAGCAACGGCATACATTCCGACACGCTGGCCACCGCCTCAGAGTTCATTTCTCCGCCCGCATGCGCAGGATATTGGTCGTTGATCAGATATTGGTTGCCGATGATACCGACGACAGGGCGCGCCATGAAAAGCCTCGTGATTTGCTGTGCCGCCCACCATAGGCGGCACCTGAGCCAAACGAAACCCCTTGCCCGCGACGTCAGATTTCGCCGGTCAGACCCGCCGCCTCAATGCCCGCCATTGCGGCGATTGCATCATTGTCAGACGTGTCGCCAGTCACGCCGACAGCGCCAATGACCTCGCCCTTTTTGCCGCGCAACAGAACGCCCCCAGGCACAGGGATCACCGCCCCGCCATAAGCCCCGTTCACGGCTGCCATGAAATAGGCCTGCTGTTCTGCACGCGCCATCTGCGCTGTGCCGGCCATGCCCAGCATCACGCTGCCATAGGCCTTGCCATGGGCAATTGCAAACCGCCCTGGTGCGGCGCCGTCTTCACGCTCAAACGCCTGCACATGACCACCGGCATCCAGCACCACGACGGACAGCGGCTTAAGCTCCATTTCCCGGCCTTTTTCCAGGGCCTTGCGGATAATCGTGCGCGCCTTGCGCAGTGAAATAGTCATCTCTTTCTCCCGACGAATAGAAAGGGGCAGTGTGTTCCACCGCCCCTTCAAATCAACCCTGTGCTTTCAGCTCCAGTCGCCGCGCATGCAGCACTGGTTCGGTGTAACCCGACGGCTGCACCCGTCCCTTAAAGACCAGATCACAGGCCGCTTGGAATGCCACGCCGGAGAAGTCAGGCGCCATCGGGCGATAGCTCGCGTCACCAGCGTTCTGACGGTCTACCACGGCCGCCATTTTCTGCATTGCAGCCATCACTTGCGCCTCGCTGACAACGCCATGATGCAGCCAATTCGCCAATCCTTGCGACGAGATCCGGCAGGTCGCGCGGTCTTCCATCAGGCCCACATCATTGATGTCCGGCACCTTGGAGCATCCAACACCCTGATCAATCCAGCGCACCACATAGCCCAGAATGCCTTGCGCGTTGTTTTCCACCTCAGCAGCAATTTCTTCATCAGACAGGTTCTGCCCGTCCATCACCGGCACCGTGAGCAAGTCGTCCAGCGTTCCACGGGCCCCGCCAGCCTTGATCTCTTCCTGACGCGCCAGAACATCAACTTCGTGGTAGTGCGTCGCGTGCAGTGTTGCGGCGGTTGGCGACGGCACCCAAGCGCAGTTCGCGCCAGACTTTGGATGACCAATTTTCTGCTCGAGCATCGCACCCATCAGATCGGGCATGGCCCACATGCCCTTACCGATCTGCGCCTTGCCCTGAAGGCCACAGGCCAGTCCGATGTCAACGTTGCGATCTTCGTAGGACAAAATCCAAGGTGTTGTTTTCATTTCACCTTTACGCAGGAAGGCGCCCGCTTCCATCGAGGTGTGGATTTCATCACCTGTACGGTCAAGGAAGCCCGTGTTGATGAAGGCCACACGCCCCTTGGCGGCGCGAATGCATTCTTTGAGGTTCACCGAGGTGCGGCGTTCCTCATCCATAATGCCCATCTTTACCGTGTTGCGCGGAAGGCCGAGGATATCCTCAACCTTGGCAAAGATCTCATCGGAGAAAGCAACCTCTTCGGGTCCGTGCATTTTCGGCTTCACAACATAGACCGAGCCATGTTCCGAATTGCCGCCCTCAGATTGCAGGTCGTGCATCGCGATCATCACCGTGACCAGCGCATCCATCAGACCTTCACCAATCTCGTTGCCGTCCCGATCCAGAACCGCAGGATTGGTCATCAGGTGGCCGACATTGCGCACCAGCATCAGAGCGCGGCATTTCACTGTGAAGGTGCTGCCATCCGGCGCGGTATAGGTTGCGTCGTCATGCAGCTTACGAGTGAAGCTTTTTCCGCCCTTCGTAACCTCTTCCGCCAGATCGCGTTTCATCAGGCCAAGCCAGTTGCCATAGGCCACAACTTTGTCTTCCGCATCCACACAGGCCACGGAATCCTCGCAATCCATGATGGTCGACATGGCGCTTTCAAGATTCACAGCCGCAATGCCCGCAGGATCTGTCACACCCGGCCCAACGCCGCGGTTCATAAGAACTTCAATCTTCAGGTGGTTGTTTTCCAGAAGAACACCGGTCCAGTCGCCCTGTGTCATGTGACCGAGGTATTTGCTCGGATCTATCAGAGACACTTCGCCGTCCGCCGTGGCCAGTGCGAGTTTCTCTCCGACAGCGATCGACGTGACATCGGCCCATTTAGCCCCATCAAGCGGCGCAGCCTTGTCCAGAAAGCCTTTGGCCCAGTCGATCACTCGCGCTCCGCGCGCCTCGTCATAACCACTGCCAGTGGGCAAATCGCCCAGCACATCCGTACCATAAAGCGCATCATAAAGGTTGCCCCACCGGGCATTGGCTGCATTCAAAGCAAAACGCGCATTGGTGATTGGCACCACCAACTGCGGGCCGGGGATAGCAGCGATTTCTGGATCAACATTCGCGGTTTCCACCGAAAAATCCGGACCTTCCGGAACGAGATACCCGATCTCTTCCAAAAACGCCTTGTAGGCCGCCGGATCATGGACCTGACCTTTTTGAGCAAGGTGCCACGCGTCCACTTGTTGCTGGATGCTTTCGCGCTTGTCCAGCAGCGCGCGGTTGCGTGGTCCGAACTCATGCGCCAGTGTGCTCAGGCCCTGCCAAAAAGTGTCGGCGCTGATGCCGGTGCCGGGCAATGCGCGTTCCTCCACAAAGGCAACAAGCTCCGTCGCAACCTGCAACCCTTGTTTTTCGATACGCTCCACCATCGCGCCGCTCCCTAATTTTTCTCACCTACCTTTCCAATTAGAACATGAGTTTCCGATAGGCAACAAAACTGGTCTTTTTTCTTTACCAAAAACAATTTCTTGAAAAACACGAAAACAGCCTCGTCGTTTTCTTGAGCAACCAGACAATCCAAGACATCCTCTTGCGGGCGGGGCCGGATAAGATACATCTTGCCCAAACCCAATTCACGGAGCCAGTGATGACCAACGCAGCCCCCAAAACGATCTATCTCAAGGACTACGCACCTTTTGGCTGGATCATTGATGATGTGCACCTGACCTTTCGGCTGCACCCAACGGCGACACGCGTGATTTCCCGTATCCGGGTCCGGCCTGACTATGACGTCCCGAGCCGCCCTTTCATGCTGCACGGTGAAGGGCTCACGCATATCTCGGCCAAGGTCGACGGACACGACGCCGTGATCACCGAAGTCGACGGCGGCATCGAGGTCGACGTGCCACACGCACCGTTCAACTGGGAGGCCGAGGTCGAGATCAACCCCGAGGCCAACACCGCGCTGGAGGGGCTCTATATGTCAAACGGCATGTACTGCACCCAGTGTGAGGCCGAAGGATTTCGCAAGATCACATGGTATCCGGACCGCCCCGACGTGATGGCGCAATTCACCGTGCGCATTGAAAGCGACGCGGACCACACGCCGGTCATGCTTTCTAATGGCAACGGGCTTTACTACGCTCAGGATAACACGCAGTCCCCTGCCCCCAATGTCTCGATCTATCAGGATCCGTGGCCCAAGCCGGCCTATCTTTTCGCTTTGGTCGCCGGTGATCTGGTCGCGCATGAGGACAAGTTCACCACCATGTCGGGCCGTGAGGTCGATCTGGCAATCTATGTGCGCCCCGGCGATGAGCACAAATGCGCCTTCGGTATGGAGGCCCTGAAGAAGTCGATGAAATGGGACGAAGACGTCTATGGCCGTGAATACGATCTGGACGAGTTCAACATTGTCGCTGTGGATGATTTCAACATGGGCGCGATGGAAAACAAAGGGCTGAATATTTTCAACAGTTCCTGCGTTCTCGCGAGCCCTGAAACGTCGACCGATGGCAACTTTGAGCGCATCGAAGCCATCATCGCGCATGAATATTTCCACAATTGGACCGGCAACCGCATCACCTGCCGCGACTGGTTCCAACTCTGCCTCAAGGAAGGCCTGACGGTTTTCCGCGACGCCCAGTTCACCGCCGACATGCGCTCCGAGCCGGTGAAACGCATTGATGACGTGATTGCCCTGCGCGCGCGCCAATTCCCCGAAGATCAAGGCCCGTTGAGCCATCCGGTCCGGCCCGAGAGCTTTCAGGAGATCAACAACTTCTACACTGCCACCGTTTATGAAAAGGGCGCCGAGGTCATCGGCATGCTCAAGACGCTGGTTGGTGATGAGGCTTATGCCAAGGCGCTTGATCTCTATTTTGATCGCCACGACGGGCAAGCCTGCACGATCGAGGACTGGATCACCGTATTTGAGGACAGCACGGGGCGCGATCTAAGCCAGTTCAAGCTGTGGTATTCACAGTCCGGCACGCCGACCGTGAGTGTGCGCGAAGAGTATAAGGACGACACCTTTACCCTGCACTTCAGCCAATCCAGCGCGCCAACACCCGGACAGGATGAAAAACTGCCGCAAGTGATCCCTGTTGCTGTGGGCTTGCTGAACGACAATGGTGACGAAGTGCTGCCCACACAGATTGTCGAATTGACCCAAGCCGAACAAAGCATCTCTTTCAACGGCCACGCCACACGCCCGATTCCTTCTGTGCTGCGCGGCTTCTCTGCTCCGGTGACACTCACACAAGACATCGACAATGCGCGACGCGCCTTTCTGTTGGCGCATGACACCGATGCCTTCAACCGCTGGGAAGCGGGCCGCATGCTGGCGCGTGACAGCCTGTTAAGCGCGATCCGCACAGGGGCGGCGCCCAATGCCGACTATCTGGACGGCCTCAAAGCGCTTCTTCGGGATGACAGCCTCGATCCGGCCTATCGGGCTCTGATGTTGGCACAACCGACGCAATCGGAACTGGCGGGTGTGCTTCATCAAGATGGCGACACCCCCGATCCCGCCACCATCCATACCGCAAGCGAGGCCATGCGACAGGCCAAAGCCGACGCATTTGCCGACATCCTGCCTGATCTCTATGCCGCCAATCAGGTCGACGGCCCCTTCTCGCCGGATGCGGTGGCTGCAGGCAAACGGGCGCTGGCCAACTCTGCCTTGGGCCTGATCACAAAGCTGGACGGAGGCGCAACCGCGGCCAAGCAATACGCCAAGGCCGACAATATGACCCTGCAACTCGCGTCCCTGAGCGCGCTTCTGGACGCCGATGCAGGCGATGACGCTTTGCAGGCTTTCTATGACCAATGGCGTGACGACAGGCTGGTGATCGACAAGTGGTTCTCGCTTCAGGTGATGCACGCCAAGCCCGAAACCTTGGCCGACACCACAGCGCGCCTGACCAACCACATCGACTTTGACTGGAAGAACCCCAACCGCTTCCGCGCTGTGATGGGTATGCTGGCCGCGCATCACGCCGGCTTTCACCACGAAAGCGGCGCAGCTTACACGCTTTTGGCGGAGTGGCTGATCAAACTGGATCCCGTGAACCCGCAAACCACCGCCCGCATGTGCAGCGCCTTCCAGACCTGGAAACGCTATGACGCGGATCGTCAGGCAAAGATCGCGACCCAGCTGGAGCGCATCGCGGCCCAACCCAACCTGAGCCGCGACACCGCCGAAATGATCTCGCGCATTCGGGGGGCCTGATGCCGGATCCACTGACCTTTACCCATCACGGCCGCAATCCCCGTACCTTTATGGCGCTGGCGATTGCAGTTGTGATCCTCGGTGGTCTCAAAGCCATTGGCACCACGACTTGGATTCTCGCCATTCTCGGCATTTTCGCGGTACCCGCGCTGATCGACGTGCTGCTCAATCCCGTATCGACTTTTTCGCTCGCCGAGGGTGTGCTGCGGTGGAAAAGTGCAACGCAAGAGGCAGAAATGCGCACGGATCAAATCCGGTCGGCGCGTTTTGACACGCGTCTGGACATCTCGGTGCGGGCGACGCTGACGATGGTCGATGGCTCTAAGGTGCGCATTCCAAACGATGTTTTGCCATCTCCGGACCGATTGCAGGCCACTTTGGAGGCCTATGACATCCCCGTAGAACGGCATCATTTCCGCGTCATGTGACGCGCAGCAATTCGGGCAGAGTCAGGACCGCCTGACCGTATGATTTCAACTTGGTGCCCAACTTTGGCCTAAGTGGACCTGCATCTTGTTCGCAAGGATAGGAGCAGTCAAAAATGAAATTCTTCTCGTTGGATAAGACCGATGTGTCTTCTGCGGCTGAGCCCGCGTTGAAGAAACTGTCGCAGACATTTTACGGCAGTCATGCGGTCTCCGACTCTGACCAGCACGAAGAAGAAGGGCACTCCGTCAAGGACTTGCTGCACCGTTTGCAAATCCCTGTGAACACCGACACACCGGATCAGCTGGAAAGCGATCAGACACGTGACCGTGGTCTGTTTCTGGCCCGTCAGGAGCGGTGGGAAGATCTCGAGGATCAGATCCGCACTTATGATCAGAACCGCACCACCACATCCGCTGGAACCCCGTTGGCGGAATTGATGTTGTTTGGCGCGCGGGCCGATGTTGTGCGCGCGGCAGAGCACGCTTTGTTGCACGGTCATCCGGCGCGGGGTGCGGACTTCTTTGCCGGCATCGAAGCCTTGGAATATATGCTCGAAGACTATCCCGACAGCTACCCGCTGGCTCTGATCGTGGCCCATATGCACATCGACATTGGCTGGGCATGGCGCGGGGCCGCGGCCAAGGAGGACGTGCGTGAACTCAATCGCGAGGCTTTTCAGGCCCATTTTGAACGCGCAGAATCCATTCTAAGCCGCTTCTGCCCGACCAAACACCATTCTCCTGCCCTGTCCGCCGCGCGCTGTGCGTTGCTGCCGGGCATGCAAAACCCGACCGAAAAGCTCTGCACCGAGTTTGAGGCGTTGATTGCCCTTGATCCGGCCAACCCGCGGCACATGCGGGCGCTTGGAAACTATCTGCTGCCACGTTGGTACGGAGATTTCGAACAGCTTGACCTTCAGGCCCGTCGCATCGCCGCGCGCACCTATGACCTTTGGGGCGCAGGTGCCTATGCATGGGTGTGGTTTGATGCGCTGTTGGTGGACCCGCGCGGCCTCGAAATGGTTGAAATCGAATACTTTCTCGACGGCGTCGACGATGCCCTAAGCCGCTGTGGAGACCAACACTCGGCCAATCTGATGGCGGCGCATCTGTTCCGCAGTTGGCAGTCTGCACGCGAACAATACAGCGAAAACGGCTTCCGACCGGACCTGCCGCCGGCCCTTCGCGACGGTTTTGACATGGTAGTGCATGATTATTTGCGCGAGATTCACCCGCTGATTTGGGGGCATGCCGAAATCGGCTTTGAAAACACATCGCGTATCATTTCGCGTGAGCGCCTTGCGGCGAAGGGGCGGGACATCGCTCTGCAAGCAGTGGCCATGCCGTTTATGTCGGGCCTGCAAAACGGGCAAACCGTTTATTTCACGCCTGACGGTATCACCCAGATCAACCCCTAAGCAGGCTGGAAACCACCTGCCCTCTTGCTCCCGATCCTTGGCTGGCCTAGAACGCAGTCCAGCCATAGATTCAAGGAGCCTGAGCGATGCTCGACCTGACATATGAGACCCCCAAGCCCAAAATCGTCGCGGGCGCCAAACATGACTGGGAACTGGTCATCGGGATGGAGGTACACGCACAGGTTTCTTCCAATGCGAAACTGTTTTCGGGTGCCTCCACAAAATTTGGCAACGAACCCAACTCCAACGTGGCATTTGTTGACAGCGCCATGCCTGGAATGCTGCCTGTTATCAATGAGTTCTGCGTTGAACAGGCTGTCCGCACCGGACTTGGCCTGAACGCGGAAATCCATCTGAAATCGGCATTTGACCGCAAGAACTATTTCTATCCTGACCTGCCGCAGGGCTATCAAATCAGCCAGCTTTATGAACCCATCGTAGGCGAAGGCGAAATCCTTGTGGACATGGAACCGGGTGTTGCGCGCAACGTGCGTGTGGAGCGTATCCACCTTGAGCAAGACGCCGGCAAATCGGTACACGACATGGACCCGAACCTGTCGTTTGTAGACCTGAACCGGACTGGTGTGGCGCTGATGGAAATCGTCAGCCGCCCCGACATTCGCGGCCCTGAAGAGGCAGCGGCCTATGTTCTGAAACTGCGCCAGATCCTGCGCTATCTCGGCACATGCGACGGCAACATGCAGAACGGCAACCTGCGGGCTGACGTGAACGTGTCGATCTGCCGTCCGGGTCAATACGAGAAGTATATGGAAACACAAGACTTCTCGCATCTTGGCACCCGCTGCGAGATCAAGAACATGAACTCCATGCGCTTTATCCAGATGGCGATCATGGTGGAAGCCGAGCGCCAAATCAAAATCGTCGAGGCTGGCGGCACTGTGGATCAGGAAACCCGCCTTTATGATCCGGACCGCAACGAGACCCGCTCGATGCGCTCCAAGGAAGAAGCGCACGACTACCGCTATTTCCCTGACCCCGACCTGCTGCCGCTGGAGATCGAACAGGGCTGGGTGGATGACATTGCCAAGAACTTGCCGGAACTGCCCGACCAGAAAAAGAACCGCTTTATCAGCGACTTCGGCCTGTCAGAATATGACGCATCGGTTCTGACCGCCGAGAAAGAAAACGCGGACTACTTTGAGGCTGTCGCAGATGGGCGCAATGGCAAACTGGCCGCGAACTGGGTCATCAACGAGCTGTTTGGCCGTCTGAAAAAAGAAGAGCACGACATCACCGAAAGCCCGATTTCGCCCACCCAACTGGGCGGTATTTTGGACCTGATCGCGAGTGACGCCATCTCAGGCAAGATCGCCAAAGACCTGTTTGAGATCGTCTATACTGAGGGCGGTGATCCGGCGAAGATCGTCGAAGAGCGCGGCATGAAACAGGTCACGGACACCGGCGCCATTGAGGCCGCTCTGGACGAGATCATCGCGGCCAACCCTGCACAGGTTGAAAAGGCACAGATCAACCCGAAACTGGCGGGCTGGTTTGTCGGTCAGGTGATGAAAGCCACGGGTGGCAAGGCCAACCCGAAGGCGGTGAACGAACTGGTCGCCAAGAAGCTTCAGGGCTAATTTTCCCTGTCGGTATCACGTCGGTAAAACGTAGGTATTGCGTCGGTGCCAGAAATGGCGCCGACGTTTTCATTTCGCCCCCCAAAAAGCCGCCGCGTCACCGTCTCACTTCCGGATTGCTCCAATCTGTTCCCGCAGCCATAACCGGACCTGACAAAGAAAAGTGGAGGCCCGCATGAACCTTGACGCCCCGTTCACATCCACATGGATGGACATCGACAAACAATGGCTGGATTACAACGGCCACCTGAACATGGCGTTTTACAACGTTCTGTTTGACCGCGGGGTCGATCAGATTTGGCTGGAGATGGGATTTGGCCCCGACTACCGCGAGCGTACCGGCAACACGACCTTTTCGGCCGAGTTCCACCTTTGCTACCTGCGCGAGCTGCATCTGGGCGACAAAGTGCGTGCAACCTTTCACCTGCTGGATTTCGACGAGAAACGCCTGCATTTCTATCAGGAACTTTGGCACGAGGACGGTTGGCTGTCCGCCACCGGCGAAGGCATCGGATTGCACATCGACCAAAGTGGCCCTCGTGTGGCGCCAATGCCAAATGACATCTACGACAATGTCTCTGCCTTGCACAAAGCGCATTCGGTTCTGCCCAAACCCGATCGGGTTGGCCGCGTGATGGGTATCCCGAAAAAGGCTTGAGGCACGCAAGCTCAAAAGGGTACACATGTCCGGTGCCACATAAGGCACCAGAGTTAAAGTGATTGAGACAATGATCTACGAGTACAAAGTTGTTCCCGCCCCGACCAAAGGCCAGAAGGCACGCGGCATCAAAGGTGCCGACGGGCGGTTTGCCAACGCTCTGGAAGCCAAAATGAACACGCTTGCTGCGGACCGGTGGGAATTTTTGCGCACCGAAACCCTGCCGAGCGAGGAACGCAGCGGATTGACGTCAACGGCAACCAAATATCGGTCAGTCATGGTGTTCCGTCGTCCCCGCGCGGATGATGCCAGCGCTTTTCAGCCCAAAGAGCTTGAGCACCCAAAGGCCGCGGAGCTGCCGGCCCCCGCCGCCGGAGCCGCGGCGGCTGCAAGTAACGAACCGCCCCTGACGTCCGAAGTTGATGAAATCACCCCTGATCGCGCTGTAGTTTCTCTGAGTGCAGAGGGCGACGGCAAAGATCACGCCGATGTCACCGACATCTCCGAAGCCGGCAAAAAACGCACAGACACCTCCGAACCAAGCTGATCGGTGTTGAAAAGACGGATTCTTGCGCAAATGTCTGGCAATTCACGCAAGAATTTCGCTGGAAATCCCGCTGAGTGAATTTCTCGTGTGATCTCGAAATTCTCCCCGATTTTTGCGATCTGCCCCTTCAATCTTCTGTCCGTTTCGCTAAAATCTCTGCTCCGAGTCGAAAAGGTGCACAGATGACCAAATCAGATCCCTTTGGTTTCGATATGTCGGTGAAATCGGCAAAAAAGAAAAATCCACGCGGTCGGCGTGGCATGTCGGGCGCGTCCGAAACCTCGACCCGCGTGTGTGAACATGAGGGATGTCAGGAGGCTGGCAAGTACCGCGCTCCACGCGCGCCGGATGTGCTGGACGAGTTCAAATGGTTCTGCAAGGACCACGTGCGTGAATATAACCTCAAGTGGAGCTTCTTTGACGGCAAAACCGAAGCCGAACTGAACGCACAGAACTCCAAGGATAAGGTCTGGGAGCGCGAGACCAAAAAATTCACCGATCCCGAGGCCCGCGCATGGGCGCGGCTTGGCATCGAAGATCCGCATCAGGTTCTGGGGGGCAATGCCACGCAAAACCCCGGCAAAAACGGCGGCGCATCCAAACGCCTGCCGCCCACAGAGCGCCGCGCGATCGAAATTCTGGAAGCCAAGGATGGCTGGACCAAGGCCGAGGTCCGCAAGGCGTACAAAAAACTCATCAAAGTGCTGCATCCGGATATGAACGGCGGAGACCGCAGCCAGGAAGACCAGCTTCAGGAAGTTGTCTGGGCCTGGGACCAAATCAAGGACAGCCGCAACTTCAAGTGATTGGTTGCACAGGGCAATCTGAACAGGGCCGCGCCACAAAGGCGCGGCTCTTTTCTTTGCAAACCCTGAAAAATCCTGTGCGAAGAGCCGCCGAGCGTGACACAATGGGCGACCATGGGGATGGATGAATGATTGAACGCCTAAGTGACCACCTGACCAACCGCCCGCGGCTTCTTTTTGCGGTGGTGGCGCTTGGCGTCCTGATGCTGCCGGTTGCGGTCTGGCTTGATCTCAACAGCCTGTCCCACCACAACCTGCACCGTCAGGCGACCAGCCTGAACAGTTTGATGGACAATGTGCGCGACTATTATGCCAGCAATGTCGTTGCACGGGTGCAAAATGCCGAGGGCCGCCCGCAAGCCCGCCACGATTATCACGAGATCAACGGCGCCTATCCGATTCCTGCAACCGTGGCCATTGAACTAAGTGACCGTTTTTCCAAAGCATTACGCGGCGTTGAATACAGGTTTGTTTCCGATCATCCATTTCGCGGCAGGCCCACCGATGACATCAGCGATTTTGAACAATCCGCGCTGGACATGTTTCGCGACCCGCAAAACACACGCACACGTATCATGCAGGACAGCGGAGACTTGCTTGACCACCGCCTGATCCTTGCCACCCCCGTACGCATGCAGGAGGCCTGTGTCGCATGTCACAATGCCCATCCCGATAGTCCCAAAACCGACTGGGAAGTCGGTGATGTGCGCGGCTTGCAGGTGGTGAACGTTCAACAGCCCCTGTCTCTCAACCTCTCCTCGTTCAAGTTTCTTCTCGGCTACCTTCTGGTGGCGGGCGCCTTTGGGCTGACGTTTGCGTGGCACCAGTTGCGGCTGGCGCGGCAGTTCCGTGCGGCCAACGCGGAGCTTGCGGAAAACAATTCCTTCCTCGCGGACGTGTCTCTCAAGATTTCCAAGTATCTGGAGCCCCAGGTTTACCGCTCGATCTTTGAAGGGGAGCGCGATGTGGCGATTTCAACGGAACGCAAAAAGCTCACCGTGTTCTTTTCGGACATCAAAGATTTCACCGCCACCACAGAGCGCATGCAACCCGAAGAACTCACCAAGCTGCTGAACGAGTACTTCTCAGAGATGAGCCGCATTGCCAAAGAACACGGCGCGACTATCGACAAGTTCATCGGCGATGCGATCGTGGCGTTTTTTGGCGACCCCTCGTCCCATGGCCCGACCGAAGATGCGCGGGCCTGCGTGCGTATGGCGCTGGCGATGCAAGATCGGCTTGACGAGTTGGAAGACGTTTGGCGGCAGAATGGATTTGAACATCCGTTCCGTGCCCGCATGGGGCTGAACACGGGATATTGCAACGTTGGCAATTTCGGATCGGAAACGCGTATGGATTACACCATCATCGGCGCCGAGGCCAATCTGGCTGCCCGCCTTGAAAGCATCGCCGAACCCGGCGGCATTGTGATGAGTTATGAGACCTATGCCCACGCCCGCGATCTTGTCGAGGCAGAGCCCTTGGCCCCGCAAAGGTTCAAAGGGATTTCGCGGGAAATCACCCCGTATCGGGTGGTTCGGAACCCCAAAACCCGTGCGGCGATTTCCAACCACAAAGACGGCGACATGTTGGTTGTCGATCTGGAAGGGGTGGATGCGGACACACGCGACGCCATCACGAGGGCGATTGAGCGTGCTTTGGCCAAGACATAAACCCCACCGCCAGCAAACTGACGCCCAACCGGAGCGAAAGCCTTGAAAACCGCGGGAAATTGCGGTGAACTACGGTCATGAGCGAACAGCAATTTCTTCACCTCGCGGCGATCACGCGCGACTTTTCACAACACCTGATTTCTCTGGGTTTCACAGAGCAGCAGGTGTTGGGCGGCACCGGCATCACTCTGGAACAAATCACACCACCAGAAGCGATGGCGCCGTTTGTGGCGACGGCCGAAATTTTCAACCGCGGCGTGGCACTGACTGGCGATGATCTGGTACACCTCAAATGGGCACAAGAACGTCGCCTCAAGCGACTGGGATTGATTGGCTACTTGGGCCGTACCTCGCCCACTCTGCTTGATATGCTGGAAAACATGCAACGTTATCAAAGAACCATCTCCGAAGCGATTGAGGTGGATCTGAGTGAGCTGCGTTCCAAGGGGTTTTACCGCTGGAGCAACATAGTTCCCGCCACAGTCGATTGTTCCTTTTTTGTTGAAGCCCAAGTCGCGCAACTGTTGTCGGGTCTGCGCTTCATCATGCCGCGACAATTTACGCCTGTGCGATTGTCGTTCGCGCATCATCGCGCAAAAAACAAAGAGGCATTTGCCAAAACCTTCGGCTGCCCCGTTACGTTTGACGCGCACGACAACGAAATCGACTTTCACCTGAGTGACCTGGACACTCCGCTGACCACGTCGGACACGGCTCTTTACCACATCCTGCGACGGCATTGCGACCTGGTGCTCGCGCAGACGCCAAATTCGCGGACAGATATTCGTGTACAGGTCGAAGGGAAAATCGCCGATCGCCTATCCACCGGTCAGGCCAATATCGAAACCGTGGCCCGTGATCTTGGCATGAGCAGCCGCACCCTTGCGCGGCGGCTTGGCGAATTGGACACCACCTATCAAAAGGTTCTGTCCAACCTCCGCCAGGCGCTTGCGGAACGCTATCTCAAAGATGGTGCCATGACGCAGGCAGAAATTGCCTTTTTGCTGGGCTATTCCGATGTCAGCAGCTTTGCCGCTGCGTTCAAACGCTGGACCGGCCACTCCCCCGGCGAAAAGCGACGCATGACCTGATCCCGTCAATTGCGCCAAAACCATGGCCAGCCGATAACTTTGGCACGATTGCCCAAAACTCTGTCCTGAACACCAAAGGACAAACTCCAAGCCAGCCTTAAATCCGCAGTGGTGGGAGAGCGCAAACATTTTGCCTATCCCCGCCACGGACCGGCGCCGCCATTTGGCGCCTATTTGAACGCGGAGGGTTCGCCATGAGTACCATTTCCAACGCGGCATCGTCGCACACAATTCATACTGCCAACACACACGTGCCCGCATGGCTTTTGACGCCACTGCAACGGATCGGGACGTTTTTTATGCGCCACAATGGCGACACGCCCCACATCGAGAGTTTTTATGATCGCAGCAGATCCGAGGTCTTTGCACAGGCCACGATTGGACACGTACCACCACAGCGCATGCGGGGGTACTGATGGCTCAGATCATAATTCTGGACGACAACCGTCCCACACTGAACGACCTAACACGGCTGCTTGAAAGCGACGGACATCGCATTTTGCCCTATGTCGGCGGCGCACTGGCGATGCGTGACATTGGCGATCCGAAAACCGCGCTGTTGATCATGAACACGCGCCCGCGCGGCATAGATGGCATGGATCTCCTGCGCCGAATCCGGTCGCGGTTTGACCTTCCGGTCATGCTGCTTAGCGATGCACGATCGGATGCAGAGGAGGCTTTTGGCCTGCACATGGGGGCCGACGACTATGTGAGAAAACCTTACGCCCCGCGGGTGATGCTGGAGCGCGTGCGCGCATTGTTGCGGCGTGGGCGCATCGCGACGCCTGCTCATGAGGGTGTCTCCAAGCTGGTGAAAGGCCCGTTGGTCATGGACAAAGAAAGCCATGAAGTCACGTGGCACGGCCGTCTGCTTGAGCTGACCGCAACCGAGTTTAACGTGCTATGGGCTTTGGCCAAACGACCGGGCATGGTGCTGGAACGCGCCAAAATACTGGAAACGGCCTATGGCACCGATCTGGGTGTTACAGACCGCTGCATCGACAGCCAGATCAAACGGTTGCGCATGAAGTTGCGTCGGGTTGATCCGAACTTTGACGCCATCGAAACGCTCTATGGCCTTGGTTACAGGTTCATCGAACGCAGCACGTCGCAGGCCGCCGCCTAGGCCGGCTTAAACACCAGCGACACACCATTCAGGCAATGCCGTTTACCTGTCGGCTTGGGGCCATCATCAAAAATGTGCCCCAAATGGCTGCCACAGCGGCGGCAATGACATTCGGTCCGCACCCGCAACAGCTTGCGGTCATCTTTGGTGCCGATTGCGTTGTTGAGCGACTTGTAAAAGCTCGGCCATCCCGTGCCGCTGTCGTATTTGTGTTTTGAACTATAAAGCTTCAGATCACAGCCGCGGCAGTGATAGACGCCTTTCTCATAGTTTTTGTCGAGCGGCGAAGACCCTGCCCGTTCGGTGCCTTCCTTGCGCATCACTTTATACTGCAAATCAGTCAGCATTGCCCGCCACTCTGCATCAGAGCGTGTGACCTCAAAACTCGCGGCCAGAACGGATTTAGGCAGTGACGCCAGTGCGGTGATCCCCAGAAGGACATGTCTACGATTCATTGCAAACTCCTTTTAGAGGAATATGCCGCTAAGGCCCTATGTTCTCAAATCAAAGAGCCGCACGCCTGCGTGAGAATTGCTGCAAGTCTCACGGAAGCATGCGGCCTTTGCATGTCGCAGATTACTGCGCAACGAGCCTGAGTTTGGTCAGGTCAGGCCCAATGACGACATCGCCCTCATAGCCGCTTGCACGCACGGCTTCGATGTAGTCATCCGCAGAGAGTCCGCCTTTTTTCACTGGATACGGACCCTGCTTTGGCGCGCCCAATGGCGGAATGTGGTGCGTGAGCATCAAGTGCTTCACCCCTGCCCGCTTGGACAACGCGCCCAGATCGGTTGCGGTCGACTGGCGATAGTAGATCGGCGGCGGAAATCCAGAGTCTCCGTCGGGCCCCATGATCGGATGAATGACCGAATGCACCACAATATCGGCACCGTTTGACAAGGCTTCGACCTGTGCGGAAGTTGATGTTTCTCGCGGTGGGGCTGGTGTGTCATTGCCCGCATCTCCGCCAATTACCACGCTGCCAGCCGGAGTGTCCACGCGGTAGGACGCATGGCCAGCCACATGACGAGACTGAATGGCAGAAACTTTGACATCCCCGGATTCCCAGACCGTTTGCGCCGAATCTTTACCTAAGAACGTCATCGTGTTGATCAGATCAGACGGTCCGCCTGGCAGGCGTTTGGGGTTTTCCGACAGGCGTTGTGCCATTTCTCCTGACGCGATCAGGGCTGCTCCGAGGTTTTGCCCATACTCGCGACAACTCATGGTGTGCCCTTTGGGGGCCGTGACGTCCTCCGAACACACCATATCGATTTTGGGTCCGGCGGAGTTGAAGTGCCAACGAAGTTGCATCATGTCCATGAGCCCTTCGCTGTGATCCGAGTGTATGTGAGTGAAAAACACCGCGCTTAGTTTCCCGACAGGAACACCGATCTTGGACAACTGCTGTGTCGTTCCTCGGCCCGCATCAAATTGCAACAAAACCTCGGAGCATCCGTTTTCTTCGGTGCCATACTTTACCAACGTGCCGGCGCCAGCTTGTCCCTGAAAGACTGGCGGGCCACCCTGCACCCCCGTCAGCACGACCTCAAGGCACGATGCAGCGGATGCAGTATTTGCCCCCCCTGCAACGCCAAATGCGCACGCGAATCCAAGTGCTATTCTCTTCAAATTTTCCATATTGTCCTCCCGTGCCCTCCATTTTGTCGATTTTAATAGCTCAAATCAACCTTTATCGCTTTAACGTGACTCAATCGGGTTTTGCCTAGTTTAATACCGCCATCATTCAAGGTGTGTCTTGCTGGAAATCCGCGTCCAAAAGACCCAACGTTTCTTTGCGCGGTTTCTCTTGCGGTTGGTCTGCGTTTGTTGCACCAATGCCCGGTGGATTTCGGCCTGCCAGCGCGCGGGCCTGTAGAAGGACGATGCAAATGGCCGACGGCATGATTGAAGCAAACGCAAAACCCACCGAAGATGTTGACGTTCGTGACGTCTTTGGCATCGATTCAGATATGAAGATCAAGGGCTTTGCCGAGCGGACAGACCGCGTGCCCGAGGTGGACCCGACCTACAAGTTTGATCCTGAAACCACGATGGCGATCCTTGCCGGTTTTGGCTACAACCGCCGCGTGATGATTCAGGGCTATCACGGCACCGGTAAATCAACCCACATTGAACAGGTTGCCGCGCGCCTGAACTGGCCAACCGTGCGTGTGAACCTTGATAGCCACATTTCCCGTATCGACCTGATCGGCAAAGACGCGATCAAACTGCGCGACGGCAAACAGGTCACAGAATTCCACGAAGGTATCCTGCCTTGGGCGCTGCGCAATCCAACGGCGATTGTGTTTGACGAATACGACGCGGGCCGCGCGGACGTGATGTTCGTGATCCAGCGTGTTCTGGAGCATGACGGCAAACTGACCCTGCTGGATCAGAACGAAGTCATCACGCCGAACCCCTTTTTCCGTCTGTTCGCGACCGCCAACACCGTAGGCCTTGGTGATACCACCGGCCTGTATCACGGCACGCAGCAGATCAACCAAGCCCAGATGGACCGCTGGTCTCTGGTCTCGACACTGAACTATCTCAGCCACGATGCCGAAGCCGCGATCGTGCTTTCCAAAGCGCCGCACTACAACTCTGCCGAAGGCCGCAAGACCGTGAACCAGATGGTGACTGTCGCAGACCTGACCCGCACCGCGTTTATGAACGGCGACCTGTCCACCGTGATGAGCCCGCGGACGGTGATCAACTGGGCCGCCAACGCCGAGATTTTCCGCGATGTGGGCTACGCCTTCCGTCTGTCGTTCCTGAATAAATGTGACGAGCTGGAACGCCAGACTGTTGCCGAGTTCTATCAGCGTTGCTTTGACGAAGAACTCCCCGAAAGCGCTGCAAACGCCGCGATTGGCTGAACGACCTTATTCTAAAGAAAAAGGCCGCCCCAGTGGGGCGGCCTTTTTTTGTAGGACGTGCTACTGACGCTTATAGCCCTATCCGCAAATAGTTCATGATCGATGTCATTCGGATCATAACTTTGCGGATCACATGGGTTGCCCCGACCCTGTCGGTGTAGATTGCGACAACCCCTGCAGAGCCAGGCGCCATTTTGTCCATCAGGGTTGGATCATCAAGCTTGATGCGAACCAAAAACGGCTCAGCCACAATGTTTTGTGTGGGTGCGAGGTTACCGGATCCTACCGCCTGACCTTGTGATGAGACCGGCAACATCTGCTCAACTGTTCCAGTAAACAGTTGGCCAGGGGCCGTCTTCATCGCAATTTCGACCGTTTGGCCCGGCTCGACATAGCGTTTATAGATTTGATGAATCTGAGCGAGAAAGACTTTCTCTCCAGTATCTACAAACGCCATTGCAGGCGCAAACGGCAAACTTGTGACGCGTTGCCCCGCCGCTAGGGCCAAGTTGGTCACATAGCCCTCAGATGGTGCATAGATTTTGGTTTGCTCAAGATTCCACTCGGCTTGAGCAAGTTTCGCTTCGGCTTCAGCCACCTTTGCGATTCTGCCGTCATTGGTCACGGCACCCAGTTCGATTTCCGCTTTCGACACGGCCGCCCTCGCCGCTGCAACGGCTCCGTTGGCGGCGTCAAGATCGGCCTGACGCAGCTCCAACCGGCTTTCAGAGACTGTGCCAGAATCGACCAACTTGGCGTCGTCTTCAAACCGGCTTTGTGCAAGCACCTGTTTGGCTTGCGCCTGAGCCAACTGCGCCGTTGTTGCCTTGAGGTTATCAATATCCTGTTTGGCTTGCGCCTCCACGCGCGCTTTGCTTGCCTCGGCCAGCTCTACTGCGATCTCGAAAGGCTCGGCATCGATCTCAAACAGCAAGTCTCCTTGCTTGAGCGGGACATTGGCCTCCGCATGCACTTTCGTCACTTGCCCGTTCACATTTGGCACGATCTGGACGACCCGCGTCTTGATGCTCACCGGTCCCGAAGGCGCTCCCCATTGCATGGGGATAAACAAGAAGATGAACAGGACCACGACCCAAACAATGGTCGATAGCCAGGTGCCTTTCGAATTCGGCAGGACCTTGAGTTTGATCAGCACGAAGAGAGCGGCGACATAAATTAGCGTGAGAAAAACAATCATTGGATTGCGGCCTCCCGATCTTCTTCAGTTTCAGACAGTTCGGCCTCTTCGGGGACATGGGTAAATGCCCAAATCAACGCCAACGGCCAAAAAACGGCACCCAGCACCGCGCCGAGCCACCCAGCCACGTTGATGGCCTCTTGATACGGGTGGCCCCTATCCGCTGCTATTTTTCCTGGCAACATGGCCAGGGTCACAAAAATCACCAGAGCCGTGACAATCAGCACGATCAACACAATCCAGGCAAAAATATCCAATCCACTCACAGTCCATTCCTTTCGAAACAGCAAAAATTCCAACCCCTGCGCCCACTAATTCCGACGCGCCTTACCTCGATAACGCCACTGCTCCGAATTGGAAACGCGTTATTGGGGTGTTTTGCAGGTAGAGACCCAGGCCAGCAACTTTTAGCTTAATACCCGACAAAATGCAGCAAATGCGCGCCAATTCAGCTGATCAATCCGGACCACAGCTGTTTTGGTCACGACGCCGTGGCAAATCGCGTTTCAAGCCTGCCGGAAACCCAACGTTCAAGGACAGCGGCTTTACCCGCCCTTACGACACCAAGCAGCCGGCCCTGAAGGGCTGCAAATCGCACATGACGCAGCGGATCACGACTTGCGCATCGGGGCTCTCCCGTGATTAATCGTGCCATGAGCACGAAGTCCGACAACCCCGCAGATCCGTTCAAAAAGGCGCTGGCTGAGGCCACCAAAGTCATGGCGGACGATCCCGAACTTTCGATCACCTACACGGTCGATCCTTCGGGCGTGTCGGGTGATGCGATGCGTCTGCCACAAGTCACCCGCCGCATGAGCCGCGATGAGGTTCTGCTGGCCCGTGGTACCGCCGATGCACTGGCAATGCAGCGCAAATATCACGACATCAACACCCACATGCGCTATGCCCCCGGACAGGGCATTGCCCGCGACCTTTATGAGGCGATGGAAACCGCCCGCTGCGAAGCCATGGGCGCGCGCGACATGCCTGGCACCGCCTCCAACATCGAAGTCAAGATCAGCCACGAAGCCAACGGGCGTGGCTATGGCGAGATGACCTCAACCGAAGAGGCACCGCTTGCGGTGGCCGCCGGATACCTGATCCGCCATCTGGCGACGGGCCGCGACCTGCCGCGCTCTGCGGCCAATGTGATGAACCTCTGGCGTGACTATATCGAGCAACACGCCGGCGAACATCTGGATGACATTCAGGAGCTTCTGAGCGATCAGCAGAGCTTTGCAAAATTCGCCCGTCAGATCATCGACGATCTGGGTTATGGCGACCAGCTTGGCGATGATCCCGACGAGATCGACGATCAGGAAGACGACAGCGACGAAAGCGCCGAAGAGCAGGAAGACCCCGATAGCCAGGGTCAGGACGACAGCGACGAAGAAGACGCAGAAGCCAGCCCCGAAAGCGCGCAGGAAGAACAGCAGGACATGTCCGAGGCCCAAGTCACGATGGATGACATGGCCGAAGACGAGATGTCGGACGAGGCGGAGATGCCTGACGGCGAGGCTCCGCTTGATCCCCCGCCCCCACCGCCTGTGTCCGATGCCGACCCAGACTATCTGGTCTATGACGGCGAGCACGACGAAGAAATTGCCGCCGAAGAGCTGGCGGAACCAGCGGAGCTGGAGCGTCTGCGGGCCTATCTTGATCAGCAGCTTGAGCCGCTTAAAGGCGCGGTGAGCCGTCTGGCCAACAAGCTGCAACGTCGCCTGCAAGCACAGCAGAACCGCAGCTGGGAATTTGACCTTGAAGAGGGCATTCTGGACGCGGGCCGTCTGGCGCGGGTTGTGGCGAACCCGACCACGCCGTTGTCTTTCAAGATCGAGAAAGACACCGAATTCCGCGACACGGTTGTGACGCTCTTGCTCGACAACTCCGGCTCCATGCGGGGCCGTCCGATTTCTATCGCTGCGATTTGCGCCGACGTTCTGGCCCGCACGCTGGAGCGCTGCAACGTGAAGGTCGAAATCCTCGGCTTCACCACCAAAGCGTGGAAAGGTGGCCTCGCGCGGGAGAAATGGCTGAACGAAGGCCGTCCGCAACAGCCCGGCCGCCTGAATGATTTGCGCCACATCATCTATAAGAAAGCCGACGCACCTTGGCGGCGTGTGCGCCCCAATCTTGGGCTGATGATGAAAGAGGGCCTGCTTAAGGAAAACATCGATGGGGAGGCTCTGGAATGGGCCCACCGTCGGATGGTGGCACGGCCCGAGCAGCGCAAAATCCTGATGGTGATTTCCGACGGTGCGCCAGTGGACGACAGCACCTTGTCGGTGAACCCCGCGAACTATCTGGAAAAGCACCTGCGCGATGTGATTGCCATGGTGGAGAAACGCAAGCAGGTTGAGCTTCTAGCGATTGGCATCGGCCACGACGTGACGCGGTATTATGACCGCGCCGTCACGATCACCGATGTCGAACAGCTCGCGGGCGCGATGACCGAACAGTTGGCGGCCTTGTTTGACAGCGATCCGCGCGCGCGGGCGCGTGTGATGGGCATCCGCAAGGCAAGCTGATGCGTGCGCTTTTGCAACGGGTGTCCGAAGCCTCGGTCAAAGTTGATGGCGAGGTGATTGGCCAATGTGGTCAAGGGCTTATGGTTCTTGTCTGCGCCATGCAGGGCGACACAGAAGCCAACGCCGACAAGCTTGCGGCCAAGGTCGCAAAGTGCCGGATTTTCGAAGATGACGCGGGCAAGATGAACCGCTCTGTTCTCGACATCGGCGGCAGCGCGTTGGTGGTCAGTCAGTTCACGCTGGCAGCCGACACGCGCTCCGGCAACCGCCCCGGTTTTTCCACAGCCGCCCCACCCGCAGAGGGCCAGCATCTTTATCAGTACTTCGCCAAACAGCTTGCCACGCAGGGCCTTCCTGTGGAAACCGGCCGGTTTGGGGCAGACATGAAGGTGGCGTTGGTGAATGACGGACCGATCACGATCTGGATGGACGTCTGAACGCAGCGAAATTTGCCGCTGCGAACACCTTGATCAGCTCTTCTTCACAAACTTCGTGAGGATCACAATCCGCTGACCGTCCACGCGGCCCTCGATGTGCTCGGCGTTGTCCGCCACCAGCGAAATCCCCCGCACCGCCGTGCCGCGCTTGGCGGTAAAGCCCGCGCCCTTGACCGGCAGATCCTTGATCAAAACAACCGTGTCACCCGCCGACAGCAGCGCCCCGTGGCTATCGCGATGCTCAACTGCGTCCACATCCGGCAGGCCAGACTCAGCCCATGCCAAAACCTCCGGCTCAAGATAGGCAATTTCAAGCAAATCCCGCGCCCAAGGGGACTCGGTCAGCCCTTGCAAAAACCGCCACGCCAGCACTTGCACCGCAGGCTCAGTGGACCAGATCGCCTCGTGCAGAACCTGCCAATGCGGCCCGTCTATCGGCCCCTCGCTCGCAGCCGCTGCACAGGTCGCGCAGAGCGTCACCACATCGTCGCGCGGGGCCACGGCCACCGTTTCCACCGACGCCGCGCCACAAATCACACAGGTGCTCATTTCGCCCTCTTTCCGGGCGTTTCCGCCCTAGTCTGTCATCGACAATGTTGCCGCAATGGCTTTCTTCCAGCTCTCATACCGCGCCTCACGCCAGCTTTCGTCGCGCGCAGGCACAAACTGGGTGTCCTTCTCCCAGCTTGCGGCGAATGTTTCCATATCCGGATAGACGCCGATCTGCATACCTGCAAGCCACGCCGCGCCTTTTGCGGTGCTTTCAGCCACGACCGGCCGATCCACCGGCGCGCCCAGAATATCGGAAAGAAACTGCATTGCCCAGCCAGAGGCGGTCATGCCGCCATCCACGCGCAACACCGTGTCGCCGCTAAAGTCAAAGTCGGCGTGCATTGCTTCCAGCAGATCGCGGGTCTGGAAGCCAACGCTTTCAAGCGCCGCTTTGGACATCTCTGCAGGGCCGGAGTTGCGCGACAGGCCAAAAACCGCGCCGCGTGCATTGGGATTCCAGTACGGCGCCCCAAGGCCGGTGAACGCCGGCACAAGGATCAGGTCCTGTCCGTCGTCGGCCTTTTCTGCCAAAGGTTCCGTTTCCGCCGCATCCCGAATGATGCCAAGCCCGTCACGCAACCATTGCACCACGGCACCTGCAATAAAAATCGCGCCCTCAAGCGCATAGGTCGGCTGACCGTCCAGTTGATAGGCGATGGTCGTCAGAAGGCGGTTTTGCGAAGTCACAGGGCTCGTCCCTGTGTTCAACAGCGCAAAGCAGCCAGTGCCATAGGTGGACTTCAGCATACCGGGCTGAAAACAGGCCTGCCCGATGGTCGCAGCCTGTTGATCGCCCGCAACTCCGCGGATCGGAATAGCCACCCCAAACAGGTCCGCATCCGTTTCGCCGAAGTCAGCCGCACAGTCTTTGACCTCAGGCAACATCGTCATCGGGATGCCCAACAGATCGCAGATGTCACGGCTCCATGCGCCGGTGTGAATGTCATAGATCAACGTGCGCGCGGCGTTTGTGGCGTCGGTGGCATGCACCTTCCCACCTGTGAGCTTCCAGATCAGGAAGCTGTCAACCGTGCCAAACAACAGCTCGCCGGCGTCTGCGCGCGCGCGCGCGCCGTCAACATTGTCCAAAATCCATTTGATCTTTGTACCCGAGAAATAGGGATCAAGCAGCAATCCGGTGGTGGATTGCACAAGCTCGGCATGACCTGCTGCCTTCAAGTCTTCGCAAATCTCGGCCGTGCGGCGGTCTTGCCAGACAATGGCGTTATACACCGGCTCGCCTGTGGTCTTGTCCCAGACCAGTGTGGTTTCGCGTTGGTTCGTTATGCCGATCGCTGAAATATCGCGCGCGGCCAAACCCGCTCGTGCAAGCGCACCCGAGCAGGTTTCCACTGTTGTGACCCAAATATCAGCGGGGTCATGTTCGACCCAGCCCGAGCGTGGAAAATGCTGTTCAAACTCAAGCTGTGCGCTGGCGACAGGGCGGATATCACCATCAAAAACAATGGCGCGGCTAGAGGTTGTCCCCTGATCAATCGCGAGAATATGGGTCA
This sequence comes from Shimia haliotis, assembly GCF_900114415.1. Lineage (GTDB taxonomy): Bacteria > Pseudomonadota > Alphaproteobacteria > Rhodobacterales > Rhodobacteraceae > Shimia > Shimia haliotis. The sequence goes on along the minus strand of NZ_FOSZ01000001.1, from coordinate 54,177 downwards.
CGGTGTCCTCCCTACGAACCATCAAAACTGCTTGCTCCGCACAGTAGGCGCGCGCCTTTCGGAGAACAACAAAGAAGGGCGCAGCAATCTGCCACGCCCTTCGATTATTTTCGGATATGTGCGATTTTCGTCGCAGCGAAGATTTAGGCGTTCTCTTTTGCCGTCTCTTCCGCCCATTCCCATGGACGTACAAAGCTGCCCAGAACCTTGCTGACTTCTTCGTCTGTCGCGTCGCCATTGTTGGTCAACTGCGCCACGAGGCCGCGCTTCTTGTCGTCCAGAACCGAGGTGACACGCACCGGCACGCCTTCTTTTTCTAGCGCCGCGTTGTAAATCCGTGTGATCGCCGACTTACGCAGATCCGGTTTGAAGATCTTGCCCACGGCCGTTTTCGGAAGCTCCGGCAGGATCTCGATAAATTTGGGATGCGCGGCCCGCTCGTGAACATGAACCTTGGCGTGGTTCATCAATTCCGCCTGCGTCACAGAGGCCCCTTCGACCAGCTCGACGTAGGCACAGGGCACCTCACCCGCATGGGCGTCAGGCTGACCGATTGCACCGGCAAAGGCCACGTCGTGATGCGCCAGAAGCGCCTCTTCGATTTCGGCTGGGTCGATGTTGTGACCGCCACGAATGATCAGGTCTTTGGCACGGCCGGTGATCCAGAGGTAGCCCTCGTCGTCAATGCGGCCCAGATCCCCAGTGCGCAGGTATTTATCGTGATGATAAAGGTCCACGTTCTTGTCGGCTTCGGTATAGGTGTTGCCCGCAAAAACACCGGGGTTGGAGATGCAGATCTCACCCACTTCATCGGTTGCGCATTCCACCGGACCTTCGAGCGTGTTGTTAAAGATACGCACATCGGTATAGGGGAACGGAATGCCGACGGAGCCGACTTTTTTGTTCCCCGTTGGTGGGTTACAGGACACAAGGCAGGTGGCCTCGGTCAGGCCGTAACCTTCGACGATGTCCACACCACAGGTGCTTTCAAAGCGCTTGAACAGCTCCATCGGCATCGGAGCCGAGCCGGAAAAGGCTGTTTTCACTGTCGAAATATCCGCATCCACCGGACGCTGCATCAAGGCCGACACGGCGGTCGGCACGGTGATGATGAAAGAGATCTTCCAGCGCTCGATCAGTTTCCAGAAATTGTCGAACACGCCGTCGCCGCGATAGCCCTGCGGTGTCGGGAACACAACATGCGCGCCGGATTTGATCGCGGCCTGCATGATGACGTGAACGGCAAACACGTGGAACAAAGGCAGCGGACACATGATGTTGTCTTCTTCGGAGAAGAGCAGCTCATGCCCAAGCCAGCCGTTGTAGATCATACCGGAATACAGGTGCTGCGCCACCTTGGGCATGCCCGTGGTGCCACCGGTGTGGAAATAGGCCGCCACGCGGTCTTTGCCGCTGTCGGCAAAATCCAGTGTCTTGTTCTGCTTGCGGGTTTCCTTGGTGAAATCCTTGTAGTCCGCATGAACCGGGCCGTCGACCTTGGGCCGGATCAAGGGCACGATCCACGATTTCGGCGCAGTCAGATAGCGGTTCAGATCAACCTCGAGAACCGTGTGAACATGCGGCGCGTGGCGCACGGCTTCTGCGACTTTCTGGGCGATGTCGGTCTTTGGGAACGGCTTGAGCGTCACAACGACTTTGGCGTCCGTTTCGCGCAGAATGGCGCCGATCTGCTCTGGCTCCAGAAGCGGGTTGATCGGGTTTGCGATACCCGCAATCATGCCGCCAATCAGCGTGGTCAGGGTTTCGGTCGCGTTCGGCAGGACATAGGCGATTGTGTCGCCTTCCTTGACTCCCAGATCGCGGAACAGGTTCGCGGCCTGCACGGATTGCTCAAGCAATTCCTTCCACGTCAAGGTTTCCGCCTTGTCCTTTTCGCCGGACAAAAGCTGATAGCTTGCCGCAGGGCGGTTCGGGAACTTTGCCGCGGTTTGCGACAGCATTTCAAACACGGTCGTTGGCAGATCACGGTCTGCATATGGCATCTGCGCTTCAAGGTTGCGCAGGTCCGCTGCCGTTTCAAAAGTCATGGATGTCTCTCCCCCCATCTGATCGTTGGTGTGCCCGCGGCCCATGGTGCTTTGGGTTTGCGGCAAACAACACAATGCCGGCTGCCTTTGGCCAGCCGAGACCTAAGGTCAACTTGACCCAAACGTTACGTCAAATAAAGCGAAAGGACCACGCGATTGTATCAAGTTTACCAGTAATATGGTGCGAGATCAGACGGTCCCGGCCGTAAACTGCAATTTTGCGAGTTTGGCATAAAGCCCACCTTCGGCCACCAACGCGTCGTGCTTGCCCTGCGCCACGATGCGCCCGTCCTCCATCACAATGATGCGGTCGGCCTTTTTCACGGTCGCCAATCGGTGCGCCACGATGATGGTTGTGCGGTCCTGCGACAATTCATCCACCGCTGCCTGCACCAGACGTTCGCTTTCGGCATCCAGCGCCGAGGTGGCTTCGTCCAGCAACAGAACCGGCGCATCCCGCAGGATGGCGCGGGCAATAGCGATGCGCTGTTTTTGCCCACCAGAAAGCATCACTCCGCGCTCGCCCAAGGGGCTGTCATAGCCTTCGGGCAGCTTGGTAATAAACTCATGCGCCGCGGCGGCTTTGGCGGCAGCTTCGACATCTGCGTCGCTGGCCTCGGGGCGCCCAAAGCGGATATTTTCCCGTGCGCTGTTGGCAAAAATCACCGGGTCCTGAGGTACCAGCGCGAGATGCTTGCGGAAATCCTCGCGGGCCAATCCGTCAAGCGGCTGCCCGTCAAGCTTCACAGCGCCGGAAACCGGGTCATAAAACCTCTGGATCAATTGGATAACGGTGGTTTTTCCCGCCCCCGACGGGCCGACCAACGCCACGGTTTCACCGGGCTGAATGGTCAGACTGAATAGATCCAGCGCGGATTGGTTCGGACGCGAGGGATAGTGGAACCCAACATCATCAAATGTGATTTCACCGCGCACCGGTGTTGCAAGCACCTTGGGGCTCGCGGGATCGTTGACGCGGTCCTCCGCGTTCAACAACTCCACAAGCCGCTCGGTAGCGCCCGCGGCACGTTGTAGTTCGCTCCAGATCTCGCTGAGCGCGCCAACGGCGCCCGCAACCATGACCGAATAGATCACGAACTGCACCAGCACCCCGACGCTCATGCCCCCTGCCCGCACGTCGCGCGCGCCCATCCAGAGCACCACAACAACGCCAGTGAAAATCAGGAAGATCACGATCATCGTCAGCAACGCGCGGGTGTTAACCCGCCGCATCGCGGCCCGCAGGCTCAAGTCTGTGACGCGGGCAAATGTGCCGCGTGACTGGGTTTCATGGGTAAACGCCTGCACGGTCTGCACCGACAACAGCGCCTCCGACGCGTTGCCAGAGCTTTCCGCAATCCAATCCTGATTCTCGCGGCTTAGAACACGCAAGCGCCGCCCAAGCACCGCAATCGGCACAATCACAAGCGGCACCACCAGAAGCACCATCAGCGTCAGTTTGGTCGAGGTCAGCAGCATCAGCACCAAACCGCCAAGGAAAATCAGCAGGTTGCGCAGTGCAATTGAGACAGAAGAGCCAATCACTGATTGAATCACCGTGGTATCGGTGGTGATCCGGCTCAGAACTTCGCCCGTCATCAGGTTTTCAAAGAACGTCGGGCTCATGCCGATCATGCGGTCAAAAACAGCCTTTCGGATGTCCGCGACAACCAGTTCACCAAGGCGTGTCACCAAAAGATAGCGCAGCGCAGTGCCGACTGCGAGAAGCGCCGCAAAGCCAAGAGCGGCAAGGAAATACTTGTCCAACAGGGCATCTGATTCCGTGCCGAAATTGTCGACCACGCGACGCACCGCCATCGGCAGCATCAGGGACACGGTCGCCGTCAGGGTCAAAGCCAGAAGCGCCAGAATAATCTGCACCCGATAGGGCCGCATAAATGGCGCCAAGCCACGCAAAGCGCCCATATTTTTGCTTTTCTCGCGTTCCTGTTCACCGTGTGCTGGCTGCGGTTGCCGTGCCATTCAGAGTCCCCTGCCTTTGGTCTTTCGTTAGTGGCAATGCATTGCGGCAGGGTCAAGCAACCAGTTGCCGCAGATTGTGGCCCACAGAAGAAAATTGGCAAAAACTGAGTGTGCCTGCAAAGTCGCGTGCCTTGTGGGAACAGGAAACAGAACCAAGCCGTGCGACTTGTTACCCAAGTGGCCAGTCCAACCGCTTGTCACAAGGCGTGGCGATGCCAAATCAAAACTCGGACTATTTTTCAGAAGGTTAACCTTGGAGCGGGTAGCGGGAATCGAACCCGCACCTTAAGCTTGGAAGGCTCTTATGATACCATTTCACCATACCCGCTCACGGTCTGGTTGATGTATTTCAGCCCGCCTGAGAGGTCAAGTGGAGAACGTGGGAAATTCCGCCCTAGAGCCGATTTCGCCGGCAATCCAACTCCGCCTCATCCACGCAGAGGCACGTCGCATCCCATGGGCGTAGGGACGGCCCCGAATTGGGGCCGCCTTCGGTCTTGGCTGAGATGTCTGCGAATTGCCGTTACGCGACGGGTATCAAGTGACGCGGCTTTTGACCTGATACTTCGGCTCGCGCCAAAGCTCATTGGTCATCACGTTTTCGATGCGCTTGGCAGCCTCGATGATGTCGGCCTCATCCAGATACAGCGGCGTAAAACCAAACCGCATAATGTCGGGCGCACGGAAATCACCAATCACACCGCTGTCAATCACCGCCTGCATCGCAGGATAGCCCTGTTCAAACGAGAAACTGACCTGCGAGCCGCGCACCTCCGCATCTCGTGGGCTGGCCAGCGTCAGCATCGGACAGCGCGCTTCAACTTCGGCGATAAAGAGGTTGGACAGGCGCTGTGACGCAGCGCGCAGATCTGCCATGTCGACACCTTCCCAAGCCCTGAGCGCCTCCTGCAAAACCGCCAGTTGCAGGATCGGCGGCGTGCCGACGCGCATCCGCTCGGTTGCTGTGGCGGGACGATAGTTCAGCTCCATCGCAAAGGGCGCATCGTGACCAAGCCACCCCGAAAGCGCCGGTTCGATGTCGTCCACGATGTCAGGGCGCACATAGATAAAAGCCGGCGCGCCTGGGCCGCCATTGAGGTATTTATAGGTACAGCCCACCGCAAATTCCGCATTGCTCGCGGTCAATTCCACCGGAAGCGCCCCTGCGGAATGGGCCAGATCCCAGACCATCACTGCGCCCACCGCGTGCGCTTTTTCCGTGATGGCCGCCATATCGTGCATCCGGCCGGTGCGGTAATCCACCTGTGTCAACATCACCACTGCGACCTCTTCTGTGATCGCGTCGGCCACATCTTCGGGCGCAGGTGTGCGCAACTCATACCCTTGATCCAACGTCTTGATCAGGCCTTCGGCCATATAGAGATCTGACGGGAAATTGCCGTTGTCTGACAGGATCACACGGCGATCGGGGCGCATTTTCAATGCCGCCGCCAACGCCTGATAGACCTTGATCGACAGGGTATCGCCCGTGGCCACCGATCCCGCGGGCGCCCCCAGAAAACCAGCCAGCGTGTCGCCAACCACCTGCGGCAAAGCCATCCAGCCGGCGGTGTTCCACGCCTTGATCAACTGTCCGCCCCATTCCTCGGTGATGGTGCGTTGCGCCCGTTCGGCGGCCCCTTTGGGCAATACGCCAAGCGAATTGCCATCCAGATAGATCATGCCCTCAGGCACATCAAAAAGCTCTTTTCGGGGAAGCGATACGCCCATGCTCACAAGTCTCCGCGCAGATGCCAAAGTTCGGGGAAAAGCTCCATATCCAGCATCCTGCGCAGATACTGAACGCCCGACGTGCCGCCGGTGCCCCGTTTAAAACCGATCACCCGTTCCACTGTGGTGACATGGTTGAATCGCCAGCGGCGGAAATAGTCCTCAAGGTCCACCAGCTTTTCGCCAAGTTCATACAAACGCCAGTGGGTGTCCACATCTTCATACACTTGCTTCCACCGTGACTGAACCTCGGGGACCGCGCCGTGCGGGCTGTTCATTCGCGGTGCAGGCAGATTGCGGTCGTCGCCGTCCAGCGTGACAAAAAGATAGCGGATCACCTCGTCATAAAAACTCGGTCGCGCCAGTTCCGCTTCAAGCGCTGCCACCATCTCTGGGCGGTGCGCGTGTGGCTTCAGCATATTGGGATTGCGGTTTCCGAGCACATATTCAATCAGCCGGTATTGATGACTTTGAAACCCTGATGAAGGGCCAAGCGCTTCCCGAAAGGTGGTGTAGTCCGCGGGGGTCATCGTCCGCAAAACATCCCACGCCGAATTAAGCTGCTCAAAGATCCGGCTGACCCGCGCCAACATCTTGAACATATGCGTCAAATCATCCGCAATCAGCGCCTCGCGCGCCGCAGCGAGTTCATGCAAGGCCAGCTTCATCCACAATTCGCTGGTCTGATGTTGAATGATAAACAGCATCTCGTCATGCGCTGTCGATTGCGGATTTTGCTGGCCCAAAATGCCGTCCAGTTTCAAATAATCCCCATAGGACATTGCATCCTTGTAAGACATCTTCGCCCCATCCGTGGCCGGATCATATGCCGCCATTCTCAGTCCCCTTCTGCGCCAAAGCGCCAAATTCATCGGTGTCCAACGCGTCGATCAATCGATCCAGACGCAGGATCATCCCGTCCACGTCATCAAGGTTCAGATTGCCAAGCATCTCATTGATCCAGCTCTCGCGGATACGCGCCAAAACCGCAAAAGCCCCCTGCCCCTTTTCGGTCAGAACCACGCGGGACGCGCGCCGGTCGTCAGGAACCGCCACACGTTTGGCCAGCCCCTCTTGCGCCAGCTTGTCGACAATGCCTGTCACATTGCCCGCTGACACCCGCAAGCGGTCGGAAATTTCCCTCATACGCAACCCGTCCGGCGTCGCGTCCAGAACCGCCATCACATCAAACCGCGGCAAGGTGCTGTCGCAATCCCGACGCAGACGCCGCCGAAGCTCGTCCTCAATCACCGACGCCGATTTTTGTAGTTTTTGCCAAAGCACAAGGCGCGTGCGCGACAGCGCAGCGTCTTGGTGCAAGGTGGCCTCGTCTGACGAATCCATCGCTCTCTCCCTGCCTCAATGCGTAGCGGCCAGACCAATTTCCTTCAAGCCTAAAACTTCAAGCCTGAAATACCATCCCATCCGCCATGAAAAAAGGCGCTCCGGAACAACCGGAACGCCTTTCGCCAGAAAGAGAAACGGGATCAGTTGGTGCTCAGATGATCACGCAACTCGGTTTTGGCCTTGGCCACATCCTTGCCCGGAGGCATCGGAATATCGCCGTTGGCTGCCAGATCGTCCACAACCTCGCGGTATTTGTCCAAATACCCTTCGGGCAGACGGTGTGCGATGCCCTGATGGCAATCGATGCAGGTTTTGCCTTCATCAATGGCAATCTGGTGCTGCGCGGCGGCGCGATTTTCCTGAATTGTGAAGTCCATATATTCGAATTTGTGGCAGTTCCGGCATTCGCGGCTGTCACTCTGCTTCATTTTCTTCCAACTCATAGAGGCCATTTGCAACCGGTGTGCCTGATACTTTTCTTCCGTGTTAATTGTACCGGCGAGGTGGTGATAGACGTCTTTGGACGCCATGATCTTGGCCTTGATCTTGTGCTGCCATTCCTTGGGAACGTGACAATCAGGACACGTCGCGCGGACACCTGAGTGGTTGTTGTAATGGACCGTGTCCTGATACTCGGTGAAATTGCGCTCCATCGAGTGACAGGAAATACAGAATTTCTCTGTGTTGGTCAGCTCCAGCGCCCAGTGAAAGCCCCCCCAGAACAGGATGCCGGCCACAAAGCCGCCTACCAGAAGCGTGCCCAAAGACCACGCGGAGGTTGGCGACCAAAGTACACGCCAAATCCGCCGGATGATGCCCGGCTTTTTGCCGGTGTTGTTGTCTTGATCAGACATAGGTCAAACCCTCCTTGCGGCTATCAGTTGGACGACGGTTCGAATTTATTGTCGACCAGCGCGGGCGCATTGGCCTGTGGAACATGGCACTGGTTGCAGAACCAACGGGTGCCGGCCACCGCGTCAAGCTGGTTGCCTTCGCGGTCCATATAGTGCGTCATCGACAGTGTCGGCGCGCCGCGATCACCCGCATTGGTCCAGTCATGGCACTGCAGACACTGGTTGGCGTTCAGGTCGATCTGATATTGCGCCACCGAATGCGGGATCAGCGGGGGTTGCTGACGGTAGTTGCGGCTGAAACGACCCGAGGTGTCCTGCTTCTGGACTTCGTCGATATAGTTGACTTCGTCGATGGCCTGATCGCGCAGTGACGCGACACCACTTTGTTGCGCGGCAACAAATGTGCCGCTGAGCACGACCACAAAGGCGGCCAACAGGCTGATGAATTTCTGTTTGAACATATCTCTCTCCGATTCTGGCTAGGCGGCTTTGCCGATCTTTCTTGTTGTTTTGGGTTTCTCCCGCACACGCCCCGGCGCGGGCGTGTCGTCGAAACGGGTGGTAAACTGGAACACATCAACCGCGCATACATCGATGCAACGGCCGCAATTGGTGCAATCGGGCGACAGGATCAGAGGGGTGTCCTCATCCTTGCCGCGCAGCGCCGGTGAAATCACATGCATTTCGGGGCAGACCGCGAAACAATCCATGCAATCGTCGCAGGCCGCGCGTTCTTGCGCGCTCACCCGCATCAAACTCTTGGTGCCGAGCAGACCGTAAAAGGCCCCGACCGGACAGATGTGACTGCACCAGCCGCGCCGCGACACAAACAAATCAAAAAGGAAGACCGCGACCACAAAAGTCCAGGCAAACCCCATTCCGAAAATCAGACCGCGGTGCAACATGGAAATCGGGTTCACGAACTCCCATGCGATCGTGCCGGAGACCGCCGACACAATCAGCACCATGCCAAGCACATAAAAGCGTGTGTTTTTCTTGGGTTGCCAACCTTTTGGTAAATCCATTCGGCGGTGCGCCCAGGCTGCGGTGTCTGTCACAGCATTCACCGGACAAACCCAGCTGCAATACATCCGCCCGCCAATCAGCGCATAGACCGCAGCCACAATCACCGCACCAAAAATCGCCGTAAGCTCCGGCCAATGCCCCGCCACAATCCCCTGCACGGCGATGAACGGGTCGGTCAGCGGCAGGATGTCAAGCGTCAACGACCCACTCAGGTTGCCTTTGACCCACCAGATGCCAAACCACGGCCCCAGCATGAACAGACCAAGAAAGAACGCTTGGCTCAGGCGGCGAAGGATCAGGTATTTGTGAGCACGGATCAGGCCCTTGTCACGGATCGCCTCATGTCCAACCGGCAGGTGGGTGTTCGCACTCATCCGTCCGCCCCCGCTGTTGGCAGCTTCATGGTCGGCTGAAAGGCCCCTTCAGCCTCAAAACCACCCGGAGCGGCAAGGTTGTCGGTGCCTGTGCCCGGCAAACGGTCCGGCAGGTCAATCAACTCATCTACCAGCGGGTTGTTCTCTTCCCATCCCAGTTTGTAGTGCTCCGAGCTTGGCGCACGCGCGGTGCGGATTGGCAGCACTTTGATGGCGGCTTCTCCGGGCAGGACGCAGGATTTCTCGCATTTGCCACATCCGGTGCATTTGTCAGAATGCACGGTGGGCATGAAAATCGCATGGTGGCCCGAGCGCTCGTTGTGACGCCGCTCAAGCGTGATCGCCTCGTCAATCAGCGGGCAAACGCGGTAGCAAACATCACACCGCAAGCCCAGCGCATTGAGGCAGGTTTCCTGATCAATCAAGACAGCCAGCCCCATGCGGCTGTCGTCAATGTCAGTCAGGTCTTTGTCGAGCGCCCCGGTCGGGCAGGCGGCAACGCAGGGAATGTCGTCACACATCTCACAGGGAATATCGCGGGCGGTGAAATAGGGTGTGCCGGTGGCCGCACCATCCACGCCCAGTTCCGCAAGAACCAGCGTGTCATAAGGGCAATCGCGCACGCAAAGCCCGCAGCGGATGCAGCTTGCAAGAAAATCTTCTTCCGGCAAGGCGCCGGGCGGGCGAATGGCGCGTTCCGGCAGCGCACGCGCGTCCTGCACCATCCACATAAGTCCCATGCCCGCCACAGCACAGCCCGCGGTCCCGCGCGCCGCATCCTGAAGGAAGCGTCGGCGGGCCGGGTCCATTTTCTGCGCTGGTTTGGCGGACATTGGCTTGGCTTTCTGGCTGAGCCTAGGGGGAAGAGCGCTTAAACGCGCTCAACCTTACAGGCACATTTCTTGAAGTCCGTTTCTTTGGAGAGCGGGCAAGTCGCATCAAGCGTCAGCTTGTTGATCAGCTGGCCCTCATCAAACCACGGCACAAACACCAGACCTTTTGGCATCTTGTTACGACCACGGGTTTCCACGCGGCTGTGCATCTCGCCACGACGGGTGGAGATCACGATCTCCTGGCCACGGCGCAGGCCTTTTGCCTTGGCGTCATCGGGGTGCATATAGACCACCGCATAAGGGAAGGAACGGTGCAGTTCAGGCACACGACGGGTCATCGAACCGGAGTGCCAGTGTTCAAGCACACGGCCGGTGACAAGCCACAACGGATAGTCTTCATCAGGGCTTTCAGCGGCTGGTTCATAGGGGGCGAAAATGATGTTCGCCTTACCATCGGGCTTGCCATAGAACCGCACGCCTTCGCCTTCCGGCACATAGGGGTCATAGCCTTCGCGGAAACGATAGAGGGTCTCTTTGCCGTCAACCACGGGCCAGCGCAGACCGCGGGCGTTGTGATAGACATCAAAGTCCGCCAGATCGTGCGCTTTGCCACGACCAAAGGATGCGTATTCCTCAAACAGGCCTTTCTGCACATAGAAGCCAAAGTCCTTGGATTCCGAGTTGTTGAACCCTTCGGCAGTCTCGCTGAGCGGGAACTTGTCCACCTGACCGTTGGCATAAAGCACTTCGTAGAGTGTTTTGCCTTTGTATTCCGGATTGGCATCCAGAATGTCCGCCGGCCAAACCTCGTCAGTGGTGAAGTACTTGGAGAACTCGATCAGCTGCCACACGTCGGATTTCGCCTCACCGGGCGCATCCACTTGCTGACGCCAGAACTGGGTGCGGCGCTCGGCGTTGCCATAGGCGCCTTCTTTTTCCACCCACATCGCAGTCGGCAGGATCAGGTCAGCAGCCAGCGTGGTCACGGTCGGATAGGGATCGGACACCACGATGAAGTTGTCTGGATTACGATACCCCGGATAGCCTTCCTCGTTCATGTTGGGCGCAGCTTGCATGTTGTTGTTGCACTGGACCCAATAGGCGTTGATTTTGCCGTCCTTGAGGTCGCGGTTCTGCTTCACAGCGTGCGAGCCCACTTTGGCATTCAGGATACCCGACGGCAGCTTCCACTTCTTCTCGGAAATCGCGCGGTGCTCATCATTGCCAACAACCATGTCGGCCGGCAGACGGTGGGCAAAGGTGCCCACCTCACGTGCGGTGCCACAGGCAGACGGCTGGCCCGTCAGCGAGAAGGGCGAGTTGCCCGGCTCGGAGATTTTGCCGGTCAGCAGGTGGACGTTGTACATCAGACCGTTCACCCAGCTGCCGCGGGTGTGCTGGTTAAAGCCCATGGTCCAGAGCGACATGATCTTGCGGTTCGGATCCGCATACTGCTGCGCCAGACGCAGCAGCTTGGCTGCCGGAACACCGGAGAGTTCTTCGGTTTTCTCCAGCGTGTATTCGCTGACGTATTCCTTGTAGGCGTCAAAATCGAGAGGCTCGAGTTTGCCGCTGTTGGGGTTCGCAGCCGCAAGTTGCAGCGCATGTTCGTCACGCAGACCATAGCCGATGTCGGTGGCAGTCTTCGTGAAGTTCACATGCTTGTTCACGAAGTCCCAGTTCACCGCATCGTTTTCGATGATGTAGTTGGCGATGTAGTTCAGAATCGCCAAATCGGTCTGCGGCGCAAAGATCATGCCGTTGTCGGCCAATTCAAACGAGCGGTGCTCATAGGTCGACAGCACATGCACCTCAGACCCCGGCTTGGTCAGGCGGGTGTCGGTCAGACGCGACCACAGGATCGGGTGCATCTCGGCCATGTTGGAGCCCCAGAGCACAAACGTATCTGCATGCTCAAGGTCGTCATAGCAGCCCATCGGCTCGTCAATGCCAAAGGCGCGCATAAAGCCGACCACAGCGGAGGCCATACAGTGACGCGCGTTAGGGTCGATGTTGTTGGACAGGAAACCCGCCTTCATCAGCTTGGCGGCGGCATAGCCTTCCCAGACGGTCCACTGACCGGACCCGAACATGCCGATGCCTGTCGGACCTTTCTCCTTGAGAGCAGCCTTGAATTTCTCGGACATCACCTGAAAGGCTTCATCCCAGCTCACCGGTGTGAACTCGCCCTCTTTGTCATAAACGCCGTTGGACTTGCGCAGCAGCGGCGTCGTCAGGCGGTCTTCGCCGTACATGATCTTGGACAGGAAATAGCCCTTGATACAGTTCAGGCCACGGTTCACGGGCGCTTTGGGATCGCCCTGTGTGGCCACAACGCGGCCTTCCTTGGTGCCAACCAGAACAGAACAGCCGGTGCCGCAGAAACGGCAGGGTGCTTTGTCCCAGCGAATATCAGGCGTGCCGGCTTGCGCCTTGGCGTCCTGCGGCATGGTGATGCCGGCAGCAGACGCCGTCGCGGCGGCGGCGGTGGCCTTTAGAAAAGTACGGCGAGACGTTGGCAAAGTCATGAGCTAGTCCTCCTTTAGAGCGGTTGCGATGCGGTCGCATCCGCGCCGCTGGGTTCGAAGTGGTGATAAGTAAGCGTGACCGAAAGCACGCCTGGAATGTTGTGCATGTCCATGATCTGTTCGGAGGCCCGTTTGCCCTCGACATCTTCAACGGTCACAACAAGGCGACCGTTTTCTTCGGCATGGACTTCGCCACCCTCGGTGGCTTCAATGGCGGCCTTCACTGCGTCGACCTTCTTAGGCGTCGCGTGGACCAGACATCCGCATATGTTCATTCTTAATACTCGCTGGCTGATTGTTGCTGGCGTTGAAATCACTCTGCTCTGCCCCTTGGAGCATCTCAAAGCTGATGGCCCCGGACGGGCAGGATGCTGAACAGGCGCCACAGCCCGTACAGCTTTCGATGTCGATGATCGGCTGGCTGCGCCCGCCGGTCTGCAACTGAAAGCGGATCGCGCGTTCGTCGCAGTGGTCTTCACAGGTCCGACAGGCGACGGCTTGAAGGGACAAGCAGGTCTCGCCCACCTTCGCGCGCCATTCCCAGCCCGTCGCGGGCACGATCGCTCCCGCCTCACAAGCGGTGGCACACTCTCCGCAGAACGTACATTCGCGGCGGGTCAGATCCACAATGGGAAACCCTTCGTCGTCGGCAGTGATGATGGCTTGGGGGCACACAGCGGCGCAATCGCCGCATCGGGTACAGGTATCGGCAAACTCGCCAGAAGTGATCGCACCAAAGGGACGCATGACTGTGCTGCGTTCAAACTGTCCCTTAAGGAACGACCGCCTTTGCGGTGAATGCGGACTTGCTGCCCTCACGTCATTGAGACCTTACATAAATTTTTAGTCCAAAGCCTGAACTGGTCGTAAAGTAAATTTCGGTCCTAAAACTTGATTCAGATCATGCCGGATAATTGAGCAGGCGCGAAGGACTTTCTGAGTCGGTGCTCAAAGGTGGTCTTTCAGTCACATTCAAAAAAGCAAATACATTTAACTCTTTGTCCGTGATCCCGCCATAATCCAACCTACGTTGATCCTAAATTATGCCGCTGGAATATACCTTTGTGACAAGGGGCCAAACACGTGCCTTGCCGCAGTGGCAGCCCCTCAAAACCATCAAACCCTTGGCCACAAAATAAACGCGAGAATTCAGGGTGAATCCCCCATTGCGTTACATATTTTTGAAATAGGTGCGTCAGATGTAACTTAATTCTTGCATCGAATCGCGTGGCCAAGTACCCCCGAAAAACGGTCTCACAGCGAACAGGACCGCAGAACGACCCTGAGGAGGAAACATGACCCAAGCTTTCATCTGCGATGCGACCCGAACTCCGATCGGTCGCTACGGCGGCGCGCTGTCTTCGGTGCGCACGGATGATCTGGCCGCCCTGCCGATCGCCGCATTGATGGCGCGCAACCCGCAGGTCAACTGGGCCAGCTTGGATGACGTGATTTACGGCTCCGCCAATCAGGCGGGCGAAGACAACCGTAACGTGGCCCGCATGGCCGCGCTTCTGGCGGGCCTACCGACCGACGTGCCAGGTGCCACCATCAACCGTCTCTGCGCCTCCGGCCTTGATGCGGTTGGCATGGCGTCGCGTGCGATCCGCGCGGGTGATCAGGACATGCTGATCGCGGGCGGCGTAGAAAGCATGAGCCGCGCGCCCTTTGTGATGGGAAAGGCCACCACAGCTTTTTCGCGTGCGGCCGAAGTCTTTGACACCACCATCGGCTGGCGCTTCATCAACAAAAAGATGAAGGCGCAATACGGCGTCGACTCGATGCCGCAGACCGCTGACAACGTTGCAGCGGATTACAACATCAACCGCGCCGATCAAGACGCCTTCGCCGCCCGCTCCCAAGCCCGCTGGGCCGCCGCGCATGAGGCTGGCGTCTTTGCCGACGAAATCACCCCCGTGACCATCCCGCAGCGCAAAGGCGACGATCTGGTGGTGGACACCGACGAACACCCGCGTCCGGGCACAGGTGCCGACAAACTGGCAAAACTGCGCGGCGTGAACGGGCCAGACCTGACCGTGACCGCGGGCAATGCCTCCGGCGTGAACGACGGCGCCGCAGCACTTCTGATCACCAGCGAAGCCGCCGCCGCGAAAAATGGCCTGACCCCGATGGCGCGTATCGTCGGCATGGCCTCCGCCGGTGTCGAGCCACGCATCATGGGCATCGGCCCCGTGCCAGCCACCCGCAAGGCGCTGGATCGTGCGGGCCTCACCATCGAGCAGATGGATGTGATAGAATTGAACGAAGCCTTCGCCGCTCAGGGTCTCGCGTCCCTGCGCGAACTTGGCGTCGCGGACGACGCGGCCCACGTGAACCCCAACGGCGGCGCGATTGCTCTTGGCCACCCGCTTGGCATGTCCGGCGCGCGTCTGGTGATGGCGGCAGCTTACCAACTCAAACGCACCGGCGGGCGTTATGCGCTCTGCACCATGTGCGTCGGCGTCGGCCAAGGCGCAGCCCTGATTTTGGAGCGGGTGTAAGCCCGTCCCCCAGTAGGAGGAGACCCAAATGTACGCACAGATGATCAAGTCCGAGGCGTCCAAGGACGACCCCGAGAAGCTCGCCGAGTTTCAGGCGAAAATCGACGCCGACATCAAGGTCGAGCCGCGCGATTGGATGCCCGAGGGCTATCGCAAGACCCTGATCCGCCAGATCGGCCAGCACGCGCATTCCGAAATCGTCGGCCAGCTTCCGGAAGGCAACTGGATCACCCGCGCCCCCACGCTGGAGCGCAAGATGATCCTTCTCGCCAAGGTGCAGGACGAGGCGGGCCACGGCCTCTACCTTTACGCCGCCGCCGAAACGCTGGGCGTGAGCCGCGATGAGCTGACCGAAATGCTGCTGGACGGTCGGATGAAATACTCCTCCATCTTCAACTACCCGACACTCAACTGGGCCGACATCGGCGCCGTCGGCTGGCTGGTTGACGGAGCGGCAATCATGAACCAAGTGCCGCTGCAACGCACTTCCTACGGCCCCTATTCCCGCGCGATGATCCGCATCTGCAAGGAAGAGAGCTTCCACCAGCGTCAAGGCTACGACATCATGATGAAGATGGCGCAGGGCACCGAGGCGCAAAAGAAAATGGCACAGGATGCGCTCAACCGCCTCTGGTATCCGTCCTTGATGATGTTCGGCCCCTCGGATGCGGAATCCGTGCATTCCACACAAAACATGGCGTGGAAAATCAAGATGAACACCAACGACGAGCTGCGCCAGAAGTTTGTGGATCAGACAGTGCCACAGGCCGAATACCTTGGCCTGACCATCCCCGACGAGAACCTGAAGTGGAACGAGGACAAGGGCGGCTACGACTATTCCGACCCGGACTGGACCGAGTTCTTCAACGTGCTCAAGGGCAACGGCCCTTGCAACACCGACCGCCTCGAGGCCCGCAACAAGGCTTGGGACGACGGCGCATGGGTGCGCGACGGGTTGATGGCCCATGCCGAGAAAAAACGCGCCGCCAAAACCGCCGCAGAATAAGGAGACACCTCATGTCTAAAGAATGGCCCCTCTGGGAAATCTTCATTCGCGGCCAGCACGGCCTGAGCCACCGTCACGTCGGTAGCTTGCACGCGCCAGATGCCGAAATGGCGATCAAGAACGCCCGCGACGTCTACACCCGCCGCAACGAAGGTGTTTCGATCTGGGTGGTGGAAGCCAACAACATTTCCGCGTCGTCGCCGTCGGAAAAAGGCCCGCTCTATGAGCCGTCTGAATCCAAAGTCTACCGCCACCCGACCTTCTTCGACATTCCTGACGAAGTGGGGCACATGTGATGGCAAACGTAGACAAGGAAATGCTCGCGCAGTTCCTGCTGCGCATGGGCGACAACAGCCTCATTCTGGGCCATCGCGTCAGCGAATGGTGCGGCCACGCGCCGGTGCTTGAAGAAGACATCGCGCTCGCCAACACGGCGCTTGACCTGATCGGGCAAACGCAACTCTGGCTTGGCTATGCCGCCGAGGTGATTGGCGACAAGACCGCCGACGATCTGGCCTTCCTGCGCGATGTCTGGGACTTCCGCAACATCCTGCTGGTGGAACTGCCCAACGGCGATTTCGGCCAGACCCTGATGCGCCAGTTCCTGTATGACGCCTATCAATCGATCCTGCTTCCCCGCCTTGCAAAATCCAGCGACCCGCGCGTTGCCGAGATTGCCGAGAAGGCCAGCAAAGAAGCGGCTTATCACGTGGAACGCTCCGCTGACACGGTGGTTGGCCTTGGTGACGGCACTGAGGAAAGCCACGCGCGGATGCAAACGGCACTCAACAAACTCTGGCCCTATGTGGGCGAAATCTTCGCCAGTGATGCGGTGGACGCCGCGATGGCCGCCTCAGGCATCGCGCCCGATCCCGCCTCTTTGCGCGCGGAATATGACGCGCTTGTGGGCAACGTGATGGCAGAGGCCACGCTGACCATCCCCGAGGGTGACTTCGCCCATCTCGGCGGACGCACGGGGGCCACCCACACCGAACACCTCGGCCATTTGCTGACACAGATGCAATGGCTGCAGCGGGCCTATCCGGGGGCCAGCTGGTAAGTCGATGCTGCCGTCGCGAGCAACCATAAAGGGCGGCGCCCGACCGCGGGCGGAAGCGAAGCGCCCGCCCATGGGGGCGGTTGGGCGCTGCCCGGCGTTCCGCCGGTCGGGAGATCAATGATGCCCCGCCCCTCCACCGACACCGTTTGGGACTGGCTACACGCCGTGCCTGATCCCGAGATTCCGGTGATTTCCCTCACCGACCTCGGCATCATCCGCGACGTGGCCTACGAGGGCGAGACACTCGTGGTCACGGTCACGCCAACTTACTCGGGCTGCCCTGCGACCAGCATCATCAACCTGGACATCGAAACCGCCCTGCGCGGCCACGGTGTCGAAAATCTTGAGCTGCGCCGCCAACTCAGCCCCGCATGGACCACCGACTGGATGACCCAATCCGGTCGCGACAAGCTGGAAGCTTACGGCATCGCCCCGCCGCAACCCGCTGGCGGCCCCGACAAGTGCCCGCAATGCGGCAGCCAACACGTTGAGAAAATGAGCCAATTCGGCTCCACCCCCTGCAAGGCCCAATGGCGCTGCACCGCCTGCCTAGAACCCTTTGACTATTTCAAGTGCATCTGAGGAGAGACCCCGATGGCCCAATCCCCGCGCTTTCATGACCTCAAGGTCACCGACATTCACAAAACCATCCGCGACGCCGTCGTCGTCACGCTGGCCCCCGTCAATGGTGCCGCCGAGCATTTCGACTTCACCCAAGGCCAATACCTGACCTTCAAACGCGATTTTGACGGCGAAGAGCTGCGCCGCTCCTATTCGATCTGCGCCGGTAAAGATGACGGCATCCTGCAAGTCGGCATCAAGCGCGTTGACGGCGGGGCGTTTTCCACTTGGGCCAACACCGAACTTCAGGTCGGCGACACCGTACAAGCCATGCCACCGATGGGCGGCTTTTTCACCGAGCTCGATGAAGCGAGCGAAAGACACTACCTCGGCTTTGCCGGCGGCTCCGGCATCACGCCGGTTCTGTCCCTGATCAAGACCACGCTGAAAGGTGAGCCGCAAAGTTCCTTCACCCTGATCTACGCCAACAAAGGCGTACACACGATCATGTTCCGCGACGAGCTCGAAGACCTCAAGAACATCTACATGGGCCGCTTCAACGTGATCCATGTGCTCGAAAGCGACGCACAAGAGATCGACCTCTTCACTGGCCTCGTGACCGAGGAGAAATGCGCGCAGCTGTTCAAGACAGGCTGGATCGACATCACCGCAATCGACACTGCCTTTATCTGTGGACCTGAGCCGATGATGCTCGGCATTGCCAAGGCGCTGAAGGACCATGGCCTCGCGGAAGAGCAGATCAAATTCGAACTCTTCGCCTCCGGCCAACCCGGCCGCGCCAAACGCCGCGCCGCCAGCCTTTCGGCCGACGCCAAAGCGGTCACAGCCAAAATCACGCTTGATGGCGCGACGCAAACGGTGGAAATGGATCGCGACACATCGATCCTTGATGCCGCACGCGCGCACAATCTGGATGCCCCCTTTGCCTGCAAGGCGGGGGTGTGTTCCACCTGCCGATGCCGCATCATCGAGGGCGAAGTGGAAATGGAAACCAACCACGCGCTTGAGGACTATGAGGTCGAAAAAGGCTACATTCTAAGCTGCCAGTCCTACCCACTCACCGACAATGTGGTGGTAGACTACGACCAATAACCGCGCCCTAGAAACCCGCGTCGGTGCCAGGCCCCGGGCTTGGCACCACGGTTGCACCTGCGGTACCTGGTGCGTTGACGTTGCTGGTCAATCCAAGACCCGCGCCAAAATCCAGCCCCTGCGTATTGAAGTCATAACCCAGACTGAGATCCACAAAGAAATCTTCATCCAGATAAGCGGCGCCGACGTTTGGCCGCCAACCTTTGCTGCGGAATTTGTAATCAAGCCCAAGAGACAGTGCACCACGCTCCGCGCGATCATCGGAAAACACCCTCACGCCAAATGCCACGTCACCATCAAAAGTATAGCTGATACCAAACCCGAATGACGGGTCCGCTTTGGCCACAGCGGGGCTCAAACAGCCCAGCGCGACAGCAAATACTGCCATGTTCCTAAAAACCATAATAACACCATAAATTGTATCAATAGCGCAAAATAACGCTGCAAAGCCTTTCTGGCAAAGGCGATTTTCCCCACCTGCCGCTCCGCAAGGAAGAAAATCCTGCGCGACAGGCTTGCCTTTCGTCTGATCCCGCTCAATTTAGGGCGCACTCCACGCCCGTGCCCTCCGGCAAGCTCAACGAAAGTCCCGTCACATGCGCACCTTTGCAGATCGCATCCGTCATATGGTCCTGTTTGAAGGCATCGCGCTGTTCCTGCTGGTTGCGGGCGCGACGCTGTTTTCCGAATTCGACGTGAAAATGTTCGGCGCCTTTGGTCTCATGATGAGCCTCTTGGCGATGTTGTGGAACCTGATTTACAACTGGCTTTTTGACCTTTGGGACAGGCGTGTTCGCAATTTCGCACCGCGTACACCGTTGCTACGCGTTGCGCATGCCATCTTGTTTGAGGTCGGTCTGCTGATCGCAGGCACCCTGCTGGCGGTCTGGTGGCTCGAGATTTCGCTGTGGCACGCTTTCGTGCTCGACGTCGGCCTGTCGATCTTCTTTGTGATCTACGCCTATATCTTCAATTGGACCTACGACACGGTTTTTCCACCGCCCCACGCGCGCGCCTGAAGCTGATCGTGGCGGTCACACGTCCTGCACGCCTCAGGCCCGTTACAGTCCGCGAATGCCCCGCAAAACCAGATCCGTGACCAAAAGCGCATAGCCCTCGCGGTCTTTGCGCGACGCGCCCTGCTGCCAAAGGTAATAGGTATTGAGCATACCGAAAATCGACATCGTGATGCCCCGCAGCTTGACCTGATCATGCACCAAGACATTCTGGCCGTTGCGTTCCACCACGTCGTTGACAAAGGCTACAAGATCGCGCTGCACCGACTTCAGAAGACCCTGCTGCTCGATGCTAAGGCTGCTAAGATTATTGGTCTGAACCCTGTGAATTTCATCTGAGCCCTCATAGGCCAACAGAATTTCCCGCACCACATGATAGAGCGCTTCTTCAGGCGCCAATTCAGACAGCTCCAGCGCGCAGATGCGATCCCTGAGCCCGACGAGGTATGTCTCAAGCGCGTCAAACAGGATCGCTTCCTTGCTGCCATAGTAATGATAGATGTTCGCCTTCGAGATCCCACAGGCCTCAGCCAGCTTGACCATCGAAACACGATCGTACCCTTCAGTCGCAAACAGTTTGGCCGCAGTGTCCAGAATATGGCTGCGCTTTTGATCGTGGTCTTTTGCAATAGTCCGCGCCACAATTCGCTCCTTATTTCACTGTTCGACATCCCGGTTGTCGACGACTCGCCGGGCCTTGCCCTGACTGCGTTCGACATCACCCGAGTCTCCCACGATGATTTCGGTGGAAATACCTACGATATCTTTAATGCGTTTGCTTAACATCCGCGCTGCTGCGGTTTTTGACAGATTATCCATCGCATCTGGCATGGCTTCCACATGAATCCGCATCGCATCCATGTGTCCGGACTTGAAAAGCTCGATCTGATAGTACGGCGCAAGCCCCCCTGTCGCCAGAACCTGTTCCTCCACCTGACTGGGAAAAACGTTCACTCCGCGCAGGATGATCATATCGTCAGACCGCCCTGTGATTTTGGCCATCCGCCGCATCGACCGCGCCGTTCCAGGCAACAGTTTGGTTAGGTCGCGCGTGCGATAGCGGATCATTGGCAGGCCTTCTTTGGTCAGGGTGGTGAACACCAATTCCCCTTCCTGCCCGTCTTCCACAACCTCCCCAGTCACCGGATCAATGATCTCGGGATAGAAATGGTCTTCCCAGATCACCGGCCCGTCCTTGGTTTCAACGCATTCGTTCGCCACCCCTGGCCCCATGATCTCGCTCAGGCCGTAAATATCCACCGCATGCATGTCAAAAGCCGCCTCAACCTCGCGGCGCATACTGTCGGTCCACGGTTCGGCCCCAAAGACACCCACCGACAATGAGGTTTCACGCGGATCGATACCAGCCTTGTGAAAGGCTTCCAGAATATTGAGCATATAGGACGGCGTCACCATGATCCCGTCAGGCTGGAAATCCGTGATCAGGCCCACCTGTTTCTCGGTTTGCCCACCCGACATCGGCACAACGGTCGCACCAAGGCGTTCAATCCCGTAGTGCGCGCCAAGCCCACCCGTAAACAGACCATACCCATAGGCGTTGTGAACAATGTCACCGGCCCGCAGGCCGCTCGCACGCAGGCTGCGCGCCACCAGATCGGCCCAGTTATCGATGTCCTTCGCCGTATACCCCACAACCGTCGGCTTGCCGGTGGTGCCGGAGGACGCATGCAGGCGCATGATTTTCTCGCGCGGCACAGCAAACAGCCCAAACGGATAATTCGCCCGCAAATCATCTTTGTAGGTAAATGGGAATTTCGCGAGATCAGCCAGCGAAGTGAGGTCATCGGGATGCACCCCTGCCTCGTCAAACCGCTGTTTGTACATGGGCACGTTGTCATAGGCATGACGCAGAGACCATTTCAGCCGCTCAAGCTGAAGTCCGCGAATTTCGTCCACCGAGGCGATCTCGATCGGATCCAGCTCCTCGCGCCGTGGTGTAAGATCTTTCATTGGCGCACTCCTCCCCCAGTTCTGCGTCTTATTCTTCAAACAAATGACCACGGATCGCGCGGCTCGCGCCGCGGAATTCCGCAATCACAACAGCATCCTGATTGGTCACCGTCACATCATAAAGCCCGCTTCTGCCGCTTAGGCTCACTTCACGAGCATGAGCTGTCAGAACATCGCCTTCGCGCCCGGGTGCGAGATAGCTGATCTGGTTGTGCTGCGCCACGGTGGCTTGGTTGCGGCTGTTGCAGGCAAAGGCAAACGCGCTGTCTGCCAGCGTGAACGTCAGCCCGCCGTGACAGATGCCGTGCCCGTTGCAAAACTCAGGCCGCACGGTCATCGTCAGGGTTGCCGTGCCTTCGCCGATCTCGGCAATCTGCATGCCCAGAAACTGGCTTGCTTGATCCGGACCCCACATCGCCTCGGCAGATTTCTCCGCCCGTTCCTGCGCCGTCATCTCTGCCATGCTATCCTCCAATCACCACCGTCCGTCCACTTGCATTGACCGACCGGTTGGTCAATAAATGCGCAACACGGCCGAGTCGTCAAGGGGAGAGCACGTCATGACCATTCAAAATGTTTCCAGTTTTGCCAAGGGCGCATGGGTCGCCCCGGGCGCAGGGGCGCGCAACATCGCCTCGGCCATCACCGGCGATGTGATCGCCAGCGCAGGCAACGATGCGCTCGATGTGCAAGGCATGCTGGCCTATGCGCGTGACGTGGGCGGGCCAGCCTTGCGCCGCATGACCTTCCACGACCGCGCCCGCATGCTCAAAGCACTGGCGCTGCACCTGCGCGAACACCGCGACGCGCTCTACGAGCTTTCCTTTAATACCGGTGCGACACAGGCAGATCACGCGATCGACATCGATGGCGGCATCGGCACCATGCTGGTTTTTGCCTCTAAAGGCCGCAAGGAGATGCCCGACAGCCAAGTCTTTGTGGACGGCGAAATCGAGCACCTCTCGCGCAACGGCACCTTCTTGGGCCAGCACATCTGCACCCCCCTGCAAGGCGTCGCGGTACACATCAACGCCTTCAACTTTCCGGTCTGGGGCATGTTGGAAAAACTCGCTCCCACGTTGCTTGCGGGTGTTCCGGCCATTGTCAAACCGGCGACGTCATCGTGCTATGTCACAGAACTCGCAGTGAAAATCATGGTCGAGAGCAACATCCTGCCAGACGGCGCATTGCAACTTGTCTCAGGCGGGCTTGGCGACATGCTCGATCATCTGACCTGTCAGGATGCCGTGGCTTTCACAGGCTCTGCCGACACCGCGCTGAAACTGCGCTCTAATCCAAAAATCCTCGGCAACTCCGTGCGTTTTACGGCCGAGGCCGACAGCCTCAACTGCTCCATCCTCGGCCCAGACGCAACGCCGGATACGCCGGAATTTGAACTCTTTATCAAAGAAGTCAGCCGCGAGATGACAACCAAAGCGGGCCAGAAATGCACCGCCATTCGCCGCATCATCACACCAGCCTCCGTCACCGAGGCCGTGATTGACGCGCTCTCCGCCCGCCTTGCGAAAACCGCCATCGGCGATCCCCGCCTTGAAACCACACGCATGGGGGCTCTGGTTTCCGCCGGCCAAAAACGCGACGTGCTTGAAAAAGCCGCCCACCTCGCGACCGAGGCCACGCGCGTCTTTGGCGATCCTGACGATTTCGCGGTCGAGGGCGCTGATCCTGAAAAAGGCGCCTTTGTCCCGCCGATGCTGTTTTACTGCGACAGCCCCGACACCGCCTCCGCCGTGCACGACACCGAGGCGTTCGGCCCTGTCAGCACCGTCATGAGCTATCGCGACGTTGATCACGCTATTGCACTGGCCAATCGCGGTATGGGCTCGCTTGTGGCCTCCGTCATCACGCACGACACCGAGGTCGCCCGCGAGGTCGCCTTGGGCGCAGGCGCCTTCCACGGGCGGATCTATTTCAACAACCGCGACAGCATGAAAGAAAGCACCGGTCACGGCTCCCCCCTGCCCCATATGGTGCATGGCGGCCCCGGGCGCGCTGGCGGCGGCGAGGAACTCGGCGGTATCCGCGCGGTGAAACACTTCATGCAGCGCACAGCCATCCAAGGCAGCCCCGACATCCTGACCGGCGTCACTGGCCAATGGGTGGCGGGAGCGACCGAGATCGACGCAGGCGAACATCCCTTCACCCGCAAATTCGGCGAGCTGGCCGTGGGGGAAACGCTCCACACCGCGTCGCGCACAGTGACGCTAGAGGACATCGAACATTTCGCCAATTTCACCGGCGACACGTTCTATGCCCACATGGACGACGCTGCTGCCAAGCGGAACCCCTTCTTCCCGGGCCGCGTCGCGCACGGCTATCTGCTGCTGTCCTTTGCCGCGGGTCTCTTTGTGGAGCCCAACGAAGGGCCGGTTCTGGCCAACACCGGCCTGGACGGCCTGCGCTTTATGAAACCGGTCTCAGCCGGCGACGCCATCAAGGTCCGCCTGACGGTGAAGAAAAAGACCAAGCGCAACGACGAATACGGCGAGGTCCGCTGGCACGTTACCCTGACAAATCAGGACGACGAACAGGTCGCGGAATACGAACTTCTGACCATGAACGCGTTCTAAATCAAAGGCTGCGCCTTCCCTAAAGGGGGATCAGGCGCAGCCCATGCAAGAAGCCGGCGCAACAGAGAAAGCCTCCGCCCCTTCCCCTTCCGCCGCAATCCACTATACCAAGGCCAACGTTTCCAACCGGACGCCTGCTGATGCCCTTCGCGCTGACCAAACTTGCCGATCTGGCAAAGCTGCCTTTTGACGAGATCATCGATGTGCGCTCCCCTGCCGAGTTCGCCGAAGACCACATTCCCGGCGCCATCAATCTTCCCGCCATGAGCAACGACGAACGCGCGCGCGTCGGCACGATCTACGTTCAGGAAGACCCGTTCAAAGCCCGCAAAATCGGTGCCGCCATCGTTTCTCGCAACATGGCGCACCATCTCGAAGGCCCGCTCGCAGACCGAGAGGGCGCTTGGAAGCCGCTGGTCTATTGCTGGCGCGGCGGTCAACGATCCGGCTCCGTCGCCATCATCCTCAAACAAATCGGTTGGCGTGCCGACACGGTCGAGGGCGGCTATCAGGCCTACCGCCGCCTTGTCTCCCGCGCACTATACAGCTCCGACATGCCCTGCCCCGTTGTGGTGATTGACGGCGGCACCGGCACCGCCAAAACCCGCCTGCTGCATCACCTCGCACAACAGGGTGCGCAGGTGCTGGATCTCGAAGGTATGGCAGAGCATCGCGGATCACTCTTTGGGTCCGTGGGCGACCGCCAGCCCAGCCAGAAAGCTTTTGAAAGCCGTCTTGCTATGGGTATGGCTCGTCTTGACCCCACCCGCCCAGTCTATGTGGAGGCCGAAAGTTCCAAAATCGGCCGCCTGATCATTCCGCCTACCCTTTGGCAGGCTATGATACAGGCCCCTAACCTACGCCTTACCGCGCCGCTTGCTGCGCGCACAAACCACTTGCTGACGGCCTATCCCGACATGCTGGATGACGCGGATAAACTGGATGCGGTTCTGGAGCAACTCGCCCGCTACCACGGCCACGAGCAGGTTGCCGACTGGCGCGCACTCGCCGCGGCGGGCACCTTCGAAACTCTTGCCGAGCAGCTCATCAAAACCCACTACGACCCGCGCTACACCCGCATTTCCCGCGCCCATGCGCCGGATGCGGAGCCGATGGAT
This sequence comes from Shimia haliotis, assembly GCF_900114415.1. Taxonomy (GTDB): domain Bacteria; phylum Pseudomonadota; class Alphaproteobacteria; order Rhodobacterales; family Rhodobacteraceae; genus Shimia; species Shimia haliotis. The sequence continues at coordinate 28,516 of NZ_FOSZ01000001.1, read as the reverse complement.
TTGCCTGACCTTTCAGAGACCACCCTCACTGAGACCGCCGCGCGGATCATTGCTTCAGAGCAATAGACGCCGGCCCGCCGCTGAACCGCCCGATCACTGCTGCCTCATGGCCAAGCGCGCGCAGCTGCGTGACCAGCGCTTCGGCCTCTGTTGCCGCAACCGCTGCCAACAGACCGCCTGCCGTTTGCGGATCATGCAGCAACGCGGCCTTGGCGCTGTGATTTCCAAATACCGGTGCGGCATCGGCGTTGCTCTGATAAATCGTGCTGCGATGACCGCCTGCGGCCAACGCCTCGGCCCCTGCGTAAACCGGCACCGCATCCAGATCGATTTCCGCGGCCACCTCTGATGCACGGCAGATTGCCATCAAGTGCCCTGCCAATCCGAAACCGGTCACATCCGTCATCGCATGCGCATCCTGCAAAACCGCTGCCGCGTCCCCCTGAGGTGTGGCCATTGTCGCCAACATCGCCGCCACATCGCGCCCGCCTGCGCGGGCCTGCATATCCGCCGCCAAAACCGTGCCCGACCCGATCGGCCGCGTCAGAACCAGCGCATCCCCCGCCCTTGCGCCTGCGTTGGAAATGGCCGCGCCATCCAGCAATCCGGTCAGCGTGAGACCCATGGTCAGCTCCGCCCCCATCGTGGAGTGCCCGCCGACAATCTCGGCCCCGCTGCCGGACAGAACATCCCCTGCCTCACGCAAAATCTCCGCCATCGTGCGGGCCTGAAGCGACTCTGCCATCCGCGGCAAAGTGATCGACAAAAGCGCGGCCTGTGGCGCGGCGCCCATGGACCAGATGTCTCCCAGCGCATGAACGGCTGTGATCCGCGCCATCAGGCCGGCATCGTCGATAAAGGCGCGCAAATGGTCGGTGGTCATCACCTGGATTGCGCCGCCAACCCGCAACACCGCCGCATCATCACCCGGCCCCGTGAGAACATCCGCCCGACCAACACGGGGCACGTCTTGCAAGGCACTGGCCAATGTCCCGGCCCCCACCTTGGAGCCGCAGCCACCGCACAAAGGCTGCTCCAGCCGCTGCCCAAGTGCTACTTCGCGCGGGACTGCGGCCTTCATCACCGGAAAACGGTCAAACTGGCGCATAAACTTGCGGTCGATCCGGTCCTTCCAACGCCACAACGGTGCCTTGACACCAGTGCCTGCGAAACTGCGTCCGAACTTCGCCGCCAACGCCTTCTTCCCTCCCAAGGAAATCAGCTTGAGATAGTCCTCCTGCGGCTTGAACGGTTTCGATTTTTTGCCGGTCAGTGCCGCCCGCAAATTATGGGCCAGAACCGGCGCAGCCCGCACCGCGAAAACCCCCGCCTTTGGACGTGGATTGCCGACCATATCCGCGCAATCCCCAACGGCAAACAGATCGTCAAATCCTTCGGCCCGCAGGTGGTCATCAACCCGCACGAACCCCTGATCCGTCAGCGGCAAGGGCGCGCGCGCCAGCCACGGATGGGCAAACCCGCCGGCGGCAGCCACCGTGAATTGGCTCGCCACACGCCGCCCGTCCGACAGGGTCACACCATCCGCGGCCACCTCGACCACGGTCGCGCCTGTCTCAACTTTCACCCCATGCTTCACCATCGCCTTGCGCAAAGCCACATCCGCCCCCGCCGCCTCGCGCGCGATTTCGTCTGAGGCCTCAAGCACCGTGACCTTGGGAACCGCCCCTTTGGCCTTCAGCGCATGCGCCATTGCCAAGGCAAGTTCTACTCCAGCGATGCCGCCCCCGATCACCACCACTTCTGGTGTGAGAGCGCCCTCAACGCGGTTCAGAAACGACGCCCATTGCGCCGCATAGCGATCCAGAGGTTTGGCCCCGACCCCATGTTGGGAAAACCCTTTGATATTGGGCAATTCGCCGTGAATGCCAACATCCAGAGAGGCAACATCATAGCCGATCTCGCCTCGCCCTTGAACGGTGATTGTGCGGGCCTGCGGGTCAATCGCCGTGGCCGGTGCCATGATCAGCCGCGCTCCGGCAAACCGCGCCAGCTTAACCAAATCGATTTCCAGATCGTCCCGCGTATAGTGACCTGCAATATGGCCAGGCAACATACCGGAATAAGGCGCCGTCGGCCCCGGATTGATCAACGTCAAGCGTGCGCCCGCAAGCGGCTTCATGCCCCACATCCGCAACGCCAGCGCATGAGCATGCCCGCCGCCTACAAACACAAGATCACGGGTCAACGGCTGAGGGCTGTGCATAGTGGGCATCCAAAAAACTAGGCTGCTCTAAGGCTTACCGGATCGCGCGCGCCAATCAAAGGCCGCGCGCTGTCACACCTGCGTAAGGCGCGCATACCCGCGCGTCTACATACGCTTAGATCAGCCCACGCTCTTCCAGAACGCGCCGCGCCACGCGGAAACACTCAACCCCCTGCGGCACGCCGCAATAGATTGCCACAACGTGAATAATCGCCCGGATTTCCTCGACGCTGACCCCGTTGTTGAGCGCGCCCTTCAAGTGAAGCTCCCACTCCGCCATTTTGCCAAGCGCCCCGATCATGCTCAGGTTCATCATCGACCGCGTCTTGGCATCAATGACATCATCGCCCCAGCCAAACCCCCAGCACCAGGTTGTCATGGCCTCCTGGAAGGGTTTGGAAAACTCATCCGCCGCCGCCAGATTGGCCTCCACATATTCAGCGCCCAAAGTCGCCTTTCGCTGTTCCAACCCGATCAGAAAAAGATCCTCGTCAAAACTCATGTCTCATCTCCCGGCGTGACCGCCATTGTTGTTCACACAATCCCCAAAGCGCCCCGCGCTCTTGTCACCGCCATAGACCGATTTCGGGATTTCGCCAAACAACACGTGACCTTTGACCCTCCGGCCCACAGCCTCGTCGACAAAAGGCTAGTCCCGTGCCAACGTCCGACGGTCTCAAAAATGCCCGTCAGAAACAAACTCGATAACCAACAGCCACATCAGCGCGAAAATTGCAAAATTCAGAAACGTCGCAACGATCCGCCATCCCAGCCTTTGAGAAGCCAAAGTTCGCTCCAGCGCCTCGACTTCCGCCTTGTCAGAGTTCGGTCCAGCATCCAAAGCCGCGAGGTTGTGAGCGACGGCTGCTGGGATCTCACTCGCATTTTTGGTCGGATTTAAAAATGACGGGAATTTTCCCAATTGCACATTGCGTATAAACTCGTTGGACACAATTTCGTTGCCAAAATAATTGATGTGGATGACCCGACCAACGATCGAGAAAACGACAAAAGAAAGCAAAGCAACCACGGCCAAAACTGTCGGGTCAGTAGAGGCCCCGATCGCCGCCAATGCGGTTGCACCTGCCGACAGCACCAACGCGAAAATCTCAAAAAACCCAAATGTCGGCCTAAGCAAGTATACACACTCCGCCGCCGCCTTTTCGGCCTGATACGCAACCTCATCGACTTTTGGTGCCTTCAAAGATCGCAAGGCCGTTTTGGCTTCTTGGGAAAAGATTGAAATCTTCCCGCGGCTTTCGGTCCGCGCTCCATTGCGCACAACATCATGCACATACTCCAAAAACTCCTTGTAGACAGTTCTGGAGACCGCACCGGCCCGAGGTTCATCCAGCTCATCAATCTCAGCCTGAAGCGACAAAACAAAAAACACGATTGAATGGAACTTCTCCGAAATCTTCGATCTGCGATCCATCAATCTTGGAAGGGTAATACCAACAAATAAGGCAAAAAATGCAGGAATGGATGCCAGATAGATCGATACATCAATCGTCAAATCCAAGGCCTGCCGCACGTATATCCATGACAACATGTAAAAGGCGCAAACCGCAACCACCAGCAACTGAACATGCGAAACAAGTAAACGACTGGTAAGAACGTTGGACACAATCACCAAGACAATACCAAACCATGCCCCGCCCGGAATACGACCATCAATAAAGAAACTCATCAAAACAACAGCAATGACCGGACTAAAATACGACACACTGGAAAGAAACGCAGTATTTGTCCCGTCGGCCGCTTCGGCAAACAACTTGTTGGCAATTGAAATCGACAGAATGCCCATGATAAACGCGGGAAAATAGTCTTTTGCCTCCGCAAGTGGCTCAATCGACAGCGTCGCAATAGCCCCTGCCGAACACAAAACAAAGCCAATAATGGAAGACAGTTTCAGGGCAGCAGACTTAGAGAAATACGTTTTCTCTTCCGAGTACCGCAAAATGCCAAAATAGATCGCAGGCAATACGGCGGCGACAAAGGACAACGCAAACTCGGATTCATCCGTGTCTGCGCTCACATCCCTGCCAGAAAAAACAATGAAAGACACCCCCAGAAAGGCCACCGCCAGTACCGGAATGTCAACAAAGTAGTTTGCGCCTCTATCACCAAAAAACTTGGTGTGAGTCAGATACAATATCATGGGCCACAAATAGTTTATGACCAAAGCCTCAACCGGCCTGTAATGATAAATGCCGTAAAACCATACAAAATAGTACAAGATAAACAGCAGAGAAAAGATCAGCAACATAATCAGAGACCGGCCGCGAAGCCGCGAAACGTCTTGAAAAAGTGTCTTTATCTGAAGTTGCCCCAAGACCAACCATGAAAAGAGCGCTCCACCAAATAGACAGGCCAAAACACCAAACAGATTGTCCGCGCCAATCCCCAAAACCGCAACAGGTCCGGAAAGCCCCCAAAGCACTGCGGCTGAAATTGCCCTTGCCTTCAAATCCCAAGTCTCCAATTTTGACCCGACCCACCAACGGCGGTATCAAGCAAACAGTTCTTAGCCTAATGCTCTCCGTTGCCGTTCGAAAGTGGTATCACATCGCCACTGAGAATTTTCCTGTCTAGCTTTGATGCCCGCCACAAAGTACGGCCGTCCCCACGTCTCCCCTTGAAGAAAACCGGCGGACAGTGTCACACTTTGCGCTCACGACACCTCAAAACCCGACGCACCTGCGACAAAGGACAACTCGGATGACCATCCCAAGCAAAATGAATGCGATGATTCTGACCGGACACGGCGATCTGGACAAATACGAATGGCGCACAGATTGGCCCGTGCCCACGCCTGCGGCGGATCAGGTGCTGGTCAAAGTGGGCGCCTGCGGCATGAACAACACCGACGTGAACACCCGCGCGGGCTGGTATTCCAAGGCCGTCACGGGCGCTACGGACACGGCCACCGAAGAAACACCCGACGGCGACGATCCGGCATGGGGCGGTGCGCCGATCACCTTCCCCCGCATTCAAGGCGCGGACGTCTGCGGTGAAATCGTCGCTGTTGGCGCCAAAGTTGATCCCGCACGCATCGGCGAGCGCATCATCACCGACAACTGGCTGCGCGATTCCGACGATCTGCAAAACAAAAACAAGACCGGCTATTATGGCTCCGAGCTTGACGGGGGCTATGCGCAATACACGGTGCTCCCGTCACGCAACGCGTTGGCGGTTCACTCCGATCTGTCAGACGCCGAACTTGCGACGTTCTCCTGCTCTTACTCCACCGCCGAGGGCATGCTCGAGCGCGCACAAGTCACCGCCAGCGACACCGTTCTTGTGCCTGGCGCGTCCGGTGGTGTCGGCGGCGCTCTGGTGCAGCTTGCCAAGCACCGCGGCGCGCGCGTGATCGCGCTCGCAAGCCCCGCCAAACACGCAGAGGTTTCGGCCCTTGGCGCGGATCGAGTGCTGCCACGCACGCCTGACAATCTGAGCGCTGATCTCAAAAAAGAAACCATCACCGTGCTTGCGGATGTCGTTGGCGGACCCTTTTGGTCGACGCTTGTGGATGTGCTTGAACGCGGTGGGCGCCTGACCACTTCCGGAGCCATCGCCGGCCCCATGGTCGATCTGGATCTTCGCACGCTTTATCTGCGCGACCTGACGTTCACCGGCTCCACCGTCATCGATCTTGCGGTCATGCCAAATCTGATCCGCTATATCGAAGCCGGAGACATCCGTCCAAGCCTTGCCGCGACCTATCCTCTGGCCGATCTCAAGGACGCCCAATCTGCCTTCATCGCCAAAAAGCACACCGGCAATATTGTGGTCCTGCCATAAAGACGGTCCGCCCACACAAAGCAACGCGCGCCCGGATAACATCAGATGACCCCGGGCGGCGCACCGACGTAATACCGACACAATACCGACGATTTACAGGCTAGGGATTATTTCAGAAATTCAGAGGGTTAATGCGGTTTCTCGCGTCGTCACCGCCAAAGCCGCCAAAACCTCGGCCACAACAAAGGCCGCGATCACTTCGGGCCGCTTGTCGCCCGCGGATGCGCCGCCAATCGGGCACACCAGATCTTGCGCACGCACAGTCTCTTGGGTTTTGGCAAAACTGGCAAATTTCGTCCGTTTTGTCGCCGAACCGATCATGCCCACATAAGCCGCATCGCCACGGGCCAGAGCCTCAGATGCCAAAAGGAAATCCAAAGCATGATCGTGGGTCAAAACCACAAAAGCGCTGCCTTTCGGGGCCGCTCTGACCACGGATTCAGGGAGCGGCGTCAGACACTTGGCAACATCCGCCTGCGACAGATCCAACTCCTCCGCACGGCTGTCCACAAGATGACACACCACCGGCAAATGCTGAAATTGCGCGGCCAATGCCCGTCCGACATGCCCCGCGCCCAACACATAAACCTCGGGCCAGTTCGCGGCGTCCTGCGCAGCCCGCGCCTTTGCTGCGGTACGCGCTTGGTCATCCATCACGGTCAGTGTGACTTCTACTCGCCCGCCGCAGCACTGTCCGATCTCCGGCCCCAAAGGCACATCCATTACTGACGAAAGGTTTCTGCTTTTCAAAAGCTTACGCGCCTCATCAAGCGCCATATACTCAAGCTGCCCGCCGCCGATCGTGCCCGCCATATGTGCGGCGGACACAAACATCACAGCGCCAATTTCGCGCGGGGAAGATCCTTGTATTCCGGTGATCTCCACCTGAACCAAAGGCGCCTCTCCGCCCAAAAACGCTATGATTTCAGACACGTTCATCCCCGCAAGCGCTCCACCGCCATCAGAACGCGCTCCGGTGTCGCGGGCGCATCAAGGCGCGGACATTCGCGATAGTCCGCGACCGACGCAACCGCCATGCCGAGTGCCTCAAAAACACAGATCGGCAACATGAACGGAGGTTCTCCGACCGCCTTGGAGCGCTTGATCGTCAGCTCTCTGTTCTCCGACCAATCTGCCAGATTTACGTTAAATTCCCGAGGGATATCCCCCGCCAACGGTATCTTGTAGGTGCTTGGCGCATGGGTCCTTAGCCGTCCGGCGTCATCCCAGAAAAGCTCCTCCGAAGTCAGCCACCCCATGCCCTGAACAAAGGCGCCCTCGACCTGCCCTTTGTCCAATACAGGGTTCAGCGACTTGCCCACATCGTGCAACACATCCGCGCGATCTACCTGATATTCGCCAGTCAGGGTATCAACAGACACTTCCGCCACAGCCGCCCCATAGGCAAAGTAATAAAACGGCCGCCCCTGCCCTTTGGCACGGTCCCAATGGATCTTGGGCGTTTTATAAAATCCAGCCGCCGACAGCTGCACGCGATCCATGTAAGCCGCTGAAATAAAGTCGTTAAACGGAACCTCTTCGCCACCAACACGCACCGAGTTACCAGCGAAATTAACCGCATCTTCAGCCACAGACCATTTGGCCGCGGCCCATGCCACCAGCCGTTCCTTGATCTGGTCACAGGCATTCAAGGCCGCCATCCCGTTCAAATCCGTGCCCGAAGAGGCCGCTGTTGCCGAGGTGTTCGGCACTTTTTCCGTGGTGGTTTTGGTGATCTTGATCCGGTCGATATCCACTTGAAACGCGTCGGCCACAATCTGTGCGACCTTGGTGTTCAGCCCCTGCCCCATCTCGGTCCCGCCGTGATTGAGCATGATCGAGCCGTCGTTATAGACATGCACTAAGGCGCCCGCCTGATTGTACCATGTCGCGGTAAAGCTGATCCCGAATTTGACCGGTGTCAGAGAGATCCCCTTGCGGATGATACCGCCCTTCGCATTGTGTTCCAGCACCGCCTGACGCCGCGCCTGATAGTCGGAATTACTCTCCAACTCATCCACCAGACGGTCGATCACATTATCCTCAACCTCTTGATGGTAAGGCGTAATATTGCGATCCATCTGGCCATAAAAGTTCGCCTTGCGCACCTCCAGCGGATCCTTGCTAAGTGCATAGGCGATCTCTTCGATCATCCGTTCGGCCCCCACAACGCCTTGCGGCCCACCGAACCCGCGAAAGGCCGTGTTGGACACGGTATTGGTTTTCATCGGCCGACTTTGCAGCCGTACATGCGGGTAAAAATACGTGTTGTCCGCATGGAAAAGCGCCCGATCCGTGACCGGCCCCGACAAATCCGAGGTCCAGCCACAACGGGCTGCAAACTGCGCATCCACAGCATTGATCCGACCGTCGCCATCAAAAGCGACGTCGTAGTCCACCACGAAATCATGGCGCTTGCCGGTGCTTTCCATATCCTGATCCCGATCGGGTCGGATTTTCACCGGCCTTTTCAGCCGCTTGGCAGCCATCGCCGCAACAGCGGCAAACTGGTTCATCTGGCTTTCCTTGCCACCAAACCCGCCGCCCATACGCCGCACATTCACCACAACCGCGTTGTTTGGAACGCCCAAAACATGCGCCACCATATGCTGCGCCTCGCTCGGGTGCTGGGTGGAACAATGCACAATCACCTCGTCGTCTTCGCCAGGCAGAGCGAAAGCGATATGGCCTTCAAGATACATGTGATCCTGTCCGCCGATCCGCATTTGACCCTGAATGCGATGTGTCGCGTCAGCCTGACCCAGCGCCACGTCCCCGCGCTGCAAAGTCATCGGATCTGTCACATTCGGATACCCCTTGGAAATGGCCTCATCGGCCTCAACCACGTGATCCAGAGCCTCGTAATCAATCTGCGCCAATGCCGCGGCACGCCGCGCCTGATCGCGGGTTTCCGCCACAACAGCAAAGATCACCTGCCCCCAGAACTCTATGGTATCTTTGGCAAAAAGAGGTTCATCGTGTTTGCCGGTCGGGCTGACGTCATTGACACCGGGCACGTCGGCCGCGGTCAAAACCTCCACAACGCCAGGTGCGGCCTTGACCGCGCTCAGGTCGATCGATGCAATCCGCGCATGCGCCACATCCGAGGTGCCGAAATAGGCGTGCAAAGTGCCAACAGGCTCCGCGATATCATCCGTATAATCCGCCGCCCCGATCACATGTTTCGCGGCACTATCGTGGATCAGATCGCGGTGAACGCCGCCCTTGATGCTGGACAATTCTTTCATCACACACCCTCCGCCGACAGTCGTGCCTCAGCACCGGATTGCTCCAACCAGAACCGGCGGAACAGGTTTTGCGCCACTTTCATGCGGTATTCCGATGTTGCGCGCATATCGCTAAGTGGCTGAAAATCCTCCGGCAACTTCTCTGCCGCTGCCAGCATCGCAGCCTCGGACCATGGCTGTCCCACAAGCGCACTTTCGGCGCTGCTCGCCCGCTTCGGGGTCGCCGCCATACCACCAAACGCCAGAACGGCCTTGGAAACTATGCCGTCTGTGACCTGAACTGACATCCCGACCGCCACCGAGGAAATGTCCTCTTCACGCCGTTTGGAAATCTTATAGGCCGCATGATGCCCATCGGAAATGCGCGGCACGGAAATGCTTTCGACAAACTCGCCTACCTCGCGATCCTGCTTGCCATAGGCGATGAAAAATTCTTCCAGCGGCAATACTCGCCGCGTATCCCCCTTGCGAAGGGTGATTGACGCGCCTAAGGCGATCAACACCGGCGGGGTATCCCCGATAGGCGAGCCGTTTGCGATATTACCGCCAATCGTGCCCATGTTACGCACCTGCCAACCGGCGATGCGGTCCCAATAGGCGCTGAGGTGGGGGTAGTATCGCGCAATCACGTCCTGCGCTTCGGTATAGGTCACACCCGCACCCAGCGTGATGGCGGTGTCACCAACTTCGATCTGCTTCAAACCCTGCAAGTGCCCGACAAATACCGCGGGTGAAAGCCGTTTGAGAAACTTTGTGACCCAAAGGCCGACATCGGTGCTGCCGGCGACAATCGTCGCCTCGGGCTCTGCGGCCAAAACCGCGGCCAGATCATCCACATCCGCCGGCAAAATTGCGCGGCTGTTGTCCTTGGAAACCTCAACCCGCGCGCCGTCCTGCAACGCGTTCAGACGCGCGACAACGGCGTCACGCTCTGTGGCAAGATGTTCGGCAGAGGGGGTGCCGTAGTCCGTCACGGCCTGCGCCGCGCGAATGATCGGAGCATAGCCCGTACAGCGGCAAAGATTGCCCTGCAGCGCGGTTTCAACCTGTTTGGTTGTTGGGCGTTCATGCTCCATCCACAGGGCATAAAGGGACATCACGATGCCCGGAGTGCAAAAACCGCACTGGCTCCCGTGATGTTCAACCATGGCCTGCTGCACCGGCGACAGCCGCCCTTGCGGCCCGCCCAGATACTCAATCGATACCACGTGGCAGCCATCCAAAGAAGCCAGAAACCGAATGCAGGCATTCACCGTTTCATAGCGCAAGCCGGCTGGCGTCAGCCGTCCGACCAAGACCGTACAGGCCCCGCAGTCGCCCTCGGCGCAACCTTCCTTGGTCCCGGTAAGCCGTTGATCCAGGCGCAAAAAATCAAGAAGTGTGTCATCAGCGCCAACATCGCTCAACCGGATCTCGCGATTGTTGAGGTAGAAATGGATCTCATTGCGGATCCGTGCGGCCTGCGTCATTGGCTTATCCCTGTAAATTGGCTGGCGTGCATTGGCGCACATCGCGCCTTTGATCATAGTCTAAAGCGCCCTCAAGGGGCGAGGATACGTGGCATTTTGCAAATCTATTTCAATATTTGATTGAAAATCGCCACCTGTTTCATTGCTAGAATGCGTGAAATTGAGGCAAACTGCAAAACAATCAAGGAGGCCGATCATGCCATATCTGGAAAGTCTGCGTGTATTTGTGCGCGTCGTCGAATTGGGCTCCATCACGTCTGGTGGCCGCGATTTGCGGCTGACGCCGGCTGTGGCCTCCAACCGGATCAAAGAACTGGAGAGCCGCCTGGGCGTGCGTTTGTTCAATCGCACAACCCGCAATCTGTCGCCCACCGAAGTCGGCAAAGTGTTCTATGATCACGCCCGCAAGGTGATTGTCGCACTGGAGGAAGCCGAGGCCGTGGTTGCCGATTTCTCGGACCACCCGCGCGGATCCATTCGAGTGACGGCGCCGCTGGGGGTCGGGCGGCGTATCATTGCGCCACTTATTCCGGCGTTTTCGGAAATGTATCCCGATGTGGACGTGCGCCTACGCTTGTCGGATCGCAACGTCGACCTGTTGGAGGACGGGCTGGACGTGGCCTTTGTTCTGGGCGAACTGAAAGACAGCAATTTCAAACTGCGCAAGATTTCCGATTGCGATCGGGTGTTGGTGGCAGCGCCGAGCTACCTTGCCGCCAAGGGCACACCACAAGCGCCAGATGATTTGCTAAAAGGCCACAACTGCCTCCTGCTGCGCTTTCCACGGTCGCCGGAGTACTACTGGACCCTGCAAACCGACAAAGGAACGCGCAAGATCGAGGCCAAAGGGCGCTTTGATGCTGATGACGGGGATGTCCTGACACAATGGGCGCTTGAAGGGGCGGGCATCGCCAACAAGGTGCGGTTTGATGTGGGCCACCATCTTGAGAGCGGCGCATTGGTCGAGGTCTTGCCCGAAACACCACCGCTGCCTGCCGCCTTTGGCTGTCTATATCCGCACCGCAAATTTCAGGATCCAAAAATCCGCCTATTTGTGGATTATATGAGCGCCGAGGCGCGACAGCGCATCGCCTCTTAACCCGCCAGGGGGCCACTTTCGCGCATCTTGGGATCGTAGACCGTGTAAGTCGCCCGCCCCGCATGTTTTGAAGCATAAAGCGCAGTGTCCGCCTGCGCCAGAAGCTGATCCATGTCGGTGTCGCCATTGCCATCATAGACGGAAATGCCAACACTGGCCGAGACCTTGCAGGTCGCGTCTTGAAATGGCACGGGACGTTCGACCTCGGCGATGATCCGGTTGGCGATGCGGCCAAGGATTTCAAGGTCCACTATCCCATGGAATACCAACACGAACTCATCACCGCCCACCCGCGCCACGCAATCGTCATCACGGCTGGATTCCACCAACACCCGCGCAACATGCTGTAGCACCGCATCCCCGGCAGCATGTCCGCGTGTGTCGTTGACCTCTTTGAAGAAATCGAGATCCACCTGCATCAGGCCAAACTGCGTACATTCATTCACCATGCGCGGCAGAATATGCTCAAGCGCGCGGCGATTTTTCAAACCCGTCAGCGTGTCGGTAAAGGCCTGTTCTTCAGCGGCGATCATCGCCCCTTGAAGCCGGAGGTTCAGTTTACGGGACGCTTCCATCGCCGCCGATTTTGCCTCAACCAGATAAAGCATTTCGATGGTCAGGTCGGTCGCCGCAAAATCGGCAGCGTTCAGGTCGTAATCGCTTACAGCGTCCAGAATCGAGATGCCAAATCCAAGATTGACGATCGCTCCGCCCTCATTGGGCAAAGGCACCAAAACCCCCTTCAGTCCGGTTTGCGGATCGGTTGTTTTCTTCAGATGCAGTTTCTGACCGGCAGTGGCAATCAAGTCGTCCATCGTTGTCACACGCTTGGGACGTGCCAGCTTGAACACTTCAAGAAAGCACTCGCCGACTAGCGAAATATCCGGGTACAGCTTTTGCAGTGTTGAGCCGGCATGGGCGATGCGCCCCGCGTCGTCAAGCTGAACATGCATCGGACACAACACATCCAACATATGCAGCATGTCAGTTGTCAAAGTCATACCCAGCCTCACCCATTACTCAGCTCGCGCGCCCAAATCGAAATCACGGCCGCTGGCAAAGGCGGTTTCGATCAACGTAATGTCGATCACCTCCACCCCGTCCTCGACGCCACTATGCTCAAGAAACACGAGCGCACCATAATCATCGGCCATGGTTCTGAGAACCCCGATGATCACATGCCCAAAACCATTGTAGTCATAAGTGCAACGCAGACTGAATTTCTCCGGACAGTGTTCTTCAAGCTCTAGCTCCGGAATCGACAGGTCGTTTACAGCCAGCCGAGCTCTTTCGGGCAGGTCATCCAATGAATGCAGAAACTCGACAAAATTCACGCCGCCAAACCTCAGAAGTCGGCGCAGCGCTTCGACGTTGGGATGCGACACCAGATAGGTGCCAAGGTCTTCCAAAACGGCCTCTTGGGGCACGCGAAGGGAATTGGAAATGGCGTTGATCAGCGCACTGGTGGTGCTGTCATCGTAGTGCAGCATGGCCTCGAAATCGATGACCTCCACACCCGCCATACGGGTCACGTCCACCCACCGACGCTGACCATAGCTGTCGCGCACAAAACACTGAATGGCTCTGTTAATCAGACCATGCATTCGCGTACCTCAAACCGTTCAGGCCTGAGTAAGCCACAGGGACATTAACAAATGCCGAATGTCTTTAATCAATCGGCAGGATTTCGTCGTCACCGATCCACAATGAATTCAGGCGCGACGGCGCGATACGGTAATCACCTGATATCAAGCGCTCGATGTGCATCTGGGACACCGTCTGATCCCCTCCGCCCAAATAAAGCGTGTCAAATTCCAAACCGCCGTTCTGCTCTGTAACCAGCCACCCCCGCCAAAGGGTGCCCGCGTTTGCGGGCTTGAACAAAAACGCCTGCCTGCCTTGCTTTGCACCGTCAAACTGACCCGCAACCCAGACACATCGCTGAACCAGAGCCTCGCCACAGGCGTTCATGGACCCAAGTTCCCAGTCGGTGAGGTTTTGCAAATCCTCCGCCGAGACAGTTTCGCCCTCCGGCAGGACCACAAGAACATCCAGAAGCGCCGCGATTTGCCCCGCGCGTTTGCTCGCCTTATCCAGACTTTGCCCCGAAAGTTGCGCTTGCGCGGCATCCGCCAGAGCGCGGTCTGATGCCTGAGCCAAAGCAGACAGACCGGCCCGGCCTGCCCGACCCCATTCATGATACATTTCCCACAAGGGCACTTGATCCAGCCGCAATTCACCGGCTTGCGCCCGCGCGACCTGCGCGTCTGTGGAAATGCGCTCCGCGTTCAGTACCGGGGTCATCCAGAGCCCGCTCAGGAACAGAGTTGCCAACGCGATCCAGACATTGGCCGTGCGCACCCGCGCCATCCAGCCCCCACCGGTCACAACGGCAATGGGATAGGCGACCGCATAAAGCAACACAACAAAGGCTATACCGGCCGCCACCATGCGCGGCGGGGTCCAGCCATATTGCGACACCCTGAGCCAGATCGCATAGGCCGCAAGCCCTGCAATCACCGGCAACAACACCGCCAAAGCTGCGGTGGCAATCTGCATCCAGCGCACTCCGATCGCGTCAGCATCCCCACGATCAAGCGCAATCGAGACCAACGAAACCATCACAATCGCCACAGTCAAAAGCGTCGCTGCGCGGCTCAGGCTGCCAAAAAGCTGATCCGGCCCCTGCAACATCGCCGCAACCGCAAAAATCGCGACAACAACCAGCACGACAGGCACCAACATTCGCAGCATCCGCAACAGCAGATAGGGCGAAAGGTATTGCCGCAGCTCATGCACCACCGACAGGCCAAGCCCCAATGCAAATCCGAGAAACGCCCAGCGGAACGGATCATTGCGCAACAGGTCTTCGATGACCGTGATGCCGACGATTTCCAGCAGGGCATTGGACAGGAAAGCAACCGCAAACAACACGCCCGTGAAAAGCCATCCCGCAGAATAGCGCACCAGCAGACTCCAACTGGTGTCAAACAGGCGCCCATAGTCCGTAAGACTCTCTTTTTGAACCATTTTCACAGCGGCAAAGGGCGTCGCAACGCTCATGAAAACAAACCATGCAAATATCGGGTGGCCCGCGTCCAAGAGCCCATCAAGGGAGACAAACCGCAGGCTGCTGAGTGTCAACAGACCCGCCCCCGCAAGGCCAAGCACAAACGCCGGAACAGCCGCCCGTGCCACGCGATGCGGACCACTGAGACCCAGCAAAACCGCGAAAAATCCCGCACCGAAAGCGACAACCGCCAGATAGGCGTGAGGATTGGTGATGATGTCAGGGGCTTTCTCACCCAATGCCCAGACCGTCAGGCCCGCTGCCGCGCCGATAATCGCCATCTCGGCACGTCCGGCCATAGTGCGTCCGTCTTCGCTATACATCCGCCGACTCCCCCGCTGGTTCCGCGCGAGTTTAGCGCGAAACTGCAAATGATAACAACGCGGTGTATTCGCTCAGAAGTCGGTTGGCGCGCCACCTTCCTGCTTGCGTCTGGCCACAAAGGCCGCGAGCTCCTCTCGGATGGCCTCATCCATGGGGGGCGCTTCAAAATTGGCGATGATGTCCTGATAGATTTGGTGCGCCCGTTCCGGTGTCCATACACCACCTGCCGCCTCCCATGCCTCAAAATTGCGCCAGTCGCTGGCAAAGGGCTGATAAAATGCTGTGGTATAGCGGTCCTGCGTGTGCTGGATGCCAAAGAAATGGCCGTCGCTTCCCACATCCTTGATCGCATCAATCGCGATCTCATCCGGCCCCGTCGCCCAGACTTCCGGCTCCATATAACGCTGGATCATCTGCAGTATCTCGCAGTCCATGATGAATTTTTCGGGGCTCGCAATCAAACCGCCCTCAAGCCAGCCGGCGGCGTGATAGACCATATGCGCGCCGGACTGTACCGCGCTCCAGAGGCTGTTGGATGTTTCCCACATCGCCTGCCCGTCCGGAACATTGGCCGCACAAACGCCGCTCGCGCGCATCGGCAAATCATAAAACCGCGCCATCTGACCGGTCATTTGAGTGGCGCGCATGTATTCAGGCGTGCCAAAGGCGGGCGCACCGGATTTCATATCCACGTTCGAGGTAAAGGTGCCGATCGCACAGGCGGCGCCGGGCCGGATGTATTGCGCAAGCGCCACAGCGCAAAGCGCCTCGGCCAAAGACTGCGCCACGGCGCCCGACATCGTCACCGGTGCCATCGCCCCCGCAAGAGTGAATGGCGTGACCACCAGCCCCTGATTGCGTCGCGCCATGCGCATCCATCCGTCCATCATCGGCTCATCATGCTTAAGCGGTGAGGTGGAGTTGATATTGGTATAGAGCTTCGGGCTCGCCTCGAACTCCTCATGGCTCCAACCGCCGGAAATGCGCACCATTTCCATCGCGTCCTCGACCCGCTCCTTGCCCAGCGAATAGGTGTGCGCGACCTTATCGGTCAGCGTGAGCTTGTCATAAAGCACATCAAGATGCCGGACCGAGGCGTGAATGTCTTGCGGTTCAACCGGATAGCCGCCGACAAAATGGATGCAGTTGAAATACTGGCTTAGCTTGAGAAGATTGGCACACATCTCCCGTGTGCCAGGCACTTTGCGCCCCAACGACATGTCCCAGTAATTTGGCGGGCTTGAGACATTGCCAAACAGAATGTGGTTTTCGCCCAAGGTGATCTGGCGGGCTGGATTGCGCGGTGTCAGTGTCCAGCTCGACGGGGCCTTGCCGACCATCTCCATGACGAAGTCCCGCCCCATGCGCACGGTATCGCCCTCAACGCTGCAGCCGGCTTCTTTGAGAATATCGCGCGCTTCGGTGTTGTAAAATTCGATGCCGATCTCTTCGAGAATACGCATCGCGCCGTCGTGGATGGCAAGAACACCTTCCTCCGTCAAAGGTTCGGTCGGCCTGTCCATGTTGACCGGCAACCGCCATGGCATCTGGTCAATGATGCCCGCTTTGACCCGCCGTGCAGCATTGCCTGCCCGACCGCCGCCCCGCCGCTTGCGTCCGCTGGTGTCTGCCATGAAAACCTCCTGTCGCCTTGTTGTGTCCAGAAAACCGTCGAATGGGCACGGAGTCTGCGTGAATGCGACAGAAGTTGTCGTTTTCTCGCCCCGCGACTTAGGACCATGTCGCGATACGGCCGTCCCACTTGGTCACAGGTCCAAGCGCGCGCGACTCATCGAGGGCGCTTGCGGGAGACACGCGGGTTCGGGCGGCTCACGCCGCCTTGGGTGTTTTGGTCGGAAAGAAGCTGTGAAAATGGCGGTGCTAGATGCTCAGCCAATCGGTGATGTGCCCGATGTCCGGCAGCACAATGTCCGCATATGGGGCGAGTTCATCCGTCAGCGCGACGCCAGTCAAAACCGCCACCGTTTGCATGCCGGCCCGTCGCCCAGCGATCAGGTCATGGGTGCTGTCTCCCACCATCACCACACGCTCAGGCGCAAGCCCCTGCTGATCGGCAAACGCCAAAAGCGGATCGGGATCGGGCTTCGCGCCATAGCCGCTGTCAAATCCTGCAATAAAGTCAAACAGACCGCTGACACCGACGCCCTGCAATTGTGCCTGCGCCGAATATTCGCTGTCGTTGGTCATCACGCCAAGTTTCAGCCCTTTGGTCCGCAAGTCGCTCAGATAGGGCTTCAAGGGAACCGCCGGCGCCAGAGGAGCCTCGGCCGCATCCCGGGCCATCTTGAGCTCAATAGCATCCACATCCGCCCCCGGCACCACCGATGCCACCGCCTCTGCGGCCTCCCGATTGGTGCCGGCAATCACAAAGCTGTCCGGACGGAAACACTTGCCCCCCAAATCAAAAGCCAGCGCATCCGCGATGCGCTCAGCAAGGTCGGCATCACCACCCGCAAATCCGTGAATGGCATTGAAGGCCCAGGTGTTCCAGGTCGCGGCAAAATCAAACAGGGTGCCGTCCTTGTCAAAAAGAAGTCCATCCGCGCGCATGATCTGCCCCCCACTGTCCGCCTGACTCGGGCGGACTGTGCCCTAGCGCCCCAGCACCGACAAGTGTTTTTCACCTTGGCGCGACGCTCAGGTCCAATGGGTGCGGGCGGAGCCCAAAAGCACATGCGCCGCGGTCAGGGGAAGGTCGTAAGACACCCCTTTGGTGTCACAGAACGCAACAACCCAAGAGTCATCCATTGTTAAGAATTCAAGCACTGACCCCAAGAAGTCCGCCTCTCCGGCACGCGCCCGCAAATCGTCCAATGACGCGCCCGTTGCGCCCATAAATACTGGTAAAACCTCATCATTTGTCACCAGCCAAGCCAGGGCATCCAGCGCCAAAGTCTCTGCCGCCTCACGAGATAGGGACATTTTTCTTCACTTTCGAAAGCTTTTCTTAACCATTGGAGCGGCACTCTTCAAATATGAAGTTAACCATTTTCCGAGTGTCGTTATGACAGGCCATATATTAATCGTCGATAGCATTGCCACAAACCGATGTGTTCTCAGAGCCAAGCTCGCCGCCAGCTTTCTTGAAGTCCGGCAGGCGGAGACCGGGCGCGAAGCCTTGGACATGATCCGCGCGGAGCCGCCCGATCTTGTGATCCTTGGCGGGGACCTGACAGATATGTCCGCAGACCACTTCTTGCGCCACTGCGCCAAAGCCCCCGACATGGCCGCTGTGCCTTTGGTCGTCTATGGCACCGGCTTAAGCCGCGAGGAGCGGCTGACGGCCATGCGGGCGGGCGCGGATGATGCTCTGAACACACCGATTGCCGAGGCGCCATTTTTGGCGCGCATCCGGTGCCTGTTGCGGGCGCGGGCCACGATCGAGGGCATCAAACTTCAGGAAACCGCCGCACAGATTCCCGGACTGGCCGAAGACGACACCCCCTTTGATGTGCCTGCCTCGCTGGTTGTCACGAGCTCGCAAGGCGCCGAAGCCACCGGCTGGAGCGCAGCACTCAAACCCCTCGTTCCCTATCGGATGCGTGCCCTACCCATCGGAGATGCGGTGCGATCGATGTCTCTGTTTGCCGTCCCAGATGCCTTTGTGATCGGCGTCAACACTGACAGCCCCGAGGAAGGCCTACGGTTTCTTGCGGAAATTCGCGCGCGCGCCACAACGCGACATGCGGCCATTCTTGTGGTGCTGAACCGGGAGGACGACATTGCCCGTGTGAACGCTCTGGATTTGGGAGCAAACGATGTCATGCCGGCACCGTTTGATCCGGAAGAGGCCACATTGCGGCTTGCGACCATTCTGAAACGCAAAAAGCTCACCGACAGGCTGTCCCGCTCGCTTGAGCGCGGATTGAACGCGGCGGTGACGGATCCGTTGACCGGACTGTACAACCGCCGATACGCCCTGCCGCAACTGGCGCGCATTGCCCGTCACGCTCATGCCTCTGATCACGACTATGCGGTCATGGTAGCGGATCTCGACTATTTTAAGCGTGTGAATGATCAATATGGCCACGCCGCGGGGGACGTGGTGCTGGCAGAAGTCGCCCGCCGTCTGCGCAGCGAACTTAAGGGCGGAGAATTGATTGCCCGCATCGGAGGTGAAGAATTTCTGATCGTCCTGCCCCAGACCTCCGCTCAAGCCGCGTCCGAACGCGCCCATCAGCTTTGTGAGGCGGTGCGCAAATCCCCAGTGTATCTGCGCGCGCGCGATGTCCGTATACCGGTGACGATCAGCATCGGTGTCAGTCTAGGGGCCGATATGGCACCTGACGGGCCCCCTCCGATGACAGAGGCGGACGCCGTGGGCCTGATAGATCAGGCTGACAAAGCCCTCTACAATGCAAAGGCCTGCGGGCGCGACAGCGTGACGATCACCCGTCCAGCCGCATAGTCACCTTGGTCAGACGGCCGGTGGTCCCTAGCGGTCTTTCTTGTCTTTTCTTGGCTTGTCGGATTTGTGCTTGTCCCGGCGATCTAGGATTTCCTCAAGCCGATCCGCATATATCAAACGTTCCTCTGGCGTCATCTGTGAGATCCGCTCAACAAAATGCCTGCGGGCCACATCGCGCCGCCCTTCCGCCGAGACATCAATCTCAAGTAGGGTGTTGTTTAAGGCCTGCGCATCAAACACTTCGGCGCGCAGCACATCTACGGTGTCAAAATACAGCGACCGCTCCCCCATCAGGGCGTGATCCCCCGACTGATAGCTTTGGCGGATTGCGCGGCCAACGGCCATGCGGTCCTGACGCGACAGCGCCTGTACGTAGGGGGTGACGAAACGGTCCTTGGCTGACGGTTTGCCACCGTCGTGACCGCCGCCGTGCGACACGATTGCGCCGCCCACTACACCGACAATCAAAAGGTTCAGGGCCAGCGATGCCACCAGCAGGCCACGAAACGGCCGGCGCTGTTTCTTCTCTTTGGTTTGCGTCATCCCTACGCCTTTCCGTCTCTCACCCGGCGGTCCCGTCAGTTGCCAAGATAGGCAAAGCTTGCGTCCAACGCCGAGAGATAGGTTTCATCACTTGATACAATCAGGCTGGTCCCAATGTCGCTTTGCAACATCGCCGGCCCCGCCGCAACTCCGATCCATACGCCGGCAACGGTGGCGGCAGCCAACCCCGAAACCGATTGCCAGCCGCCCAACAGGGCGACAAGCTTGGCCATCCACGGCACAGGCGCGGCCTTCACCGGCGCCGCGATCACAGCCGGTTCCGGCATCGCCGCTTCGGCATCAGCCAGAACCCGCGCCATAAAGTCCGCCGTCGGGGCCATCGCCGGATCATCCTTTGCGGCCGCAAACAGCCCGTCCAACAGGGCGTCCTCTTCCGTCGTCAACGGAGCGATATCTCTGTCTTTGTCAGCCATCGGTATACCCCAAAGCTTCGCGCTGTCCGGCCAAGGCCTTTGCCAGCGTCCGTTTTCCCCGCGCCGTCAGACTTTCCACAGCCTCGACGCTTATGTCCATGACTTCGGCAATCTCCGGATTGCCCAGTCCTTCGATGTGACGCAAAACCACCGCTTGTCTCTGGCGGTCCGGCAACGTGGCCAACGCGTTTTGCAACGCATCCTGACGCGCCCGGTCCTGCATCCTGTCTGCCGCGGACATTGCATCGTCCTGAGGCTCGGCAACCGCATCAAGCGCCACGCCGCGCGCACGGCGCAGACGATCGGTCGCCAGATTGGCCACCACACGATAAAGCCAGGTTGTGACCTTTGCCTCACCCTGACGCCAGTCCGGCGCCACCTTCCAAAGACGGATCAACGCCTCTTGCGCCACGTCTTCCGCATCCGCCTGATTGCCCAACATGCGATAGGCATGTCCAAACACCCGCGGCGTCAACCGCAAGGTCAGCGTCCGCGCCGCCCCCGCATCCCCGTTGGCATAAAGCACCAAAAGCGCCTCATCCGGGATGTCGTTTTGCTGGTCATAGGGCATTGTCATGATCCCGATGGCTAGCCTGTGTCCCTGCGTCTTGCAATCATTGCGGTGATTAGGGGCGGCAGACCACCGCCCAAAATCCGGTCATTCGCAGGCGACACCTCAGCCGCGCTTGCCTGCATTGAATTCTTCTTCCGAAATCACGCCATCGCCGTTTGTGTCCAGCTTCTTGAACATCTCCGCTTTGCGTGCGGCATGTTTTGCTTCGCGTTCGGATTTGTGGGCGTCAAATTCGGCCTTGCTGATCTTGCCGTCTTTGTCGGCGTCCATACGGTCAATCATTTTCGCCTGACGGTTGCCATCGGGCTTCATTTCATCCGGTGTGAGTTTACCATCGCCATTTGCATCTTTCTTGGAGAACATTTTCTCCATCCGTTTCGCGCGACGCTCACCTTTCCAGTTGTCGCCTTCACCCTTGTCAAAACGTGCCTTCATCTCGTCCAGAGACACCCCTCCGTCACCATCCGTGTCCATCGCCATAAAGCGGCTTTCGGCATGGGCCTGCATCTCTTCTACGGTGACAAAGCCGTCGCCGTTTGCATCAAGCTGCTCAAACGTCGCCTGAGGTCCGTGCATTTTGTGACCTTCGCCACGGTCTTTCGCCGACGCAGCCACAGCTGTCACACTCAGGGCTGCTACGATCACACCACCAACAAAATAACTCGTTTTCATCTCTTCAGTCTCCTTCAGGATAATGCGCATCGCGCATCGGCTCTCTGCCTGTTTCGTGACTATGAAACGGTCGGCATCCACATTTCCGTCGCGCAGCTGGAACTTTTTTTCCAATTTTGGAAAGAGGCTTTGCGACATGGCGCCGCAAGGCGATTTGGCCTCTTTTAACTTTTACGTGCGGACGCCACATTGATAGCGCGAACAGAGAAAAAGTGTTTTGAGTATGACTTCCGTGATCGAACCCGCTGCAAATTCCGGCGTTGAAGAAGACCGCGACACCAAATCCGCGCTAAAGCGGGGATGGAAACGTAAGTGCCCCAACTGTGGCAGTGGCCCTTTGTTTAATGGCTATCTCAAAGTGCGGGACCATTGTTCGGTCTGCAAACAGGACCTCACACACCAGCGTGCAGATGACGGCCCGGCCTATCTGACGATCCTGATCGTCGGCCACCTTCTGGCTCCACTTCTGCACATCGCCTTTGTGCATTGGCGTCCCGACCCGCTGATCCTCTTTACAGTTTTTGCGGTTGGCTGCGTCGCGCTCTCGCTCTACCTTCTGCCCAGACTGAAGGGCTGTGTCGTTGCGTTCCAATGGGCACGAAGGATGCACGGATTTTGATATCCGTTCTATAAAAGCCTCGAGCACTGAGGGGACCCAATGAACGAGACGCCAATCATCGACAAGACCGCCATTCGCAACGCCGCCACTGTGATCGTGCTGCGTGACCGTACGTCTGACCCACATATTCTGATGGGGCAACGCGGCGCCAAGGCGGCCTTTATGCCCAATAAGTTTGTCTTTCCTGGCGGTGCCGTGGACGCAGCCGATGCCGACATCCCGCTTGCGCGCCCGCTGCCCAAAGTCTGCGAGGCCCGTCTGGGCGAACAATCTGTGTCAGAGCTG
Source organism: Shimia haliotis (assembly GCF_900114415.1). Classification (GTDB taxonomy): domain Bacteria; phylum Pseudomonadota; class Alphaproteobacteria; order Rhodobacterales; family Rhodobacteraceae; genus Shimia; species Shimia haliotis. The sequence goes on along the minus strand of NZ_FOSZ01000001.1, from coordinate 5,722 downwards.
GCGCATCCGCTGGCCGTTGCCGCTGTGCGCGAGCTTTGGGAAGAAACTGGCCTGATCCTTGGCACCCAAGGCACATGGGCCGACACCCCGCCCGCGGATTGGAAAACCTACGCCGCCACAGGGCACCTGCCCCGAGCGGATGCCCTGCAATTTGTCTTCCGCGCAATCACCCCGCCGGGCCGTCCACGCCGTTTTGATGCACGGTTTTTCATGCTCGATGCGGCCGAAATCGCCACCGATCTCGATGATTTCTCCGCCGCATGCGACGAGCTTTCGCATCTGCAATGGATTCCGCTCAAAAAGGCACGCGAATTTGATCTGCCTTTCATCACCGAGGTTGTGCTTGCCGAAGTTGAGGGGCGCCTCGACAGTCCCGAGCCGCCCGAAAACGTACCATTCTTCAAGAACGATGACGAAGCCAGCCACTTCCTACGCTTACGCGGGCACGCGCCGGACTGGGACCGCGACTAGGCATAGAGGATCAATCCGAGGATGGAGGCTGCCAGCAGCCCCATCCCTACAAACTCCCGCCCGCTGATTTTCTCTTTGAAAAAGAGCACGGTGCCGACAATACCAAACACCAGCTCAATCTGCCCCACGGCCTTCACATAGGCCGCATTCTGAAGCGTGAAGGCTGTAAACCAGCAAAAGGTGCCTGCCATGCTGGTCAGGCCGATATAGCCCGCGGTGCGATAGGACGCAATGACGCGCCCCACTTCGCCAGGCTCACGCAGGCGCAACCAGATCCACATAGCCATCATTTGCATTGCAGTAACCGCCGCCAGCGTCACCAAAGCCCGCGCCATCGGCGCCTCCAGCCCCACCGCGAGGGACGCCCCGCGATAGGCGACGGCCGAAATACCGAACAATGCCCCTGCCGTCAGCCCAAGAGCCGCCGAGGGGCTGAGAAACCGGCGCCACCCCACGCCCGTGCTCTCGATCGGCCCCGAAAGAACAAGAACGCCCGCAACACCTACCGCAATGGCAGCAAATCCGATCCCCGACACGGTCTCCGCCAAAAGCACGATCCCGATCAGCACGGTGAAAAAAACTTCGCTTTTGATAAAGGCCATGCCAACCGCAAGATTGCGCCGACCGAACAACATCACAGTGCAAACGGTCGCCGTGATCTGCGCCGCACCACCCAACGCGCCAAACATCCAAAACTCTGCGCCTAACGGCGGGAGATCAATCCACCCCGCCGCGACACACACCGCAAGAATGAGGCAGGCCACCGGCGCGGAATACAGAAACCGCGCGAAAGTCGCGCCAGCCGCCGACAACGACACCGCTGCAAGATGTTTTTGCAACATAAAGCGCACGGTTTGAAACGCAGCCGCAGCCACAGACGCGATGATCCAGAATTCCATGCCGGCATAGATGCCGCCAAGCGGCGACCTTGTCACGGGGTTTTCGCCCCATCATCCGCCGCCCAGCCCTGCGCGGCTTTAGTCGTCGCCCCACAAAGGATGCGGGACCGGATCCTTGCGCCGTAGAAAATAGCGCCGGAAAACCTCGCCATAGCTTCGGAAATAGTACCCGTCATTGCGCATAAGGTATCGCCCGCGGTTTTCGCGAAACAACACCGGGAGCCTGTACCACGGCACCCGTGGATGCATGTGATGCACCACATGCAGGTTGTTGTTGAGAAAAATCCACGACAGCGGCCCGCGATCATCAATGATCACTGTACGGCCTCGCGCCTTTTCATGGGCCTGATGTTCCAAAAACGTGCGGATTTTCAGCACCGACAGGGCTCCGTAGGCGCTGGCCAGATAGGCCCAAATTGGCATCTCGCCCACAGCAAGCAACCACCACACCACCAGCGCAACCGCAGGCACATGCACAAGCCAGCCAAGCAGCACCGCGGTATTGCCCCGCCCAATCTCGCGCATGTCAGAGCGCATAAACGCCACCTGTCCCAGAAGCGGCCCGACCAAAAGACGGCCCAGCAAGGTGTTATTGAATTCATGCACACCCCTGAGACCTGTCGGCATGTCCTTCCAACGCTTCGGATCAAGAAAATTAGTTTCCGGATCATCATAGGGATCGGTCAGCAGGCTGTCTTTGTGATGGGCCAGATGCGTGTCTCGGAACCGCATATAAGGAATGAACAATCCCAATGCGGGAAAAACCAAAACCTCATTTGCCAGCCGCGCAGGAAACGGATGACCGTGCAGCACCTCATGGCTCAGCGAAGAATGCAACGCCAGCGCCAGTATGGTCAGCGCCATCCCCAATGGCAAAAACCACGCCGCCGCCCAGACAGTCCCAATCACATAGAGGGCATAACATAGCACAAGCAACGCCACCGTCGGCCATTCGACAACAGGAGTCTTTCGCGCCTCACCCATGGGCGCGCCCCCACCGGATACCGGCCCAGACACGTTCGTAAATCACGTACATCGTCAGCCCCAGCACCGTATTGACCAGCGCAAGCTTGCCACCCAAGGCCAGCGATCCCGTCGCAATCAACCCCACGATCCCCATCGTGACCAAACCGATCACATTCCAGATCACAGCCTTCAGCACCGAGCGTCGCCGCGTTTCCATACCTTCTCCAATTGTTCAGAAGCTTTCCCTCATCAATGTGTTACCGCGCGCGCCCATCCGTTCGGAATTCTGAATGTGATTAACAAAATTCTTCAATGATGATATAAATCACCATATGAGCGAAATTATCGACAAACGCCTGCGCGCCGCCCGCTTCAGACACCGCCTGGGCGCGGCGATGAAAACCAAATCGGTGACACAGTCCGAACTGGCGCGCCGCATCGGCGTGGACCGGTCGACCATCTCGCAACTTCTCAAGGACAAGGGCGCGCGGCTGCCCAACGCTCAGGTTGTCGGAGAATGTGCCGCAGCGCTTGGGGTGTCAGCGGACTGGTTGCTTTCGTTGACGGACCGTCCGGAAAACACCGCCGACATTCTCGCCAACGCCATGAGCGTTACCGAGGCCCCGCGCGCGTTGGTGGATGAGCAGATTTTCAACTGGCATCAGGAGGCAGTCGGCTACAAGATCCGTCACGTCCCGGCTGGGCTGCCTGACATGCTCAAAACCGGTGAAATGCTGACGTGGGAATACGAACCACATCTGGGCCGCACCACCGAACAGGCCATCAACGCTTCCCGCGATCGCCTCGATTGGATGCGCAGTTCCCAATCGGACTATGAAATCGCCCTGCCCCGCCACGAACTCGACGCCTTCACGCAGGGCACGGGGTATTACGCGGGCCTGCCTGCCGAGATCCGACAAAACCAGCTTGATCACTTTGCCGATCTCACCTCGCAACTTTATCCGCGCCTGCGTCTGTATCTTTTTGATGCCCATCGCCTTTATTCCAGCCCGATCACCGTCTTCGGCCCGCTCCTCGCTGTGTTGTATCTGGGGCGCAACTACCTCGCCTTTCGCGACACCGAGCGCGTCACAAGCTTCACCGAACATTTTGACAGCCTCGTACGTCAGGCCGACATCACCGCCCGCCAGATCCCAGACCACATCATCAAAATGAAATCACAAATTTGACCCTTCTGTGCCGGCACCGCAGTTGTGGCCGGCTGTGGCGTCATCAGCGTGCAAATGCGGTCCAAAACATGAGGCACCTTGGTGTCACTTTGATTCCTTTTGCGTCGTCAAAATGGTCGCTTTTTTGAAAGGCGAATTTCCAATATTTCCGTGCGCGCCCATTTGACACGCCTGTCGCAAAACCCACGTCGCTACGTGGGCAAAAAATCGCTTTCGCCAATCTTCCACATCCTTGCTCCAACCCGCCAAACGACTTTTTTTGCGGACAAAAGCTCAAATGCAAAACACGCCTGAAATGCCAAATAAAGCATTAATATCAGATGAATAATTTTACCCATTTGCAAAATCCGCTTCGCAAGCGCGTTTTCATTTTTCTCCGAGGAAGCCACTCTGCCTCTCGCACAGAATTCAAAAAATCGTTTGAATTGAAACACGCTGTATGCGACCCCACGAGCATCAGACCCGCCTCGTGGACTGGATTGCAAAGCAGGCGTTTTCTTCGACCAAGCCGCGCAAAACACACCAAAAAACGACCGGGACGACGTACTGCCAAGAATTGGAGACCTAAATGACACTGCGTCCAGTTTTTAAAAGAAAACTTGGAGTTGCCGCGCTAATTTTCACCTCGATGGCTTCGGGGCTGATCGCTCAAGACAAGCCCAATATTTTGGTGATTTGGGGTGACGACATCGGCCAGTCCAACATCTCTGCATATACCCGTGGGATGATGGGCTATCAGACGCCCAACATCGACCGCGTTGCCAACGAAGGGATGATTTTCACTGACTATTATGGCGAACAATCCTGCACCGCGGGCCGTTCTTCTTATGTGATGGGTCAGTCGGTGTTCCGCACCGGTCTGTCCAAAGTCGGCCTGCCCGGCGCAGAGCTTGGCATGCGCGAAGAAGACCCCACCATTGCGGGCCTTCTGAAAGCAGAGGGCTATGTCACCGGCCAGTTTGGTAAAAACCACCTTGGCGACCGCGACGAGCACCTGCCGACCAACCACGGTTTTGACGAGTTCTTCGGCAACCTCTATCACCTGAACGCCGAGGAAGAGCCGGAAAACGCCGACTACCCCGGCGAGGCGATCATGCCTGACGGCCGCACCTTCCGTGAAACCTTTGGTCCGCGCGGCGTCATCAAGTCTTCGGCCGATGGTGAAATCGAAGACACCGGCCCGCTGACCAAAAAGCGCATGGAAACGGTTGATGACGAGACCGTCGTTGCGGCGATCGACTTCATCAAACGTGCCCACGAGCAGGACCAGCCTTTCTATGTTTGGTGGAACGGCACCCGGATGCACTTCCGCACCCACATGTCTGACGAGCGTCAGCAAATGGCGAACGAAACCGTCGGCAAAGTTGTGGACGCCTATACGGCGGGCATGATCGAGCACGACATGCATGTCGGTCAACTGCTTGATCTGCTTGATGAACTCGGCATCGCCGACAACACCATCGTGCACTATTCCACCGACAACGGCCCGCACATGAACACATGGCCGGATGCGGCGTCCTCGCCCTTCTTTGGTGAAAAGAACACCAACTGGGAAGGTGGCTGGCGTGTGCCGTCCATGGTGCGTTGGCCCGGTCAGATCGAAGCGGGCTCTGTCTCCAACGAGATCATGCACCACATGGATTGGCTGCCGACATATCTCGCGGCTGCCGGCAACCCCAACATCAAAGAAGAGCTGAAAGAAGGCGGCGTTCAGGCCATCGGTCGTGAATACAAGGTTCACCTTGACGGCTACAACTTCCTGCCGCACCTGACCGGCGAAGAAGAAACCGGCCCGCGCAACGAAGTGTTCTACTTCTCTGATGACGGTGATCTGACGGCCCTGCGTTTCCAGGACTGGAAATTCATCTTCATGGAGCAGAAAGAGTACACAACTCTGCGGGCGTGGATCGAACCCTTCACACCGCTGCGCGTGCCGCTGATCTTCAACCTGCGTCGCGACCCCTATGAGCGTGCGTATCGGACATCCAACACCTACTACGACTGGCTGATCGACCGCGTCTTCTTCCTGGTTCCGGCTCAGGCCTATGTCGGCAACTTCCTGGCAACATTCCAGGAATTCCCGCCGCGCCAAAAAGCTGCAAGCTTCTCCCTCGAGCAGGTCATGGACAAAATGACCAACACCGTGGGCGACTGATACCTGCAAAAAACTTCGCGACCCCAAAAAAGGGGTCGCGA
>NZ_FOSZ01000011.1 GCF_900114415.1 Shimia haliotis | reverse complement strand
AGTGAAGCTGTTGTAACTCTATCATCGATCTCGAAAGACCTAAGAGCCAGATATGCAGGTGTTTGTTCATCGAAATGAACCAAACCGCCCTCATATCTCTTCAGTTTAGTAACAATGTCAAATAACGTCGGAGCACAAACCCCAGAGACAAAATCAACCGACCGCGCTACTAACTTGCTAGCGCAACCCGCTGATACTGCTCGATTTTCTTCCGAACCGTCCATCCCCGAAGCGCCGCTCCGTGTCCGTCTGGCCCGCCGTTAGCGCCTCAGCGCCGCCGGTGAAGGGGGTTCTAAGCCTAACACCAAACAGCCGCAAGCGCTTTTTCCAACTTTTTCCCACTTTTTTCGAAAAACACAAAAAATCAAACAATATCAAAGAACTACATCAGCACAATTCCCCCAAATCCTCGAAAAACAAACCAAATATCTCGTTAACCTTTGGTGACATGCAAAGAGACTCATAGTTATCCACAGGATAGCGCAACCACGAGCTGTGGTTTTGGCCGAGTCACTGGCATTTTTGAGAGACTCACCTCGGAATCAGACGAGGGAGCCCCACACGCCCGCCGAAACATTCCCGACCCCTCGCCAGTGCGGCCCGACAAAGGCAAATTCGGACTGGTATCTGCGTGTACGCTACAGCGTGCTGAAAAGGCCTTGCTGTCGCGCGCTGCAAATTGCCCCTGCTGTTCGCCCTCACATCACCACAGTCGCGAAAGCGCATTTGGCCGCCTACATATAGTGTGATGGTTTTGGCGCCGACTTTCGGCCACAGCGCGGGGTCGCGGTCCGAAAGGCAAAGAGTCCTCGCAAGAAGCGCCCACTTGTCCCCTCTACAAAATCATACAGTGACCACTGTGGCGCCTGACGTCACGCCGCCGGACCCGGGCGGAGGATGAGAGACGACGCATTGCCGCGCATTGTTCCCATAGCCACACCACCAACAGAAGATGCATGTCCCCACGGGAAGGCCCGCGCTTGAGGCGGAAAGAAGAGATTTTGGTTTTGAGAGAAACCCTCACTTGTCTTTGTTTCTCAAAGACGAGGAGAGATATGGTGCGGTCGAGAAGACTCGAACTTCCACTCCGGTTAAGGAACAGCGACCTCAACGCTGCGCGTCTACCAATTCCGCCACGACCGCACATGCCCTGGTGGGTGAGGGGCGTATAGACGAGGCTTTCAGGGATGTGAAGGGGCAAACATGCCCCCTCAGCAACTTTTTTCTCATGGTCCAGTCATCGACGTCAAAAGCCAGTGACGGACCTCAAGATCAATCTCCCAGATTGAACGTCGGCAAGGCCGCAGAGGCCGGCTGCGGTTCCGCCGCGCCACCGCTTTCAAGGGTCATTGCAGCCCGCAGCAACGCTGCACGTTCCGGCTGACCGGGGGCAAAAACCGGCTCCGCGCCACCTTCCAGTGCCGAAACCGCCATGTCATACCACGCGGCCGCCTTCTCCGGTTGTTCGCCAACGCCATAGCCAAAGGCCAGATGATGCCCGACAAGTTCCGCATAGGGTTTCTGTCCAAGCCCCACCATCAGCAGCGCCGCGCCCAGCGCGACATCCATGTTGTCACGGCGATAGCCCGAGAACAGACAGATTTTCGCCGTTGTCGACAGCTGCTCCATCGACATGCTGGATTCCAGAACGAACCGCTGCACCTCTTTTGCAACCGCAGGCGCCTCCATGGACGACAGCTTGGGCAAATAAGGTGCCAATGCCGGACCGAAGGCATCACACTGGCTGTCGACCTGCGTATTCGTGACCCCGTTCAGGCTGCTCACCAGATTCTCTCCGGTGCCAATTGAATACGTCCGCGCCAGACAGAATTGCTCGTTCATCGCGAACTCGGCATCGGCCAGATTGGCCGCGGTCACAAAACCTCCGTTGGAACTGGTCAACAAGGCCACCTTGCTGCAACGGCTGGCCAGAGAGCTTTGCTGCGGAGCTGGAGTGGCGGTTTCAAAAACAGTGATTCCGCCCAAAGGCTGCGCGCCCTCCTGAGCCGAAACCATTGTGGTTGTTGGCGCCTGCTGAACCGGTGTTTGCGTCACAGGCACAGTTGGCGTCGGCTGCGCCGGGGCCGCTGGCTGTTGCACAACCGCCATCTGCGGCTCACTCAGGCGACACACATTCATATGACAGGAAAAGCTGGCAGGCGTCGCGTTGTGCGTCAGAAAATCGCTGCGATTGTAGCCTTGCGGCGCCGAGGTAAAGACCATAACCGTACAATCATTGGCGTTGCACCAGAAACTGCTGCCCGCCAGTGACGTGTCCAGAATATAATCGTTCTTGCCGTCGCCGTTCAGATCGACCAGCTGAATAAAGCCGGACCGCTGCAACAGCTGCTCACCGCTTGGATCAGAGCTCTCTGCAACCTCATCAATTGCCTGACCGACAATATCGGGCATGCCGGTATACCCTGAGCCTGCGGTGCGCACGCCCGTCGACTCGTCATACCAGACCGTCAGAAGGCTGCGCACGCCATGCTGATGGGTTTGCATCGCTTTCACGACCTGCGGGCCGCCGACCTGCGCCCTGTTATAGGACGACACGAGAAAGTCGCGCTCATAAGGTGACAGCTTGCCGGTCGCGGGAAACCCGACATAGGTCTGATACTGGATGATGGCAGAGCGGCTGCGCTGCCCCATCACACCGTCCGGTGTGCCCGCATTAAATCCGAAGTAGTTAAGCGAGGTCTGGGTTTCGCGATTTTGCGCCCGCGCTGCGGAATAATTTGACGAAGACCGTGTCTTGCTTTTCTTGGCGTTGCCGACAAGAGCGCCGCCGATGATGCCACCCACAATGGCAGCTCCTATGTCAGATGCCGCAACCGTCGTCGGCCCCATGGTCACAGCCACCGCAGCAGCCAGTGCCATCTTCGTAGATTTCCGGAACATGACGCAAATCTCCCTCTCAATATTTTTTACAAAACAGTTTTTTCTATGAGTATGAGCATAGCCAAAGTCCCGATTCAGGGCGAGAAAAAATGCACCCGTCCCGCCTGCCTGGCCCAAAGGCTCTGCACTGGCGCCGAGCGCCTATGGACAAAACCCGGCTCAGGTCATAGGTCGATGCGGCCCCAACGTGGAAGTTTGACACAATGGTAGAGTGGATCATCTCAGACGGATTGACCGACTATAGTGAGGCGGTTGCCTTTATGGAGGCGCGCGCCGAGGCCATTCACAAGGGCGACGCCGAGGAATGTATCTGGTTGGTGGAACACCCACCCCTTTATACGGCCGGCACCTCCGCCCGCATCGAAGACCTCAAGGATCCCGACAGGTTCCCCGTTCACACCTCCAAGCGTGGCGGACAGTATACCTATCACGGCCCGGGGCAGCGTGTGGCCTATGTCATGCTCGACCTCAACAAGCGCGGCAAAGATGTGCGGCGCTTTGTGCAAATGCTTGAGGAATGGGTGATCGCGACACTCGCCGATTTCAACCTGCGCGGCGAAATCCGTGAGGGTCGCGTCGGGGTGTGGATTGAACGGGACGACAAGCCGCTCACACTCACCGGCAAAAAAGCGGAAGACAAAATCGCCGCCATCGGAATCCGCTTGCGCAAATGGGTGAGCTTTCACGGCATCTCTATCAACGTGGAACCCGACCTTGACCATTTTGACGGCATCGTGCCCTGCGGCATCACCGAATACGGGGTCACATCTCTGGTCGATATGGGCCTGCCCGTGACCATGGACGACCTCGATCTTGCCCTCCGCCGGTGCTTTGAAACCACATTTGGCGGCTCTGCAAAGATTTGATCATATTTCCGCGCATCACTCAGGATGCCAATTCCACTCTATTAACAGCCAGTTAACGGCAGGCACGCAATTTCTCACCGCCCCGTCGGCAATCCTGCGCCATACCAATTTGCCCTACAGAATCCGCTGCTTACCTCCTTTGCACCGCACCGAAAGGCGCGGCCAAACCTGGACTTGCAAAGGACTATGACCATGACAAAACACTTCCTCACTTCAGCAGCCGTGACAGCATCCCTCATTGCCGCCCCTGCTTTTGCCCAGGACTGGACAGGTTTTTACGCCGGTGGCCAATTCGGCTATGGCGACGAACAACTCGGCAGCGACTCCGGCCACACATGGCAAGGCGGTCTTCAGGCCGGCTACAACCATGACTTCGGCGGATGGGTTGTCGGCGGCGAGGCCGAGATGAAATTCTCCAACGCGGATATCGCAGGCGACAGCTTCCAGGACTCAATCGCCCTCAAGGCCCGCGTTGGGTATGACCTGAATGGCACGCTGCTCTATGGCACACTTGGTGGTGTACGCGGCATGATGGACGTCGGCGCCAGCAACATTTCGGACAATGGCATCGTCTATGGCTTCGGCGCCGAACGCATGCTGTCAGACCACTGGAGCCTCGGCATGGAAGTGCTGCAAAGCGAATATCGCAACTTTGGCGGCGGCGGCTCCAGCCTCTACGACACCTCCGCGTCGCTCAAAGTAAACTACCGCTTCTGACCTTTCGGCGGGGCGCCGCAACCAGCGGCGCCTTCGCCCCCGTCGCGCCCGCCCCTTGACCGCCGGCATTGCACGACTGCCCAGCCTCTGCAGAAAATTGAGAAATGATCGCGGACAGATTGTCGCCGCCCCCCTTTTAACCCTGCGCACAATGTCTATCATGGTAGACTGCGCACACAGGACCGCGACGATCACGATTCTAGCTTTAAAAGGTCAATGAGATGAAATCTGTAATTGCACTCGCTGCAACAACCCTCGCTCTCGCAGCTCCCGCATTTGCCGAAGGCGACGCTGCTGCCGGCGAAAAAGCCTTCAAAAAATGCAAAGCGTGCCACACGATTGCTTCGCCCGAAGGCGAGGTGATCTTCAAGGGCGGCAAAACCGGCCCGAACCTCTACGGCGTTGTCGGCCGCGTGGCCGGCTCCGAAGACTTCAAATACGGCGATGGCCTCAAAGAGGCGAATGCTGCCGGCTTTGTTTGGACCGCCGAAGAAATCGTAACTTACTCCGCAGACCCCAAAGCTTGGCTTGCCGACAATGGCTACGCCGCAAAATCCAAAATGAGCTACAAACTCAAAAAAGGTGGCGAGGACGTTGTCGCCTATCTCGTATCCGTCGCGCCTGCGCCGGAAATGGAAGCAGAGGCCACTGAAGAAGCTGCCGAAGAAAAGTCTGAATAAGACCGACACTTCGTTGGACATTCACACCCGTCGCACCCTTTGCGGCGGGTGTTTTCTTTTGCGGCACATGCCGCGAAACCACAGCGAAACCGCTATCGTTTTTCCGCCCCTTTGGGCAAGCCGCCTGTTTCAAACCAATCCCATAACTCCGACCAAAGCGCCTCGCGTCCCTTACGGAACGCGCCCTCATGGCCAACTCTCTTTGCTCCAAAATCAGACGGAGCCCGCAAAACCATGTGCTTCTCCGCCTTCTGATAATGGGAAAGCGTGTCACCACAGGCCTTCTGTGTCGCAATCCCGTCATCGGACAGAACCCATGCACAAATCGGGGCCTGATCCTGATCAAACCGATGCTCATATCGTCCTGACGCGAGATCCGGCACCAGATAACTCCGCCGCCCGCTCCACCGCCGCCACGTCTTGAACACGTCCGGCGGAAGCGCTTCGCCGCCCCACAAACCGCCACCCCGAATATGACCAAACCGCGCCAGTTCCATCGCCCCAAATCCCCACCAAAAGAACAACTCCATCGGAATTCGGTGCTTGAAATGCACCCCCCAATACCCGCTGCCCACCGATACAAAGGCATTGCGCGTGACCTTGTCGCTGTTTTTCATAAATCCGACAAACTGACCGCCAATCGAATGGCCTAGCGTCATGAGCGGCAGCTCGGGCGCCGCGTCTGACAACTGTTGCAAAGCCGCCGTCATGTCCAGCCGTCCCCAGTCCGGATAATCAATCCCGCTGTTGGCAAGATCATCAACCGCGCTGTCTCCGATGCCGCGAAAATCGTAGGTCAACACCACCGCACCCTGCGCCGCAAACCATGCCGCCACGTGCCGGTAGAACCGTCTGGGAAACCCCGTGCCCGCCGAAATCAGAACCGCCATCTTTGGCGCAGCACCGCGGTACAGGGTGCCCGCCAAAGGCCACCCGTCTTCGGCCTGAAACGTCACATCTTCCACGCTCACATCGTCTACACTGCCCCCATCCAACATCACGTCTTCTCCTCCGAAGCCCCAAGGGCCAATACATCCTCGGCGTTGTCCGCCACGTGTTTCAAAAATCGCCCGATCACCTCTTGCTCGGGCTCGTCAAAAGGCGCCAACAGCGCGGCGTTCATCTCCCGAACCACCGGTTTTGTCCGCGCGACCAACGCGGCGCCCTCCGTTTGCAAGAGCACCCGCACAACACGCCCGTCCGCGTCATCCCTTTGTCGCCGCACCAAACCGCGCACCGCCAAGCGATCCACCATCCCGCTCACACTCGGTTTGCCCATCGACAACATCCGCGCCAACGCACTGACCGTCAGACCGTCCTCCCGGGTCAGGGCAAACAAAACCCCGTGCTGCGCCAGCGACACATCCCCCTCCGCTTTTGTCCGCCGGTCCGCCGCCCGCGCCAGCGCCGCATAGGCTCGGTTCATCAACAAAAATATTCTTGGCGATCGCGTCATGGGCTCTCTTCCGGCTTTCCTTGATTTAGTTCGCACACGAACTACCGGATCCCGCAAGTCATTTTCGCAATGACGTTTCGTAAACCGAACACATCACTCCCCGCTCCAAGTCCACGTCAAATCCCACTCCCGCCAGTTGAACCCCAAAAACCGACCGCAACTCGCGCTGCACCGCAGCATATCCGCACTCCCCGCGGTTCTTGTCCCGTTTTACCTCCACAGCACCGACGCAATACCGACGTCATACCGACGCGATGCAGACATCCCGTTTCGCGCCTTTTCTCTGGCCCCCACGCCTCTGCCCTGCCATACATCCGCCCAAGCATTTGCCCGCGCACAGGACCGCTCCATGACCCAGATCATCACCCGCCTCTCCGAGATTTCAGACCGCTACGACGCCCTCTTTGTCGACCTCTGGGGCTGCGTCCACAACGGCATCACAGCCTACCCCGAAGCGGTCGCCGCGCTTCAAAACTATCGCGCCAAAGGCGGCATCGTTGTGCTTGTGACCAACTCACCCCGCCCCCGCCTCTCGGTCGCAGATCAGCTCCTCGATTTCGGCGTTCCCAAAGATGCCTATGACACCATCGCCACCTCCGGCGACAGCGCACGCTCGGCCATGTATCAAGGCGCCGTGGGTGAAAAAATCTACTTCATGGGCGAAGAAAAGCGGGATGCAGATTTCTTCAAGCCTCTGGAAATTTTGGACAATCCCGTCACCATTCAACGCGTTCCTCTGGCCGAGGCCGAAGGCATTGTTTGCTGTGGCCCCTTTGATCCAATGGCCGACCCGGATGTGAACCGCGCGGATTTTCTCTACGCCAAGACCAAGGGTCTGAAACTGCTCTGCGCCAACCCCGACATCGTTGTCGACCGCGGAGAGGTCCGCGAATGGTGCGCCGGCGCACTCGCGAAACTTTATACCGAGATGGGTGGCGAAAGCTTGTACTTCGGCAAACCCCACCCTCCGATCTATGACCTCGCCCGCCGCCGGCTCGCAGCCTTAGGGAAATCGATACCCGATCATGCTATCCTTGCGATCGGTGACGGCCCGCAAACCGACATTTCCGGCGCCATGGGAGAAGACATCGATTCCCTCTTCATCACCGGCGGCCTCGCCGCCACAGAAACGCAAACCAAACACGACCCGAACCCAGCCGCACTAACCTCTTATTTGGAAACGGAAAAAATCTCGCCCCAGTTCTCCATCGGGCAGTTGCGCTGACAAAAAAGGGCTTGATTTTCTGCGACTGCAAAGTAATAAAGTTGCAACCAAGATCCAATAAGGGTCTGAAAATTACCCGACGACAAACTGCGTCAGACAAATCGGAGGCCCCATGTTGGACAACTTGCCACGCGGAACCATCTTTATCGAAGACCTCGAAGTCGGCATGACCCGCTATGTGCGCAAGGTCGTCACCGATCAGGACATCGAGATGTTTGCGGCCGTTTCCACTGACCACAATCCGGTGCATCTGGATGATGGCTATGCCGAAGAAACCATGTTTGGCGGCCGCATCGCGCACGGAATGCTGACCGCCGGACTGATCTCTGCGGTCATCGGCGAGCAACTCCCCGGTCACGGTACGATCTACATGGGTCAAAGCCTGAAGTTTCTTGCCCCTGTGCGCCCCAACGACACCGTCCTTGCCGAGGTCACCGTGACCGACATCGACATGTCCAAACGCCGCGTCCGCATGGACTGCGCCTGCTCTGTGGACGGCAAGAAAGTGCTCGCCGGAGAGGCCACCGTCCTCGCCCCGTCCCGCAAGCTGGACTGACACCGCAGACCTTTTCCTATTGCGTCAAATACCTCGGGGGAGTCGCCGCTTTCGGCGACGGGGGCTGCGCCCCCTCTCGGACGCCGCGTCTCCCCTCTTGCATGCCGCCTGCCAAGACGCTACCTCGGCGTCATGCGGATCATACGAGACTATAAATTCGTCACCCCAAAGGACAAAGGCGCCTCCGTTGCCATCGGCAATTTCGACGGCGTTCACATCGGCCACCAATCGGTGATCGACCTTGCGCGCAATGCCGCGCCAGACGCGCCTCTGGGCATCATGACATTTGAACCGCATCCCCGCGAATACTTCGCATCGGACGCCCCCGCCTTCCGCCTCACCAGCGCGGAAACCCGCGCGCACCGTCTGGAAAAACTCGGGGTCAAGCGACTCTATGAACTGCCTTTCAACACGGCCCTCTCCAGCCTCACGCCAGAAGAATTCGCCCGCGACGTGATCGCAGACGGCCTTGGCCTTGCCCACGTCGTCGTCGGCGCGGATTTCTGTTTTGGCAAAGGTCGCGCTGGCACCGCTCAAGATCTTGAAAAATTTGGCGAAATCATGGGCTTTGGCGTCAAAATCGCGCCCTTGGTTCAGGCCTCCGACAGCCTCGTGTCCTCCACTAACATCCGCCAGGCTCTGACCGACGGCCGCCCTCGCGATGCCGCGAAAATGCTTGGCCACTGGCACCGCATCGACGGACCCGTGATTGGCGGCGAACAACGCGGTCGCGACCTCGGATTTCCCACAGCCAACATGTCTATTGACGGGTTGCATCAACCCAAACACGGCGTCTATGCGGTGCTGGTCGATGTGCTCGACGGTCCCCACGCCGGCAGCTACAACGGCGCCTCCTCAATCGGTGTACGCCCGATGTTTGGCACCAACACCGCCAATATCGAGACTTTCCTCTTCGACTTCTCGGGTGACCTTTATGGCGCAACCCTCTCGGTGGCCCTTGTCGACTATCTCCGGCCGGAGATGAAATTTGACGACCTTGATAGCCTCATCGCGCAAATGGGCCGTGACTGCGATCAGTGCCGCGATATTCTGGCCGCGCTATGAGCAAGGATCCCATCAATCGCAACAAGTTATCCCCCCGCTTTTGGGAGAAAAAACCGCTCTCCAAGCTCAACGAGCAGGAGTGGGAGGCTCTGTGTGACGGATGCGGCAAATGCTGTCTGAACAAGCTTGAGGATGCCGACACGGGTCAGGTCTTTCTCACGCGCGTCGCTTGTCGGATGCTGGATGACGAAACCTGCCGCTGCACCCAATATCCGATCCGCCACCAGTTCGTGCCGGAATGTATCGTGCTCAAACCCGATAATCTGGACAGCCACGCCTATTGGATGCCGCAAACCTGCGCTTATCGCCTCCTGTGGGAGGGCAAGCCGCTCTATGACTGGCACCCCCTAGTTTCCGGCCGCGCCGAAAGCGTACACGAAGCTGGTGTGTCCGTTTACCAGATGACAGTCTCTGAATTCGAAACCCCCGAAGACGACTGGGAAGATCACATCATCGAGGAGCCTCTCTAATGTACTTTGCGTCTGACAATTCCGGTCCGGTCCTGCCCCAGGTGATGGACGCTCTGGCCAAGGCGAACACCGGCTTTTCAATGGCTTACGGCAACGACGCGATCATGTCCGAGGTTCGCCAGACCATCCGGGATATCTTCGAAGCCCCCGAGGCAGCGGTCTATCTGGTCGCCACCGGCACCGCGGCCAATTCGCTCGCGCTCGCCACACTTGGGCAACCTTGGCAAACCGTTTTCTGCTCTTCCGTGGCCCACATCCATATGGACGAATGCAACGCACCTGAGTTCTATTCCGGCGGTGCGAAACTGACGCTCGTTGGACAAAACGACAAGATGACCGCGAACGAGCTGCGCGCAGCGATCGAAGGCGAAGAGACCCGCGGCGTACACGGACCGCAACGCGGTCCTGTCTCGATCACGCAGGTCACGGAATTCGGCACCGTCTATACGCTTGAGGAACTCATTGCGCTGTGTGACGTGGCCAAATCCTACGACTTGCCTGTGCATCTGGATGGCGCGCGCTTCACCAATGCTATGATGGCGCTTGGCTGTACACCTGCCGAATTGACATGGAAGGCCGGCGTCGACGCGGTCAGCTTTGGCGGCACCAAGAATGGCTGCATGGGCGTGGAAGCTGTCATTTTCTTTGATCCGAAAACCGCTTGGGAATTTGAACTCCGCCGCAAACGCGGCGCGCATCTGTTCTCCAAACACCGCTTTCTCTCGGCGCAGATGCAGGGGTATCTCTCTGACAATGCATGGAAAGAAGCCGCAGCCAAGGCCAATGCCAACGCCGCGCACCTTGCCGGCGGCCTGCGTCAGATTGACGGCGCGGCCTTTATGTATCCACCGCAAGCCAACATGATGTTTGTCGCTTTGCCCCGTGCCACGCACAAACGCCTGTTTGCCGCCGGCGCCGCATACCACCTCTGGTCCGGCAGCCTTGAGGGCGATGATCCCGACGAAATGCTGGAGGCACGCCTCGTGTGCGATTGGTCGGTCACTTTGGATGATATCAACGCATTTCTGGACCTCGCAAAGGGCTAAGCCTGATGCGAGACAGCCTGCGTTCCAAAGCCGTCACCATCTGCAACGACAAGATCGCCAAGAAAGGTGAGACTGTCGGTCTGTCTTTCTACGCCTTCTTTGCCAACAAGAATGATGATCCTGACCTGTTGATGGAAGCAGCAACGTGGTGGATCAAAACCCACGAACTCGACCACTTCGAAAAAGCTTTAAAGGTTCGGGATTTGATCCTGAGCGGCGCGTAGTAAACCGAGCAACAAACTCTTAGAGCGGCGTGGCCTCGATCGTCTTCCTGACCTCACCCGCCACCTCTGAGGCGTGCGAAATCGCGCCCATGTGGCCTGCTCCGGCAAACGTCACCCGCCGTCCGTTCTGTACGCCCGCAGCCAAACCATCGCAGGTATGTTTTATGATGCTTGGCGACAGGGCCCCGTCCATCACAAGGCAAGGCACCGTCACTTGGCTCAACCTTGGCATGACGTCGCCGATGTCTCGGTCCACGTCATCTTGCGATGCCATCACAACCGGCATCTGCCGCGTGAACGTGGCGCGTGTCTCCTCCGGCAATTGCTCCCACGGCGTACCGTCGCCCCACTCCTCAACAAAAAGCCGGACCGCACCCTCATGGTCGCCCTTCTCATAAAGGGCAAACACCCGTGCCATATAGGACGCGTTTTGCGCAAAAGCCTCCGGCGCTCGATACTTGGCCGCAAGCATCAGGACCGGCTCAAACAAGGAAAGCGATCGCACCAAATCCGGTCTTTCGATCGCCAGGCGCAGACCAACCAACCCGCCATAGGAATGACCGATCACATCCACAGGCCCGTCTAGTCGTGCAAGGATGGCGTCCAATAACTGCTCGCCCGTCAACGTGCCGGCCTCATAGGCAGCGCTGCGCCCATGCCCTGCCATATCGGGCGCATCAATGGTCAGCAGGTCGCCCAACGAAGCCCCAATCCCGCGAAACGCGCCGGAATGACCAAGGTTGCAATGCAAAGCCAGCGCCGGCCGAGCGCCTTCGCCCAGCCGACGCCAGTATGTCTTACCGTCAACGCCCAATGGCATGTCTTACAGTTTGCCCGCCAGGTGCAGGTCCAGATCTTCAAGACGGTCCTGCCCCCAGAACCGCGCCCCGTCATCAACCACATAAAATGGGGCGCCAAAGGCACCAGCCTCAACCGCGTCTTCTAAATTGCGGGCATAGGTTTCGGCCCCTGCCAGCAAACCGCTATCCGCCAACGCCGGATCAAAACCGGCGGCCTCCAGACATTCGCGGATCACTTCATCTTCGGCGACGTTCTTCTCGTCAACCCAACAGGCCTTCGTGATCCCGTGTGCAAGAGCGCCAAGATCGCCGCCACCGGCATTTTGGGCTGCGATGAACGCATAAGACGACGGTGCCATATTGGTCGGCCAATGCGCCGGCTGCAGATTGAAGGGCATACCAAGTTTCTTCGCCTGACGCACAAGTTCCTGCGCGCGATATTCCTGACGGCTGACATGGCGATCTTTAGGTGGCGTACCACCGGTTCGGCCAAATTGGGCAATAATGTCCAGCGGTTTGTAGGTGATGGTCGCACCATGTTTTGCCGCAATTTCTTCCAGCCGCGTGCCGGCCAAATAGGTGTATGGTGAAATAGTCGCGAAATAGTAGTCAATATGGGCCATTTTTGGCTCTCCCCCGGTGCCTCGAAGCTTTGCGAGACCCTAGGGCCATGTTAATCGGTTGGCAACGTCACGAATCTGTCACCTGCGCCACTCTGCACCACTCTGGGGACCCCCATCATGGCCACTCTGCTTGAACCAAAACTGATCACCGGCAGCTCCAACAAGCCGCTGGCCAATGCCATCACCCGCCGGATGGCGCTGCACCGTGGGAAACCGGTCGATCTGGTCGATGCCCGCGTTGAACGTTTCAACGACCAGGAGATCTTTGTCGAAGTCTATGAAAACGTCCGCGGCGAGGATATGTTCATTATTCAGTCGACCTCCAATCCGGCAAACGACAACCTGATGGAACTGCTGATCATGTCCGACGCTCTGCGCCGGTCTTCCGCCAGCCGCATCACCGCTGTGATCCCCTATTTCGGCTACGCACGTCAGGACCGCCGCGCCAAGGCCCGCACACCGATTTCCGCCAAACTGGTCGCCAACATGATGGTCGAGGCCGGCATCGAACGCGTTCTGACCATGGACCTGCACGCCGCGCAGATTCAGGGCTTTTTCGACATTCCTGTGGACAACCTCTACGCCTCGCCAATCTTTGCGCTGGACATCAAAACCCAGTTCGAAGGCGCGATGGACGACATCATGGTGATCTCGCCCGACGTCGGTGGTGTGGCCCGAGCACGTGAGCTGGCCAAACGGATTGGTGCGCCGCTCTCCATCGTCGACAAACGTCGCGAAAAGCACGGCGAAGTCGCCGAAATGACCGTCATCGGCAACGTTGAAGGCAAAAAATGTATCATCGTTGATGACATTTGCGACACCGCCGGCACCCTCTGCAAAGCTGCCGAAGTCCTGATGGAACATGGCGCAACCGAAGTGCACAGCTACATCACTCACGGTGTCCTTTCCGGCCCCGCAGTGGAGCGCATCAGCAAATCTGTCATGAAATCGCTCTGCATCACGGACTCTATCGAAGCCACCCAGCCGGTACGCGACACCCCCAACATCCGCATCATTCCAACTGCCCCGCTCTTTGCCCAAGCGATTCTGAATATCGCCAACGGTACGTCGGTCAGTTCTCTGTTTGACACAGAAACGCTCGAGGCCAGCTACGAAGGCCTTTTCAACAAGTAATATCACCCGTTTAAAGTGACAAAAGCCGCGCCTTCGTGCGCGGCTTTTTTGATGTGATTGGGCATCTGGGCGGGGTCGGGATTAATCCTCGATTGCCCAATCATCCGCATGCGCCAGCTCGCCAATTGCAATCCAGTTCATCCGGACGCGCGCCACTCGGCTGTCACCCCATGTTCTGAATACAAGGTGAAACCCGAGGTTTGTCACCTCTTCGGCAACCACTTCCGCCCGGATGTTGTGTTCTGCATCCATGTCCCACAAAGACAGCGACACCTGAACGCTCGGTGGCGTGCGATACCGCCCCGAGAACTTGACAAGCTTACGCCGTTCGCGCGGCCCGTTGCCCGTCCACATCTCGCCATCGGACTCAAAGTCCGAAAACAGCGCCTCATCGCCTTGATCAACGCCAATGTAATGATTTCTAAGTCGTTTCATCCCGGATCTCACTGTCCGCAACCTCACACACTTACGCAACCCAAAATTGCACCACTTACAAAAAAGGCCCCGCCAAACCGGCGAGGCCTCAATTCTTTTCCGGCTAGGCCGATATCAGACCATGCTGTCCAGAAGAGCTTCAAGATCCGACAGGAACTTCTCAGCCGCATCTTTTTCTTCGGCAGCCGCTTCCTGAGCAGCCTTGCGTGCGCCAACCAGCACATCTTCAAGGTCCGCTTTGGTCACGGTGTCACCCGTGTGGGCAAACTCGGCAATCACCGAGATCGATTCTGCCGACACTTCCGCGAAACCGCGGGTCACGACAAAATCCTTCTCGCCTTGCGCGGTCTGAACCTTCACCACACCGGGGCGCAGCGAAGTCAGCAGGGGCGCGTGGCCGGGCATCGCGGTGAGATCACCGTCTGCGCCGGGGATTTGCACGGAGGTCGCCTGGAGCGAAGCAAGGCTCCGCTCGGGGCTAACCAGGTCAAATTGCATCTCAGTTGCCATTTCGGGCCTCCTTAGGCCGCTTCAGCAGCCATTTTTTCGGCTTTTGCGATCACTTCCGCGATGCCACCAACCATGTAGAAGGCAGCCTCGGGCAGGTGGTCGTATTCGCCAGCCACAACGGCTTTGAACGAGGAGATGGTATCTTCCAGCGGAACCTGAACACCGTCAGAGCCGGTGAAGACCTTCGCAACGTCAAACGGCTGGGACAGGAAACGCTCGATCTTACGTGCGCGTGCCACAGTCAGTTTGTCCTCTTCGGACAGTTCGTCCATGCCGAGGATGGCGATGATGTCTTGCAACGACTTGTAGCGCTGAAGGATCTGCTGCACGTCGGAAGCCACTTGATAGTGCTCTTCACCAATGATCAGCGGGTCCAGCAGACGCGAGGTCGAGCCGAGCGGGTCCACAGCAGGGTAGATACCCTTTTCCGAGATCGCACGGTCAAGAACGGTTGTCGCATCAAGGTGCGCAAACGAGGTTGCCGGTGCAGGGTCGGTAAGGTCATCGGCCGGAACGTATACGGCCTGAACCGAAGTAATCGAACCGGATTTGGTCGATGTAATACGTTCCTGCATCGCGCCCATGTCGGTTGCCAGTGTCGGCTGATAGCCCACAGCAGAAGGGATACGACCCAGAAGCGCGGACACCTCTGAACCAGCCTGAGTAAAGCGGAAGATGTTGTCCACGAAGAACAGAACGTCTGTACCGGTGTCATCACGGAACTGTTCCGCAAGTGTCAGACCGGACAGCGCGATACGCATACGCGCACCGGGAGGCTCGTTCATCTGGCCGTAAACCAGCGCAATTTTCGATTCCTCGAGGTTATCAGGAACGATAACGCCGGATTCGATCATTTCGTGGTACAGGTCGTTACCCTCACGGGTCCGTTCACCAACACCCGCGAACACGGACACACCGGAGTGCACTTTCGCGATGTTGTTGATCAGTTCCATGATCAGAACGGTTTTACCAACGCCGGCACCGCCGAACAAACCAATTTTACCACCCTTGGTGTAGGGGGCCAGCAGGTCGATAACCTTGATGCCGGTGGTCAGGATTTCGGTTGCAGTCGACTGTTCTTCGAACGCCGGTGCGTCACCGTGGATGGCGCGGGTTGCGTCGGATTTCACCGGACCCTTTTCGTCAACCGGATCGCCGGTCACGTTCAGGATACGACCCAGAGTGCCGTTGCCCACAGGCACAGCGATCGGGGCGCCAGTATCGACCACGCTCTGGCCGCGGACCAGACCTTCGGTCGCGTCCATCGCGATGGTACGTACGGTGTTTTCACCAAGGTGCTGGGCAACTTCCAGAACCAGTTTCTTACCGTTGTTTTCAGTGTCCAGTGCGTTCAGGATCTCTGGCAGATCGTCCTCGAACTGCACATCCACAACGGCGCCGATGACTTGTGTCACCTTACCTTTTGCGTTTGCCATGTTTCGTCTCCGGTTCTTAGAGCGCTTCCGCGCCCGAGATGATTTCAATAAGCTCGTTGGTGATCACAGCCTGACGCGAGCGGTTATATTGGATGGTCAGTTTGTCGATCATGTCGCCTGCGTTGCGGGTTGCGTTGTCCATTGCGGACATCCGCGCACCCTGCTCAGAGGCGCCGTTCTCCAGCAGTGCTGCAAAGATCTGTGTTGCGACGCCGCGCGGCAGCAGGTCAGCCAGAATGGCCTCTTCGCTGGGCTCGTAGTCGTACAGAGTGCTTGCACCATCGTCTTCCGCTTCGAAAGCGGCTGGGATGATCTGCTGTGCGGTTGGGATCTGCGTCACGACGTTTACGAACTGCGCAAAGAAGATCGTTGCCACGTCGAACTCGCCCGCATCAAAGCGGTCAAGCACGTCGCGTGCAATGTCCTGAGCATTGTCGTAACCCACGCGCTTGACTTCAGTCAGGTCAACGTGGCCGACAAAATCGTCACCCAAATCACGTTTGATCGCGTCGCGGCCTTTCTTGCCAACGGTCAGAACCTTAACGGTCTTGCCCGCAGCCTTCAGTTCCGCAGCTTTCGCACGCGCCAACTTCGAAATGTTTGCGTTGAAGCCACCGCACAGACCACGTTCCGCAGTCATCACCACCAACAGGTGGGTCTGATCGCTTCCGGTGCCTGCCAGCAGTTTCGGCGCAGAGTCAGAGCCGCCAACCGAGGCCGCGAGACCACCCAGAACGGCATTGAACCGTTCTGTGTAGGGACGCGACTGCTCAGCAGCTTCCTGCGCGCGGCGAAGTTTCGCCGCGGCAACCATCTGCATGGCTTTTGTGATCTTCCGAGTGTTTTTCACACTCTCGATCCTGTTTTTTAGGTCCTTCAGACTAGGCATGGTCCGAACCCCTTATGCGAAGTCAGCGGCGAAAGCGTCCAGCGCGGCTTTAACTTTGTCGGCTGCATCACCTTTGATCTTGGGATCTTCGTCGGTGATCCACTGAAGCAGTTCAGCTTCGTTGGAACGCAGGTGGTTCAGCAGAGCTTGTTCAAAGCGGCCCACATCAGACACGTCGATGCCATCCAGATAACCGTTCACACCTGCGAAGATCACGCAGACGATTTCAGCGTTGGTCAACGGCGAGTACTGAGGCTGTTTCATCAGCTCGGTCAGGCGCGCACCACGGTTCAGCAGCTGCTGGGTCGCGGCGTCAAGGTCGGAACCAAACTGCGCAAACGCAGCC
Organism: Shimia haliotis; assembly: GCF_900114415.1. Lineage (GTDB taxonomy): Bacteria > Pseudomonadota > Alphaproteobacteria > Rhodobacterales > Rhodobacteraceae > Shimia > Shimia haliotis. Next base: position 59,228 of record NZ_FOSZ01000011.1, on the reverse strand, counting down.
ATTTCACGGTACTGAGCCAGCGACAGCTTAACCGGACCAGCCACAGAGGACATGGCCGATGTCTGAGCCGAGGAGCCAACACGCGAAACCGACAGACCGGTGTTCACAGCAGGACGGATACCTTGGTAGAACAGTTCGGTTTCCAAGAAGATCTGGCCGTCGGTGATCGAGATCACGTTGGTCGGAATAAACGCGGAAACGTCACCACCTTGGGTTTCAATGATCGGCAGCGCGGTGAGCGAGCCAGCACCGAAGTCCTCGTTCAGCTTCGCGGAACGCTCAAGCAGACGGGAGTGGAGGTAGAAAACGTCACCAGGATACGCTTCACGTCCGGGCGGGCGACGCAGCAGCAGGGACATCTGACGGTATGCAACGGCCTGTTTGGACAGGTCATCATAAATGATCAGCGCGTGCTTGCCGTTGTCTCGGAAGTATTCCGCCATCGCGGTCGCGGTGTAGGGCGCGAGGTACTGCATTGGTGCAGGCTCGGACGCTGTTGCGGCGACAACGATCGAGTATTCGATCGCGCCGGTTTCTTCCAGCTTCTTAACCAGCTGAGCAACAGTCGAACGCTTCTGGCCGATCGCAACGTAAACACAGTACAGTTTCTTGCTCTCGTCGTCGCCAGCGGCTTCGTTGTAAGACTTCTGGTTCAGGATCGCGTCCAGAGCCACAGCAGTCTTACCTGTCTGACGGTCGCCAATGATAAGTTCACGCTGGCCACGGCCAATCGGGATCATCGCGTCAACGGACTTGAGGCCGGTTGCCATCGGCTCGTGAACCGATTTACGCGGGATGATGCCCGGTGCTTTAACGTCTGCAACGCCACGGGTTTCCGACTTGATCGGGCCCTTGCCGTCCAGCGGGTTGCCCAGACCGTCAACAACGCGGCCCAGCAGGCCGTTGCCGGTGGGAACGTCCACGATGGAGTTGGTGCGCTTAACAGTGTCACCTTCTTTGATGTCACGGTCAGAACCGAAGATAACAACACCAACGTTGTCGCTTTCCAGGTTCAGGGCCATGCCCATGATGCCACCGGGGAATTCCACCATCTCACCGGCTTGGACGTTGTCCAGGCCGTAGACGCGTGCGATACCGTCACCGACGGAAAGCACACGGCCGACCTCGGCCACTTCGGCCTCTTGGCCAAAGTTCTTAATCTGGTCCTTAAGGATCGCAGAGATTTCGGCTGCTTGGATACCCATTATCCGACCTCTTTCATTGCATTCTGGAGGGAAGCGAGCTTGGAGCGGATCGAGGTATCGATCATCTTCGAGCCCACCTTAACTACAAGACCGCCAACAAGGTTCTTGTCGACGGTCGCGTTGATCTTGACGTCTTTCCCGATACGAGCCGCCAGCGCTTTTGCCAGCTTGTCGCTTTGGGTTTTGGTCAATGCTTTGGCGGTGGCCACTTCGGCGGTTACTTCGCCTTTATGGTCCGCAATCATGGCGCGCAGCTGTTCAATCAGCTGCGGCAGCACGAACAGGCGACGTTTTTCAGCCATCAGGCCCAAAACGTTTGCCAGCACTGGCTGCAATTTCATGGTTTTCGCAACGGCTGCGATGGCCTTGCCCTGCTCATCGCGGCTGATGAGCGGCGAATTGATCAGGTTACGCAGATCGGCGCTCTCGCCCAATGCTGCACTCAGATCATCAAGACCACCTTCCAATTTGGTCAGCGCCTTGTTCTCGGATGCGATCTCAAAGACCGCGGCGGCATAGCGTTCCGCAATGCCGGAGGAGATCGAAGCTGGTTCGGACACGTCCACCCTTCCGCTTTCTGGCCCCGCCTCGGCATACAATTGTATGCATGACACAGGGACGTTTCATGCCCTGCCCATGGCAGGACGGCAAATCCGTGGCGGGTTTAGCAGAGGCTTGCTCAGCTATCAACTACGTTCGACATAATCACGACCTAGGCATTTGCCCTTATTTTTATGGGTTTGGGATTGGTGCGACCCTTTGCCTTTGACGCGAGGTTAAAAAAATGTGTCCGAAATCCTTGATTTGCCCGATTCCCGACCCGTTCCCGCAGCCAAACTGCCTCCTGTAGAGCCACAATGCGACATTTACGCAAACGCGATACCTTGCCGACCCGCGTTATGGGTTTGAATACCAATTTGGGAGTAAACCGCAGGCATCCACTACAATCAGCGACCTGCCTCCAATGAGCTCAACAATCCTTCTCACTCTTCTCGGCCTGTTAGGACTCACTTCTGTGGGCATGATGGTTTCAGGCAATGACTCTGACACACCACCCGAAACTGAAGAGACACCTGACGACGACACCCAAGATCTTCAGCACCAAATTGAACATCACATCCACAGTGGAACCGACGCGGATGACACCTTGCGCCTACCACCCGCAACAGACAATCCGATCATGGCAATCGGAGGTGCGGGCGCGGACACGTTTGTCGCGGAATACCCCCATCGCGCCGATGACGACCGGCCCTACGATGTCATCGTCCCGGATTTTGATCCGGAAGAAGATGTCCTGACACTTGAGGTGATCGCCGAGGACAGGCTCCCGAATGCGGAAACGCCGCAGAACTTCCGCATTGTACCGGCCGAGGACGGCAGCTACGTCGACGTGCGGGTTGCGGTTTTTGATCCGGAACTCGGCGCAGAAGCGGCAAACGACTATGTGGTGCGCCTCGACGGGCTCTCTGATGTGTCTCCCGATTGTATCTTTCTCGCCGACACCAATTGTGAGGAGACCGACCCCAGCCAGCCCGCAGAGCCGGATGAGTCCGCCATCGTGATCGAAGGCGACGTAGGCCAACTTGTTGAACGCGGCACACGTGCGGACGACACTATACTGGTGCGCCACGACAGCGGCTCTGTCGTCGTGAAAGGCGGCGCAGGTGAGGACACGATTGACGCCCGTGACTTCGAAAAATCCGACGTGGCCTCTCTGCGCATTGACGGCAGCGAAGGCGACGACACCTATCTTTTTTCTCAAGGCATCAATGTCTCGGATGACCAATTCGGCGGAGCGGACGTCTACTCCATGACGGTCGATCCCGAAACCATGCACACGCACAGCCCCTCAACGGTGGTTTGGGACTTCAACGATCAGTTTGAGTTGATCCTTCCGGCGGAACACGCAGCGCAGGTCCGCATCGAAAATCAGCCGCCACGATATGACATCAATCTTGGGGCCACTGTACAGCGCGACGACGTTTTTGTTGGCGACACGCTGGTGATGCGTTTGATCAATCTGGACGAAGAAAATCGTATCACGCTGGATAGCACTCAGTTTACGATCGCCTCACCAACGCCTGCCTGATCAGGCAGGAGTCACATCCGGCGCCGGCGCGAACACACCCAACGGCTTGGCCGCGCCTTCCCGCACTCCCGGACCTGTTGGGGCATGCACACGTTTGCTGGCTTCCACCAACAACACGCCTCCCGCCATCACTGGCGAAATTGTCTTACCCAATCCTTCGAACATGCGCCCGGTTTTGCGCCAGAACCGTTTGTGGCTCGGGGGCTGATACAATGTTGCCCGATGCCGCTCAGGCATAAATCCGTGCGTGCGCAGTTGGGTCTCTAGCTGTCCCGCCGAATAGGGCCGACCATACCCAAACGGAGTCGCATCGCTGCGCGACCACATACCGGACCGGTGTGGCACCACAAAAAGCGCCTTCCCCCCCGGCCCCAGAACACGGTTTGCCTCCGCAAGCACATCATTGGGCCGCTCGCTGGTTTCCAACCCGTGCATGATAACCAGTTTATCCACATGACCGGTTTCAATGGGCCAAAGCGTTTCTTCGCACAGCACCGACACATTCGGCATGCCCGCAGGCCAAGGCATCACCCCCTGCGGAGCAGGCATCAATCCGATCACCCGCCGCGCGCTCCCGAGATACGGGCGCAACAGAGGCACAGCAAAACCAAATCCGGCCACCGTCTGTCCGTCTGCCTCAGGCCAAAGCTCCATCATTTCATCGCGCACAGCCTTTTGCGCCGCCCGACCGAGCGTGCTGCGATAATAGAAATTTCTAAGGTCCTGCACATCAAGATGCATTGCAGTCCGGTCTCCAATCGGCAAATCTCTCGGCTAACATAACAACGCAGAGGCGGATTTCCATGCCCCAGACCGTCGTCACCGTTCCATGCCTGGCTGACAACTATGCTTTTCTCATCCACGACACGGCCTCAGGCGAGACCGCGCTGGTGGACGCGCCCGAGCCCGAACCGGTGCTCAATGCGCTGGCGACACGCGGTTGGACGCTCAATCATGTCTTGTTGACCCATCACCACTGGGATCACGTTGACGGGCTCGCGGCCATTCTTGAAAAACATCCGGCTCAGGTGATCGGCGCCGCAGCCGATGCAAACCGGCTGCCCCCCCTCGACACTGCGGTCAACGAAGGAGACACTGTAACCATCGGCGACGAGAGCGTTCAGATTATCGATGTCTCTGGCCATACGATGGGCCATATCGCCTTTTACTTCCCCGAAACCGGTGTTGTCTTTACCGCCGACAGCCTGATGGCGCTTGGGTGTGGGCGCCTTTTTGAAGGCCCGCCCGAGGTGATGTTTGACAGCCTGTCCAAATTGGCCGCCCTACCGCCGGAAACCATCGTTTGTTCCGGCCACGAATACACCGAATCCAACGCCAAGTTCGCCATAACCGTCGATCCTGACAATCCAGCGCTCAAAACCCGCATCGAAAAAATCCGGTCTGACCGCGCCCGTGGGATACCGACTGTCCCCTCTCTGATGTCCGAAGAACTTGCGACCAACCCGTTTCTGCGCGGCCATGACCCGCAAGTTCAGGCCGCCGTTGGCATGCAAGGGGCCGATCCCGCAGAGGTTTTTGCAGAAATCCGACGCCGCAAAGACAATTTCTGACCCGCGAAAAAACGCCTTGTAAGACCGCTTCACGAAACCGTGCAGAGGTTTTCTATGGTTAATTTTGCAGAAAGTCCTTGAAGCTCGTGATCAATCGACCAAACTTTAACGTAATAGAGTCATTCTATTTGGGCGCGATGAGGTCATCGCCCCATTCCTAACCCCGGAGGGAGCAGACACACAGTGCCGTCATTTTCGAATTCGCTCGAACAATCCATCCACGCAGCCCTTGGTCTTGCCAATCAGCGCAAGCATGAGTTCGCTACGCTCGAACATCTTCTCCTCGCCCTTCTGGACGAGCCTGACGCCGTGCGCGTCCTTCGCGCCTGTAGCGTCGATTTGGAAGAACTGCGTCAAAATCTTGTCGAGTTCATTGACGACGACCTCTCCAACCTCGTGACCGACATCGAAGGATCCGAGGCCGTGCCGACTGCGGCGTTCCAGCGGGTGATTCAGCGCGCAGCGATCCACGTTCAAAGCTCTGGCCGCACCGAAGTGACCGGCGCCAACGTACTGGTCGCCATTTTTGCCGAGCGGGAATCCAACGCGGCCTATTTCCTGCAAGAACAGGACATGACCCGCTACGACGCAGTCAACTATATCGCCCACGGCGTTGCCAAAGACCCCGCCTTTGGTGAACAGCGTCCGGTTTCCGGCGCCGAGGAAGAAGACGGCGACTCCGGCCCGCGCATCGAAGGCGTTGCCGAAGAGCAGAAAGACGATTCTGCTTTGGCGAAATACTGCGTCGACCTGAATGTGAAGGCTGGCAAAGGCGACGTTGACCCGCTGATTGGCAGGGACCACGAAGTCGAACGCTGCATTCAGGTGCTCTGCCGCCGGCGCAAAAACAACCCGCTGCTTGTGGGCGACCCGGGTGTGGGCAAAACCGCCATCGCCGAAGGTCTCGCGCGCAAAATTGTGCAGGGTGAAACTCCAGAAGTTCTGGCAAACACCACTATCTATTCCCTCGACATGGGCGCCCTTCTTGCAGGCACCCGCTATCGCGGTGATTTTGAGGAACGGCTGAAAGCTGTGGTGACAGAGCTCGAGGATCACCCCGACGCGGTTCTGTTCATCGACGAAATTCACACCGTGATCGGTGCCGGCGCCACGTCTGGCGGTGCGATGGATGCCTCCAACCTGCTCAAACCAGCGTTGCAAGGTGGCAAGCTGCGCACCATGGGCTCCACCACCTACAAAGAATTCCGCCAGCATTTTGAGAAAGACCGCGCCCTGTCGCGCCGGTTCCAGAAAATCGACGTGGCCGAGCCAACGGTTGAGGACTCCATCAAAATTCTCAAAGGTCTCAAGGAATACTTCGAGGCCCACCATTCGGTGAAATACACCGCCGACGCGATCAAAACCGCCGTGGAACTGGCTGCACGCTATATCAACGACCGCAAGCTGCCCGACAAAGCCATCGACGTGATCGACGAGGCAGGCGCCGCGCAGCACTTGGTGGCTGCCTCCAAGCGCCGAAAGACCATTGGTGTGAAGGAAATCGAGGCCGTCGTGGCCAAGATCGCCCGCATCCCCCCCAAAAGCGTCTCCAAAGACGATGCAGAAGTGCTTAAGGATCTGGAAAAATCCCTCAAGCGCGTGGTGTTTGGTCAGGACAACGCCATCGAGTCGCTCAGCTCTGCCATCAAACTGGCCCGCGCCGGTCTGCGCGAGCCGGAAAAACCCATCGGCAACTACCTCTTTGCGGGCCCCACCGGCGTCGGCAAAACCGAGGTCGCCAAACAGCTCGCTGACACTCTGGGTGTCGAACTGCTGCGCTTTGACATGTCCGAGTACATGGAGAAACACGCGGTCTCCCGCCTGATCGGCGCGCCTCCGGGCTATGTCGGCTTTGATCAGGGCGGCCTGCTTACTGATGGTGTGGATCAGCATCCGCACTGTGTCCTTCTGCTGGACGAGATCGAGAAAGCCCACCCCGATGTCTACAACATCCTGTTGCAGGTGATGGATCACGGTGAGCTGACCGATCACAACGGTCGCACCGTGAACTTCCGCAATGTGGTTCTGATCATGACCTCCAACGCTGGCGCCGCTGAACAAGCCAAGGCCGCCATCGGCTTTGGCCGTGACCGCCGCGAGGGTGAAGACACCGCCGCGATCGAGCGCACCTTTACGCCAGAATTCCGCAACCGTCTGGATGCGGTGATTTCCTTCGCGCCGCTGCCCAAAGAAGTGATCATGCAGGTGGTCGAGAAATTCGTCATGCAGCTTGAGGTACAGCTTCTGGATCGTGGCGTGACCATCGAACTTACGCCGAAAGCCGCCGCATGGCTGGGTGACAAGGGCTATGACGAAAAGATGGGCGCCCGCCCGCTGGGCCGCGTCATTCAGGAGCACATCAAAAAACCTCTGGCCGAGGAACTCCTCTTTGGCAAGTTGGCCAAAGGCGGTGTGGTCAAGGTCAAGGTCAAGGACGGCGATCTGGTGTTGGACATCTCCGGCCCCGAGAAGCGCCGGATTTCCGGCGACAAGCCACCATTGCTGACCGCCGACTAAATGCGTCTAACGCTCACGACACTTTGCGCGCTCGCGGCCCTTCCAGCCGCGGGCGCGCCTGTTTTAGAGACCCCTGTGGACTGCACCGTCGGCGACACCTGCTACATCCAGAACTACGTCGATCACAACTCCGGTGACGGCTACCTCGACTTCACCTGCGGCCCACTGAGTTATAACGGCCACAAGGGCACAGACTTTGCGTTGCCGACACGGCGAGCCATGGAAATCGGCGTCGACGTCCTCGCCTCCGCCGACGGTGTGGTCAAAGGCACGCGTGACGGCATGAAGGATCAGATACTAACCGCCGAAAATGCCGCCTATGTCGAAGGCCGCGACTGTGGCAATGGTGTGGTTATCGACCACGGTCAGGGTTGGGAAACCCAATATTGCCACCTCAAACAAGGCTCGGTGCAGGTCGCGCAAGGGGACAAGATTACCGTCGGCACCGTCCTTGGGGAAATCGGACTCTCGGGGCGCACCCAGTTTCCCCATTTGCACATTTCTGTTCGACAAGGCGGACGTGTTGTCGACCCTTTCTTTCCTGATCGCGGGTCGGATCGCTGCGGCGAAGCTCGCGATACAATGTGGGCTGATCCGCTGGCATATGAGGCCGGTGGCCTAATCCGCGCTGGCTTTGAAACCGGAATTCCCGACTATGGCGACGTCAAATCCGGTGCTGCGGGAAAAACGGAAATTGCTTCAAATGCCGAAGCCCTTGTCGTGTTCGCCTTCGGCTATGGCAGCCAGCCCGGCGACACCCTCGACATCACCATCACCGGCCCCTCAGGTGAGGTATTGTCCCAACAGGTGACCCTGGACAAGGTGCAGGCCCAGTATTTTCGCGCCACCGGCAAACGCACCCCGCCGCGCGGATGGCCCAAAGGGGACTATCGCGGGGACATCACGTTGATGCGCGACGGCATGCCACTGGATCAAACCACGGTGGCACTGACCGTCAAGTGATGGGCCACACAGGACGTGTGCCAATCCGCTTTGGTCCTACTTCTCGGTAAACTTCAACTCGATGCGCCGGTTCTTTGCACGCGCCTCGCGCGTGTCCGCCGTATCAACCGGTTGATACTCGCCAAACCCGTTGGCCGACAACCGATCCGGCGGCAAACCCAGATCGTCAATCATGTATCGCACCACAGACAGGGCCCGCGCCTGCGACAATTCCCAGTTGTCGGCAAACTGCCCGCCATAAATCGGCAGGTTATCCGTATGCCCATCCACCCGAAGGATCCAATTGATCTCGGCTGGAATATCATCGATCACGCTCTGCAAAATCGCTGCCACCTTGGCAAGCTCCTGCTCGCCTTCAGGCGACAGTCCGGCGGCGCCCACGTCAAACAACACTTCCGAGCTAAAAACAAAGCGGTCCCCAACGATGCGCACCCCTTCCTGAGTGCCCAACAGGCTGCGCAAGCGGCCAAAGAACTCGGACCTGTATTGCGCCAGATCCTGCGTCCTGGCCTCCAACTCCGCTTTTTCCGCCTCAAGCCGCGCCCGTTCGGCCTCTTCCAGCAGTCGCCGTTTGCGTTCTTCTGCCGCGGCCCGCGCCAGCGCCGCATTCAAATCCGACCCAAGAGCTTCTAGTTGTACTTTGGCGGCCACATCGCGATCTTGATAGTCATCCAGCAATGCCTGAAGCGAGCCTAACTGCGTGCGCAACGCCGCAATCTGCTGGTTGAGCGCCTCGACTTTGCGCAGGCTTTCCGCCGACTTCGCTTCTTCTTCGGACAATGCGCGATTGGCCTCGGCCAACAAGGCGTCGCGCCGCTCTGCCTCGGTCATCGCCTCGCGTCCGGCCAGTTCCGCCGCCCGCTGTGCTGCCAAAGCCGCGGCCAGTTTCTCGCGGACATCGCCCGTATCGCCCAGCGCATTCTCTGCTGCCAACTTCGCAGCCAAAGCCGTTGCCAGCCGTTCGCGCAGTGAACTGCCGTTTTCTTCGGCTTCGGTCTGCGCCACCACGGCGGCCGCAAGCTGCTCCTCCAGGGTGGCCACTGTGGCCTGCAATCCGTCCCGGGCGACCTCAGCCTGCGAAGCACGGGTTTCTTCGGCCAACTTGGCGGCCAATGCTTCAGCCAATTGCGCCTCCAAAACCGCAAGGTCACTCACCGCCTGCGCCTCGGTGCCCGCCTTGGCCGCCTCGGCCTCGGCCACCTGCGTCAAAAGCTGCTCAATCGTGGTCTTACTTGTCTCAAGGCCCAAAAGAGCCGCCGCCAATTCGGCCTTCACGCTGGCCAATTCGCCACCACGCGTGTCCAACTCCGCCTCCATAGCCGCGAGTTTCAATACGGTCTCCGCCAAATCGGCTCCAACGCTTTCTCCTTCAACCAAAGCCGCCGCCAGCCGAACCTCCAGATCATCCTGTGCCGCCTTTGCAGCCGCCAGCAACGTCAACGTATCTTCGGCCTCCTGCCGCTGCTGCTCCAGCGCCAGCGTCATCGCGGTCAACTCCGCGTCAGCATTCTCCAACCGCTTGCGCAATTCTTCGGCAGCCGCCGCTTCCAGAAGTCGCGCGCGCTCTTCATCTGACAATTGCGCCTCAAGGTCGGCCACAACGGCCTGCCCTTCCGACACCTCTGATCGCAAGCTCTCAATCAATGCCTGCATGGCATCGGCTTCCGCCGCCGCCAACCGCGCCACTTCGACCTGCGCGTCGATCTCGCCACGAGCCTGCGCCAGCGCCAAATTCAGCGCATCGCGCTCATCCTGCAACGCATCCCGCGCGCCCTCCAACGAGGTGATTTCCCCGCGAGCGCGCTCCTGATCGGCCAACAAGGCCGCAACCTGCGCTTCAAACGAGGTGATCTCCGCGCGTGCGCTGTCCAACTCGGCCGCCTGTCGGTCTCGCGTGGCGGACAGCGACGCAATCAACGCATCCCGCTCAACGAGGGCGGCCTGTGTGTCTGTCAACGTCGCTTGCAAACCGCCCACTTCACCCTCAAGCGCGCTGGACCGTGTACGCTCCAAACCCAAAGCATCAGCCAACGCCGCGACCTCGGATTCCAATGCATCAAGCTCGGTCTCCTGTCCGGTAATTGTGTCCGAAAGCACAAATTGCACCACCATGAAAATGGTCAGCACAAACATCAGCACAAGCAAAAGCCCAGTCATCGCATCAACGAAACCGGGCCAGATTGAACCTTGAAGACGTTGTCCTGTGCGGCGGCTTAGGGCCATTGATCAGCCCTCCTGCCCGCCGCCATCGGTCGGCGTCACGCGACGCACCTTGGCCACGGGCTTGGCTTTGCCACCCTCGGCCGCGCGACCCATCTGCCGCAAAGTCCGGTTCAGCGCCGCAAGGTCGGTTCGCAGTTCGGCCATGCTTTCTTGCCGGCCCGCGCTGATTTCTTCCAAAATACGCAGCATCTGGACATCTATCGACCGCAAGCGCATCCGGCTTTCAGCGTCTACGCCGCCTTCGCCCTCTTCTCCGCGCGCCTCAAGCTGGTGGATCAAGGCCTCCTGCCCCTCCGCCACGCGCAACAATGCTTGCGTTGTGGGGGCCTGTGTCTCAATCCGGTCTGTCATACGGTGAATGGCTTCCGACAACTCGGAGAAAGATCCGCCACTCTCGTTGCGCATCTGCGCCGTCGCTACCATCGTTTCCCGCAACTCGTCGAGTTGGGATGACATATGTTCAAAGGCAGCGCCAAGCACGTGGATGTCGCCCTCACCTTCGCCCGAACTGAACCCAACCCGCGTGATCGAGCTCAGCCATTCTTCCAGTTCACGGTAAAACCGGTTCTGCCCATGTCCCGCAAAAAGTTCCAAGAGCCCCACGATCAGCGAACCCGCCAACCCCAACAGAGAAGAAGCAAACGCCGTGCCCATACCGCCAAGCTGGCTTTCCAATCCGGTCATCAGGCGCTGGAACACGGCAACCGTGGTTTCGCCTTCTTTCAGATTCAAACTCTTAATGGTGTCCACCACGGCGGGCACCGTTGTCGCCAGACCGTAGAACGTCCCCAAAAGCCCAAGGAAAATCAGTGTGTTGACCAAATACCGCGTGATCTCGCGGCCTTCATCAATGCGGGTTGCAACGGAATCAAGAATGGATCGGGTCGAGGACGCGCTGATTTGCCCGTTGGCCCCCCGTTCGCGCAGCAACGCCGCCAAAGGCGCCAAAAGACGCGGAGGTGCATTCACGTCATATTCCCGCTCACCGGCAAACCCTTTGATCCAGTTCACCGAAGACACCAGAGACAGCACCTGACCAAATGTGGCCAGAACACCAATCAGGAAAACGACGCAGATAAACCCGTTGAGGTAAACATTGGACAGGAACACGTCCTGCACATTGGGCAAGGCCACCACAGCACCGGCGGCAGTCGCTATGACAACGCAGACCATATAGACGATCTGGGTCCAAGGTCGTTTGAAATGCGGCTCGATTTTACGGTCCGGCTGCTCCATGGGCGCCTGTCCTGACACTTGTTTTTCTGGCGTCACACTACTTGCAAGCACCGAATCTGCCAAGGAAATTCCCTAAATCCCCGCACGACCATGCGTCAGGCAGCCACCATCGCGCGCACCCGTGCCGACAACCAGTCCAGATCCGCATCTTCAATGCCCAATTCGGCCAGATGGCTTGCCGTGTTATAAAGGTATTCCGTGTTTGGCCCGCGCCCGCCAACCGCCGTTGAAATAATCCGCGCCTGCTCTTCCAACTCAAGATGGCAATACTGCACATGATGGGGGTCGATCACATAGGTCACCGCCTCAACAGAGCGACCGTCCGTAAGGGCGACATCCAGCGTCTTTTCCAAATAGGCAGAGCTCACCAACTCGCGCTCGCGCAGATAGGCCAACGTCTTGGCTTCCTGCCCCTCAGCCACTTTCAAAGCGACTCCCTGACAATGCGCGCCAGCCTCCGCGTCCAACGCCAGCACCAGACCGGGATGCGCGTCAGTGCCGCGGTGATGGATGGAGCGCATACAGAAACTGCGATGCCAGCCCTGCAAAGTGCCGACCATCTGTTCGCTCACCTCAAAACCGGGGTTCCACAACAGAGACCCGTATCCGAATACCCACATCTGCCTTTGCGCCTTTTGCTGGTGCCTTGAATGAGCCGAGGTTAAACACCAAACACACCATGACTTAAAGGGCGGGCATGATGATGAAATGGATGGCGAGATTTCTGGTGCTGTTTGCGCTCGTTTGGGGCGGGGTTTGGCTGGCAGGGTCTTACGGCGCTAAAACCGGTTTCGCCGCTTGGTTTGAGGACCGTCGCGCCGATGGCTGGGTTGCCGAATATAATGATCTTTCGGTCTCGGGCTTCCCGAACCGGATCGACACCACGTTTGACAACATCACGCTGGCCGACCCAGAATCCGGCCTCGCATGGGAAGCCCCGTTCTTTCAGCTTTTTGCGCTCACCTATAAACCGCACCACTTGATCGCGGTCTGGCCCAACACACAGACGCTTGCGGTTCCCACCGAAAAACTCTCCCTGACCTCAGAAAAGATGCGTGCGTCCTTGGTGCTGGAACCTGGAACGGATCTGGCGCTGAACCGTATCAATCTAGACGTCGACACCTTGGCTCTGTCCTCTTCTCTGGATTGGCAAATGACAGCCTCGGGTCTTGATCTAGCCCTACATCGCCAACCGGATGAAACCGGCACGCCCAGCGCCACGTATCGCCTCGCCCTGCGAGCCACAGATTTCGCTCCCGCCGCCGCATTCGCGATTCCCGACGACATCGACCTACCCCGCACAATTGAGATTTTCCAAGCCGATCTCGAAGCCAGCTTTTCACGGCCATGGGACCTATCCGCGATCGAGGACTCCCGCCCCCAACCGACGCAACTGCACCTTAAGCGCGCGGACATTGTCTGGGGAGATTTGCAATTCAACGCCGCTGGGACAGTCTCTGTCGACAAACTCGGCTACCCGACTGGCGATATCACCATCCGGTTGGTGAACTGGCAAGACATGATCGCGGTCGCACGCAGCAATGCCCGTATTTCTCCCAAGGTCCTCGACACTCTGGAACAGGCGCTGACATTTGTAGCGGGCCTGTCCGGCAACCGGAATCAACTGGACATTCCACTCACCTTCAAGGGCGGCACAACGCGGTTCGGTCCAATCCCGCTTGGCCCTGCACCACGCCTCAATCTCCGCTAACGGCAGTACGGCCCGCTGCGATGGTTGGCGACGTCAAAGTGGAAATGATCTTTGTGATAGCGGTCGGCATTTGGCCCCAAGACTGTGCCAAACGGCCCACAGGCCGCCCTGTGCATTTTCTTGAGCATCCGCCCCTTCTTGCCTTTTCCCCAATCGCTGAGAACTGAAATCGGTTCCCCGCTTTTGGTATAGATGGCAGAAATATCAATCGCCTTGCCGCGACCATGTTCACTGATCTTGGCGCCAGGTCGGTTGTTGCGCGTCCGGCAGGCGTACCCTGCCGCAACCTTCAACTTGCTGACCCCACCACCATAATTCTTCACCGCCTCCTTGGCACCGTTATCGACCCAGCGATGCAGAGCAAGTGCCGTTTCGCAGGTCATGACAGCGGGCGTAGAAAGTTTGACGTCGGCCACCTGATAAAGCTTGATCGCCCCTTTCGGAATCCCGCATCCCGGCAAGGCGGCGGCCACGGGCGCATGGGTCTTGCCGATAATGACCTTGCTAGAGCACAAATAGGCCATTCCGTCGGGCAACCGGCTCCGCCGCAGTCGTTGCGTCGTGGTGACACCGTTTTCCACCGCATCCCGCCCTGTCGGCAAAGAGGCAGGTGTGGCTTTGGAAGTGTTTTTTGGCAGCAGCACTCTCGCCGGCTTAGCAGACGTCGGCACCACGGCAGCGGCGGCAACCTGCGGAGCGGCCGCAAGCGGATCGGCCTCGCGACGTGTCTTATTCCAAGCCCTATCGATCCACCCGGGACGGACCCGGGGACGCAAGGACTGATCCGGAGCCAGCGACGGCAAAGCCTGAGGAAAAACATCGCCACGCAAAACTGGGCGCAAACTTTTCTCCGGCGCATTGGCCGTGGCCAGATCGCCAGCCAGCAACGCGCCCACCGCAAAGGCGGTCAATATGCCGCCCCGAAGTGTCACTCGCTACCGCCCCCGCGGCCAAAGTTTGGCGCCGCGGTGTCTTGCCCAGCTTCAATAATGCCACGCCGGATCGCACGGGTGCGGGTGAAATACTGATGTAGATGCTCGCCATCCCCCGTCCGGATTGCCCGCTGCAATGCAAACAACTCCTCGGTAAAACGGCCCAATATCTCAAGCGTGGCGTCTTTGTTGGTCAGAAACACATCCCGCCACATCGTCGGATCAGAGGCCGCAATCCGTGTGAAATCCCGGAAACCGGCAGCAGAATATTTGATGACTTCGCTGTCGGTGACACGTCGCAGATCATCGGCAACGCCCACCATCGTATAGGCAATCAAATGCGGCGCATGGCTGGTGACCGCCAAAACAAGATCGTGATGGTCCGCGTCCATCTCATCGACATTCGCGCCCATCCCTTCCCACAAGGTCCGCAACCTTGCAACGGCCTTTGGATCACTGCCTTCCACCGGCACAAGCAAGCTCCAGCGGTTGTCAAACAACTCGGCAAATCCGCTCTCGGGGCCGGAATGTTCGGTGCCTGCAAGAGGGTGCGCAGGCACAAAATGCACGCCTTCAGGCAAATGGGGTGCCACAACGTCGATCACGTGACGCTTCACCGATCCCACATCGGTCACGGTTGCTCCTGATTTCAACGCGGGCGCAATCTCTTCGGCCACAGCCCCCATTGCGCCAACCGGTACGCAAAGCACCACAAGATCAGCGCCCTCAACGGCCTCGGCCGCGCTGTCGCACACCCGATCACAAAGCCCGATCCTGCGGGCGGTCTCGCGGCTGCCTTCGGATTTCGCAAAGCCCGTGACTTCGCCGGCCAGTCCGCCCCGCTTCATCGCCCAGAACATGGACGATGCAATCAGCCCCAGCCCGATCAGGGCCACCCGTTCATAGACGGGCCCGCTCACTTGGAGCCGCCGTGATATTCAACTTTGAAGTTACCAATGGTGTGCGCAACGCGGCGACAGGACGGCTCGTCCCCTACCGTGATGCGCAAACAGTTCGGCAGGCCATAGCCTGTCACACGCCGCACGATCAGCCCTTCGGCCTTAAGGTAGTCGTCACAGGCTTCCGCCTCTGCCTGATCCGCGAACCGCGCCAGAATAAAGTTCGTAGTCGACGTGTCAGACGGCACACCGATCTCCGCAAGGGCCTCGGCCAACCAAGCCCGCAAACGGGCATTTTCAGCACGGCATTTTGTCACCCATTCCTGATCGCGCACTGCGGCCTCAGCCACCGCAAGCTGAACAGTCGACAGGTTGAACGGCTGGCGCACACGGTTGAGCACGCCAATGATGTCCTTGGAGGCATAGCCCCAACCGACCCGCAAACCACCAAGGCCATAAATCTTGGAGAAGGTTCGCGTCATCACAACGTTGTCCAAGGCTTCCACCAGCGAGGCACCGCCGTCAAAACCTTGAACATATTCGGTATAGGCCCCGTCATGCACAAGAATACAGCCCTCAGGCAGACCATCCGCCAGACGCGCCACGTCATTGCCACCCAACATTGTTCCGGTCGGGTTTCCGGGATTGGCGATAAAGACAATCTTGGTCTTGTCCGTGCAGGCCGCAAGCATCGCGTCAACATCCACAGTGCGCTCCCGCTCGGGAACCGCAATTGGCGTCGCGCCGACCATCTTGGCCAGAATCGGATACATCGAGAATCCGTGCTCCGGATAGACGATTTCATCCCCAACGCCGGCATAGGCCTGCGTCACAAATTGCAGCACTTCATCGCTGCCCTGACCACAAATAATACGCTCGGCATCCAGACCGTGAACCTCGGCAATTGCCGCACGCAACGCGGCGTGATCGGTCGATGGATAACGGTGCAAATTGTGCCCCGTTTTGCCATGCGCTGCCTTGACGGCGTCGCTTGTCCCGAGGGGGTTTTCATTGGACGACAGTTTGACCACTTCGGTCACGCCCTTCACCGTCGAAGAGCCGCCGACATAAAGCTCAATATCCATAATGCCCGGCTGCGGCGCGATAACTGACATAACATCCTCCACTTACGAAGTGGTGTTTAGCTGCGCAGTTTGTCATTTAAAACCCACATCGACAGCATTGCGCCAAAATGCGCCTTCACGGCAACGCTTGACCGCAAACCGCGACATCTTCCCCGCTCAAAGCGACGGACCTCAGACGTAGTAGTCGATAAACGATTGTGAACTGTCCACACCATTGGCCTCAAGTTCCGCCATCATCACCTGGGCAAAGCTGCGCCCTTGGGCACTGTTGTTAAACGTCGACACAGCGTTGCCAATCATACGCTGCACGGAACTATCCAGTGTTTGTGATCCAACGCTCCGCTGTGCCGCTCTATCCGCCGCGGCTCCGCCCGGCGCCCGTTCGCCCTGCGAATCCAATCCGCGTGACACTTTGGTTGGCTCCGGCTTTTCCACTTTGCCGGTCTCGCGCCCGCCGTAATGGGACAACGCGGCTTTCACCATAGCGCTTTGTACCGCAGTCAACACAACAACGCGCGGTGTGCCTGCGTTCGAAATAAAATTTGACTGCAATGCAACTGCCATCGGATTTCCCCTTCACGACGATTTCATGAACAGGCAGTTCTTGCCCCATTCCCCCACTGTGTTTCGAACCACAGCAGAGTTCAGAAAGACTTAAGAAACAACCAGACCCTTAGACTTGTCTGAATTTTGCCGGGCGGCTAACGCAAAAAACCCCGCCACAGGGACGGGGTTTTCCAAATTTCTGGCGATATCGGCGAAGATTAGTTCTTCGCGTAGAATTCCACGACGAGGTTCGGTTCCATAACAACCGGGTACGGCACGTCCGAGAGGCCCGGGGCGCGCACGAAAGTTGCGGTCATTTTGGAGTGGTCGGCGTCGATGTAGTCCGGAACGTCACGCTCGGGCAGAGCAACAGCTTCCAGCAGAACTGCCAGTTGCTTGGACTTCTCACGAACTTCAACCACGTCGCCTTCTTTGACGCGGTAGGATGCGATGTTCACGCGCTTGCCGTTCACCAGAACGTGGCCGTGGTTCACAAATTGACGTGCTGCGAAGACGGTCGGTACGAACTTGGCACGGTAAACAACCGCGTCCAGACGACGCTCCAGCAGGCCGATCAGGTTTTCACCGGTGTCGCCTTTTACACGTTCCGCTTCCGCATAGATGCGGCGGAACATTTTCTCGGTCATATCGCCGTAGTAACCCTTCAGCTTCTGCTTGGCGCGCAGCTGCGTGCCGAAGTCAGACATTTTGCCTTTACGGCGCTGACCGTGCTGGCCGGGGCCATATTCACGACGGTTTACGGGAGATTTGGGGCGACCCCAGATGTTTTCGCCCATGCGGCGATCAATTTTGTACTTGGCAGTCGTGCGTTTGGTCACGGCTGTTCTCCTTCGTTTAGGTTTCGAAGGGCGTTGTCCTCTTGTCGGATTTTGCCGACATGACAGGGTTCCTCTTGCGAGGGCCACCAACACCAATGAAGCCGCGCTTATACGCTGGATTCTTGGGGAGTCAAGCGGGCTTTGCCTCTGGGTGCGCAATGCGCCAAGACTTTAGCCCCCTTAATGCCGCGCCTCCGGGACGCACAAAACATTCTACCCGCCTTCATTGATACAATCAGGCAATTAATCGCGATTTTCACGGCTTCTTCGAATGGCAATCAAGACATACTGTCAACTCAAATAAGCTCACAATCGCGCAACAAGGCGCAACCGATCAGGAGCAAGACAATGGCAGATACCACTTTCGGATCCAAGGGATGGACACCCGACCGCCTCCCGTCGCTGGCAACCAAAACCTACGTCATCACGGGCGCCAATGCGGGTGCCGGCTTTCAAGCAACCCGCGCCCTGTTGAGGAAAGGCGCAAAAGTCGTGATGCTCAACCGAAGCGCTGAAAAATCCACAGCTGCGATCCATGAACTAAAAAAGGAGTTCGGTGCAAACGCCGACGTCAGTTTCGTGCGTATGGATCTTTCGGATCTCTCAAGCGTGCGTGCTGCGGCAGAGGTCGTTTTGCAAACGGCGCCGCAGATCGACGCCCTTATCTGCAATGCCGCCATTGCTCAGGTGCCCAACCAAGAACTCACCGTCGACGGCTTCGAAAGCCAGCTCGGTACCAACCACTACGGCCATTTTGTCCTATGCGGGATGTTGTTTGACCGCATCGATGCCGCCGGAGGTCGGATCGTGGTGGTGGCCAGCCTCGGCTACAAACTGGGAAGTCGCACCATTCAGTTTGACGACATGAACTGGGACAACAACTACAGCGCCAATCCGGTCTATAGCCAAAGCAAACTGGCGCAAATGATGTTCGCCTATGAACTTCAGGACCGCATCAAAGCCGCCAACAAAAACGTCGGGGTCTTTGTATGCCATCCCGGCGCCTCCGCAACCTCCCTGATCAGTACAAGCGGCAATCGCCTAACACGTCTCATATGGTGGATGATGACCAAGACACCGATGGTGCAAACTGCCGAACAGGGTTCTTATCCCGAAGTGATGTGCGCAACCGAAGCCGCGCTGACCGAACAACGTGCCCTATATGGTCCGACGGGCCGCATGGAGGCCGTCGGGCCTGTGGGGCGTGGAACTCTGGAGCCGCACGCCTACGACAAAACAACCATGAGCCGCCTCTGGTCGGTTTCAGAGGACGCCACGGGATTTAACTGGTCGCTCTAAAGGAAATAACCCCGGCCGATCAGGGCGCCGTGGGGCACCGACAAAATACCGACGTCATACCGACGCGATACCGACGGCCCTTTCTGTGGGCTGCGGCCTATTTGACATCCAGGCGTCGGCACACTTGGCAGGTCCAATTCAAGCGGGTAACAACGTTTCCCAGAAGAGGTCCCAGAGATGAAGAAGCAAGACATGAACCGCGATTGGATCGCCACCGCCCGCACACTCTCCCAAGCGTTGCCGTATCTACAGCGCTATGCCGGAGCGATCGTCGTGATCAAGCTTGGCGGTCACGCCATGGGCAGCGACGAGGCGATGGACGACTTCGCCCGCGATGTGGTTCTCATGCGACAAGTCGGCATCAACCCCGTGATCGTTCACGGCGGCGGTCCTATGATCAATGCGATGCTGGAACGCCTTGATATCAAATCAGAATTCGTGAACGGAAAGCGCGTCACTGATGCCGCCACTGTTGAAGTTGTCGAGATGGTTCTTTCCGGTGTGGTCAACAAACGCATCGTTCAGGCGATCAACCGTCAGGGCGGCAAGGCAGTCGGTCTGTCGGGCAAAGATGCCAATCTGATGGTCTGCGATCAAACCAACCCCGACCTCGGATTTGTCGGCACGCCAGCCGAGATGGATGCCTCCCTCCTAACCGAGTTGTTCAATAACGACACAATCCCTGTCATTGCTCCACTGGGTGCAGGCCGCGACGGCGAAACCTTCAACGTCAACGGCGACACGGCCGCCGGTGCCATCGCCGGCGCACTCAAGGCGGACCGCCTGCTGCTGCTGACCGATGTGGCCGGCGTAAAAAACGCGAGCGGCGAAGTCGTGACCGAGATGAAAGCACAACAGATCAAGGACTTGACCGCCGAAGGCGTAATCGCCGGCGGCATGATTCCCAAGACGGAAACCGCGCTGAATGCAATCAATCAAGGTGTGCGGGCTGTGGTTATCCTTGACGGACGCGCGCCAAACGCTTGCTTGCTGGAGCTCTTCACCGAACATGGCGCTGGCTCTCTGATCCGCGCCGACTAACAGGGCTCTTGCCACCTCTCGATAGCGTTGTCACTCTGGGTGAAATGCGGGCAACGCACTTTGCGCCGCAGCAACCGCAACGCATGTCGGAGTGTGTTAGAATGGGCGTCACATCCTCTGTGACTTTGGAAAAAATCGCGGAGATTGCGCAGTCTCACGGCTTGCTTGTGATGGGTGCTCTCAACAATGCTCAGAATGCGCCGGCGGGTACAACGGTATTGCTGGGGACCGGTCCGGCATTTTGGCCGGCTTTCACTCGTGCGCCCGAATATAGCGACGATTTGCGAGATCCCATAGACCGCTGGTCCAAACGGGTCCTGAAGACGATCGCCGACCCTCTTGGGGCAACGGCGTCATTTCCCTCCGACGGGCCTCCCTATCCGCCGTTTATCTCATGGGCGCTTGCCACTGGGCGGTTTTTCCAAAGTCCCGTCGGAATGATGGTGCACGACACCGTTGGCCTGATGATCTCATTGCGCGGCGCACTGCATCTGCCTTTCGAAATCTCGCTGACCGCCCCATCGTCCAACTCACCTTGCGAGGCCTGCCCCGCGCCTTGTACAACAGGCTGTCCTGTCAGCGCCCTCAACGCCTCAAAAGCTTATGACCTCAAGGCCTGCCACACCTTTCTTGACAGTCCCGACGGCACAGATTGTATGTCACGCGGCTGCATTGCCCGCCGCGCCTGCCCTCTAAGTGCCGGTGCTCACCGACCGGACGCGCAGTCCGCGCTTCATATGAAAGCTTTTCATCCATGACCCTCAAACTGATCCTGATGCGGCACGCAAAATCAAGCTGGGACGACCCGCTGCAATCCGACCATGCTCGCCCACTCAACAAAAGGGGACGGGCCTCGGCCTCTGTCATGGGGAAATGGCTGGCCGAGAACGGGTATTTGCCTGATGAATTGCTATGCTCCACCGCGGAGCGCACCCGCGAAACCTACGCTCGCCTTGGGTTGGTTGCGCCCGAAACCACCTTTTCGGACGCACTTTATCATGCCAGTGCAGACATAATGCTTCGCGTCCTACAAGGCGCTCGCGGCAAAACCGTCCTTATGCTCGGCCACAACCCGGGCATCGGACATTGTGCAGAGCTGATGGCCCGCCAAGCCCCGGATCATCCCCGCTTTCTTGACTACCCGACCTGTGCAACAACCGTCTTCACCTTCGATACGGCCTCGTGGGCTGACGTGTCTTTCGGTCAGGGTGACGTCCTTGCCTTCGGCCTACCTCGCGAACTTTTGAGCGACCTAGGCGGATAATTTGGTTTAGGTCAATTTTTTCCGAGCCAGTATGAGCCTATCTTCGGCAAATCTCAAAGGAGCCCCGCCATGAACCGTCGATCCTTACTCATCGCCGCCGCCCTCAGTCCCTTGGCTTCACTGCCCGTTCTCGCCGCTGATCCGATCATACAAGTCGCAAAATCAGCCACCTGCGGCTGCTGTGGCGCATGGGAAGACCATTTGCGCATGAGCGGCTTCAGCGTCGACAGCCAAGCGATACCCGATGAAAACCTCTGGGCGCTCAAGGCACGCCTTGGCCTCACTGACGACACCTCTTCTTGCCATACCGCAATGATCGACGGCTACGTGATCGAGGGCCACGTACCAGCCGCTGACATTCGCCGCCTTTTGGTTGAACGCCCCGACGCTGTTGGCCTGACTGTCCCCGGCATGCCGATCGGCTCGCCTGGGATGGAAATGGGCGACGAGGTGGAGCCCTACGATACTCTACTGATCCGCCAAGACGGCAGCACTGAAGTCTTCGCAAGCCACAGCTGACGTCAGGTGTAATGCGCAACCAATTCCTTGATTTTGGCATAGACCGCTGCCGATTTGGCCGCGTTCATGGCATCACTGTGAGGATAGGCAAACTGCCCGGAATCATTGTCAAAATAGGCGCCTGATTTACCTATAAACTCGTCAGACAACGCCGCGCGCCGCAGAATATCCGCGCCGATCCCAAGATCGCTACCGGCCACGCCAAAGCCTTCTTTGACCATCTTAGATGCCAACAAGCTGCCGGGATTTACAGCCACGATCATTGGGCCATCGGGCATTTCAGCGGCAAGTTCCCGACTCCACATCGTGATCGCCAGCTTGCTTTGTGCATAGGCGTCCATTGCCCCCTGACCGGAGTAGGCAGCCATCGCACGCAAATCCACCGGCGCTTGCGCGGCCGAGGACAGGTTCACCACCCGCCCGTCCTTTGGCATCACCGTCAAAAGCGCTTTGGTAAGTTGATAAGGCGTCAACGTGTTCACCACAAACCGAAGGTCCAGCCCATCCGCGGTTTCGGCCTGTGGTGCCTTTAGAATTCCGGCGTTGTTGATCAGAACATCGATCTGCGCATGATCTGCTTTCACCGCATCAGCCAATGCCGCCGTCGCAGAAAACGATGACAAATCTGCCAGATATCCCTGTACGCCAAGCTCTGAAGTCACCCGATCCAGCTTCTGCGGACTGCGCCCATGCACAAGGACTTTGTGTCCCTCTGACACCAACAGCTTCGCAGTCTCAAACCCGATACCGTCCGTCGCGCCTGTGATCAAAATCGTTTTGGTCATATTCAACCCTTTCACCAACTACCCCACTTAAAGACAAAGGCCACGGCGTTTCCACCGTGGCCTCATCACTCTTTTTGACTGGAACCTTAGTGGCCCAGAATCTGGCTCAAGAACAGCTGCGTACGTTCGCTCTTCGGATTGTTGAAGAACTCTTCCGGCTCGTTCTGCTCCACGATCTGGCCTTGGTCCATGAAAATCACGCGGTTGGCCACTTGACGGGCAAAACCCATCTCGTGCGTCACGCAGAGCATGGTCATGCCCTCTTCCGCGAGCTCGATCATTGTATCGAGAACCTCTTTGATCATCTCGGGGTCAAGCGCCGAGGTTGGTTCATCAAACAGCATGATGCGCGGCTTCATGCAGAGCGAACGGGCAATCGCCACACGCTGCTGCTGACCACCCGAAAGCTGACCTGGGTATTTGTCGGCCTGTTCCGGGATTTTGACCTTCTCAAGGAAGTGCATCGCGATTTCTTCGGCTTCCTTCTTGGGTGTTTTGCGTACCCAGATCGGCGCCAGCGTGCAGTTTTCCAGAATCGTCAGATGTGGAAACAAATTGAAGTGCTGGAAGCACATCCCAACCTCGGACCGGATCTTGTCGATGTTCTTCAGATCGTTGGTCAATTCGATCCCGTCCACCACGATGTCACCGGACTGGTGCTCTTCCAGACGGTTGATGCAGCGGATCAGGGTCGACTTGCCCGAGCCGGACGGGCCGGCGATGACGATACGTTCGCCTTCGTGAACCGTCAGGTTGATATCGCGCAGTACGTGAAACGATCCGTACCACTTATTCATGTTAGCGATTTGAATGGCGACTTCGCTGCCCACGTGCATTTTGGAGCGGTCGATTTCGCGATCAGACATAAGTTCAGACATATTATGAACCCCTTCTTAGTGGCCTTTGTGCAGCTTGCGCTCAAGCCACTGGGAATATTGTGAAATGCCGTAGCAAACGACGAAGAACAGAGCAGCGGCGAAGCCGAATAGCTCCCAATAGACGCCGTTCCATTCGGTCGATGCGAGGATCGGTCCGCGGATCATACCCACGAGATCGAACATCGAGATGACCGATACGAGGGTGGTGTCCTTGAACAGGCCCACTGCCACGTTGACGATGCCCGGGATCGAGATCTTCAACGCCTGCGGCAGAATGATCAAACGCATGGCCTGCGGATAGTCCAGACCAAGGCTGTCGGCCGCCTCATACTGCCCCTTGGGAAGGGCGGCGAGACCACCGCGCACCACCTCGGCAATATAGGCCGCCGAGAAAAGCGTGATCATGATCACAACGCGCAGGAAGAGGTCGACGGTCGCATCCGGCGGGAAAAAGTAGGACAGCATGACAGAGGCCACAAACAGCAGCGTAATCAGCGGCACACCCCGCACAAATTCGATGAAGACCACGCAGATGCCCTTGATCAGCGGCATGTTGGACTGACGCCCAAGTGCCAGAGCAATGCCCAAAGGCACCGACAAAGACACACAGGTCAGACCCAGCATCATGTTGAGCATGAAGCCACCAAGATCTCGGGACGGCACTGCAGGAAGCAAGGCATTCTCAGACGCCCCTTCAGGGATCATCGAGCCACCAATGGACCAAATCGCCAGCGCAATCACAATCGCGCCGAAAAAGCCCAGAGCAAAGTTGTTGCGTCCGAACTTCTGGAAGAAGGCTCCGGCCACAATAAACCCGATCAGGGCGATCAGCGGCGCAAGAATGGTGCCACCCCAGATCAGCCAAAAGGCCACAAACGGGAAGAGTGCAGTCACAATCAACAATTTGCGCGGCAGGTCGAAGAACAGCACCGGCGCAATGGCAACCAGCATCAGCAGGAAAGCCAAATTCGGACGCCAGTATTCCTCAACCGGATACTTGAAGCCGTAAATCAACTGGTTCCAACGTTCCGTCAGGACAGAGAAACACGCCCCCGTGGTTCCGTCCAAAATCTCACGACATTCCGCAAGCGAAGAGGTCGTCCAGAGACCGTTCAAAATCCAGGGCATGGTGCTTTTCAGCACCAGATAGATCAGCGCCAGTGCCAGCACCGTCAGGATGGTGTTGGTGACAGAGGAGAACAGGTTTTCACGGAGCCACTTGACCACGCCGGTTTCGCGCGCGGGAGGCGGGCTTTCCGGAATGACTTCGGTGGCAACGAACGCGATGGAGTTATTGTCTTGATCAGCCATCTCAGCGCTCCTTCAACTTAACGGATGCGTTGTAGACGTTCATCGCCATCGAAATGAGCAACGACGCGGTGAGATAGAACAACATCAGCAGAAGGACGCATTCGATCGCGCGGCCCGTCTGGTTGAGCGTGATGCCCCCCAGCGTAGCGGTGATATCCGCATAGCCCACGGCAATCGCTAGCGACGAGTTCTTTGTGATGTTCAGATACTGCGAAATCAGCGGCGGAATGATCACCCGCAGAGCCTGTGGCAGGATCACAAGGTTCATCACCTTGTTGGGACGCAGACCCAAAGCAGAGGCCGCTTCAGTCTGGCCTTTGGAGACCGCCTGAATACCGGCGCGAACGTTTTCCGCGATGAAGGCACCCGTGTAGATTGAGAGGGCGAACCACAGCGCGATCAGCGGACCACCGATCTTGATGCCGCCTTTGAAGTTGAAGCCCTTCAGCGCAGGCACTTCCCATGCGAGCCCCATGATGAACATCAGAACCACAAACGGCACCAGCCAAATCGCCAGATTGACCCAAAGCGTGTTCGGGCGAACACCAGTGTCGGCCTGCACTTTGGCCGCGCGGGCATTGTTTGCACGGGTTGCGTACCAAGAGCCAACAGCCACCAGCAGGACAAGCACCCAGTTCAGCGTCGCGTTGCCGAACAATCCGTTCTCAAAGAACGGCATCGGCACGTAAACGCCTCGGTTGGTGAAGGCAAAAAGGTCCAGAACCATGCTCGATGTGGCGTTGTCGCCGCGGAATTCACGCGGCCCCGGCATCACAGCGGTCATGATGGTGAAGATAATGATGATCCAGATCAGAACCGGAATATTGCGGAAGATTTCCACATAGACGGCCATCAACTTGGACACGATCCAGTTGTTGGACAGGCGTAAAACGCCGGCGACCACGCCAAAGATTGTTGCGGTGATGCAGGCTAGAAAGGCCACCAACAGTGTGTTCAGCAAACCAACCAGTGCCGCTCGGGCGTGGCTGGATTGGCTATCGTATTCTATCAGGCGCTGGTTGATATCGTATCCAGCGGAATCGCCAAGAAATGCGTAGGAGATATTCAATCCGGCGGCGCGCAGGTTCTGGATCAAGTTGTTGCCCAGATACCAGATGGCCAATGTCAACGCGATGGCCGCAATCGCTTGGAACGTGAGCGAGCGGTAGCGCGTGTCATTGATCAGCATAGACAGCCGGAACGACTCCTTGGGAGGGTCGGTCAAAGTAGTCATATGGGATCTTCCCCGTTGTTCGGCCTGTTTTTAAGGCGTCGTTGCGCCGTGGCCGATTATTGTTGTGGGTCGGTCTAAAGCGAAAAGGGCGCGGTATGAACCGCGCCCTTTCCGAGATGTGTTTAGCGGAAGGGCGGGGAGTAGATCAGGCCGCCGTTTGTCCACTGAGCGTTCAGGCCACGGGCCAGACCGATCGGGGTGGACTCACCGATGTTGCCTTCAAACAGCTCACCGTAGTTACCGCCAGCCATGATGGCTGCTTTGGCCCAACCGGCGTCCAGACCGAGCATCTCGCCCAGTGTGCCTTCGGTGCCCAGCAGGCGGTTTACTTCAGGGTTGTTGGTGCCAGCAGCCATCTCTTCGATGTTCGCGGAGGTCACACCCAGCTCTTCTGCAGTGATCAGAGCGTTCAGGGACCAGCGTACCACGTCACCCCAGTTGTCGTCGCCATGACGAACCAGCGGGCCGAGCGGCTCCTTGGAGATGATTTCAGGCAGCAGAACGTGTGCGGCCGGATCTTCAAAGGTCGCGCGAGTGGCGGCCAGACCGGATGCGTCGGTGGTGTACACGTCGCACGCACCTGCAAGGTACTGCTGCTGAGCTTCAGCGTTGGTTTCGATCGGAACCGGCTCATAGCTGATGTTGTTGGAGCGGAAGAAGTCCGCCAGGTTCAGCTCGGTGGTGGTGCCGGTCTGAATACAAACAGTCGCGCCGTCCAGTTCTTTCGCAGAGGAAACACCCAGTTCCTTCGGAACCATGAAGCCCTGACCGTCATAGTAGTTCACGCCAACAAAGGTGAACTTGAGGTCAACGTCACGGGAGAACGTCCAAGTGGTGTTACGTGCCAGCACGTCGATTTCGCCAGACGCCAGCGCGGTGAAGCGGGTCTTGCCGGTGGTCGGCACGAATTCAACTGCGCTCGGATCGCCAAGAACGGCGGCGGCAACTGCGCGGCATACGCCAACGTCAAAGCCTTCCCATTCGCCGTTTGCGTCGGGCGCGGCAAAGCCGACCAGACCGGTGGTCACACCACAGTTCAGTTTGCCGCGTGCTTTCACGTCATCCAGCGTGCCAGCAGCCGCAGCACCGGCCGCCAGGCCAGCAACCGTCAGTGCACCAAAGAGTACGGATTTTTTCATTTTTACCTCTTCCTGTTGTCCACCCTTCTCGGGTGGTTCATCTGGCCCAAGGGGCCGAAATAGATGTGCGGAGATTACACCCCCCATGCATCAAAGGCAGTTTGCTCGCATTCATCGCCAAACGTCAAGAGGCCCATCACGCTTATCAATCAATGATTGCGTGGCTGACCAAATTGGCCAGTTTGGCCTCCAAAGCGGTTAGTTGCCAGTCATTTTAAAGAAATTGTAGGCATGCACAAACGCATGTTTTTTCTGTGCGGCTTCGGCAGCCGCCTCTTCATCTACACCCCATTGATCTTCTTGCCACTGCTCATCGATTCGCGACAATTGCCAAAGCGTTTCAATCGGATGCAAATCGTGCACCGCAGCAAGGCCAATGATCAGAGAACCGGAGATCCCGACCAGATCGTGAAAGGCCGCGAGCTGAAAATTGTCAAATCCGTGAACCTGCTCGCTCAAACGTGCCAACGCTTCAGGGTCCTGCGCCTTGAACATGACGCCGGAAACCGTTTCAAGATCGGCGCCGAAAGTGTCCTTCGCCCAGACCAGCAAAGGGTCCCAGCCTTCTGCCTGACGCGCGATCAACTCCGACGGCGACGTTGCGCGATAGCACAGCAAGTCACTGCCGCCGTATTCCGCCAACATATCTGCCACCTCGCCGTGCTGAGTGGCCACTTTGTCAATTGCCGCGTTCGCTGAGCGCGTCACCGGCATGCTAGCGGGATCAATTACATCTTCCTGGGCATCCCACTCTGCGGCCACAGCTTCGGCCATGGCGCGGGTCGGCATCACAAGGGAGGTCTTTGCCGGAGTTGTTACAGAGCGCCCGTCCAAAGCGATGCCGAAACCCTGTTCGGTTTCAACAACTGCAGTGTCTTTCCAAAATCGTTTCTTTGCCCAGCCGCTCATGACGTGTCTCCGAATATCTCTGCCAAAGCGCCGTCCAGCGCTGCGTAGTCTTCAATAACCAGTCGCGCCGCGTTGAGTGCCGATGTCGGATGATACCCCCAACCGACACCAAGGCCCGCGACCCCCGCAGCCTGCGCCATCTCCATGTCATAAGAAGTGTCGCCAATCATCACCGCGTCGGCACGCTCCATACCCATCTCGGAAAGTGCTGCCAAGATCATAGACGGGTTTGGTTTGCTTGGATGATCATCGGCCACTTGCCGCGTCAGAAAATACCCCTCAAGCCCGTGACCCTCGATCAACTTGTCCAGCCCGCGGCGAGATTTTCCGGTCGCCACGCCAAGAAAAATGTCGTCACGCGTTTTCAATCGATCCAAAGCGTCCCGTGCGCCAGCGTAAAGCGGGGAACTTTCCTCGGTGCCCACCGCTTCGCGGCGCTGCATATAGGTTTGCTTGTAGCCTTCTACCAAGGCCGCGCGTGTCACCGCATCGACCTGTGGCGCCAACCGCAACATCGCCACATCCAATGACAAGCCAACAATACTGAGGATTGCATCCTTTGGCGGCGGCGCCAGCCCAAGCCCGTCAAAGGCCCCCTGCATCGACCCCAAAATGTCGGCTTGGCTGTCCACCAGCGTGCCGTCCACATCAAATATCACCAGCTTTAGCCGCATAGCCTGTCCCTTCGCGCTCAAGCGATGCTTCACCACGTGAACGAAAGGGCGTCAAGCTCAGCGCAGGCTTTCAAAGGGATCTTCGTCTGCAAGATCCGGAGTCCAGCCGAAGGTATCCCATGTGAGCGCCATGTGCGGGGGCAACTCCGCATGGATTGTCACCGGCTTGCGGGTCTCAGGATGTTCAAAGGCCATGGTGCGGGCGTGCAGGTGCAATTTGTTAGAAATGATGCCTCCCAACTGTGCCCCCCAGCCATCACCAAGGTTTTCCTGCCCTGAACCGCCATATTTGCCATCACCAATGATCGGATGACCGATCTCGGCCATATGGGCCCGAAGCTGATGCGTGCGGCCTGTCAAAGGCTCCATCGCAACCCAGCTTGCGCGGCTCGCCACTCGGTACAACGTCGCGTATTGCGTATGTGCTCGCTTGGCTCCAGGCGTTGCGTCGACGTCGCGTGGATGCACCGCGTGCATTTTTTCACCTTCGCCGCGTTTGCCATGCCCGGCTGCTTTGACCAGCCCGTATTTGATCTCACCCAAATAAGGCGTCGGCACTCCGGCCACGACCGCCCAATATATCTTGCGCGTTTCTTTGTGACGCAGCGCGGCCGTCAGGGACTGCGCTGCCTTGCGGGTCCGCGCGAGCAACAGAACACCAGACGTGTCCTTGTCCAATCTGTGCACCAGACGCGGTTTTTCCTCAAAATCAAACCGCAGGGCCTCTGCAAGGCCATCTACGTGTTTGGTCTGCTTGCTGCCGCCCTGCGTGGGCAGCCCCGCCGGTTTGTTGATCGCGATCACATGGTCATCTTTGTAGATCACGCAGTCGCGGATCATCTTGGCGTCCTTGTCGGAAATTCGCATGTCCACGGGTCGCGGAGGCATCTCGCCCGGGGCCGGAAGCGGCGGAATGCGCACTTCGTTGCCAGCTTCAAGGCGAGTCGAAGCCTTTACACGCCCACCATCCACACGGATTTCGCCTTTGCGGCACAACTTCTCGACACGGCCCTGCCCGATATGCGGAAACACCCGCTTGAACCAGCGATCAAGACGCTGATCCGCGTCGTCTTCTTCGATAATGATGGTCTGAACCCGGCTCATGCGAATACTCCACGCGCGATCAACACACCCAAAAACAACGCGCCAACCGACCCAATAACGGAAAGCGCGACATAAACACCAGCCGCGCCCCATTGTCCACGCTCAATCAGCGTTACAGTCTCAAGAGAGAAGGCTGAAAACGTCGTAAACCCGCCTAAAAGGCCAGTCATCACCAATGGCGACAGATGTGTCAGCCCGCGTTGAGCCGCAGCGACCACAAAAACACCCATCAGAAACGAGCCGAGGATGTTCACGGTGATAATTGCCACTGGAAAACCGCCCAAGGCCCCCTGCCCTATGGCGCGGATCACACTCAGGCCAACGAGATAGCGCAAGGCCGCCCCAATAGCGCCGCCAAACGCCACATATGCAACGTTCATGATCATTGCTTTTTCAGTCGCTGATTGGTGAAATAGTCCAAACGCCGCTTCAGCTCTCGCTCGAACCCGCGCTCGACCGGGGAATAGAGCACCGGCCGTTTCACACCGTCCGGAAAGTAGTTCTGTCCAGAGAAACCACCTTCGGCGTTGTGGTCATACTCATACCCATCGCCATAGCCTTGCTCCTCCATCAGACGCGTCGGCGCGTTCAGGATATGTTTGGGCGGCGGCTCGGAGCCCGTCTTTTTTGCCAATCTCCGCGCGGCTTTGTAGGCCATGTAGCCTGCGTTGGTTTTGGGCGCGAGCGCCAGATAAATCACCGCCTGCGCCAGCGCCAATTCGCCTTCAGGACTTCCTAACCGTTCATAGGTTTCCCAAGCATCCAGACACACACCCTGCGCCTGCGGGTCTGCCAGCGCGATGTCTTCGCAAGCCATCCGCGTGATCCGCCGCGCCAAGAACCGAGGGTCTTCCCCACCTTCCAGCATCCGCGCATACCAATAAAGCGCTGCGTCCGGATCAGAGCCCCGCACTGATTTGTGCAGCGCGGAAATCAGGTTGTAATGCTCATCACCCGACTTGTCGTATTTTGCCGCCCGGCGCATCAGTCGCGTCGACAAGGCATCGGTATCGAGCTTACCCTCCACACGCCACGCCATGACCTGTTCGATCAGGTTCAGCAAAGCCCGCCCGTCGCCATCCGCCATCTCCAACAGCGCCTCGCGTGCTGGCCCGTCCAAGGGCAATGCCCGGCCCAGCTCTTTTTCCGACCTTTGGGCCAATCGCTCCAAATCGGCGAGGCTCAGGCGTTGTAAAACAAGAACCTGTGACCGGCTGATAACCGCAGCGTTAAGTTCAAACGATGGGTTCTCGGTTGTCGCGCCCACCAAAAGGATCGTGCCGTCCTCCATGAAGGGCAAAAATCCGTCCTGCTGCGCTTTGTTGAACCGGTGGATTTCATCCACAAACAGCAAAGTGCCTTTGCCGTTTGCACGCCGCACTTTGGCGGCCTCAAACACTTTCCTAAGCTCAGGAACGCCAGTAAAAATCGCACTGATCTGGACAAAATGCAGGTCGGTCTCATCCGCCAAAAGCCGGGCGATTGTGGTTTTGCCCACGCCGGGCGGCCCCCAGAACACCAGCGATGACAAAGACCCCGACGACAGCATCACGCCCAAGGGGGCTTCGGGCCCCAAAACCTGCTCTTGTCCGATCACCTCGCCCAGCGATTTGGGCCGCAAACGGTCCGCCAAAGGACGGGGCGCGTTGCTTTCGCCCGCGCCCTCATTGGTGGTCCCACCACCGGAATTGGGAATGTCAAAAAGGTCGGCCATAGTCCTCAGAGTCGAAACCGCATCGTGACACGTTGCGTGCCGCGTTGGACCTCTAGCGTAAGGCGTTTCTTGGCCTTGCGCAAAGCCTGATCAACCTCTTTTGTTGTGCCAACGTCTTTGCCATCAACCGCTCGCAGCACGTCACCTGGATTCAATCCCAACCGCGCACCGACTGGTCCCGGCTTCTCCACAACCACTCCGGAAATACCTAGCGGCAGGCCAAACTGCCCAACAACGGCGGGGTTCACATTGCTCACCACCAACCCAGGAATCGCGGACCGTTCGCCGGTCTCCACGGTCTCCCGCGATGGCTCTTCCGGCGCTGTGTTCAAAGGAACGCTATAAACCTGTTCTTCACCATCGCGCACAACCAGCACGTCCGCTTCTTGTCCCAAGCCCACAACAGACATACGGAATACCATTTCGGCGGGTGTGTTCACCGGCTGACCGTCAACTTCCAGAATGACGTCTCCGGCTTCAAGACCGGCAGCAAGGAACGGGCTGACGGCATGCATGTCCGACACCACGATCCCACCTGGCCGGTCAAGGCCAAGGCCGTCCGCCATATCCGCATCAACGGGCTGGCCGAACATGCCGGCCCAAGGGCGCTGAAAGCTGTCAAACCCGTCGCGGGCTTGTTTAACGAATTGGCCAACCAGTTTCGAAGGAATGGCAAAACCGATCCCGTTAGAACCGCCAGAGCGCGTCAAAATCGACGTGTTGATACCAACCAGATCGCCGTTCACATCCACCAGCGCTCCGCCCGAGTTGCCGGGGTTGATTGCCGCATCGGTTTGCAAGAAATAGCCCCGCGCGTTGCCTGTGGAAACACCGGACCGTGCCAATCCCGACACAATACCGCTGGTCACTGTTTGCCCCACACCGAACGGGTTGCCGATCGCCAGAACCAATTCACCAACTTCGACGCCATCACTGTCGCGCAGGTTCAGAAACGGCAGGCCGTCCACTCCTTCAAGCTGCATGATCGCCAGATCGCTTTCTTCATCGGCCAGCAGAACCCGCGCCTTGTATTCCCGCCGGTCTTTCAGCTGCACCCGAATGTCTGTCGACATACCCACAACATGATAGTTGGACACGACAATCCCGTCCTCAGACAAAATCACTCCCGAGCCCAAAGAGTTCTGAACCTGTGGTTTGGTGTCGCCGAAGCTCCGGAAGAACTGGTCAAAAAACGGATCGCCGGAAAACGGGGTCTGACGGGCCTGGATGACCTGTTTGGCGTAAATATTCACCACTGCCGGCGCGGCCTCCCTCACCAGAGGTGCAAAACCAAGACTGATTTCAGCTTGGGACTGCGGAATTTGTGTTTCGGCCAGAGCAGGCGCGGCTACGGCCAGTGACAGGGCAATCGCGAGGGGGCGGAGCATACAGGAGTCCTTTTTTTGCTTTCAAAGCATATGCGCGGGCAGGTCCAAGTTTTCAACCAAACGCCATAGGACAATTGATCGGCCGGCAACAGATTGCACCCACAAAAAAAACCCCCGCCGATGGGCGAGGGCTTTGCAAGGACCGGAAAAACCGGAAACCTCTTATTCTTCAGCAGCTTCTTCTGCTGCAACGCGTGCCTTGTCGGCTGCGCCTTTTGCGTCGACATCACGATCCACGAATTCGATGATCGCCATCGGTGCCATGTCGCCATAACGGAAACCGGCTTTCATGATGCGGACATAGCCGCCTTGGCGGTCTTTGTAGCGCGGGCCAAGAATGTCGAACAGTTTCGCGACATACTGGTCTTCTTTAAGACGTGCTGCGGCCTGACGGCGCGCGTGCAGATCACCACGTTTGGCCAGCGTGATCATCTTTTCAACGATCGGGCGCAGTTCTTTGGCCTTGGGCAGGGTGGTTTTGATTTGTTCGTGTTCGATCAACGAACCCGCCATGTTGGCAAACAATGCCTTACGGTGTTCGTGTGTACGATTCAGGCGGCGATAACCACGAGCGTGACGCATTTGAATTCTCCTACTTGCGTTTTTGCTTTGTCTGGCGGCCGATGCGTGTCAGCCACTCTCCTTGGGGCATTTGCCCATGTGTTCCCCGGCAATTCCGGGCATTTGTAGAATTGGGCGGGGTTGCCCCCGCCCGAAACTCTTAGAAGTTGTCTTCGAACTTCTTGGCCAAATCTTCGATGTTGTCCGGCGGCCAGTCCTCGACGTCCATGCCAAGGTGCAGACCCATGCCCGACAGCACTTCTTTGATCTCGTTCAAAGATTTGCGGCCGAAGTTCGGTGTGCGCAGCATTTCCGCTTCGGTTTTCTGGATCAGATCGCCGATGTAAACGATGTTGTCGTTCTTCAGGCAGTTTGCCGAACGAACAGACAGTTCCAGCTCGTCCACTTTCTTCAGCAGAAGCGGGTTGAACTCGAGACCATCGTCTTCTTCCTGACGACCAGCCGATTCCGGCTCATCGAAGTTCACGAAGATCGACAGCTGATCCTGAAGAATACGCGCAGCAAACGCCACGGCATCTTCCGGCGTAACAGATCCGTCGGTTTCGATTTTCATGGTCAGTTTGTCATAGTCCAGAACCTGACCTTCACGGGTCGGCTGAACGTCATAAGACACTTTCTTGACCGGCGAATAGATCGCGTCGATCGGCATCAGACCAATAGGTGCGTCTTCCGGCTTGTTCTTGTCAGCGGAGACATAGCCTTTGCCGGTGTTCACGGTCAGCTCAACATACAGGTCAGCGCCATCGTCAAGGTGACAGATTACGTGGTCTTTGTTGAGAACCTCAATGCCGGCGCTGTCGGAGATATCACCGGCAGTCACGGCACCCGGGCCTTTGGCGGAGATCGACAGACGCTTAGGGCCTTCGACTTCCATACGCAGGCTCACGCCCTTGAGGTTCAGGATCACGTCGGTGACGTCTTCACGCACACCTGCAACAGACGAGAACTCGTGCAGAACGTTGTCGATCTGAACAGAGGTGATCGCTGCACCTTGCAGCGAGCTCATGAGTACGCGGCGCAGCGCGTTGCCCAGCGTAAGACCAAAGCCACGCTCCAGCGGCTCAGCAACAACAGTTGCCTGACGCGCGGGGTCGTTGCCCGGTTTCACTTCAAGCTGGGTCGGCTTGATCAATTCAGCCCAATTCTTGTGGATCATGCGTCCCTCCATACTTGTCTGTTTCCCATGTCCGAAAGAACCAGACGCCCGAGGTTTCAAAATGACGAACTGGGGCCGTGAGTATCACAGCCCCAGGGTAGTATTGCTGTCGCTTAGACGCGGCGGCGCTTCGGCGGGCGGCAGCCGTTGTGTGCGATCGGGGTCACGTCACGGATCGATGTGATGTTGAAACCGATTGCTGCCAGCGCGCGCAGTGCGGATTCACGGCCAGAACCGGGACCCTGCACTTCAACTTCCAGCGTCTTAACGCCGTGATCCTGCGCTTTTTTGCCTGCATCTTCTGCAGCCATCTGAGCAGCATAAGGCGTGGACTTACGAGAGCCCTTGAAGCCCATGGTGCCAGCGGAGGACCAGGAAATTGCGTTGCCCTGAACGTCGGAGATCAGGATTTTGGTGTTGTTGAAAGAAGAGTTCACGTGAGCAACACCGGAAGCGATGTTCTTGCGCTCTTTTTTCTTCGTACGAGTCTTATCGCGTGCCATTGATCAAACCCTCCCTTACTTCTTCTTGCCAGCGATGGCCTTTGCGGGGCCTTTGCGGGTACGAGCATTGGTGTGGGTACGCTGACCGCGAACGGGCAGGTTACGACGATGGCGCAGACCGCGATAGCAGCCGAGGTCCATCAGGCGTTTGATGTTCATCTGAACTTCACGACGCAGGTCACCTTCAACGGTGAAGTTTGCATCGATGTGCTCACGGATGGACAGCACTTCTGCGTCGGACAGTTCGTTCACGCGACGAGTTTCGTCGATGTTGACTGCGGTGCAGATTTCTTTGGCAGAGGCCGGGCCAATACCAGTGATATATGTGAGGGCGATCGGGACCCGTTTGTGGGTCGGGATGTTTACGCCGGCAATACGTGCCACGTGTCACTTTCCTTTTCGTTGCGGTTCCGTAACTCCGGAACCTTTTTTCACAACGTAAGCCCGACGCGTTAAGCGATCGGGCCTCAGCTGATCAGGTGGTCTTGCAGTGCGGGTGCGACCCACAAGCAAAGAATTGATTCTCCGGTAGGAGATGAGGTGATTTATGGGGGTTTGCAGGGGGTGTCAACACCTGTCGGGAGTATCCAAAAACAAAACCCCGCCGAAGCCGACGGGGTTTCAAATTCATGACTTGGTCAGGACCCTATCCCAACACACCCGCAATCGACGCCTCGACCTCATCCATCGACGCCAATCCGTCAATCGAGCTCAGGTCGCCTTTGGCATGATAGTAGCCGATCAGCGGCGAAGTCTGTTTGTAATACGCCATCAGGCGCACCTTCAGGCTTTCCTCGTTGTCATCCGCACGGGCTGTGCCGCCAGCGGCAACCGCCTCTTTGGCGCGGCCAACGATGCGGTCCACCAGAACCTCGTCGTCTACCTGCATCTCGATCACGGCGTCCAGCGTCTCGCCACACTCTTCCAGCAGAGCCGCAAGAGCGTCCGCCTGTGCCAACGTGCGCGGGAAGCCGTCAAAGATGAAACCACCCTTCTTGTCGCCTTCAAGCTGCTCGCGGATCAGGCCGATCACGATCTCGTCGGTGACAAGCTCGCCACGGTCCATGACCGCAGCAACTTTCTTGCCCATTTCAGTGCCCGAAGTTTTTGCCGCACGCAGCATGTCACCGGTCGAAAGCTGGATCATGTCGCGCTTTTCAACAAGACGGCCAGCCTGAGTGCCTTTACCGGCACCCGGCGGGCCAAGCAGGATAATATTCATCGACGAGCGGGTCCTTTGCGTTTGCGCTTGTTCCGGCCTTTGCCAGACAGCTGCGATTTCTCAATCAGCCCTTCATACTGATGGGCCAGCAAATGGCTCTGCGCCTGTTGGATGGTGTCCATCGTCACCGACACAACAATCAGAACCGAAGTCCCGCCAAAGTAGAAGGGAATCGAAAACTGGCCACGAAGAATTTCAGGAAGGAGACAAACTGCCGCAAGGTAGGCCGAACCCAGCACAAGCACGCGGTTCACCACATATTCCAGATATTCCGCAGTGCGCTTACCCGGACGGATGCCCGGCACGAAACCGTTCTGGTTCTTCAGGTTGTCGGCCACATCGTCAGGTTTGAAGCTGACGTTGAACGTATAGAAGTACGCAAAGAAAACGATCATCGCAGCGAAGAACAGCAGATAGAGAGGCTGACCCGGACCGAAGTACGCCAGCAAAGTCGACATGATCGGGCCGGTCTGGCTGCCGGAGAAGGTCGAGATCGTGGTCGGCAGCAGCAGCAAGGAGCTTGCAAAGATCGCCGGAATCACGCCTGCGGGGTTCACTTTGACAGGCAAGTGGCTGGAGCCGCCGTCATAGACTTTCATGCCCACCTGACGACGCGGATACTGAATATGGATCTTGCGCAAGGCACGTTCCATAAACACAACAAACGCGATCGTTAGGATGACCATGACGATCACCCCGACAACCACTGCGCCACTGATGGCGCCAGTCGAGCCGGAGATGAAGAACTGTGCCATCGCCGCAGGCAATTCCGCGATGATGCCAACAAAGATGATCAACGAAATACCATTGCCGAGACCGCGCGCGGTGATTTGCTCACCTAGCCACATCAGGAACATGGTACCGCCCACCAGTGTGATCATGCAGCTCAGTCGGAAATAGAGACCAGGATCAGTCGCCAGTTCACCGGCCTCAAGGCTGACCGCGAGGCCATAGGACTGCAAAACCGCCAATGCCACCGTGCCGTAGCGGGTGTATTGGTTCATTTTCTTGCGACCCTGCTCGCCTTCTTTCTTGAGTTGCTCAAGATAAGGCACCATGGAGCCCAGAAGCTGAACGATAATGCTGGCAGAAATATAAGGCATGATGCCCAGAGCAAAGATGCCCATTCGGCCCAATGCGCCGCCCGTGAACATCGACACGATGCCACCGATGCCTTGCGACGCGCTCTCCATGAATTCACGAAGCGCTACACCGTCAATGCCCGGAACCGGAATCCATGTGCCCAGACGATAGACGATCAAAAGCGCCAGCGTGAACAGGATGCGGTTGCGCAGGTCGGTGGCTTTTCCAAGTGCGGCCCAGCTCGTGTTGGCCGCCATTTGCTCTGCTGCAGATACCATTTAGGATCTCTCTTAGACTAAAAACGCCGCCAGAACCGTTTCCCGGTTTGGCGGCGTCTGGAAAACTTTCAAGATTATGTAAGCGGGTATCCGCCCGCTCACAACCTCTTATTCAGCCGCTGTCGCGGATTTGACTGTCAGAGAGCCGCCAGCTTTCTCGACAGCAGCCACTGCTGCCTTGGAGGCGCCGGTCACTTCGATGTTCAGCTTGGCGGAAACTTCGCCTTTTGCCAGAACGCGGACACCATCCAGTTTGCGGCGTACCAGACCGGATGCAATCAACGCGTCCTCGGTGATCGCAGCAGATGCGTCCAGCTTTTTCTCGTCGACGAATTTCTGGATCAGGCCCAGGTTTACAACGGCAAATGCCTTGCGGTTCGGCTTGTTGAAGCCACGCTTAGGCAGACGTTGGTACAAAGGCATCTGACCGCCTTCGTAGCCGTTGATAGCCACACCCGAACGGGATTTCTGACCTTTGATACCACGGCCACCCATTTTACCTTTACCGGAACCGGGGCCACGGCCAACGCGCATACGTTTTTTGGTTGCGCCTTCATTGTCACGGAGTTCGTGCAGTTTCATTTCGCTTCTCCTTGCCGGAACTGACCCACGAAGCGTATCGGGCCAAACACGGCTTTTCTTGGTTTTGATTCTTGCAGTCAGACTGACCACTGGGCGCGTATAGACTGGTTGTCTGCCGGGATCAAGCGAAAGGACTTACGCTCAGTCACCATTCCCCAAAAACCAAAACGCCCCCGCAGAGCGGAGGCGTGGCAGCTTGGTTTGTTGCGCCTTTAGCCGCGGCGTGCAGCGTCTTCGGCTACGTCATAGATATTGTACCGCGACACGCCAATGTCTGAGAGTTCGCGGTCGGTCATACTATTGAGGCGACGCACCGTTGCGTTGGTTCTGATGCGCACGATGTAGGCATCACGGTTGGACCGCCACAAATCTTTGAGGCGCGCAAAAAAAGTCGGTGCAGTGCGGGAGGTTGTTTCGATCATTGCCACGTTGTTTGTTCCTTTTTGTTATTTAACGTGCCGCGGAGCCCTCTCCGTCGGTCGTGAATATAAAAAGCCCCGGACCGGTGTCCGAGGCTCTTTGGTCTGCTCGGTCCGTGAGTGTTAGGCGGCAGAAACGGCCTGTTGGGCAACAGCCACGATGTCGGCGCGATCTACGCCAATATCAGCCAGTTCGTGGTCGGTCAGGTTCGACAGTTCGCGAACGGTATTCTTGAAGGCTTTTGCCTGCACACGGCTGGTGCGGAAATCCTCGATGGCGCGCTGGATGCGGCCTACGACGTCGATGGGTTCGATGTACAAAGAATGTGCATGTTGCATTGTAAGTGTCCTTAAGAGCTCCGGTGCGCCACGCCGGTGCCAAGCGCGTTGTTTCAAATTCTGAAGCTCAAATAGGCTGAAAAATTGTGCAGACAACGCAAAAATCCGCATGCCCGTTATGCAGTTTGCGAATGTCGAGGTTAACTCCGGTAGCGCAAACAACAATTTCGCTCCGAAGGCGGCGGGTCAGGCCACAAAAAAACGCCCCCGCAAAAGCGGAGGCGTCTTCTAAAAGCTTATGAGCGGTTAGCTCAGCCCTTTTCTTCGATGATTTTCACAAGATGCGGAATCTTGTTAACCATGCCACGAACGGAAGGTGTGTCTTCCAGTTCACGGGTGCGGTTCATCTTGTTCAGGCCCAGGCCCACGAGAGTGGCGCGCTGGTCTGCGGGGCGACGGATCGGCGAACCGACCTGTTTTACTACGATGGTTTTAGCCATAACTCAGTCTCCTTACTCTGCAGCTTCGGCAGGTGCTTCATCCTTGCGCAGGATGTCAGCAACTTTCTTGCCACGACGAGCAGCAACCTGACGGGGGCTGGCTTCTTTTTTCAGACCGTCGATGGTTGCGCGGATCATGTTGTAGGGGTTCTGCGAACCGATCGATTTCGAAACAACGTCTTTGACGCCGAGCATTTCGAAAACGGCACGCATCGGACCACCTGCGATGATACCGGTACCTTCAGGTGCGGTACGCATAACCACTTTACCGGCGCCGTGACGGCCTTCCATATCGTGGTGCAGGGTACGACCTTCGCGCAGCGGCACGCGGATCATCTGACGCTTGGCTTGCTCGGTGGCTTTGCGGATGGCCTCAGGGACCTCTTTCGCTTTACCTTTGCCGAAGCCTACGCGGCCTTTTTGATCGCCGACAACAACCAGAGCTGCGAAGCCAAAGTTCTTACCACCTTTGGTGGTCTTCGAAACACGGTTGATCGCTACGAGACGATCGGCGAATTCCGGGGTTTCTTCTTCGCGGTTGCGACCGCGGCCCCGGCGGTTTTCACGTTCTGCCATTTGGCATTCCTTTATCTACTGGCGCGTGGCGCCTAATTCTGTCCGATCCCAGTGAAGTCAGGCCGAAACCCAACCTCCCGGATCATCGGGGGGACGCGCCACATCGCAGCACGTCCCCCGCAAGTTTTTATACGCTCAGGCCACCTTCACGCGCAGCGTCGGCCAGGGCCTTCACTTTGCCGTGGAAGAGGAAACCGCCGCGATCGAAATAAGCTTCGCTCACGCCAGCCTTCTTGGCACGTTCGGCAATCGCGGCACCCACTTTGGTGGCTGCTTCGATGTTGTTTTTGCCGACAACGCCAAGATCTTTCTCGAGCGACGAAGCTGCCGCTACGGTCACGCCAGCACGGTCGTCGATCAGCTGAACGCTGATGTTCTTGTTGCTGCGGTGTACCGAAAGACGCATCTTGCGATCGCCATTGACCTTGCGAAGTTTGTTCCGGACGCGCAGGCGGCGCTTGAGGAACAGTGTCCGTTTGCTGTTTGCCATCTGTCTGGTCCTTACTTCTTCTTACCTTCCTTGCGGAAGATATATTCGTCTTTGTACTTGATACCTTTGCCTTTGTAGGGCTCGGGCTTACGCCATTCGCGGATGTTCGCCGCAACCTGGCCAACCAGCTGGTTGTCAGTACCTTCAACGATGATTTCGGTCGGCTTCGGCGCGGTCACAGTGATACCGGCCGGAACTTCGAAGTTCACTTCGTGCGAGAGACCGAGCGACAGCTTCAGGGTGTTGCCCTGCATCTGCGCACGATAACCAACACCGTTGATTTCGAGTTCTTTTTTGAAGCCCGAGGTTACACCAGTCACCATGTTTGAGATGACGGTGCGGGACATGCCCCATTGCTGACGTGCACGCTTGGACGAGCCGCGCGGTGTCACTTTCACAACGTTGTCTTCTACTGCAACGGTGACGTCGTCAGTTGCAGTGAAAGACTGGGTGTCCTTCGGACCTTTGATTTCGATGGTCTGGCCGGAGACAGAAGCAGTTACGCCGCTGGGCAGCTCGACCGGTTTTTTACCAATACGAGACATTACAGCTCTCCTTAGAAGACCGTGCAGAGCACTTCGCCACCAACATGGTTGGAGCGTGCGCTTGCATCCGACATCACACCTTTAGAGGTGGAGACAATCGACACACCCAGGCCCTGACGGACGGTTGGGATGTCATCAGCGCCCATGTATACGCGACGACCGGGCGTGGAAACACGCTTCAGCTCACGGATAACAGGAGTGCCTTCGTAGTACTTCAGGCTGATTTCGAACGCCGGATGGCCGTTCTCTTCAGACGCCTCGTAGCCGCGGATGTAGCCTTCGTCGGCCAAAACATCCAGAACCCAGCCGCGCAGTTTGGAAGCTGGGGTCGAAACCACAGACTTGCCACGCATCTGGCCGTTACGGATACGGGTCAGCATATCACCGATAGGATCGTTCATAATTCTCTCTCCTTACCAGCTAGATTTGACCATGCCGGGGATCTGACCTGCAGAACCCAGCTCGCGCAGCGCAATACGGGAGACCTTCAGCTTACGGTAGTAAGCGTGGGGACGACCGGTCAGCTGACAACGGTTGTGAAGACGTGTTGCCGAGCTGTTGCGCGGCAGTTTGGCCAGTTTCAGACGCGCTTTGAAACGCTCTTCCATCGGCTTAGACTCATCGGCTGCGATTTCTTTCAGCTCGGCACGCTTGGCGGCGTATTTCGCTACCAGACGTTCGCGCTTCTTCTCGCGTTCGATCATTGCTTTTTTAGCCATGTCGTAATCCTTCCCGCCTTACGAGGTGAACGGCATGTTGAAATGCTTCAACAGGCTCTTCGCTTCGGCATCGGTTTCAGCATCGGTGGCGATGACGATATCCATGCCCCAGTTTTCGTCGACTTTATCAAAGTCGATTTCCGGGAACACGATGTGCTCTTTCAAACCGGTGGCAAAGTTGCCACGGCCGTCAAAGCTCGGCTTCACACCACGGAAGTCGCGGATGCGGGGCATCGCAACGGTGATCAGACGATCGAGGAATTCGTACATACGGTCGCCACGCAGGGTCACCTTGGCACCCATCGGCATGCCTTCGCGAACGCGGAAGCCGGCAATGGAGTTCTTCGCCACGGTGGTCAGAGCTTTCTGGCCCGCGATTGCGGTCAGATCAGCCTGTGCTGACTTGGCTTTCTTGCTGTCTTTCACGGCTGCACGGCCACAGCCGATGTTCAGCACGATCTTTTCCAGCTTCGGGATCTGCATGTCGTTCTCATAGCCGAACTCTTCTTTGAGAGCGGCCCGGATGGAATCCTTGTAGAGCGACTTCAGACGCGGGGTGTAGTCTGCATTATCAAGCATCAATCACGTCCCCCGTGGTTTTTGCAAAGCGTACTTTCTTGTCGCCTTCCATACGGAAGCCGACGCGGGTTGCTTTACCGTTTGCGTCCAGCAGAGCCAGGTTCGACAGTTGGATCGGCATCGCCTGAGGGATGCGACCGCCCTGTGCGGTTTGGCTTTGTTTGGTGTGGCGGATTGCGATGTTCACGCCATCCACAACAGCTTTACCGGCTTTGGGGTCAACAGAGGAGATAGTGCCCTCTTTGCCTTTGTCCTTACCGGCCAATACGACGACCTTGTCGCCTTTTTTCAGCTTAGCAGCCATCTTACAGCACCTCCGGCGCGAGCGAGATGATCTTCATGAAGTTCTTGGCGCGCAGCTCACGAACAACCGGGCCGAAGATACGTGTA
The DNA here is from genome assembly GCF_900114415.1 of Shimia haliotis. Classification (GTDB taxonomy): domain Bacteria; phylum Pseudomonadota; class Alphaproteobacteria; order Rhodobacterales; family Rhodobacteraceae; genus Shimia; species Shimia haliotis. The sequence goes on along the minus strand of NZ_FOSZ01000011.1, from coordinate 16,250 downwards.
CCTACGGGCTCGTTGCTGTTGTTCAGAATAACAGCTGCATTGCGATCGAAACGGATCGCGGTGCCATCTTCACGACGGACTTCTTTAGCGGTGCGAACGACGACGGCCTTACGGACGTCACCTTTTTTAACGCGACCACGAGGAATGGCTTCCTTAACCGAGACAACAATAACGTCGCCTACGGATGCGTACTTACGCTTGGAGCCACCCAGAACCTTGATGCACTGAACTCGGCGAGCGCCGGAGTTGTCAGCAACATCCAGGTTTGTTTGCATCTGGATCATGTGGTTTCTCCCGACCTATGGGGCAGCGATGCGTGCTGTGGTCCCCAGGGTTTCGACTAAACTAAAAAGTTTCAGTCGCCAGGAGTCTCTTTACAGAGACTCTTAGGCTTCCAGAACTTCCCAGCGTTTGGTTTTCGAACGCGGAGCGCATTCGATAATGCGAACAGAGTCACCTACTTTGTAGGCGTTGTTCTCATCGTGAGCCCGGTACTTTTTGGACTTACGAATGGTTTTCTTCAGAACGGGGTGTGTGAAACGGCGTTCCACGGACACGGTTACGGTCTGGGCGTTGGCGTCCGAAGTAACGGTGCCTGTCAGGATACGTTTGGGCATCTATCTAGCTCCTATTACTCTGCTGCCGACTTGGCTTTTTCGTTCAGGATGGTCTTCACGCGAGCAGCGTTGCGACGCGCTGCACGGATCTGAGCCGGGTTTTCCAGTTGGCCAGTGGCTTGCTGGAAACGCAGGTTGAACGATTCTTTCTTGAGGTTGGCCAGCTCTTCACGAAGCTGATCCGGCGTTTTTTCACGCAGTTCGTTGGCGTTCATCGCCTCTTCCTTTCTCATACATCAGAAGGCCCCCGAGATATGTGCGAGGTTACCTTTTGACCTGATGGACAAATGATAAAAACACGAATCCCGTAACAACGGAATCCGCGAGATGGCGCTCTATACGGGGGAGTCGCGGGGATGGCAAGGGCCGTTGGCATCCAAACGCGAATAAAACAAAGGGCGCCTCGCCTTATGTGGCCTCAGCCGTTGCTGCAAACTCGGTCGGGCTGACACCACTCCAGCCGCGGAATGCGCTGGAAAACGTTGCTTGCTCTCCATAGCCAAGAAGAAAGGCCGTTTCCGTAACCGTTCGGCCCTCCTGCAAATAGGCCTTTGCCAACCTGAACCGCAAGTCGTTGCACAACGACCGAAAGGTGACGCCTTCTGCGCTCAGTCGGCGCGTCAGCGTACGGCGCGTGGTGCCCATATTGGAAGAAACCTCATCAGCGGTCAGAAACCGCCCGGGCAACGCGTCAAGAAGCATCCGCTCCACCCTGTCGCGTGTCGTGCGGTCCTGCGCACCATGATGTGTCAATTGTGCCTCTGCCAAGTCCGTCAAATGGGCAAGCAGATCGGGATCGAACCGCGCCAAACGTGTATCCAGCGTCATCAATGAGAACTTCAGACCGGTGAAGCTGCCTCCAAATCTCACAGGACCACCTGCGATCCGCTCAAAGTCGCGCAACTCTCCCAAAAGACGGTGCTGGAACACAACCTTCTGCGGACGGGTGGTGCGTTGCGAAATGCTTTGAATCCGCGCCAACGTGCCAAACACCAGAAACTCTTGATACCTGTCATTGGACCGCAATCCGGCAAGGGTACTTCCCACCGACAAGGTCGCGCCGTCCTCAGTGGACAAAAGGTCAAAAATCGTCGTCGGATCCGAGAGCCGAAAAAAACGTCCCGCACTCAGGATCGCCTCCCGCAGCGTCGCGGAATTGGACCCGATATATGCAGAAAGTGAAGGCGCGTCCGAATAGGCCATGCCAAATTGGGCGCCCAAAGTTGGGTCCGAAGCAGTCAAACACGCTTCACGCACCAGAGCCGCCTCCTGGTTTATAGTGGCCGCTGTTCTCATCTTCGGATTTCGCCCGACCCGCGCAAGCAAACGATCTTCTGTCTGCGCCCCCAGCTGACGCCGCACACATTTGCTCACATGACCGAACCGAACACTTTTTATCTCTTTCATGGTGTCAGCATACCGAGGTTGCCGCCAAAACAAAGCCAAAGCCCCGCCTGCTATACAGGCGAGGCTCCAGCCTCCCTCACTTGTGCGCCCCGGAGTTATCCGTTGCGGCTATTCTGTTTGCAGTTGCGTTTGTCAGCGCCCGCTGCGCCTTCGGTCTGACGGCAATCCTGGCGGTCGTCGCGACGGTCCTGACGGCGGTCCATGCCAACGGTGTCTGCCACCTGATAGCTTTCACTCACCACCGCATCCGCAGGGCCAGTGGTGCTGGCAGCCGAATAGGCAAATGCCAGCGGCGCGGAGAGGGCGAGAACAACGGCGGCGGAAGCGATTTTGGTGAGCATTTTTAAGTCCTTTCGTGTGACTGTTTGGTGTTGCTTGATGAAATAAAAATGGGGTGCTCACCGCCGTGTGACGTGGGAATTTGGGACGAACACATTGGAATTTGGGACGAGTTGCGGTTTCTCTTTGGAGACTAGCCAAAAAGCAAACGCCGCTCCCCATGGAACGGCGTTTTCATCTTCATTTCGCCGGAGCGAAGATCAATCCAGCATCGGATTGAACATCTGTGTTGTGGTCATGTCTGGCGCACCGCCAACCCGCATCAAGGCCGGCACACCTCCTTTGCCGAAAACGACGCTTATCCCGACATGCAACCTTGTCACCCAAAGGCTGTGATCCGCAGACGGGGGCATTTCGTTCAAAAGCGTCCGTGACACACCGGCATTTAGCATCAGCGGGCGACCCCCTACCTGCCCTACCCTATGGCGCACATAGACGCCGAACCCGCCGCCATCGACCGGATCTGCGGTCGCGCCATCCCAATCCATCTCGCCGCGAAAATACGCGGCAAATACCCCGACTTGGGTGTCAGCATCCAAGGCGTATTCACTTTGAAGCTTGAGAACCCCCGCGTCGCTCAGCGTTTCCGGATCAGCCGTTTCAATCACGTCCATGAAGCTTAGACTTGCTCCATGGCTCCATGCGCCTGCCTGATAGGCTCCGCCAATTCCCAGCAACCGATAAGTGGCATTCTGGTCGCTGTCGTCACCAACAAATCCCACGGACCCTAGCCCGGCGAAGCCTCCGACAAAGTGGCGAGACTGCAGTTGACCAAGTGTGATCACCGCTTGCGATGCTGCCTTGGGGCCCTCATTGGTCGGCACGCCAAAGCCATTGAACAAGGGTGTATCTGTGCGCGCCGTTTGCGCCGAAAAACGCCACGCAAATCCTCCGTTATAGACCGCACCGATGTCGCCAAAGGCATTCAGAGCATTCAAGCTGCCTGGCTCATCAAATGGAAACCCCGTGGTGTTCACCCCGTTTCCACCTGCGTTGTAGCCCCCAAATTCAAGCCCGAGTTCCCCGAACATCCGGGTTTCAGCTGTGGTTGTCTGTGTCACGCCAAACGACAGCAGAAACCCCACCGCCCAAAGTGTCGTCTTCATATTAGTTCCGTTGATTTCATTGTCCCCATAGCCAATGGCCTCTAGCCTTTGACTAAAATTGTCCTGAACTGCGCAGGCCGCGCGCTCAAGCTGAAATCCAAAACATGGTTAACGACAGCACCCCCGTAGGCTCTTTGCCTCGGGGGTGCCAGTGTTTTAGCTGCGACGCTCTCTGATCAAGCCAATCGTGACCGAAACACACATCAGCATTAGCACGATCGCAAACGGGAACCCTGTCGCAATCGATGCCGCCTGAAGCGCACCCAAGCCGCCGCCCAACAGCAAAACAATCGCAATCGCGCCCTCTAGAATGCACCAGAACACCCGCTGGGCGGTTGGTGCGTCTGTCTTGCCTCCGGCCGTAATCGTGTCGATGACCAACGAGCCTGAATCCGAACTGGTGACAAAGAAGACCACCACCAGAACAATGCCGATGAAAGACAATACACCCGTCAAAGGAAAGGCTTCGAACATTTTGAACATCTTAAGCTCAAGGGCTGCCTCACTCATTGCTTGACCGGCGCCACCGATAACCTGCTCAAGTGCGGCCCCGCCAAAAACGCTCATCCATAGCGCGCCAACAAGGGTCGGGATCAGCAAGACGCAGATGATAAATTCGCGAATTGTACGTCCGCGAGAGATGCGTGCGATGAACATCCCAACAAACGGTGACCAACTGACCCACCAAGCCCAATAGAATGTCGTCCAGCCCTGCATGAAATTCGTGTCTTCCCGACCAACCCAATTCGACAGAGCCGGCAAATGGGTGACATAGTTCGCCATCCCCGAAAAGAAGCCGGTCACAATGGCCACCGTTGGGCCAACAAGCAAAACAAGCACCAACAACGTCGCCGCAAGGATCATGTTGGCTTCCGACAGACGCTTGACGCCTTTCTCAAGACCGGCAATCACCGATACCAGGGCAAAGGCCGTAATCAGCACGATCAAAAGCACGCTCATTCCGTCGCTGATCGGCACCCCGAACAAATAGTTCAAACCGGCAAGAGCCTGACTGGCTCCCAGCCCAAGGGAGGTTGCCAAACCAAAGATCGTTGCGAACACGGCAAGGATGTCGATGATATGCCCGATGGGCCCCCATGTCGCTTCCCCAAAAAGCGGATAAAACACCGATCTCATCGTCAACGGCAGCCCGCGATTAAAGCTAAAAAAGGCCAGTGCCAACGCCACGATCGCATAAATCGCCCATGGGTGCAGACCCCAATGGAATATCGTCGCAGCCAGTGCCAAATCATGCGCCGCTTCAACGTTGCCTGCCGCGGCACCAAGCGGAGCCCAATCTGTCCGCAAACCGTCATCGCCGATCACCACGCCCCCAACGGACGCACCATAGTGCGAGATCGGCTCGGCCACGCCCCAAAACACCAATCCGATGCCCATGCCCGCAGCAAACAACATCGAAATCCACGCGACATAGCTATAGTCGGGCTTGGCGTCATCGCCGCCCAGCCGGATTTTGCCCAATGGCGACACCACAAGGAACAGGGCAAACACCACGAAAAAGTTGCAGGCAATCATGAACACCCAGTCAAAGTTGCTGGTCAACGCTGGCCGCAACCAACCAAAAAACGCGCCAGCCTGTTCCTGGAACACCAGCGAGAAGAACACGAATGCTACGATGGTAAGCCCGGAGATCGCAAAAACCGGGTTGTGAATGTCGAGTCCGAAAACCTGAACATTGTCCTGACCAACTTCATAGTCAGTGTCTTCTTCCGCCATCTGGACCTCCTAAAGGTATCGGGATTTCCCCAACCCCTATCGGTGAAGCCTATGGCGCCGGAAGAACATGCGCGACCTTTTATCTAGTTTTCACGGCGGAAAGCTGACCAAAGGGAAACTTTATTCCCATTTGTAGTTGAAGCTCACGCTAATACGCTCATCTTCGGACATGTTCATCGGGACTTCGTGCCGAAGCCAGCTTTCCCACAAGAGCACGTCCCCGACATCGGGTTTAACATAAATAAAAGGCTCCAACTCACGGCGCGCACCTTTGCGCCGCACAGGTGCCGCCATCATGCGACCGGATCGTGGGTCTTCGATCTTCAAGGCACTCGCCCCATCAGGCATTGCCACATATGTGGTCCCGCTGATCACCGAATGCGGATGCAAATGAGACGAATGCATCCCCCCCTCCGGCAGGATGTTGATCCAAAGGTCTTCCAGAACAAGACTGCGTCCGTCGAGATCGAACTCTAGGTCCTCGACAAAAGCTGCCACATGCTTGTCCAGCGCTTCGACAATATCGGCAAAAACCGGAAACCGCCACGGAAGGTCGGTCAACGACGCATAGGAGGTATAGCCCGGATACCCCTTTTCTTCGCACCACGCCTGTCCGGCTTCATCATCTTCAGCGATGGAATAACAAGACGCCTCCAACTCCTGAGCATCGACCTTGGGGCCGAATTCGGAAAGGCGGGCGCGATACAGGCGGGTCACAAAGAGAGATTCGATCTGGCTCATGCCTTCTCCTATCGCAGCACCTTGAAATAAGCGAGATAGAACACAAGCAGACTTGTTTTGAGGTACGACCAAATGCGCATAGAAGAAGCCGCGAAGTTCCGCACCAGATAGCGCAGCGCCAAATTAGTCAAACAGACTATCATCGCGTCCCGACATCGTCAGGCGCGCCGCTTGCTGTCCACAAGACTATGATGCACGTTTGATGCGCGACCTTCGTCGATCATTTGAGCCAACGCCGCCAACCATTCTTGCGCTAAATCGGAATGTCCCTTACGCAACGCCCGCAGCGCCATTTCCCGTTGAGGACAATCTGGAAAGTCTCGGATGATCTCCGATACCTTTAATTCTACCGCAGCCATGTTAGGCGCCTCCGCTCGACTGACGCAGCGTAACACAAGTGCTTTGCATCGCAAAACGACAATTCACACCCTCAAGGCGCCGTTCCCCAAAAGAAAAACCCCGCCGTGTTCACGACGGGGTTTTCAATTTTCAGACAGGCGAACCTGACAAAGACTTACCAGTCTTCACGCACCACAACGCGGGTTTTCACCGGCAGTTTCATGGCTGCGAGACGCAGGGCCTCACGTGCGACGTCGTCGGACACACCGTCGATTTCGAACATGACGCGGCCAGGCTTCACTTTGCAGACCCAACGGTCCACGGAACCCTTACCTTTACCCATACGAACTTCGATCGGCTTCGCGGTCACAGGCACGTCGGGGAAGATACGGATCCATACACGACCCTGACGTTTCATGTGACGGGTCATTGCACGACGCGCCGCTTCGATTTGACGGGCAGTCACACGCTCAGGTGTGGTCGCCTTCAGACCGTAGGAACCGAAGTTCAGGTCCGAACCGCCTTTAGCCAGACCTTTGATACGGCCTTTGTGCTGTTTGCGGAATTTTGTACGCTTTGGTTGAAGCATTGTTCAGTCTCCCTTAGCGACGACCGCCTGCACCGCGAGGTGCCGGGCCGTCCTGGGCTTCTTGCGCACGACGATCACGCGCCTGCGGATCATGTTCCATGATCTCGCCTTTGAAGATCCAGGTTTTGATACCAATGATCCCGTAAGCGGTCGTGGCTTCCACGTGTGCGTAATCGATGTCCGCGCGCAGAGTGTGCAACGGAACGCGACCTTCGCGATACCATTCGGTACGTGCGATCTCGGCACCACCCAGACGACCAGCGACGTTCACCCGGATACCCAGGGCGCCCATGCGCATTGCGTTCTGAACGGCACGCTTCATCGCGCGACGGAAAGACACACGGCGCTCCAGCTGCTGAGCGATGGACTCGCCAACCAGCGTTGCGTCGAGTTCCGGCTTACGCACTTCAACGATGTTGAGGTGCAGCTCGGAGTCGGTCATCGAAGCGATCTTCTTGCGAAGTGTCTCGATGTCCGCGCCTTTTTTACCGATGATCACGCCCGGACGTGCAGTGTGAACAGTCACACGGCATTTCTTGTGGGGGCGCTCGATGATCACGCGTGCGATACCGGCTTGCTTGCACTCGGTTTTGATGAACTCACGGATTTTGAGATCTTCCAGCAGAAGATCGCCGTAGTCCTTGGTGTCAGCATACCAGCGGCTGTCCCAGGTGCGGTTCACCTGAAGGCGCATGCCAATCGGATTGACTTTGTTACCCATTAGGCTTGCTCCTCAACTTGACGCACCTTGATCGTCAGTTCCGAAAACGGCTTGATGATCTTGCCGAAACGACCACGGGCCCGCGGGCGACCGCGTTTCATGGTCAGGTTCTTACCAACATACGCTTCCGCAACGATCAGCTCGTCAACGTCCAGGTTGTGGTTGTTCTCGGCGTTGGCGATTGCGGACTGAAGGCATTTCTTCACGTCTGCTGCGATACGCTTGTTGGAGAAAGTCAGGTCGGTCAGAGCCTTCTCAACTTTCTTGCCGCGGATCATGCCGGCTACGAGGTTCAGTTTCTGCGGGCTGGTGCGAAGCATGCGCGTTTTCGCCATTGCTTCGTTTTCAGCCACGCGGCGGGGGTTCTTTGCCTTGCCCATGACTTACTTCCGTTTCGCTTTTTTGTCAGCTGCGTGACCGTAATAGGTCCGGGATGGCGAATACTCACCAAACTTCTGACCGATCATGTCTTCAGTGACGTTGACAGGGATGTGCTTCTGGCCGTTGTACACACCAAAAGTCAGACCCACGAACTGGGGCAGAATGGTGGAACGACGGGACCAGATTTTGATCACTTCGTTGCGGCCGGATTCGCGAACAGCTTCTGCCTTTTTCAAGACATAGGCGTCAACAAAGGGGCCTTTCCATACAGAGCGAGACATAGATTAACGTCCCTTCTTCTTGGCGTGACGCGAGCGGATAATAAGCTTTTGCGACGCTTTGTTTTTGTTGCGGGTGCGTGCACCTTTGGTCGGCTTACCCCAGGGTGTCACAGGGTGACGACCACCAGATGTACGACCTTCACCACCACCGTGCGGGTGATCGATCGGGTTCATAACAACACCACGGACCGACGGACGCTTGCCTTTGTGGCGCATACGACCGGCTTTACCGAAGTTCTGGTTGGAGTTGTCAGGGTTGGACACGGCACCAACGGTGGCCATGCATTCCTGACGCACGAGGCGCAGTTCGCCCGAGGACAGGCGGATCTGAGCGTAGCCACCGTCACGACCAACGAACTGAGCGTAAGTACCAGCTGCACGGGCGATCTGGCCGCCTTTGCCCGGTTTCAGTTCGATGTTGTGAATGATGGTACCGATCGGCATGCCCGAGAACGGCATTGCATTGCCCGGCTTGATGTCGGCCTTTGCAGACGCGATCACCTGATCACCTACTGCCAGACGCTGAGGAGCAAGGATGTAGGCCTGCTCGCCATCTTCATATTTCACGAGTGCGATGAACGCAGTCCGGTTCGGGTCGTATTCGATCCGTTCAACGGTTGCTGCGACATCAAATTTGTTGCGTTTGAAATCAACGATCCGGTAGAGGCGTTTTGCCCCACCACCGCGGCGACGCGATGTGATCCGTCCGGTGTTGTTCCGGCCGCCCGACTTCGTCAGACCCTCAGTGAGGGCTTTGACAGGGCGTCCTTTCCAAAGTTCCGAACGGTCGATCAGCACCAACCCACGTTGGCCCGGCGTCGTCGGCTTATACGACTTAAGTGCCATGCTTTCTGTCTTCCGTGTGCATGCAAAGAGCGTGCTCTCTGCGTAGATGAAGGCCCCTGCTCGCTGGTTTTGCTACCAAATCCAACTACTAAGGTGCCAAGTTTTTAGGCCCCCGTAGGTGCCCAGCTCAAAAAGGCATGCAGCCCCAGAACGAATCTGAGGCCACACGACTTGCGCGATATAGCGGGGTTGCGGGGTGGTGGCAAGTGGAAGGGCTGTTTTTGTTGGGCTGGGAAATGATTCAGCTGGACAGCTGCATGTTGCTATTCGCGAAGTACCAAGTCATAGCAAGCTACAGCCGGCGTATCGTTTGAAAGTAGCGACAATTTGGGAGGTGTTCTGCCACTCAGCGATGAGACTGTTAGAGCGAAATACTCTCGACAACTCAATCCGGACCTACCAATAAGTTCAAGCTGCTCTTTATAAGGGTATACAAACGATGGCATTTCAAATTTTTTGCCGTTCGAGGTTACGAACTCGGCAACGTCGTCCTTTCCTCCCAAGCGAAATCTAGAGCTCCACTCATGCGCAGGTGAAGTAAAAACTAGCCGACCGTCAGGCCGCAACACCCGTCGCATTTCGTCCCAAAAAGAAGGGGTGTTGTATGGGTCTCCCAAAGAGGCAATCACAAGAGCGGCAGAAGAGGATTGGAGAGAGGTTTCGCTTGCGTCTGAGCGTTGCAACTTTGCTCCCATTTGCCCCCATTTTTGCGAATAAGTCAGCATAGTTTCTGATCCATCTAACAAAACTACGCGATGCAGGGCTTCTCCTTTCAGGGCGATCGGAGCTAAAATGGAATCTCCGGCCCCAATTTCAACTAACACACCCTGTGTAGGAAGCTTTAAAACGCAAGCATTGACTGCTTGCAGACTTAAATCCCTCAAAGCCGCACAGGTCGGATGTAGTCCAGGATCATAGTATTCTTTTGCCACGGCCTCATAGGCGTTCATTGCGCTAACCTTTCTTACCGAGAATACTCAAACTCGGCGCGGCTGTTCTGAGCGGCGCTAGAACCGCCGCTAACGCTTTGGCCAGCCCTTTAACCGAAGTTGATTCCTCAATTTTCTTCGATTTCTCCGTCGCCTCGATATCATTACCAAAAGCGTCCTGGGCAGTTGAGTCAACAAAAACGATCCCGACCGGGATTCCCTCATGTTTGACGACTATGCTTAAGCTTGAAGGCCGCCCACTGAGTTGTCCTCTAGCCTCCTCCTCGGTCATCCCCCAATTCTCAACCAATGCATCAACAGAAACGTAGCCGAAAAGGGCATTCCCAGTACCGTGGGACTTTCCGGTACGCCAAGTACGCCCGATAATGCCGAACCGTTGCGAATTTCTACGATGAGCCCCTCCTCCCTTAGGGTAATAGTCAACTAGCTGATATAGATACTCGGGAAAGATCACATCGTTTACATGAACGGTTGCACGCATATCCTGGGTATCTTTCAAACCATTTTCAATCACCACGTTCTTAAGGTGCTCTCCAATATCTTGAATTAAAGATAGTCGTTCATATTCTTCGGCCGAACCATCAACGAGTTCTTGGAAAGTACCCCTTAGTTCGCGCTGAACAAGTTGTAGCGTTTCCGAATTGATTTCAATCTCGACTCCACCTGCACTGATTTTCCTGATCAGTTGAGTTCCCAATCCGAGGACTCGACCGAGGCGACGGTTGTATGCCACGAAAATCAGGCCCAAGATCAAAGTCAAAGGCCAAATAAGCACCCTTAACAACTCAACAATTCCTGAGCTTGTATGCACACTCGGCGACGTTGTCTGAGAGCCGGTGTGAGAAGTCTCCTCATTGCCCCCTCCGTTTTCAGTCAACGTTGCGAAAGATCCGTCAATTTTGAAACTTTGGATAAAGTCCTGCCTTAGCAATAGGTCGGCGATACATATAGAGACGATTGCTACAGCCGCAGGCAAAATGGCGATAGTAAGAATATTGGGTCTCATGGTAAACTCCGATCAACAATTGGTTGTAATTTACCACTACACACCCCTTAAGATAAGCACTAAAATAGCCCCCTGCCATCTCATGTAGGGGCTTTTCTTTTTCTCAAATAAGACCATCAATTACAGACCGGTGGACACGTCGATCGTATTGCCTTCTTCCTTGGTCCCATAAGACTTTTTCACGTCTTTGCGCTTGCCAAGCTGGCCGCGGAAACGTGTGACTTTCCCTTTGGTGTTCGTGGTGTTGACCGCTTTGTACTCAACACCAAAACTCGCCCACATCGCCCTGCCGCTTTTGGGTATGCTCGACCGCGGGATTTCCGCTAACATCTGCGAAACCGACACTGCGACCTTGCCGGAGACCTCTATGAACCTTGATGCTATTGTCGACCTCAAGACTTACCCGCTCGCGGACCAAGCGTTCCGCCAATCTTGCAAAGACACCTTCGACCAAACCGGCGTGCTATCCATGCCCGGCTTTGTGACTCCGATGGCAATCGACACCATTCGCAAAGAGGGCGACGTAAATCAGGACAAGGTCTACGCCAAAACCGAGGAACACACCGTATATCTAAGCGCACCTGATCCGGCCTACGCAAAGGACCATCCCCGCAATCGGCTGGTTGTCTCCTCCAAGGGCTGCATCACCGACGATTTGATCCCGCAGGACTCCGCCCTCCGGTCACTCTATAACTCCGAGGACTTCCGAAGCTTTCTCTGTGAGGTGCTGGGCGAAGAGGCGGTCTATCAATACGCCGACCCGCTTTCGTCGATCAATTTGCATTTCGCGCGCACAGGCCAAGAGCTGGGCTGGCATTTCGACAACTCGTCTTTTGCGATCACACTCATGGTACAAGCGCCCGAAAAAGGCGGGCAGTTCGAATATGTGGAAAACGTTCGGGATGCTGACGCGGGTGACATGAACTTTGACGCCGTCGGCGACATTCTGGACGGCACCACACCGGTCAAGGAACTGATCGCAGAGGCCGGAACGTTGGTCTTCTTCCGTGGCCGCAATTCGATGCATCGGGTCGCTCCCAACGAAGGAGAACGCACCAGAATGCTCGCGGTTCTGGCATACAACTCAGAGCCCGGAGTATCCCTGTCCGAAGAAGCCAGACTGACATTTTATGGCCGCGTAAGCTGACACCTAAAGGGCGGAGCCTCCAATCACTCCGCAAGAACGTGCCGCAAACAAAAAGCCCCCCGCCATCTCTGGCAGGGGGCTTTTCAATTTCTCAAAGAAGACCGTCTATTACAGACCGGTGGACACGTCGATTGTGTTGCCTTCTTCCAAGGTCACGTAAGCCTTTTTCACGTCTTTACGCTTGCCAAGCTGGCCGCGGAAACGTTTGACTTTACCCTTGGTGATGGTGGTGTTGACCGCTTTGACCTTTACACCAAAGAGCGCTTCAACAGCTTCTTTGATCATCGGTTTGTTGCTGTCGATCGCCACTTCGAAAACCACTGCGCCGTTTTCGGACGCCATGGTGGATTTCTCGGTGATGACCGGCGCGCGGATCACGTCGTAATGTTCTGCCTTCGCACTCATTTCAAACGAGCCTCCAGAGCTTCGATCCCCGCTTTGGTGATCACCAGAGTGTCACGCTTGAGGATGTCGTAGACGTTCGCACCCATCGTCGGCAGGATGTCCAGACCTTCGATGTTGCGCGATGCTTTCAGGAAGTCTTCGTTGACCGATGCGCCGTCGATGACCAGAGCGCGTTTCCAGCCCAGGTTCTTCACCTGTTTGGCCAGAGCAGCAGTCTTGCCCTCAGTCGCAGCGTCTTCGATGACAACCAGTTCACCCGCTTTGGCTTTCGCAGACAGAGCATGCTTCAGGCCAAGTTTGCGGAACTTCTTCGGCAGGTCGTGACCGTGCGAACGCACAACCGGACCTTTGTAGATGCCACCACCGCGGAAGATCGGCGCGTTACGGTCACCGTGACGTGCGCCACCGGTGCCTTTTTGGCGATAGATCTTCTTGGTCGAGTAAGAAGTTTCAGAACGGGTTTTCACTTTGTGAGTACCAGCCTGAGCATTGTTACGCTGCCAGCGAACCACACGGTGCAGGATGTCCGCGCGGGGCTCCTGACCGAACAGGTCTTCAGACAGTTCAACAGAGCCGGCTTTGGAACCGTCAAGTTTGATCACGTCAAGTTTCATGCTTCACCACCTTCCGCGGCAACTTCTTCCGCAGGTGCTTCAGTTGCAGCAACTTTCAGACCAGCCGGGAAAGGCAGACCTTCAGGCGCTTTTTTCTTCACGGCGTCTTTGACGGAAACCCAACCGGATTTCGGACCAGGTACGGCGCCTTTGATGAACAGCAGACCACGGTCGGCGTCGGTTTTGACGACTTCCAGGTTCTGCGTGGTCACGCGGACTGCACCCATGTGACCGGCCATTTTCTTGCCTTTGAAAACCTTACCGGGATCCTGACACTGACCAGTCGAGCCGTGCGAACGGTGGCTGATCGAGACACCGTGTGTCGCGCGCAGGCCGCCGAAGTTGTGGCGTTTCATGGCACCGGCAAAACCTTTACCGATCGAGGTGCCCGCAACGTCCACTTTCTGACCTTCAAGGAAGTGCTCTGCGGAGATTTCCGCACCCACTTCAATCAAGCCATCTTCGGACACGCGGAACTCGGCCAGCTTGCGCTTGGGTTCCACTTTCGCGTTTGCGAAGTGGCCACGCATGGCTTTGGAGGTGCGTTTGGCCTTGGCGGAGCCAGCGCCGAGCTGAACAGCGGTGTAGCCGTCCTTCTCGATGGTACGCTGTGCAACAACCTGCAGGCCGTCGAGTTGGAGAACGGTCACAGGGATCTGCTTGCCGTCTTCCATGAACAAGCGGGTCATGCCCACTTTTTTCGCGATAATACCGGAGCGCATCTGATACTCTCCTTATACCGAGATCTGAACGTCCACGCCGGCCGCGAGGTCGAGCTTCATCAGCGCGTCCACGGTCTGCGGGGTCGGATCAACGATGTCGAGCAGACGCTTGTGCGTACGGATCTCGAACTGATCGCGGGATTTTTTGTCAACGTGGGGACCACGCAGAACGGTGAACTTCTCGATTTTGTTCGGAAGCGGGATCGGGCCGCGAACCGTTGCGCCTGTGCGCTTTGCGGTTGCTACGATTTCCTGTGTGCTGGCATCCAGGACACGGTAATCAAAAGCCTTCAGCCGAATGCGAATATTTTGACTTTGCATTACGTCAGCCTTTTGTAGGCGTGGGAGTTGAGAGGAGGACCTGCGACCACCGCAAACCCTCATCGAACCCAAAAGGCGGGAATCACCCCGCCTTCAAATTCTCAATGAGAACTCGCGCGATATATCGGGGGCTGACGCGAGTGGCAAGGGGTTAATGTCTGTTTGGGATATCGTCGCGTTGGCGGCTCACTCTTAATAACGTTCAAAGACCGACGGACGCCAAAGGGTCTCGCAATCGCTGAATGTGGCCGAGGCTTGGAGCCCCTTAGTCAAATACACCACGTTTTGCACCAAAGGTCACATAGCGCTCAACCGCTTCCATGTCTTCGATAGAAACGCCCGAAACATTCAACTTGGCCAGCGCCTCGCCCATTGACCAGTCCAGACGCGCTCCGAACTGACGCGCCACCATGGGCGCGATCTCGGGGTGCGATTGCACCGCCTCAGTCAAAGCACCCTCAATCGCAGCACGCAGCTCACCGGTCGGGGTTTGTGCTTGAATCGCGAGTGCTTCGACAATCAATTCCTGCGCCACAGGCAAGGCGGCCTCCGATACAAGATACCGGTCCACCAAGGCTTCCACCGCCGCAACACCGGCGACTTCCATCCAAGCCACCGAGTTCACTCCGGCAAGTGGACCAATCGAGGTCAGATTTCGCGCCACACCAGCCTCAAACAATGCCGCATGCTCAGCGCCACCATTCAGCCCTAGAAGAAGCAATCTGATCGGCTTAAGACCGCGTTCTGTCGGCAGGTTCAAATCCCTCAGCAACAAGGCGGTCGGAACAACCGGCATTAAAGCCTGCAAAGTGCTGTATTCGGCGCGATCCAACTCACGCAGCGCCCATTGATGAACCCTTTCATCGCGGTGCAGCAACAAGGCAGAAAACAGCCGGAACATATCTTCGTCCTGCCCCTGCTGCCACTCAGCAAGGCGATGCACCACTTGCTCAACAACAGCGCGGTTGCTGGCATCGACCAGTATAGACCGCTCCCAATCGTCAGTTTCGCCATCCTTAAGAAACAAAACCTTCGCGTCAGGATTGACCTTCATCACCCGCCGCGTGCGGCTATCCACGAGTCCCGGCAGCGTCTGCCTCTCATTTGCGCCCACCAGTGTCCTCTCAATGGCGAACCGAAACGGAGATTCTCGGTCAGCTCCGGCCAAAACCACGCTCGGCGCATCCATCAGGCGCTCCACAAGTGTTTCGGTTGGCGCGTAGACATGAAACCCGCAGGCCTGCGCAGGACCGTGTGTCGCCAACAGGCCAACTATTGCGCCAATGGCAGCGCATGACAAATGTCGAGGTTCCAACAATCTGCTTTTCAAATGTCACACCAAGGACTTGCTCGTTTGAGTACAGGGGAGCCTAGCACAATTCAGTCGCAGAGTAAGGATCTCAAACTCTCCGCCCAAAGCAAAAGAGCCGCCCCTTGGGGCGGCTCTTTCGTATTTCAACCGTCTTGGCTTTCGGGCGCTTTCAAGCTGGCTTGAAAGCCCCGGTCGCCTAACGGGCGTTTTGCTTACGCAAAGCCACCCTTACTCAACGATTTTGGACACAACACCGGAACCAACAGTGCGGCCGCCTTCGCGGATAGCAAAGCGCAGGCCCTGCTCCATCGCGATCGGTGCGATCAGCTCAACGTTGAACTTCAGGTTGTCGCCAGGCATCACCATCTCGGTGCCCGCAGGCAGCTCAACAGTGCCGGTCACGTCAGTGGTCCGGAAGTAGAACTGCGGACGGTAGTTCGCGAAGAACGGCGTGTGACGGCCACCTTCATCCTTGGTCAGGATATAGGCTTCTGCTTCGAACTTGGTGTGCGGGTTCACGGAACCAGGTGCGCAAAGAACCTGACCACGCTCAACCGCTTCACGGTCGATACCACGCAGCAGGGCGCCGATGTTGTCGCCAGCTTCGCCGGAATCCAGCAGCTTGCGGAACATTTCAACACCGGTACAGGTGGTGGTCTGGGTGTCTTT
>NZ_FOSZ01000015.1 GCF_900114415.1 Shimia haliotis | reverse complement strand
AAAACTGGATCATGTTTGGCGTTTCAAGCGCCGCGTTGTTTGTGATGTTCAACCTCTACGTCAACGCTTTATAAGCTTCCTTTGCAGCAATGAACTCTGCGGCTGTGCCTCCTCGATCCGGATGCACCCGAAACGCTGTCGCACGCCATGCGGATTTGATTTCGGAGGCGGTATAGGTCTTCCCAGGTGTGAGCCCCAAAATCCCGAGGTATTTATCACGCAATGCTGGTGACATCGACGGAGGCACGCTGCTTTGTGTGCCCTGTTGAGATTGCGACTGTGATGAGTTTTGCGTTCGCTGCGAGGACTTTTGTTGCTGGCTCTGACTGCTGCCAGATCCTGAACCTGCAGACCGCTTGCGGCGGCTAGCCCCGCCACGTTTGGAACTCCCTGATGCGTTGGGCTTTCCACCATCATTCACCACACCATCTTTGCCGGTTGGCTTCACACCAGCCGAAGATCGGCGCGTTGAGCGCCCCTTTCCATATCTTTTTTCTTTTTCACCAGCAGCCCGTTTTCCAGAACCGCTTTGCTGACTGCTAGGTCGGCGATTGGTTGAACCGGACCCGCTCGACGCACCACTGTCGCCACCGCGACCACCATCCCCGGTTCGCGACTGAGATTTCGCTTTCCGAGCCTGTGACTGTGTCCGCCAGGATGATTGCTGTGCCGTGCCACCGGCAGTGGCCCCAGCCATCTGCGAAGCCCGCATCTGGCTTTTGAGCTCTTCGATCTCAAGCTCAAGACGTTGGATATCTTTATACGCCCCATTGAACCGGAAGGCAGAAACCACATCACCGATCCCACCAGCCCAGCCGAATATTCCGCGAAACAAATCCATGTACATGCTGGCAACGCCAAGGATGAACACGCCACCAATAATCAGCCCTGCATCCTGCAGCGGGCGAAACAAAAATATCCCGAAGTAGGCCAGGGCCAGAAACTTCCAGATATTAATATTGCGGGTCATCCATCCCACCAGTTTCCCGAGGAAAAACAGCAGGACTAACAGAAACAGAAATGTTGGGTTGAACAGGGCTGTGAGGCCCACGGTTTGCAGCTCGTTTAGGATGTCCATCATGATAGAGATATCCGCTTCACGCGTGATTTCTGCACCGCGCCACTAATCCTTGCCGGTCCAAACCGACGTGGGATCTTGCTGTAACGGCGATGCGCAAAATACGGTGTGGTTTCCAGTAAGGCAGGGTGACGATTTGCGCTAACTAGAACGGCCTGCGTGTCGCCGATCCGGCGCACCTCGTCCGCGTTCAGCAGATTGTACTCCTGCCTTTGCTGCGTGATGTCCTCGATCTTATCGCGGCGCACATCCACGACCTTGCCGGCAATAGCCTCAAAGAAACGGGCCGTATCCTGGTCAGAGCCGGCATAGGCTAGATAGGTCATGAACCCACCCTGAATGCTGCGGGCATAATCTGACCCATAACGGGCTGAGAGCTGCGACAGGGATTGCAGCACGATGGACAAGCTCACCTTGTATCCCCGGATGGTATTGGCCACGGAAACAAAGCTTGGGATCGTGCTGTGTCCAAACTCATCATAGAGCACATAAAGGGGTAGGGTACTCCGATCCGGCATCCGCCGCATCGAGGCGTTGAACACACTACGGAAAAATACCGATGTCCAAAAGCCGTAGTATTCGGTCAAATGCGGCGGCGTGATAAAATAGATCACGGTTTTCTCGCGCCGGATGTCTTCCAGGTTCACTGAACTGGTTGCCGTTAAGGCCACCAGGTTACGGTTGGTAAAGGCCTTCAGCGCGGTCAAGGCGGTCAACGCAAAACTCTGCACGGCATTGCTATTCCCGGTGGTTGCACCTTTCCATTCCTCCCATAGGGTGCTGTCATCCGGATTGGTCGGGTCATAGGCCCAGTGGATGACAAACTCATCCAGCGGCGTTCCGTCGGAGCCAAAATTCTGCAGCAGGTGATATAGATTTCCCAGAGTATAGTTCGCGGGATCTTGCTGGCCTGCGCGTTGCAAGAGCTTCAAAAGCACCGATATCAAGCGGATCGCGCCATTGTCCCAGAACTGATCTTTGGCACTGGAGCCAGAGCCCGCCTTGATCAGGATCTCGGCCACTTGTTCGATTTCAATATCGGTCTTTGCCTCCAGCAACGGGTTGAAACTCGCGCTGTTTTGCAGGTCTTCCGGATTGATCGCGATGACTTTGAAGCCCTTGGCCTGCATAAATCCGGATGTTTCCGCGAACACCTCGCCTTTGGGGTCGTTCACAACGATTGAGCATTTACGCGACGCCTTATCCAAGACATTCGGGATGATATAGCGGCTGGTTTTACCGGCTCCAACGCGGGCAATAACACAGACATTCTGGAAACTTTCACGCTCAGAAAGTCGTCCCTCTGCACCATCAATCAGCAGGCCAGTATTCTTTGCATTGAGGGATTGCCCAAGTTCTTTGGCACTTTGCAGCCGGGCACCACTTTGGCGTTTCAGAAATTTTCCAAAAACCAAAGCATAGGCCGCGTGCTTACTGCCTTCCTTTATGAACTTCCCAATCACTCGTAACCTTCCTCAGGCGGTCAGATGCCTTTTCATGTTTCTTTACATTAAGATGACGTAATAAACGGATATATTTGGTCTGTAGCCCCAAAAGTGTTCCACGCACGGCCAATCGTACCGTTGCAGTCAAATCTCGCAAGATCGGGCGCAGATCTTCAAATCATTCGCGTCCCTGTTCCGGGTCATCCCGGCCAGCCTCCCGGTTGCGGCTCATTTCTGAGCGCCACTTTTCTTGCTGCGCAGATCGTCCCGGTCTCTCAACCTGCTCCGAACGTGTCGGTTCAGCTTCCATCGCAGGGTTATCTACGACATGTGTCTGATCCTTTGATGGCTCGTGATCTCCGGCAAACCCACGCCGCAACAGATCCCCCGCATTGCGGGCTTCTTCAGCCCCTTGCTTCACAACCTTCTTTGCGAGCTTCGCCAGCTTTCCGCCCAATCCTTCTTTCTTGCCGCCAGCAGTTGCCTCTGCCGCATCATAGACGACATCCGGGATTTCCTGATCGCGGTACTGGGTGCCGGTTTCTGGATCATCATGACGTTTCGGCATATCCTCAGCCTCTCGTTCTTCTTGCTTAGAAAAATCAGTTTTTAGGTCAGCATTACTGTCTTTTTTAGCGTAGGCCTGATTATCAGTTTCGGGCTCAGCCTGCTTGCGACTGCGCATTTTCTCAGTCTTTTTGCGCCGCTCCTTCTTCGGTCGATCCCGATCTCTCGGCTTTCGCTTCGTCTCGGTTTTCTCTCCAGCCGCACGGTCCGGCTCTTTTTCTTTTTCACCCTCAGCCGCTGTCTTTTCTTGCGGCTCGGTCTTGGCCTCAACCGGCTCCAGCTCAGGCTCAAGAGGCTTCACTTCATCGGCAAGCTCACCACCTTCCATCCGGATCGACACGCGATCAGCCATTTCCAGATCCAGTGTCTTCAGGCGGTGGTTCTTCCCGCTTTCCAGATCCACAACCCCGAGGTTTTTTCCACGAACATAGAGTTCTAGGCCTTCGCGCCCCAGGGCGTCCAAGAGGCTCTGCCGGTCCTGCGATCCTTCATAGGCAGCTGTGACCCGTTCAAGAACTTCCTCACGCTTAGGCCGTTTCCCGGTCCGGCGTTCAAGCTCAGCCTCGCCCTTTTTGCGGCCACGGTCGGAACGCTTGTCGATGGCCACCTTCTGTTCGAGCTCGGGATACTTCTCCAGAACATGCCGCTCGAGCCCAACCTGCACCTCACGAAACTGCGCCTTGGTCAGCCGCAACCGGCCGGTCTCACCGGCGCGATTTGCGCTGATCATCAGGTGGTAGTGGTAGGAGTGATCCTTGTCTTGGTGCAGGTTTCCAAAAACCAAATTATCCGGACATCGCGCGGAAATGTAGTTCTCAGCAATGTCGCGCAATCGCTGTTTTTGCTCTTTCGGGCTCAGCCCTTTTGCCCGCGTGATCGAGATGATTTCATGGTAGAGATACACCCCGTTTTTGCGCTTCTGCAGCAGCTCGCCATTGCTCTCAAATTCACCCCGGATCAGCTCCGGATCACGGCCCCAAACATTGTGCCGGATGCGCCATTCTTCTTGCCCTTCGTCACGGTCGATATAGCCGATGAGCTGGCCAAAACTTGGCACCTTCCGGCTCATGGATTTGACTATCATGACCTGCCTTCCTCGTCGGAAGATCCGGCCCCGGAAGCCGCGCGGCTGATCGCCTGTTTGAGCTTGGATTGTAGGGCGTGGATGTTCAGGAACACCTCCTGATCATCCAGCACATGGGCGATGCGATTGGAGTGGCGGGCCATCTGGTTTACGTTATTTGCAATCGTGCGAATGACGCGTTCCAGATCCGCCAACTGCTCGGCGATCTCCTCGGGGGCGGAGCTGCGGCCTTCATGCGCCTCGAGGGCGAGGCGTTTGACATAGGCTGCAACCGGGCTTCCGGCATCCTTGGCAGACCGGGCGATTCCACGATGTTCAGCCAGCGAAAAAGTCAGGTTCACGCGTTTGACCTGATCTTTGTACTGCTGGCGATAATCTCGTTGGTATTGCTCTCGTGCCATGGGTCTACTTAAGGGCTAAAAGGGTTCAAAGGGAAACGCGCCACTAGAGCGATCTTTCCCTTGTTTGGGGATGCAAGGGGGCGAAGCACCCCTGCCAAGATGCGTTTCGGCGAACAGGTTTCGGACCAGCGTAGCGAAGTCCATGAAATCTGTTCGTTACGAACACGCAATCTTGCAAAGCGCGTCGTCCGACTATTGTGCCCAATTCTACGCTTATGTCAAAGCGGCGTCTTCACCTCAGCTTCACAAATCCCTCGCGGCTGTTCTGATTGTTGTTTCCGAACAGGCCTGGCGGGTGATTGTGTGCGATTTGTTCGGGTTGAACATGACATTCTAGCGAATGTGAAATGATGTATTTTGCGGGTGAAAAAGAAAAAGGAGGGGGTGTTAGCCTCCCTCCTTCGCCTGATTTCACGGTTGGACCCTGCGGCATTTTTGGCATTCTCACCAGTCATCATCCAGCTGGTCTCAGGGAAACTGACCCTCACAGCTCGAACAGCGTGGCCGCCCTGGGCGCATGTCGCACGAGCACGTCCCGTCTTCGCAGTGGAAACTTCCTTCATACTCTGGTTGTTCTTCTTCGAACTCGTTGTGGATTGTCCATCCAGTGAGTTTGTGCAGTCGTTCCAGCAGATCGTTTTGTGGGCACCACGCGCTATCAAAGCCGAGATAGGTCACTCCGCCTTTTCACTCAGAAATGGCGGAAATTGTTGGGTTCCACTTGCACCCGGTATTCTCGATCATCCAGTCGTAATCCCAGGCTTTGAACCCGCATAAATCATCGGCTTCAAATCGCTCAGGATACAGCTGATGAAGGTTAAATCGCGTTGACGGATTATGTGGATTTTCCGTGCTGGTATCGACTGCGAGGAAGCGCCCCACCTCGCCTAAAGAGGCGTGAATATCCACCTCGTTGTAAACCCAATTTGGCATAAGCAAAAAATGAGAAAGTAAACCGTCGATCATCTCTCAATCATCGACCCCGTTTTGGCATCCCGCTTGAGGCACAGCGGTCAACCCGAAGGGCTCGGAACCGTTCGCCAAAGCGTAGCGGCGGCGCGGTTCTTGACGGCAAGCCTGCGGGATACAATGCGGGTGTGATGATGCCCCTCCCCCTCTCGAAGGAGCTCGGCTCTGCCGCCTGTGACCAGGGAATGAAAAGAGCCCCAAAGGGGCTCTCTCAATTTCATATGAGCGAAAGTTGTACGGGTTTACCGTCATCCTTCGTCTCCAGCCATGCCATGACAAAGGCCACCGGGCCACCAGCATCTTCCACCAGCTCACGCGGGCAGAAGTGGGATCGATACCCGGTCTCGGATATCGGATGCGGTGAACGGTCGGCCGTCACAATCTCAAGGTGGGCGGCATCGCCGCCCAGCCACTGCGGGCACCACCGGGCGGTGATCTCCTACCCTCGCCAATCGATCTGGAACTCTTCGTATTCCTCGGCCATAGCGGAGCTCAGAAATCGAAGCCAAGTTGCGCCGATGTGCTAACCGACGAAGGCTTAGGCTCCTCGGGGGCGGTGACCACCGGTTCCGGAGTTTGCTTCTTCGGATCGGGCGTAACCTCGGTGCTGCCTTCCTTCCGGCGCAGCCGGTATTTCCACAGACCCATGTAGTGGGCTGGGGTATACCAGACTTCGCGGATCTCAAGGCTGAGCGTATTGCCAACAATGACCTCAGCGGGCACGTTCCAAAGCGAAAGCTGAATGTAGCACATCAGCGCCGCCATACGGTCAACGTCGATGGCTTGCACCCACAGCTTTTGCGCCGGATCGTATCCTGCAGAGGTTAGCACTTTGACCAAAGCCAAGATCATCCCCCCTGCCCCACAAGCTGGTTCACCTGCCGTAAGAAACGGCTGATTTTCCAGTTTGGCCAGCTCATCCTTAAAGGTCAGGTTTGCCATCAGCTCCGAAAGCTCGGGTGGGGTGAAAAACTGCCCTGCATCCTTGTTGGCAATTTCGAGTTCCATATAGAGCGGGCCGAGAATGTCGCGGGGATCCTCGTCCAACGCGGCCACAAGGCATCCTAAGAGTTTTTGGAAGGCAAATTGGTCCGGTTTCTTGTACTCCGCGATGATCCGAAGGTACTCTTCTTCGCGCCCCGGTTCCTTGTGAAAGCTGTTGTGCAAGCTGCACGCGGCCATGATCACAAAGTCCCGGAACACCTCATAGCGGTGTTTGTAAGGCGCTAGCTCGCGAAAAGTCTGTTTGAATGCTGCCACAGCAGCAACACGGCCCTGGGCCATTGCATGGTCTGCCATGCCTCTTCTCCCCTGATTGGGGTCTCTCAAGGCTGGCCTCCACCAGTCCCAAAAGACTGGTGGTTGGAATTTGATCGCGGGCTACGCGGTCAGGGAGAATTGTGCGAGGAAACGGTGTATTGTCAAAAGTTTATAGGTATTCGATTTCAGCGCGGGCTGCCGCAGACAGCTTGGACAAGCCACACTTAGTCAGATCAAACAGAAACTCGGACGAAGTCATGGGAGGGTTGCGATAACGTTCACGTACTTTACGCAATGCACGCGCTCCACGTTGTGGGAACAGATCAAAGGTATTGGCAAGCATGTCATCAGCGCCAAGGGTCTCAACCCCGTACTCGTCCAACACCTCGACCGGAAAGTCTTTATGGTTTTCAGTGACAATAACCTGCGCAGAGCACCTGATTGCCGCCGCCAACACATGTCGATCATCCTCGTCTGGCAGCGACAATCCAGCAATCAACGGTTGATACCCTGTCACAAAACACTCTTCGAACTCATGGCGAATGATGGTATCTTGCTGGCGAACACTCTCCTCCAAACCCGGTTTCAACTTGATCAGGTTTCGGGTCCACTCATCGAATATTTCATCCGTAAATCGTGCACGAAACAATCCCTCTTGAGCAAAGGTCAGAAGGACGTCTCGCACCCGAAATGGGAACAATACATTTGCATCCAAGACGACCACAAAAGGGTTTGCAACAAAACTCATCCTTGATCAAATTCCTGTCCCAACCGCGCCAATTCGCTCATAGCATCTTCCTGCCGCCGTGCCTTTTCTTCTCGATACGCCATTAGCGCAGGCAAAGGAACACGGCGGTGTCGGCCCACTTCTTCGAACTCGATTTGCCCGGATTTTAAAAGCTTAGTCAGATGTGGCCGAGACACGTTGAGCATGTCGGCTGCCTGTTGCGTGGTCAACATTGTTCCAACAGGAACAAGCGTAACCATGTTGCCGTTACTAACGTGGCCAAGCAACTGGATGATAAGCTCTCCAACGGCGGGAGCAATCTTGACCGGATCGCCATTTTCACCTGAGATTTTCAACCCATCATCTAGCTCCATCGCAACGGCGATTGCCGTGGCAGCATGAGCCGCGCTATCGATTTCTTCGGGCGTAGGTGGGCGCTCCATCAACCCAGAGTGGTCTTGTTTTTCCGCCAAGTCTGCCATTTCCAGTCTCCCCTTTTCTCTTCTCTATATGTTGTCTTTCACCGCGGCTTCAAGAGAAATAACCGAAACAACTGAAATAAGTGTAAAAAAGGTCTTGATCCTTAGACACCAAGAGACCACATATAAATTCGAAACAAACGGAGAACAAAAATGGCGAAAAATACGAAGAAGACATCCTCAAAGATAGCATCCAAAGCAGGAAGTGTCCTCGGAGATCCAAATGCGTCTGCTACGGCAAAAAGCCTTGCAGCATCAGCCTTGGCGCAAACGAAAACCGGCAAGCAAACCGGCGCTGCAATGGAAGACAAAGCTTCCAAAGTGCTCCAAAGTTCGAAGTACAGCGACGAAACAAAATCGCTCGCCGGAACGGTGCTCTCCCAATCGAACAAGCCGCGCTGACGGAAGCAAAAAGAAAACCCGCTACTGCGGGTTTCTGAATTGCTTGGTTGAAAGCCACCAAAAGCTTGGACGCTCTACCTTTCCAGGATGCCACACCGCCCAGTAATATTGCTGTTTTGCAATGCGGGCATGACGTGAAACCGGCTTACCCTCTGGCCAGCATGTCAGCTCGTCCAGGGCATATATGGCAGTCGGCGGACATCGCAGAAACCTTGGTGTTCTGTCTGGGTTGCACAGGGATCGAAGATTGAGCAGCATCGCAACGCTCCCCCCGGTTTTGCGGGTGTGGATGATTGCGCGGCGCACAAATGCGTCTCACAGCCCATGGGTTCCATAGGGCGGATTGGTGATGATGTTCTTGGCCAACGGCTTGGTTGATTTCAGGAAGTTTAGCCCTCCCTGCCCGTAACCTCGGTCAATCAGATCCGTGGACACCACTTGGTATCCGGCTTCGATCAGCACTTTGGAAATTGCCCCGTCACCGCAAGCAGGTTCCCAGATTGAACCGTCGAAACGCTCAACGGATAAAAGTGCTCGAACGGCCTCGGGTGGTGTTGGATAAAACTCAAATGCAGCCCGCTTTGGATAGCGTGTATTTGTGGCAGAAACTTTTGATTTTTCGCCGTTTTTCAGTACAGTAGATGATGTCATAATCGATAGATGAAAAGATAAAAAACGGGATGATACGCTCACCCCGCAAAGCGGTTTTGGGTTCTAGTATTCTTCGGCAAGAAATATCGTCAGAACCCGGGTAGTTTGTTCCGGATCACTTGGGTCGGGTGACCCCCATTCGGTGTTTCGGTCATAGTAGTCGAATTTCCAAAAAATCCGGCCTCCTTCGAACTCAAAGGCCCCGAAATCATGTTCGCCGTAAGGATCGTTATCCTCGGTGAACTGGTCAAAACCTCGCACTTTTTGCAGGATATCGAACTGCTTATCGAGCTCTTGAACCCCGCTTGTGAGCATAACGCGGCATCCCTGGAAGGTCTGTCTCGCTAAATCATTGAGCGCAGCGATCTGTCTGGATCGCGGATGTGGCTGTAACGTCATATGTAAAACGTTAGAAAGTAAAACGCCTCATTGCTGAGACATTAGGAAGGGCACCGCGCACTCCCTGCACCAGTCACCGCAGGCGCGAGAACCGTTCGCCCCGCCGCCTGTTTTTGGGCGCGGTTCTTGACTGGAAAGGGCAGCGGTACACTGACTAAGCTCAGCATGGCTTCCCCCCTCCCCTTTTTCAGCAGCCAAACGCCTTTATTCGTGTAACATTTGATTCGATGAACATCGCACAAGCAAAATGCATTCCACTTAAAGACTATCTTGAACGCCAGGGGATCACTGCCTCCAAAACCCGACAAGGCGGACAAGAACTTTGGTATCGCAGCCCAATCCGTCAGGGGGACGAAAACCCCTCATTTAAGGTGGACACAGTCAAAAACCTCTGGTTTGACCACGGGGCTGCAACCGGCGGCAATATCATCGATCTGGTGCGAGAGCTTTGTTCCTGTGATGTGCGGGATGCCCTGCAGCATCTTGAAAAAACCGGCCTTTACTCCCCTGCCCTTTCAAAACCATCCATCTCATCCGGAACGTCGCGCGGCGCTTCGCGCCAACTGACTGCTATGCCAGGAAAACAGGTCGCTGAGGGTGAAAAAGAAAAAACAGCGGCGTTTGAATTGGTCTCACAGGGGCCTCTCCAGCATCCAGCGTTGCTTCAATATCTCACGAAACGCGGGATCGACCATGATATCGCCCGCGCATATGTCCGCCAGATCGATTTTAAGGCCCCTCAGGGCGCTGGAAGCTACTTTGCCCTCGGTTACCCTTCCGGTGATGGGTTTGAGGCGCGTAACGCGCTATTTAAGGGCTTTGTCGGTTCTGGAAAGTCAGTGACCTTCCATCACAATCCAGATCGACCGCTCTTGCAGGTCTTTGAAGGCTTCATGGATTTCTTGTCGTACCTGTCGGTTGATAGGCCGACACAACCGGCTGGTGCCGTTTTGGTTCTCAATTCAACAAACCTTTGGCAGCGCGCCCTGCCCTATATCAACGATCCATGGTTCCGAGAAGTTCGGCTGTACTTGGACAATGATGATGCTGGCGATGCAGCAACCAGAAAACTGTTTGAAAACGTGGATGACCGTTCAAGACTGGCCGATATGCGAAGCTATTACGAAGGCTATGAAGATCTCAACGCTTGGCTCCTCGGTGAGAAAAGCTAGCCCATTTTTCTTTTTCACTCCCAAAATCAAATCCAAAAATAGAAAATCAACAACCGACGACGGGGGCCGATAGGCTCCCTGTTGTTGTTTAGTATGTTTAAGAAACAACGTTTAAAAGGTTTAGGGTCGAAATAATGGCTTAAAATCAGTAAGATACGGGGTGTTAGGTGTATGTTTGTGGGGTGTTAGGTGTACGTTTATGGGGAAACTCCGGTTTTGAGGTGCATGTTTATGGGGTGACAGGTGTATAGACATGGGGGCTTGGGTGTACGTTTATGGGGTTGCCGCGTTGAGTGTGTAACACATTGATAAATATAGATAAAAAATTGTAGCGGCCATTGTTAGGTGTACATTTATGGGGCTTAGGTGTATAAATATGGGGGAGCATCCATAACCTCTTCTGTTTCTTCGCAAAACATAGCCCTTTTCGGGCGCTCCTCGCTCGTTAAGGTGTACGTTTATGGGGTCGATGGCTCGCTATGGTGTACGTTTATGGGGTGAGTTTTTCTATTCATTGGCTCCCTTCAGATCTAATCTGCTGAGAAAAATTTGCGTTCTAGGGAAAACCTATAGAATGGTGTAAAGATATCGTTTATAATTTACACCATGAAGATAGAGCAAAAAAAACACAGCAAAGACAACCAGATACTGAAAAAGCACGTCGCAGCGATTCACATTGGTGCGAAGCTTTCGCTCCTTCAGAGGAAACTTGTCAATGCTCTGCTTTACAATGCCTACGATCAGCTCCTTACCGGGGAAGAGCACCACATCAGCGCATCAGTGCTCTGTGAGATGATTGGTTTCGATAGCAAGAACATCGGCTACCTTAAGGGAGCTCTCAAAGGCCTCATGGAAACCGTCGTAGAGTTTGATGTGCTCGAAGAGGATGGCGAGCGTTCTTGGGAAGCAATGGTGCTGTTACCCTATGCAAAAATCAAAGGTGGAACCTGCACCTATCGCTATGAACGAGCTTTGGCCGAAAAGCTTTATCATCCTGATGTGTATTCTAAAATTAATCTGAGCGTTCTGCGCGAGATGAACAGCGCTCATGCATTAGTGCTTTATGAAAACTGCTATCGCTTTGAGGGGATCGGTCACACAGCGTGGTGGGACGTTGAAGTATTCCGCAAGCTTATGGCAGTGGATATGATGCCCAGCTACAAGCCCTTCAAAGCCCTCAATCGCAATGTGATCCAGCCTGCGATGAAGGAAGTGAACAAGCTTTCGAACATCCAAGTTGAGATGGAAACGCGTATGAAGGGCCGGACCGTTACTGGCTTGCGCTTCATCGTGAAGCCCAATGCTCAATTGTCTTTGGTCGGAATGGATTCTGAAGACGAGATTACTGACCGTCGTGCGTACAAGGCTTTGATGGCTGAAGGTGTTTCGAAGACACTCGCCCGTGCCTGGGTGATTGAACACGACGAAGATTATATCTTTGAGAAGTTGGATCTAGCGAGTAGCGAAGCAGCAAAAGGAAAAATTAAATCTTCGAAGGCAGGCTTTTTAAGAGCTGCTGTTGAAAATGATTTTCACAATGAGAATACAGCCAAAAAGCAAGCGCTTGAAGCGGCTCAAGAGAGAAAAACGGCCCGAGAGAAGCTGGAGCGTAAGCTTGAAACCCTCAAAGCGGCCCAGCGAGAGGCTGAGACGTCATATCGCTGGCATGTCGCGGAAATCATCGAGAATGCCTTCCAGGAGCTCTCGGAGGGCCAGAGGGAGGCTGTTGCTGCAGAGTTTCAGCGAGGGCTTGGCAGCTCCATCTACGTGAACGCCTTCAAAAAGGGGGGGTGGAAAGATCGGTTGAACGCAGTTGAAATCAGGAAATTTTGGAGCGCTCGCGACCTATATCTCCCCTCCCCTGCAGAGTGGGCGCAAAAAAACGGCTCAAATGAGCCGGAAACTCTAAAGGCGCAGATTGAAGGGCTTGAGTTAGAGATAAAAAATTCGGTTGTTTCTGTTGAACCAAATTAACAGGTTTATTCTATTCAATCGAATATATCGGTTGTCGTTCGCAGGATGTGTTTGAGATAGGTGGACTTTGGAACAAGGCCCGCCTTTTCTTCGAGTTTAGCAAGCTCGGCCTTGGTGAGCTTGATGGCAACAATTTCGGATTCTTTATCTTCGGGCTTTTTAGCCTTCCGTCCCACGGTTTTAGGCGCAAGAATTGATTTCGGTTCATTCGGTTGAACCTGTTCAACCTTTTTAAACATGGAGAGGTCATTTTTCTTAGGCATAATGCTTCTCTAGGTAAGAAAGTAAGGTGTCAAACTGCGCTGCAACATCTCGGTAGGTGTAGCGAGCTAAGGCGTCTTCTTCCATCATCTGGCGGATGGAACGCTCTTGTTCAAAAATGGTATCAAAGACCTTAGAGAACTTCAGCGGCAAAACTGGTGTTCCCTGCCCTATCGCGTGATCTACAACAGCTTTGATGTTTTTGGCATCTTCGCTGTCAGCCCAGTCCTTGAAGGTTTCGCCTTTGCGCTTCACCAGTTTTGTCGCCACGACAATAATGTTCTTATTGTATGGAAGAAGCTCCCGAATGGTGTGTATCCCCGCATGGATGCACTTGAGTTCATTGTAGATAGGCACCAGCACAACGTCGGACTGTGACACCGCCGAGACTATACTCGGCCGTGCATCTCGTGACATGAGACCTGCCAGATCGAAAACTACATCGATACCCTCTGGAAAGTCAGGGAACTCTTCATCCGGCTGCAGAGAAAAAAGCCGTTCTTCGGGGAGGATTGTATCCAACAGATTATACGGCTCGTTCGTTGCTAGGGCATATTCCCTATCAAGCGCGATGTTCGTGGCTATCGGAGTTTTTCCCGCTGAGCCCTTCATGTTGTAGACAGTTATTTTCATATAACCGATTATATACGTAAACATAAATAACGCAAATAACTTGTTGATTATATTATTTCGGTTAAACAGAAATAACAAATATAACCTGTTAGACTTTTGATTGGAGAGGGTTCTTACTAGTCTATTCCGTCAATGAACGTCTCAACGAATGCCTTGATTTTTTCTATCACGCGGTCGGCAACACTTCGTCTTTCCCGAAGGGAAGGGCGCTTTTCCATGATCCCGATGACATCGTCTCGCAGAGGCGATTTTCCGGTGAAGTGATATTGCTCCAAGACTTTCTCGAGGCCGTCATGCTTCAAGCTCTCATCGTCCCTAAGCTCTTTTAGGGCCTGCATCCGTTGTGCATCCCAGTAGTTATCGAAAGCTTCGCCGACATCCTTACTTGGGGCAAGATCAGGGAAATGCTCCGAAATGAAGCGCTCGATCAGTTCTTTTTTGCTGCGCAGCTGTGCGTCAGTGTCCAGCACATCCATGATGGTCTTGTGTGTCTTGGCACGATCCTCTGGGTTCTTGCTTTGCATCTCCCGAAGCAAGTTGATGATATAACTGACGTTGATTTTGTCGCGGCTGATAAGTTCGACCTCAAAATCCAGATCATCTAGGATCGATACCTTTTCCTTTTCTTTTTCACCTCGAACTTTATCGTAGAGATCCAGGTACTTGCTGCGGAAATCCGCAAAGGTCTGCTCATCAAGGGGCAGGGAAGAGAAATCAAATTCCGTGAAGCAGTCCAACACGTTTTTCACACGGATAAGCTCTCGGAATGCCTGCACAAATGCCGCTTCGTCTTCTTCAGTCAGCAGATCATCAACGCTTTCGACCGTTGGTGTGATCGCGAACAAGGATGCAGCTGCTTCTTCAAATTTGGCGACATAATCCTCGTAAGGAGCAAGGATAATCTCTTCCTGGGCGTCTTTGTTGGCAAAGAGCTCAATAGCCTTGTCGGTCGCAGGTTTGAGGTTCCTGAAGGCGACCACATTCCCCTGAGACTTCTTGGCTCCCATGGTGCGGTTGGTTCGAGAATATGCCTGGATCAAGCCGTGGTGCTTTAGGTTCTTGTCCACGTATATGGTGTTGAGAGGCTTGCTGTCGAACCCGGTCAAGAACATGTTGACCACCAGTAGGATATCTATCTCTCGGTTTTTAACGCGCTTCCCAATATCCTTGTAATAGGCGTAGAACAGTTTGCTGTCCTTGGTGTTGTAGTTGGTTCCAAAGTGGCTGTTGTAGTCGCCAATGCAGGCTTCCAGCGTGTCCCGGCTGTGCTTGTTGATCGGCCGTGAGTCATCCGGCAAATCATCACCTGCGCCCATACCGTCGGCGTCAGCATCTTCTTCGTTGGCCTGATAGGAAAAGATTGTGGCAATGGTCAAATCATGATCACCGGCCTCTTTCTTGGCTTTGAATAGGTCATAGTATTTGGCGAGTGTTTTTACGTTCGAGACGCACATGATAGCCGTGAATTGCTTTCCGTGGGTCTTTCGACCGTGGTTCGCAATTATGTAGTCTGTGATCTTCTCCAGACGGGCAGGGGCCTCCATGACCTCTGCGGTGTCGATAGCCTCGACCTCAATGTCTTCAACGCCATCTTTGCCTTTGAAGGTTCGGATGTATTCCACTGAAAACTTTAGAACATTTTCGTCTCTGATTGCATCAGTGATCACATACTTGTGCAGGCATTTTCCAAACAGATCTTTGGTTGTTCGTTTCCCCAGGGCATTTTTGGCTGCGTTTTCCGCAAAAATTGGCGTTCCGGTGAACCCGAACATTTGCACGTTCTGAAAATAGTCTGTGATCCGCTTATGGGTCTCACCGAACTGGCTGCGGTGGCATTCATCAAAGATGAAAACCATGCGCTTGTCTTTCAGGCCTTCCATCGTCGCCAGATGACGCTCGCGGCTAATGGCTGTGTTGAGCTTCTGAAGCGTGGTCACGATCAGTGGGGTATCATCCGAGAACTGTTTGACGAGGTTGCCGGTGTTTGTGGTGGCGTCCACACTGCCTTCAGAAAAGCTGTTGAACTCTTTGATCGTTTGAAAATCCAGATCCTTACGATCCACCACAAATACGACCTTATGCACGTTCGGGCTTTGGGTCAGTATTTGTGCTGCCTTGAACGAGGTCAGTGTTTTTCCGGATCCTGTCGTATGCCAGATGTATCCATTTTTCTGCGTGTTCTGCACCCGCTCTACAATGCGTTCGACCGCATAGAACTGGTACGGGCGAAGCGCCATCAACAGTTGGTCGCTTTCATGCAGGACGATGTATTTGGTGATCATCTTGCTCAGCGTACATTTCTCAAGGAAGTCCTCGGCGAAATCGCTCAGCTGCGAGATCTTTTTATTGTCTTCGTCGGTCCAGAAAAAGGTCTGCTTGAAATCCCGTTTTTGCACGGGGTTGTTGGCGTAGTACTTGGTGTTGACCCCGTTTGAGATCACGAACAGCTGTAAATAACCAAACAGCCCATATCCGGCTGCAAAGCTATGCTTGTGGTAGCGATTGGTTTGATTGAAGGCTTCCTTCATTTCCAGTCCACGACGCTTCAGCTCGATCTGAACAAGGGGCAACCCGTTGACCAACAAGGTTACGTCGTAGCGGTTCTTATACGTCCCCTCCATGGTGATCTGGTGCGTGACTTGATAGCGGTTCTTGCACCACTGCACTTGATTGATCAGCTCGAGGTAGCCGGTCGTTCCATCGTCGCGGGTGAAATCGACCTTATCCCGAAGGATCTTGGCTTTTTCAAAAAGGTTCCCACGCGCCAGTTTGTTCAACACTTGCTTGAACTCAGCTTCGGACAAGGTCACGCCGTTATGTGCCTCAAGCTGCTGCTTCAGGTTTGCGATCAGATCGGTTTCGTCTTTGATCGTAACGCGATCCCAGCCCAGGGTTTCAAGCTGGGCGATCAGGGCGTTTTCAAGCTGTTGTTCGGTTTGTGTTGTCATAGCGCTTTGTAAATTATACGTTTTTGTTGTTTTTCGAGAAGGTGAACATTGCGTTCGATGGTCGATTTTTAGAAATTGTTATTGTTTTCTTAATTGGCGTGTTCTACATAATTTAGCAGATATGCCTGGCGCCGCTGCACTTGGGTTCGCCCTTGGACATGCGCCAGTCCTCACCCCTTCCACAGATTCCAGTCCTCCCAACCGTCCAGAACGCCCATGTCTTGCAGGCTCACAGCACCGTTTGAAGGTGTCGGAAAGCTGTGCAGATGATCACGCAAGCGGATGTGCCATTGTGACTGCGGGCAAAGCTGTTTCAGGAAGAACCGCATCAGGCAAAAATATCGGAAAATCTCTGCATCGCTCGTCTGTGCAATCTCGATGAACTGCGGGGGAACACCGGCACGATCCTTGATGTGACTATTCCAAAGCCGCTCGTGGTGGGCTGAGGCGTTACGCACCTGTGAAAAGGATCGCATCCACTGGATCAGGAACTTGCCGTTTGGAATGCCGTATTTCCCGGCGATCTTCATTTGGATGTTCATTGGCAGCATCTCAAACAGATGTGACAAAGCTCCAAAATCAAGGATCTGCACCGCCACCCAGATCGGCAGCTCTCCATAGGCCTTTTTATTGTGGTCTATGAATTTTGGTCGGCCTCTTCGGGTCTCAAATCCGCGATAGCGTTCTTCCCATTTGGCATAGCGACCATTGTTCACGAATTTTTGCTGCAGCAGATCCGGCCTCAGATGGGCGCAGGCATCGCGGCGGCCAAAGTGGTAGGCCACATCCACCTGCAGGGCGAGTTCGATCCTCTCCAGGGCATCCAGCGCCAGCAGGCGCAGCTTTTTGTCAAAGACATAGAGATCCACAGCCTCGGACATATGCGTGTCAGCGATAAACTGATCCGAGATGGTTCCATCATCGTTTGCTTGCTTGAACGGATACCAATACCCGCTCAGCCGGTAATAACCGAACCGCTCCAATGCCTTCTTGGCCCGAACCGGTTCGCTTATGGCCATGCCTCTGGATTTGAGGAGGGCGAGCTGTTCGTCGATGGATTTCCAGGCTTTCATCTAGCTCCTCACACAAACATCTGCTGCAACAGGCCTTTCTTGAAGGCCTTTGCCTGCTCGAGTTCCTGCGTGACCAGATCAATCTTTTTGTCGATGGCTGAGAGGAAGTCGGCGATCTTTTGTTGCTCGTCGGGGTGAGGGAATCGTCCCCGTTTCTTTCCGTAATCTTTGAAGTAAACATGCGGCACGGTACTACCTGTTGAATAGGCAGCAAAATTTATTTGAGACATCCAGTAGAAAATGAATTTTATACTGTTCTCGCCGGATGCTTTAACGCTTTCTAATGTCCCCAAGACAGACGACTTGGGAGGGCAAAAGTGAAGTCTGCCAACACCCGCACCATCTTTAACCACGCCAATATGGTAGTCGCCTGAAGAGTAGTAATCTACATGACCAGTAATACCACTTGCCCCATATACCGGGTATTCACCAGGTGATGACTCAAGGCTGGTGGCGCTGATGCTTGACGCGGTTTTGGTCGCCACTTCTCCCAGCCTCTTCTCCTCCCAATCCGGGAAGTCGTTGCCCTGGTCGTCTTTGAAGCGGATGGACTGGGAAAAGAGCTGTTGCATACAGCCCTTTTTGTAATCTTCCAGTAGCGATCTTTTGCGCGCTAACTGCGCGATACGCTCATCCACCGCTACAAGAAACCCTGCAATTTTGCGTTGTTCTGGTAGAGAGGGGGCCAAGGTTATTGGCACAACAGATAGGGATTCCTGCCCAACATTGTATCGAGTGCTGCCGCCGCTTCGCGCTGTCATGTCTTTTCGAACACGCCAAGTCTTTAGAAGGTTGTGAAAATACTCAGGTTCGATTGTTGTTCGTGGTCGGCCACGAATGACGAAGCCACCAAACGTCGCAGTGTTTTCATGATCCATGTAGACGTTGCTTTGCCCGACCTCTTCACGGGTTTCTGAACTACGCTGAAACAAAATGTCGCCATATCGAACTTCATTTTTTTCGAATTCTCGGTCGGATATTTCAACGCTTCCGATGATGTTATCGGAGGTGATCGGAGCTTCGGAAATAATATCAAGAACGTTGATAAATTTTCGGCCTGTTCCATAGGCGGATTTGTTGGCATTCACCCCGTTCTTGAAGGTGAAAAAATCTCCAAGGGTTTTGCTTTCCCAAGCCTCTTCAAACCCCGGAAACCGCAACGCTGGCACATTATGTTGTTCTGTCTGTGTCATGGCACTGGCTTAGGATTTAAAGGGCGAAGGAATGCCCAGTTCTTCACAGAACCCAGCAATTGTGATGTCGGTCGCGGCCATATCCATTTCCAACGCGGTCAGCACTTTGGTTACGGCTTTCAGGTCAACAGGCTCCTCTTCCTCGAATGTATCCACGTAGCGGGGAATGTTGAGGTTATAATCGTTCTCGGCCACCTCGCTCAGCGGCGCGACATGGGCATAACGGTCAATGCTTTCACGTTTGGCGTAGGTCTCGACAATCTTGGCAACGTGTGCGTCGGTCAGAGCATTTTGATTGCCGACCTTCTCAAACTCAGCACTGGCATCAATGAACATGATGTTGTCGTCATGCACCCGGCATTTTTTGAACACCAGAATGCAAGCGGGGATGGATGTGCCATAAAACAGGTTGGCAGGCAGGCCGATCACCGCATCCAGGTAGTTTTGTTCCTTGATGATGTATTCGCGGATCACGCCCTCGGCTGCGCCGCGAAACAGCACCCCGTGGGGCAGAACCACAGCCGCTGTGCCATTGTCCGCCATCTGGTGGATCATGTGCTGCACAAAGGCAAAGTCAGCCTTGGAGGCTGGTGCCAGCTTTCCATAGATGCTGAACCGGTCGTCGGTCTCATTGAGCGGGTTGGCGGCGCTTTTCCATTTTGCAGAGAACGGCGGATTGGCAACTACTGCCTCGAACCGCTGGTCGATGTGCTGGGGTTCTTCTATGGTGTCTTCTTGCTGGATGTCGAAGCGGCTGAAATGCACGTCGTGCAAGATCATATTCATCCGTGCGAGGTTATAGGTCGTGCGGTTCAGTTCTTGACCGAAGAACTCGCCAACCTCTGCCTCTTTTGAGATGCGCAAAAGCAAAGATCCAGATCCGCAGGTTGGATCATAGGCCGATTTGATCTGAGATTTCCCAATGGTCACAACCTTGGCCAGGATACGGCTGACCTGTTGCGGGGTGTAGAACTCTCCAGCTTTCTTTCCAGCACCCGACGCGAATTGCGCGATCAGATATTCATAGGCGTCACCCAGAACGTCGGCGTCGGTATCTTCCAGCTGAAAGTCGATCTGATCAAGGTGGGCGAGAACCTTGGCGATCAAGGTGTTCCGTGCCGCAGGAGAGCGGCCAAGCTTGGTGCTGGCCAGGTCGATGTCTTCGAACAGCTTGTTGAAGTCATCCTCACTGTCATTGCCCATCGTGCTTTGCTCGATGGCGTTCAGGATGCTTTGCAGATCCTCCAGGATGAAGTTTCCTGCGGTTTCCTCATCGTCTTCATCAACCTTGACGTTCCCGCGTTTGGCAACGGCGCTGAACAGCTCTTCCGGCTTTAGGACGTACCCCAGTTTTTCAAGGGATTCCTCGCGGATCGCGTCCAGATCTTCAGCGTCTGTAACCAGCGCGTAATCTTTGGTGTCTTCGGTCTCAAGCAGCTTGTTTGCGAACAAGTGCTGCTTTTCAGAAAGGTATTTGTAGAAAATGAAACCAAGGATGTAGTCGCGAAACTCGTCCGCATCCATCTTTCCGCGCAGCTCGTTCGCGATATTCCAGAGCTGGCGCTCAAGGCGCTGCTTTTGTGCTTCGGTCATATTGGCCTGTTGGGGTAAGAGATAAATTATTTAAGATACTATCCATAAAGGGGAAAATCGCAAGGTGAGGTCGCTTGGGTTTGGAATACGGCTAATACCACATAGCGCCTATTGTTTCTGGTCTCTGATCCTCATGATGGTTTGCCTGCTGACATCAAATTTCTTTGCCAAGGCTGCGACCGATTCTCCATCTGCAAGTTGTGCTCGGACCGCGTGGCATTCTGGATCTGATAGGGCAGAGGGCCTCCCCATACGCTTGCCTTCGGATTTTGCTCGGGCGATCCCGGCTTGTGTGCGTTCGATCAAAAGATCCCGCTCGAATTGAGCCACCGCGTTGATCACGCCCATGGTGAGCTTTCCGGCTGAACTGGTGAGATCAACGCCACCCAGGGCAAGGCAATGCACCCGAATACCGAGCTCTTCGAGCTTGGCAACCGTACTGGCGACATCAATGGCGTCGCGCCCCAAGCGATCCAGCTTTGTGACGATCAAAACGTCACCCTGCTCCATCTTATCAAGTAACCGCGAAAACTCAGGTCGAAGCGCGATGGCCACGGATCCTGAGATTGTTTCGGCAATGATACGATGCGGCTCGACTTTGAAGCCAGCCGCCTCGATTTCAGCGACTTGGTTCTGCGTCTCCTGGTCGATGGTCGAGACGCGGACATAGGCAAAAGTTCTGGACATGGGATTTCTGTTACAAAATAGGTGTCCAAAAGTGTATGCATGTCCTAAATTATGTCAAGCTGAGTTCCGGACATAGTAGGGCAGGGGTGTCCGAAAGGGACCGGTTTCGGACGTACACCTCATTCTACAGTGAAGCATAGTATCCAGTTGAGCCGACCATAATCATCCCCGTTTCGTTTTACTCCAATTCGCCTACACTAAATCAGCTTTCACTTTCTGATATAGCGCCTTAAGCTCGCTGAATCCCATATCGAGTATTGGCTCATACATAAATGCATTGATATGGATGTTGGAGGGCGTGATGAGGTTAACTCTTTGTAAAACATTTATTTCATCACTCAGATTATTGTAGGTCGTCTTAAAATCACCAAGTATGTTCCCCATTTGCTTCCTTGACGGGTCATAGGCGTCTTCCACCTCTCTGATTTTTGCTATCATGTACCGCTCAGCGTGGATGCGTATTGCCATCGAGACAACAATTTTGTGCTCCAGATTTATGCCATCCGGCTGACTTAGGCACTGGTCTGCTTGAGCAAGAATGAAATCGAGGATGCTTGCGGTTCCATCGACATCGGGAAACGATTCATTCGGAAAGGCCTTCTCAAAGACCGCTTTATAGTCTCCGAATGTCAGGTCGCTGCTTTCATCTTTGAAATGCACCATTCGGGTGAGGGTAATGTAGTCGGGGTTACTATTTCCATCTGCATCTTTCATTCCCTGAGAATATTCGATGACATTGCGTAGAAACGGAATGAACGCGGCCAAAATAACGCCTTCTTCTAATCGCCCCTTCCATTTATCGAAAGGATTCCGAATGTCAGACCTTTTGAATTGTGTAAGGGCAACGCCTTCCTGACTTTTTGACGCCATAAAACATTGATGTGACCCACAGATTCCGCGACTTTCAACAGTCCTTAGAAAATCAAAATTGTGCGTCAGGACGATTGAGAGAAACTCAACATCCTCAACCTTGGTGACGTCCTCCAAGTAGTCAATGATCGCGAATTTGTTTTTATAGTCGAAGGAGTCGGAGATGTCGTCAAATATGAAAAGGGTTTTCTTGCGAAGCTTCCTCCTCATGTAAATTTCCAGCATTATATTGAGGATATACAGGGCTCGAGCCTCGCCTGTGCTCAGTATACGGAGTAAGTCTCGACGCTGGCTGTCTTTGTACACAGCTTCGTGCTCTCCATCCCTGAAGAAAAACTCTATCGAAGGGGCGGTATCCTTGAGAATGACATCTGCTTTGTTCTCTACTCTGAGCTCGAACGGAAGGTGTAAGAATCGGCGATTGAAGTCGCCAATTACGGCATCCCAGTCATTGGGATTAGCACTGGCCTCTGATACAATTTCTTTTAGTGCATCTTGACCAGATTTGTATTCCACGAGGAGCGTTTTATATTCTTCTCGAGCCGTGTATAAATATTGCACCCAAAGTTTGCGCTCGAAGGCTTTCAAATCTTTCATTTCAGGCAAGAGGTGTTGATTGCGTGTAATGTAATCCCGGAATGCTTGAAGCTCCTTGTTTTTAAGCTTCGCATTGAACTCTTCAAATTTCGCTTTCAAGTTTGCGTCATTGAGGACTGCCGCCTTCTCTGCCTCGATACGTTCCTCGAGTTGCTGACTGGTAGTCAACTCAGACTTTTGCGCTGATGCCTTGTCGAGCAGATTGACGCTGTGTCCAGCTTCGAAGAAGTTGTTGAGCTTCAGCTGTTGCTGCACTTGGCTCGCGTGGTGGTACTGAAACTCCTGACGCAAGACTGGAGATTTTTGCGTCAACTCATCGTACTTCTGAGCGAACCCCTCCACAATCTCTGCAGCATCACCCTTCGCCAGAAGCTCGCGCACTTTCGGGTCAAAGACGGTCTTGTAATCAGCTCCATCAAAATCGGTTTCAGAAGCACCAGAAATTTCGTCTTCCAAGCTCAAGAGCGCATCATAGTAAGGAAGAGAGAATATTTCTTCGATAATAGGAGCTATGGCTGTCCGCGAACGCTCACCATAACCGGCAAGCCCTTTGAGCTTCTTATCCAACTCATTTTTTGCAGCGCCAATTTTTTTATGAACATCTTCATACTGCTTTTTGAGATCAGCGTTTGCCAACAGGGTTGAAATTCCTCCAGAGGAATAATTTTCGTCGTACGAGTTTACGACAAAAATTTCATTTTGCCCTAAAACTTGACCATTTAGGGTAATATCGCACCTGCTAATCCGATCAGGAAATGCAAGGTCAGTTGGCTTTTGACCTTTGGACAAGTCTTGCATCGTTTTTGCAAATGACGTTTTCATAACGCCGTTCGGCGCATAAATTGCGTAACCTTTGTGGGAAAACGTCAAGTCTGCCTGCAGTTTTGCAATTCCGTAACAATATTCAAGGTCTAGACTGAGAACATCTGCCATAATTTTTTCCTTATAATACAAATAGATATAGAAACTTAAGAGTAAGCATATTGAACTGTTGAATTTGTCAACTCGAGGAACCTTCGACGCTGCAAACTGCTCGAAAACTAGAGCGACCTCCACACCAAACCCACCTTTACAGCACACATTGTTCTGATGCTAATAGCCTGACCTAAAACAAAAAGATTTACAGGCACCAATTTGACCAACGATGCATACTACGCCCTTGTTATCCTGTTCGGCACCATCGTGGTCGCCTACCTCGCTATCATC
Source organism: Shimia haliotis (assembly GCF_900114415.1). Classification (GTDB taxonomy): domain Bacteria; phylum Pseudomonadota; class Alphaproteobacteria; order Rhodobacterales; family Rhodobacteraceae; genus Shimia; species Shimia haliotis. The sequence goes on along the minus strand of NZ_FOSZ01000015.1, from coordinate 934 downwards.
ATCCTGATCGCAACGCTGCGTAAAGCCTTGTGGCTCTTCTCCGGCCTATTCTTCCTGATCGATGAGTTCATGTGGTTTGCCTACAATCCTTTCAGGATCTTGATGAAGGACAAGGAAGCTTCGGCCAATCGGGTTGGATATTACCTGTTCATGCTGCTTCTGGTGAAGCCGCTATGGCAAATTTGCGTGTGGATCCTGACCACACCGTTGCGTTTGATCACGGCCCTGTATTTCGACGTTTTGGTCTATCTGTTTGTGTCCCTCAGCGATTCCGTCGATGAGCTTCTGCACCCCAAGCTTGGCAAGATGCGGCACCGCAAAGGCATGGCGTATTGGTCTCGGTGGCTAATGGGAATGCCGTTTCGGGCGGGATGGCTCCTATACAAAAACGCCTTGGCTGTGGTGGATTCCATGATGATGTTCGTGATCTCACTCGTCTGGCCGACATTCACAATGTACCACGGCACATCCCCCAAAGCGCTCTATGACATCACACAAAAGGGTCGATGGCTTGTGGGTGGCGGCAATTTCGGCGGGTCGGGGATCTACTTCGGTCGCTCTCCCAAGGTTGCAGCTCATTACTCGGGGCACAACGATGGCAATCACCACCTGATCGTCGCCCGTGTGACCTTCTCCATGCTGCGCAACTGCGGCACCCTGCGAGAGCATAACCGGCAAAAGGTTGGGCACATGGGAAGTGCTGGCGTGGATCTCGCAAAATCCATCAAGTTTCCGTTCTTTGCGACGGAACTCTGGCGCAAAGACAAAAGCTGGTGGGAATATTGCCTTTTACGCGGTGATGAAGTTGGGCAGCTTGTAACGTCCTGGCGGATCCGCCCGATTGGCTTTGTTAAAACCAAGGGCAACACGACACTGACCGGCAGTCTCGAACGCCTTTGGGGTGGTAAAGCCCATTACTGCCTGAGTTTCAAAA
>NZ_FOSZ01000020.1 GCF_900114415.1 Shimia haliotis | reverse complement strand
CACAGCTTCACATCATAACCCGCCATAAGACCCGCAGAGGCTTCAATCAGGCGCATGTGGCCGAGGGTTGGAAATTCTTCGAGGACGAAAAGCACAGGGCGCCTCGTGGCGTTTTCCGTGCGTTCGAGTGCGGTCATGGCTTGCGTCAGCACAGCCCGCAACCATCGAAAATGCGTTCCCATCCGTGAGGAAGGCAAGACGAGATAGATCGTCGTGGGTTTCCGTTTCAAAGCCCGCATTGAGGTCAAACCCTGCTCCGCCAGATGTTCCCGCATGGGGATGGAGTCGAGGAAGGACGTTTGTTCAATTGCGGTTGAGATGATCGACCCGCGTTCGCTTTTTGGTTTGCCGGCCATTGTGCTACCCATGCCGGCCAGAACGCCGTCGAAGGCGTCTTCTTTGGTCATTGCCTCGAAATGATCAGCCAAGGCCAGAGGCGCACCCGCAGGGGCCTTCTTTTCGCGTTCGGCAGGTGAAGTCAGCAACGCCCTTACATCGACCAGAGAGGCGTCCTGTGGCCGTCTGTGGAGAGCATAGAGGCACAGCCCACGGATTAGGTTTTTGGCCGACATAGACCAGTGGTCGTTTGTACGCCCGTCAGACGTGATGAGCGCATCGGCCAAGGTCGAGGCGTCGTCCACCACATCCCGCGGACCACCCGCCCGCAATTCGTCCAACGGATTGAACGAGGCGCGAAATTTTTCAGCCTCGCCCGTCACTTCGCCAAAGGGGTCGAGGATGAAAACATCCTGCCCCATTTTTGCACGGTGCAAGGCGGTGTTTGTTGCCAGTTCGCCTTTTGGATCAACCACCATGGCCGAGCCGTCCCACGTGAGCAAATTGGACATGAGCGAGGTGGCAGATTTGCCCGCCCGCGATCCTGCAATTGTCACCACATGGCGGTTATCATCCACGCCTATGGTGCGCCCATCCTTGGTGCGACCGAGGAAAATTCGTCCATCTTTCATCACAAAATCATCATCGCTCAATCGGGCAGGGTTCATCCATGAAGCGGATGGATTTTCTGGGCGGATGTATGGAGCCATGAGCGCGTATTCCTTGGGTGCAAATAAGCGTTAAGTTTGCGTTTATATTTATACGATAGAATTTAGAGTAGCGAGATATGTTTTTACTATGTAAAAACCTCGGTCATGGGGTCTAACGCCACCCCCTAACAACCCAGCTGGTGAAAGGAGCACATGTCA
>NZ_FOSZ01000022.1 GCF_900114415.1 Shimia haliotis | reverse complement strand
GGCAATCTCGCGGGCTTTTTCGTCTGCCCATTCGGGGATGAAAATATCCTGCCCCAGCTCGATCTTGGCCGACCGAGGACGGAAAGTCACAAGGTCTTTGTCGTTCAGTTCGATGCGATAAAACGGTGTGTGATCTTCCTCGATGATCTGGCGCAGGTTCAGGCGAAACCGTTTCAGAGGCGCGTTGCTGCCTGTCTTGGCTTGCAGTTTTTCGAGGCCGATGTGCCACTTTGACGACATGCCGCAATGCTTGCGGGCAATTTCATATATCCGACGCTCCAAGGGGCGTCGCAGGCGGAAGTAGTCTTCTGAGATGCTGACAATCTCATTCGATTCAATCGCGCGCATGAACCAGTCGGACAAGATGACTTCGCAATAGTCGAGGCGCATCCGCTCGTCGTCTTTGAAGACAAAGCCACTGCCTGACTCGATGAGCGAGAATACCCGTGTTTGTGCCCTTCCGCCTGTTTTGATGTTGGTCACGAACTGAGTACCAGCGAGGCGCACAAAGGCATCTTCGAGGCGTTTGTACTCGATCCCGCCCGTCTTGCGGTTTGTAGCAATCATCAGTTCACGCGCAGAGAACCTGACGGTTTTGCCGATCTCTTTGCCTTGGTTCTTCATCGCCATCAGTTGAGAGACGCAGAAAATCAGAATGTCCTTGTCAAAGATCGTGGGCAGGCCGTTCCCAGAAGGCACGATTTTGAGTTTGTGGTCGCCGTTCTGATAGGTCAGGTGGCGGTGGTCAGGCTTCGTGGCAAGGCTAAAAATCGGGTGTTCCATCGAGGCGGTGTCGTCCTTGGGGACAACATCAGAAATGTCGAGAACAAAGAAATCCTTTTGAGGGTGTCGAATGGGTAGTAATGCCATGAATCGATCCTAGCCGATTTTCGTTATATCGGGAACCGAAAATTTCGTTATATCGGGAACCGACCGCGTTCGCACGATCAGGAGCCAAAGTTCGTTATTTCAGGAACCAGAAATTGCCCAAATAGATTCGTTACTTTCGGAACCAAAGTTCGTTACTTTCGGAACC